>NZ_CP049298.1:0-1200000 GCF_011058315.1 Chryseobacterium sp. POL2 | reverse complement strand
TTCACTATTGATCCAGAAAAAGTAAGATTAGCAATAACAGATAAGACAAAAGTGATAATGCCAGTGGATATAGCTGGTTTACCATGTGATTATGATGCTATAAACGATATTGTAAATGACGAATCGGTTAAAAGTAAATTTGTAGCAAACTCCGAAAACCAAAAAAAACTTGGACGAATGCTAGTACTTTCTGATGCCGCTCATTCAGTGGGGGCAATGTACAAACATAAGGAAACGGGCGTTTGGGCAGATATTACAATTTTCTCATTTCATGCCGTGAAAAATATTACAACTTCTGAAGGAGGTGCAATTTGTATTAACCTTCCAGAACCGTTTAATAATGATGAAGAGTATGCAACCATGCGTCTTTGGACTTTAAATGGTCAAACAAAAGATGCGTTTACAAAATCTCAAGGCGGTGGAAGTAGTTGGAAATATGATATTGTTTTTCAAGGCTTGAAAGTGAATATGCCTGATGTTTGTGCGGCCATTGGTCTAGCACAAATTAGAAAATATTCTTCACAGTTAATGGAAGAAAGAAAGCGTGTTGCAGAGCGTTATCATCAATATTTTTCACAAAAGCATTGGTCACAACTTCCAATCATAAAAGATGACAGCCGAACGTCTTGTTATCATTTATATGCACTCAGAATTAATAATATTTCTGAAGAACAACGTGACCAAATGATAGAATATATTTCTAATAATGGCGTATCTGTGAATGTGCATTTTATTCCAATGCCAATGTTGACATTATTTAAAAATTTAGGCTATAATATTGCCAACTATCCTGTAGCATACGATAATTATTCTAGAGAAATTTCTTTACCAATTTATCCACAGCTCTCAGATACTGATGTCGATTATATTTGTAATGTTATAGAAGAAGCTTATCAAAAAGTAGTTTAATGAAAAGATTTTTTGATATTGTTTTGTCGCTTATAGGTATTATCGTACTTATACCTGTTTATATAATTATTGCTATAGCAATCAGCTTAGATAGTAAAGGTGGCGTTATTTATCGTCAAAAAAGAATTGGTAGAAATTCTGTTCCTTTTGATGTTCTTAAGTTTCGAACTATGCGACCAGATTCATTTTCAAAAGGAGCATTAACAGTAGGAGACCGTGATCCACGCGTGACCAAAGTGGGATATTTTCTAAGAAAATATAAACTTGATGAATTACCACAATTGTTTAACGTGCTTCTAGGAGACATGTCTTTCGTAGGGCCACGTCCAGAAGTTGAAAAATACACAAAGCTTTATAACGAAGAACAAAAAAAAGTTCTTTCTGTTAGGCCTGGGATTACCGATAATGCGTCAATTAAATACAGAAACGAAAGCGAATTGTTGGCGAAAAGCCAAAACCCAGAACAAACTTATATAGATGTTATTATGCCCGAAAAGCTTACGATCAACTTAGATTATATTGAAGATAACAATGTTTTTAAAGATATAAAAATTATTTTTGATACCTTCTCCGCGATTGTTAAAGACTAATAAACCATTGATATTTTTATGAAACTAAAAGAAACACCGCTTAAAGATTGCTATATTATTGAGCCAAGCATTTTCGAAGATGAAAGAGGCTATTTTTACGAAAAATTCAATGAGAAAAAATTTGAAGAACTAACGGGTCTTAACGGTCATTTTGTTCAGGATAATATTTCTAAATCTTCTTATGGCGTTGTCCGTGGTGTTCATTTGCAAAAAGGAGAACATGCACAAGCCAAACTTGTATCTTGCTTAGAAGGTCGCGTTTTTGATGTCGCGGTAGATCTCAGAAAAGATTCCGAAACTTATGGACAATGGTTTGGGATAGAACTAAGCGCAGAAAACAAACGTCAACTTTATGTTCCAAGAGGTTTTGGGCATGGCTTTTCGGTACTAAGTGAAACCGCAGTCTTTTCTTATAAATGCGATAATTTTTATAATAAAGAAGCCGAAGGCGCAATTGCGTGGAACGATCCAGATGTGGGAATCGATTGGCAAATCCCTTTAGAAGACGCTATTTTGTCGGATAAAGACAAACACTCACCAAGTTTTAAAGAAGAACAATTTTTATAAATATTAAAGAACCAAAATTTGGTTCTTTTTTTATTCCTAAATTTGCAAATTGGCATTCTGAGCATTGTGAGGAATCGCGAAACATCAATATTTATAAATTATCTATTATATAATAATGCGTACAAAATCAACAGGTAAAAAGAAAATTAATATAGTAACGCTTGGATGTTCCAAGAATGTCTACGACTCCGAAGTGTTAATGGGCCAACTACAAGCCAATGGTAAAGAAGTCGTACACGAAGATCGCGGCGATATTGTGGTGATCAACACTTGTGGTTTTATCGATAATGCTAAAGAAGAGTCGATTAATACAATTCTAGATTTTGTCGAGGCCAAAAGTAGAGGCGAAGTAGAACAGGTTTTCGTAACGGGATGTTTGTCGGAGCGCTATAAGCCTGACTTGATTCGTGAAATTCCTGATGTTGACCAATATTTCGGAACCCGCGATTTGCCTATTTTATTAAAACATCTTGGCGCCGATTATAAGCACGAATTGGTTGGAGAACGTCTTACAACAACACCAAAACACTATGCCTATCTTAAAATATCCGAAGGTTGCGATAGACCATGTTCCTTTTGCGCCATTCCTTTGATGCGTGGCGGACACATTTCCACGCCCATCGAAAAATTGGTGGAAGAAGCTTCAAAATTAGCCAAGAAAGGAACTAAGGAATTGATTTTAATCGCACAAGATCTTACCTATTACGGGTTGGATATCTATAAAAGACGCGCATTAGGCGATTTGCTGAAAGAATTGGTTAAAATTGATGGTATCGATTGGATTCGACTTCATTATGCGTTTCCATCAGGATTTCCAGAAGATGTTTTGGACATTATTCGTGAAGAACCGAAAGTTTGTAACTATATCGACATTCCGTTGCAACACATCAATTCGGATTTGTTGAAATCTATGAAGCGTGGAACAACACACGAAAAGACCGATGCGCTTTTGGCTAAATTCCGTGAGAAAGTTCCAGATATGGCTATTCGTACAACCTTGATTGTTGGCTATCCTGGCGAAACCGAAGAGCGCTTCCTAGAATTAAAAGATTGGGTGCGCGAGCAAAGGTTTGACCGATTGGGATGTTTCACCTATTCGCATGAAGAAAATACAACAGCACATGTTTTGGAAGATGATGTTCCTCAGGAAGTTAAAGAAGCCCGTGTAGAAGAGATTATGGAGTTGCAATCGCAAATATCTTGGGAGAAAAATCAAGAACGTATCGGAAAGGTTTATAAATGTATTTTTGATCGCAAAGAAGGTAATTATTTCGTTGGTAGAACGGAGTTCGATTCGCCGGACGTTGATAATACAGTTTTGGTTTCTGCTGTAGATACCTATATTTCGATTGGCGATTTTGCAAATGTGAAGATTACTTCTGCAGAAGAATTCGATTTGTATGGTGAATTGATTTAAAATTAACATCGATTATAAAATTTAAGCTCTGATATTTTCAGGGCTTTTTTTACGCAAAATCTTATTTTTCTTAAAATTTCATCTGTTTTAGTTTAAATGATTGATTGTCAGTTTGTTTTGATTTTTTATTGCTTTTTAATTTTAATATTTTAATATATTCTTGTGATTCTTTATAGATATTTATGATATCCGTAATAGTTTCGTCCTTTTAAAATATCAAATTTTTTATAAAAACCAATTTAAATTAATGAATAGTCAAAATTGACATTTATGCTTTGAATATTAAAATGTGCTAAAAATCAATTATTTAAGAGGTTTTTGTGTTTTGGTAATAGCTCTAATTGTTTTAAAATTTTAAGAAAATAAGATTAAAATTAACGTTTTTTAACAAACTCTGAAAACTGCTGTAAATAAAAGACTTACAGCTGATGTTAATTTAATTTTAAGATAATTTTAAGACTTGCTGGTGCTAAGTTTTTCCTCTCGAAGCTTTTCGGGATAACTTTGCGGAGTCAAAACAATTAAAAAATTCAAAAATGATGAAAAGATTCATTCTCGTAATCATAATGATGATTTCAACACTTGGTATTTACTCTTTCACTTACAAGAGTGATGCCACAGATGCCAAAACAAGTTTTGCATCGTACTACCACGATAAGTTTGAAGGTAGAAAAACAGCTAGCGGTGAGATTTTCGATAACGATGCCTTTACAGCAGCTAACAGAAGTATCCCTTTTGGGACAAAAGTGAAAATTACGAATCTTCGTAATGGTAAAAGTGTCGTAGTGAGAATTAATGATAGAGGACCTTTTACAAAATCTAGAGCTTTTGATATGTCAAAAGCCGCTTTTGCTGAGATTGGAAATTTGTCAATAGGACATCTCCCAATCGAATATGAAATTGTCGATTAAGATTAAAAAAATTTTAGTTAGTAAGAAAGCATCTGTAGCACTTGTGTTACGGATGCTTTTTTTTATTTTTATCCTCAAGTAAAAATTTGTAGAAAAGTAAAACCTGTATCATGTAAGTTTGCTTTTTCTTTTTTAAAACAAAACGGTTTAAAATAAAACCTTATGAAAAACGCAATTCTTATCACCATCGGTGACGAAATTTTATCTGGAAATACCATAGATACCAACTCTAACTTCATCGCAAGAGAGCTAAAATCTATCGGCATTTCTGTAAAACAAATTTTTACGATTTCCGATGAACTCGAATCCATAAAATCTTGCTTAAAAACAGCCTTGGAAACGGCCGATTTGGTAATTGCAACCGGCGGTTTAGGCCCAACGCGTGATGATAAAACAAAAAAGGCTTTCGCTGAGTTTTTTAATGATAATCTTGTTTTAGACGAAGAAACCTACCAACATTTATCGAAATATCTCCAAAAAAGAAAGCGTCAACATTTATTAGAATTGAATGTTTCTCAAGCAGAAGTTTTATCGAAAGCTAAGGTTTTTCAAAATGAATATGGCACAGCACCTTGCCAAATGATTGATGATAACGGGAAATTGGTGTTTTCTTTACCAGGCGTGCCTTACGAAGTCAAACCTTTAATTAAGGATAAAATTATTCCTTATTTAAAAGAAAGCTTTGAAATGGATTCTATTTTAACTCGTATTGTTTCTGTGGTTAATATTCCAGAAAGTATTTTGGCGGAGCGCATTTCAGATTGGGAAGATCAACTTCCAACTCATATTTCTTTATCCTATTTACCAATCGGAAATCGTGTTAAGCTGAGAATTACAGCATCAGGAAAAGATAAATCTATTTTAGAAAAAGAAGTTGAACATCAAATTCAAGTGCTTTTAAAAATTATCGATGATCATGTTATAGCGACTTACGAAGATAAAATTGAGAAAATTCTAGGTGAAATTCTTACCGAGAAAAAACTTAGTATTTCCACAGCCGAAAGTTGTACAGGCGGTGAAATTTCTAAATTAATAACTTCGGTTTCCGGAAGTTCCAATTATTTTCTTGGCGGAATTGTAACCTACGCCACACAAAAGAAAGTGACTATTTTAAAGGTTTCAAAAGAAAGTCTGGCAAAACACACCGTGGTAAGCGAAGAAGTCGCTTTGGAAATGGCGCGTGGCGGACAACAACTTTTCGGGACCGATATTTGTCTGTCAACCACTGGTGTTGCAGGTCCTAACAAAGGTGAAGATGGCAAAGATGTTGGCACAGTTTATTATGCGATTCGGGTGGGAAATATGGAGGAAGTTGGGCATTTATATTTACCACATCTAGAGCGTACAGATTTTATGAATTTTGTTGCCCAACGTATTTTGCAGGGTTTGGTAGCGATTTTGGTCAGAGCCAACGAATGATAAGTTTCAGCTTTAGAAATGGCTTTATCACAATTTTCTTTAGTAGTTTTGTTAGATAAGGCTCAGAAAGAGTTCTATCTCGACTATTTTAGAATATAATTTTATTAAAAATAAACATCATGAAAAACCTGGCATTTATCCTTTTTGCAGTTTCTTTAGTCGCTTGCAACAAAGAGAAAAATCTTGAAGTAAAGCAAGTTACTGAAATGGAAACTGGGAATAAAATAAATATCCAAGTGGCCAACGCTGAAGATCCTATTTGTAATATGAAAACAGCGGAACATCTTAGCGATACTTTAACGTATAAAGGCGAAGTATATGGTTTTTGTGGTCCGATGTGCAAAGAAGAATTCAAAAAAAATCCTGACTCTTATTTAAAATAAATTTTCAGTAAAAATACATCAAAGATTAATAACAGGGAAAACGGTTGTAAATAAAGGCTTTACAATCGTTTTTTAATTTTTTGGTAATGAGGTAAAAAGCAGAAAAAAGCGAGGTTAGGCAAAAGTAAGGTTACTAAAACGTTACTTTTAAGCATTAGAAATAATCGCTTTAAAATGCTGTAATTCAGTCTTCTGCATAGTTTTTCGTATTGTTCCGTAGCTCACATAGGTTTAATTTTATCATTAAGAATTGTGAGTATGGAAACGACAAAAAAATCAACGTTTAAGGTTCTTTTCTACCTTAAAAAGAATGCCCCGAAGAAGAACGGAAAAGTTACGGTTATGTGCAGGATTACCGTAAACGGCAAACAGTCTGCATTCAGTACAAAGCTGGATATTTCTGCATCAAATTGGGATTTGAAGTATGGAAGGGTTTTAGGAAAAAGCCGAGAAGCCCAAGATGTGAACAGCAAGCTTGATAAAATCCGTTTGAGTATTGAGGAATGCTATTCCAAAATTCTGAAGAACGAGGGGGCTGTAAACAGTACTAAACTTAAAAATGCCATCCTCGGTATGGAAAGCGGAGAAATGACCTTTTTCAAGTTCTATGAACAGTTTCTTTCCGACTATGAGAAAAAGGTCAATAGCGGACTTCGGGTAAATGGAACACGAAGTAAGTATAAAACACTATTAAGACATCTTCGCAATTTTGTACTTACAAAATACGGTTACTCCGATGTGTCTTTTAACGACCTTACTCCTGATTTTGTACAGGACTTTGATTACTACCTGCGTGATGACCAAAGCTTGACACATAACACCATTTGGCTGTATATGATTGGCTTTACCACGCTTTGCCGTTTGGCAATGAGTAGAAAGCATCTTGCTTTCAATCCGTTCAGCGAGTACAAGAATACCAAAAAGGACAAAGACAGAGGTTATCTGTTGCGGAACGAGTTGGAACAGCTTGTAATGTTAAACTGCGAGAAAAAGAAAGACGAATTGGTTAAAGACCTGTTTGTTTTCAGTTGCTTTACTGGTCTTTCCTATTCAGATATGAAAGGGCTTAGAAACAGCAATATTCAGGATTTCTTTGACGGTAACCAGTGGATTATCATACGTAGGAAAAAAACAGCCACATCGTCAAATGTGATGCTGTTGGATATTCCCAAAATGATTATCGAAAAATATGCTGGATTTTCAAAAGACGGAAAGGCATTTCCTGTACCATCAAATACGGTTTGTAACGACAGCTTAAAAAGAATATCTCAATTGATTGATTGCCTTAAAGAAAAGAAAGTAACCTTTCATTTAGCACGCCATACATTTGCCACATTGTTTTTGAGTGAGGGCGTTCCGCTCGAAAGTTTGAGCAAGATGTTGGGACATAAGAACATTGCCACCACACAAATTTACGCCAAGATACTTAATGAGAAAGTCGGAAAGGATATGCAAAAGGTTTCCCATAAATTTAAGGGTATGGAAAAGTCATTTGTTTCGCAACTCTGAACAGTGATTTATAATTCTGATGTACAAAAGTCAATGTTAACTGCATTGGCTTTTTTTGTAATTTAGGCATTGATAAAATAATATCTACGAAAAGTTAAAATAGTATAAATATTGACCAGTTTCGGGGTTATACAAACAGTAAAGAAGATGCCGAAATCAGGAGTAAAAAAGAAAGTATGACACAAGAAGAACTGATAATAAATTGGAGCGATAAAATCCTTCAACATTTACTGAAACTCAAAGAAGAAAAATATCTTGACCTAACTTTTTGGCTTAGAAAAAAAGATAGTGAAAGACTTAGAAAAGGATATTGGTTTCAAGGAAGTCATTACATTTTTCTCGGTTTGGTAAATAAAGGCGATTGGAAAAACAAAACTAGACAAGCAGGTTTGGTATTTAATTTTTGGGATATTGAAAATCCCAATGCCTATCTTGAGTTAGCATTTCAATCAGAAAAAGACACACAAATCATACAAGCTTATGAAGAAATAATTGAGAAAATAGGAGGATTCGAACAAAAGGGCAAAGGCAATTACTATAAGCATTATCCTGAAACAGATTTCATAAAAACAATTAACTCTTTCTATTCAAACGAGTGGAAAATATTTATAGAGACTTTTGAAAAATTTAATCTTACAGAAGAATTAATCATACCCGAAGACAAGTTTCAGAGCTTATTGAACAGAACATTGCAAGTTAAAGAGAATAGAGATATTGAATTACCACAAGATACTACTCACGAACCAGATGACGACATAAATTATTGGTGGTTAAATGCAAATCCAAAAATTTGGTCAATTAGTAAACATAATGTTGGGGAGAAACAGACCTATACCACCCATAATGAAAAAGGAAACAAAAGAAGAATCTACAAACATTTCGAAGCTACCAAAAGAGGTGATTTAATGATTGGGTATGAAAGTACTCCTACTAAGCAAATAAAAGCTATCTATGAAATTACACAAGGAATTCATAATACAGTCAAAGGAGAAGAAATTGAGTTTGAACTGATTGAAAAATTAGAAATTCCTATTCATTGGAATGATTTGAAAAACAATCCCTCGCTTCAAGAATGTGAAGTCTTTATAAATAACCAAGGAAGTTTATTCAAGCTGACAGAGGAAGAATATGAAATTATAAGAGAGATTATTGATAATAAAAATATTATCACAGAAAAACTCCTTCAGTCTGAAAACATCAAGAGTTACAAATTTTCTGAAGATGCAGACAAGCCATTTATCAGTGAAGAAGATTTCTCGAATACAGTTTCATTATTAAAGCGGAAGAAAAATATAATTCTACAAGGTCCTCCAGGTGTAGGAAAGACTTTTATCGCTAGAAAACTTGCTTATGAAATTATGCAAGAGATAAAAGATACTAATATTGAAATGGTTCAATTTCATCAATCTTATAGTTATGAGGATTTTATACAAGGTCTACGCCCTACCCAAAAAGGAGGGTTTGATTTACGAGATGGTATTTTTTACTCATTTTGTCAAAGAGCGTTGGCTCATCCTGACCGTCCTTTCTTTTTCATAATTGATGAAATCAATAGAGGTAACTTAAGTAAAATATTTGGCGAGTTATTGATGTTAATTGAAGCTGATAAAAGAGATGAAAAATTTGCATTAAAACTTACATATTCAGAAGATGAAGAAGACCGATTTTATGTTCCAGAAAATCTGTATATAATTGGTACAATGAATACAGCTGACCGTTCTCTTGCAATAGTAGATTATGCTTTGAGAAGAAGATTTGCTTTTGTTTCATTACAGCCTGATTATGGTCTAAATTTTCGCTCGTTTTTAAGTGACAAAGGTTTGTCAGAAGGAATTATTGAACACATATGCACTTCAATTTCAAAATTAAATATCAAAATAAAAGAAGATGTTAACCTTGGAGAAGGCTTTCAAATTGGACATAGCTATTTTTGTACATACTCAAATGATAGAAATGAAAATCAGTGGTGGTCGGACATATTAAATTATGAACTAAAGCCGTTGCTGGAAGAGATTTGGTTTGACGACCTTTCAAAAGTTTCTGATATATTAAAACAGCTTTCAAGGTAAAAAATGGCAATCCCAATCGAAAATATATACTTTTTGCTTTGCTATGCTTGGAACAAGTTAGACGAAAAAGAACGTGTTTATGTTTCTATAGATGACAAAACAGAATTACTCGATTTATTTGCTAAGGTACTAATTACCTCTTCAAAGCTTTTACTCAAAAGAGGAATCGATAAAAGTTATATAGACCACCAAGAAGAAATTTCAGGGGTTAAAGGCAAAATTGAAATCAGTCAGACTCTCAAGAGAAATTTACTTTTCAAACAAAAAACTGTTTGTACTTATGATGATTTCTCTGCCAATATTATCACAAATCAAATTTTGGTTTCAACAATTAATAGGCTCACGAGAACAAAAGGCATTGACCCTTTCCTAAAAATGGAATTAGCAAAATTGCAAACAATGTTACTCGGAGTTGACTTAATTGAAATCAAAGCAAGTCACTTTAAACAAGTCAAATTAAACAGAAATAATCGTTTTTATGGTTTTGTGATGAATGTATGTCATCTTATTTTTCAAAGTACATTCCCATCAGAAGAAAAAGGGAAATACAAATTTTCTGACTTTACAAAGGATGAAAAGAAAATGAATCAGTTGTTTGAAGCGTTTATTAGAAATTTTTATCGTATTGAGCAGAGAAAATTTAACACTGTTAAAAAAGAAATAATTAAATGGCAATTTCAAGAAGATGATATCGAAAGTCATCAGTATCTACCTCAAATGGAAACTGATATTTCATTGGAAAATGAAGAAAAAAAGATAATTATTGATGCTAAATATTACAAAGAGACAATGACTGTCAATTACGACAAAGAGAGAATTAGGTCATCTAACCTATATCAGCTATTTAGTTATTTATTAAATCAGCAGGATGGTAGTGAAAAAACTAATATGGCAACTGGAATACTTTTATATCCAACTATTGAGAGAGATTATGATTTAGATTTTAAATATGACAATCATAAAATTCAGATACGGACTGTTAATCTTGACACAAATTGGAAAAATATATCGACAAGGCTTAAAGAAATAATAAACGTTTGATTTAACATTAATAAAGTAAGTTATATAATTTAAAACAGCCCATCGCTTTAAGCAGTGGGCTGTTTCTTTAATTGATGATACGTTCACAGTTTCAGACAGTCAGCTAACGCTGATAGTTATCTTCCAACACCTTGATAATATCACTTTCTCGAAAAAGAATTTTCCGTTCGAGCTTGATAAAAGGTATCAGTCCGTCATCTCTGTACTGTTGCAACGTCCGTTTGCTGATATGCAACATCTCGCAGACCTGTTCGCCTGACAGGTAGATTTCCCCTTTTAAAAGTGGGTGGAAATATTCCCTGATATACAGCAGTTCATTCTTGATGCCTACCACAGCTTCGAGCAAAGCAAGCATATCCTCGTTTGAATTTCCAATCTGTTTCATTTCTTTTGCTTTTTTAACGGTCGCTCTCCCTGCATAAATAATTCCACTTCGGATAATCTGAAATATGTTTTCCGATTGATTTGCGTTGCCCCAAGAATGCCCTTTGCCCTGTACGTCTGCAAAGTTCTTTTGCTAATGTTCAGTAGTTGACAGGCTTCCTGTTGGTCGAGCCATTTTGTTGCCTGTTGCAATGCTTTGTAGGGTGCGGTCATTTCCGCAATTAGATTGGAAACTTCCTTTACTTCCCTATGCAATGCTTTTAAAATCTGAATGTCTAAAACTGTTATTTCCATATCTGCATCATTTAAACCTCGAAAATAAAAGCTATTTACATAGGTTATTCCAATGTTGCTGTCAGAGGTAGCGTTTGGCGTTCAATTGCCAATAGTGTTACAGAATTTTTACCTTTGTGAGTATCTATTTATAAAAACGAAGTAAAATTCAGGTTGAATTGATTGCAGGTATTTGGGGAAATAAAAAACATAACTTTAATTTTGAATGATAAAAAAAGATAGGCTTGAAGAAAGACAAATCGGGATATACATTATTACCCTACTAATTAGTGTTTTTGTGGGTTTAAACTGGAATGACAGCAATATACTCGAAAAAACTATTGAGCCGATCATCGGGATTTTACTTTACAGTATGTTTTGCCAAATTCCTTTTTTGGAATTGAAACAGGCTCTAAAAAATCGTTCATTTTTTAAAGCTCTATTGTTTGGTAACTTTGTTTTAATTCCTCTATTAGTTTGGATATTGATAAACATTTTTCCAACAACACCAATCATCACACTTGGAGTAGCTTTGGTTTTACTAACTCCTTGTATTGATTATGTCATTGTTTTTTCGCACTTGGGAAAAGGTAATTCGAAAGCGGTTTTAGCTTCTACACCGTTATTGTTCATTTTTCAAATGTTATTACTGCCTTTGTATTTATGGATTTTTCTAGGAAAAGAAACTATAAGTATCATTGAAGTAACACCGTTCGTAAAAGCATTTCTTTATTTAATCGTCATTCCGTTTTTATTTTCTATTATTACGCAGATGGTATCCAAATCTGATAATAACGTTGGAAAAGCGATTTTGGATTTTTCGGGCTGGTTGCCTGTTCCATTTATGGCTTTGACTTTCTTTGTGGTTATTGCTTCACAAATTGGCGTGTTGTATAATAATCCCGAGCCTATTTTAAAGGTACTTCCTGTTTATATCGTATTTGCGATTATCGCTCCATTTATTGGAAAGATATCAGCACAATTGTTTAAAGTTGATGTTCAAAGTTCGAGAGCCATTTCGTTTTCTACAAGCACAAGAAATTCATTGGTAGTATTGCCTTTGGCACTTGCATTACCCGCACCTGAAAACCAATTAGTTGCTATTGTTATTGTGACACAGACAATTGTTGAAATTTTCTTTGAATTGATTTACATAAAGGTAATTCCAATAATAACTAAAGAAAGTAAAAACATTTTATAAAAGAATAAAAAGGTAGCAAAGTTAACGGATTACACCAACTCCGCACGCATAATGGCTTCGCCACCCTTTGGGACTTATAGTGCTTCGTTGGTTTAAATCCGTTGATTAAATGGCTTTCTTTTTTTTCTGTTTTTTTCTTTTGGTAACAATTTTAAGAGGAAGAAACGCACTACCTACCAACAATGCACTGCTATCAAAACAACGGCTTGTGCTTCTCATTATAGATTTCGCTAATTAACTCCCCGAACTCCTGAAAGTGGTACTCGATAATGTTGTCCAGATAGGCATAAATCGTCAGTTTGTCGACGCCCATAATATTGGTAAGCCTGTTAAATGTTTCATGGTGTTCCTGCCGTACATACACCGATTTACCCCTACTTGCAGTACTGTTCGGAATTTTAAAGAACTGTCCGCAGTAGTCCTGTTTGGTCAGCTTCTTTGGCTTGGAGGTACTTTTTTTCGTACTGTTCGCTGACGGTTTAGTTTGTTCCGTTTCTATTGCTATTTCCTCGGGTTCTTCTCCTGCCATTACACGCATAATAGCTTCCTCATCAACTTCGGGTTTTGCAAAGCCTTCCCGATGTGTTGCTCCTTGTTGTTCTATCAAAGGTTGTTTCTTTTCATCAATTAGGAAATTTTCAATAGAAAAATCCTTTTTTTTCGGGTTGCTGATTTTTGTTTTCTTCGTCTATCATATCTCTAAATTTTAATATTATCTCAAATTAGCTGTTTGGCTAGCTAAGCAGTCAGTTGTATGTACGATTGCACCTATGTAACAACCTATCTACCTATGCACCTGCATACCCTTAATTGGCTAGTTCATTAACTCAAAAATCTGTAATTCGTCTGCATTCAATCACGCAGATTTGCTGTCGGGATTTATGCAGATTGGCTACATAGTTAAGGTTATAACCAATCAGCCAGTTAACCAGTTACAAAGGAAATAAAAGCAATTCCAATCCCCATAAAGGTGGCAGTATTTGGCGTTTATTGGCTTTGTTTGGCGTGATTGTAAGTTGTTGTTATTCAAATAGTCTTATCGAACTTTGTAACGAAAGCGATTAGCTTTTTCGGCTAACTCCAATCCGTTTGCAAAAGGGATTTTTCTGAACTCCTGTTCAGAGCAAGTTATCTCTTGAGGTCCTCGAAATAAATTTCCGCACCTCAAGAGCACTTGCCCTTGCAGGGGGCTGGAAACGGCTCCGAAGTCGCTCGTTTGTTTAAAATTAAAATTGGATTATTATGGAAGAGAAAAACAGAAAACAGATTAAGAAATCAGGAAGGAAACCAAAGATTGACCCTGCGGTCAATCGGTATTCCATCAACCTGAATGCAGAGGACAATGCCAAATTTCTTGCCCTCTTTGACCAATCAGATATGAAAGTAATCGCCCATTTTATTACCGCCTGTATCTTTCAGAAGACGGTAAAAACCGTCAAAATTGATATGGATGCTATCGAATATCACGAAAAGTTGACCCGATTTTTTAGCCAGTTCCGATCAATCGGAACAAATTACAATCAGATTGTGAAGATATTATACCGCAATTTTTCGGAGAAAAAAGCAGGAACATACCTTTTTAAATTGGAAAAAGAAACGATAGAATTGGTACAAGTCACTAAAGAAGTTATCCGTTTGACACAGGAATTTGAAGATAAGTATCTGAAAAAAGAGTAAAGTTATGATTGCAAAAATTGGAAAGGGAAGCAATATGTACGGAGCGATTTTGTACAATCAGCAGAAAGTTGACAGGGAAAACGGAGCTGTTTTATTACTGAATAAGATACCTGATACGGTGGACGGTAGGTATTCTGTAGCCTATTTTAATAAATGCTTTGAGCCGTATCTGTCTGCAAATATTAAAACTGAAAAGACGGTACGTCATATATCGCTGAACCCAGATCCTGCGGATAAGGTCAGCGATGAACAATTTACGGAAATGGCACAGGAATATATGGAACGTATGGGATACGGGAACCAGCCTTATATTGTTTTCAAGCATACTGACATTGACCGCAAACATATACACATTGTTTCAACCTGCGTAGGCATTGACGGAAATAAAATCCCTGATGATTACGACCATCCACGCTCAATGGCAATCTGCCGGGATTTGGAAACTAAATATAACTTGCATAAGGCGACCAAGCAGGAGCAGAAACAGGGCAATAAAGTTTTCAAACCTGTTGATTATCAACGTGGAGATATAAAGAGCCAAATTGCTTCGATAGTACGGCATTTGCCAAAGTATTACAGCTTTTCAACTATGGGAAGCTACAATGCTTTGCTATCACTTTTTAACATTACAGTAGAAGAAGTAAAAGGCGAACGTAACGGTCAAACTGTAAATGGATTGGTCTATGTGGCATTGGACGAGAACGGAAACAAGGCAAGTAATCCGTTCAAAGCATCGCTATTCGGAAAAGACGCAGGCGTGGCACAGCTTCAAAAACACTTTGAGCAGTCTAAAGAGAAAATTAAAACCACTCCTGTAAGGTCTGTTCTGAAAAATACGGTGGAGCTTGCCATACATACCACAAGCAACGAAACAGATTTTAAAAAGCAGTTGACTGAGCAGGGTATTAATACAGTTGTAAGACGTAATAGTGAAGGACGAATTTACGGTATGACCTTTATTGACCACGAAAGCCGTAGCGTTTGGAACGGCTCACAATTAGACAGAAACTTGTCGGCAAACGTATTCAACGATTGGTGGAACGACGGAAATAAACCCGAATTGAAGATACAGGATACCCCTGTTTCCAAAACAAATGAATTGGACAGCCTTCCAACAAAAGACCTCTTTGAATTCATTTCACAGGAACATTCGCATAATTTCGATTTGGGATTGTTAAGCTTTTTACCCGATGTACAGGGCGAGGACTACGAAGAAGAACAGTTTGCAAGCCAAATGAAGAAGAAAAAGAAAAAAGGGAGAGGGTTGAGATAGTATGAATAATAAAGGTAAAAAAAACACATATGCTAGTGGTTTAAACAATATTTTTTATAAATTTAAACCATGTCTGAAATGAAAAAAATGGAACATTATGCAGGTCAAATTCTACGAATCGGATACTTTACTTAAAAATTATATATTGATGTTCGCCTACGCAGAGCTTTCTGTAAACGAGCTTTCAAAAACAAAATTTTTACCTGATAATGCCACCTCGCTTACTTTGTTTCTAAACCAAAATCCTTCAGTAACAGATTACTTCACAGGCAATACCGTTAATTACAGAATAGCTTTTGCAGGACAGCATTCCAAATCCGTGCTTTATACATCTAATGAGAACATCCGAATTATAAATATCGATTTTCTACCTTGGGGAGCTTACTCCGTTTTTGGACTAGAACAATCACAGTTCCATAATATCACCGTAGATGCTACCGAATTATTTCCGGCATTAAAAGATTTGTTGCCCGATTTGGAAGCTCATTTGCACGATGATGAGTACTGCATGCGGATTTTGGAAAAATTTCTGATTGCCGAACTGCAAAAACGGTCAAAAACAACTGACGAACGTATCATTAAAGTCAGCTGGGAAATTACAGAAAAATCTGGGAATGTGCCGATAAAGGAAATTTGCAAAAAAGTGGATATGTCACATTCTGGGCTAACCAACCATTTTACGGAAATTATAGGTGTTAACCCCAAATTATTCGGACGTGTTGCCAGGTTTACTGCCGTTCAAAATTTTTTGGGAGAAAATCCCAATGCAGGTTGGTCAGATATTGTACACCAGTTTGATTATTTTGATCAAAACCATTTTATCCGTGAATTTAAACAGTTTACCGGAGCTGTCCCCAAAGACCGTAGAAAATGGGAAGCTTTGTTTAATCCCTTGAAGAAAGCCATAGAAGAAGGTTTCGAAACCGATGCCGAACAAATGAAACGTTACCGGAATGCTTCCCTATATCAGATTTTGCATTACATTAGTCCAGAACATTAGTATTTATCGTTTCCCTTATTCATTATACACATTCAATCATTTTATAGGACAGCACACTCAATTTAATATTTTTGAAGTGTATTTTACCGTATTTTTGAAGAAATACTTTTCATTCGGAATTTGTATGAACAAATAATTTTCACAATGATGATAAAGGCAATAATATTAGACGATGAAGAAAAGGGAACTTCTCTTTTAAACCATAAGCTTGCAAATTTTTCAGACAAATTAGAGGTTGTAGCCATTTTCAATGATCCCAAAAAAGCTTTGACTATTATTAAAAATTTAGATATTGATGTTCTTTTTCTGGATATTGAGATGCCCAAAATCAACGGCTTTCAATTTTTGGAGCTCTTGGGGCAATTTAATTTTGAGGTTATTTTCGTAACTGCTTACGATGCCTATGTACTGGATGCTCTTCGCAACGATGCGTTGGATTACCTGATGAAGCCTGTTGATCCCGAAGAATTGGAAGCAGCCATCAACAAGCTTGAAGAAAAAGTCAGCAAAAAAGCTAACATACAGCAAAACAACAAGAAAGACAGCGGGAGACTGTCTTTAGCTACCGCCGAAGGAATTTATTACATCAAAAAAAGCGATATTATCACCGTTGAAGCCATGAGCAATTACAGTGTTTTCCATGTCGTTTCTGGAAATAAGATTATTGTTTCGAAAACGCTGAAAGAATATGAAACGATACTTTCAGAAGACTGTTTTTTTAGGGTGAACCGCAGTGCGATTGTCAATTTGGAATATGTTGTAAAATTCCGAAAAGGCGATGTTTTGGAACTTGCAAATGGTGCAGAAATTGAAGTTTCTTCTACAAAAAAAGCAATGCTACTTGAAAAACTGGCGTAAACTTTCGCATTCTAATATTCCGTAACGTTTAATCCTACTTTCTTTCTTCAATTTTTGGTAGACGCAGCAAAGAAATACAACCTTTTTCCCCTAAAGTGGCACGGTCAATAATTTCAAACGAGGCTTGCATATCAGGATAATCGCTGTTAAGAATCTCGATACGGTCTTTTATAGAGGACAGTCCAAATGATTTCTTTTTGTATCCCGGTGTTTCCGACTTAGCGTTGCCCAATCCTGATCCGTTATCTATCACTTTTATTTCGATGTGCTTGTCGGTTTCTGTTGCCGTAACAAGTAAAGATGCTCCCGGCTCCCGTTCGTATCGCAAACCGTGAAGTATAGCATTTTCTATGAGGGGCTGTAACATCATTGGAGGAATGAGATACTGACGTAGATCCAGTCCTTTTTCGACCTCAAAGCGGTAATCGAAATGTTTGCCAAAACGAATATGCTCAATATCGGTGTAGATTTTGTTGACCTTCCATTCGCTTTCCAGTGTAGAAAGCGGCTGTGTCGAGTTTTCCAAGATCATACGGCTTAGCTTTGCAAATTTTTGTACCAGTGAACGCGCCATTTCGGGTTCGCTCTCTACAATATATGCCTCTATAGAATTAAGAACATTAAAAATAAAATGCGGATTCATCTGCGAACGAATAGCTTTCAGCTCGCTTTCTGTTACCTTATTTTTTTGAAGTAGTTCTTCAGCTTCTTTTTCTTTCAGTTTATTTTCTGTTTTCAGCTGTTGCAAACGGTTTTTATTCCACCAAAGAAAAAACAGCAATCCGGCAACGAGTAGTCCAATGAATCCGTACAGCCAGAATTGTTTTAGCTTAAGTGTCGCCAACTCATTCTCTTGTTGCAGACTTTTATTCTTATTCTCTGCCAATGTTTTTTCCTGTGTCGTTATTTTTAGTTTTTGGCTATTTTCAGCATTTTGCAATTTTTGATTTTCCAGTTCGGCTGATTGTAATTTTTGTTCTTGTTGCGTTTTGGCTAATTCGTTTTGATTAAGCTCATTCAACAAGAGTTGTTGCTGCAAATTCAGGTTATGTACAATTTGCTGGTGCTTGTATTGCTCTTCTTTTTTATCAAAATCATACTGCATTTGCAATCGTGTCAGCTTTCGGGTATTATCCTGATTAGATATACTATCTGTCAACAGTTTGCTGATTTGATAATATTTTTGAGCTGTGTTAGGTTGATGCAGGTAATTGTAAATTTTCATCAGCTGATCGGCACTTTCTTTCTGCACATCGATAGATTTTAATTCTTTCCCTGCGGCATAAGCTTCAGAGGCTAGTTTTTCGGCTTCGCTGTAATTCTTGGTTTTGAAATAATAATCCGATAAACCTATTTTACTAACGGCTTGACTTTTTGTGTTTTTAGTTTCTGTCGTTACCTCGTACGCTTTGCTGAAATAATAAAAGGCAGAATCGTTTTCGTTCAGATTGTTGTACCCACTGCCCAGATTGTTGTATATCTGCGAGAGCAATGTTTTATTCGCTTCGACCCCATTTTGCGCCAATGCTTTGTGTAGAAGTTCGTTGGACTTTTTGTAGTCTTTCTGTTTCTCATAAACCAGTGCCAGATTATTATAGTTTGTAGCCAAAACATTTGCCATAGCTGGTATTTTGCTATAAAAGCGAATGTTATCTTCCAGATGATGTTTTGCAAGATCAAAATCATTCATTTGCAGATAAATAGCAACAAGATTATTTTTTATCAAATGGATTGTTGGCTCGTCTTTGAGCGATTCTGCGATTTTCAGTCCTTGGTTCTGTGTTTCTAATGCTTCGGGTAGTTTCGATTGCATAATCTGCGCATTGCCTTTTGTTGCCAGAATACGGGGCATTTGCGACTGTACATTGTATTTTTTTGCCAATTCGTAAGCCTTTTGTGTAACTTTTTCCGCTTCTACAAATTTTCCTTGATAGAATAATGATGCTCCTTTTAGACGCGAAAGACTTACTGTTGTGCTGTTATCATTTTTGCGTTGAGCTACCAATATAAGACAATCTATTTTGGAAGTAGCTCCGGCAGGATCAGTAAGTATATTTTTCTCCAATGCCGAAATCAGTTCGCTGCTGGATGTAGAAGATGTCTTTTGTGATGTATAACTATTTATAAGCACATCAAGGTTATTTTCCTGTGCCAAGGCAGACAAGGAAAGACTACTGAATGCAATAATAAGAATAAGCTTATAAAAAGATGGCATTGGCTAACTGTTTATTTTTCAGGTAAAAATAGTAAATATTCAATATATAATCTAAATCTTCCCTTGTTGAACACGATTACTCACTCATTCAGTTTTGCGCTTTACTCATTTGGACAAATTTGCTTTGATTTTCTTGTTTCATTTGTCATATAATATTAACTGAAAAGGAAGAATGGAGCGTTGAAAAGAACAATAATATCTAAATCCACTTTTGCGATTTTATGCTATTTTTTGATTGCTCGTTTTTCTATTTTTCAATTATTTTTTAACGGTAAAAAATGAGATTATGAAAAAATGTAAACTGTTGAACATATTGTTTTTAATGAGCTTTCTGTTCTTATTATCCAATTGCTCAAGCGATGATAACAACGAACCGGAAATGCCGGTAAACAGCGATGTAAAAACCAAAGCAGGCACAACAAACGGTGCGGCCTACAAGGTTTTCTATCAGGAAACCAGCCAACCTAGCACCCGTAGAGGCCTTATTATCCTTGCCGTAGGTGATGGCGGAAATGAAAACGATGCCACGCTGAATGCCCAATGTACAGCTTTGGCAGATAAAGGATATGTGGCAATTACCACTACATACAGAACCAATTCGGAATATTATGCAGGGTTCAAAGAAGATATGGAACAGCTTATTACCACAGAAACCACCGCTTTTAGTATTGCAAGAAATAAAGTGGTGCTTGGCGGATTGTCACGAGGAGGAAATCGCCTGCACGGTGCCGTTCTTCCTGCAAACCCACAGAATAACAGTTATCCCATAGAAGGTATAAAAGGTGTCATTCTTGAATGTGCCGGTGGCGATGTCTGGAAAGGCAAAAGTATACTTTATCCTGTGCTGTTTATGAACAACAAAGTTGACAATACAGTACAAACACCCGATGCCGAAACTTTTGTAAACGGTTTGCAAGAGAACGTAAATCCAGGTGTGAAGGATAAAAGCAAAACGCTCATCGTCCCCGGGGCAGGTCATTGCACAAACGCTAATCAGTACAAAGATTTTATCATTAATAATATAGACAGCTGGTTTTAATTGAAAATGGAGAGTAGAAAGTTACAATTCAGCGCTCAAATTTCAACAAAAAAATAACATCTAAAAACAGAAATATTATGAACAGAATAATCAAACTTATAATACTTGTAGGAATAGTAGCAAGTGTTACATCTTGTTCGAGTGTACAACAGGCAGCACGTACAGTAAACAATTCAGGTATCTTGAATATGCCTACATCGTCTGGTACAGCACGAAAAACTGCGGGTAGCCTTGGCACAGGCGTTAGCAATGCTCAAAAAATCACAATGGGTACCTACTACATTATCAACGTGGGTAATCAAAAAGCACTGACAAATCCCAAAAAAGAAAAGTTCACAAAGCTTAGATTGGACGATTTTGATGGTAGCGATTTGCAAAAATGGGAGGTAATCCAATCTAAAAACGGCACCATTCAACTCAAACAATTCGATACGCCTAACTGGTATGTCTATTTTTCTAACTCAAAATGGTTAAGCGTAAATAGCGCAGACCCTGAAAGTTTCACGTTGAAACCGGCGGCAGGAACATCGAACAGATTCCATTTTGTAACCGGCACCTACGGCGGAAAAGTATTGATCTGGGACGGCGACACCAGCTACAACGGAACCGAAACTGCCGTATTGCAAAACAACAAATTCGACCAATGGGAAATGGTTCCTGCGAGATAATAACTTTCAAAAAATCTGATCATGAAAGCAATGACTAAATTTATATTCATCCTCTTCGCATTTACACTGTTGTTTACAGCGTGTAGCAAAAGTGACGACGACACACCGCAACCGGAACAGATTGCCAAGGAAATCACGGCAGAGGAATTATTGGACTATGTGATTATAGAAGAGTATAAGCCCAAAGCCTCAGCACCTGCCGAATATGGAGATAAGCCAATATTGATACCTGCATACATAGAAAAAAATGTGAATACAGGTGAGTATTCTTCAATCATCGATTTTACAGAAAGAATAGAAATGCAAACAACTTATGATGCAAGTACCGGCATTACGTCTATTAACACGGTCTTCGGATATTATGATTTTACCCGAGACGCATCCGGGCAAATTGTGGTCATAAAATCACGACATAATGAAGATAGTAACTATCGTATAGTCAAATATTTTGACTCGCAATACCTGCAATTGGTAAAGAAAACACAATCCATCTACGACAACACAACTTATAAAAATGTAACAGGTAACGGCTATTACCGTTTTAGAAGTAGTGATAACAAATGGCGTTGGAAAGAAAATGCCGTACCAACTACTGCAGAATTAATTTGGTCATACACTAAACACAATAATAATGTTTGGGTGGGTTCGGATGGCGGAACAGAACAATGGTACAACATTTTTATCTCACTCCCCAAAGGCAACGGTTGGAAAGGTCAATACAAAGACAAAGATTTGTTGATTGTGAGTGTGCAGGATTATTTTTATTACAGAGCCATCGGTGATATTGGTGTGTATGAAATCAATAATTAATTAAAAATGGAGAGTGGACAATGGAGAATGGACAATTCATTGTCAACTGTCAATTATCAACTATCAATTCAAGAAATATGAAAAATTTAATAAAAATAACATTCGCAATCTTCGCATTTACGCTGTTGTTTACAGCGTGTAGCAGTAGCGACGACGACTCACCGCAACCTAACCAGATTGCCAAAGAAATCACGGTAGAAGAACTGCAAAATTATATGATTGTAGGTGAGTTTTTAGCCAAGCCTGAATATCAAAATCAATTAGGTACCAAACCATACTTAATTGCGACCTACCTTGCAGAATACAACAATGACGGCAAGCTTTATGCCTTTAGTGAAGGCTGGTTTGCTTCTGTTCTCTATAACCTGGAACAAGACGAGGCAATCACATACGATGCAACTACCGGCATTACAAAACTCAAAACCAAATGGGGCTATTATGAATTGACCAGAGATGCTAATGAGCAGATTGTTGTAAAAGGTAATTTCCATTTTGAGGATGACCCTAACAATCCCAATACCTATTGGTTTACATCAAGCTACACACAATTGATAAAAGTAGATGGTCAGGTTTACGACAATTCTACTTACAAAGCCGTAGAAAATCTTACAGGTTTTTATCGGTTCTCTACTGATTTTTGGCGATACAAACAAGATGCCGTACCTACTGATGCAGATTTAACGTGGTCTTACTATCTGAACCACAGAAATGTTTGGACAGGGCAAGACGGTGGAACAGAACAGCTCTATAATGCTTTTATCGCCATACCAAAAGGCAACGGCTGGAAAGGTCAGCATAAAGACAAGGATATTCTATTAGTAAATACCGGCAAAACAATGACTACTGGAGACGTTATTGTGTGCGAGAAAATGTAAAATCAATTGAAAAAAAATATTATGAAAAATATAACAAAACTAACATTCGCAATCTTCGCATTTACGCTGTTGTTTACAGCGTGTAGCAGTAGCGACGATGACTCACCGCAACCGGAACAAGTTGCCAAGGAAATCACGGCAGAAGAATTATCGGACTACGTCATTATAGAAGAATATCTACCCAAAGCATCGGCCCCTGCCGAATATGGAGATAAGCCGATATTGATGACCGCATACTTACTTAAAATTGTTGGCTCAAACCAGTTTTTAATATTCAACATGGATTCCCACGGCACATATCAAAGAGAAATACAAACAACTTATGATGCAAGTACCGGCATTACCGCTGTGAAAATGTTCTTTGGATATTATGATTTTACACGAGACGCATCAGGGCAAATAGTCGTCATAAAATCTCGACATAATGAAGATAGTCCTCAATTTATTAGCAAATATTTTGATTCGCAATATATACAATTGGAAAAACGTACATTATCCATCTACGACAACGCATCTTACAAAAATATTACAGGTAATGGATATTACCGTTTTAGGGTTAACGATAATAAATGGCGTTGGAAAGAAAATACTGTACCCACTGATGTAGAATTAACATGGTCATACAATAAATACGATAGTAATAATATGTGGTTGGGTGGGGATAGCGGCTCGGAAAAATACAAAAATTTGTTTGTAATAATACCCAAAGGAAATGGTTGGAAAGGCCAACATAAAGATAAAGATTTGCTACTAATCAACACCATGGATCAATTTATTTATAAAGCCGTTGGTGATATCGGTGTGTATGAAGTGAATAATTAATCAATTGACAGTGGACAATAATAATAAAAAGCCACAGTACTTGTTCCAATTTTCGGGATGCACAGATGATAAAAAAATCAAGAAAAAAACTAATATCTGTACACCTGTGGCAATCTCAAATTATTTAAATCTCATAAAATGAAAACAACTATCATAATATTAAGCACAATGTGCCTGCTAGCTTTTCACAAACTTTCAGCGCAGATTGTAAACGTACAAGACGCGATCAAAAACGCCCCAAAAGAAGTGCCGGATAAAGTAAGCTTTGTAAAAAAGGAGAATGGCAAAACTATATCCAGCAAAACGATTACATATTCCTATGACAAAGAAGGACGGCTGACCGAAATCAAATCAAACAACGGTGATTATACCTTTAAATACAGCTATGCCACACAAGAATATGTATTCGGGTCGAATGAAAGAGTAAGCAGCATCACCGTCATTTTTAAGAATAATAATTATGTAAAAGCAGATTTTACCTATAATAAACTTGGTGAATTGTCTAAAATAGTTCGCAGTGGACAAGAACGGGATGCTTTTGAACTGTATTATGACAAAGGTACTTACACTTGGAAAGATAAAAAAGGGCGAACGAATAAACTAAAAGTCGATGGATACAAAATTACAGAGCATCTTATCGGTGGCGATGCCTTTATATTTACCTATGACAAGGGAAAAAACGGAATTGAAAATATGTTGAAGCCAATTACGCTAACCACCTATATGGCAATGGAATATTATAACACCGACTTCTACAGTAGTGGTTTCTTACAATGTATTATGCCACAGCCTTTGAAAAGCATCACCGATCCTCGCGAAAATGGGAAAATATACACTTTTTCTAATACAAAAGGTTTATACACTTACCTGAAAGAAAGTAGCGTCAAGGAGGGCACGTATCTTAATACTTGGACATTCAGCTACAGAAAACCGACATCTGAACTAAAAATAGACCCAAAAGTTTTGGAAAACAAAAAAGTAGACAAAATAAAAATAAAATAATGAAGAAATATATCATCATTGGTTTAGCGTTATCGCTATTATCTTGTGGAGAAAACCAAAAAACAGAACAATCTAACACAGAAAATAATCCTTCAGAACAGATCGCCAAAACGATTGAAGAAACAACTAAAGAAGCTGATATCAACGGCAAATGGCAGATTACAAAAGTTTCTGGCGGACCGGTAAAAATCTACCCGTCAGGCAAAAACAATCCGGGAATGGACATTGATTTTAACCCAATATGGAAAGGAGGAACCTATGAATTTACCAACGGTATTTGTTTCCTGACCCTTCCAAACACACCAAAAGACCAAATTGGCGGTTACAAAGTAAAAGGCAATACCATTATCTTTGACAATACCGAGGGCGAAGAACAGCAAATGACATTCACCCTTGACGGCAATATGATGACCCTCACAATAGATTCGCAAGTCTATCAAAAGCTCATCGCGCAGAAAAGCAACGGACAGGTAGAAATGGACATCAGCAGTCCGCTTGTTTTTCATTTGAAAAAGTAATTCATTATCAACTATCAATTGTCAATTACAAGAAACTTATAAAATGAAAAATTTGATAAAAATAGTTCTTCCTATTCTCGCTCTTACACTTGCATCCATAGCGTGCAGTAAAGATGATAGCGATAATGACAAAGAATTTTCACAAGAAAATCCCTTAACTTCTTTTTTGCAAAAGTCTGGTTTTGATGAATTAATTAATAATTACGAATTAGGTGCATATGGCGAAATAGGATATAAATTCAAACCAAAGGTGAAGGGTACGATAAATGCTGTCACCCTGAAAATTCCAAGAGATAGAACCAATATACCCGTTACCATTTGGGATGCAGAAACGAGAGCTATTATCAAAACAGTGACCATTCCAATTGTAAAAGCCAACATTGAAGCCACTCAAAATATTCAACCAATAGAAATATTACCTACCAAAACGTATATCATCAGTGCTAATAACACGAGAAGTTATTATGAACGGATGAAAGCAGACCAATCTGATATTCGATACCCGATTGAAGCGGGTAACATATCAGTGCTTGGTGCAAACTATATGTTTAGTAGAGATATTCTAGGTCCAACTTTTCCAGAAAATGGTGAGGAGTTGCGTTATCTTTATGGTGACGTTAGTTTTGTATTCCAGCAGACAAATTACTGATCAGTAAGGATGAAAACATTATTTTTTTTAATAACGGCACTATCATTCAACAATGCAATGGCACAGGAGAAAGGAATACCATCTTGTTTTCAGAAAAAGATTGCCGAAAGCAAGGATTATCTGGGGCTTTACCTTGCCGAAATAGAGGGCGATATCTTGTATCATCTCAAAACAGCTCCATTGCCTGGTGCCGACATAATTAACGTTGCTCGTTTTTACGACAAAGACTGCAATCAGGCAAACAGTTCGGCTTCGGGTGGTATCACAGGCAGACCAAAAAATTATAAACCGTATAAAATCATCGAAACTTTGTGGGAAAAAGAAATTTTCCCGATGAAAAGCTTGTCGCAAACAAAACAAAAATTTGAATATATCAACAGCTACAATGTTGTTTCGCCATTCAAATTTGCAGACCATCAATCTTTTTATTTTTCATTTAAAGACGGTTTGCAACTTCTTGATAAAGGAAAAGTAACAAAAACCTACAAAATCATTCCAAAAAAATTGGTACATTACAGTTCATATAGCGGTAGTAATGAGCCTACCGAAAATATACCGGCCAATGCCTGGTTGTTTACATACAATGAAGGTTATTGGTTGCTCGTGGCTTCAGATAGAGGATACTTTAATTTATTTGAGACCGATAAAGAAGGGAATAGAATCAATAATAGAGCATGGATCTCCTTAGCACATTTAGAAAAATAAATATGGTAAGAAAAACAGTAGCAGCAGGTCTCTTATTTTTAATTTTTGCCTGTACAGAACAGCAAAAAAGCAATACAAAAGTAGAAGTCGCCGACACAGAAACTACAACACAAAATGATGATATTGCAAATGAAGCCCGAGAATGGCTTGTGAAAAATATCACTAACTATTTTGCGACAGAAGAACTCGGCTCGCTTGATAGCTTTATGCAAAAAATGACAACAGCTGACTATTATGAGTATAAAACCGATGCTACCAATGTAGATTTGGAGATAGATGGAAGCCTGACCGAAACACAGTTTCACGAAAAATGGAAAAATAAATTCGACACATCCAAAGCAGGTATAGGCACAGGTTTTCTGATTTCCGGGCAAGACTGGGATAAAATAGAATTCGAAAAATGTGACCTTATTTCTACGACAGAAAAAGGATTTTTGTTTGATGTTATCTTAAAAGACGAAACATTTCAGTCAAAATATCCAAGTAAAATACTAGTTGTACATTTAGGTGATGGTTACAAGATAGCAGATGTAATCGGCAAACATTGAATCTCATAATCTATGAGGTATGTTCTTATGCTGTTATTCTTTTATTATATAATTTGTATATTTGCTACGAGCTAACGGAAACACGTTGAAAAGCAAAGCAATAAGCACCGTTACCAAATCGTTACCTGACTTTTTTGATAATCTTTATAAAAGCTTAGTATTCAACCGATACAGCTTTTTCCTGAAAACTTTAAAATAAATTAATGCAAGATCAATCCACAAAAAGAATGAAGTGGTGGATTTCCGTTGGAGTTCTCGTGTTAATTGCAGCTTTAATTTTTGGTGTGAAATCTTATATGAACGCCTCACTTTTTACGGTGATGAAGGTTCCCGAATTTTCTTTAAAAGATCAAAATAACCAAACAATTACCGACAAGGAAATGCTCGGGAAAGTCTATCTCGTGGAGTTTTTCTTTAGTAAATGCCCTACAATTTGTCCTGTGATGAATTCTAATATGCGTTATATCGAAGATCAAATTAACGATCCTAATTTTGGAATCATTTCCATAAGCATAGATCCCGAAAATGATACACCCGAAACTTTGAAAAATCATGCGCGCAAAATAGGTGCTAAATCCCCAAATTGGCATTTTTTGACAGGTGATAGAACTTACATCGGTGAAATTGCCAAGAAGTTTGATATTTATGTTGGTGACCAAAAAGACAAAGCCGAAAGCCTTAATCATAGCGGCGAAATTGCGTTAGTAGATAAAGACGGTAACATCCGTTGTCGTTTTGGAAAAGACGGCATGCCTATTTTGTATTATTCAGGTTTGAATTATGAGGATGAAGCAGGAACCAAAGCCAGTTTGGTGGGGAAATACCATCCCGACCGAGAGATTCTTATTGAAGATATCAAAAAACTACTTCGTTAATCGTTAATTAATGTTAAGAATGTCTGTAAATGCCCACAAATAGACTATTTTTATAAAACTAAAATGTTTAATTCAAAAAAATAAATACAATGAAAGTTTTGAAAATAGCCACAGTTTCTTTTCTAGTAGCCGCAGTTTTTATGTCTGCACAGTTTAAACAATCACCACTTCCTTATGCTTACAATGCTTTAGAATCGGCTGTAGATGCGCAAACTATGGAAATTCATTACTCCAAACATGCTGCAGGATATACCGCGAATTTGAATAAAGCCATCGCAGGAACACCTATGGAAAAAGAAAGTTTGTTTACAATTCTTTCTCATATTTCTAAAGAATCGCCAGCTGTTCGTAATAACGCTGGTGGACATTATAACCACGAGCTATTTTGGACGGTTTTAACGCCTAAAAAAGACACCAAAGCTTCCGCAAAGCTATCGAAAGCCATTATTGACAACTTTGGAAGTATGGATGCTTTCAAAGAAAAAATAGCCAAAGCAGGCGCGGATAGATTCGGTTCGGGTTGGGCTTGGTTAATTGTAACGGCAGACAAAAAACTAGCGATTACCTCTACAGCCAATCAGGATAATCCGTTGATGGATGTTGCAGAAACAAAAGGAACGCCTATTTTCGGTATCGATGTTTGGGAACATGCTTATTATTTAAAATACCAAAATAAGCGTGCTGATTATTTAAAATCACTTTGGGAAGTTGTTAATTGGGACGAAATCTCAAAACGTTACGACATGGCAATCAAATAACTATTTAATGTTTAAAAATATACAACTCGCTTTTTCACCTGGAGAAGCGTTTTTTTTTGTGTTAAAATTTAATCTAATTTTTTTGTGCTAGATGTAACATACTTCTATTTCTATCGACTGATTTTTTAAATATTTTAAAAATGAAAAAACTTACATTTTCACTATTTTTATTGGTTGGTATGGGTGCGGTAAACACAATGCACGCACAGGCTCAAAAACCAGCAGCAGTTAATCATAATCAAGATAAAGGTCTCGACATTAGCCTTATGGATAAGTCTGTCCGCCCACAAGATGACTTCTACAATTATGTGAGTGGAACTTGGATGAAAACTGCAAAAATCCCTGCTGACAAGCCAACTTGGGGAAGTTTTAATAAACTTGCCGAAGATACAGATAACAATTCCATGACGATTCTTAATTCATTGTTGAAAGATAAATTCAATGATGGAACTGAAGGCAAAAAAATCCAAGATTTATATGCTACGTATATGGATATGGATAAGCGTAATGCTGACGGGATAAAACCTATCCAAGCTAACCTTAACAAAATTGACGCTATTAAAACTATGGCAGATCTGCAAGCCTATTTGATTTCTGTGACCAAAGATGGCGAAAATACACTTTACGGCTGGGGCGTAGATGCGGATCTTAAAGATTCTAAAATGAATGCCGTTTATTTAGGTGATGCTTCTTTAGGTTTGGGAAGAGATTATTACCAAAAAGTCAACGAAAAAAATACTGAAACTTTAGCAGAATATCAAAAGTATGTGGCGTCGATGCTAGATGTTTTGGGTTATAAAAACTCTACGGTTACTGCCAAAAGTATTGTTGAATTCGAAAAGAAAATCGCAAATACTTATTTAACAAACGAGCAAGTACGTGACGCGACTTTACAGTATAACCCGAAAACAATGGCTGAGCTGAAAGCTTTGGTAAAAAATGTTGACCTAGCGGCTTATCTTAAAAGCGTAGGCGTTAATACTGATAAAGTGATTATCGGTGAGATAGGCTATTACAAAAATTTTGACAAGCTTTTTAACAGCAAAGATCTACCATTAATTAAAGATTATCTTAAATTCCACATGATTAATGGCAGTGCAAGTTATTTAACTAAAGCTTTGGATGATAAACGTTTTGCATTTTATGGAAAATATCTAAGTGGTCAACAAGAGCAAAGAGCGCTTAATAAAAGAGGTTATCAGTTAATCAATGGTGTTTTAGGAGAAGCTTTTGGTAAATTGTATGTTGATAAATATTTCCCTGCTTCTGCAAAAGCACAGATGGTAGAGCTTATCGATTATCTTAAAAAAAGTTTTGCAGTACACATCAACGATCTTAACTGGATGTCATCTACAACCAAAGTAAAAGCTTTAGAAAAATTAAACAAATTCACAGTTAAAGTGGCTTATCCAGACAAGTGGAAAGATTATTCTAAATTGGATATCACTTCTGGAGCGAAAGGTGGAACATTGTACAGCAATTTGCAAAATGTAACCGAATGGCAATATCAAAGAGATCTTGACAAAATTGGTAAAGCTGTGGACAAGTCGGAGTGGGGGATGACACCTCAAATGGTGAATGCCTATTACAATCCATTGAATAACGAAATCGTTTTCCCAGCGGCAATTCTTCAACCGCCTTTCTTCAATCCAGAAGCTGATGCCGCCGTTAATTTTGGAGGAATTGGCGCTGTTATCGGACACGAGATGACACATGGTTTTGACGACTCAGGTGCGCAGTTCGATGCAGATGGTAATCTTGTCGATTGGTGGACACCAGAAGATAAAGCCAACTTCGAAAAAGCAACAAAAGCTTTAGCAAGTCAGTTTGATAAGTACGAACCTGTTAAAGGAACTTTCGTTAACGGAACATTTACCAATGGTGAAAATATTGCAGATTTAGGTGGTATTAACATCGCTTTTGATGCGCTTCAAATGTATCTTAAAGATAAAGGGAATCCTGGTAGCATCAGTGGTTACACACAAAATCAAAGATTTTTCTTAAGCTGGGCAACCGTTTGGAGAACTTTATCGAGTGAAAAATATATGGTGAATCAAGTGAAAACCGATCCACATTCGCCAGGTTATTTCAGAAGTTTTGGTCCATTGGTTAACACGGATGCATTCTACAAAGCTTTTGATGTTAAAGAAGGAGACAAACATTATAAAAAACCAGAAGAAAGAATCAGAATCTGGTAATTGCTAGGTTTTATTTATAAGGCGCCGCATCTACGATGCGGCGCCTCTTTTATTGCGTATATATTATTTTTAGAAAATTAATTTTATCTTTGAAAAAGAAATGCAAAAACTTGTCTTTCTTCAAAAATTTAAAATTATGAAACATTTATTTCTTTCAATATCTGCGGCACTTATCCTAGCATCTTGTGCAGCATCTAGCTATTCTGTGAAAAAAGGCGGAAACCAGGTAGCCCTTACGGGAAGTTCTTGGATTTTGGCAGAAGAAGTTAGTACAGAGCAACCGACTTTAGTGGTAGAGGCTGATAAAATCTCAGGTAATACAGGTTGTAACAATTATTTTTCGACCAATGTTGCGATCGATCCAAAAGCCGGAACTTTTGCCGCTACCAATGTAGGCTCTACCAGAAAAGCTTGTGTTAATATGAGTGTGGAGACAGGCTTTCTTAATATGTTGCAGCAAGCCAACCGTTATGTGGTGAGTGGCGATACATTAGAACTTTACAAAGACAACCTGTTACTTTTGAAATTCAACAAAAAATAAAAAAACGGAACTCAAAATTGAGTTCCGTTTTTCGATTTTAAGTATTTAAAAATTCTTAATCCTCTTCTTCTTCGTCATCGTATTTTGCCAATTCAGCATCACACCATTTGAAGGCCTCTTCAACCACTTTTGTAGCCTCGTTAGCCAAAGTCTCCTCGTCATCGCCTTCTAGGTCGTCCAACCATTCAACTTCTTCTTCCTCAACATTAAGGATAAAACGAGGATATTCTGTATGTACTACAAAAAGATCTTCTGGGAAATCTGTGTTGTCCGCCAATAAAAACTTAGGTAAAGTCATATCTATAAAATTTAATAGTTTCTAATATTTTTTTAGGAGCAGGTCATCGACACATGCTTTGGAATATTCTACCCGCTTTCCGTTGCAATCTTTTTGCTCGGCAAGGCCTCTCGCAAAAAGGATTTTCACTACAATCGGGGCTAGGTGGCAGATAATCCATTCTTTGTCTAGACACAATCCTTGCATCAAAGATAACAAAAATAACTTTTCCGAAAACCTAAAATTCGTTTTTCGCAAAAAATCATATTTTCAAATTTTTTGTTCTACAAGATTCCCGGTTTTTGAGAAAATAGAAGGATTATTTTTTGTCAAATTTTTGGAACTGGTTGCGTTTTATCTTTAATTTAGAATCAACACGATAGGGCGTCAATACACGAGGATTCAGGGTGTCTTTCGCGGAAAACGTCAGATTTATTTTTGGATTAACCGTGCTGATGATTTCGGCAGCGCGGATGTTGGCAAGGTCTTCACGAGATTTTAGATAAAACAAAATGTCCGTGTTTTCCATATTTTCGGATTTTAGAAAAGCCTTTATTTCTTTTCGGTTTTCGAGATAATTTCCTTTAGATAAGTATGTAAAGGCAAAACCCGTCAACAAACTTCCCAAAGGAACCCAATACGCCAAATTCCCAAATCTCTCGATAAGCTTTTTGAAATAGTACATCCAAATGGAAAGACTGAAAGGCGCTAACAAACGATAATCTATTGGGTTAACCGAATAAAAATATTGCACCAAAAAGGAACATGCCAAACCTACAAAACCCGTCCAAAGGAGCAACTCGTCAAAAGCTGTATTTTTTGATTTAACAACAAAATATAAAATCACCAGAATATTGATAATTCCGATGCCGTAAATGCCATAATTGACAATGCCGCCTGATGGATCAGCGATGTGTACAAATGGATTGTATGTTGTGGCCAAACCTTGCCAAAGTTCTGTTAATAATAATGATGTTGGTTTAACACCAATATTCAGAAAATCATTGACATAATCTTCATTAAAATAATCAACATATAAAAACTTAAAACCAATGATAAACATAAGTCCTAGTGAGGCAGAAAGAATAAAATATTTACCATAACGGGTTTTAATTTTTAAAAGCCCAAACCAGCCCAAACCAGCCATTAAAAATAAAGCGCTGTATCGAAAATTGTAACAAATAATCAATAACAAACTTAGCATTAAAACCGATTTTATTCCAGGGATGTTAGCATCAATCGTTTGTTTAGAATAATACAGTAAAAAGAAAACAAATGGCAGAATGGGCGCTTCGCTCATGGTATATGAAAATACCGAAACAAAACTAAACAATGCCGACATCATCACTACTTCTTTGAAATAAAAGTCTTTTCTATAAGCAAAAATCAACATCAAAGTGTAGGCGATAAGTCCCACTAATTTGCTGCTCCAAAATTCGTCTAAGCCCAAATTCGTAAACAACCAAATCTCAAACGGATAGCCTAAAGGCGCAGTGGTATTGTCAATGATGGGTAACATATTTGCCTGACGCATGTATCGTATAGAGTCTGGATTAACGCGTCCTTTTTCGTTGAGCAGAAAGCGGACGATAATCATGACATAGGTCAAAATGATGATGGCAATATTGCAGATTTTTGAAAATCGAGGATGTTTTAGAAAATAAAAATTTATCATACTATTTTTGAACTTTTACTTTAGAAATTCGTTGTCCGTTTTTCTCAAGAATATAATATTTAAGATTATGGATATGCAGCTCATCACCCACTTGGGGAAGGTTATTCGTGTTGTTGATAATATAGCCTGCCACGGTATTGTATTGGTTGTTGATGTGCTCTTCCTCCTCCTCTTTGTTGAAGTAATCCAGAAAATCATAAATGTCCATTCCAGCATCTACGATCCAAGTGTTGGTGGCAATTTTTTTAATTTCAGGATTTTTTTCTTCATCGTGGGTCGTGTCGCCAACCAGCTCGTCGATGAGGTCATTTAGGGTGATGATGCCTTTTACACTTCCATATTCGTCGATGACGATGCCATAATGATTTTTAGTTTTTTTGAACTGATGAAGCACTTGGTAAGCTTTTGTGGTTTCATTAAAATAAAGTGGTTCTTTAATATAATTTGAAACTTTAAAATCTGACGCATTCGATGCTAGAAACAAATCCTTAATAATTACAATACCTAGAATGTTATCAATGTTATTATTTTCACAAACGGGATAGGCGGAGTGCTTGCCATCTTTTATTTTGTTGCGAATATCTTCCCAAGAATCTTGTGTGTCAAAAATAATCATATCGCTTTTCGGCGTATAAAGTGCATTTGCTTTTCGGTCGCCAAGTTCAAAAACGCGTTCTACGATATCTTGTTCAATATTCAGAATTTCGCCACCTTGGGCACTTTCTTTCACCATCGATACAATTTCTTCCTCCGAAACCGAATGGTCCACATGGTCATCAATTTTAAAAATTTTAGCTAATAAATTATTGGAAACCGATAATAACCAAACAAAAGGAGAAGCAATTTTTGAAAGCAAATTCATAGGTTTGGCAACAACGAGTGTAATGCTTTCCGGAAAGCTCATTCCTAGTTTTTTAGGAAATAATTCGCCGACAACAATCGAAAAATAAGTGATGATGATAACACTTGCAGAAACGGCAATTTGGTTGGCATAAGCGGCGAGAAAGTCTATTTTTAGAATTAAATTTTTTAAATCTTTGGTAATACTCTCACCACTGAAGATTCCTAAAAGAACGCCAATTAGCGTAATGCCGATTTGTACGGTTGATAAAAATCGGGTAGGATTGTCGATTAGCTGAAGTGCTGCTTTTGCGGAAGGACTTCCTTTCTTTTTCAGATTTTCCAACTTGAATTTTCTTGAAGATACCAATGCCATTTCTGACATGGCAAAAACGCCATTCAAAATAATCAATGCAATAAGGATGAGGAGTTCCATAGAGTTTTTTTGAATTTACTAAAATACTAATCTTTCTAGCTAATTTTTGTATTTAAATGAAAAAAGCCACAAACAAAATTTGTGACTTTTTAGATTTAAGTTTTATAAGAAATTATTTCGAGAACATTTTCGAGACTTTTTCTGCTTTTTTTGATTCTGAATAGTCGTAGAAACCTTCACCAGATTTTACACCCAATTTTCCAGCCATTACCATGTTTACTAACAATGGATTTGGTGCATATTTTGGATTTTTGAAACCGTCATACATCACATTAAGAATGGCTAGACAAACGTCTAGACCGATGAAGTCTGCTAATTGTAATGGTCCCATTGGGTGTGCCATGCCCAACTTCATCACGGTGTCGATTTCTTCCACGCCAGCAACGCCGTTGTACAATGTTTCGATAGATTCGTTAATCATCGGCATTAAAATTCTGTTCGCTACAAATCCTGGATAATCATTAACTTCTACAGGCACTTTACCTAAAGTTTTGCTCATTTCTGCAACCGCATTGTAAGTTTCTTGCGATGTCGAGTAACCTTTGATGATTTCTACCAATTTCATAATAGGAACTGGATTCATAAAGTGCATGCCGATAACTTTGTCTGGTCTTTTTGTCGCAGCGGCTATTTTCGTAATCGAAATAGATGATGTATTGGTTGCCAAAATACAATTAGCTGGAGAAAACTCATCCATTTGACCGAAGATTTTTAGTTTCAAATCTTGGTTTTCTGTAGCGGCTTCCACGATAAGATCAGCAGTTTTAGCAGCATCTTGCAAAGCGGTGTAGGTTGTGATATTTCCTAAAGTTTCCGCTTTTTGTTCTTCTGTAAGGTTGCCTTTTGCGATAATACGATCAAGATTTGTGGTAATGGTTTTGATCCCTCTGTCTAAAGCTTCTTGAGAAACGTCAACCAAACTTACACTAAAACCTGTTTGTGCAAACGTATGGGCAATACCATTTCCCATGGTGCCGGCACCTATTACTACGATGTTTTTCATTTTTTATATTTAATTTTTCTTATTTAAAATTTATTCTTTTAATAGTCGCGGGAATAGATTTTTTTATCTTCTAATATAATTGGATTTTTTTGATCTTTCACCCGAAATTTTGTTTTATAATAAATCCTGTCCGCATTTATTTTGTTATTGTAAACTGAAAAATGCAAATGCGGACCTTTGCTCCAGCCTGTATTTCCACTATAGCCAATAACTTGCCCTCGCTCTACATCATCACCCTTGGCAACTAATGAACCATTCTTTTTTAAATGTACATATTCCGCTAAAGTCCCATCATTATGAAGCACTACAATTTTGTTGTTAAATTCTGAGCAGCTTTTGGTTAAACAAGATTTATCGGAATCTATTTTCACAAATACAACTTTACCAGCTCTAGAAGCCAAAACTTTCGTTCCTATTTTGTGACTGAAATCTAAGGAGTATGCATTTTGATGAGAAAAGCTCCCATTGTAAGCTTGGTAAATACTTTGGGAGGTGTTTTTTTCGTAAGGTAACCAATATTCGTAATCATCCGATTTTGCATTATTAACATCGCCCAAAACGTAATAGGTTTTGTAGTTAAAATTGTAGGCTTGCTTTTTTTGAATAGGTGAAATGTGTGTTAATTTGATTTTATCTGATTTTGCAGGTATCACCATAACACTTTTATCAGCTAATGTTGAGTTAACGTTTTTGCCTTCAAAAGTAAATTCAATGCTTACTGGAGCATATTCGTTATTGGTAACATAAAGTATAATATCACTATTGTTTTTTTCTTTTTCAATTTTGATATCGAGATCCTCTTGAGAAAAAAAATAACATGGTAACAAAAGGAATAATAGATTTTTCACCATTTTTTCAATAAATTAACTTATCAACTTCATGATTTTGAGAGCTACTTTCAAAGCTTCTGTACCATCTTCTAAAGAAACCTCGATAGGTTTGTCATTTTCTATGGCATAGGCAAGACTTTCCAACTCGTCCAAAATAGCATTGTTGGGTTGGATATTTGGATATTCGAAAAGAATTTGATTTTTTTCGCCTTCCGCATTTTCAATAATCATATCGAAAGGTGATGGCTCTTCGGGCGCATCTTTCATACGGATAACTTCGGCTTTCTTTTCTAAAAAATCGACAGAAATATAGGCGTCTTGCTGGAAAAATCGAGATTTTCTCATGGCTTTCATAGAAATTCTCGACGTTGTTAAATTGGCAACACAGCCGTTTTCAAATTCGATTCGGGCATTGGTAATGTCTGGCGTTTTCGAAACCACACAAACACCGCTGGCGTGGATGTCTTTAACGGGTGATTTTACCAAACTTAATAAAATATCCAAATCATGAATCATCAAATCCAAAACCACAGAAACATCCGTCCCACGAGGGTTGAACTCCGCAAGACGATGGATCTCGATAAACATTGGGTTTTTGATGTAATCTTTGGTCGCAATAAAAGCTGGATTGTAACGCTCGACATGTCCTACTTGCGCTTTGATGCCTTTTTCTTTGCAAAGCCTGATAATTTCTTCAGCTTGTTCTAGCGTTTGGGTAATTGGCTTTTCGATGAAAAAATGCTTGCCTTTTTCAATGGCTTTTTTAGCATAATCGAAATGATACAATGTTGGGGTCACAATATCCAAAACATCTATCTGAGATAATAATTCATCCAGATTATCAAAATATTTGTAACCGAATTCAGCTTCTAGTTTTTTACCATTTTCGGTATCGCTGTCATAGAAACCAACAAGATGGTATTTTTCGGATTGATTAAGAAGTTTTAAATGAATTTTTCCTAAATGTCCTGCACCGACAAGACCTGCTTTTAACATAAATAAATTTATTTTTTAGAATCGTAAAGATAATGATTTTTAAGCGTTTTGAAATGTCAATTTTATGAATGAAATCACAGCTTAATTTTGCTACTTGTCAACACACTTTTTTCTGCAGCTTCCATAATTTTTAAGCTTTTAACAGCCTCGCTTGCAGGTACCGGAACTTCTTCGTCCATCACAATACTGCGGTACAAATCGTCAAAAAGTCCAAGGTAATTACCTTGTAATGTTTCAATTTTTTTGCGATGTTCTCCAATGTTTAGGATAGCTTCTAGTGTTTTATCTTCAGTTCCCCAATTGTCTCGATTAGGCATTTTTCCCAGTTTTAAATCATCTTCTTGGACATCGCCACGCATTTTGATGAAACTGCCATTTCGACCTTGCAATACATAGCCAGGGAGTTGTTCTTTAGCGAAAAAAGTAGCCTTCAATCGCACACGATTGTTAGGGTAGAATAGGAGAATGTCAAAAAAATCGTTGACTTCGCTATTGGGACGCAAAGTTCTGATGTCCGCAAAAACAGCTTCTGGCCAGCCAAAAAGTACCAAAGCCTGATCGATAATATGGGCGCCAAGATCCATCAAAATTCCCGAACCTGGTTGGTTTTTTTCTTTCCAAGCTTTTGGGTTGAGGTTGGGGTTGTAACGTTCGAATCGTATTTCGGCTTCTAAAATTTCGCCGAGCTCGCCTGATTTTAAAATATTTTGAGTCGTTAAAAAATCACTGTCCCAACGGCGGTTTTGGTAAACGCATAGTTTCAGATTTTTTTCTATTGCGATGTTGTCTAGTTCTTCAGCTTCTGAGGACGTCGCGACAAATGCTTTTTCTACCAATACATGTTTGCCAGCTTCTAAAGCTTTTTTGGCGTATTCGTAATGCGTGTATATCGGCGTATTGACAATGATTAATTCGGCATCGCTTTGTAAAACGTCTTCTAAAGAATCAAAACTTTTAGTTTGTGGATAATCTTTTTGAATGTTTTTTTTACTTCGTTCCCAAGCGCCAATCAACTCATAGCCTTCATGAACATTGAGAAAAGGTGCATGAAATAGTTTCCCAGAACCACCATAAGCTAACAGTGCTGTTTTTACCAATTGCATATTTTTAAAGTTTAATCAAAGTTAAGAATTCGGTGTTAAGAACCAAGAGTCAAGAACCAAGAATCAAGAATCAAGAACCAAGAGTTAAGAGTTAAGAAGTGAGAATTAAAATTCAAACACAACTGATAAAATTTTGAAATGCGATTTCATTCTTTTATTTTTGCCTAGATGAGAGATTCTTTTGTACATCGCGGAAAACGTCGCCAGTTGGTAGAATACCTTCAGCGTGGTTTGGGCATTCAAGATCCTTTGGTTTTAAAAGCTATGAACGAGGTGCCTCGCCATCTCTTTATAGAAAGTATTTTTGAAGATTTTGCATACGAAGATCGCGCTTTTCCTATTGCCGCAGGACAGACGATTTCTCATCCTTCCACCGTTGCCGAACAATCCGAGTTGTTAGAATTGATCCCAGGAGAAAAAGTTTTGGAAATCGGAACTGGCTGTGGCTACCAAACCGCTGTTCTGATGGCAATGGACGCGCAAGTATATACGATAGAACGTCAAAAAAATCTATACGACTTTTCGGCTAAAATTTTTCGGGATATGTTGATGCGTCCGAAATATCAAAGTTTTGGAGATGGTTTCGAAGGTTTGCCAAGTTTTGCGCCTTTTGACAAAATTATTGTGACTTGCGGAGCCGAGCAGTTGCCAACCGAACTTTTGAAACAACTGAAAATAGGTGGTAAAATGGTAATTCCGTTAGGGAAAACCGAAGAACAGATGTTATGCCGATTTACCAAAGTTTCTGAAAAAGAATTTGAAAAAGAAGAATTCGGAATTTATAAATTCGTACCTATGTTACAGGACAAAAATCATTAATCATGAATACAAAGCAGGAAAAAATGGAAGCTTTCGGGCGATTGCTCGATATTATGGATGATCTTCGTGAGAAATGTCCTTGGGATAAAAAGCAAACTTTTGAGACTTTGCGCCATTTGACATTAGAAGAAACCTACGAGCTGTCCGATGCGCTTTTGACAGAAGATTTACAAGAGATTAAAAAAGAACTTGGTGATGTATTGTTACATTTGGTTTTTTATTCTAAAATAGGTTCGGAGAAAAATAGTTTTGACATTGCGGACGTTATTAATGCTCTGAATGATAAATTGATTTTCCGTCATCCTCATATCTATGGCGATACCATTGCAGAAGATGAAGAAACGGTTAAGCAAAATTGGGAAAAACTAAAACTTAAAGAAGGTAACAAGTCTATTTTGTCGGGCGTTCCGAAGTCTATGCCGTCGCTTATCAAAGCCTATCGCATTCAGGTTAAAGTGAAAGGCATCGGTTTTGAGTTCGATTCTGCCGATGATGCTTGGCTCAAAGTTGAGGAAGAACTTGGAGAATTTCATGCGGAAACTGAGCTGGATAAAAAGGAAAAAGAATTGGGCGATGTGTTCTTTTCGTTGATTAACTATGCAAGAATTTCCGGGCTTAATCCAGATACAGCTTTAGAAAAAACCAATCATAAATTCATCTCCAGATTTCAAAAAATGGAAGATTTGGCAAGAGAAAAAAATCTGGTGCTTGCCGATCTCAATCTTACAGAAATGGATCAACTTTGGGAAGAAGCAAAAACTTTTGAGATCTAATTTAAACTTAAATTTACACCAAAAGTTTTTGGGAGATATTTTGCAGTTTAGTTTAAAATGTAAACTATTTCCTTATTTAATACAGAGAAATTTCTATCTTTGGTTTTATAACAATTTAAAATACATAAACTATGAAAGGAAAAGGCTGTCTAGTCCTAGTAATTGCCCTAGTTGTTATTGCAGGTATTGCATTGATGTGGGGTATTGGTGTTCGTAATAATTTTGTAACTCAGAAAAATGGCGTAGAATCAAAATGGTCAAACGTTGAAACGGTTTATCAAAAAAGAGCGAACCTTATCCCGAACCTTGAAAGAACTGTGAAATCTTATGCTAAATTTGAGCAAGAAACTTTAACGCAAGTTGTTGAAGCAAGAGCTAAAGCAACGTCTGTTAATATTGATCCTACCAATATGACCGAAGCGGATATGGCAAAATTCCAAGCGGCACAAGGTCAATTGTCTAGCGCATTAGGAAGATTAATGATGGTTGTGGAAAAATATCCTGACTTGAAAGCAGATCAACAATACACCAACTTCCAAAGAGAATACGTAGCGATAGAAAACAGCATTCGTACAGAAACGGTGTACTACAACGATGCAGCTAAAGATTACAATATTGCTATCCAAAAGTTCCCGAATAATATTGTAGCTAATTTTACAAACTTTAAAGAAAAACCTTACTTCAAAGCTGACACAGGCGCAGAAAAAGCACCAGAAGTTTTTAAATAATGTACACATCTTTTTTGACAAATAAAGAAGTTGCATCCTTGGTAGATGCTATACAACAAGCCGAGTCTATGACTTCGGGCGAGATTCGTGTGCATATTGATTCTACCACAATTGACAATAATGCGAAAGTGGCTTGGCAAGTTTTCAAGTCACTTAATATGAATCAAACCAAAGAGCGAAATGCCGTGTTGTTTCATATTAATTTTGAACAAAAATATCTCACAATAATCGGTGACGAAGGTATTCACAAAAAAGTTCATCAAGACTTTTGGGATCAACTGCACGATGAGATTACCACAGCATTTGCGAGTTCAAAATATCATAAAGGCATTCACGATGCAATTCTTAAAACTGGTCAAGAACTTAAAAAATATTTTCCAACCAGCGAAAATAATACGAATGAATTATCCAATGAGATTAGCTTCTCGTAGCAGTCTTTTCTTGATTTTGTTGCTGAGCTTCTTCGGAGGTTTGATGGCACAAGATATTCCAGAAAAGCCCAAAGTCCTTTATCCAGTTTATGACCAGGCAAATCTTTTGACGCAGAAAGAACAAGATTTGCTGAATCAAAAATTAATCAAATTTGCAGATTCTACATCTACAGAAATAGAAGTTATTATCCTTCCGACAACTGGCGGACAAGACATCAACTTCTTGGCAACAATGTATGGTCAAAAATGGGAAATTGGTCAAAAAGGTGTTGACAATGGCGTTGTTTTTATGATTGCAACGGAAGATCGAAAGTTTGCTATTCAGCAAGGTCGCGCAGTCGAGCAATATTTGACTGCGTCTGTAGCAGGACAAATTCTAGATTATTTGGTAACGCCAGCCTTCCGAAAAGGAGAGTGGTACAAAGGTATAGATAGTGGAACTTCCGCAATAATGGAAGCTGTGCAAGGAAAGTTTAAACCAGCAACCAAAAAGAAAACACCAGAAAATAGTATCAACATTGGAAGTATTATTTTTATTATCGTCTTGATTATTATTTTCATTTCTATCATTAACGGTAATGGAGGTGGTAATGGCGGCAACTATGACGATGATGACGATGTTATCTTGTCAAGAGGTGGAAGTCGCAGATACCGCGGCGGATTCTTCCCATTCCCAGGTAGTTTCGGCGGTGGAGGCTTTGGCGGTGGATCTTCTGGTGGCGGCTTTGGTGGTTTTGGCGGCGGCGGTAGCTTTGGCGGTGGCGGTGCCAGCGGCGGTTGGTAAGCTTATTTTATCAAAATATACAAAAGCAATTCTTAAAAGGATTGCTTTTTTTATTATATAAATGAGATTAATAGATTGCTTTCTTTTTGATAATTAAGTAATTTTACACAAATCAGAATTTTGAAAAAAACATTGGTGCTTTTTGCACATCCTTATTTTGAACATTCTACAACCAATGTGGAACTTATAAAAGCCTATAAGGACAATCCGGATATTGAGTTCAGAGATCTATACGAAGATTATCCCGACTTTCATATTCAGCCATTTCGAGAGAGAAAAAGAATTGTTAATTACGAAAGAATTGTTTTTCATTTTCCCTTGCTTTGGTTTGGGATGCCGCCTTTGTTAAAACTTTGGATTGATGAGGTTTTGGATATGAAATGGATAAACCATCAGGATCACAACCCACTTTCAAATATGGAAGCGATTATCGTGGTGAGCGTTGGTGGAAAAGAAGAAAGCTATACCGATAAAGGTCTTTATCGTACCCAATTGTCCAATCTTACTTTGGGCTTGAAATTATGTATCGAAACCAATAATATGATTCTAAAAGATGAACTTTTCATCTACCAAGCCGACGATATTAAAATTTTTGAAATAAAACCTTTCACCGAATTATTAAAAAAAATGCTTACTGATTAATGGAAAGTTCAATTGCAATGACCGCACTCATCTTTTTAGGCGCTGCCATCGTGATGGTTCCTATCGTCAAGCGCCTGGGACTTAGTTCCGTTATAGGCTACATTGTTGGCGGGATTATCATAGGTCCTTTTGTTTTAAAACTCACAGGAAATGAAGCTGGCAATGTCATGCATGCGACAGAATTTGGAGTGATTATGATGTTGTTTTTAGTCGGTTTAGAGTTGGATCCCAAGAAGCTTTGGGCCATTCGGAAAAGGATTTTAGGATTAGGACTTAGCCAATTGCTTATTACAATTATAGCATTATTCGCAGTTTTTTATTTTGCAGGATGGCGCACCAATAAGGCTTTTGTCATCGCCATGTGTTTTGCATTATCATCGACAGCTATTGTTTTGCAAACTTTGAAAGAAAAAAATCTTTTTCGAACAGCAAGTGGCGAGGCGTCCTTTTCGATACTGCTTTTTCAAGATATTGCAGTAATTCCGATTTTGGCATTATTGCCTATTATTTCACCATTGGATACGGATAATTCGCACGAAAAGATTTTGTTACAATATTTGCCAGATTGGCTGCAGCCTTTTTCACTATTGGTTGGGATGGTAGCTTTGGTCTTATTAGGAAAATATGTATTCGTACCGTTTCTAAGATTCGTTTCAAAATCTGGTATGAACGAACTTCTAACAGCTTCTTCGTTGTTCTTGGTTATTGGTGTTTCAGAATTAATGATTTCCGTAGGTCTTAGTCCAGCTTTAGGCGCTTTTATTGCTGGCGTTATGCTTGCCAACAGCGAGTTTCGCCATGAGTTGGAAAGCCAAATAGATCCTTTTAAAGGACTTTTGTTAGCAGTTTTCTTTGTAAGTGTGGGCTCGACAATTAATTTTACAATTATTAAAAACGATCCTGTTTTTATTTTTACAACTGCGTTTGGGGTTTTGGCTGTTAAAGCTTTGATTCTCTTTGGAATAGCCAAATATTATAAAATGAATAATAACCAAAGCTTTTTCATTGCTTTTGCATTATCGCAAGTTGGTGAATTTGCTTTTGTGTTGGTGAATTTCTCAACCAGTTTATACCTTATCGATAAGCAAACAAATGCTGAGATGTTAGCAGTTGTTGCCATTACAATGTGTGTGACACCATTCTTGCTAATGTTTAAAGAAGGTTTTTTGGATGATAAATTTAATGAAGAAAAACCTGGGGCTTTACCATTAGAACCGATTACCCAACGGAAAATTATTATTGTAGGCTTTGGTTTTTTTGGAAGTACCGTAGGCCGACTTTTAAGAGCTAATGGCGTGAGGTCAACAGTTTTGGATAGCGATCCGGAGCGAATAGCTTTATTGAGATCCAACGGTTTTAATGTCTATTTTGGTGATGCAACCAAACATTCTTTGCTTCGTGCTGCGGGTATTGAAGATGCATCGATTCTTATTATTTGTTTGGACGATCCAGAAAAAAATAAATTGATTGTCGAATATGTTCATGAAAACTTTCCGAAAGTTAAAATCTTTGTAAGAGCCAAAAACAGACTAGACGCCTACGATTTTATCAACAATGGCGTGGAAAATATCTACCGCGAAACTTTAGGGACAGCTGTAGATTTGGCGGTCGATGTTTTACGGGCAACAGGCATGCGAAGCTACACCGCAAGACGCATGGGGAAACGATTTATGCTAATTGACAAAGCTTCGACAAAAAAATTAGCCAAACAGCAAGTTAGCGATTTAGTCACTTTTGGACTTCGGGATTCTTACGAACGCGAAGCAGAATTGTTGGCTTACGATAGCATTACGTTTGATGAAAATTTTTGGAGCGAAGACGATGATGATGACAAAATGGAAGAAGAAAAAAGTTAAAACCGAATTTCCATTCTCAGCCGCATTCCATTCATAATATTTTTTCTACCTTTAGATATTCAATAAGAAAATTAAAATGAAAAAAGTAACAACTAGCGTGTTGATGGCTATTTTGGCTTTCAATATTTCTTGTAGTACAATGAAACAAAATACCACAACAGAGACGGCTACAACTAGCCAAAGTAATTCGGGCGACGATGCGATGAAAAATAATCCTTTCATGACCAAAAGTAAGCTTCAATATGAAGCGCCAGAATTTGATAAAATTAAAGATTCGGATTTCAAACCTGCTTTTGATTATGGATTGAAACAACAAGAACAAGAAATCAATATGATTGCTAACGTTCGATCTGTACCAACTTTTGAAAATACAATTCTCGCTATTGAGAAAAGTGGGGAAGTCTTAAAACGTGCGCAGATTGTGTTTTACAATTTGACAAGTGCCAATACCAATCCAACTTTACAAGCTTTGGAGGAAGAATATGCACCCATTTTTGCAGCACATTCGGACAAAATATTTCTTAACGAGTTTCTTTATAATAAAGTAAAATCTATAAAAGAAGATGGTCTAGATTCAGAAAGTAAAAAGCTCCTTCAATATTATAAACAAAATTTTGAAATCGCTGGCGCTAATCTTTCAGCTGAAAAGAAAGAAGAATTAAAACAAGTTAACCAAGATTTGGCATCTTTATCAACACAGTATTCTAACAAGTTGTTGGAAGCAAGAAAACAAGGTGGTGTTTTAATTTCTGATGTTAAAGAGTTGGATGGCCTTTCTGCCGACGACATTGCCGCCGCCGCTGCCGATGCAAAAGCCGCGGGGCAAGACGGTAAATATCTTTTGGCGCTTCAGAATACCACGCAGCAACCAATGCTTCAGAATCTTAAAAATCGTGCAACTAGAGAAAAACTGTTTAAAGCATCTTGGCAAAGAGCAGAAAAAGGTGATGCTAACGATACACGTGCCACCATCGAAAAATTAGCGAAACTAAGACTTAAAAAAGCACAAATCCTTGGTAAGCACAATTTTGCTGAATGGAAGCTACAAGACCAAATGGCAAAAACACCAGATGCTGCTAAACAATTGATGGATCAGTTGGCAAAACCTGCTGTGGAAACTGCAAAACGCGAAGCCAAAGATATTCAGAATTTGATAGATCAACAAAAGGGCGGTTTCAAACTTGAGCCTTGGGACTGGAATTTTTATGCAGAACAAGTGCGAAAAGCAAAATTCGATCTTGATGAAAATGAAATAAAACCTTATTTTGAACTTACAACAGTTTTGGAAAAAGGTGTTTTTTATGCAGCTGAAAAATTCTATGGTATCACTTTTAAGAAAAGAACCGATTTGCCAGTTTATCATCCAGATGTTGTGACTTACGCAGTCTTTGACCATGATGGTAAATCTCTAGCTATTTATTATTTGGATTTCTATACTAGAGATTCTAAAAGTGGTGGCGCATGGATGAGCAATTTTGTAGAGCAATCGCACATGATGGGTACCAAACCTGTCATTGTAAATTGTTATAACTATCAAAAACCTGCTCCAGGAAAAGCATCACTTATTAGTTATGATGATGTTACGACGATGTTCCATGAGTTTGGACATTCTATTCATGGGATATTTGCAGATCAAAAATACACCTCTTTATCAGGGACCAATGTTCCAAGAGATTTTGTAGAATTTCCATCTCAGATTAATGAGCATTGGGCATTGGATCCTGTAGTTTTGAAAAATTATGCAATTCATTATGAAACCAAGCAGCCAATACCGCAAGCGTTGGTGGATAAGATAAAAAGGGCAGCGACTTTTAACCAAGGTTATATGACCACAGAATTGGTGTCTGCAGCGATTTTGGATATGGATTGGCATACGGTAACGAAAGATGCGGATTTTAAACCAGTATTGGATTTTGAAAAAGCGTCTTTGTTGCAACATGGCTTCACTTTGGGAACTGTTCCGCCACGATATCATACGCCTTATTTTGCACACATTTGGGGTGGCGGCTATTCGGCGGGTTATTACGCTTATATTTGGTCGGAGACTTTAGATGCTGATGCTTGGGAATGGATTCGTGATAATGGCGGATTAACTAGGGAAAACGGGGATAGATTCCGTAAGTATATTTTGTCCGTTGGTAATTCGGTGGATCTTAATAAAGCTTTCAAAGATTTTACAGGCCGTAATCCCGACATCAAACCATTGTTAAGAAACAGAGGTTTTATTAAATAAGAATTTAAATTTTTAGAAATAAACAAAAAGCAAGAGAGATCTTGCTTTTTTTGTTGAATCTGCGGCCGGGATGGTAAGGGCGCGAGCGTGAGCGAGCGGTCTGAAGACATTGCTAAGATTAAGCTTGGGGTGTCTGAAGACGGTACCCCTGCACAGCCCGAAATGCCGCCCAAATAAAAATCCGCCCTATACATGGAGCGGATTTCTAGAATTTATTTTTTCAAATGTTGGTCAAAATAATCGGTGACTTTTTGCATCAGATGAACGCGGTCTTTGCCGATAACATTGTGCTCGTGGCCAGGATAAACAAAATAATCCAGTTGTACGCCATTGTCCACAGCTGCTTTTAAAAACTTCATAGAATGTTGCCAAACCACCACGTCGTCTTGTGCACCATGTATCATTAATAATTTGCCTTTAAGATTCTGAACTTTGTCCAAAAGATTGGCTTTGGCGTAACCTTCCGGATTCTCTTGTGGCGTGTCCATATAACGTTCTGTGTACATTATTTCGTACATGTTCCAGTCGATAACGGGGCCGCCAGCAACGCCAGCTTTGAAGACATCTGGATGTTTCAACATAAATGAGGTTGTCATAAAACCGCCGAAACTCCAGCCGTGAATTCCCATATTTTGTGCATCCACATAAGGAAGCGATTTTAGATAATCCACACCTTTTAGTTGGTCGTTCATTTCTGTTTCTCCTAAATTTCTAAACACAGCTTGCTCAAATTTTAGTCCACGGTTAGACGATCCGCGACCATCCATTGTGAAGATGATATAGCCGTTTTGTGCCATATATTCGTACCAAAGGTTGCCAGAAGCTGGGAAAGAATTGGTCACCAATTGCAAGTGTGGGCCGTTGTACAGATAGACAATTGTCGGATATTTTTTGTTGGGATCAAAATCGGTTGGTAAGATGATTTTTGCATAAAGATCTGTGCCATCATCAGCTTTTAATGTCACGTTTTTAATTTCGGGACGTTTGTAATTTTTTAATGGATTTTCTGATGTTAAAATATTCTCAGACTTCAAGTTATTGGTATGGATGATGTTGGCAACTCTTGGCGTTGTCGCATTGGCGTAAATATCATATAGCATGGATCCGTCTTTTGAAAGGATTGCTTGGTGCATACCTTTATCTTTTGACAATTTTTCGATTTTTTGGTTTTGCCAATTCACCCGATAAAGATGTCTTTCCAAAGCCGTTTCTTTAGTAGAAACAAAATAGATGTCTTTTTGTTTTTCATTAAAACCAAGAATTTCGGTTACCAACCAATCGCCATTTGTCAATTGTGAAACCAATCCTTTATCTATATTGTAAAGGTATAAATGGTTATAACCCGTTCTTTGACTTTGCCAAATAAAATCCTTATTAGAACCTGGTAAAAAAAGCATTGGATTTTGCGGTTCTACATATTTGTCACCTTTTTCTTCGAATAAAGTTTTTATGAAATTACCAGTTGAAGCATCATACTGATTCAACTTCATGTCGTTTTGACCGCGATTAAGAACGGCTACGAAAATATATTTGGAATCTGGACTCCACGACACAGCTGTTAAATATTGTTCTTTATCACCATCAATTTTTAAAAATGTTGTCGAATTGTTTTTGATGTTGAAAATACCCAAAGTTACTTCGTGTGACTTTTGCCCAGCCATTGGATATTTGATATTCTTGTTGACAGCGGGTGTTACAGACCAATCGATAATGGGATAATCTTTCACCATGCTTTGGTCCATTTTGTAGAAAGCCACCAATTCCGAATTAGGTGCAGGAAAGATTCCGCCTTTTATTCCAAATTCGTTTCTGTGGACCGCTTGGCCATTCACAATATCTTTGTTTTGGTCGTTGGTAATGGCGATTTCTTTTCCGTTTTTGTTTAAAAACAAGTTATTGTCTTTGGTATAAACGAAGTTTTTGTTGTCTGCTAAAAGTTGAAAATTTTCTTTGTTTTCTGGCATCGTAGTTTTTTCGGCAATCGTCCAGTTTTTTCCAGTTTTTTTCAACCAAGTTATTTCATTATTTGCCACAAAATAAGCGCTGTCATTTCCAATAAAATTAATTCTAGGAAGTGCTTTTAATTTTTTTGTACCAAGATGTTGATTCAGTTGAAACAACGAAATTAAAGTGTCTTGTTTTTTCGTTTTCAAATCTGTGGCTAAATAAGCATTTTTCACAGATTGGATGTAGGATTGTCCATCTTCTGACCACGAAAATTGAGAAATGCTTTTAGGAGCTAAAGTGCTTCGCATGCCATTAACCGCTTCCGCCATGGTAAATTTTTGTTCCTGTGCAAAAGCCAAGCTGCTAATTGATAAAGCAAGCAAAGAGTATTTTAAAAATTTCATTTGAAAAGGTATTAAATATCCAAAAATACGGATTTATCTTTGAATTTTTAGCGTTTAAAATTTAATACTTAATCCTAGTGTTTTGTATTCGTAAACTTGTGCTGCGGTTAACTGAAGTTTGTATTTTTTAGGTTTGTTAGCGATATTTTTATCAGAAGATTTTGTAATTCTGGATTTTGCAATATTTTTACCAATAATGTAACCCAACAAAATTGCGATAGGATAGTCGGATGCCCAGTGGACTTCGCTTTGCATCATCTCAAAAGCTAAAAGTCCTAAAAGTGAGTATCCTATAGGTTTTATCCATTTTTTTTCGGGATAGTTTTCTGTTAATACGGTTAACGCAGACATGGCGGTCATTAGGTGTCCAGAGGGCATAGCGTCATATCGGGAAGTGTCATTTTGATAGGTTTTAAAACTGGGCGCAAATTTCCAAGCGCTGTGTTGACGACCTTCATTAATGGTAACAAAAGGACTTTCGCGTCCTGTTAATCTTTTTATAGGTTGAGAAAATAATCCCGAAATAGCAATACTTTCTAGCAATTGTAATGATGTGCTCATCGCACGATAGTCGTTGTCAATAAGTCCATAAGTTAGCATTCCGCCAGATAAAAGTACCACGGTCATTCCGTTTCCTAAAAAATAAAATGCGGAGTTAGCATTTCCTGGAATAATTTTTAAAGGGCCTAAATCTTTGTAATAATGATCTTCTGATAATCCCAAATCATTGCCAAAACTGCGACTATTTTTAATAACCCAAGGATCTGCAGGTAACATAGCGAGTGTTAAACCTAACGCACCTAATGAATAAGGGTAAACTTCTTTTGAAACGACATCTTTGGCAGTTCCTACAACGTTAGTCGGGATTTTGTTAACCAAGTCCCAGATTCTTGGTTTTTGATAAGTAAAGGTTTCGGTTTCTGAGATTTTGTAAGATTGTGTTTTGGGTAATTCTGCAATTATATTATAGAGAACAATACTGTCTTTTTCTTGACAGAACAAATTTATACAGGACAGAAAGCTTGCTGCAATTAATGATTTTGAGGGGATATTCATGGTAGTTTTTATGTTGCCGCGAATTTAGCATAATTTTAAAGAAGCTAAAAAAAAATCCTTCAGTTATGAAGGATTATTAAATATTATGAAGTCTGCTCGGACAGATATTCCCATTCTTGTAGGGCTACGTCAAGATCTTCTTTTGTTTTGTTATATTTTTCTAAAGTGTCGTCACTAGGGTTTTCTTTAGTAAACTGAGTTTCAAATGTTGCAATCCTTTCCTCAAGTTCAGAAATGCGTTCTTCAACTTTTTTAATTTTATTTAAAATCGCTTTTTGTTCTTTACTCACAAAAGCATTGTTGGTAGAATTTTCTGTGGCGATTGGCTTTTCCTCGGCTTTTTTTTCTTCAACAGCTTTTTGGACTTCACCATGAAGTTTTGCCTTTTCAATAGAAACTTCGCGAATGCTTTCTTTTTGACGGAATTCTAGGTATTCATCAATGTTTCCTAAGAATTCTTTCATTTTTCCATCACGGAATTCAAAAATTTTATCACAAAGTCCTTGTAAAAATTCACGGTCGTGAGAAATAACAATCAAAGTCCCTTCGAATTTCTGTAAAGCCAATTTGATAATTTCCTTTGACTGAATGTCCAAGTGGTTTGTAGGCTCATCCATAATCAACGTATTGAACGGACGTAGCAACAATTTGCAAAGTGCCAGACGGTTACGTTCTCCACCAGAAAGGACTTTGGTTTTCTTGTTAACATCTTCACCTTGGAACAAGAAAGATCCTAGCAAATCACGAACTCTAGGTCTGGTTTCTTCGGTTGCGGCATCTTCTGCTTCTTGTAAAACCGTTTTGTCAGGTGTTAAAACTTCTTCTTGATTCTGAGCAAAATAGCCAATGTTAACATTGTGACCGAGTGTCCACGATCCCGAATAATCTTTAATATCGTCTGCCAAGATTTTTGCTAAAGTGGTTTTGCCTTGACCATTCTGTCCCAACAAAGCGATACGATCGCCACGTTGTATAAAGAAATCGACATCATCAAAAACCTTTTTGTTGCCATAAGATTTTCCTAGTTTATCGGCTTCGAAAACCACCTTTCCCGGAACAACAGATTGTACAAATCGGATATTGAATTTCGATACGTCATCGTTATCAATTTCGATGCGTTCTATTTTTTCTAATTTTTTAATCAAAGATTGCGCGAAAGAAGCTTTTGTCGCACTAGCACGGAACTTGTTGATGTTATCTTCCATCTGCTTGATTTCGGCATCTTGATTTTTCTTAGCTTGTGTTAGCTTTTCGCGACGTTCTGCACGCATCACAAGATATTTGGTATAGTTGGCTTTGTAGTCGTCAACTTTTTTGTTGTTGATGTCAAAAGTTCTGTTGCAGACAGCAGTCATAAACTGTTTGTCGTGACTTACCAATACAATGGCGCCATTGTAATCTTTAAGGAAATTTTCGAGCCATACGATAGATTCCATGTCCAAGTGGTTGGTAGGCTCATCGAGAAGCATCAAATCATTTTTTTGTAAAAGAAGTTTTGCGAGTTCTATTCTCATGCGCCAGCCACCAGAAAATTCGTCGGTGATTTTTTGAAAATCGTCAGCTTTAAAACCTAAACCAAACAATACTTTCTCCACATCGCCTTCCAAATTATAAGCATCATGATTCATCAACAGATCATTGAGTTCCGTCATTTTTTGAATGATATTGGAATAGTCATCGCTTTCGTAATCAGTTCTGGTTGCCAGTTGGTGGTTAACGTTATCCAGTTCTGCTTTCCACGCGTTGATTTGTTCAAAAGCCTGCATGGTTTCGTCCCAAACGGTTCTGCCTTTTACAAAATCAAGGTCTTGTTTTAGGAAGCCAATTGTAATGTTACCATCGGGTACAACGTTGCCTTCGTAGAAATTAATTTCTCCAGAAAGCATTTTGAGAAGCGTAGATTTCCCAGCGCCATTTTTCCCAACCAATCCGACTTTGTCATCTTTTTTGATCGTAAAATTGACATCTCTAAAAAGATAACTTCCCGAATGATGAAGTCCTAAACCTTGTACTGAAATCATGTTTTAAAATTTTCGGTGCAAAAGTAAGGATTTTAAGCGAGAGAGAAAATTTGCTTTTTGCTATTAATATCCAATAATTTTGATGCTTTAATAGTTTCGTACGGTCACATGGTAGCAGCTTTGCTGTTTTTCTTTGATGAAATATATTCTTCCTAGGTTTTCATAATATTTTAAAACCTTAAGAAGCGCGGCGTCTAGTTTTGAGTTGTGGGCGAGCTTTCCATTGAAGCGAACATAAGAAATATCAAATGAATTTCCGTAGTTGTGAGAGCTTATCCCAAGAGAAGCATTGGAATTGACTTTTCTAAGTTTGCATTGGTCCTCCAAAGTTCTTGTGATAGAGGTGATGGTAATTTTCGCACCATTATTTTCTTTGCTAAATCGCGCACCGATCTTTTCTAAAGTGGTTTTTGCTTTGGTCACAAGATAAGGTCTGCTGTAATCCAGTTTTTGAACTTTGTAACCTTTTGCGCTTAGTTTTACTTTTGGAAGTTTTCCTTTGTCATTATATTTGTTAACATCTTTGGTGTCTTTTAGAAGTTTAATTTTAAATTTCTTCGAGGCGTCCAAATGTGGCTGATACAGAGGTGTTGCCTCAACTTTTAGAATTTTTTTAAGATCGTAACATTCTAAAGTTTTGTTGTTTTGACTAAAATAAAAATGGGTTAAAAAAAATAAACAAGCGAAAATATATCGTTTCATTTTATTGAATTGATTAGGCAAAGATAAGGCTTTCTTTAAAAAAATAGTTACACATATTTAGGTTAAACGATAAGGAAGATATTTTTATTTACTTTTTTAATCTAAAATTTAACAAATGACAAAAAGCGCTTTTCTCCTAGGAAGACTTCGGCTTTACTATGCAATATTATTATCTTTGCAAAAATAAATTTCAAAATGAGCAATAGACCAATTTCAGAATTTCTTGAAAAGTACTATTTACACTTTAACGCTGCTGCTTTGGTAGATGCGTCTAAAGGTTATGTTGCCCACCTAAAAGATGGCGGGAAAATGATGATTACTCTTGCTGGTGCAATGTCTACCGCAGAAATGGGTAAAATTTTGGCAGAAATGATCCGTCAGGGAAAAGTAGATATTATCTCTTGTACAGGGGCAAACCTTGAAGAAGATGTAATGAACTTGGTGGCGCATTCACATTATAAAAGAGTTCCTAACTATAGAGATTTAACGCCTGAGCAGGAAAGAGAATTGCTAGATCAGCATTATAATAGAGTAACCGATACTTGTATTCCGGAAGAAGAAGCTTTCAGAAGATTGCAAACGCATTTGGAAGATGTTTGGCATGCGGCGGAAGAAAAAGGAGAAAGATATTTCCCACACGAATTCTTGTATCAAGTAGTAAACTCTGGAGTTCTAGAGCAGTATTACGAAATAGATCCTAAAGATTCTTGGATTGTAGCGGCGGCTGAAAAAAACTTGCCTATCGTTTGTCCAGGTTGGGAAGATTCTACAACAGGAAACATTTTCACCTCTAACGTTATCAAAGGAAACTTAAATGTTCACACCGTAAAATCAGGTATCGAATACATGATTTATTTAACGGAATGGTACAGGGCCAATTCAGGTGGAAAAGGCGTTGGTTTCTTCCAAATTGGTGGCGGTATCGCTGGAGATTTCCCAATTTGTGTAGTTCCAATGATGTATCAAGATTTAGAGTGGGAAGACGTTCCTTTCTGGTCGTATTTCTGTCAGATTTCCGATTCTACAACGTCTTACGGTTCGTATTCAGGAGCGGTTCCGAACGAGAAAATCACTTGGGGAAAACTAGATATCGATACACCTAAATATATTGTGGAATCAGATGCAACCATCTGTGCACCATTGATGTTTACTTATATTTTAGAAAATTCTTAATTTAAGAATTTTTAGATAATTGAAAAGCCTTCAGAATATTCTGGAGGCTTTTTTTGTGTCAAATCTTTATTGTTTTTTTTGAATAATAAACATTATTTGTAATAATAATGGCTTATAAGTGTGTTGTTAGTGTTTTTGTTTTATTATGTGTGTGTTGTTATAAAAAATATTATATTTATAATGAAAACTACCTAATAACATGAACGCTTTTATTTCTATCATCTTTCGATGCACAAAAGACATCGCGAATAGTCTTATTCCTGAACATTTAAAATATTTATATGGCGGAAGCATGAATAAGATTTTCCAATCGGATTTTGTATCTCTCGATTATTTATTATCCCAACACTCAGATTTGTTTTTATTAGACTCTATTAACAAAAGAATATTTATAACAAATTCTTTTTCTAAAATTATTAAACATGATATTCTTATAAATGTTCAATTATATATTATTATTGTTATTGTTTTAATACTGATAATAGTTTTTCAGTATAAAAAAAATAAAGAATTAAAAAGCAAGCTTCAACAATTCGATCATGATTTACAAAACCGAAATACGAAGATGGCATTGCAAGATATAATACAATTAGCAAAAAAGAATGACGCTTCATTTTTGACACATTTTGCTGATTTGTATCCTAATTTTAGATGTAATTTAAAAACTATTAATCCTAAGTTGGAACAGTCTGAACTGGTTTTTTGTTCCATGATTAAGTTGAATTTTAGTTCAAAAGAAATTGCACAATGTTTAGTGATTCAACATACTTCCGTCCAACGAAGAAAAAACAGAATTAGGAAAAAATTTTTTATTCCAAATGATGTTAATATTTACGAATTCTTTTCAGAAATGTAAATTTTATTTCTGATATGATATTGATGTCATACCCCTAAAGTACCATGCTGTTTTTGTTGTATTATTTATGTCATGCTCTTATTATAGGTTGTCATACCTATGTCATATTGAAATATTAGTGTTTTTGATTGGGGGAGATTTATATTTGATACATAAAACATAAACATGATAGGCAAGAAACTTAACAGCAGAATTTTTTCATTCCATCGAGTTTTCATTCTTTTACTTGAGAGATTCCTCTTATCGGTGTTGAGAGCGCCACCTATTATTTAATTATATTTTTTTCTCTTATTGTTTAAGTCTTAATTAAAAGTCTATTAATTAGTGACTAAAGAGCAATACAATTGTGTTAATGACATTTTATAATTTAATAGGTTTAAAAATGAAATATTTATTCAATATACTTGCTATTGTATCTTTTGGTATGATAGTTAATGCCCAGGTAGGTATTAATACAACTTCACCAAATGCAACTTTAGATGTAAGTGCTAAAAGAGATGCAAGTGGAAATATTGTCGATACCAACCAATATGTTGGTTTGCAAACACCTAGACTAACGCGGGCAGAATTAACCAACCTAAGTATTTCTTATGGTGCTTCTCATCAAGGTACTTCGGTCTATATTACTGACGTTACGGGAGGCAATGCCAATGATCAGCGAATTAATATGACAAGTGTAGGATATTATTATTTTGATGGAAGTGTATGGAAAAGAATGCAAACTACTGACAATTCCAGCTCTGGATCAGTTAATAGTACAGTTTACAAAGCGCGAATAGGTGGCGGTAACGGTATATTGAATATTGCTCTACTGGCAGATGATCAATATATTGATTTTTCTACGGCTACGGGCTCTAATAATACTTTTCATAATGGTAGTACATCTCCAATGATTGCAACAGGAATTTTAAAAATCCAAGAAGCTGGCATGTATTCCATAGGTTATTATTTTCGTTACGGATCGGGCATACAATTGTCAGCTTTAGATCTTTTTAATGGAGGTTTTGCTGGCATAAAAATTTTTAAAAATGGTACTGAGATTGATAGGAGAAATTTCTCTGGAGCTAATATTAGTTTGACGCAATTAATAGGTGGACTCCTCGGAGGACTTAACTTAGGTGTTCTTAATCTTATAATTTCCTCTAGTGAAATCAATACAATTTATAAACTAAATAAAGATGATGAACTTACTTTCGCGGTGCGATTAGGCGGTTTAGTAAATCTTAATTTGCTCACAGATAGAGAGGCTTCGTTATCCGTTCATAAAATCTCAAATTAAACCAAACAAAAGCTTTTATAAATATTAATAAAAAGATAAAATACTAAGTTTAGGTTTTAAAAAAGTAAACCTCTAGAAATTTCTAGAGGTTTATTTTTTAAAGCATTACAACACCTTCTATTTCGGCAACTTTTTTATAAATGTTGATAACTTGGTCTGCGTCTAGTACAAAACATTGTATCGTACAAGCTGTATAGTTTCCGTTTTTGCTTTCGCGGTTACTAAAAGTGAATTTGAGACCGTCAAAGACTTTCAGAATTTCTGTAATCTTTCCAGAATCACTAGGAATGATAAATTTGTACAAATATTCTTCAGGGAAATTATGATGATCTGTCAATTTCTCATGAAGCGATTTATAAAATTCATCAGGACTTTTATGATTGCTATTGATAATTTCTGCCATAAATTTAAGTTTTTAAATCAATAAAAAGGTTCCAAAATATAGGAAATACAAAGATAGTGATATTTAATTTTTAGAATATCAAACTCATTATTTTAAAAAAAAATAACTGCTTAATATTCATAAAGTTTTTATTTCTTTAATAAGTCAAAACTTTGGAATCTTTATTTTTTAAAAGCATTGTTCAAGACATCTGCATTTTGTTTTTCATAATTAGAAATTAACGCGAAAAGTCCATTTACCATTTGTTGTGTTGCTAAATTACTTATCATGCTTGCGTTATTATTGCTACTAGAATTTCCACCGAAAAGATTTCCTAATAGATTATTGCCTTTCAAAGCGGTATTTATAGTTTTAATAATGCCGTATTCGTTAAGTTTTTCATCAACTTTCGGCGCTAATGTGGCGATAAGTTGGGATTCTGTTTTCTCTCTCAAAATCTGAGTTGCAATGCCAGAGCCGCCTTGCGCAATTCTTTCGGCATCGTTCGTGGTAAGACTATTAACACCATTTATCAAAATCGGTTCTGCAAGATTTGAGGTGAATGCCGCAGCTTCAGCAATATATTCTTTTTCTTTTTGTACCAAGCTGGAAAGTCCAAGACCACTCAATGTAGCGTTGATACTTCTCAACTGCGAAGGCATAGCTTGGTCGATAAGATTATTAGACAAAAATGCATTTTTATCTTTAAAAGTTGATAATCCGCTAGAAATTCCGCCAACCAATATTCTCTTGATGATAGAAAGTCCAATACTTGAGGTTGCCAAAGCCACGCAAGATTGGCTAACGCCTGCAATCGCAATGGTGCCAAGTGTTGCTGTGATGATAAATTTATGTCTCATGATATTTTTAAATTCTGGATAAAGAGATCTCAAAAATTAAGCCATCGAAAATTTTAAAAGCCAACGTGCCAAATATTGTAGCATTGAGGAGATTTTGTTTAACTTTAAAAATAAAAACATGTCATTAGAAATAAATAAGAATATTATCCTTAAAAATCCCGAAACTAAAGCCTTTTTGGCAGATGCTTATTTCCCAAAAGGAGAAAGCAATTTGCCATTGCTAATTTTTGTACATGGCTACAAAGGTTACAAAGATTGGGGCGCTTGGGAATTGATGGTTCAAAAAATTGCAGAAGCTGGATTTTATGTCGTTAAATTTAATTTTTCTTACAACGGAACCACTTTAGAAGATACAACGAATTTTGCTGATTTGGAAGCTTTCGGACACAATAATTATTCTAAAGAAATGTCTGATCTTAAAGTGGTTATCGATTATTTTCTACAACAAAAAGAAGTTGATCCAGAGCGCTTGGCTTTAATGGCACATAGCCGAGGCAATGGAAATATTGCCATCCAAGCGAGTGAGGATTCTCGCGTAAAAGCCTTAGTCGGTTTGGCAGGTATTTCAGATTATGGCTCGCGTTTTCCGTCTGCTGAAGTCATTGAAGATATCAAAAAAGCAGGTGTGGTGTATATCGAAAATCAAAGAACCAAACAACAGATGCCGCATTATTTTCAATTTTTTGAAGATTTTAAACAACACGAAAATCGTTTTAATATCGAAAGAGCTGTCAGAAGTTTAGAAATTCCATATTTGATTATCCATGGCTCGGCGGACGATACGGTGAATGTTAAAGAAGCAGAACAACTGCAAGAGTGGTCCAAACAATCGGAATTAATTATTATTGAAGATGCAGATCATGGTTTTGGAAGTTCTGAGCCTTGGACAAAATCTCAAATGCCAGAAGATATGGCTTTAGCAACAGAAGAAACGATTGGGTTTTTAAGAAATATTTTAAATTGATTTTATGAATTAAAAATTAATTTACGATAGATTTTATAAAATGCTATAAGCTCTTTTATAAATTTAAAAAAGCTTTATTGGTTAGCTTTTTGCATTAGTTTTGTCGAATAAAATTTAAATAATTTAAAAAAATAAAAATATGAAAAATTCAATCGGAATCGAAGCAAAACAGATTAAAGATAATACGAAAATCTTGTCCGTACTTTTGGCAGACGAACATATTTTGTACACCAAAACCAGAAATGCACATTGGAATGTCGAAGGCACAGATTTTCACAGTATGCATGTTTTTTTTGAAAGTCAATATGATGAGTTGGCGGAAGTAATTGATGAGGTTGCAGAACGCATTCGTCAATTGGGACAATCGGCGCCAGCAACTTTGAAAGAATTTTTGCAACTCAGTCGATTAACAGAGAAAAAAATTGCTAAAAACGATAGTCAAAATTTTATAAAAGCTTTGTTAGAAGATCAAGAATCCATCATCAAATACATTCGTGATGCTGTTGCGAAAATGGAAGATTCCAAAGATTTCGGAACCGAAGATTTCTTGGTTGGACTTTTAGAAAAACACGAAAAAATGGCTTGGATGCTTCGCGCACATCTAGTAAAATAATTGAATGCAAATAAAAGAAAAAGCAGTCTCAAGATAATTGAGACTGCTTTTTTTATTTTTTAAGTTGATCGTTATACCTAGGCTTAAAATCTTTTTTCAAAGTATTGTCAAGCGTTTTTGCAAAACTATTCACCAGTTGTGTTAGGTTTTTAAAATCAATGACAGAAATATCGTCATTCACTTTGTGATAATGGTTTTGATGGTTCATATCGACTGTAGAAAACGAGTGTGCCACGACATTTTTCTTTACAAAAGAAGCATTGTCCGAACGGTAGAACAAACCTTGACTAAGATAAGGATCGGCAACGATTTTAAAATCATCAACTGCATTAACATTCATCAATTCGTCTAAATCTGAAACGTTATCGCCCGTCATAAACATTTTGTTAGCACCAAATTCTGACTTGGTACCAATCATTTCGAAGTTAAAAAGCGCGTTAATGTTCGGGAGGTATTTTTTGAATTCACCATTATCTGCGAGATTGCGAGAACCTACCAATCCAATTTCTTCAGCATTGAAGCCTAAAAACATATAAGAATACTCATCGTTTCGGTCTTTGTAATAATCCGAAAGTGCGATTACCGCAGAGGTTCCGCTAGCATTATCATCGGCACCATTATAGATGTTGTCATCGCCAGATTTTTTTTCTCCGATGTGGTCAAAGTGCGCTCCGAATGCGATAAGCTTATCTGTTTTTCCTTTCTTGATAGCGCAAACGTTAAAATACATTTCGTCTTTGTAATGAAAAGGAACCAAATACGATTGTCCATAACAGTAATCCAATTTGTTCTTTTTGAATTGCTCAGCAATATATTCAGCCGCTTTTTCGTTTTCAGGCGTTCCGACTTTTCGACCTTTCATGTCATCCGAGGATAAAGTGGTGACAATTTCTTTAATTCGATTTTCAGAAATGGATTGAGCGAATATCAAACTTGCGGAACAAGCCAATAATAGTGCAGTTATTTTTTTCATTAATCTAATTTTAAAATTTCCCAAGCTTTGGCAATATTGTTTTGATGAAGTTCTTTTTGAGCTTTGATATGGATATTTTCTTCACTAGAAAAATCAGTTCCAGGCAAGCTTTCAACATTCGCTAACATTCCGAGATTATTTCCTGTAAAGATGCTGCTGTTTTTGATAACATCAGGAAGTTGGTCGTAGCCAATACCTTTTGTAACCAAAGGTTTTGGAACTTCGAAAAGACTTCCAGCATTGCTTCTTGAATAATAGTTAGCGCCAAGTCTTGCCACAAGATCCAATTTGTTTTGATCCAAATTACCATCTTTACCCAAAAATTCTTCTTGGATATGAATTTTTACAACTTCGCAAATGATTAAATTTCCTGATCCGCCAACATCGCCCAAAGCTTTTATTTCTAAAACTTTGCATTCAAAATTAACGGGAGATTCAGCTATTAATGGTGGTTTTACCAATTCGGCGGGCTTCATTGTTAAGCCAGATTTTACAAATTCGTTAACGCCATCTTCGTATTCTGTACTCGCCAAAGAGACTTGTTGTACCATGTTATAATTGATATTTCCGATGACTACTTCCGGAACTTCTAACAGGTTATGAAGTGTATGTTTGGTCGTATTGTCACGAACGCGACGGCTTGGTGAAAATATGAGAATCGGTGGTTTGGTGCTGAACATATTGAAAAAGCTAAAGGGCGAAAGATTGATTTCGCCTTTAGCGTTTATTGTACTAGCCAAAGCAATTGGACGTGGAGCAATTGCCGACTGCATGACCAATTGTAATTGGGGACTCGAGAGTTCTTTAGGATCAATTATTTTCATATTAATTCTGAATCAGAGAAGGATTCAAAAATTTGTTATTAAAGTTTAAAATGCTTTCAAGGTTTATATTGATCTTGCAGGTAATATTTTTCCTGTAACTTCCCCAAAACCTACACGGATACCATCTTTTTCTGACCAAGCTTTCATAGTGATGGTGTCATTATCTTCAATAAATTTTCGTTCCTCGCCGTTGCTAAGTTTTAATGGATTTTGTCCTCTCCATGTTAGCTCTAGCATCGATCCGAAAGATTTTTGGTCTTTGCCAGAAATGGTTCCGCTGGCATAGACATCGCCAACTTCAACATTGCAACCATTCACGGTATGATGCGCCAATTGTTGTGACATATTCCAATACATGAATTTGTAATTGCTTTCGCTAATTAAATTGTCTTCACCATTTTCTGGTTTGAGATAAACTTCAAGATTAATGTCGTAATTTTTATCCCCTTCAAATTTTAAATAATCTAAAACTTCTGGTTCTTGTTTTGGCGATGTGGTTCTGAATGGTTCTAAAGCTTCTAAAGTAACAATCCATGGCGAAATTGAGGATCCGAAATTCTTTCCTAAAAATGGTCCAAGTGGTACATATTCCCAAGACTGGATATCTCTTGCAGACCAATCATTGAAGATCATCATTCCGAAAATAGCGTCTTCCGTTTCTGAAACTGGAATGTGCTCACCAAGTTCTGTATTTTTATTGACTACAAAAGCCATTTCGAGTTCAAAGTCTAATTGTAAACTTGGACTAAAGAAAGGTTTTTCCGCAGTTGGCGGTTTTATTTGTCCAACAGGACGTTGGATATCGATGCCAGAAACAACGATTGAAGAAGCTCTACCGTGATAACCTACCGGAAGATGTTTCCAATTGGGAAGTAGCGCGTTTTCTGGATCTCGGAAAAGTTTTCCCACGTTGGTTGCATGTTCTATACTACTGTAAAAATCGGTATAGTTAGGGATGTGGACAGGCATCATCATTTGTATTTCATCAAGATTGAAGAAACAGGCTTCTTTGGTTTTTTCGTCGTTTGATAATGCTGAATCTTCAAGGAAAAGTTCCTGGATTTTTAATCGTACCGTATTTGTAATTGGTTTTCCTAATTCAATAAATTCGTTAAGCGTATAGGCTTCAAAAATATTGTCTTCCAGACCTTTTATATTTTCAAAATAACCAAAGTCGTATAAGCTTGCAAGATCGATGACGATATCGCCAATTCTTGTGGCACATGCAATATATTCTCTGTTAAATACCGCTACGCCGAAAGGTATATTGTGTATCGAGAAGTCACTATCAGGATTGTATTCTATAAAAGATTTCATAATTTTTAAATTTTATTTTTTCTTACCGAGGTTTTTGTTTTCAATCCAACGTGTATCGTTGCTTAAGTCCTTAAGATACCAAATATTTTTGGCATTCATGAGATATAATGTATAAGTGAGTGGCATTCCGATTTTTTTGCCTTCCAACTTATCCGCTCGTATGGATATCACATTGTTTTTTCTGACATAATCACCTGTGAAAATGTTAGATGAAGTTTGCTTGGTTGCTTTATCATCAAAAAGCTCGATTAAGGTTACAGTATTGTCCCCATTAAATTCTACGACATGTCTTTCATCATGATCTTCAAAAGTCTGTATAAGAACAAATTTTTTGTTTTGAATCTGAAAATCTGTGGCATTTCTATTTTGTTTTGCACGTTTTTCAATTTTCGAAATGATGTCGTTAAGCTGGTTGTAATTTTGTGCACTAAAACTTGCAAAAGCAAAAATTAAAGTACATAATAAAATAATTTTTTTCATTAAAATGTGTTTTGAATAAAAAAAAGAATTTGCCAAAGCTGTAAAACTTTGACAAATTCGTAAGTGATTATTTTTAAAGATTTCCTCTTCTTTCTTGCTCTCTTTCTAAGGCTTCGAATAATGCTTTGAAATTACCCGCACCGAAGCTTTGCGCCCCATGTCTTTCGATGATTTCGAAGAATAGAGTAGGGCGGTCTTCGACAGGTTTGGTGAAAATCTGAAGCAGATAGCCTTCTTCATCACAATCAACAAGAATTCCTAAATCTTGAAGTTTTTTGATGTCTTCATCAATTTCTCCAACTCGTTCAGGGATCATATTGTAATAAGCTTCTGGTGGCGCAGAAAGAAATTCTACACCGCGTTTTTTAAGTTCGGTAACGGTGTGGATAATATCTTTGGTTGCTACGGCAATGTGTTGCACACCTTCTTCTTCATAAAAGTCCAAATATTCTTCAACTTGTGATTTTTTCTTTCCTTCAGCGGGTTCGTTAATTGGAAATTTGGCAAAACCATTTCCGTTGGACATTACTTTAGACATCAACGCAGAATATTCTGTATTAATTTGTTTATCGTCAAAAGAAAGAATATTTACAAAGCCCATAACCTCTTCATACCATTTAACAACTGGCAACATTCTGTCCCATCCAACATTTCCAACGCAGTGGTCAACATACAAAAGACCTGTTTCTTCTGGATTGTAGTCCGATTCCCATTTCTCATAGCCTGGCATAAAAGCACCATTGTAATTTTTGCGCTCTACAAACATGTGAACCGTTTCACCATATGTATAAATACCAGACATTTTAACTTCTCCAAATTCGTCAGTAATTGTCATTGGTTCCAGATAGGCTTTTCCACCTCTTTTCGTTGTTTCTTCAAAAGCTTTATAAGCATCATCTACCCAAAGTGCTAAAATTTTAACACCATCTCCATGTTTAATAACGTGCTCATTAATTGGCGAATCAGACTTAAGTCCTGTTGTTAAAACCAAACGGATTTTCCCTTGTTGCAAAACATAAGACGCTCGATCTTTAACACCTGTTTCTGGACCTGCATAAGCTACCGACTGGAAGCCGAAAGCTGTTTTATAATAATGTGCTGCTTGTTTCGCATTTCCTACATAAAATTCAATATAATCCGTTCCGTTAATAGGAAGAAAATTCTCTGCCTGTGCGATTTTTTCAGCGAATGTTAATGTTGACATGATTTGATTTTACTTTTTAAATATTATGTGCCAAATTACGAATTTTAAAGTTTTTATGAAAAGAAAAGTTATTAACACTTGTAGATGTCACAATCTTTATTTTTAGAATCGAAAATTCTTATCTTTGCCATATGATTCGAATTACTAAAATTTTCACTTTTGAGACCGCACATGTGCTTTATAATTACGATGGAAAATGCAAAAATATGCATGGCCACTCGTACAAGCTTTTTGTGACCGTAAAAGGCGAACCTATTAATGATATTGATAATGTTAAAAATGGTATGGTCGTTGATTTTGGTGATATCAAACGCATTGTAAAACAAGAGATTGTTGATAGTTGGGATCATGCTGTTTTGGTGAATGGCGCTTCGCCGCACAAAGATCTAGGGCAAAAGTTGGAAGCAGAAGGTCATAAAGTGATTTTTTGTGATTATCAACCCACTTGCGAAAACATGTTGTACGATATCGCAGCTAAAATCAAAAATAAACTTCCTAATAATATCGAATTAGCTTATCTAAAACTGCATGAGACAGAGAATTCTTATGGCGAATGGTTGGCTGAGGAGAACTAGTTTTTACCCCGCCAAAATTTCAAAAAACTATTTTTTTTTCGTAAACCAAAGTACACATGACGGAAATTAATCTGCTTCCTAATAAGAAAATTTATTTTGCTTCGGATCAACATTTTGGTGCGCCCGATCCAAAATCCAGTAAAGTTCGTGAAGAGAAATTCATCCGTTGGCTTAACGAGATTAAAGCCGATGCGCAGGTGCTTTTCTTAATGGGAGATTTGTTTGATTTTTGGCACGAGTGGCAATATGTCATCCCGAAAGGTTATGTGCGTGTTCTTGGAAAATTAGCAGAGCTGAAAGATAACGGCATCGATATTTATTTCTTTGTCGGAAATCATGATCTCTGGATGAAAAACTACTTAGAAGAGGAGATTGGTTGTACGGTTTTCTTTTCAAAACAATATTTTACGGCAAGAGGAAAAACCATGCTTCTAGCACATGGCGATGGGCTTGGGCCTGGTGATAAAGGCTACAAAAGAATGAAAAAACTTTTTACCAATCCTATTGCACAATGGGCTTTCAAATGGTTGCATCCCGATATCGCAATGCGTGTTGCACTTTACATGTCTCAGAAAAATAAAATCATTTCTGGCGAAGAAGACAAAGCCTTTTTGGGGGAAGAACGCGAGTTTTTAATCGTCTATTCTAAAAAGAAATTGGAGACCGAAGATATCGACTATTTCATCTATGGACACCGCCATTTGCCCATGGTTTTGGATTTGCCAAAATCTTCGAAATATATCAACCTTGGCGATTGGATTTCCTATTTTACTTACGGCGTTTTCGATGGCGAATTTCATCTTAAAACCTACGAAGCCTAAATTTTTCTGACATGTCAAATCCTATTTTTAATATTAAAACCGAAGCTGATTTTCTAAAAGAAGCTTTGGATTGTTTTCGTTATCAATATCAAAATGTTGAGGTTTATAAAAAGTTTGTCGATTATCTCAATATTGATCCTTCTGAAGTTAATAGCATAGAAGCCATACCGTTTTTGCCGATTGAGATGTTCAAAAATCACAAGGTTTTAAATCAAAACAAAACAAGCCAACAATATTTTCAAAGTTCGGGCACTACCCAAAAGAATCTTTCCAAACATTGGATTGCCGATTTTAATTTGTATGAGGAAAGTATTTATAAAAGTTTTGAAGAGTTTATAGGAAAGCCAGAAGATTTTATATTTTTAGGATTGTTGCCAAGTTATTTGGAACGCGAAAATTCGTCGTTAATCTATATGGTCAATTATCTCATCGAAAAATCTGGAAAACCAGAAAATGGCTATTTTCTCTACAATCACGAGGATTTAATAGAATTGCTAAATCGTATTTCTGACAAAAAAGTCATTCTTTTCGGCGTTTCGTTTGCCTTGCTCGATTTTTTGGATACTTTAAAATCAAAACACTTAAAACTTAGTTCAACCGAAAATCTCATCATTATCGAAACGGGCGGTATGAAAGGTCGCAAAGAAGAAATGACGAAAGATGAATTACTGGCCATTTTTCAAGAAGGTTTCAAAACCGAAAAAATCTACTCAGAATATTCGATGACCGAGTTGCTGTCGCAGGCCTACTCGTTGGGCGAAAATATCTACGAATGTCCCAATTGGATGCGGATTTTAATCCGAAATACCGAAGATCCTTTTTCGTACATGGAGGCGGGCAGAACTGGCGCGATTAACATTATCGATCTTGCCAACCGCCATTCGTGCAGTTTTATCGCCACGCAGGATTTGGGAAAACTCATTGCGAATTCTACGCCTCACATACTTAGCAAAAGCTTCCAAGTTCTCGGTAGGATAGACCATTCCGACATCCGCGGGTGTAGTCTTTTGGTGTCTTAGTTTTATAATTTGGGCGGCATTTCGGGCTATTCAGGGGGTTCGTCTTCAGAAGCCTTGGCTTGTTCCGTCGCCATTCTTCAGACCGCTCGCTGCGCTCGCGCCCTTACTATCCCGGCCGCAGATTCTCGATGCTATTTTGGTGTTGTCATAAAACAGAAGCGTTGTTAGGGTTCAAAACCCTAACAACGCTCTATACCTATTTATTAAAAAATATCAACTACTTCACAAACAAGGCAAAAGAATTTCCTGTCCATATTTTATTGGCGATATTAAAATCCTCATTCATCCGATCGGATTTTGTGAGCGTTACCATATTGTTAAGAAAAGTTGGGAACTCATCGCCTGGCTTCCATATAAATAACATTCGGATTTCTCCTTTGGCAAAATCACCATTTGGATCTTTAAAGACATTTGCATATTCTACTTTTTTCTGCAAAATATATTGCGAAGGATCTTTTAAATTGTCAAGGTCTTCTTTGGTAGGATTTAGATTAATACCAACACCGCTGAGGGTATATAGCGACTTTAAGACATAGTCTTCAATATTCTCATCAGCTGGGAATTCGTTAGCATAATAACTTTCCGGGATGTAAGTATGTTCCAAAAGCGGCAAAATGTATTTCGAGATTTTATAATACCAATTCGGGTGCGCTACCCAATCCACATCAACTTCCTCACGAATGTTAAATTCGGGATGAAAATCTTCAATTCTGTCCAACTCGTCTAGGACCACGCGGTTATAGATACGTTTAATTTGGATCAGTTCGCCATCGTTTTCATAATATATTTTACGGTTATATTTTTTGATTTTGCTTAGGCAAACGGTTTTGATTCCCAAAAGATCTTCGGTGATTTTAAAATCGATTTTTGTTTTTTGTTGTTCCGGAAAAATATCCATGAGGATAACATGTTTTGGATCTTCATCACCTACGATGACCTCTTTCATAATTTCGATGAGTTGGTCATAAGGAATCCTTTGTGACAACTCTGACAAAAATGGAAAAACCTCGAAAACAACATCGCGGTGTAATTCCTCAAAAGCATAAAGCGAAGGAAAAGCTTGTAGCTCTATCAACTGCGGAATGGGCTTGCCGTCGGCACCACGACAAATCCCGAAGTCGATGCACAAAAAATGTGGTTTTTCGGTGTCATGTGGTACAATACGATGGGCAGGAACAGCTTTGTCAAAAATCTCTTTCGGGATTTTATTAATTTGATAAAGAATAGATTCTGCCGCATATAATATTTTTTCCCTAAAAGAATAAGGTAAGAACACAGGCGTTTCGCAAAGACGAAAACCAGTATATTGACCAGTTTTTTCATAAATCATCTCTTTCATCAACGCGTATTTTTCGTCGGTGAATTCCTGATTGAAAAGTTCTCGATATTTATGTACCATTGTGTTTTTGTTTTTTTAATTTATAAACAATCCAATTCGGATTTTTATTAGTCGTTAATATGTTGCAAAAAACGTGACAATGTCTAATGCTTTGATTAATAATGCAAAATCTTTTACTAAGTTACGCAAATATTAACTAATTTCAAAAGCGAAGCGCTTTCATGGTTTTATTTTGATTGAGCAATGTAGAATGTTTTTATCATTACGTTTAATTAATAATTAAAACTTAGCTGAATGTCTAAAATTTAACTTGCCAATTCCTAATTATTGTTTAACTTGCTATGGTTCTTAATGTCTTATAACAGCTTGTTTATGCCAAAAACCAAAGCTTTTTCTCTTTGGACAGAATACGATATTTACCTCTTTCTGGCAGGTAATCACTTTAAGCTTTATGAAAAATTTGGCTCACATGAGATTGTTGTAGATGGCGAATCTGGCATTTATTTCTCCGTTTGGGCGCCCAATGCTTCGGAAGTTTCTGTAATTGGTGATTTTAATAATTGGAGTCATTACAAACATCCTTTATTAAATAGAGAGGATCAATCGGGAATTTGGGAAACTTTTATTCCCGGTGTTACAATTTCTGAAATTTATAAATACAGCATCCGAACATCAAGAGGTGCGTTGCTTGAAAAAAGCGATCCTTTTGCTGTAAAGATGGAGCAAGCGATCCAGGCAAGCTCTATTATTACATCAACTTGGTATGTTTGGCATGACAAAAAATGGATGGCAGACCGTATGGAAAAATCCATTAATAATTCTCCAATTTCCGTTTACGAACTGCATCTGGCCTCTTGGAAAAAGAGCGAAAATAAGCCCAACCAATATTTAACTTACAGAGAATTAGCTCCCGAATTAATTGATTATATTAAAGAAATGAATTTTACACACGTGGAATTTATGCCCGTGATGGAGTATCCATACAATCCGAGTTGGGGCTATCAAATTACTGGCTTTTTTGCAGCTTCTTCTCGTTTTGGCGCACCTACAGATTTGATGTTTTTGATAGATCAGCTTCATCAAAATAATATTGGCGTTATTCTCGATTGGGTGCCTTCACATTTTCCTGGAGATGCCAATGCTTTGCATTGTTTTGATGGTAGCTTTTTATATGAATATGAAGACCCCAAAAAAGGTTTTCATCCAGATTGGAAATCCTATATTTTAATTATGCCCGTCCCGAAGTCAAATCTTTTTTGATTAGCAATGCGCTATTCTGGCTCGATCGCTATCATGTAGATGGCCTTCGTGTTGATGCTGTAACTTCTATTTTGCATTTGGATTATTCGCGGAATGAAGGCGAGTGGGAACCCAATGTTTTTGGAGGAAATGTCAACCTGGAAGCTGAAAAATTTCTGCAAGATTTCAATTTGGCTGTTCATGAGGCATTTCCAGATGTAATAACGATTGCGGAAGAGAGTTCAGATTTTCCCAAATTAACGCATCCCATTTCGGAGGGCGGCATCGGATTCGATATGAAATGGATGATGGGTTGGATGCATGATACGCTTAACTATTTTAAAAAAGATCCTGTTTATCGCAAATACCATCAAGATTTATTGACTTTTACAAGCCTTTATATGTTCAACGAAAAATACATGATGGCCTTATCACATGACGAAGTTGTGCATGGTAAAAGCAGTTTAATTTACAAAATGAATGGTGACGAGTGGCAAAAATTTGCCAATCTACGCGCCTTGTATCTTTATATGTTTACAAATCCAGGTACTAAACTTTTGTTCATGGGCAGCGAATTTGCACAAACCAACGAATGGAATTTTGAAAGTCAATTGGATTGGCATCTTTTAGAATATCCTATTCATCGACAATTGCAAGATTTTGTAAAAGATCTTAATATTTTATATAAAACAGAATCGGCTTTACATGATTTTAATTTTGATAAAAATGGCTTTGAATGGGTGAGTGGCGAGGACAGCAATCATTCGGTCTTTATATATTTAAGAAAAGCAAAAAATCAGGCGAATCAGCTAATGGTGATTCTTAATCTTACGCCGAATAGCATGGATTATCAAATTGGTGTGGACTGGGAATTTTGGGAAATTATTCTTAATTCGGATGACAAAAAATATGGCGGAAGTGGCATAATTCCTAATGTTAATAAAGTCGAGAATAATAAATGTATGGGACGAAACTTTGCTTTAGAACTTCGTTTACCACCATTGTCAGGACTTATTTTGAAAAGAATCATTTAAAAAAAAAACAATAAAATAATATGAGAATTTTTCATCTCTCTATGGAATGTTATCCCATTGCAAAAGTTGGTGGATTAGCTGATGTTGTGGGCGCTTTGCCAAAATATCAAAACAAAATGAGATTAGAAGCAAGTGTTATAATGCCTTGGTATAACAATGCTTTTGTTTATAATCATGATTTTGAAATCGTTTTTGAGGGATTTATTCATCAAGCAGAGCAGATGTATGACGTAATTGTCTATAAAGAGAAATCTCAAGATTTGGGTTTTGATTTGTATTTGGTGAAAATTCCAGGACTTCTCGATCGAGAGAAAGTCTATGGATATTGGGATGAGTCAGAGCAATTTATTGCTTTTCAACATGCTGTTTTACATTGGTTATCCGCTATGGAGATTCGTCCAGATATTTTACATTGTCACGATTATCACACAGGATTGGTGCCTTTTATGATAGAAAATTGTCCAGAATTTCAGTTTTTAAAAGGTGTAAAAACAGTTGGCACCGTTCATAATGGAGAATATCAAGGAAGTATGGATTGGTTGATGTCGAAGTACCTTCCTTTTTTTGACGCAAGTCATTATGGTTTGTTGGATTGGGATTCCAGAATTAATCCAATGGCGGCGATGATAAAATCTTGTCATGTTTTTAATACAGTTTCTAAAGGTTATTTGGAAGAATTGTTTACGAGCTTTCAAGGGCTTGAAGCTTTAATATTTCAAGAGCGACAAAAAGCTTTTGGAATAATTAACGGTATAGATACAGAAGTTTGGAATCCAGAAACAGATCCAATGATTAAGCAGCATTATTCCCTTAAAAATGCCGAAATCGGAAAATCGAAAAACAAATCTGAAATCTGTAAAGAATATGGTCTGGATGTAGATTTGCCACTTGTTGGATTCATCGGAAGATTCGCTGTTGAAAAAGGAGCGGACCTTCTTCCAGGTATTATTAGCAAGTCAATAACAGAAACCAATGGTCAATTTAATATTATTGTGTTGGGTTCTGGCGATTCTCATGTGGAACACCTTTTAAAAGATTTACAAAAAATATATCATTTCAATTTTGCATTGGATTTGGGATACAAAGAATATTTGTCGCACCAGATATATGCAGCTGCAGATTTTCTACTTATGCCATCGCGGGTTGAGCCTTGCGGATTAAACCAAATGTATGCTATGCGCTACGGAACAATTCCGATTGTACGTTATACTGGCGAATTGAAAGATACTGTTGAGGATATTTCAAGTGGCGGAAGTGGTTTTAATTTTACAGAAGCTAATGAAGAAAGTGCAATTCATGCAATAAAACGTGCATTGTCTGTTTATCAGGATAAAAAACGGATAAAAATGTTAATAGAAAATAACATGAATTTTAATTTTTCATGGGAGAAATCTGCAGAAAATTACTTACATTTATACAAATACAGAGCTGAAAATCAATAACAAAACATTTTCAGAAACTTAGTTTCTTGACACTAAAACACGACTTATTAATATGAAAGCAAATGTTATTTTCGGTAGTTCTGGGAGGCGGACGTGGGACAAGATTGTTTCCATTGACCGACTCTCGTTCAAAACCTGCTGTATCTATCGCAGGAAAATACCGATTGGTTGATATCCCAATATCCAATTGTCTTAATTCTGGCTATAACAGGATTTTAGTTTTGACACAATTTAACTCAGCTTCGCTTAATTCACATATCAAAAACACCTATCATTTTGATATTTTTAGTCGTGGTTTTGTCGATATTTTGGCCGCCGAGCAAAATATTGAAAACGACCAATGGTACCAAGGGACTGCGGATGCCGTACGTCAATCGATGAAGCATCTTGCAAAGTATGAATACGACTATATTTTAATTTTGTCAGGCGATCAATTATACCAAATGAATTTTCGAGAGATGATCGACTTTCATGAAAAAAACAACGGCGACATTAGCATTGCAAGTATTCCGGTTAATGCAAAAGATGCGACAGGTTTCGGAATTCTAAAATCCGATGAAGCTGGTAATATTACCAATTTTATCGAAAAACCAAGTTCCGAAATCCTTCCCAATTGGAAATCCGAAGTTTCAGATGCTAACAAACGCGAAGGCAAAAATTATCTCGCATCCATGGGGATTTATGTTTTTTCTAAAAATGTCCTGAAAAAATTATTCGAAGAAAATGACGGTGACGACTTTGGTAAAGATTTTATTCCCAAAGCTATTGGTAAATACAATACCCTTAGTTTTCAGTATGATGGCTATTGGACAGATATCGGAACCATCGAGTCTTTCTACGAAGCCAATCTAAATTTGGCACAAGACCTTCCACAGTTTAACCTTTTCAGTGCATCACCGATTTATACAAGAGCGAGAATGTTGCCACCTTCAAAAATTAATGGATCTTTCGTTAGTAAAGCTGTTTTCGGTGATGGTTGTATCATTTTAGCAACGAAAATTGAAAATTCCATTATTGGTAACAGAACCCGAATAGATAAAGGAAGTACCATTGTGAGTTCTTATATTATGGGAGCAGATTATTATCAAAGCACCGCCGAAATTCTTGAAAACGAACGTCACGATATTCCTAACATTGGCATTGGGAAATTCTGCTATATCGAACGCGCTATTATTGATAAAAACTGCCAAATAGGCGACAATGTTCGTATAATTGGCGGAAAACACATACCCGATGGCGACTACGATACCTATTCTGTAAAAGACGGGATCATCGTTGTTAAGAAAAATGCAGTCATTAAAACAGGAACACAAATTTCTTAAATTATAGATTTTATAAAAATTGAAAACTTATTTTTCAAGAGTTTAAATTAGATTTTCCTGCGAAATAGCAGGTGCTATTCTTTGCATAACTATGTGGAAACGAATAAATTTGTGTGTTTTCAGTGAGAATTTCCTAAAATTTCATTGAGTTTATAATTAAAAATCTAACCAAAACAATAATTAATGAGTAACAAACTTGTGCATAATTTCCATATTCCAGTAATGGGTTTGGCTTACACTATTGACAGCCCAATTCGGGTAGCACAATACGGAATCTCTTCTGTAGTGTCGATTATCGATGATGAGATTGTCGAACGAATGAGAGAGTTTTACAGTAAAAAATTTAATTTCGATTTTCAGGCAATTTCTATAAAAGCCGAAGATTACCGCGCAGAAAGAATCACGGCTTATCTTAACATGATGGACGATGTCGTTAAAGAAAAGTTTAATAGCTTTAAAGAAGAGCTTAACAAGAATACAGAATCCCTTAAAAATTTTGTAGGAATGTTGCCTGGCACTTCGGAGCTGAAAGATGCTTTGCAAAACGCGATTAATAAAAAAGATGATTGGAAAAACAATCTTAAAAATCTTTTGGAAACCAACTTGACACCAGGCGAAATCGATGTCAATATTATGACAAAAGTGGACAAAGATAACTATGTTAAAAACACAGCTTTGCCAACGATGTACAACGACGCACATGCATCCTTAAGAGGTTTTGCAAAAAGCAAATTGACTTCCTCGGTTATCTTTTCTGCGGGGATGAATCCCAGACTTTACAGCTATTTGGAGGAGTTTGACGATTTTTATCCAAATGAAAATGGCGAGTTGAAAAAGAAAATTATTCTTAAAGTTAGCGACTTTCGTTCTGCGATGATACAGGGTAATTTTCTTGCAAAAAAAGGTCTTTGGGTTTCAGAATATCGTATAGAGTCGGGGCTCAACTGTGGCGGACATGCTTTTGCAACCGAAGGTATTTTGCTAGGCCCAATTATGGAAGAATTCAAACAAAAGAAAACTGAGTTGCAAAATTCTGCTCATGCACTGCTGCAAACTGCTCTGGAACAAAAATCTCGTCCGACTTTAGCACAGCCTTTAGAAATCAAAATATCTGTACAAGGCGGAATTGGCACAGCCGAAGAACACGAGTTTTTATTATCGAATTACAAGGTGGACAGCGCCGGTTGGGGATCGCCGTTTTTGTTGGTTCCAGAAGCGACTTCTGTAGATAGCGAAACAAGAAATTTGTTAGCAAAAGCAACCGAAACCGATTTCTATTTAAGTCATATTTCGCCATTGGGTGTTCCGTTCAATTCGGTAAAAGGTACGACCAACGAGTTGATTAAAGAGCAGAATATTTCTAAAAACAAATTCGGAAGTTCTTGTCCTAAAAAATTGTTGGCGCTAAGTAAAGAACTCTCTCCAAAAGGAACTTGTACGGCGTCCAAAAAATACCAAGATATCAAACTGGCAGATTTGGAAGCGACAAAAGAGAGTTTCTCACCCGAGCAATTTCAAAGAAAACGAAATGCAATTACGGATAAATCTTGTCTGTGCGTAGGCTTGGTAAATTCGGCATATCTGGAACAAGGTATGACGATAAAAGGCGAGAAGCAAGGCGTTGTCGTCTGTCCAGGGCCTAATCTTAGCTATTTTGATAAAGAAGTGTCTTTGGCAGAAATGGTTCGCCATATTTATGGTTATGAAAATATTTTGCCAGACAATAAGCGTCCAAATATCTTTATTAATGAACTGAAATTGTATGTTGAATATTTAAGGAACGACATTTTTGATTTTTCAGAAGATTTGACAAAATCACAAATCAAAAAATGGGAAAGTTTTAAAGAAAACCTATTAAAAGGAATTTCTTATTACGAAGATTTGTTTGAGCAGACTCACTTTTTTAAATCTAATTTTTCTAAAATTAAATCACAATTATCCGATTTTAAAATTAATATTAACGCGATAAACATCCCAACATTAAGTTAATTAAGAAAAATTAATAGAAATTACTAAAAAATATAGCCTTTAGATTCCCAGAATTTAAAGGCTTTAATTTATTGTCTTATATTTGGCAACGTTTTTGTCTAACTGATATCAAAATTACAGAAATGAAGAAAATAATGTTGTTGTTTGCAATGTTTTGTTTTATGATGTCATCTGCCCAATATGATAACATTGCAGCGGGTGAAAGTCTTACTTATAGAATCCATTATGGTATATTGACTGCTGGTTCTGCCACGCTTTCTACGTCCAATGCCATGCTCAACGGAAAACCTTATTTTTACGTGAAAGGTGTTGGTAAAACTTCTGGAGCCGTGCGAGCGTTTTTCAAAGTAGATGATGTCTATGAGAGTTATATCAATCTTTATGGACAACCTTATTTTTATGTGAGAAATGTGGCGGAAGGTAGCTATCGTCAGCATTTGCAAAGCACATTCAATCATGCTAACAATACCATTTATTTAGTCGATAAAAAAAATACAGATAGAGAGCCAAAGACTATTAACACAGTTAAAGGTGTACAAGATATGTTGTCGAGTTTTTATTATTTGAGAAATCTTGACGACAATCAATTAAAGATTGGAAATGTAATCAAGATGAATATTTGGATTGATGATGAGTTGTTTCCGTTTCAGTTGCGTATTTCCGGGACAGAGAGAGTCTCTACAAAATTTGGGACTATTAATTGTCTTAGAATTATTCCATCGGTAATGAGTGGACGCGTTTTCAAAGAAAAAGAAGGTGTTACACTTTGGGTTTCCAATGATAAAAATAGAATTCCGATAGCTATAAAAGCTGAATTAAAAGTAGGCTCGTTAAAGGCAAGTATCGACAAGATTTCTGGAACAAAATATCCGGTAAATTTCACAAAATAAGATTTTAAATCATAAAATCATAATCTAAAAAGTCCAAATATTTGGGCTTTTTTTGTTTGTAAATTCGTGTTTTAAAAATCATAAAACTGTAAAATCAATAGAATGAAAATGGATTATACTTAGATTTAATCCATAAAAAATCCACCATTTCGGTGGATTTATTTTTTTATAAAGATTTGAATTGATTCAACATTCGGACATCATTTTCAAAGAACATGCGGATATCGCTCATTTGATAAAGCAACATTACAATTCTCTCGATTCCCATTCCGAATGCAAATCCGCTGTATTTGTCAGCATCAATATTTACATTTTTAAGAACAGCAGGATCCACCATTCCGCAACCCATAATCTCTAGCCAGCCTGTACCTTTTGTAATTCGGTAGTCCGTTTCGGAGTTAAGTCCCCAATACACATCAACTTCTGCGCTTGGCTCTGTGAAAGGGAAGTACGATGGACGCATTCTGATTTTTGACTTTCCAAATAATTCTGTTGTGAAGAATTGAATGGTTTGTTTCAAATCCGCAAAACTTACATTTTCATCGATATACAAACCTTCGATTTGATGGAAAATACAATGCGAACGCGACGAAATAGCCTCGTTACGGAATACGCGACCTGGGGATAAAATACGAATTGGCGGTTCGTTTTCTTCCATATAACGCACTTGTACAGACGAAGTATGCGTACGAAGCAACGTGTCAGGATTGGTATCGATAAAGAACGTGTCCTGCATATCTCTCGCCGGGTGATATTCTGGTAAGTTAAGCGCCGTGAAGTTGTGCCAATCGTCCTCGATTTCTGGTCCGTCGGCAATGGCAAAACCTATAGAACGGAAAATCTCGATAATTCTGTTTTTAACAAGATTAATCGGATGTCTTGTTCCTAATTCTAAAGGAAAAGCGGGTTTTGTAAGATCATCTTTTATGATGCTTGTTTGGTTTTCTGTAGCGTTTTTAAGATGGTCTAATTTCGCTGCAACGGCTTGTTTTAGGCTATTGATTTTTTGACCAAAAGCTTTTTTCTGGTCATTGGGAACTTCTTTGAATTGTTCAAAAAAATCATTTAAAACGCCTTTTTTACCATTGAATTTGATGCGGAATTGCTCAATCTCTTCCTTTGCTGTGGAATTGAATTGTTCTACTTCTACCAATAATTCATCAATTCTTTCTGTCATTACTTAGGATATAATTATAAGTTGCAAAATTACAAATTTTATCGCTATTCTTAATAAAAAAATCTGCCAACTATGGGCAGATTTCGTTATGTATTGAAAAATAATTTATTTTTTCTCGATGGCTTTCATCAACATTTGGATATTGATTTCGTCTTTTATCAAGCCGTTGGCTGCTGGGATTTGGAATTTAATGCCAAACTCATCACGGCTAATGTCTTTCGGTTCGGTAGCAATTTGTAGTTCGCCTTCACCCATTTTAACATTAGCATTGAAGCTGATAGGTTTTGTAATACCTTTAATAGTTAGGTTTCCGTCTAATATCGTGTTGTAATCGCTGCCTTCTGTAGCTTCAGTAACTTTCGTAATTTCATAAGAAGCGGTTGGGAACTTTTCAACATCGAAAAAATCGGCGCTTTTAAGATGGCCATCCAGCTTAGCGGATTCTTCAGCATCTTTGATATCGCTATTGGCTAAAGTTGTTAAGGCCACCACAAATTTTCCGCTTTCAAGTTTGTTTTCGTTGATTGTAACTTCGCCACTTTCGAATTTTATAGAACCAATATGGCTGGTGTTATCTGTTTTGAAAACTTTAAAACCTTTCCATTCTACCTTGCTGTTCATCGTATCAACAACGTAAAGTCGGCCGTTTGTAGTGGTTAAAACTTCGCTACTTTCGCTTGTCACAGGTTTGTCTTTTCCACAAGAGATTATGGTAAAAGAAATTGCTAAAGCTGCCAATCCTCCAAATAACAGATTTGTTTTCATCATGAAATTATAATTAAGACATTATTGTGCTAATATAACAAATAATATCAGTATTTTAAAATCTGTAATTTTGCATTATGCTTTTAGAAATAAACGATTTAGAATTCAGTTATTTACCCGAACAAAAACTCTTTCAAAACTTCAGTTTTTCAATGGAAAATGCCCAAGTTATTGCTTTGGCAGGAGAAAGTGGTTGTGGAAAATCAACTTTGTTGAGCCTTATTTATGGTTTGTACGACTGGCGACAAGGCGACATTATTTTCGACGGAAGAAGGCTTAAAGGACCAAAAGCGAATCTTGTTCCTGGAGAAGCTGATATGAAATTGGTGGCGCAACAATACGATCTTATGCCTTATGCCAATGTTTTTGACAATGTCGGAAAATTTATTTCGAATATTAATCTTGGTGAAAAAAAGGATAAAGTCAATCTGCTTTTGGAAGCGGTGGGTATGGCGGATTTTTCCAAAGTGCTTCCCAAAAATCTCAGTGGAGGACAACAACAGCGTGTTGCTATTGCGCGTGCTTTGGCAGTTACGCCCAAGCTGTTATTGTTGGATGAGCCTTTCAGCAATTTGGATACTTCCCGAAAATTTGATCTTCGTGATAAGTTTTTTTCTATGGTTAAAAATATGGGTTTGTCGGTTATTATTTCGACCCATAATTTGGAGGAGATTATACCTTGGGTTGACAAAGTTGCTATTCTTGAACGAGGTGAATTATTACAATATGACACGCCGAAAGAAACTTATCAACAGCCTACGAATGAATATGTTGCCAAACTTTTAGGCGAAGTAAATGTCTTTACGGATTTTGAAAAGCATAAGTTTAATCTTAATAAAAATTTCTACTTTCCTCATCAGATAAAACGCTCAGATCATGGTCTAGAAGGGGAAATTTTGGAAAGTCGTTTTGCTGGCGCTTTCTATTGGAATAAAATTAAATTACAAGATAAAATATTGATTATCTATTCTTTAGAAAAACTCGAGGAGCCAGAAAGGTTCATCTTTTGTGAATAGAATGTGGATAACTTCATCTTCTGAAAATGAGCTGGTTAAGAATTAATTTTGTTATATTTGAGTAACAAATAAGGAAATTTTTGGTTAATTCTCTTTCTGCCTCCTGAGGTTAATATTAGCATTTGCAATATAAATCTTTATGAAAGTTTACCCTGCCAAACTTTTCCTTTTTTTTATTTGAATTTTGTAAGGCTTCTGAAGAAGTTTTTGTTCAGGTATTTATCCAAAGGGTAGATTTTCATAAAGTGATTTCCGATTAATAAAATGGCTATAACAATACTTGGTTTTAAAAATAAATTCAGTAAACTGTTTGAGAAATTTGGTGTTAATATCGCAATATTAATCGCGCAAAAGCTTAATACCAACGCATAAAGCATCGGCATACTCAAAGGAAAAACTTTGAATTTTTGATAATTAAAAATGATTTTAATACTGTTGAAAATAGAAAGAGAAATAGCCGTTGCCATCGCAATGCCAATAATTCCTAAATCGGTGTATTTTAAAAAAACAAAATTAAGCCCAATAGTTAAACTTGCCAAGATTAACATGATGACAATATTAAAACGATAATATTTTGACAACGAGATAATATGGCCGTTGAAACCTGTCGCTAGATCAAAAATAAATGCGGAGCCGAGAATCCAAACCACAGGTTCCGCTTGTTTTAACAAATCGCCATTTTTGATAAGGTCTGTTAAATAGGGAAATCCTACCAAAATACACGAATATAAAGACAAACCTAAGAAGAACAAACTTAGTGATGTTTTTTTGTGAAAGTGGTCGAGTTCTTCGAAATTATGTTCGCTAATACTTTTGTTGATAATCGGCGCCGAAATATTGAAAAGCCCCATTTGTGGCACATTAATAATACCAATAATAGCGAGAATAGTGCTGTAAACGCCGTTGGCCTCGAAGTCGATAAATTCGCCGATCATATAATTGTCAATCCTTACGGCGAGATAATTACCGATATTTCCTAAAAATCCAAACAAGCTGTAAAAGAAAATTTGTTTCCAAAATTGGTCTTTTTTAATATAATTTGTACTGAAATCGGGTTGGATTTTTTCGAGCTTATTAGCATAAAATGCATAACCAAGAAGTGTTAATACAAACATTCCGAAGAAAAAGGCATAAGCTATTTTTTCGGAGAAACATAGATATACAAAAATGATAAAAGCACCAAGATTAGCCAGTTTTGGCACCAGATTTTCAAAAATATTGGAGACAACAATCCGCTTATAATTGGTAATATATTTATTAAAAATCGATGATAACGCTAAAACCAAAATCATGGGAAAAATAAGATTTTTCATTTGCCATGTTTCGGAATTTTTTAAGTTTGGAAAAAGGGTGGCTGCTAAAAAATATAGCGCACAAAAAATGATGAAATTGATGACAACGCCAAGCAAAGATAAGCTGAGGAAATTGTGATGTTTGCCATCTTCCTTGGTTTTTAAAAAAAATTTCACATTAGAAAATGACAATCCAAAAACAACTATTGGGATAAACATTTCGGCTGTAGGAAGGATAAATCGCAATTTCCCATAAAACTCCATGTCATGTGGAAATATGAAAATTGAGGAAATAATTCCCAATAATGTCCCCAGATAACCTATAATTGAATATTTTATGCCTTGACGTGCAACAACGCTCATGTTGTGTTCTTGTTAATTTGGAATGAAAATAATATTATTAATGTAAAATTGATAATTCTTAACATTAGTCGAATCTTGCAAAAGTATGAATTCTTCTGTTAATTTTTTTAAACTCAAACTTTCTCGGTCGAGATAATTCGCTGTAAATCCCCAACTTTCAATCTCAGATATTAAACTCCAAATTGGTTCTTTATGATGGCGTTGTTCTATCTCCACCATGAATGTTGGTCGGTGTTGTAGAATAGTTTTCTGGGCGCCTCGAAGTGTTTTCATTTCATTGCCTTCGACATCAATTTTTATAAAATCAATTCTTGAAGTATTGAGATTTAGGTCGTCCATTTTCACCACTTGTACCGTTTGCAGAATAATTTTTTCCTCATCTTTTTCTTTAATTTGTGTTTGCAAGGTTCCACGGCTATGTACTTTTTGACCATTAATCACTGGGATTTTGAATTCCGCATTCAGGTTTTCGTCGGACAAAGCGGATGAGAAAATGTGCATATTTGGAAATAGTCTTTTCAAACGTGAATTGAGCTCTGGATTGGGCTCGAAACCAAATATATTTTTGTGCTTCAAATGATTTTGTAATAAATAAAGATAAGCGCCAACATTTGCCCCAATATCAATAAATACAGCATCTTTTTTAAGATAGTTTTTAACCCACCAAAATTCGGGTTCCACATTTCGTTCGATAATATTGTTTGGACTAAGGTTTTTTAGTTTTTTAAAATAGCGCGACTTATAAAAACGAGGCGATATGTACTGTAGATATTCGGCGATGTCACTATATAAACCCATGGAAGCATAATAGATTTGAAGTAGTAAATATGATGCTTTTCTCCCGTATTTTGCAGATTTTTTTTAAAAAAAATTGAGTGTCCGTTTTCTATTTAATTTTGATTGCTTTTATCCCAATATATATTTGTTAACAAAAGTTTATAAAAATTGTCAAAAATAAAATTGTATCTTTGCAAAAATTTTATACAACTTAATGAAGTTATTTTCCGAGTCCAGTTTAAGTCCTGACATACAGAAGGCAATTGGCGAGATGGGCTACGAAAGCCCTACAGAAATCCAAAAACAGACTATCCCATTTATCTTATCAGATATCCGCGATCTTATCGCACTTGCGCAGACCGGGACAGGCAAAACAGCGGCGTTTTCGCTTCCGATTTTGGATATGATTGACGATACGAGTCGCAAAATCCAATTTTTGGTGCTTTGTCCGACGCGAGAATTATGTCTTCAAATTACAAAAGACATAAAAACTTACTCCAAGTATTTACCAAACATCAAAACAACTGCGGTGTATGGAGGTAGTAGTATTATGGAGCAGATCCGTTCTTTGAGAGAGAAACCACAAATTATTGTGGGGACTCCAGGACGTGTGATTGACCTTATTAATAGAAAAGCTTTAGATTTTTCTAGCATCCATTGGTTGGTGTTGGATGAGGCTGACGAAATGTTGTCTATGGGTTTCAAAGATGATTTGGAAACGATTATCAGTGAAACACCAGAAACCAAACAGACATTTTTGTTCTCGGCAACGATGAACAAAGAGGTAGAAAGAATTTCTAAAAACTATTTGACAAATCCGCACCGTATTTCGGTTGGTTCTATTAACGAAGTTAAAAAGAACATCAAGCACGAATATTTCGTAGTGGGTTACCGTCAAAAGAAAGAAGCTTTGAAGAGAATGATCGATGCGAATCCTAATCAGTATTCGATTATCTTTTGCCGTACAAGAATGGAAACGCAAGAAGTTGCAGATTTCTTAATGCAAAACGGCTATGCAGCAGATGCACTTCATGGCGACTTGTCACAAGCGCAACGTGATACGGTTATGAAGAAGTTCCGTTTGAAGAATATCGATATTTTGGTAGCGACAGATGTTGCTGCTAGAGGATTAGACGTAGATTCTTTAACGCATGTTATTCATTTCTCTTTACCAGATGATCCAGAAGTTTTTGTACACAGAAGTGGTCGTACAGGACGTGCAGGTAAAGATGGTATTTCTCTATCTTTAATAAAACCTGAAGAAAGTAGAAAACTAAAACAAATAAAAGCTTCTACAAAGATAGAAATCACAGAAGGGAAAATCCCGACAGGTGATGATATTGTGAAGGCCCAGGTTAATGGTGTTTTTGAAAAACTATTAACCGAGAATTCTGAAGATATTTTCGCTTTTGATGATGCGTTGATTCCAGATTTGTCCCAATTCTCAAAAGAGGAATTGGTGCACAAGTTGTTACAGTTCCAGTTGAAAGAATTGGCTTTGTATTACAAAGATCGTAACGATTTGGTTGAAGCCAAATTTAATGGTGGAGATGACAGAGGAAGCCGTCGAGAAAGAGGTAGAGAGCGCGAAAGAAGAGGCGAACCTCGTGAGAGAAGAGAAGGCGGAAGACGCGAAGGCGGTAGAAGAAGAAATAACGAAGATATGGTGCGTTTCTTCTTTAACCTTGGAAAACGCGACCAGTTGAAGAAAGTTGATATGTTAGAGATTATTAACAAAGCCACTTCTAAGTCTAAGAAAAGAGCAGATATTGGAGATATTGAGATTTTAGAGAAATTCTCATTCTTCGAAATCGAAAAATCTTTTAAAGATGAAGTTGTTAAAGGCCTTCAAACACAGAAGTTTAAAGGAAAAGAGATGCGCGCAGAAGTCGCAAACTAAACATCTCAAAATAATAATAAAAAGCCTGTATCCAAGTGATGCAGGCTTTTTGATTGTTAATAATTTATTAACATTGCGTTGTTATTAAGCTTAACCTATTTAACGATATTTGTGGTCACAAAAACTGTAAATAAAAATAAAATGGGAATTGGAAATATTTTCAGAGCATTCCAGCCAAAAGACAAAATCTTCTTTGATTTGTTCGAAAAAGTAGCAGACACATTAGTTGAAATGTCAAAAACCTTTCATGATGGTCTTTTAGAATTTGATGTAAATGACGAGTCAATGCTAAATCAAATGAGCGATTACGAGCATAAAATGGATGACTTAACACACGAGATTTTCGTGCAGTTGGGAGAGAATTTTATCACACCTTTCGACAGAGAAGACATCAGCCTTCTTGCAGCAGGATTAGACGATATTGCAGATTATATTTATGCATCGGCTAAGTATATTTATCTTTACAAAACCCCAGAAAACAAAGTATATTCAGAATTTTCTTTATTAATTTACAAATCTTGCGTGGAGATCAAACATGCATTAGCAAATCTCAAAGATTTCAAAAATCCAAACGAGGTTAAAGAATCGTGTATTAAAATTAATTCGTACGAAAATATTGCCGACGATGTATTGAGCCAAGCGACAGTTAAGCTTTTCGAGACCAACGATGCGATTTTAATTATCAAGCAAAAGTCAATTCTTGATTATCTTGAAGTGGTTACAGATAAAGCAGAAGATGTTGCTAACACAATGGAAAGTATTGTCATTAAATACGCCTAAATCTATTCACATAACAAAATAAAAAAGAATGGATTTTCCAATTTTACTGATTGTTATTATTGCATTAGCTTTAATATTTGATTATATCAACGGGTTTCACGATGCAGCTAACTCTATTGCAACCATCGTTTCCACAAAAGTATTAACCCCGTTTCAGGCCGTATTATGGGCCGCAGTTTGGAACTTTGCTGCTTTCTTTATTGCAGCTTATATTATTGGCGAGTTTAAAATTGGTAACACCATTGCCAAAACGGTCAACGAAAATTATATCAACCTGGAAGTGATTTTTGCGGGACTTATCGCGGCAATTGCTTGGAATCTTTTAACATGGTGGTTTGGGATCCCGTCCTCATCGTCTCATACCTTAATTGGTGGATTTATCGGAGCTGCTTTGATGCATGCTTTGGCTTTAGATTATCAAGCGGTAAGTGCAGCGCATCCAGATTATTCGACGGTGAAAGTTTTGGGAGAAGCTTTTAAACAACTCTTTTCGCAAGATGTTGTGAAGTTTAAGGTTGTTATTCCTATTTTTCTATTTATTTTCTTGGCACCTTTAATCGGTATGATAATTTCAATTATCATTACCCTCATTATCATTCAGGTATATAAGAGATCAAATCCTCACAAAGCTGAAAGACAATTTAAGAAAATGCAGTTGGTATCTTCAGCGTTATTCAGTCTTGGACATGGTCTTAATGATGCTCAAAAAGTTATGGGGATCATCGGGGCAGCGGTTATCTATTACCATGTTAATGTACTTAATGACCAATATGCTTTATTGGAATCTAGCGAGCGTTTCAACTTCTTTACAGAACATTATATTTGGGTACCTTTGGTATCGTTCTTAGCAATTGCTTTGGGGACGATGAGCGGTGGTTGGAAGATCATCAAAACCATGGGAACGCGTATCACAAAAGTAACGCCTTTGGAAGGTGTAAGTGCTGAAACAGCAGGTGCAATTACATTATTTATTACAGACCACTTTGGTATTCCTGTTTCTACAACGCACACGGTGACAGGTTCTATCATTGGGGTTGGTTTGACAAAAAGAATTTCTGCTGTACGTTGGGGTGTTACGGTAAGTCTTCTTTGGGCTTGGATTTTAACAATTCCTATTAGTGCCATTGTTGCAGGGATTACTTATCTTATGGTTATTGCATTCTAAAATTTTAGAATTTTAAATATCATTAAACTTTGTCTTTCTTAAGACAAAGTTTTTTGTTTTTAAACGGTTTTGCATAACTTCTTGATGGACTAAAACCGTTTAAAAATTGTATTTTTGCATAAATCAAATTTGTTTATGAACTTTTTAGATAAATACCAGAACATCGTTTCCGAAGCCGTAGAAAACTATCGTTTTAATGATCAACCAGGAGAACTTTATGCACCCATGAACTACATTATGGCGCATGGTGGCAAAAGGATGCGCCCTATTATGGTACTTATGGCTTGCGAGCTTTTTGATGGTAATTTGGATGATGCGATAAAACCCGCTTTAGCCATTGAGTTTTTTCACAACTTCACCTTGATTCATGATGATATTATGGATGAAGCGCCACTTCGTCGTAACAAAGCAACAATTCATACTTTATATGGCCTTAATGTAGGGATATTGTCGGGGGATAATTTGCTTTTTAAAGCCTATCAGTTTTTCTTGGATCTAGAGCCCATATTATTTAAAAAATGTTTAAAAATATTTACAGATACAGGAATTGTTATTTGTGAAGGTCAACAATACGATGTTAATTTCGAAAGCATGAGCAATGTAAGCCATGACGATTACATCAAGATGATTACTTACAAAACAGGATCTCTAAGTGCGGCTTCTTTACAAATTGGAGCTTTAATAGCTGGCGCAAGCGATGAAGATGCCGAATCAATTTATAACTTTGGAAAACATATTGGTATAGCTTTCCAGATTATGGATGATTATCTTGATGTCTATGGCGACCAAGAAGCAGTAGGTAAGAAACATGCGGGCGATATATACGAAAACAAAAAAACAATTCTCTATTTAACAGCCTTGGAACATGCTAATGATGAAGAACGTGCAGAACTCGATTATTGGTATTCCAAAAAAACCGATAATGTTGATAAAATCTATGGTGTAGAAAAAATCTTTAGACGTACCAAAGTTGAAGAAAAAGTGCTTCGCCTGGTACATCAACATAGCGAAACGGCCTTAGAATATTTAGATAAAATAAAGGTTGCGCCAGAGAAAAAACAAGCCCTTTTAGAACTTGCAGAATATTTGTTGAAAAGAGAAAAATAGATTATGATTTTCAGAACAGAAGTTGACATTAATGCTGTAGAAAAAAACATAGATATCGAAGATTCTATATTTTCGATCGGCTCTTGTTTTGCAACCGAGATTCATACTAAATTAAAGGAGGGTCAACTCCAGACTTTTAATAATCCGTTTGGGACTTTGTTCAATCCGTATGCGATTAACACAGCTTTGCAAAGGATTTATAAAGGGAAAGATTACTCGGAGATTGACTTGATTTTGGCCAACGACTTGTTCATGAGTTTGGATCATCACTCCTCTTTTGATTCCAGATTTGCACATAAGATTTTGGAAAAAATCAATAGCCAGTTACAAGCTGCTAACGACTTTTTACAAACCACGAAATGGGTGATTATCACATACGGAAGTGCTTTCGTTTATGAATTTTTACCAAAAAATAAAATTGCTGCCAACTGTCATAAAATTCCACAAAAGTTTTTTAACAAAAGATTCTTGACAGATGAAGAACTTCGCCAAAATATTGCGGAAAGTATAGAATGCATCAAGGATATCTGTCCAGAGGATGTTCAGATTTTGTTCAGTTTATCGCCCGTTCGTCACACCAAAGATGGCATGACCGAAAATAGTCTGAGCAAAGCCAAACTCTTATCGGCAATGCATGATGTTATCCCCAATTATAACAATTGCTATTATCTTCCGATTTACGAAATTTTAATGGACGATTTGCGGGATTATCGCTTTTATAAAGACGATCTTATTCACCCGAATGAGCAAGCGGTGCAATATATTTGGGAGAAATTTGGACAAGCTTTTTTCGCCGATGATACCAAATTGTTCATTAATGAAAATAACAAAATCCAAGCTGCGCTCAAGCATAAATCTTCCGATGAGGAAAGTCCAAAACATCAAAAATTTTTGGAAAACTTAAAACAGAAAATAGAAAATCAGCGCCAAAAAGCCAAACATTCAATTTTTGAAAATGTTGATCTTTAGAAAAATTTTTGATTTGTAGTTTTTTAGGAGCTATTTCCACCAATATTTGTGCAGAATATTTCCATCTCGCAAAAAGTTGTGCAGCACAGCCACTAACTGTTAAATACATCCTCATTAAGAGTTTATAAAACAGTTTTACAAAATTTTAAAAATGATAGACACACATACCCATCTATATTCTGAGCAATTCGATGTCGATCGAGCAGAAATGATTCAGCGCGCTTTAGACAAAGGCGTAGAAAAATTTATCTTGCCAGCCATCGATTCGGAAACGCATGAAAAAATGCTCGCTTTAGAATCCAATTATCCCAATAAGATGTTCGCTATGATGGGACTTCATCCATGTTCTGTTAAGCCAGAATCTTGGGAGAACGAATTGAATTTGGTGAAAAAATACATCGATCAACGCGATTTTGTTGCGATTGGCGAAATTGGGATTGATCTTTATTGGGACAAGTCAACTTTGGATATTCAGGTTAAAGCTTTTGAACAACAAATAGATTGGGCGATTGAGAAAGATTGGCCAATTGTCATCCACACCCGCGATAGTTTTGATGAAACATTCGAGGTTTTAGAACGAAAAAAACATCCGAAACTTAGAGGTGTTTTTCATTGTTTCTCAGGAGATCTAGACCAAGCGAATCATGCTTTGGATTTAGGTTTTGTTTTAGGAATTGGCGGCGTAGCAACGTTCAAAAACGGAAAAGTCGATCAGTTTTTGAATCAAATTCCTTTAGATAAAATAGTTTTGGAGACAGATTCGCCTTATCTTGCGCCCGTTCCTCATCGTGGCAAACGTAACGAAAGTGCTTATGTAGAATTGGTTGCCGGAAAACTGGTAGATATCTATGGCGTTTCGTTTGAGGACATTAACAAAAGGACAACAGAAACAGCATTAAAAATTTTTGGAATTAATAATTAATTATGGATTCTTGTTTAGATTCAATTCGATTTTATAATAAGGAAGAAGTACATCCTGCGTTACAATCGATGGCAAAACATCCGATGATGATGGCTTTGTTACAGTTCGCTTTTCCGGGAAAGTCCGAAAACGAAATTTCAAATATTTTAGCATCAATTGATAGTATCGAAGATTTTCAGGATAAAGTCATCAGCCATTGTATTCGTAATATTTTAAAACAATCTTCGGATGGTTTGACGATTTCAGGTTTAGAACATTTGGATAAAAATAAAACCTATCTTTTCATTTCCAATCATAGAGATATTGTTCTGGATACGAGTTTGATCAATTTGGCTTTGCTAGAAAATGGATTTCAGTTGACGGCTTCCGCTATTGGTGATAATCTGGTACAGCGCGATATTTTTATGGTTTTGGCGAAGCTTAACAGAAATTTTTTGGTTAAACGTGATGTTTCGCCGCGCGAACTTTTGAAAAGTAGTCAATTGATGTCAGATTATATCAAAGATTTAATTCTAAATCGGCATCAATCGGTTTGGATTGCACAGCGTGAAGGTCGTACAAAAGATGGTAACGATACCACACATCCTGGCGTTCTCAAAATGATTGCAATGACCAATGGAAAATCTGATGTTTGTGATTATTTTAAAAGCTTAAATATAGTTCCTGTCAGCATTTCTTATGAATATGATCCGACGGATAAATTGAAAACCTATAAAGCAATTCAGTCCAAAAATTCTGAAGTGCTTGTAAAGTCGAAAAATGAAGATTTTGAAAATGTGATGGCTGGCGTGTTGGGACAAAAGAAAAGAATCCACATCCATTTTGGAGAAGTGCTTAGCGAGACTTTGGATGAGATAAAATCGAAATCTGAAAACAATAATCAGCAAATCCAAATGATTGCAGAGTCGATTGATAAAGCGATTATTAGTAATTATAGATTATTCCCAAACAGTTTCATCGCGTTGGATATTCTTAACGAGGCAAATCGTTATTCTGCATATTACACGCAAGATGAAAAGGAATTGTTTGAACGTAGAATGGCTTTAAGTATCGATAAAAATGATGTCGAACTCAAGACGCATTTTCTAAGTCACTACGCCAATCCAGTGGTTAATAAAGAGAAATTAGGCTTCGAGTTTTAGTTTATAAAAAAACGTCATAAGTATCAATCTTATGACGTTTTTTTTGTTTATTTTTTGCCTTGTCTAGAACTTTTTTTATAATAATTCTTTTTGGCGACTTTTTCTTTTTCCTGTGTTTTGGAAGGTCTTGTGTTGGCAGCAGCCTTATTATTGCTATCGCGTTTTTGCTCGATAAGATTATCTGTATGATAAGGATGATCGCGATTGATAGGGATTTTTTTACCAATTAATTTTTCGGTATTACGAAGATTCACCAAGTCCAAACCGTCAACGAAAGAGAACGACGTCCCATCATTACCTGCGCGTCCCGTTCTTCCGATACGGTGAACGTAAGTTTCCGAAACATCTGACAATTCGAAGTTCAGGACGTATTTTAGCTCATCAATGTCAATGCCTCGCGCAGCGATATCGGTTGCAACCAGAACACGCGTTTTTTTAGATTTAAAATTGTTTAAGGCATTTTGTCTGGCATTCTGAGATTTGTTACCATGTATCGCTTCCGCAGAGATGTTGGCTTTATGAAGTCGTCTTGCAATTTTGTCTGCGCCGTGTTTGGTTCTCGAAAAGACCAACAATTGATCAATCTTTTGGTTTTGTAAAACGTGAATCAAAAGTTCCAGTTTATCATCTTTTTCAACCAAAAATACACTTTGCTGAATGGTATCTGCTGTTGATGAAACGGGCGTTACTTCGACTTTCACAGGATTCTGAAGAATGCTGTTGGCTAAGGCGCTAATTTCTTTTGGCATTGTCGCCGAGAAAAATAATGTTTGTCTTTTTTGAGGAATAAGTTTGATGATTCGTTTCACATCATGTACAAATCCCATGTCCAACATACGGTCTGCTTCGTCCAAAACGAAAACTTCTAGATCTTGCAGATTAATGATTCTTTGATTTATAAAATCCAACAATCGTCCAGGCGTGGCGATTAATATGTCAACACCTTTTCGGATCGCAGCTTCTTGTGCGCCTTGTTTAACACCACCAAAAATTACCAACGATTTCAGTGGAAGACGTTTGCCGTATTCTTTAAAATTTTCTTCTATCTGGATGGCCAATTCTCGCGTTGGTGTCAAGATTAAGGCTTTTATTTTTTTATTGTTTTTATACTTCGGATGCGAAAGATTTTGTAACATCGGAATCGCAAAAGCTGCTGTTTTTCCCGTTCCGGTTTGGGCGCAACCTAGTACGTCGCGGCCTTTTAGGACTTCTGGAATGGCTTTTTGCTGAATGGGTGTTGGGTTGGTGTATCCTAATTCGTGAATCGATTTAACGATAGGTTCTATAAGTTGGAGGTCTGTGAAATTCAAATTGATGATTTATATTTAAAAAAAATAATTCCCTCATGTAGAAGGAATTTGATATTGCAAAGTTAGCTTAAATAAAATTAAGTCTGCTATTTTACTTTTTTCCATGTTTGATTTAAGCGTAAATCCGCAAAAAACTTATAAACTTCTTTTAGTTTTGGAGTTCCTCTTTTTCCGTAATCTTCAATAATTTTTGATGTTCCATCGGTATAATTAATTCTTAAAAAAGAAGTTGGCATATCCATGATGTTTTTATCACCATAGAAATCATTGAGTTGTTTTGGATCTAGCTCATCAATCAAAGCGACCAATTTGTTATAATCTTTAGCTTTAATAGTGGTTTTAAAAGTACCTTCACGTTCTGCTGAAAAATTTGTTTTTGTATGGTTTTCTCCAAAATTAAAATGTTCTGCTTCGAAAGTTGCACTTTTGTCGGCATTAATTGTAATTTTAAATATTGGACAAAATCCGAAACATGGCGTTGTCTCATATTCTAATTTCTGATATTTGGATACCGATTTATGAGACTGACAAGCCGTCAGCAACAAAATGCTAAAAAGACTTAATAGGTATTTCATACTATTATTAACCGTGAAGTTGTTTCCAAATTGCATCTTTCAATTCCATAAGTCCTTCACCAGTAACGCCTGAAAAAAATATTGGTTTTTTACCTTCTGGGAATTCTGCGGAAACTTCAGTTTTTAGTTCGTCATCCAAAAGATCGGCTTTCGAAACAGAAATAATATAATCTTTCTCCAAAAGTTCCGGATTATATTCTTTTAGTTCGTTTTCCAAAATTTGGAATTCTTTAAAATGATTTTCAGAATCTGCCGGAATTAAAAAAAGTAAGATAGAGTTACGTTCTATATGGCGTAAAAAACGATGTCCAAGACCTTTTCCTTCGGCTGCACCTTCGATAATTCCAGGGATATCTGCCATTACAAAAGATTTGTAATTTCTGTAATCTACAATCCCCAAATTAGGTGTTAATGTGGTGAAGGCATAATTGGCGATTTTTGGTTTCGCTGCCGAAATAGATGCCAAAAGTGTGGATTTTCCAGCATTAGGAAAACCTACTAAACCAACATCTGCAAGGATTTTTAGTTCGAAAACAACATAACCTTCTTCGCCTGGAAGTCCAGGTTGTGCATATCTTGGCGTTTGGTTGGTTGCTGATTTGAAATGCTCATTTCCAAGTCCACCTTTTCCACCTTGCATAAGAACGATTTCTTGCTTGTCTTCAAGGATTTCTCCGATAATTTCGCCTTCTTCATTTTTTGCAATGGTACCAATAGGAACCTGAATGTAAATATCGTCTCCCGCAGCTCCAGTTAATTGGTTTTTTCCTCCATTTTCGCCACGACCAGCTTTAACATGTCGCGTGTAACGAAGTGGAAGCAAGGTCCATTCGTGTGCGTTACCTTTCATGATAATGCTACCACCACGTCCACCGTCGCCACCATCGGGACCACCTTTTGGAATGTATTTTTCGCGACGAAGGTGGGCGGAACCAGCACCTCCATGACCGGATGTACAATGAATTTTAACGTAATCTACAAAATTGCTCATAATTTTTTAGTTGATGGTTGTTGGTTGGTGGTTGTCGGCTCTTAGTTAAACTATCAACTAACAACAAACAACTGACAACTATTTTATTTTTTCGACTTCTGCGAAAAGCTTTTCAGAAATTTCTGAAATTTCGCCGATGCCGTTAACTTCTACATATTTGCCTTGTTGCTTGTATAGTTCTGCAACTTCAGCGGTTTTAGCATAATATTCTTTAATACGGTTGCTGATAATAGCTTCGTTGCTATCGTCTGTTCTACCGCTGGTTTCGCCTCTTTTTAGTAATCTTTCGACAAGAACTTCATCTTTAACAACTAAAGAAAGGCAAATGCTAATTTCAGAATTTAGTTCGTCTTTTACGATTTGTTCCAAAGCTTGTGTTTGATTAGCTGTTCTTGGGAAACCGTCGAATATATAACCTGCTGCAGTTGATGGTTTTCTAAGTTCGTCAACTAACATGTCGATAGTTACTTGGTCTGGTACCAATTCGCCTTTGTCGATGTAAGATTTAGCGAGTTTTCCCAATTCTGTTTCGTTTTTAATATTGAAACGAAATAAATCGCCCGTGGAAATTTGTTGAAGGTTGAACTTTTCAATTAGATGTTGTGCTTGTGTCCCTTTTCCACTTCCCGGAGGACCAAATAATACGATGTTAATCATTTTTAATAGATTTATTTTTCAGAAACCTTGAAGGATTTCTACTTTTTATAATTAATGGTTGATGTTTCCTTCTTCTAGTTGATAAAGATCTTTTAGATTTCTGCCCAATTCATCATAATCCAGTCCATAGCCTAAAACAAATTTGTTTGGAATTTCTTTTCCAACATAATCAATCTTGAATTCTTTTTTATAAACGTCAGGTTTTAATAACAACGAGGCTACTCTTATTGATTTTGGACGTTGTGTCTCTTTGAAGTAAGTGAAGAGATTTTCGATGGTATTACCTGTGTCCACGATGTCTTCCATAAGAATGATGTGGCGGTCTTTGATGTCTTTGGTAAGTTCCATTTCTTTGAAAACGATACCGGAGGATTCTGTTCCAACATAAGAACTCATCTTGATAAAACCGATTTCGCATTCGCCTGGATAGGCTTTTATGAAATCTGAGAAAAACTGAATAACACCACTCAGTACACCGATGAAAACGGGTCTTTCATCTTTGTAATCTTCGTAGACATCGGCTGCTACTCGGTTTACGATTTCAATAATTTCGTCATGTTTTAGATAAGGGACAAAAGTTTTGTCGTGTACTTTGATACTTTCCATAATTTTTTGAGAAAGTACAAAATTAAGGATTTTAATTAATTAACAATCATTTGAAAATATGACTTATGTAATAATCTTAAATATTGTAAATTGTTTAAAAATATAATCATTGTTTTAAAAGATTGTTTATTTTTGTTCCCCTTTAAATAATAATATGAAGAAAAAACTACTTCTTTCCGCGTTTATAGTATTCTTAGCAACAAAGCATATATTTTCACAAGAAACTAAATTTTCTTTTGAAACTTCCGAAGGCTTTACTTTGGGTAATTTCAATGGTCAAAAAGGATGGAGCAATTGGGGCTATGTCGATGCGTCACATTCTCAGGTTGTTAATACCATTGCGAGTTTAGGCAATAACTCGGTGTCAATAACCGCAAATGCGGAGCAGGAAGAAAATTGGGGCGGTATTTTTTACGATGTTCCCAACTATCCAAGAATGTCCATCTCTGCCGATGTTTACATGGATTCGGTTGGCGCTTCGGATTATGATATGCTAACATTATATAGTATGGATGTTGAGGAGTATGAGCGTCTTGGTGGCTTTTATTATAATTTTGATTCGACACTCGAAGTTGGAGATTTCACCAGTATAACGACCAAAAGTTGGCAAGCAAACAAGTGGTATAATCTGAAAGTGAATGTCGATTTTAGTACCAAAAAAATCGAGTATTTTATTGATCAGGTGAAAGTTTTAACCTCCACATTCAATAGTCAAGTTACTTCTATTAAAGAGTTTGATTTTGAGTTCGATAATTACCAATCCGGCTTTAAAGTCGATAATGTTAAAATCCAAAATTTAGACAATTTAGATATTCATAATGTTGATAAAGTACAAATTCAGTTGTATCCAAATCCAACTGGCGATGTTTTGAATATTAAAGGTGTTAAAGAGCTTGACGTGCTTTCTGTTTTCGATGCAAGTGGAAAATTAGTTTACCAATCGCAATCGCTTTCTCCAATTGATGTTAAATCCTGGAAGTCTGGCTTGTATGTGGTGAAAATTAAAACCAAAACATCAGAATTTATCAATAAGTTTTTGAAAAACTAATTTAATTTTTAATTAAATATATATTTCCAATACACCAAAAGCCCAACTACAACAGCTAATATTGCAGACAATAAAACAGCGGCGCCAGCAATGTCTTTGATAATTCCGATTCTGGAGTCGAAGTTAGGTTGGATGTAGTCACAGATTTTTTCGATGCATGTATTAAGCGCTTCTGTGATTAAAACCAAAAATGAAACGCCAATTACAGCTATAATTTCTAAAGTCTGAAGAGGTAAAATAGTGACCAGCGCCAAATTAATTAACAATCCTGCAATATGGATTTGGAAATTTCTTTCGTTACGTAAAAGCCAAAAAAAACCTTGAAAAGTATATTTGAAACTTTGGTGTAAAGGCGGTTTGTTCATAAAGCTTTGGATTTTTGAGTAATTTCTTTCCAAAAGTAAAATAAAATTACTTTAATATGGTAATTGTTGATAATTAATTAGAAATCAGACTGCCAATTTGCCATAATTTTTTATCTTTGTGAATCGAAATAATTAGCTTTTATGAGATTTATTGTTGCCAGTGGCGAATTGCAAAAAGCCTTACAAACTGTTAGTGGTGTAATTTCTGGTTCGCAATCCAGACCAATTTTGGAAAACTATCTTTTTGAGTTAGAGCAAAATAACTTGAAAGTGACTGCGTCAGACGGAGAAACAACTTTGATAACGTCTATCGAGGTTATGTCGGATGATACAGGAAAGATAGCTGTGCCTGCTAAAATTTTTCAGGATTTTTTGAAAACTTATGGTGAACAGCCTTTGACTTTGGTTGTGAAAGATGCGCCAGAAGGCAATGGTAGCGTTTTGGAAATTTTGGACGAGAAAGATAATTTCTCTGTAGCACTAGACAATGCAGAAGATTATCCGGAGTTGCCAGAATTCGATGCGTCTCAAAAAGTGGTAATGCCCGGCGGTGTTTTGGCTGATGCCCTTAGCAACACGTTGTTTGCGACAAGCAACGACTCGCTTCGTCCAGTAATGACAGGCGTTCTGTTCCAGTTTGCAGAACACGAAACCAATTTCGTATCAACAGATTCTCACAGATTGGTGGTTTACAAAAGAACCGATTTGCAGAATGCTGAGCCAATGGAGTTCATCATGCCAAAAAAACCTTTAGCGATTTTCAAAAATATTTTGAACAATTCGGCGGAGGAAGTAGCCATCGAGTTCAACGAAAACATGGCGCAATTTACATTTGGTAACAATGTTTGGATTTGCCGTTTGATCGATGGAAAATATCCTAACTACAACGCAGTTATTCCAAAAGAAAATCCAAATGTATTGACCATTAACAGAAGCTTGTTGTTGAGTTCTATCCGCAGAGCGTCTATTATGTCAAACAAATCGACTAACCAAGTTCGTTTCAAATTATCAGGCAATGTGCTTCACCTTCATGCAGAAGATACAGAATTTGCAAACAAAGCAGATATGCAGATTCCGTGCGATTATAATGGAGAAGACATTAATATCGGATTCAGTTCCAAATTTTTGACAGAGATGTTATCGGTTTTAGGAGCAGACGATATCACTTTCAAAATGTCACAACCCAATCGCCCAGGTATTATTGAGCCAATCGACGGTTTGGAAGACAACGAAAATATTTTGATGCTTTCTATGCCGGTAATCGGATTATAAGCATTGATAAATAATAAATTTATAATTTGAGATTTGAAATTCAGGTCTCAAATTTTGTTTAAATAAAGATTTTACTAAAGGATTTTTGACAAATTTTTATTAAAATAGAAATTAAAATGTCAGCATTCTAAAATTTCAAATTCAGAAAAATGAAAATTTCAAATAATTGGCTTAAAGATTACATTAAAACCAATTTGACTACGGAGAAAATCGGTATGTTTTTAACAGACATCGGTCTGGAAGTAGAAGGTATCGACAAGTACGAAAGCATCAAAGGCAGTCTAGTAGGTATCGTTGTTGGAAAAGTTTTGACTTGTGAGAAACATCCTAATGCTGATAAACTTAGCAAAACAACGGTAGATGTAGGTGGAAAAGTTCTGGACATTGTTTGTGGTGCGCCCAATGTTGCTGCAGAACAAGTTGTTCCTGTTGCCGTTGTAGGAACCAAAATCTATGATAAAACAGGAAACTTTTTTGAAATTAAAAAAGCTAAAATCCGCGGTGAAGTTTCGGAAGGGATGATATGTGCCGAGGACGAACTTGGTCTGTCAGACGATCATGCTGGAATCATGGTTTTGGACGAAACAAAATATAAAGTCGGAGAAAACTTCGCCGATTATTTTGAATTGATAAATGATGAAGTTTTTGAAATCGGATTAACACCAAACCGTACCGATGCGATGTCGCATTATGGCGTTGCGAGAGATCTTCATTCTTATTTGTCCTCCAATAATTTAGGATCAGAATTCTCAAAAGTTGAAACCGTAGCATTGACTTCTGAAGCGACTCATAATTTTAGTATAGAAATAGAAGATACAGTACTGACACCACGTTATCTAGGTGCTGTTGTGGAAGATCTTAAAGTTACAGATTCGCCAGCATGGTTAAAAGACAGAATCAAGGCGATTGGTCTTGCACCAATTAACAATGTTGTCGATATTACGAATTATATTTTACACAGTTATGGTCAGCCTTTGCACGCTTTTGATGCGGACAAAATTGCTGGTCACAAAGTGGTAGTTGGGACATCGCCAGAAGGAACTTTGTTCAAAACTTTGGATGGGGTAGAGCGTAAGCTTAGCGGCAACGAAATCATGATTAAAGATGGCAACCAAAATCCAATGTGTATCGCAGGCGTTTTGGGTGGTGAAAATAGCGGCGTGTCTGTGGCGACGACTAAAATATTTTTGGAAAGCGCTTACTTTAACCCAGTTGCGGTAAGAAAAGCTTCAAAATTCCATGGACTTAATACCGATGCATCTTTCCGTTTCGAGAGAGGTGTGGATCCTAACAATACAAAAACAATTTTGACACATGCTGTTAAAATGCTTCAGGATATTGCTGGTGGAAAACTTGTTGGAGATCTTTTAGAATCTTATCCAACTAAGATTGAACCTTTCTATGTGGTTTTGCGTTATTCTAAATTGGATCAAATTTTGGGTGTTAAAATTCATAGAGAAAAGATTAAAGAAATTTTAAAATCTCTAGAAATTACGGTTCTTAACGAGATTACAAATGGTCTGGAATTGTCGGTGCCTGCTTATCGCGCAGACGTTACCAGAGAGATTGATGTCATCGAAGAAATCTTAAGAATATACGGTTATAACAAAATCGAAGCGCCTCAAAAAACATCTTTTACAACCGTACGATTAAGTCTAGACGATCAAGATGTTTTAGAAAACGCTTGGGCAAGAACGCTGCAAAGCCAAGGTTTCCACGAGGTGATGAACAATTCTTTAACTTCTGTAAAAGACGTAACCAATGCGGTAAAACTTCTTAATCCTTTAAGCAACGAGCTTTCTACAATGAGAACGTCTTTGTTGGAAGGACTTTTGGCGAATGCCGCTTACAATATTAACAGAAAACATCCAGATATTAAGTTTTTCGAATTGGGTAAAATATATCATAAATTTGAGAAATATGAAGAAAGAAAACAATTGGCTATTTTAACAACAGGACGCGATTTTGCTGAAAATTGGTTGCAACCAAAAAGCACTTCGGATTTCTTTAAATTAAAAGCTTATTTGATGCTTCTTTTAGAGAGATTAAATCTTAAACTGGAAGAAAAAGCTTTAGAAGATAGTCGTTTTTCTGATGCCTTAGAAATCCTTTCGGAAGGTAAAACTTTAGCAAGAATCGGAAAAGTTGCACCAGCTTTATTGAAAGATGCAGATGTTGACCAAGAGGCTTTCTATGCGGAAATCGAATTAGAAAATTGTCAGTCTTTGAGAAGCACCGAGAACTTCAAATTTGTTGACATTCCTAAATTTAATAAAATCCGTAGAGATCTTGCATTGTTGGTTGACAAATCGATTACGTATGCGGAGTTGTACGAGGTTGCTAAGAAAAATAAGTCGCCTTTCTTGAAAGAGATTAATTTGTTTGACGTTTACGAAGGGAAAAATCTGCCAGAAGCTAAGAAGTCTTACGCGATGAGTTTTGCTTTGCTAAACGAAGAAAAAACTCTCGAAGACAAAGATATCAACGAGGTGATGAATGCGTTGATTAAGTCTTTTCAAAAAGAATTCGGTGCAGAGCTGAGAGCTTAGCCTTTTCTACATAAAATTAAAATCCGCCCAAAATCTTTAGATTTTGGGCGGATTTATTTTCGACTAAAATTTTACTTGAGAATCAATTCCCGAATCGGTTTCTTTGATTTTGACATCGGGTGTGTTCGGGATTTCCGCGGCTGCTCTTCTCTCGATTGTTTTTTTTAAATCGTCGTAGTTCGTAGCGTCTTTAATCGTCATGTTATTAAACAAATAGGTCTTTTTGACTTCGTTTTTATTAAATACTTCCGAAACTTTTTCGGCTTCCACATCATCTTCTACTTCGACACTTGCGGCGTAATTGTTAGGGTTATTTTTATCCAAATATACAATGTAGCGCGAGCTAGATATTCCTTTTGCTTCTAAATCTTTTTCTAGACCTCCGTAGTTGCTTTGATTGGTAAACAATCCTGTGATAATACTTGACATAATTAAATATTTTGGTGTTTAACTATAGAGATATCAAAAACCGAACAAGCAATAAGCTAAAGAATGTTAAATTTTTTCGTTTTTAATTTCGTCGACAATTTCTGGGTTTAATAATGTTGATGTATCCCCGAAATTGCTAAAGTCGCCTTCTGCAATTTTTCTCAAAATTCTACGCATAATTTTGCCAGATCTGGTTTTCGGAAGTGCCGATACAAATTGGATTTTGTCCAGCTTGGCGATAGGTCCTATTTGGTCTGAGATTAACTGATTGATTTCTTTTTTAAGATTTTCACGATCTCGGCCTTCTCCAGTTTCTTTCAGAATCACATAACCATAAAGTGCATTACCTTTGATATCGTGAGGGTAGCCAACAATCGCAGATTCTGCAACAGCCGGATGTTGGTTGATGCTGTCTTCGATTGGCGCCGTGCCTAGATTGTGACCAGATACGATAATCACATCATCCACACGACCTGTAATTCTGTAATAGCCAACTTCGTCTCTCAAAGCGCCGTCGCCTGTGAAATATTTTCCTGGAAAAGCCGTAAAATAGGTTTCTTTGTAACGTTGATGATCGCCCCAGATACTTCTCGCAATTCCCGGCCATGGAAAGCGGATACAAAGATTTCCTGTAACTTGATTTCCTGTAATTTCATTGCGTTTGTCATCCATTAAAACAGGCTGCACGCCAGGCAAGGGAAGTGTTGCATAAGTAGGTTTGGTTGGTGTAACAAATGGCAAAGGGGAAATTAAAATTCCGCCAGTTTCTGTTTGCCACCAAGTATCAACGACAGGGCATTTTTTTTGTCCAACATGATCGTTGAACCAATGCCAAGCTTCGTCATTAATAGGTTCTCCAACAGAGCCAATAACTTTAAGGCTTGATAAATCGTGTTTGTCCACCCATTCTACACTTTCCTTCGCAAGAGAACGAATCGCTGTAGGTGCGGTGTAGAATTGCGTAACTTTGTGTTTTTCGATAACTTCCCAAAAGCGATCGGGCTCTGGATAAGTTGGTACACCTTCAAAAATAAGTGTTGTGGCACCGTTGATTAATGGACCATAAAGAATATAGGAATGACCAGTGATCCAACCGATGTCCGCCGTGCACCAAAAGATATCATTTTCTTGATAATCAAAAACATTTTTAAACGTATATCCTGTATAGACCATATATCCTGCGCATGTGTGCAACATGCCTTTTGGTTTGCCAGTCGAGCCTGATGTGTAAAGGATGAATAATGGATCTTCGGCATCCATGATTTTAGTAACATAATCCGAAGAAGCTTTGTGAAAATAGTCATCTAGCCAAAAATCACGTCCTTCTTTCATGTTGACTTCATTGTGTGTTCTTTTGACAACCAAAGTTTTTTCAACAGTGTCGCATTGTATTAAAGCTTCATCAACAATGGATTTTAGATCTAAAGCTTTATTGCCGCGATAACTTCCGTCTGAACAAACAATAATTTTTGCACCGCAGTCATTGGCTCTAGAAGAAATAGCAGAAGCCGAAAATCCTGCGAATATCACCGAATGTACTGCGCCCATTTTGGCACATGCCAACATGGTAATCGCCAATTCTGGGATCATCGGAAGATAAATACAAACGCGGTCGCCACGTTGTACACCCATTTCTTCTAGGACGTTTGCCATTTTACAAACACGTTCATGAAGGTCGCGGTAGCTGATGTGTTGTGCTTCTTCTTTAGGATCGTTAGGCTCCCAGATGATGGCTGTTTTGTCACCACGCGTTTCAAGATGTCTGTCGAGGCAGTTTTTTGTGATGTTCATTTTTGCATTTTTGAACCATTTGATATTGGCTTCTTCCATGTCAAATTCTACCACTTTGCTCCAACGTTGGTACCAAGCAAAATTTTCATCCGCGATTTTGTCCCAGAATTTCTTAGGATTTTTAATGGACTTTTTATATTGTTTAAAATAATCTGGGAGGTTTTTTATTTGATAGGTATTCATTATTAAATGTTATTTGTTGTAGGTTTTAAATTTTTCTATAATTTCGTCAATAATCGTTTCGTCATCGATGGTGGAAGGGATACTGAATTCTTTCCCGTCAAGGATAGTTCGTATTAGTTTTCGAAGTGTTTTTCCAGAACGTGTTTTAGGAAGTCGTTTTACGACCATTACATTTTTAAGACTTGCTACAGCGCCGATTTTTTCGCGAACCTTTTGGACAACTTCTTTTTCGACTTGTTCGTCTGTAATTTCGGAGCCATTTTTAATAACAACAGTTGCAAATGGAATTTGGCCTTTAAGTTCATCTTCTATGCCTACAACGGCGCATTCTGCCACGTCGGGATGTGAGGATACCACTTCTTCCATCTCTGATGTTGATAAGCGATGTCCCGCAACATTAATAACGTCATCCACACGACCTGTGATAAAAACATAACCGTCTTCGTCAATTATGGCACCATCTCCCGAAAAGTAATAACCATCGAATTGAGACAAATAACTGTCCTGAAATCTTTCAAAATCTTTCCAAACCCCAAGTAGTGCGCCAGGAGGTAAAGGAAGTTTTATTGCTAAATAACCTTCGTGGTGTGCGTCGAGTTGGTAGCCGTTTTCATCAAAAATTTTGATATCATAACCTGGTATAGGTTTTCCTGCGGAAGCACGTTTAATTTTATAATCATCAAATCCAGTCATAAGTGCGAGCATTGGTGAGCCCGATTCTGTCTGCCACCAATGGTCAATTGCCGGAACACCGATATGTTCATTAAACCAATCCAAAGTAGCAACATCGCAACGTTCGCCAGCTAGGAATTGTTTTTTTAAACAAGATAAATCGTATTTTTTCACCAATTCGCCATTGGGATCTTCCTTTTTAATAGCTCTGATGGCAGTTGGCGCTGTGAACATCGATACGACATTGTGCTCGGAAATAACGCGCCAAAAAGTTCCTGCATCGGGTGTCATAACAGGTTTGCCTTCAAAAATAACTGTTGCATTTCTGTTAATTAAAGGCGCATAAACGCTGTAACTATGTCCAACAGCCCAACCGAAATCCGATGCCGCCCAAAATGTTTCTCCAGGTTCTATAGCGTATATATATTTCATAGAGAATTTAAGAGCTGTTGCGTAACCGCCGGTGTCACGGACAATGCCTTTTGGTTTTCCAGTTGTGCCAGATGTATAAAGCAAATAGAGCGGATGGATAGATTCTACAGCGATACAATCTGTAGCTTCAGAGTTTTTGATAAGTTCTTCGTAATCTAAAGTTCCTTCAAAATATTCGTTTTTATTTTCAACCAATTGACGATTATAAACGAGGATATGATCTACTTTGTCTTGAGAAAGTTCAATCGCTTTTTCAACCAAAGGCAAATAAGGGATACGGCGTGCAATCTCAACACCTGCCGTTGCGGTAATTAAAATTTTTGGTTTGCAATCGTCGATACGCACGACCAACTCTTTTGGCGCAAAACCTCCAAAAACGACATTATGTATCACGCCAATCCTTGCACAGGCTAGCATGGAGAAAAGCGTTTGTGGAATCATCGGCATGTAGATAACTGCGGTATCGCCTTTTTTTAATCCAAGAGATTTTAATCCGCCAGCTAGGCGAGAAATTTCTTCTTTAGCTTGGTTGAAGGTGTAGCTTTTTTTCTGGTCTGTAACTGGAGAATCATAAATGATGGCCACTTGGTCACCATAACCATCTTCGATATGTTTGTCGATGCACAAATAACACATATTCAGTTCGCCATCTGCAAACCATTGGTTATAGTTGTTTTTGTCAAGAGATGTTATGGTTTTTGGAAATTTGTACCAGCTAATTTGTTCAGCTTGTTCTTTCCAGAATTCTTCTTTGTTGTCTAGACTTCTTTGGGTTAATGTTTCTGCATTCATCTTTTTACATATTAATTATTTGTAGAACTAACCAGTTCATCGATTTGTTGTATAATTTGTTTTACGGAATATGGTTTGGTAAAATATGCGTGGGCTCCCATATCATAAGCTTTTTTAATATCTTCAGGATTGTTTTTGGCGGAGACGAAAGCGACTTTGGTTGATTTAAGTTTTTCTAATTTTTTAATTTCTTCCAAAGTAGAGTAGCCATCTAGTTTTGGCATCATAATATCCAATAGAATAACATCTGGCGTCAGATTATTTAGGATTTCCAGCACTTCTGTACCATCTCGGGCAATGTAAACATTGTAGCCATTTTTCCTGAAACTATATTCTAAAGACATCAATATTTTGTGTTCGTCATCTGCAATTAAAATCGTTTTCATATCTCCTCTTTTCTGTTTTTAAATCGTTGGAAGTGTCAAATTAAATGTCACTCCCAAACCGCTATTTTCTGCACTTATGTTGCCATTGTGCGCCATCATTATATTTTTACAAATGGCAAGTCCAAGTCCGCTGCCTATTGGTTTAATAATATTTTGATTATTCGATTGGTAAAATTTATCAAAAATTGAATCCAAATCATTTTCTGGAATATGTTTTCCAGTATTAAATATTTTTATAATTAAATCTTCTTGCTGTGTCAAAAACTTGGTTTGTATCATGCCTTGCTCGTCTGTGAATTTTAGCGCATTGCCATAAATATTCTGAAAAACTTGTATCATTCTGGCTTCATCATAATTGAAAAATTCGTCAGAAAGAAGATTGACCAAACTCAAATGAATATCGTTATTTTTTATCAAATGTAGCAAAGGTTTTATCGCTTTTTGATAAGTTTCGATGATGTTGTAACGACCGATGTTTAATGGCGTTTTGCCGTGTTCTAATTTGTCAAGATATAGAATATCGTTGATAATTTCACTCAACCTATCCGATTCGGTGATGATGTTGTTAAGAAATTCTTTTTTAATCTCAATAGGCATATCGTCGTCGTCAGCTAATATCTCTCCAGCCGCGCGTATTGCTGTAATCGGGGTGCGAAGTTCGTGCGCCACACTGTCCAGAAAGTCATCTTTCTGTCTGTCTTTTACAATAAGATGCTCGTTCGCAACTTGTAGTTTTTCAGAGAGCGATCTCAGTTCATTAGATTTTTCGGTTAGCTTTTTATTAAGACTAATATTTTCCTTGGATTCTTCAAGAATGTTAAGAACTTCGGGTAAAGATATTTTGTCTTCCTTGGTAACGCCTTCTATCAAAATTTTTGCGGAAGCTGTCCCGATTCTTCCTGCTAAAAGATTTTCGGAGAATTTTATAAAACGAGAATCTGCCGTTTCCACATTTGTTTCAATATTATATTTCAAATTAAAAACTCGCAATGCTTGTTCGGTTTTTTGTGTGCCAAGAAATCGTTCAAGAATATTTTTAATATCCGATACATAGGCCGTTCCTCGCCAGATAAAAGCGTTTTCGTGATTCTGAATGTATTTGTTAATATCAACATACAATTCTGCAAAATTGCGCTCGCGGTAGTCACCTTTTACACTTACAGAAATAAAGGTGAACAATCCAGCATTGACCAAAATTGACCAAAAGAAAATCTGATTAACGCGATCAAAATACGGAATGTTGAAAAACGCAAAAGCCTCATACAATCCTCTCAAAAATCCTTTGAACTCGTGGTTATAAGAGAAATAATATTGCGGAAGAATTAGTCCAAAATAACAAATAATCAGTCCTGCAACGAGTCCAATAACTGCTGCTTTGGACCTGCCTCTTTTCCAAAATATAGCCCCAAAAAAAGCGGGTGCCAATTGTGAAATAATGACAAACGAAATAAGTCCAACCGAGTATAGAGAAGTTTCTAAAATGAAATATTTGTAAAAAATAAACGATACAACAATCAAAATGAAAATGCTGATTTTTCTAATGTTGGTAATGCTTCGGGTATTTTCTGCGACTTGATTTTCTTTAAATTTTCCAATCCAACCAAATGGAATAATCAGGTTGTTAGAAAGCATAATCGATAAGCTGATTGACGAAATGATGATCATTGAAATCGAGGAGCTAAGTCCGCCCAAAAATACCAAAACGCTAATCCATTCTTTATTAAAATACTGTGGAATAAGAATCGAGTAGAATTCGGGATTGACATCTTGACCATCAAAAATAACGCGCCCACCCCAAGCAATCGGAAAGACAAACAAATTGAAAATTAAAAGGTACAATGGCAAAAACCAAATAGCAGTTTTCAAATGTTTTTCCTGACGATTTTCAACAATACTTGTGTGGAATTGTCGTGGCAAAAGGAAAAATGCCGAGATGGAAATAAGACAAAGAATAATCCAGTTAAGACTTCCTTCCAAACCTTTAAATGTATTTTTGGAACTGAAATCTTTAATTTTTGAAGCTTGATTATAAATATCTTCAAAACCATTAAAAACAAAGTAAGTAACAAAAACGCCTAGCAGAACGAGAAAGATTAATTTTAATAAACTTTCTAATGCAACAGCAGCGATGATGCCGAGTCTTTTTTCGGAAGCGTCAACATAGCGCGTACCGTAATATCCTGAGAAAACCGCTATAAGAATCACAACGTAAGTAGCGTTGTCTGTAAGTATATTTTTAGAAACAGGTGTGTTTGTTAAAAGATGAAAGGTTTCTGATATTGCTTTTATTTGTAATCCAATGTAAGGGATGATGGCAAAAAGACAAACCAAAGTTATCAAGGCTGCAAAGCCTCGACGGTTGCCATATCTTAAAGAAATAAAATCTGCAATGCTGCTTATTTTGTTGACTCTTGCAATGCGAATAATTTTAGTATTAATATAAATCCACGCCGGAATGATAATCACCGGACCAATATAGATGGCAAGATAATTAAGACCTTGGTTGACCGCAACGCCAATGCTGCCATAATACGTCCATGCTGTACAATAAACTGCGATGGACAGTGCATAGATGTAAGGATTGTTAATCCATATTTTACTTTTCTTCTTCTCGGCGCGATGGGCAACGAAAAAAAGCAAAGCCAAATACAGCATAACAACAGCAAACAAAATAAAACTATTCATCGTACTTTTTTATAACAACTAAAGAAAAAATTATCGAGAAAAGCCAAACGCCGAACAAATAGATATATACCATCGGCAATCCAAAGATTTTATCCGCAGAATTGAATAGCAACAAAAGTGGCGCGCTAAAAAATAAGAGCAACGCGACGCTGAGTAAAACTAATTTTTGTTCGTGTCTTTTTTTCATATTTTTTATATAAAACCATACAAAGACAAAAGCCCTTGCATGGTTTTCAATGAAAATGAATGTTTACATATTTTCGTCAGCATAATCTCCCGACAATGCATAATATCCAAATACGGCTAATCCGCCCGAAATGATTGGCATAAGGATAAACAAAATGATAATCCCAAATACCAAATCTTCTTGTTTGCCCGATGTTATTTTTGGAAGACCCATTTCGGTGATGCCAAAATAGCCAACTACAACTGCTAGAGCAATCCACACGAAACCTAATATTTTTTTTATTGCGTTCATAATGATTGTTTTTTAAAGTTAAGAATTTTTGAGTTTCAATATTTAAAATTGAATTATTCTTTGATGCTGTTTTTGTTTTTTAAATAAATGGTTCCGATAATAAGACAGACACCTGCAACAATTATAGGATACCAAAGTCCCTCCAGATACCAACTTGCATGACCTGCATCTTTTCTTGTGGTTACTAGATAGGTGGCAACTGCTGGTAGTAATCCTCCAAAAACGCCATTCCCGATATGGTAAGGTAAAGACATCGATGTGTAACGGATACGCACCGGGAACATCTCCACCAAGAAGGCTGCAATTGGGCCATATACCATGGTTACGAAAATAACTTGGATGAAGATGAGGAAAATCAGTTTCCATTTTGTACCATCATTTACCGTGACATGTTGTGACACTTTTGGTGCTTCAATTTTTTTATCAAGATTTGTATTGGTAGCTGGCGTCCAATGGATAAGACTGTCTTTTTTCAAAATCGTACCATCTGTAAAGGTGATTTCTTTATGAAAACTTATAAGACTATCTGTAACGATTTTATCATGAATTTTAGCAACGCGTTTTTCAGTAATCCCGTTGGCAGCTACAGTTTTTGATTCAAGATCGATGCTTTTGTACATGGCATCATAGATTGGTCTGTAGGATAATATGGCGACCAACATCCCGACCATCATAATGACTTTTCGGCCAATTTTGTCGGATAGCCAACCAAAGAGAACGAAAAATGGCGTTCCTAAAAATAAGGCGGTTGCCATTAATGCATCCACTTGCGCAGAATCAACCTCCATTACTTTTTGAAGGAAACTCATTGCATAGAACTGTCCAGTGTACCACACAACGCCTTGCCCCATAGCCGCACCGAATAATGCTAGCAAAACGAATTTGAAATTAAAACGGTTTCCGAAGCTTTCTTTAAGCGGATTTTTAGAGGTTTTTCCTTCGCTTTTTGCTTTAGCAAACAAAGGAGACTCTTTCATGTTTTTACGAATAACATAGGATACAGCAACCATGAGAATTGAAATCCAAAACGGAACACGCCAACCCCAAGCATCGAATTCTTCTGCCGATAAAGTTGTTTTTGTAATTAATATTACAATCAAAGAAATGAATAGACCGGCTGTTGCTGTTGTCTGTATCCATGATGTCCAATATCCACGGCGATTAGCTTGCGCATATTCTGCTACGTAAGTTGCGGCGCCGCCATATTCTCCGCCTAGTGCCAAACCTTGTAGAAGTCTTAAGATTAAAACTAAAACAGGAGCCATGAAGCCAATAGTCTCGTAACTTGGAACACAACCAATAAGAAAAGTTGAGAACCCCATGATTAATAAAGTAACCAAGAAGGTGTATTTTCTGCCGATGATGTCGCCCAATCTTCCGAAGAATAATGCCCCGAAAGGTCTTACCACAAAACCAGCTGCAAAAGTTGCTAATGTTGAAAGAAAGGCCGCGGTAGGATTATCGGCTGGGAAAAATTTGGTTGCCAAAACTACAGCCAGACTTCCAAAGATGTAGAAATCGTACCATTCGATAAGTGTGCCGAGTGACGAGGCTGTGATAACGCCCCAGATGGTTCTGTTTTTCTGCTTATCACTCAGGTTTTCATAGTTTTCGTGATGTAATTCGCTCATATTAATTTGATTTTTGGTGTCGTGTTTTGAAATTTGGAGTTTAGAAAGAATACATCACTCTTAGCATCGCGCGGAAATTCCCGACATTGGTGATGTTGCCTCCTGCTGTGGCGTCGGCTTGTGTGTCGCCATATTTTGCAGCTGTGTATTCTAATTCTGGCGCAATATTGAATTTGTTTTGTTTAAATTCCACTCTTGCAGAAGCACGCCAAACATGGTCAAGAATTCTTGTTCCGGAAGCACCGCGAACATATAAATTTTTAAAACCTTCATCAACACCAGAATTTTTGGTGTAACCGAAGAAAATGCCAGGCGCAATTTTGTCGTTGTTGCTGGCAAGATCTACCCAAAACGATGAAGTTTTGGTCGGCTTGTAACTTTCTTGTCCGTTGGCTTCTGTGTAGCCTGCAAAACCACCGATCATGACTAGATGATGAAGATTCTCACCTGTTATCCCGTAAAGTTTAGCACTGAATTTGGCATCAGAATATTTGAAGTAAGCCAAATAAGCCACTGAATTTAGTTTTTCTGTAGAAGCGAGATTATTGCTTTCAATCACTGGTTTTAAGGATTGATATTCGGCGGCGATGCCAGCCATAATGTTTTTATTTTTAAACTGAAGTTGTCCATGGAATGTAGGGACCGAAGAGTTGATTGTTGCGCTGTTGGTAAAAGCGCCGATTGCATTTGCACTCTGAAATTCGCGATCTTTATAGGCAACCGCTATGAAAGAGAATTGATCGCTTAGTTTTTGTGTAACTTTAATTTGTCCTGCCCATCCAAAAGGATTGAAAAGAATTCCCGTATTAAAATTGGCGACGCCGGGAAAAACTTCTGGGATAAATGCGGGATACCAAGTTTGACCAAATGTGACTGAGGTGTGGGGCCATGCTAATGTCGCGTATGCGTGTCTTAGGCGTAGAAGTCCGATACTTCCAGAACCTGCTGAGCTTTTATTAATTTCGGTGTTTCCGAAGAAATCCGCTTCTATTTTTCCGCTAGCTTTAGCACCCCAAACATCTGGCCCTTTGAAATTGATACCTGTTCGGGTTGTGATTGACAAAAAGTTACTTGCGCCAGCACCGTTGATATCTTTTCCATTGGCATCGAGTTTTTCATCCAAAGGATAAAGATTTAGATTGTATTCTCTAGAATACGCAGATTGTCGACTGTCAAAATTATATTCTGTACGAACCCAGCCGTAAAGCGAAATATCCCATTCTTTGGGTTGGGTTTTTTCAGCTTCTAAAGCTTCAATACGTTTCAGAAGGTCAGCATTGCTAATGGTATCTTGAGAAAAAACCTGAGAACTTATGCTTGTTAAAAGTGATATTGATAAGTATTTTAGGATATTGTTCATGGATTAATAATTTTTTATTTTCATTTTTGATGATGCTAAAATGAAATTATTAATCTGTTCACAAAAATTTAATATATATTTATGCTAATAGTATAGTTTTGTAAAATTTAAAATAATTATTTTTCCTATTTTTTAAATCTCTCCCATTTAATAAGCATATATTTATCAGCAAATTCAGTGATAATTAAACCTGAATTTTTAATGTTGACCTCTTTAGAAAGATAGTCTATAAGTTCATTTTGTTTTAATATTTTGTAGACAGGATGAAAATCCGAATGAGGTGGTCTTGTGATATTGTATTTCTTAATCCACGAACTTATTGTTACATGAGAAACGCCAATAATTCTTTCAATCTCTCGAAAGCTTAAACCTTCCAAATATAGCTGTAAAGCCTTTGTAACATAATAATCATCAATTTGTTTTCCTAATTTTTTAACAGTAAAATAATAATTGCAGTTTTTGCAATAGAAGCGTTGTTTATTGTTAATGATTCCGCTTTTTACCACATTGTTTTGTTCGCATTTTGGACAAGATTTCATAGTAACTATATTAATATAGCAAATATATAATAATTTAGCAAATATGTATATTTTAACATTTGTAGATAAATAACCTTAATTAAATTTAATTACAATAAAAAATATCTAAAAAATTTGCTTTATAAAGAAAATATGTTTTAAATTTGCTGCTTTAATTAGATATAAGTCAATGAAGATAGAAATTTCCTCAGAAAAACATTTGCATTACGCAGAGGAAATCAAGCAGGAGATGGCGGACTCGGCCTTAAAAAGAGGAACAGGTATTGCGCAAAGAACAGTAGAGTTTTTGCGTTATAAAATGTTGGAAGGCAATGCGGTTGTAGCAACTGATGACGATGGTTGTTGGGCCGGATTTTGTTATTTGTCATCATGGAGCGATGGTGAATATGTAGCAAATTCTGGGATGATTGTTTCTCCTAATTTCAGGAATAGAGGTCTGGCAAAAATGATGAAAGATAAAATTTTTGAATTGTCTCGAGCCAAATATCCTGATGCTAAAATGTTTAGTTTGACAACTGGCCTTGCGATCATGAAAATCAATTCGGATTTGGGGTATAAGCCAGTAACTTATTCCGAAATTACAAAAGATGAAACATTTTGGGAAGGTTGTAAAAGTTGTGTAAATTATAAGGTTTTGCAGAGTAAAAACAGAGAAAATTGTCTGTGTACGGCAATGTTGTACACGTCAAAACAAGAGGCATTTCCATTTAATACAATAACAGAAAAAAATACAAAAAATGAAGAAAAGTGTAGTATTGGCGTTTAGTGGCGGATTAGACACTTCATATTGTGCAAAATATTTAAGCGAAACTTTGGGTTACGAAGTTCACGCCGTTACTGTTAATACTGGAGGTTTTTCAGAAGCTGATGAAGCTGAATTAAAATCTCGCGCCGAAAAACTAGGTGTTACAACTTATGCATTTATTAACGCGGAAAAGGAATATTACGAAGATTGTGTGAAATATTTAATCTTCGGGAATGTCCTTAAAAATAATACATATCCATTGTCGGTAAGTGCAGAACGTACTGTACAAGCGCAAAATATTGCAAAATATGCTAAGGAAATTGGTGCTTCGGCAATAGCACACGGAAGTACGGGAGCAGGAAATGATCAAGTTCGTTTTGACTTGATTTTCCAAGTGATGTGTCCAGAAATGGAGATTATCACCCCAATTCGTGATATGTCGTTGTCAAGAGAAGAAGAAATCGAATTTTTAAAACGATATGGTTTTAATATCGATTTTGAAAAAGCACAATATTCCATAAACAAAGGACTTTGGGGAACTTCTGTTGGTGGAAAAGAAACCTTAAAGTCACGTCATAATCTTCCAGAGTCGGCTTATCCATCGCAAGTTGTGAAAACGGAAACTTCGGAATTGGAAATCGAATTTAAAAATGGTGAAATTGTAGCTGTCAACGGTGACAATTTTGCACATCCAGTTTTTGCAATTCAAAAGATCGAAGCTTTGGCAAGTCCTTATGGGATTGGCCGCGATATCCATGTCGGGGATACGATTGTTGGGATAAAAGGTCGTGTCGGCTTCGAAGCGGCTGCGGCTTTAATTTCGATAAAAGCACACCATTTGTTAGAAAAACATACTTTGTCAAAATACCAACAAACCATCAAGTCTCAATTGGCAGATTGGTATGGCAACTGGCTTCACGAAGCGCTTTTCCTGGATCCAGTCATGAGAAATATAGAAACTTTCTTTAATGATTCTCAAAAGACAGTTAACGGAAAAGTATTTATAACGCTTTATCCTTATCGATTTGTTTTAAACGGAATTGAGTCCGAAAATGATTTGATGTCCGATAAATTCGGTAGTTATGGCGAAGCTAATCGCACATGGACAGGAGATGATGTTAAAGGCTTTACTAAAGTATTGAGCAATTCGTTAACGATTTATCATCAAATTAATAAAAGCTAATGAAATCTGTCGGAATTATCGGAGCAAACGGTTATACAGGAAGCGAGTTGGTGCGTCTGTTGGTTTTTCATCCAGAAGTGGAACTGAAATGCCTTTTCAGTCGCTCAAATTCTGGAACTAAAATTTCTGAGATTTATCCTGATTTATCGGGTATTTGCGACATGGAATTGACCAATGTTTTCCAAAATGTTGACATTTTGTTTTTGTGTCTTCCGCATAAAGAAAGTCAAAATTGGTTATTGCAAAACGAAGTTAACAAAGAAAGCTTAATCATCGATTTGGGTAACGATTTCCGTTTAGAAAGTCAATTTGGAAAACGAAATTTCATCTATGGACTTCCAGAGCTTAATAAAGAAAACATAAAATCTGCGAAAAGCATTGCTAATCCAGGTTGTTTTGCGACAGCAATTCAGTTGGCATTATTGCCGTTAGCTTCGGCTAATTTGTTGCAAGATGTTTACACAACGGGGATTACAGGTTCTACAGGTGCAGGTCAAAAACTGCAATCCGCGACGCATTTTACTTGGCGCAACGATAATATTTCAGCTTACAAAACTTTGACACATCAACATGTTGAAGAGATTTTAATGAATGTTAACGCGGTTAATTCAGGAAAGGTACAATTCAATTTCGTGCCTTGGCGTGGCGATTTTGCAAGAGGAATTTTCACAAGTTCTACAATTAAATGTGATAAGACTTTAGAAGAACTAAAGCTGTTGTTTAAAAACTTTTATAAAGATTCTCTTTTTGTACATATTTCCGAAAAGCCAATCGATATGAAACAAGTGGTTAACACCAACAAGTGCCTTATCGAGATCGAAAAACAAGGCGATTTTATCGTGGTGCATTCTGCGATTGATAACCTTCTGAAAGGAGCTTCTGGACAAGCACTACAGAATATGAACATCGCTATGAACTGGGAAGAAACTTTAGGTTTAAAATTAAAGCCAATTGCATTTTAGTTTTATTGAAACTAAAATAAAAATTTTTTTAAAAAATGAATTTATTTGACGTATATCCTTTATTCGATATTAATCCTGTAAAAGCCAAAGGCTCGTTTTTGTGGGATGATAAGGGACAACAATATTTAGACTTTTATGGAGGTCATGCAGTGATGTCCATAGGTCACAATCATCCGTATTATCAAGATAAACTGAAAGATCAATTAGAGAAAATTTCATTTTATTCAAATTCGGTGCAGAACGATTTACAAGTAGAATTAGCACAAAAATTGGGTGAGCTTTCGGGTTACGAAGATTACAGTTTGTTCCTTTGTAATTCGGGCGCGGAAGCTAACGAAAACGCTCTTAAACTAGCCTCTTTTCATAATGGGAAGAAGAATGTAATTTATTTTTCGGGCTCTTTTCATGGACGTACGTCTGCAGCAGTTTCTGTAACGGATAATCCCAAAATTGTTGTGCCAGTCAACTTTTCTGACCGTTTTATAAAATGTGATTGGAACAATGTTGACGCTTTAGAAACTATATTCAAGACCAAAGAAATTAGTGCCGTAATTGTAGAAGGAATTCAAGGTGTGGGCGGTATTAATTTGCCAGAGGAACACTTCATTCAGAAAATTAGAAGTTTGTGCGATAGCCATGATGCCGTGATGATTCTGGATGAAGTGCAATCTGGTTATGGACGTGCGGGACATTTCTTTGCCCATCAGGAGTTCGATGTGAAGCCTGATATTATCACCACAGCAAAAGGGATGGGAAATGGTTTCCCAATTGCTGGGGTTTTAATTAGTCCAAAATTCAAAGCGATCCATGGGCTTTTAGGAACAACTTTTGGCGGTAATCATTTGGCTTGCGCGGCAGGAATCGCGGTGTTGGATGTTATTAAAAATGAAAGTCTTATTGATAACGCTGAAAAAATTGGGCAATATATCGAGGAGAAAATCAAAAATTTTAAACATATAAAATCCATTAGACGACGTGGACTGATGATGGGCATTGAGTTGGATCAAGCTTGCGCGGGAGTTCGTTCAGATTTGTTGAAAAAACATTTTGTCTTTACAGGTAATGCCAACGACAAAAATGTTTTGAGGATTCTGCCAGCACTTAACATCACAGAAAAAGAAGCCGACATTTTTATTGAGGCTTTAGAAGATACTCTTCAAAATTTAAATTAAAAAAATAACAAGCTTCATGATGAGTGTAAAATGTTAAATGAAGTTTGAGAAGCTTGTTTGTTTAAAAATTAGCCACAACTAAAATGAAAAAATTCACAACTGTAGAAGATGTAGATAATCTTCAATCTATGATAAAAAAAGCATTAGAGATTAAAGCCAATCCTCTTGCGGAGCCAACAAAAGGAAACGGAAAAACCATAGGTTTGGTATTTCTTAATTCAAGTCTTAGAACGAGACTGAGCAGTCAAATTGCAGCGCAAAATTTAGGATTAAATGTTTTGATTTTAAACGCTGCACAAGAAGCTTGGAACCTCGAATTTGCAGACGGTGCGGTGATGGATGGCGGAACGGTAGAACACATCAAAGACGCGATTGAAGTTCTTAACCAATATTGCGACATCATTGCAGTACGTTGTTTTGCAGGGATGAAGTCCAAAGAAGATGACACCAACGAAAGCATCCTGAGCCAGTTCGAAAAACATGCAAAAGTACCAGTTGTTTCCCTAGAGTCTGCGACGCGTCACCCATTGCAAAGTTTTGCAGATTGTATCACGATTACTGAAAATTGGAAACAAGATAAAAAACCAAAAGTCGTTTTGACTTGGGCGCCTCATATAAAACCAATTGCGCATGCCGTAGGGAACTCTTTTGCAGAATGGATGCAGAATATGGATGTCGATTTGGTGATTGCCAATCCTGAAGGCTATGACTTAGATCCAAAATTTGTTAAAGACACGCCAGTTGTTCATAACCAAGATGATGCTTTGAAAGATGCCGATTTTATCTATGTTAAAAACTGGTCGTCTTTTGATGATTATGCCGCAATGCCAGAAGTAGAAGGCGATTGGATGTTGTCTTTAGAAAAATTGAAATTAACGAACGATGCCAAAGTGATGCATTGTTTACCCGTACGTCGCAATGTGGAATTGAGTGATGAAGTGATAGACAGCGAGCATTCTATTATTTATCAACAAACAAAAAATAGAATTTTCTCAGCACAAACCGTATTTAGCAAAATATTAAATGACTTAAAATAATCATTAAACGACTTAAACTCTAAATCCTTAATTTTAAAACACAAACAAAGAAACTCTGATTTAGCAATTCTAAAATTTTTAGTCTCTGCTAAACAAAACACAACATGGAAAAACTGTATATCATAAAAATTGGCGGCGCTTTGATCGATGACGAAGTCGCTTTGGAACAATTTCTAAATACTTTTTCTGAAATTCCCGAAAAACGAATTTTGGTACATGGTGGTGGAAAATTAACCAGCACGTTGGCGGAAAAACTACATATTCCCCAACAGATGGTCGATGGTAGGAGAGTGACAAATGCGCAGACTTTGGATATTGCAACAATGGTCTATGCTGGGAAAATTAACAAGAGTATCGTTGCAAAACTCCAAAATTTGGATTGCGATGCGATGGGATTTTCTGGTGCAGATGCCAACTTGATTCATGCAGAGAAACGCCCCGTAGATGATGTGGATTTTGGATTTGTTGGCGATGTTAACCGCAAAAGTGTCAATGCAAAACTGCTACGTAAGTTTCTAAAACTCGAGTTAATTCCTGTTTTTTCAGCGATTACACACGATCATCACGGCGATTTGCTCAACACAAATGCCGATGCAATAGCCTCGGTTTTGGCGCAGGCATTATCCAAAAAATTCGATGTCGAATTGTTGTATTGTTTTGATAAAGACGGCGTTTTAGAAAATGTTAAAGACAGTTCTACGTTGATAAAATCACTTTCGGAGGCTGATGTTTTAAAACTTAAAAAAGAGAAGAAAATCCATAAAGGCATTCTCCCCAAAATTGAAAATGCGTTACGCGCCAAAAATAAAGGCGTTAATAAAGTTTTCTTAATTAATGAAACTAAACTACAAGAACAAATAACACATGGAAACTACGGAACTGAAATCTGTTAATAATATAAATGAATTGCTGGATAATGCCACCAAGCTTCTCAAAAGAATGATTGCTACGCCTTCTCTTAGCCGAGAAGAATATGACGTGTCATTGATCATAGAAGCTTTCTTCAAAGAAAAAGGCATTGTAACCAAGCGTTTCAAAAATAATATTTGGGCAACCAACAAATATTTTGATGCTTCGAAACCCTCTATTTTGCTTAACACGCACCACGACACGGTGAAGCCTAACAAAGCTTATACGATGGATCCTTTTATCCCAGTAGAAAAAGATGGAAAAATTTTTGGTTTGGGGAGCAACGATGCTGGCGCGTCTTTGGTAGCGATGGCTCAAGTTTTTCTACATTTTTATGAAGCCGAAAATTTGTCGCATAATTTGATTATTGCCTTGACTGCCGAAGAAGAAATCTCTGGTTTGGACGGTATCGAAGCTTTGTTTCCGCAACTCCCAAATGTAGAGTTGGCTATTGTTGGCGAACCAACGCAGATGAATTTGGCAATCGCTGAAAAAGGACTTTTGGTTATCGATGGCGAAATGACGGGCACAGCTTCTCACGCGGCGCATCCTAATAATGACAATGCAATTGTTAAGTGTATGGCAGATTTGCAACATATTCTTAATTATAAATTCGAGAAAACGTCAGAGTATCTGGGCGACGTCAAAGTCACACTTTCTGTGATTAATGCCGGCACACAGCACAATGTTGTTCCCGAGAAATGCAATTTCACACTGGATGTTCGCGTAACAGATTCTTACAGCAACAAGGAGGTTTTTGATATCATCCAAAAAGAAATGAAGTCAACTTTGACACCGCGATCATTTAGACTTAATTCTTCAAAAATCGATATCAATCATCCTTTTGTTCAGGCAGGATTGTCGATTGGGAGGACAACTTACGGATCACCGACATCGTCGGATCAAGCGATTATTCCATGCACTTCGGTGAAGATTGGTCCCGGCGATAGCCTTAGATCACACACAGCGGACGAATATATTTACATTAACGAAATCAAAGAAGGTATAGACATCTATATCAATATTTTAGAACAAGTTTTATAATTTAATTTGGGCAGCTTTTCCGTCCTCCGTTCCCGCTATTTTTTTTGCCATGCTTTTATCCATTTCAAAAAAAATGAGCTCCACTCAGGCCGGGCTGCAACTACTAACTGTTTTTAGAATACACTTTGATACCGATGTCATTATTAAGACATCAAAAATAGAATTAAAACAATGAAAAAAATTTGGCAGAAAGATCAATCCAAAACCGATGAACTTGTGAACAAATTCACGGTAGGAAAAGATTTGGATTTTGATGATCGTTTGGCAAAATATGATGTGATAGGCTCTATGGCGCATTGCAAAATGTTGGCAGAAGTAGGACTTATTTCCCAAGAAGAATCTTTGTCGATGTTATCGGTTCTGGAAAATATTCTTAAAGATATCGAATCCGGAATTTTCCAAATTGATGTTACCGCAGAAGATATCCATTCTCAAATAGAATCTATTTTGATTGAGAAATTAGGCGATACAGGAAAGAAAATTCATACCGCAAGATCCAGAAACGATCAGGTTTTGTTGGATATCAAACTTTATCTTCAACAGGAAGTTCGCGAGATTGCTGCTTTGGTAGATGTATTGTTTAAAGAACTTATCCGTCTGGCAGACCAACACAAAAATGTATTGTTGCCAGGTTATACCCACTTTCAAATCGCGATGCCTTCATCCTTTGGATTGTGGTTTGGCGCTTATGCAGAATCGCTTTTGGATGATGTAGAATTGTTGTTGTCTGTGAAGAATATCATCAACAAAAATCCACTAGGTTCTGCCGCAGGTTATGGATCGTCGTTCCCGATTGATAGAGCGAGTACCACATCAAAATTAGGTTTCACATCGATGAATCACAATGCAGCCTATGCACAAATGACACGCGGAAAATCCGAAAAATTGTTGGCTTCTGCTTTATCTGTCATTGCTGGGACTTTAGGTAAATTTAGTTATGATGTTTGTCTTTATTTAAGTCAAAATTTTGATTTTATAAGTTTCCCAAAAGAGTTTACAACTGGTAGCAGCATTATGCCACACAAAAAAAATCCAGATATTTTTGAGTTGGTAAGAGCGCGTTGCAACCGCATACAATCGCTTCCCAATGAGTTGATTTTGTTGACCAATAATCTGCCATCAGGTTATCACCGCGATATGCAATTGACGAAAGAAATTCTCTTTCCAGCCATCGACTCGCTTAAAGAATGTCTAGAGATTCTCAATTATACACTTCCAAATATCCAAGTGCGCGATGGTATTTTGGAGAACGAAAAATACAAATATCTTTTCAGTGTTGAGAAGATTAATGAAGAGGTGAAAACGGGCGCATCCTTCCGTGATGCTTATATCAAAATAGGCAACGACATAGAAAACGGGACTTTCGATTATAATATTAAAGATCTTCGGCACAGCCACCAAGGCAGCATCGGAAATCTTTGTTTAGACGAAATTGCACATCAGTTTCACAAAATATCTACCAAATTACAAGCTTAGTCGAGCTTGAATTTGGTGCTCTTTTTGACCTCATGTAAAACGATAGAACTATGATATTGTCCTATATGCGGTGAGTTAGAGATGACATTGACAGCGAAGTCGTTGTATGAGTTAATGTCCTTTGCGATAATTTTTAACATATAGTCATATTCTCCAGAAAGGCTCGTGATTTCTTGTACTTCATCGAATTTTCCCATATGTTTTTCAAAAGCTTCCAAAGATTTTTTGGATTGTTCTTTCAGACGGATATTACAATAGACAATAATGTTGAGATCGAGCTTTTCACGATTTAGAAGTGCAACGTATTTTTCAATAACTTTTTGTTTTTCAAGCTGTTTGATGCGTTCGTAAGTTGGTGTAAAAGTAAGACCTATCTTCTCAGAAATTTCTTTTACAGATAATGTAGAATCTTCTTGAAGTATACTGAGAATCATTCTGTCTTTGGCGTCCATAATTATTGATTTTGAACAAAACTATTAAAAAAGCTAAAGGAAAACAAAAAACTTATAAAATAAGTTAAATTTCATGAAAAACATTTTTGAGAATTGCTGAAATATTATATCTTTGCAGTTAATGAAAAAAGCATTATTGATATCATTAGATTTACCGGGCGTAAGCGCTCTTAACGATATTTTTTAACGAAGCGAGGATTGTTGTCCTCGCTTTTTTTGTGCTCAAAACTTAAAATGCAGATGTTTAATATTACCCAACTTACTCAAGAAAAGATTAGCAAGATTGTCCAAGAAGCCTTGATAATCGCCAATGGAAAAAGCTTCAAAGCCAAAGAAGATATTTTTGTATCCAATTTGTTTTTTGAAGATAGTACAAGAACAAAAACCAGTTTCGATATTGCTGAACGAAAATTGGGACTGAAAGTTGTTCCGTTTGATACGTCACACAGTTCTGTCAACAAAGGCGAAAGTCTTTATGATACTGTGAAAACACTTGAAAGCCTCGGTGTTGATTTGGTCGTCATTCGTCACAACAAAGATCGTTTCTATGATGAATTGCAAACGATTAACATTCCGATTATTAATGCAGGCGATGGTAGAGGAAATCACCCTTCGCAATGTATGCTAGATTTGGTAACAATTTACCAAGAGTTTGGAAAATTTGATGATATGAAAATAGGCATTGTTGGCGATGTTAAACACAGTCGCGTAGCTAATTCTAATGCTGAAGCATTGAGAAAATTGGGCGCAAAAGTTTATTTCTCTGGCCCTGAAGATTGGTTTGATGAAGGTGCTTTGATTAATGGGACTTATCTTCAACTGGATGCTTTGATAAAGGAAGTGGATGTTTTAATGTTGCTAAGAATTCAGCATGAAAGACATGATGCAAAAATGAGTTTTTCTGCAGACGAATATCATAAAAAATATGGTTTAACCAAAGAACGCGAAAAAAATATGAAACCCACTGCCATCATTATGCATCCAGCTCCTATCAACAGAGGGGTTGAGATAGATACCGATTTGGTGGAATGTGAGCGTTCTCGTATTTTTAAACAAATGGAAAACGGCGTTTACGCTAGAATGGCCATTCTAAAAAATGCATTGGAACAAAAAGGATTTGAATTTGAATAAAGACAAATAGATAATAGACCAATAGATAATAAAAATGACGTAATATCAGTCTATCATCTAAAAATCTATCATCTATCATCTATCATCTATTATCTAATACCTAATAAAGAAAATGAAAAAGAAATTAATATTAGAAACAGGAGAAGTTTTTCACGGAAAAGGTTTCGGAGCCAATCTAGACACGGAAGGGGAAGTGGTTTTCAACACAGGAATGACGGGCTATCAGGAACTGATCTCCGATCCTTCCTATTGCGGACAAATCGTGTGTATGACCTATCCTCTGATCGGTAATTACGGAATTAATCGTGATGACTACGAAAGTATTGAACCAGCCATTAAAGGTCTTATCGTAAAAGAAGTGTGTGATTTGCCTTCTAATTTCAGGACACAAATGGATTTGGACGAGTTCTTTAAACATAAAAAGCTAAGCGGTATTTCTGGAATTGATACCAGAAAACTAACAAGAATTCTTCGTAATCAAGGTGTTGTTAAAGGTAAAATTGTTAATGCCGACGCTGATGAAACAACTGTTATTAATGATTTAAAAGGAAAAGATTTTCCGGTTGATCATGTAAAAACGGTTTCCACAAAAACGCCTTATGCAGCTCCAGGAAGAGGTTTTAAAGTAGTTTTAATGGATTTTGGTTCCAAATTGGGAATTATTCGTGAGCTTTCTCAAAGAGATTGCGACATCATCGTGGTTTCTCAAGATACGCCAGCAGAGGAAATTCTAATGATGAATCCCGATGGAATTATGCTTTCCAACGGCCCTGGAGATCCACAAGATGTTCCACATATCCATGAAACGATTCGTCAGTTAATCGGGAAAGTTCCCATTTTCGGGATTTGTTTAGGTCATCAGTTAATCGCTTTGGCTTGTGGTGCAAAAACATTCAAATTAAAATTCGGACACCGAGGTGGAAATCACCCCGTTTTGGATTTAACCAAAAATAAAGTAGCGATAACTTCTCAAAATCACGGCTACGCTGTAGATCAGGAGAGTTTGAAAAATACAGATTTAGTAGAAACGCACATCGCTTTGAACGACAGAACCAATGAAGGCGTAAAACACAAAATTCACCCAGTATTCTCGGTACAATATCACCCAGAAGCAAGTCCAGGTCCAGAAGACGCCAACTATTTGTTTGATGAGTTTATTGATCTAATGTATCAATTTAAGAATGTAACAATGTAACAATTTGCATAATGATTAATTTTGAGAACAATCCATTAATTCAAAAAACAGTTCAATTTTCTTTAGATATTATTGAATATTGCGAACTTCTTGAATCGTCCAAAAAATTTGTCATTGCAAAACAATTATTACGTTCTGGAACAAGCATTGGTGCAAATTCTTTTGAGGCACAAAACCCCTATAGCAAAAAGGATTTTATCAATAAAATGAAAATTGCAGCAAAAGAGCTTGAAGAAACCAAATATTGGTTATATCTGTGTAAGCATTCTAAAACCTATCCTTTTAATGAGGAATTGGAAACACAGATTATAGAAATAGGAAAAATTATTTATAAAATTTTAAGCACAAGTTTATCAAAAGAAAACGGTGAATAATAACATTGTTACACAGTTACACTGTTACATTAGTACATTAGTACATTAGTACATTGTTACACTGGTATTTAGATTGTTACACTGTTAGATTGATAAATTGTTACATTAATAAAAGAACATGGCAAAACGTACAGATATAAAAACAATTTTAGTAATCGGTTCGGGACCTATCATCATTGGTCAGGCGGCAGAATTCGATTATTCGGGAACACAGGCTTGTCTTTCATTGAAGGAAGAAGGCTATAAAGTAATTTTGATCAATTCCAATCCGGCAACGATTATGACGGATGTTGAAATTGCCGATAAAGTATATATCGAGCCGATTTCTTTGGAATTTGTATCAAGAATTATCAGAAAAGAGCGTCCAGACGCTTTGTTACCAACTTTGGGTGGACAAACAGGTCTTAACATGGCGGTAGCTCTGGAAAATTCTGGAATTTTGGAGGAATGCAAAGTTGAAGTTTTGGGAACGAAACTTTCAGCGATTAACCAAGCGGAAGACAGAGATTTGTTCCGTGAATTGATGCGCGAATTAAACGAACCCGTTCCAGATTCCGATATCGTTCACACCGTGGAAGAATCAATTGCTTTCGCCAATAAAATTGGTTATCCGGTGATTGTTCGTCCAGCGTTTACGATGGGTGGAACAGGAGGTGGAATTGCTTCCAATGAAACCGAACTTCGTGAAATTTCTGAATTGGGACTTAAATATTCTCCTGTAACGCAGTGTTTGATTGAAAAATCCATCGCAGGTTACAAAGAAATCGAGTACGAGGTAATGCGTGATTCCAACGACAATGCGATTGTGGTTTGTAATATGGAAAACATCGATCCAGTGGGAGTTCACACGGGAGATTCCATTGTTGTGGCGCCTTCGCAAACACTTTCGGATAGAGAATATCAGTTGTTGAGAAATGCTTCTCTAAAAATCATCAGAGCTTTAGGAATTGAAGGGGGGTGCAACGTTCAGTTGGCTTTAGATCCGCATTCATTCAATTATTATATCATCGAAGTAAATCCTAGAGTTTCTCGTTCATCGGCTTTAGCATCGAAAGCAACAGGCTATCCAATTGCAAAAATCGCTGCAAAAATTGCTGTAGGATTAACTTTAGACGAAATTATGAATCCTGTAACGGGTAAAACTTACGCTTGTTTTGAACCCGCCTTGGATTATGTAGTAACAAAATTCCCAAGATTCCCATTCGATAAGTTTGAAACGGCGGACAGAAGGCTTTCAACGCAGATGAAAGCAACGGGAGAAGTAATGGCGATCGGTAGAAATTTTGAAGAATCTTTACAAAAAGCCATCCGTTCTTTAGAAACTGGAATTCGTCATTTAGGATTGAAGAAAAAACAAGCAGATGCGCTTACAGACGAAGAAATTGAAAGAAGAATAAAGGTTTGCGATGACGAAAGATTGTTCATCATTGGTGATGCTTTAAGAAGAGGTTACGATTGGGAGCAAATTGTAGAATGGAGTAAAATTGATAAATTCTTCATTTGGAAAATCAAAAAACTGATTGATTTTGAAACCACAATTAAAGAAAATAAATTTAACAAAGACATCTTAATTGAAGCTAAAAAACTTGGTTTCTCAGATGTCAACATCGGATATCTTTGGGGAATTACGAATAAAGAAGTTTTCGCTTTCAGAAAAGAAAATGGTGTGATGCCAGTTTATAAAATGGTGGACACTTGTGCTGCAGAATTTGAGTCTGAAACGCCTTATTTCTACGGAACTTACGAAGAAGAAAACGAAAGCATCGTTACCGATAAAGAAAAAATAATCGTTCTAGGTTCTGGACCAATTAGAATTGGACAAGGGGTAGAATTCGATTATGCGACGGTTCACTCGGTTTGGGCGATTCAAGAAATGGGTTACGAGGCGATCATCATCAACTCCAATCCAGAAACGGTTTCTACGGATTTCTCTATTTCAGATAAATTGTATTTCGAGCCTTTAACAGAGGAAGATGTCATGAACATCATCGAACTCGAAAAGCCAAAAGGTGTTGTGGTGCAGTTTGGTGGACAAACAGCGATTAATTTAGCTGATAAATTGGCTGCTCATGGTGTAAAAATATTAGGAACTTCTCTTGAAGACCTTGATAGAGCTGAAAACAGAGATAAATTTGAAAAAGCACTTCAAGATTTAGGAATTCCTCAACCGCTTGGAAAAACCTCCACATCAAAAGAAGAAGCGATTGTTATTGCTAATGAAATTGGTTATCCAGTTTTAGTTCGTCCAAGCTATGTTTTGGGAGGTCGTGCCATGGAAATCGTTTACAACGAAATAGAATTGGCGCATTATATGGAAAATGCGGTGGAAGCAAGTCCAGATCAACCTGTTTTGATCGACCGTTATTTAACAGGAAAAGAAGTAGAGGTTGATGCCATTTGCGATGGTGAAACGGTGATTATTCCAGGAATTATGGAGCATATCGAAAGAGCGGGAGTTCACTCTGGAGACTCTATCGCGGTGTATCCTCCACAGAATTTAACGCAAACGCAAATTGATACCTTAGTTGATTATACGCAAAGATTAGCAAAAGGATTGAACATTATTGGTTTAATGAACATTCAGTATGTAATTTCTGAAGGAAATGTGTATGTCATCGAAGTGAATCCACGTTCATCGAGAACGGTTCCTTTCTTGTCTAAAATCACTGATGTTCCAATGGCAAAACTGGCTACCAAAGCGGTTTTAGGAGCAAAATTGAAGGATTTAGGTTACAAAAACGGTTTAGTTCCGAATAAAGAAGGTGTTTATGTGAAAGTTCCTGTTTTCTCTTTCAGTAAATTGTCTAAAGTGGATATTTCTTTAGGCCCTGAAATGAAGTCCACAGGTGAAGTAATGGGGAAAGATACCACGCTGGAAAAAGCTTTGTACAAAGGTTTGGTGGGAGCAGGAAGAAAAGTTCCAACATTTGGATCTATCCTATTCACGGTTGCGGATAATGATAAGCAAGAAGCGGTGGAATTGGCAAGACGTTTCAATCAAGTTGGTTTCAGGATTTGGGCAACGGAAGGAACGGCAAAATTCTTCGCAGAACACGGCGTTCCCGCAAAAATTGGTTACAAAATTGGTGAAGAAGACGTTAATTTGATTGATTTGATTCAAAAAGGTAAAGTTCAATATGTTGTAAATACCATGACTAAAGGGAAACAAGCCGAAAGAGACGGTTTCCAAATCCGTAGAATGTCTGTAGAAAATGGTGTTCCTTGTTTAACATCTATGGATACTGTAGAAGCGATTTTAAAAGTAATTGAAAGCATGACTTTCCAAATGGAGAAAATGTAATACAAACCACCCTGTCAAAAATTTTGAAAAATTTTTGCCACCCCTCCAAAGGAGGGGAAATATTAAAAAACTCGTAAATTTTACGAGTTTTTTATGTTATAGTTGCTAAAGAAAATTTAATCTTTAGTAAAAATAAATTCTTTCCCGCCTTGTTTCAACATCATTTTCTTTTCTGAAGGCGCGAATTCTATAACAATTCCTGCTTTTTCAAATTTAAAAATATCTTTGTCAGAAGCTTCTAATGGGAACGCACTTTGTCCTGTTGCTTGAGCAGTTAATATATTTCCTTGTGATGTAATGCTCAGCTTTATAGGTAGTTCCGATGAAGAATAATTTCCGACGTATTGTGCAAGTTCTTCAGGCTTTACAGCGTAAGTTTTAAAATTCGGAATCTCATAATCCTTTTCAAAAACGGCACTTAAAACCGCAAGGGCAACATTATTATTGTTATAATTTGTGGCATTAGAAGTTAAAGCAAAAGAGACATTGTCTTTATCAAAATGTGTAAAACTGCTACTAAAACCATCTATTCTGCCATTGTGTCCATAAGCTTTGATATCATAAAAAGGGAATTGAAAAAGTCCAGATCCTAAACCGTCTTTAATGGTTTTCATAAATTCCAAATATGTCCTGGAAACCAATTTTCCACCAAACAAAGCGTTGCTAAATTGCACTAAATCTGTTGGTGTAGAAACAATTCCACCCGCGCCCAATGGAATTGAAATATCTGTTTCGGGTTCCAAAAACCATTGGTTGTTTTCGGATTTATAAGAATTTGCTTCGTTATTTTTTGTATTTATTTTGCTGCCTAAATAGGTGTTTTTAAGTTGTAATGGTGTTGTGATGTATTTCTTCAAAAGTACGGTGTAACTTTTGTTAAAAGCTTTCTCGAGAATATAGGTCAATAGAACGTAATTAGAATTGCTGTACGAAGTTTTAGAATCAGGCTCAAAATCGCTGCCTGCTTCTGTGATAATTTCCAACATGTCTTTTTCAGATTTTTTTTGGGTGTTCCAGCTTGTGTAGTTGCTGTCATCTGTAAAGTTGTGGATTCCGCTTCGGTGATTCAGTAGGTTTTCAATTGTAATTTTATCAGCATTTTTGATGTTTGGAAAATACTTATCTAGCTTATCTGTAAGTTTTAATTTATTTTGTTCTACCGCTTTTAGAACTAAAACGGCTGTAAAAGTTTTAGAAATAGAACCGATTCTGTATTTGGTATTTTCGTTGGCTTTAAGTTTACTAGAAACATCTGCAAAACCTATACTTTTGGTGTACAATAGTTTGCCGTTTTTGGAGACGGCCACGCTTCCCATAAATTTTTCGTTGGCTTCTAAATTATTAAAATATTGATTCAGTTTTTCTGAATTAAAACTTTGTGAAAATGCAGTTGTAGAAACTACAATTGATACAAAGGTAATGAGTGTTTTATTTATCATTTTAGTTGGATGTTTATTGTTTTTTTTAATCTTAATAAAAGAGTGATGATAACGAACGAAATAATTGTCAACCCAATCATTAATGGGATAAACCAATTGCCAACTTGTTCGTATTGGGTATAATCTATTGTTGAAGAATTTATCTTTCCTAATACAAAAATGTCATTTGGTCGGTAGAAGCATCCAACATTTTGGGGATCGATGATTTTTGCGAAAATCAGGAATATAAAACCAAATAATAATAAGTATAGTATGAAGAATAAAACATACGAAAAACCATTGCCTAAATTAAGAATCAAGGCTTTGAAAATGCCTATTGGATTAAATGATTTTGTGGATTCTTTAAGTTTTTTTTTCGGCAACCAGATCTTTCAAAAAAAACTCTGGCTGACCTATTTTTTCTAAAATCGTTAAGAGTTTTCCACCTCATTATTTGATGTTTCATTATTCTGTAAACTTTCAAAAATGTGACTGTTGATTTCCATTAAAATTTCTTGCTGATTTTTTGCGTTCAGTATTTTTGTAGCATTCTGAATTCTTGAAATATAGTCTTTGTAAATTCTCGCAGCATTGTTATCAGCGAATTTAATTTCATTAAATTTCATGTTAAATTTTTTCAATAGTATTGTTAAGTTGAGCCCAATAAGACTTCATTTCTAGGATGGTATTTTTCCCAAGTTCTGTAATCGTATAGTATTTTCTAGGTATTCCAGATTCTTGTTCTATCCAGCTTGCAGTGACTAGGTTTTCTGTTTTTAATCTATTTAGCAAAGGATAGAGTGTTCCTTCGGCAATATCGATTTCAGTTTGTTTTTTAATTTCGTGAATCAGGTCGTAGCCATAGTGCTGTTTTCCATTTCTCAAAATCGAAAGTACTAGAAATGACAAGGTTCCTTTTTTAAGCTGCGAAATCCATTTGTTAATAAATTCTTCATTCATGTCAATAAATATAAAACAAATTACATTGTTATACTATGTATTGTGTGTTAAGTTTTAATTTTTTCTATTACAAAGGTTTTAATACTGATTATATCTAAAATTGTTTTGTAATTTTATCAAAAATAATTTATTATGACAATCAAGAATTTATTTATAATAGGCGTTTTTACAAGTGCATTGTTATCTTGTACCAGTATGAATAACAAATCTTCTGAAATAGGAACTATTGTTAGAGATTGTACAGGAACCTATGTGAGAATTGCCGATAAAGGTGATTTTTTGGTTTGTAATGACCATCTTTTAAAATCAAAAAACGAGGGAGATAAAGTTAGTTTCACTTATGAAATAACGAACAATTGTCCTGAAAAAGACGGTCTTATAACTTGTATGATGTACCACGAAAACAAAGGAATGATTAAAATTAACACCTTGAAATAATAACTCAGTTAGGCGGATTATTTTCAGGATAGATAACATTATATTTAAAATTATGAGTATTTATGTGTTGTTTAGTAATTGAAATTTAATTTTAGAAGAAATATCAAAACTTATCGACTTTGCTTTTATTTAGCAAAGCAAAGACTATACGGCCTAAAAAATCCTTAACTTTACAAGACTAAATAAAAATATGAAGAAATTAATTACCTCAGTTTCAATTTTACTAATGATGACAGCAGTTAATGCACAAAAATACGAACTTCAACACCTGACCGATCCTAGTGGATATCAATATGACAGCGTTAAAAATGACGCCAATGGTGTTAGAATCTATACTCTTAAAAATGGCCTAAAAGTCTATCTTGCCAAAAACGATGATGCGCCACGTATCCAAACCTACATTCCTGTAAGAACGGGATCCAACCAAGATCCTGCCGATAATACTGGACTAGCGCACTATTTGGAGCACATGGTTTTCAAAGGAACTTCAAAGTTGGGTACACAAGATTGGGCAAAGGAGAAAACTTTGTTACAACAGATTTCTGACCTTTATGAACAGCATAAAGCCGAGAAAGATCCAGAAAAAAAGAAAGCACTTTATAAAAAAATCGATGAAGTGTCTTTGGAAGCTTCAAAATATACCATCGCTAACGAATATGACAAAGCGATTTCTTCTTTGGGAGCAACAGGGACCAATGCTCACACTTGGCTAGATGAGACGGTTTACAAAAATAATATTCCGTCCAACGAGTTGGAAAAATGGTTGCGTGTAGAAAAAGAACGTTTTTCTGAATTGGTCTTAAGATTATTCCATACCGAGTTGGAGGCCGTTTATGAGGAATTCAATCGTGCGCAGGATAACGATGGAAGATTGGTGAATTATGAGCTGATGGACGCATTATTTCCAAAACATCCTAATGGACAACAGACCACTATTGGGACTTCAGAACATCTGAAAAACCCGTCAATGTTGGCAATTCACAAGTATTTTGATACGTATTATGTGCCCAATAATATGGCAGTCGTTTTGGTTGGTGATATCGATTTTGACAAAACCATCAAGTTGGTTGACCAATATTTTGGAAGCTTTAAATACAAAGAACTTCCTAAGAAACAACTGCCAACAGAAGAACCAATGACTTCGGTAGTTTCAAGAACCGTGAAAAGTCCATCTGCACCTCGACTGACAATGGCTTGGAGAACAGATTCTTATGGAACTAAAGAAGCACGATTGGCAGATTTAGTTGCTAATATTTTATCAAATAATGGAGATGCGGGACTTATCGATCTTAATATCAATCAGCAACAAAAAGCCTTGGGTGCGTACGCTTATGCCTCGCCCTTCAAATATTACGGGAATATGACCATGGCAATTGTTCCCAAAGATGGACAGTCGATGGAAGATGCTAAAACACTTTTATTAAGCCAAATCGATTTAATTAAAAAAGGAGAGTTCCCAGATTGGATGTTGCCAGCAATCATCAATGATATGAAAGTACAGCGTCTTAAAGGTTGGGAAACTGCTGACGGTCTAGCAACAACACTTTATAATGTCTATATCAAAAATGTGAATTGGGAAGACGAACTGAATGATATTAATGAATACGAAAACATTACAAAAGCCGATATTGTAAAATTCGCGAACGATTTCTTCAAAGATAATTATGTGGTTGTTTATAAAGAAAAAGGCGTGAATGACAAATTGGTTCGTGTCGAAAATCCAGGCATTACACCGATTAAATTGAACCGTGATGTACAGTCGCCATTCTTAAAAGATATTTTGAATACCAAAGTTGGTGATGTCAAACCTCAGTTTATCGATTATCAAACGGCGATTAAAACAAGTAAAATCAAAGATAAAAAAATTAGCTTCGTTAATAATAAATACAACGAAGTGGCACAAGTGAGTTATGTGTTCCCAATGGGATCAGATAATGACAAAGAAATGTCTTTAGCGGTGCAAATTTTACAGTATTTAGGAACATCAAAATACACGCCTGAACAACTAAAAGGTGAGTTTTATAAATTGGGAATTGCCAACAGTTTCAGAACGGGTAATGACCAGATTATTGTGACTTTAACAGGTCTAGAAAGCAACATGAAAAAAGGTGTAGAACTTCTTAACCATTGGATGTCTGATGTTAAAGCGGACCAAACTATTTATAACCAAACGGTAAAAACAATTTTGGAATCGCGTGAAGTTGCAAAAAAAGATAAAACCAGAATTATGGGCGCTTTGAGTAACTATGCGAAATACGGAAAAGAAAGCCGCTTCTCAGATGTTATTTCTAAACAAAGATTGGAAAGCATCAAAGTTGACGATCTTATGACAAAAATTAAAGATCTTAACAAATACCCTTACGAGGTTTTCTTATATGGAAAAGATGAAAAAGCTTTGCAAAATAATCTTAAACCTTTTATTCAAAATGCCAGTTTAGTGGCGCCAAAAGCAAAAGTTTATCCAGAGCCAGCAACGGACGGAAAAGTTTTCTTTACCAATTATGACATGGTGCAAACAGAAATGTCAAGAATTGGGAAAGCCTCTGAAGTTAACACAAAAGATTTCGGAAAAATTAATGTGTTTAACGAATATTTCGGACGTGGATTGTCATCGATTGTTTTCCAAGAAATTCGTGAGAGCAAGTCTTTGGCTTATTCTGCTTATGTATCTTATTCTGCAAGTAATTTGCTAAACCACCCGAATTATGTGACAACTTACATCGGTACACAAGCCAACAAATTACCACAAGCGGTGAGTGCGATGAATGATTTGATGGCGGATTTTCCACAAATTCCAGCACAATTCGAAAACGCTAAAGGTTCTGCGCTTAAACAAATTGCATCTAACAGAATTAACAGAACCAATATTTATTTCAATCAGTTAGCATTGGCGAAGTTGGGCATCAACTACGATATCAGAAAAGATACTTATGCGGAAATTGAGTCTTTAACTTTACCAAGTTTGACCAATTTCTATAATCAAGAAATAAAAGCATTGAAATACAATACTGCCATTATTGGGAAAAAAGAAAACCTGAATATGGACGCGATTAACAAAATGGGCGATTTCAAAGAAGTTAGTTTAGAAGAGATTTTTGGTTATTAATTTAACTGTTAATATTATTATAAAAAGTGAGGCTTAGGCTTCACTTTTTATTTTTTTTATAATTTTATACTTAAAGTGTTATTAAATTCGTTTAGTAAAAAAGTGTAAATGTGTATTGGTGAATGCGAAGAATCTCATCAAGATAGTCGTTATTGCGAATATCCTTTGTTTTGCTGGCTACAAAGGACAGCAGAATATAGTATTTTCTAATGATCTTTTCAGTGGGATAAGTTCAGTAGCATCTTCGCCATCGCATACTTTTCTCAATCCTAATCCTTGGGATGTTCAGCTCTTTTCAGAAGATATCAGTGTTTTTAATGATCATGCTTATATTTCTCAACAAAGATTACTCGGTTTACCCAATGCAACCATAGAAACTGCAAATCCCAAAATAGGAATTTTGGGAACTTCACAAGCCAATGTTTTGGATTTTTACAATAAAGATTTTTCGACTGCTTTTGTAAGTTCAGAAGTTATGGGACCTTCATTTTCTATCAAAACAAGAATTAACGAAAAAGCTTTTAATATTGGACTTTTTACAAGATTAAGAACTCAAGTTTCAGTGGTCGCTTTTGATAATTATCTAAGATTTCAAAATCAAAATATAGATCGTCCAGCCGAATATTTTTTAAAACCTATTAATACCAGTTTTATGAATTGGGGCGAAGTGGGACTCAATGTTTCTACTCAAATTTTTGAACAGTCAGACTACAAATGGCATATTGGTTTCAATTTGAAATATGAAGCCGGTTTTGATGCTTATAATCTGCAAAATTTGGATGATCTTAAATTGATTAATGAGGTCGATGTTGATGGCAAATCAAAAGTTTCTGCAGAAGAATACAACATTCAGGCAAGTTACGCAACCAACTATAATTTCCAACAGAAAAAATACAATTTCAAACAACAAGGAAAAGGTTTCGGGATCGACTTTGGGCTGTCGTTTATTAATCAAAATGATGATGAGGAAGCTTATGATTTTATTATGAGTCTTAATCTTTTAGATGTCGGATATGTCAATTTTGATGGCGCAAATCACAGATTTATTGGAAATAAAATTATTGATTTAGAACAAAATCCCGCCTTCGAAAATAAAAAATTTGACGATCCCGAAGAATTCCTACGAACTTTAAGCCAAGAAGTTTATGGCAATCCCAACACTTCGAAAGTATCCACAGGTTTTAGAATAGGACTTCCGACATCGCTACATTTCTCATTGAGCAAAAATATTAGTAAAAATAAATATGTAAGTCTGAATTGGATACAACGAACCCCAATTTTTGAAAATACTCTGCAAAGAATTAATGCGATTACAGCTTCATATTCTGTACAAAAAAATGCCATCGGTTACGGATTTTCTACTTCTTTGTACGAGTATAGAAATTTACAATTTGGTGCTTACTTGCGCCTAGGTCCTCTTATTTTGGGAAGCGACAATTTGTTCCCTATGTTTTTTAAACACAAACAATTGCATTCCGCCAACTTTTTTATTGGATTAAAATTGTATCCATTTTGGGACAATGTGTTTAAAAGACACCGCCGACAAAAATGCAATTGTTAAGCTTAAGTAAAACTGAAATCGCCGTCGCCATCGGTAAATTGAAAATCGAAATTTTCCCCTAATTCTGAAAGGAATTTTTTGGATATCAAATAGTTTCGTTCAAATTCGCGACGGTAAAGTGCACTCAGGTTTTTCTTGTTTGATAATTCTAGATTGAGTTTATCATCATAAATTGTCATCATTTTGACTTTAAAACTTTTCAAAATTTCTGGTAGAAAATCAGCAATGATTTTGGCGTTTTCGGTGAAATAATACAAGATTTTCAAATGTCCATTTCGAATAGAGCATAGAAAACAAGCGACTAATTTTTCAGCATCATAAAGTTTTACCCAAAACATTTTGTAGCTTTTGGCGTAAGACGAAAAAAGATAATTGGCTTGCGACTTTTCTGTCGATAACCAAGGGTATTTTAACATCCAAGAAAACTCAGCAGAAGCACGTGAAATCGGATTTTTCTGTTGTTCGGAAACGAATGTTGTTAATTCTTCATCCCATTGATAAGCGGTCGTATAATTGAGTTTTGACGATTTTGAAAAATACGGAATGGCTGGATTTATCAGATTATCAAATCGAAGTAACCAATCTTTATTACGCTCAAAAACTGCTTTTTTGGAAGGTAAAATCTCCGCCAAATTGGATTTGAAATAATAACGCACAGCTCTTTTAGAAGTTAAGCTCTCGAAAAGTCCAATTTTATGATAAAGTCTTGCTGCACTTTCTGTGAATTCTGTAATCATCAATCGGCCATTATAAGCTTCTTCGGCAGCATATAACAATTTTTGAGCGATTTGTTTTCCGCGGTATTTTTCGCTTACCAAAATTGTTGAAAGCCATGCAAAATGAAACTGTTCTCCATCTTTGCAAACATCGTCTGGCAACAAGCCAAGATAGCCTGCTAGCTGGTTTTCTTCGTAAGCCAAGAACAACAAAATATCGTCTTCTTTTGCACGCGGATTGTGGATGTGGGACAATTCTCGAAACTCCGAAATTGGTGCAAATTCAAAATTTTGAAATGCTGCCGATGTCGTAAATCCTTTCAGTTGACTTTTATTTAATCCAAGAATGTTAACCACGTTTATCAATTTTAAACAAATATAACGAACTTGATTTTTAAAAGGAAGTTTTTAAACTTGTTTAAAATAAAGTCTTTGCGCTAAATGCGATGTTTATTAACTAATTTTAAAAACTGAAAGTATAAAATCTCACTTTTTAGAATTTGAGAGGCAGAGTAGTTTCCTGCTTCCATTGGAATGCGTTGTAAATTTTTAAATCGAGAGTCGAACTTAAGACCTGCCGCGCCAAAAGTAAATTGTAGCTGTGGATTGATATTAAACAGATTTTCAAAAAAAGAATTGGAAACGCCAAAATCCGTAAATGGAAATGCAAATGCATCATTACTGAGTTGCTTTTCGGACAAAAAATCCAGAGCTTTTTGGGTGTTTTCCAACTGTTGATTTTCCGTAAGTTGATGGTACAAAGGATGATCCCAACCGTGTGCTGCAATGCCAAATCCATCTTTCTGTAAAGATTCTAATTGTGGTGTGGTCAAATAGACTTGATGTTCTTTTAAATAATTTTGAACGTCAATAGTTAGGAAATCGGTGATGTCATCAAGGAGATGTTGATTCTGAAATGTAATAGAAAGAATTTCTTTTTTTAAATTTAAAAAATCAGAACTCAATTTTAAAGTTTTAAAATCCTGAATTTTTGTAAACAAATCCTTATTTTCTTCCAACTCCGAAATGATAAGACTGGCTTTGTTGCGCCACATCATCTCGTGATTGTCAATGAGTTTTGGGTTGACAAAGTTAATGGCGAAAATGCCTTTTTGTTTCAGAATAGGTGCGATAACATCATGAAAATCGCGGTAGCCATCATCAAAAGTTAAAAGTAATTTTGGTTTTCCGGTTTTGTTTTTAGATTGCTTTCTCTGAAGGAAAGTTTCCCAATCGATAAAATCAAAAGTTTTGGATAAGTCGTCAAGATCTTTAATAAAAGCTTTCGAACTTCGGTACGGGAAAAGATGTTTTGCGTGTTTTAATTGTTGATCGCTAACGCTGTGATAAACAATCACCAAATCGCGATAGGGAAGATATTTCGATAAAAAATTTAACGAAACAGATTTTAAAAAAGTTGAAGTCGTGGAATAGAATAAAGATTTTGTACTCACTAGAAAAAAAACATTGTCAAAGCTTTCGCCTTGACAATGTTAAGAAAATTTTATTTAATAATCTTCATTTCGTTGAGAAGCCATTTAGCATCGGCATATTTGTCAACGATAAATAGGATATATTTGGTATCTACCATGATGTTTCGGCTGAATCGTGGATCGAAGTTGATGTCACTCATCGTACCTTCCCATTGTCTGTCAAAGTTAAGTCCAATAAGATTTCCGTAAGCGTCCAAAGCTGGGGAACCAGAGTTACCGCCCGTTGTATGGTTGGTCGCTGTGAAGTTAACAGGAACATCGCCAGATTTGTCTTTGTAGATGCCATAATCTTTAGAATTGTAAAGATTAATCAATTTTTTAGGAACATCAAACTCGTAATCTCCAGGAATGTATTTTTCCATAATGCCTGCAAGATGGGTTTTGTAAGCGTAAGAAACGGCATCACGCGGCGTAGAACCTTTGATTTTTCCGTAAGTTACACGCAAAGTCGAATTAGCATCTGGGAAGAATTTTCTGTCCTTATCTGTTGCCATTTGTTGCGCCATGAAAGTTTTTTGCAACGCGTCTATATCGGTTTGCAGATTGGTTACTTTAGCATGGGTTGTGCTAACATAAGATGATTTAATATTATTCCAAAGTTGAATCAGCGGATCACTTTTTAAGGTCTGGATAAGTTTGGTTTGGTCCGCAAAAACTTTGTCGATGTCACTATATGTCGTTGCACCGTTAAGACTTCCACGTCCTGTGATAATGGAGTTTTTCGACCAATTCTCCAATGTTACGGCATTCGCATTCGGATCTTTAAACTTTTCTAAACCGCTAGGTAAAAACTGTGCTTGAGATTTGTTTGCGTACAACGCCAATACTTGTGCTGTGACTTTAGCATCAAGATCACCTTCATAATCTTTATAAATCTCTGCTAATCTTGCTTTGAAACTTTCTACAGATTTGGGCGAAGATTTTCCACTTTCTACAGCGTCCATGTAACTAGAGAATAAACTTGCTAACGCCAAAGTTTCTGCATTTCTAGGCAATTCGGAATAATAAGCGCGGTTCAGGGCATAAGGTGCTTGTTCGTTATAGGCTTTGTTGAGTCCGTCAATAGTCGCTTTTATTTCAGGGTTTTTGGCGATTAAAGATTTTTCGTATTCTTGTTTTTTACCAACAGCGTTTGACTTTTTAAGACCTTCTACTTCACCAATCCATTTTTTCCAAGCATTTGCGATTCTGGCATATTTAGAAGCGTATTTAATTCTTGTGGCGTTGTCGGTTCTCATTTTTTCATCAAGAACTTTCAAGGTCACATCACGCATAGAAATCATTGCAGGATCGGTCTCATTCATTACTTTTTCAACAGCTATAGCAGGAAGATATTCTGTCGTTCTTCCAGGGAAACCAAATACAAAAGTGAAATCGTTCTCTTGTTTATCTTTGATAGAAATTGGTAAGAAATGTTTCGGTTTGTAAGGCACGTTGTCTTTAGAGTATTCTGCAGGTTTGTTATTTTTGTCTGCATAGATTCTGAACATCGAAAAATCGCCAGTATGTCTTGGCCAAACCCAGTTGTCTGTATCGCTCCCGAATTTTCCGATAGATGAAGGCGGTGCGCCAACTAGACGAACATCTTTATAGGTTTCAATAACATAAGCATAAAATTTATTTCCATAGTACATGGATTTTACACTTACTTTTTGATAGTTTTCAACTTTTTGAGAGGCAATATAAGCTTCCGTATTCTGTTTGATTTTAGCATCCAAAGCGGCTCCCGTTAATCCATCTGTACCAGATAGAATCTGAGAAGTTACTTCTTTGATGTCTGCTATAAAATCTACCGTTACACCAGGATTAGGAAGTTCGCCGTCCATATTTTTTGCCCAAAATCCATTGGTTAACAAGTCGTTTTCAACTGTAGAATGCGACTGGATATTGTCATAACCACAATGGTGATTGGTCAACAAAAGTCCTTGTGGAGAGATAATCTCGGCAGTACATCCACCATCGAACTGTACCACAGCATCTTTGATACTCGCTTTGCTAGGGTCAAAAATATCTTTTGCAGAAATTTTCATCCCTAAATCTTTCATTTCCTTTTCATTAAGTTCTGTAGGGATCCACATTCCACCATACTGTTGTGCAAAAGCCATAGTCGCAGGCAGTAGAATTGCTGATAATAGAAATCTTCTTTTCATTTTTTAGCATTAAAATTGAGCCAATTTACGCATTTTTATCCGAATTGAATTGTCTGAATTTTCAGTAAGAATTTCCCCTATTTTTTTTAATAGATTTTTTTTGGAGCAATTCCCGCTATCCGCTGTATCTTTTGCGGGCTACTCGGACGGCGCCGCTACGCTCCGCCACCTCGCGCCCACAAAAGGATGCCGCTTCTATCGGGGCTAGGACAAATTTAACATTTGCTATAGTTTCCCAACTTAGGAATTAATCGTATTTTCGAAGGAAATAAATAGTTTTATGAAGAATAGAATTTCCATGTTGTTGTTGGTAGCTGCCAGTCTTGGTTTTGCACAAGAAAATGTCACTTATCAAAAACCGTCCGCAGAGATTTTGCAATTAGCAGATTATGATCGTCCACCATCTATTATGATGGATAGTAAAAGAGCCTTGGTGGTATTGAGTTACCGATCCACTTACAAAACTTTGGAAGATCTTAATCAGGACGAAATGAAGTTGGGAGGACTTAGGATAAACCCTGTGACTAATATCTCTAGTACGATGACCTATTCCAACAATTTGAAAATTAAAAAAGTTAAAGATAAATCAGAAACTCAAGTTAAAGGTCTCCCTGTCAATGCGAAAATCGCCTATCTGCAATTGTCGCCTGACGAAAAATCTTTAGCTTTCACCAATACGACGGCAAAAGGTGTCGAGCTTTGGGTTGTAGATTTGGCGTCAGCCACCGCGAAGAAGCTAACTTCTGATAACCTCAATGCCAATATGGGTTCGCCATATTCTTGGTTTAGAGATTCAAAAGCATTGTTGGTCAGTCAATTGCTAGACAATCGTCCAAGTCTTTTAGATGACAAAAAAAACTTGCCAACGGGACCGATTGTTTCCACAGCCGAAGGCAAAGTGTCACAAAACAGAACTTATCAGGATCTTCTTAAAAACCCACAAGACGAAAAGAATTTTGAAACATTAGTAACTTCAGAATTATATAAAGTTGATTTTAATAGAAATGCAACATTGTTCAAAAAAGCGGACATGTATGCCGGGCAAAGTTTCTCGCCAGATGGTAAATACATTAACATCACAACATTACAAAAACCATTTTCGTATATCGTGCCTTTGTCAAGATTTCCGATGACAAGTGTGGTGTATGATGAATCGGGTAACGAAGTTAAAAAAGTTAACACGATTCCATTAACGGAGATTATGCCAAAAGGTTTTTCCGCTACCCGTGAAGGCAAACGAAATATGGCTTGGCGTGCTGACAAACCTGCAAGTTTGTATTTTGTACAAGCTTTGGATGGTGGAGATCCTGCTAAGAAAGTGGATTTTCGTGATGAAGTTTATACCTGGGATGCACCCTTTAATTCTGAGCCAAAATCTCTGGTAAAACTAAAAGAACGTTTTGCTGGAATACAATGGGGCGATGACCAACATGCAACAGTTATGGATTCTTGGTACGATACCCGTAATTTGACAACACAATTTTTAAATCCTTCAACAGGAGAAACCAAACTTATTTCGAGTCGTAATTTTCAGGATATGTACAAAGATCCGGGAGAATTCCAAACCAGAAGAAATCAATTCGGGCGCGATGTGATTGATGTTGAAGCTGGCAAATCTTACCTTTTGGGAGAAGGTTTTACCAAGGAAGGACAATTTCCATTTATCGATTCATTTGATTGGAAAACTTTAAAAACGACAAGACTTTATACATCGAATGTTAAAGGGAAAAAAGAAGATTTAATTGATATTTTGGATATTAAGAAAAACGAAATTTTGGTTCGCGAGCAATCCAAAAACGAATATCCGAATTATTATATCAAAAATTTTAAATCCGGAAAATTAACACCTGTTACGCAATTTGTTAATCCTTTTGCCAGCATCAAAGATGTTTATAAAGAAGTGATCCATTATAAGAGAAATGATGGTGTTGACTTGACAGGAACGCTTTATCTACCGCTTGGTTATAACAAAAAAGATAAATTGCCATTGTTAATTTGGGCTTACCCTGAAGAGTTTAAAGATAAGGCGACAGCGGGGCAAAACACCAAAAATCCTAATGAGTTTACATTCCCAAGCTATGGGTCGTTCATCTATTGGGTGACCAAAGGTTATGCAGTTCTAGATGATGCGTCGTTCCCAATTATTGGTGAAGGTAAAACAGAACCGAACGATACTTTTGTTACACAATTGGTAGCAGATGGGAAAGCAGCCATCGATGCTGTGGACAAATTAGGTTATATCGATAGAAAAAGAGTAGCTGTGGGAGGACATTCTTACGGTGCCTTTATGACGGCTAATCTATTGACATATTCGGATCTATTTGCTTGTGGAATTGCGAGAAGTGGTGCTTATAACAGAACTTTAACGCCGTTCGGGTTCCAAACTGAGCAGCGCAATTATTGGGATGTTCCTAATGTTTATAACGAGATGTCTCCTTTTATGAACGCTAATAAAATGAAGACGCCAATGCTATTGGTGCATGGTGAAGCGGATAACAATCCGGGAACGTTCACCTTACAAACGGAGCGTTATTTTCAAGCACTTAAAAATCTAGGAGCACCTGTTAGAATGGTTCTTTTACCAAAAGAATCGCATGGGTATGTTGCCAAAGAAAATATTATGCATTTGCTTTGGGAACAAGATCAGTTCCTTGAAAAATGTTTGCAAAAAAAATAATAAAATTTAATAAACAAAAAACCATCGAAACTTCGATGGTTTTTTAGTTTTTTAGCAAAAAAGATTAATTTTTTTCTTTTAAAAGATCTCTGATTTGCGTTAAAAGTTCTTCCTGAGTTGGCCCTGCTGGAGCTTCTTCTGCAACTGGATCTGGCTTTTTCAGTTTGTTAATACCTTTAATCATTAAAAATAATGCAAAAGCTACAACCATGAAAGAAATTGCAGACGATAAAAAATTTCCATACTTAATCGCTGTACCGGGAACAACCAATTGAGAAAGATTTTCTGCATTAATCGCTTTCAAAGCTGGATTTAGGATGGCTGGTGTAATAATGTCTTCTACCAAAGACGTAACAATTTTACCAAATGCACCGCCGATAACTACACCGACAGCCAAGTCAATCACATTGCCTTTAACAGCAAATTCTTTGAATTCTTTAAAAAATCCCATAGTGTTTTGTTTAATATATTTACAAAAATAAAAAAAATATTAATGTTTCATTAACTTAATAATATCTTTTACAAAACACTTGTATTATTTTATAAATAAAATCATATTTGCAATTTGGTTTTTATTAAATTTGCAAAAAACTCATGGATGAAAATACTCAATGTTAATCAATTGCGTGAATGCGATCAATATACGATAAGGAATAAGCCTATTTTTTCAATTAATCTCATGGAGAAAGCAGCTAAGTCGAGCTGCGAATGGCTTATCAAAAATATTAATCCTAATGATGATTTCGTTATTTTTTGTGGTAATGGCAACAATGGTGGCGATGGATTGGCTTTAGCAAGACTCTTAGTTCAGAATAACAGAAAAGTTAAAGTTGTCGTCAATTATGGGAAGAAATTTTCAAAAGATGCGGTAACTAATTTACAGCGTATTCCAGAAACAATACCAATTATAGATGCTTGTGATTTTTCCACGACAGAGCTACGTAATTCAACAGTGCTGATCGATGCAATTTTTGGTATTGGACTTAATAAAAATATAGGGCAGCCTTGGGAAAATCTTATTAATGAAATTAATAAACTTCCTAATCGCATCATATCTTTAGACCTTCCATCGGGATTAAGCCCAGATGCTGATAAAAACAGTATTGTTTTCATTAAAGCTAATGATACTCTAAGTTTTCAATTTTATAAAAAAATATTTTTTCATCCCGAAACTGGAATTTTTTGTGGAAAAATTCATGTTTTAAATATAGACCTTAGTCCTAGTTTTATTGAAGATGTTGTCGTTGATGCGTATGTAGCGGATGAACTTGAAATCAAAAAAATATATAAATCCCGACCAGAATTTAGCCATAAAGGACATTTTGGAAAAGCCGTTTTGGTGGGAGGAACGTATGGGAAAACAGGTGCGATACTTTTGGCAGGACGTGTTGCTGCAAGGACTGGTGCTGGTTTAACCTTTATTAATGCGCCCGAATGTGCGTATTCTTCTTGCCTTATGCAAGTTCCAGAAGCAATGTTCGAATTTTCAGGAATCAAAGAAGTTGAACATATTAATTACATAGAAGACGGAGAATACGGCATTGGCCCAGGATTTGGGAAAAATGAAATTGCCCGTTCTGCATTAGAAAATTTTTTACGAAGTCATAGTCGTCCCGTTGTTTTAGATGCAGATGCTTTAGCGATTTTTTCAACGCATCTTAATCTTTTATCTTGGGTGCCAAAAGATTCTATTCTTACGCCACATCCTAAAGAATTTGAAAGGATTTTTGGGCTATCCGCGAGCTCTTTTGAACGCTTAGAACTGGCAAAAGAAATTGCTAAAAAATACCAACTGAACATCGTTCTTAAAGATCATCATACACAGATTATTTTACATACTGGAGAAGTTTATTACAACATCAGCGGTAATTCTGGACTTGCAAAAGGCGGAAGTGGTGACGTGTTGACAGGTATTATCACCTCGCTTTTGGCTCAAAAATATTCACCGAAGGAGGCTGCGATTTTTGGCGTGTGGATTCACGGGAAAGCCGCCGATTTAGCGCTCAAAAATCAAGCGAAAGAAAGTCTTTTAGCTTCCGATGTTATTGAAAGCGTCGGAAAAGTTTTTAACTATTTGTCAAAATAGCCAATAATAGACTAACAATAATAATAACGACTGTCCAGATCCAAACCGATTTGGATATTTTTGTTTGTTTTCCTTTAGCAACTTTATAAATGCTGGATTGGATTTCTAAAAATAAAATCAAAACAAAGGTGTTAATAGAAAGTATCACGATGTTTTCTTTGTCCGAAAACCAATTTTGTTTTAATAAAGAATCCGAAATTTTTAGTGATTTTAAATCAATAGCCTGCGTACTGAACAGCGAGAAAAACAAAAGTCCTAAAATGGGTAACAACCAATAAAATATTTTGCTGCTAAATCCGTCTGCATCACCATTTAGTCCAAAATGAATAGGAATACGTTTGGGTAAATTCTGGTAGGTTAATGCGCTAAAAAGTAAAAGTGCAAATAGTAGCAAACTATTTATTAAAATAAGGAGTAATAACATTTTTATAAGAAATTAGATAGCTTGTTTAAGTGTTTATTAAAACTAGCAATTTATAATTATTTTATTAAGAACGGCATTCTTTTATTATTAAATTTGTTATATGATGAATGATAAAAAATCCGAAGTTTTCCGTCAACTTGTTGAGAACAAATTCCAAATATACAATTCGTTGTTCATGAGTTTGCCTTATGATAAAATGACGAATATCGGCATGTTGTTACCTTTTTTATATGAAGAAAGTAAGGAAGGCTATGACAAAGCTTTGTCGCCAGAAACGATCATTAATTCATTTTTTAAAAATCATACCGATCTGCAATCTGAAGAACAAAAGATTGAACTGCTTTTCAAAATTGTGCAATATATTGAGCGACAAGTGGTGTTGTTTGATAGTATCGAAGATGCGGCTTTTCAGAAGTTGCATTCTCAGGCAGATAGCGGAACAATTCCGAATCTTTATGAACGTGCTGTGCAGGATCATCGTTTGCAAGAAGTTCGTAAAAAATTAAAAGATTTTTCTGTCAAGATAGTGTTCACGGCACATCCTACGCAGTTTTATCCCAATGCCGTGCAACGGATTATCCACGATTTGCGCGATGCGATCCAAAACGATTCGGTGACACAGATTGATGTTCTTTTGCAGCAATTGGGGAAAACGCCTTTTGTTAACAAAGAGCGTCCAACGCCTTTGGATGAGGCGATGAGTATTATTTACTATCTGCGCTATGTCTATTATAAAAGTATTGGTGACTTGTACAAAAATCTGAAAGAAACCTTCGAGACAGAGCATTTTCATCTTCATCCAGATATTATCAAACTCGGTTTTTGGCCAGGCGGAGATCGGGACGGCAATCCATTTGTGACTTCGGATGTCACTTTGGAAGTGGCGAATGAGCTGCGAAGTTCTATTTTGAAATGTTATTATGGACATCTCAAAAGCTTAAGAAGAAGACTTAGTTTTAGAGGCGTTTCTGATGTTTTAGAAAGTTTGAGCCATCAATTATATCAAGCGATTTTTCAAAAAGATTTTAAAATTTCTGAAACCGACATTATTTCTAAAATCAATGACGCAGAACATATTTTGGTGACCCAACATCAAGCGCTATTCCATGATTTGTTAGATGATTATCGCGATAGAGTAAAGATTTTTGGGACGCATTTTGCGACATTGGATATTCGACAAGATAGTCGTGTTCATCAAAAAATTGTCGATGTTATTTATCAAAATATATTTAAAACAGAAGATATTTCTAAAGTTTCAAATAACGATAAATTTAACCAAATTATTTCTTCAAATCAAATTATAAAACCAGAAAATTTCTCTGAAGAAATTGTAAAAGACAGCTTACAAAACATTCTGAACATTACCAAAATTCAGGAGCAAAATGGCGAACGCGGTCTGCATCGTTATATCATTTCGAATTCTGATGAGGTTAAAGACGTTATGAATGTCTATGCGATGATGAAAGCTTGCGGTTATCAAGATACGGACATCAAAATGGATATTGTACCACTTTTCGAAACGATGGATGGTCTCGATAATTCAGAATCTGTGATGCGAGAACTTTACGAAAATCCAATCTATGCAGAACATCTCCAGCGTCGCAAAAATGAACAATACATCATGCTCGGTTTTTCAGACGGAACCAAAGATGGTGGCTATCTCAAAGCAAATTGGGAAATCTACCGCGCCAAAGAAAATTTAACAAAAGTTGCTAAAGAATTTGGGGTAAAAGTAGTTTTCTTCGATGGGCGTGGCGGGCCACCAGCAAGAGGCGGTGGAAAAACGCATGACTTTTACGCATCACAAGGGAAAACAATTGCCAACAATCAAATTGAACTTACGATACAAGGGCAAACCATAACGAGTGTTTTTGGAAATAAAGATCAGGCCAAATATAATTTTGAACAATTGTTAAGCGCTGGAATTGAAAATGACGTTTTCGAAAATTCTAAGAAAGAACTTTCCAAAAGAGAACGGGATTTAATAAATGAATTGTCAACAATTAGCTTTGAGAAATACAGCCAGCTGAAATCTCATCCCATGTTTGTGCCTTATTTGCAGGAGATGAGTACTTTGGAATATTACGGAAAAACCAATATCGGAAGTCGCCCGAGCAAACGTGGCGCCGATGGTGAACTGAAATTCGAAGATTTACGTGCTATTCCTTTTGTGGGGTCTTGGTCGCAACTAAAACAAAATGTTCCTGGATTTTTTGGATTTGGGACCGCTTTGAAACAGTTGAAAGAAGAAGGTCGATTTGATGATGTTAAACTTTTGTATCAGCACTCAGACTTTTTCAAAACTTTGGTGCTCAACTCGATGATGTCGATGAATAAGACGTATTTTCCATTGACTTATTATATGCGAGAAAATCCAAAATTTGGTGTATTTTGGAATATTCTCTTTGATGAATTTAATCTTTCCAAAGATTTGATGTTGGAATTGACAGGGTTCAAAGTTTTGATGCAGGAAGAACCATTAAATAGAAAATCGGTTCTAATTCGTGAAAAAATTGTTTTGCCTTTGCTAAGTATTCAACAATATGCGTTGATGCAAATTCAGAAAAATCCGGATAACAAAGCACTTTACGAAAAATTAGTGATGCGTTCTTTATTTGGAAATATCAATGCGAGTCGCAATTCGGCTTAATTTTAAAATTAAATAATAAAAGCTGTCAAATTCTGACAGCTTTTTCTATTTAGTTTTTAATGAACTTTTCAACTTTCGTATTGTCATTTATTTTTAGATAATAAACTGCGTTTTCTAATGTAGAAACATCAATTTTCGAAGATTTTGAAGTTAAAATTAATCGACCGATATTATCATAAATTTGGATTGATTGTATTTTGTCACTTGATTTTACTTCAATAAAACCTTTGGCAGGGTTGGGATAGATGCTAAAGTTAGTTGTTTTAATATTCTCGGTTGCTAAAAATTGGTTATAAGTTTTTCCGAAATTAAGAATGCCATAACCTTCTTGATCTGTTGGCGTATTAGCCAGCGAAGCATTGCCACGAAGTTTATTTTGTACATCTACCAAATTGACACTTTTTGGAAGTGCTTGCAAAAGAGAAGCAACGCCACCTGCGGCCAACGGATTGGCTAGAGAGGTGCCACTAGCTTCTGTAACATCATTGTTAAGAACAGTTGCTGTAAAGAGCCCACGTGCGCAAGCATCAGGTTTTATAACGCCTGCGGAATTGGGGCCGTAAGAAGAAAATGTCGCCATACCACCAAATTGATCTGCAGCGCCAATCGAAAATACTTTAGCATTATCTGCTGGTGTGATGATGTAATGCCAGTCATTATTCCCCTCGTTGCCAGCAGCAAAATTGATGAATATACCTTTCTCGAAAGCGATTTGGGCACCACGAGCTATAAAAGTTGTCGTCCCATTCATATCCGCATAGGTGTAGTCATAGCGACTGTCATCGAAAATATAATATCCCAAAGAGGTTGTAATAAGATCTACACCTTTTCTGTCGGCTTCTTCCGCTGCTTCTATCCAATAAAGTTGTTCTTCTGGAATTTCGACATCGTCATTTTCTGAGACATAAAGATAAAAATTAGCATCTGGCGCAGAACCTACAAATTGATTCTGAATGTATCCGCCAATTGTCCCAAGGCAAATACTACCATGAGGATTTAGCGCGGTATTGTAGATGTCATTATTTTTAGAAACAAAGTTATAGCTTCCTTTTATTTGATTATTATCTCTTAATCTTTTGAAAGCACTTCCCGTGTTTACAGTAGGGAAGCCGGTGTCAATAACTGCAATGTCGATTCCTGTGCCGGTGTAACCTGCAATGTGTAATGGTTTCAGGTTGATTTGGTTTATTTGTGCAGTTGCTTCACCATAATTAAAATTGGTTTTGTTGGCACTCATATTTTTCCATTTGTTAGGTCGATCTGCTAAAGCTTTTTGACTGCCAGAAGGATTTCTTACAAAAGATTCCACATGCGAAACGTAAGGTTGAGATTGTAAAGTTTGGATCTGTGCAGGCGTTGCGTTAATGGCGACACCATTTAACCATTTGGAATAATCAGTTACTGTAAAACCTAAATTCTTGACATTCTGAATATAGCTTGCTTCAATTGGCGCATCTTGATCGTTAAGTGCAATCGATTTTTGAGTCCTACGATCCAAAGATTTCTGTGACAATTCTGAAAGTGGATTGGCATAGAAACTTGCTTTGTTGGGTTTATCCTTGAAAAAGACAAAAACCAATTCTGTCTGCTGTGCTTGCGCGAATATAAGTCCGCCAAACATCAAGGTTGTAAAGATTTTTTTCATAGATTTATGACTGCTTATTTTTTTATAAGAACTAAATTAAGCTTAAATTTACAAAATCAAAGTTTTCGTTATGAAAAAAATTCAAATGGTTGACCTTCAAAGTCAATATTATAAAATAAAAAATGAAGTGGACAACGCTGTTATCAATGTAATGAACTCCGCAGCGTTTATTAATGGACCAGAGGTCAAATTTTTCCAATCTGATTTAGAAAATTATCTTGATGTAAAACACGTCATTCCTTGTGCTAATGGTACAGATGCTCTACAAATTGCGTTGATGGCATTGGACCTTAAAGAAGGTGATGAGGTGATTACAGCGGATTTTACTTTTGCTGCAACAGTGGAAGTTATTCATTTATTAAAATTAAAATCAGTTTTGGTGGATGTAGATTATAACACATTTACTATTGATCCAGAACAAATTAAAAAAGCAATCACGCCCAAAACTAAAGCCATTATTCCGGTGCATTTATTTGGACAATGTGCAAATATGGAAGAAATTTTAAAAATTGCTAAAGAGCACAATCTTTATGTTATCGAAGATAATGCACAAGCAATTGGCGCAGATTATACATTCTCTGACGGATCTGTTAAAAAATCCGGAACAATGGGAACTATTGGTACAACATCATTTTTCCCTTCCAAGAATTTGGGCTGTTATGGTGACGGTGGTGCCATTTTCACCAACGATGACGAGCTTGCTCATCGCTTGAGAGGTATTGTGAATCATGGCATGTACGAGAGATATTATCATGACGAAGTTGGTGTTAACTCAAGATTAGACAGTATCCAAGCCGTTGTTTTGAGACAGAAACTTCCGTTGCTAAATAATTATAACGAAGCGCGCCAATGGGCAGCCAATTATTACAACGAAGCATTCGCTAATCATCCGCATATTTTGACGCCTCAAAAAGCTGAAAATTCGTCCCATGTTTTCCACCAATATACGTTGAGAATTACCAATGGAAAACGCAATGAACTTCAAAAATTCTTAGCTGAAAAAGACATTCCAGCGATGATATATTATCCTGTGGCGCTTAGAAAACAAAAAGCTTATTACCAAGAAAGTAATGATGCTGATTTTATTAATACCGATAAGCTTTTGGATCAGGTTATTTCTTTGCCAATGCATACCGAGTTGGATGAAGAACAACTGAAATATATTACAGAAGCGGTTTTGGAGTTTATGTCAGCAGAGTAAAAAAACTAATTATAATACATGGCAATACTAGTAACAGGAGGATTAGGCTATATCGGATCGCACACCGTTGTTGAATTACTGAACAATGGTTTTGAAGTGGTTATTGTAGATGATATGTCGAATTCGGAGAAGTTTATTTTAAATAATATCGAAGAAGTAGCGGGCAAAAAACCAATTTTTTATCCGTTCGATTTAAGAAGAAAAGAATTACTATCTCAGGTTTTTGAAGCACATAATATTGAAGGTTGTATTAATTTTGCAGCTTTTAAAGCGGTTGGCGAAAGTCAGGAAAAACCTTTGGAATATTACGAAAATAATTTGTTTTCTTTAATTAATATTCTTCAGGAATTTAAAAATAGAAATATCTCGAATTTCATTTTTAGTTCTTCTTGTACAGTGTATGGACAAGCGGACGAAATGCCAATTGATGAAAATACGCCACTCAAAATGCCCGAAAGTGTTTATGGGAAAACCAAACAAATGGGCGAGGAAATTCTAAAAGATTTTGCAATGGCTAATCATAAAAAAATTACGCTTTTAAGATACTTTAATCCTATTGGTGCGCATCCAACTGCAAAATTAGGCGAATTGCCAATTGGTGTTCCTAATAATTTGGTTCCCTATGTAACGCAGACTGCTGCAAAAATTAGAGAAAAACTAAGCATTTGGGGTAATGATTATCCTACGGAAGATGGTACCGCAGTGCGCGATTATATCTATGTTGTTGACTTAGCAAAAGCCCATGTGGCGGCCCTCAAAAAATTGCTTGCTTCATCGGAAGAAACACTTATTGATGTTTATAATCTAGGAACTGGCAAAGGTTCGTCGGTTTTGGAAGTTGTTAAAGCTTTTGAATCTGCGAATAATGTGGAAGTTCCTTATCAAGTATGTGATCGTAGAGCAGGCGATATTACAATTGCTTATGCTAATGCGGATAAAGCTGAAAAAGAACTCAATTGGAAAGCTGATACTTCGCTAGAAGAAGCGTTGAGAACGACTTGGAAATGGCAAAAATATTTGGAAACCAGAACCAATTAAAACAAAAAAAGCGATTCAATTTGAATCGCTTTTTTTTATTTCTTAATTAATTTTTGAGAGATTGTTTCGCCATTTTCTAAATGTATTAAAAGCATGTATATGCCTTTTGGTAAATTAGAAATATCGAATTTTTTCGAATGGTATTCAGCGAGTTTTTTTCCGTCCATAGTGTACAAAATAACTTGCGTTACTTTTTGAGGCGATTGTATTGTAATCTCTTTGTCACTTGGATTTGGGGAAATTTTAATTCTATTTTTTGAAACTTCCTCGGTGCCTAGTTTTATAGACTGCGAATAGATTGGGCCAATCCAAAGACTTTCTTTGTCGTTATTTAGACATTTGGATTTTACATAAGCCTCGTAATACCAATTAATAGTCAGATTATCGAGATGCAACGTAGGATTGCTTGTGTCGACATAGTTGTCAAGATTCGTATTAAATGCATTTTTTCTGGCATACAAAACTTGCCAAGACGTATCTGGGCTTTGGTCCCAATTCAAATCAAAACTTTGATTAATTTGATTTTCGATTCTGAAATTAGTTGGTCCTTCACAGATAACTTCACCATTTTTATTATTCTGAATATACATCGAAATCGGAAAATAACCTTCTCCACCTGCAAATACCGCACTAGGAACTGTTAATTTTATACTGTGCTGTCCCGCTGAGAGATTTCCTAAACTTATTTCGCGGTTCGGGATTGCATCGCCTGGACACCAATTGTTCCAAGACATCCAGTTACGCAAAGTTTTTTCAGTTGCTCCATAGATACCATTAGCTTGCGTGTTGAATTGTCGATAAGGTTCACAGGTTTTTCCTCCAGGTTTATATTGATACATCAAATTATCATTTAGATAAACATAATGCTCTCTTCTTACATATTCTTCACCATTGGTATTAGCACCGTGGTTGGATGAGATTAAATGTAAAACTGCATTCTCTACAGGTTGCTCCAAAGTGAAATTGATAATTCTGGTGGTGGTTCCAGGAACATCCGTTGCATTATAATTATTTAGATTTTGTCGATAAGACAATGGCAGGAAAAAGTTGGGCGACGTTGGCGCTGTTCCTGTAGAAACAAATTTTAAACTTCCTCGGAAAACGTCAGTTCTATCTGCACAACCTGCAACTTGTTGGTTGGCAGCCGCAGAATAACCATCGACACGGAACTCAATCCATGCATCATAATGTTGCATAAGATTGGCATTGTGTAGGATGTTTGCGAGATTATTCGCTGGGAAACTATACGGCACAGAAGTTGGCGTTTTGTTTTTGTTCATAAACGGCGTGATGAATCTTCCCAACTCAACACGTTTGACATCTGTTTGATCCCAAGTGTAAGCTGTACTTCCTTTGGGAACTAAAGCCAGATTGATACCTGCAATTCGGTCATAATTATCACAAGCCGCAAAAAGATCAACTTCAATAGAAAGATTACTTCCTAAACCACTAATTTCTTCACTTGTTAATTTTCTCGAAATAATGTCGCGCTCGTAAGCATGCAAGCGAATGGCCCCAGAAGGGATTTGCGAATAAGCTTCTGGCGGCAAACTTTCGCCTTCACCCAAATAATGATACATGCTGTAGAAAGGGACATCTTCAAAAACATTAATGTTTTGAGCAGATAGACTCAGTCCAATGCCAAATACAGTAATGCAAGAGAGTAATTTTTGCTTCATAAGATTTATTTATCACAAATGTAAATAAATAAACTTTATTATTGTAGTTTAATACCAAAAAGCGAATTATTTTGCTAAAAGAATAAAATTTGTGTTAAATATCCAAATGATTGCGATATTCTGCCCAGATGATTTTAAACCATTCGGTGTAATGTTCTGGAGAATCTTCGATTTCTTTTTCTAAATCAGCGATAGAAAGGTATTTTATCTCCGCAACTTCATCAGGATTTAATGTAAAATCACCATTATATTCACCAGTGAAAACATAATCCAACTCATGCTCCCAAAGACCTTGTCCAACATCGGCTTTGTAGATAAAAAAGAAACGTTCTGTAAGCGCTGTCTCAATACCCAATTCCTCTTGTAGGCGACGTTTTGCCGCATCTATATAAGATTCGTTTTCACGAGGATGACTGCAACAAGCATTGGTCCATTGCAATGGCGAATGGTATTTTCCCGCAGCGCGACGTTGTAACAACATTTCACCTTTATCATTAAATAAAAACACTGAAAAAGCCCTATGTAACAAAGCATTTTCATGCGCTTGCATTTTCTCCATCAATCCCAGAACCTCGTCTTGTGGATTTACTAAAACAACACGTTCTTCCATAGCGCAAAGCTAACTAAAATTTTCTGAATTTTTAGGAGCCAGGAACCTGCTCTCGCTACTCGCTGTCCCTATCCAAACTTCGCCCTTGCTTTTTGGACGAGCTCAGACAGACCGCTCGATCAGGGCTAGAGATTCTCCAAAGTTGAAATTTGATATTTTTAATTTTAAGAATAAGATTTTACTTTTCTTCCAAACGTTTATCTGGAACAATCCATAACAGAGCAACAATATAATAAAATCCAAGCGCAACATAAGGTTGATAAAAAGAAGCTGCAATCCCCAAAATGTATAACACGATGGAAACTTTTTCTTTGGTTTCGTTACCAATAGCTTTTACAAAATCCGAGTCTTTTCCTTCTTTTTTTGCAATAAAATAAGAGAGAATGCTATAAGATATCGCATTAAACATCAATATAATACCATAAAGAATGCTTGTATTTTTCTCGAAATTATGCTCGCCCATCCAGCCTGTAGATACAGGTGTTAAAGATAATGTGAACAAAAAAAATAAATTGGCCCACATAATATTACCATTGATTTTGTTGGTCTTATGCAAAAGATGATGGTGGTTATTCCAGTATATGCCGACATACAGAAAGCTAAGCACATAACTTATGAATTTTGGAGCCAAAGCTTTTATCCCTGACCAATCGGCAGTTTCAGGAATTTTTAACTCCAAAACCATAATCGTGATAATCACTGCAATAACGCCATCGCTAAAGGCTTCTAATCTTGATGTGGTCATGTTTTATTTTTTTACAAATCTAAATTTTAGTTTTTAAAAATTTTTAATTTAAGATTTTTTTTTAATTCAATATTTTAAAATATAAACAAAAAAACGCTCCTCAATTTTGAGAAGCGTTTTTATATAGATTAAGATGTAATCTTAGTATCTGTAATATTCTGGTTTGAAAGGTCCTTCAACTGGAATACCAATATAATCAGCTTGTGCAGGAGAAAGAGTTTCCAATTCAACACTTAATTTCTTCAAGTGAAGAGCTGCTACTTTTTCATCTAAATGTTTTGGCAACATATACACTTCGTTTTTGTAGTTTGCAGCGTTGTTCCACAATTCAATCTGAGCCAAAGTTTGGTTAGAGAAAGAGTTAGACATCACGAAAGATGGGTGACCAGTCGCACAACCTAAGTTTACTAAACGACCTTCAGCCAAGATGATGATTTCTTTGCCATCAACAGTATAAATGTCAACTTGTGGTTTAACTTCTGTTTTTGTAGCGCCATAGTTTGCATTTAACCAAGCCATATCGATTTCGTTATCGAAGTGACCGATGTTACAAACGATAGCTTTATCTTTCATTTTCTTGAAATGCTCACCTCTTACGATGTTGAAGTTACCAGTTGTAGTAATGATGATATCTGCGTTATCAACCACAGTATCTAATCTTTTTACTTCGTAACCGTCCATTGCAGCTTGTAATGCACAAATTGGGTCGATTTCTGTAACGGTAACAATAGAACCAGCTCCTCGGAAAGAGGCTGCAGTACCTTTACCCACGTCTCCATAACCACAAACAACCACTCTTTTACCAGCCAACATCACGTCAGTGGCTCTTCTTACCGCATCTACAGCAGATTCTTTACAACCGTATTTGTTATCGAATTTTGACTTAGTCACTGAATCGTTTACGTTGATTGCAGGCATCACCAAAGTTCCGTTTTTCATTCTTTCGTACAATCTGTGAACACCTGTCGTTGTTTCTTCAGAAAGTCCTTTAATATCTTTTGTAAATTCTGGATATCTATCAAAAACCATGTTCGTTAAATCTCCACCATCATCCAAAATCATGTTCAACGGTTTTCTGTCTTCACCAAAGAATAAAGTTTGCTCAATACACCAATCGAATTCCTCTTCATTAAGACCTTTCCAAGCATAAACTGGGATTCCAGCAGCAGCAATAGCCGCAGCAGCGTGATCTTGAGTTGAGAAAATGTTACAAGAAGACCAAGTAACTTCAGCGCCAAGAGCTACCAACGTTTCAATAAGAACAGCAGTTTGAATCGTCATGTGAAGACATCCAGCAATTCTAGCACCTTTAAGCGGTTGAGATGGTCCGTACTCTTCACGGATAGCCATTAATCCTGGCATTTCAGCTTCAGCTAGAGTAATTTCTTTTCTTCCCCATTCCGCCAAAGAAATATCTTTTACTTTGTAAGGAACATATTGTGTTGTTGTATCCATATTTTTGGGTATATTTTTAGTTATTAAAGTTTTGCAAAAATACAATTATTCTTTGAGTTATAGAAATATGATTTTTTGTGTGATTTTTTTGATTTCGACGGCTTTGCCAACGAAACTTTTATTAATATTTTCGACCACAGAAAGCTGATAATTATTATCTCACATCAATTTAACTTTTAAGAATTTGGTGTATTATTGTAAAAAGAAACAAAATGGATGTTAATGTATCAGCACATATTAGTAAAGAACTTTATTTAACAAAAATAAAAACCGAACGTCATGAATTTCTAGTCGATGAACCTATTGATAAAGGCGGAAAAGATGTGGCACCAAAACCAACAGAATTTTTGGCAGCTTCTCTAGCAAGTTGTACCGCAATCACGCTTAAAATGTACACCGAAAGAAAAGCTTGGGATGTTGGAGAAATTGTTGTGGATGTTACTTTGCTTGACGATGCAGACAAAAGTAAAAGCATTTTCAATAGAAGTATTCGGTTTTCGAAAACTGATATTCCCGAAGAACAAATGAAGCGTTTTCAACATATCGCAAATGCATGTCCTGTTCACAAAATTTTGGAAAACTCAGTTATTATTAATACAGAATTTAAATAAAAATGTAATGGAAATTAGACAACAAAACAACGAAAAAAACGGAATGTTCGAAGCTTTCATCGATGATCGCCATGCAGGTGAAATGACTTACACATGGGCAGGAACCGACAAATTTATTATCGATCATACGGGGGTAGAAGAATCCTACAATGGTATGGGTGTTGGGAAAAATCTACTTTTGGCAGTGGTAGACTACGCGAGAGCGAATCATATAAAAGTGATTCCACTTTGTCCTTTTGCAAAAGCAACTTTCAATAAAAATCCAAATTTACAAGATGTTTTAGCTTAAAATATTTTTAATAATTAACAATAAAAAAAAGCTGTCTCAAAAGGTAAACCAATGCTCTAAGAATCTTTTAAATGACAAAAGTTGTCAGATAGGAGTCAGAGAGATGGGGGACTTTTGAGACAGCCTCTTTTTATTTTTATTTTAGTTTTTCGGCAATATATTTTGCAGTTGCTGAATTTTTATTCTTTGCCAAATCTTCTGGTGTTCCTGTAAAAACAACATCTCCACCGTATTTTCCAGCATTTGGTCCAATGTCGATAATATAATCGGCACATTTGATAATGTCGGGTTGATGTTCAATGACAATCACCGAATGGCCCAATTCTATTAAAGCTTGTAGGGAAGTCATCAATTTGTTAATATCATGGAAATGCAAGCCTGTAGAAGGTTCGTCAAACACAAATAAAGTTTTGTCCGTGGTGACACCTTTTACTAAAAATGATGCCAGCTTTACACGTTGCGCCTCGCCACCAGAAAGGGTGGAAGAGGATTGCCCCAATTGCAAATAACCCAAACCAACTTCTTGTAAAGGTTTTAACTTTTGAACGATTTTATTTTCTTGCAAATCGGTGAAGAAAGCTAGAGCTTCGTCAACCGTCATTTTCAGGATATCCGAAATGTTTTTTTCGTCAACTTTAACCTCAAGGATTTCATTTTTAAAACGTGTGCCGTGGCAATGTTCACATTCTAACTCAATATCCGCCATAAACTGCATCGACACGGTGATGACCCCTTCGCCTTTGCATTCGTCACAACGACCGCCATCTACATTAAAAGAGAAATGTTTCGGTTTTAAACCTAATAATTTGGCAGATTTTTGTTTCGAAAACAAATCCCGAATATCGTCATAAGCTTTAAGATAGGTTACAGGATTGGATCGGGAGGATTTTCCAATAGGATTTTGGTCAATCAGTTCGATGTTTTTGATTAGTTTTTTCGGAAATTCGACACTGTCATAATCGGCTTTTTTGCCTCCCATCCCGAGTTGAATTTGTACGGCATTGGTTAATATTTCCTTCATCAAAGTGGATTTGCCACTTCCAGAAACGCCCGTAACAACGGTCAAAACTTCTAACGGAACATCAACATCAATATTTTTGAGATTGTTTTGTCGAGCACCTTTTATTTTAATAAATTCTTTAGGAATTCTTCGTTTTTTGGGAACTTCAATTCGGAGTTCATTATTAAGATATTTTGAGGTTAAGGTATTGGCTTTTTTCAAATCTTTATAATTTCCAGAAAATACCAATTCGCCACCCAAATATCCTGCTTCTGGACCAATATCAATAATGTAATCTGCGGTACGCATCACATCCTCATCATGTTCTACAACAATAACGGTGTTGCCCAAATCGCGCAAACTTTTTAAGACTTCAATAAGATTTTCGGTATCGCGAGAATGTAGTCCAATACTTGGTTCGTCCAAAATATATATTGATCCAACCAACGAACTTCCCAAGCTGGTAGCCAAATTTATCCTTTGACTTTCTCCGCCAGAAAGTGTGTTGGAGGTTCTGTTAAGTGTTAAATAGCCAAGGCCAACTTTCAGTAAAAAACCGATTCTTGATTTGATTTCATATAACAAGCGTTTTGCAACTTCAGCATCATAATCGGAAAGTTTAAAATTTTCGATTAATGGCAAAAGCTCATCCAAAGGCAATTCTATCAATGACTGAATATTATAGCCATCTATTTTTACCCAAGAAGTTTCCTCGCGCAATCGCAAACCTTCGCAGTTTGGACAGGTGGTTTTTCCACGGTAGCGCGACAACATCACGCGGTATTGGATTTTGTACAAATTTTCTTCCAGCATTTTGAAAAAATTATCAATGCTCGGAAAACTTGCGGACTTATCGCCACGCCACAAATATTGTTTTTGCTCCTTCGTTAATTCGTGATAAGGTTTATGAATAGGGAAATCTTTAGCTTTTTTAATGAAGGATTTTTTCCACTCGCTCATCGTTTCGCCTTTCCACGGTGCTATGCCATCTTCAAAAACGGAAAGTTTTTTGTTAGGAACTACCAAATCTTCATCGATACCGATAATCTTGCCGTAGCCTTCGCATGTTGGACAAGCGCCATAAGGATTATTAAAACTGAAATAATGAACATTCGGCTCGTTAAAAACAATGCCGTCTAACTCAAATTTATTAGAAAATTCGCGGATGTCATTGGTATCACTATTTTTTAAGCTACAATAACCGTGACCTTCATAGAAAGCCATCTGGATCGAGTCTGCCAAACGTTGCAAAAAGTTTTCGTCCTCTTCATAACTGAACCGGTCGATGACCAAATTGATTTGGGTACCTATTTCTGGTGCAAAGCCAAAGCTTTCTAAATCCTCTATACTTGCTACGTTACCACCAATTTCCAATCTTGTAAAGCCAGAAACTTTCAGGGTTTTAAGTTGCTCAGAAAAATCTTCTACTTTATAATCTAAAGGTGCTAATAAAATAAAACTGCTGTCTTTTTTCGCAGATTTTATAAAATCGATAACATCCGAAACGCTGTCTTTTTTGACTTCTTCTCCAGAAATAGGTGAAAAAGTATGACCCACCCGCGCATACAAAAGTTTAAGATAATCATAAATTTCTGTTGATGTCCCAACGGTTGATCGGGGATTTGACGAGATAACTTTTTGCTGAATGGCGATAGATGGCGCAAGACCTTTGATATCGTCAACTTTCGGTTTTTCTAATTTTCCTAAAAACTGACGTGCATACGAGCTCAAACTTTCAACATAACGACGTTGCCCTTCCGCATAGATCGTGTCGAAAGCTAGCGAAGATTTTCCACTTCCCGAAACGCCTGTTATCACAATGAGTTTGTTTTTTGGTATTAAAACATCAATGTGTTTCAGGTTGTTAAGATGTGCGTTTTTAACAAAAAGTTGTTTTTTTATATCGATTTCTGCAGTTGTAGCCATATCAAATTTAAGACCCACAAAATTACGAAAAATTGCGTTTTTTTCAGCTAGTTATTTTGTTAATGTTTATTTAGAAATCGTTTGGAAATTTTTGTCTTAAATTTTAGACAGATTCTTAAAGGAGAAGAGCAGTGAAATAAATTACTGCTCAAATGATAGCTTAAAAAATAACAATTTTTTATGAATAAAATTGTTTCGTTTTTCTATCAATATATTAATAAAGGATGATGTTGATTGATTATATTTTTTTGTTTTTAAATATTTGATTAGTATTTTTTATTTCTAAAATATTTATTTAAAGTAAAAAATTAACTTAATCTTAAAATAGGTTGTTTTTTGTTGTTGATTTTTTTATTAATTGCATAGCTTTGCCCCCGTAAAATTGTAAAAAACTATGAAAAAGCTTTTGTTATCAGGTTTTGCGTTGTCTTGTGCATTTTTTTCGGCACAACAGCAAGACATAGAAGAAGTTGTGGTAAAAGGAAAGTTTTTTTCAACCCCAATTACTAAAGTTCCGGAAAATATTACGATAATTTCTAAAAAACAAATTCAAGAATCACCAGCACGAAGCGTTGCTGATTTGCTACAATATTTCACTGGGATGGATTTGCGTCGCCGTGGGATGAATGATGTACAAACAGATCTTAGTATTCGCGGTAGCTCTTTCGAGCAGGTTTTGGTTCTGATAAATGGTATCAAAATGAATGATGCACAAACGGGACATAACACGTTTAACCTTCCTTTTGATATGGCGAGTATCGATCGCGTTGAGATTATAAAAGGCCCTGCTGCTAGACGTTTTGGACAGAATGCTTACGGAGGTGTTATTAATATTATTACCAATGTTGGTAAAGACAATGTTTATCAAATTAATGCTGCAGGTGGGGATTTCAAAACTTGGTCTCTTGGTGCTTCTGCCGATTTTGGAAACGAAAATTTCGGAAATTTTATTCAAGTTGGTAAAGCAGAATCTGCCGGTTACCGTTTTAACACAGACTCGGATGTACAAAATATTTGGTATCAAAATCAGTTCAAAATTAAAGATGCCAACTTCAAAATGCAAGCAGGTTTTACTGAGAAAAAATTTGGTGCAAATGGATTTTATTCGTCACCATTAGCCAAAGATCAATACGAAGAGACACAAACGTCCTTGGTGAGTGCGTCTTACGATCAGTCTTTTGGAAATTTTGGAGTCAACGCCAATGTGTATTGGAGAAGAGGACAAGATATGTATTTGTTTAACCGTGTTAAGCCCGAAATCTATCGTAATATGCATATTGGTAACAATATTGGCGGTGAGTTGAATACGTCCTTTGTGTCAAGTTTGGGTAAATCTGGTTTGGGAGTCGATTTCCGTAACGAAGCGCTTCGTAGTAATAATCTTGGCGAAAGAGAGCGTTTTATCACGCAAGTTTTCTTTGAGCATCAGATTAGTTTGCTAGATCAAAAACTTAACATTATCCCAGGTGTAAGTTGGGCGAATTATCCAGGGACTGGCAACTTTTTTTATCCAGGTTTAGATGTTGGATATAATCTTGATGACCACAGCAAAATCTACGGGAATCTTGCTAAAACCAATCGAATCCCTACTTATACAGATCTTTATTATGTTAGTAAAACCGAAACTGGAAATCCTAACTTAAAACCAGAAAATGCATGGAATTATGAAATTGGCTATCAATATCAACGCGCAAATTCTCTATTGAAAGTAAGTGGTTTCGGTAGAAATACGGATAACGCCATTGACTGGACAAAAGATTCTTTGGCTGCCATCTGGCGTGCCGAAAATATTAGCAATATAAAAACACTTGGTTTTGAAACCGAAATTGCTCAAAAATTTAATTGGATAGTTAACAGTCTGTCAGTAGGTTATACTTATCTGGATAACAAAATTAATCGTGAAGATCAAGCGTTTTCGAAATACGTTTTAGATAATCTTCGTCATCAATTCAATGCAAAGTTGCATGCAAAATATTGGCGATTCGGGACAGAAGTTGTCTATCGTTACAATGAGAGAATCGCTTTGGGAAGTTATAATCTTCTTGATGCGAAGTTAAACTATCAGACTGATAAGCTTAATATTTATCTTTTAGTCAACAATATTACAAATGCTGAATATACCGAAACGAGTCTTGTGCCAATGCCAGGCCGTTGGTTTATGCTAGGATTTACGTTTAAAAACAAGTTTTAGAAACACAACATCCGTCTATAAGGCGGATGTTTTTATTTTGCTTAATTTTGTAACAAATATTTACAATGCAAGTAGGAAAATTCCAGACGCTAAAGGTTTCAGAAGTTAATAACTCAGGTTACATTTTGATAGATGAATTAGGTGAGAAAGCCTTTTTATCTAAGATTCTAGTTAACTCGACTTTAGAAGTTGATCAAGATGTTGACGTCTTTGTGTATCAAGATGATGACAAATTAAAAGCGACAACCGAAACACCTTTATGTGAAGTGGACGAATTTGCGGTGATGAGTTGCGTACAAAGTCTTCCTAGCGGCGCTTTTATGGATTGGGGAATTATTAAAGATCTTTTTGTGCCTTACAAACAACAAAAAGGGAAAATCCAAGAAGCGAAACGCTACATTGTTTATGTTTATATTGATGAGTTTTCTGGAAGAATCACAGGAACGACCAAGTTTAAAAGAAATCCACAATACACCGATCTTCCTTTCCAAAAAGGAGATAAAGTAGATCTTTTGATGGTGGGCGAATCCGAACTGGGCTGGAATGTTATTGTCAACAAAAAATACATCGGACTGATCTATGCTTCCGATGTTTACAAAAAGCTTTATCCACTTTCCACGGAAGGCGGTTATATCAAAGCAATACGCGAAGATGGTAAGATAGACGTGTCACTTCAACCAGAAGGTTTTGAAAATATTGATGAGTACAAACAAATTATTTTGGACAAACTGAATGACAATTACGGATTAATTTATCTATCGGATAAATCTTCGCCAGAAGACATAAAATCCGAATTGCAAATGAGTAAAAAGAACTTCAAAAAAGCGATTGGCGGTCTTTATAAAGATAAAAAAATTGAAATCGAAGACGATAAAATCCGTTTGCTTTAAGATTTAATAAAAATGAAAATTCTAATAACTGGCGCTACAGGACTTATCGGAAGAGCTTTGTGCGAACGATTAACTGCGGAGAATCATGAGGTTTCTGTTTTGGTTCGCGATGATAACGAAAAAGAAAAAAACCCTTACCAAGCTTTCCTTTGGGATTACGAAAAAAAATATCTTGAAGAATCTGCTTTGGACGGCGTGGAAGCCATTGTCCATCTCGCAGGAAGTCCCATTGCGGTCCGCTGGACGAAGAAATTTAAAAATTTGATTTTGGAAAGTCGCGTTAATGCCGCCGATTTTCTTTTAACCGAATTAAAAAAACGTCAGCAACAACTTCAGGTTTTTGTCTCGGCTTCAGCCATTGGCTATTATGGTGCAGTAACTTCGGATAAAATTTTCACTGAAAACGATTCGCCAGCACAAGATTTTTTAGGAAAAGTTTGTCAGGCTTGGGAGGCCAAAGCTGATGAGTTTAAAACGGTGTCAAATAGAGTGGTCGTTTTGCGAACATCGGGTGTGTTGTCAAATAATGGCGGATTGTTGCAGGAATTAAAAGAACCGATAGAAAAAAATGTTGGCTCTGCACTTGGTTCTGGAAAACAATGGATGCCGTGGATACATATCGATGATATGGTGGCTATGTATCAAAAAGCTTTGGGGGATACGGCGATGGAAGGAGCTTACAATGCTGCAACGCCAGAATTTGTAAACAATAAAGGATTTGTAAAGACGATTGCCAAAATTTTGGAAAAGAAAATTGTCTTTCCAAAAGTCCCCGCTGTTATGTTAAAATTAATGTTCGGAGAAATGTCAAATTTAATTCTAAAAGGCAGTCGCGTCTCGGTTGATAAAATTGAAAAACAAGGTTTTAAATTCAAGTACCCAAATCTAGATTCTGCTTTGAAAAATCTTTTGAAATAAGTTTTTGATTTTGAACTTTTAAAATAAAAAAGAGCTTCCAAAATGAAGCTCTTTTTGTTTGTTATCTATCGTAAAGTTTGTTGTAAAGTTTGATAAAATGTTCTTTTATCGTTTTTCGTTTTAGCTTCAACGTTGGCGTTAACATGCCGTTGTCTTCGGTCCAAATCTCGGGTGTTAGTTCTATTTTTTTGATTTGTTCCCAGTTGCCAAGATTTTTGTTGAGGTTAATTATTTCTTTTTCGATGGCAGCTTTTAGTACTGGATTTTTTGCAATTTCCGCAGGTGTTGTTCCGATGTTGATGTTGGTTTCTTTGGCCCATTGTTTAGCATATTCGAAATCGGGTTGCACCAAAGCAGTCGGCATTTTTTCGCCTTCACCAACCACCATAATTTGTTCTATAAACAGAGAGGCTTTGGCAAGATTTTCAATAACTTGAGGCGCAACATATTTTCCTCCCGACGTTTTGAACATTTCCTTCTTTCTATCGGTGATAAATAAGAAACCATCTTTGTCAATAATACCAATGTCGCCTGTTTTAAAATAAGCTTCAGCATCAAAAGCTTGTGCGCTTAATTCTGGATTTTTGTAATAACCTTGCGTAACCGTTGGACCTTTTACACAGATTTCGCCATCTTCTGCAATTTTAACATCGACATTGAAAAGTGGTTTTCCAATAGATCCGATTTTCATAAATTCAAAGCTGTTAACAGAAATCACTGGCGATGTTTCGGTTAAGCCATAGCCTTCCTGGATGGGGATTCTCGCTGCTTGGAACATGATGTTCAATCTTTTTGAAAGTGGAGCAGAGCCAGATACCAAAGTTAGAATATTGCCACCAATACCAGCACGCCATTTTGAGAACACCAATTTGTCGGCGATATGGTGCCAAAAAGTTTTCGGCGTTCCTAGTTTGTAATTTTCAGCAATTTTTAAAGACCATAAGAAAATTCTTTTTTTGATGCCGCCAGCTTCGGTTCCTTTTTTGTAAATAGAATCATAAACTTTCTCAATAACCCGCGGCACAACGGTCATATAATGTGGTTTCACCTCTTGAAGATTTTCACTAAGTTTATCGGTGCTTTCGGCAAAATAGATTGCAAAACCATTGTAGGTGAAAAGGTAGAAAATCATTCTTTCAAAAACGTGACACATCGGCAAAAAGCTCAGCGCACGGCTGTCATCACCTTCTCGACGCGGAATTCTATCTTCGCAGCCAATCATATCTTGTACGATATTGTTGTGTGTCAGCATAACGCCTTTCGGTGTTCCTGTCGTGCCAGAAGTGTAAATGATTGACACCAAATCTTCGGGGTAAATTTCTTTTTTAATTTGCTCTAAATCTGCTTGTGAGCTTTCATCTTTTCCTAAGTCTAAAATCTCGTTCCAGCTTTTAGCGTTTTTAACTTTGTCAAAAGTATAGATGTCTTTTAATAATGGAAGATCTTTACGTATTTCATCAATTTTGTTGTAAAGTTTTTCATCGGAAACGAAACAATAAAAACAATCCGAATCTCCCAGATTATACACACAATCTGCTTGAGAAATAGAAGGGTAGATAGGAACTGTGATAATTCCTAATTGCAAGGCCGCTTGGTCGATAACACACCATTCGGTTCTGTTGGTTGAGGTTATTAAGCTTATTTTATCGCCCTTTTTTAGTCCCAATTTTATTAGTCCACGCGAGAATTGGTCGCTTTTTGCTATGAATTCTGCGGTGCTGTAATGTCGCCAACTGCCATCAATTTTGTCATTGATGTAATCGGGTTTGGCGTATTTTTTTAATGTTATATAGGGTATGTCGAAAATTCGAGTTAATGTCATGTTGTTTGTAACAAAGGTTGGATGCAAATATAAGGATTATCAATTTTTTCAAAAAAATAAAGAGGCTGTTTCAAAAGTACCCCCTCTCTCGGACTCCTGTTTGACAACTTTTGTCATTTAGAAGATTCTCAGAGCATTGGTTTATCTTTTGAGACAGCCTCTTTTAGGTTGAAGAAAATTAATTTTATTTTCTGTCGTATAATCTTTCGTACAAATCGTTGAAGGCTTCTTTTATCGCTTTTCTTTTTAATTTGAGTGTTGGCGTCAATAGACCATCATCAATACTCCAAACTTTTGGTGTCAATTCAATTTTTTTGATTTGTTCCCATTTGCCCAGTTTTTTATTTAAAGTTTCCATTTCTTGCAAAATACGAGCTTTTAATTCTGGACTATTAGCAATTTCTTCTGGTGTTGTGCCGATGGTGATATTTTTAAGTTTGGCCCAATTTTGCGCAAAATTGAAATCTGGCTGTATCAAAGCTGTTGGCATTTTTTCGCCTTCGCCGACCACCATAATTTGTTCTATAAACTTTGAAGCTTTTGCATGGTTCTCAATGACCTGAGGCGCGATAAATTTCCCTCCCGAAGTTTTGAACATTTCTTTTTTACGATCGGTAATAAACAAGAATCCATCGTCGTCGATATGTCCAATATCTCCAGTTTTGAAATAGCCGTCTTCGGTAAAAGCTTCTTTGGTTTTTTCCTCATCTTGATAATAACCATTAAAGACAGAAGGTCCTTTTACTATAATTTCGCCGTCTGCAGCGATTTTGACAGTGACGTTTTCTAATGGAACTCCCACAGAGCCTAGTCTCATTTTTTCGAAACTATTTACCGAAATTACAGGCGAGGTTTCTGTTAAACCATAACCTTCCAAAACTGGAATTCCTGCAGCTTGAAACATTCTGTTAAGTCTGGACGAAAGCGCGGCAGATCCCGAAACTAATGTTATTAAATTACCGCCCAAACCTTCTCTCCATTTTTTAAAAACCAGTTTATCCACGATAATATGTGCGAAAGATTTTGGCGCTTGTAAGTTGTATTTTTCAGCAATGGAAATAGACCAAAGGAATATTTTTGATTTTAAACCTCCAGCAGCTGTTCCTTTATTATAAATAGAGTCATAAACTTTTTCTACCAAACGCGGAACTACAGTCATATAATGAGGTTTTACTTCTTTGACATTTTCACCAATTTTTTCGATGCTTTCCGCATAATAAACAGAAATACCATTATTAATGAAAATATAATAAACCATTCTTTCGAAAATATGACAGATTGGGAGGAAGCTCAGTGCGCGAAGGTCTTTGTAATTAATACTTTTATCCCGCGGAATTCTGGAATCGCTTCCTAATACGTTTGAAACAATATTTTTATGGGTCAGCATCACACCTTTTGGTCGGCCTGTGGTTCCTGAAGTATAGATCAAAGTTACCACGTCATCTTCCTGAATGCCTTTTGACAAATCATTAACTTCTTCTTGTGTGGCATCATCTTCACCAAGATCCAGAATTTCTTTCCAATTGGGAGCGGCATCAACATCGTCAAAACAAAAAACGCCAGCCAATGAGGAGACTTCTGGCTTCACAATTTTTATTTTTTTATATAGTTCAGCATCAGAAACGAAACAATATTTAATTTCTGCATTATTAAAAATATAAACGTAATCTTCCTCCGAAATTGTTGGATAGACAGGAACGCTGATGGCGCCAATTTGGGAAATTCCCAAATCCAGGATGCTCCATTCTGTACGATTGGTGGAAGTTATCAATCCTATTTTGTCACCAGGCTTAATGCCTAGCTTTAGTAGTCCTCGCGAAATTTTGTTTGCTTGGTTAATAAACTCTAAGGTGGATGTTTTTCTCCATTCTCCGTTCTTTTTGGTGACCAACGCATCATTTTTAGGATATTGATTTAGAGCCTTATGAGCAAAATCGAATGTTCTTTTGACAGACATATAGTTGAAAGTTTGATAAGTTTTTAATTAATTTAAATAAATTATTGATTTTCGTAAATATAGTTTTTTTTCTTAAAATAACAAAGCTGTTTTTTATTCATAACATATCGTTTTAAATTTCCTAAAAAATCGTAATTTTACAAGCAAACAATACTTTTAATTGATATGGATTTTAATTTATCAGAAGAACAACTGATGATTCAGCAAGCAGCAAGAGATTTCGCTCAGACTGAATTGCTTCCTGGCGTTATTGAAAGAGATACGCATCAAAAATTCCCAACAGAACAAGTTAAGAAAATGGGAGAGCTAGGCTTTCTAGGTATGATGGTTGATCCAAAATACGGCGGAGCTGGTCTTGACAGTGTTTCTTATGTTGTAGCTATGGAAGAAATAGCAAAAGTAGATGCTTCTGCAGCAGTAGTAATGTCTGTTAACAACTCTTTGGTTTGTGCAGGTTTGGAAAAATTTGCTAGTGAAGAGCAAAAAATGAAGTATCTAAAACCTCTTGCAAGTGGAGAAGTTATCGGTGCTTTCGCATTGTCTGAGCCAGAAGCTGGATCTGACGCAACATCTCAACGTACAACTGCAGAAGATAAAGGTGATTATTATTTATTAAACGGTACTAAAAACTGGATTACTAACGGTGGTAACGCATCTTATTATATCGTTATTGCACAGACAGATCCAGAGAAGAAGCATAAAGGTATCAACGCCTTTATCGTAGAAAGAGGTTGGGAAGGTTTCGAAATTGGACCAAAAGAAGATAAATTAGGCATTAGAGGTAGTGATACACACTCATTACTTTTCACAGATGTGAAAGTGCCAAAAGAAAACAGAATTGGTGAAGACGGTTTCGGGTTCAACTTTGCGATGGCTGTGTTGAATGGTGGTAGAATCGGTATCGCTTCTCAAGCTTTAGGTATCGCTTCTGGTGCTTACGAATTGGCGTTAAAATATGCAAAAGAAAGAAAAGCTTTCGGAACAGAAATTATCAACCACCAAGCTATTGCTTTCAAATTAGCAGATATGCATGTTAATATTACAGCGGCGAGAATGCTTTGTTTTAAAGCGGCTGCAGAGAAAGATGCTGGTCTGGATATTTCTGAAAGTGGTGCCATGGCGAAGTTATACGCGTCACAAGTAGCGATGGATACAACGGTTGAAGCTGTACAAGTACACGGTGGATACGGTTATGTTAAAGAATACCACGTAGAACGATTCATGCGTGATGCAAAAATCACTCAGATCTACGAAGGCACTTCAGAAATTCAGAAAATTGTAATTTCAAGAAGTATCGCTAAAAAATAATCCAACTTTTTTGAGATATTTAAAATCCCTTTCGGTAACGAAGGGGATTTTTGTATTTTAGAACTTTTATAAATCTTGACATGAAATATCTAGGACTCCTTTTATTAATACCTTCCACTCTGGCCGCTCAGAAAACAGAATTGTCAGATCAATTGGCAAACCAATTAGCAACGATGCCCCTCAAATGCATTCAGCAAGAATATCCTAACAAAACGGCACATATCATTAATTCTGTACATGAGGTTAGCCTGCGCCCAAGCGATTTGCATCCTTCCTTTTATGGCTGTTTCGATTGGCACAGTTCGGTGCATGGACATTGGATGTTGGTAAAAATTTTAAAAGAGAAACCTAATATTTTTCAAACCTCAAAGATTGAAAGAATTTTGGATCAAAGTTTTACTGCCGAAGCTTTAAAAAAGGAAGCGCTTTATTTCACCAAATATGATTTAGCAAAAAATTTTGAACGCACCTACGGCTGGGCTTGGTTATTAAAATTGGATGAAGAACTCGCAACTTGGCAGCATCCAAAAGCCAAAGTTTGGCATCAAAATATGAAGCTGTTGACCGATGAGATTCTTAGATTGTGGAAAACTTACCTTCCCAAGCAGACCTATCCTAACAGAACAGGTGTACATTCTAATTCTGCTTTTGCAATGGGTTTTGCCATAGATTGGGCAAGGAAAGTGGGTGATAAAGATTTTGAAAATCAACTTGTACAAAAAGCCAAAGACTTTTATTTAAAAGATGAAAAAACACCAGCGTATTTGGAGCCCGATGGTTCGGATTTTTTCTCACCGAGTTTAGAAATTGCAGATCTTATGCGCCGTGTACTCTCTCAAAAAGATTTTGAAGTTTGGATCAACAATTTTTATGATAAAAAAAGCATCGATAATATTTCTAAAATACCGATTGTCAGCGATTTGGAAGATTACCAAACTGTGCATTTGGTGGGGCTTTCCTTTAGTAAAGCTTGGTGTATGAAATCCATTTCTAAAGCTTTGCCAGAAAGGCATCCGCTGAAGAACGCATTTGCTGAAACTTCAGAACATTTCTTAGAAAAAGCATTGCCCATGATGGCTAAAAGTAATTATGGTGGCGACCATTGGCTTGCGAGTTTTGCGGTTTTTGCAATAATGAATCAAGATTAATTTTTTATAAAATGATGTTTTATAGTTTTGGTTTTTAATGAAATAAGTTAGAAAAGGATTTTAATAAGTTGTTGTAATTAATGGATTATAATTGTTAAATTCTAATAGTTTTCACCATATAATTTTCTTTTTAGAATGTTATTTCTATCTTTGGGCGAAAAGATGAAAATATTAGCACCTATATTTCTATTCGTTTTTGTATTGTCTTGTAATGCAATATCATCCAATATAAATATCCAAGATAGTAAAGAAATGAGAGATATCCAATTCGAAGAAGAGCGACGACTTAATAAAGATTTCAGTTCCAAAGATGTTTTTATCATAAATTCTATCGAGGAGGTTATGGCCTTATATGTGAAACTTAATGATCCCAGTTTTAAAAGATCCGCGCCAATACCAGCTTTAAATACTGATGAAAGCTTGTTGGTTTTGAAACCGAGGCTGAGTTCTAAAATGCCTTATGCTGACTTAGAAGTTGTTAGCCTAAAAGCTGATGCCAAAAGTATCTTTGTTAAATATAAAGAAATCGAAAATTCGGAATATCAAGAAGATAAGAAAACGCATCCCGTTTTGATTCTTAAAATCCAAAGCCAACCCAAACAAATTAAACTAGAAAAAATAAATTAATCGCAAAAAATAAATATTTATGAAATCAAAATTATTCCTAGGAGTAGGGATTAGCCTTTTATCTGGAGGGATTTTTGCTCAGCAAAATTCATGGTCAAATATTTCGAATAGAAATATTAATAACACGAGAGAAAGAGTCATTAGTGTACAAGATTACAAATTGTTAGGACTTAATGAGTCGCAATTCGTATCCCAATTATCGGCTATTTCAAAGAATAGTGGAAAAACTTTAATGAAATTTCCAAACGAACATGGTACAACAGATACCTTTGAAGTTATAGAATCTTCAACGATGCATCCTGACTTACAGGCCAAATATGCTGACGTGCGCTCTTTCACAGGCGTTAAAGTTGGAGATCCGTTAACTAAAATTTCATTCACTTACGATCCATATTTTGGATTTAATGCGATTATTAGAAATAATGCGAACATATCTTATATAGATTCTTATTCAAAAGATAATAAAGTCTATATGATGTATAACAGAAAAGGTGCATCCTCTAAGCGTAATTTTGAATGTCTGTTCGATGAGGTTAATGAAAAACAAATTCAGCAAAGTTTAGAATCAGCTGGTGATCAAAAAACGGTTGTAGATGGTCTAATGAGAAAGTATAGACTAGCACTCGCTACAACGATTGAATATACGGCCTTTACGGCTAATGCTGCAGGGGTTGGTAATGGTACAGATCAACAGAAGAAAACTGCGGTTATGGCTGCGCTTAACTTAACGGTTAATAGACTTAATGAAGTTTATGGCAACGATATTTCTGTTAAATTAGAATTGGTCCCTAATAATGACTTGTTAATTTTTATTCATTCGGATTCTTACAATCCATTAAATGCAAGTTCAATGCTTGGTGCTAATCAAACTGTAGTGGATAATACAATTGGCTCTGCTAATTATGACATCGGACACGTTTATTTCCAAGCACAACAAGGGAATGATAACGGTGTGGCATACCGTCCATCTGTATGTAGCAATACCTATAAAGCTGGTGGGGTAACTGGTTCTGCATCCCCTGTTGGAGATCCATTTGTTATTGATTATGTTGCGCACGAGATGGGACATCAGTTTGGAGCAAATCATACCCAAAATAATAATTGTAACAGAAATAACTCAACATCAATTGAGCCTGGAAGTGCTAGCACAATTATGGGATATGCTGGTATCTGCTCTCCAAATGTACAAAATAATAGTGATGCCTATTTCCATGCAATAAGTATTAGAGAAATGTATAATCACATAACAACGTCAGGGAATTGTGGCGCTAATACACCAACAGGTAATAACGAACCAGTTGCTAATGCAGGACCAGACAGAACTATTCCAAAAGAAACACCATTTGTATTGACGGGTGAAGCTTCTGACCCAGATGGTGATGCGATAACATACAATTGGGAACAGATTGATTATGGATCGGCAACAATGCCTCCTCGTCCAGCTAACACGGTTGGCCCTATGTTTAGATCATTATTTGCAAGTACTTCTCCCGACAGATATTTCCCAAGACTATCAACAATTATTGAAGGTTATAATGGCGGCATAAATACAGCTTCTAATTATAGAGCATGGGAAAAATTATCAACGGTAGCAAGAACGCTTACTTTTTCGCTCTTGGTAAGAGATAACAATCCAGTTGGAGGACAATCAGCAAGAGATGATATCAAATTAACTGTAGATGCAACATCAGGTCCGTTCGTTGTAACATCTCAGATTGCAAATGATGTGGTGTGGAATTTAGGCTCTTCACAAACCATAACATGGGATGTTGCTAATACCAACGTAGCGCCTGTTAATACAGCAAATGTTACGATATTATTATCTACAGACGGAGGATTAACGTTCCCGCATATTGTAGTAGATAGTACACCAAACAATGGTACATATACCTTCACAGTGCCAGGAGGTTGGGGACTTACTGATAATGCAAGAATTATGATTAAAGCAATTGATAACGTATTCTTAAACGTTAATAAAACGAAGTTTAAAATTAATTCAGATTTAGCGACAACAGATGTTAATACTGCTAAAGATGTAGTCGCTGTTCATCCAAATCCGTCTAAGAATGGTATCTTCACTTTAGATATTAATGCAAAAAATGTTTCATACAGCATTTTCACAGCGGAAGGGCGTCTAGTAACTGCTAAAAAAGATTTGAAAGCTGCAGGTAAGCAAACTGAGAAAATTGATTTGTCAAGCTTAAGCTCTGGCGTATATTTCTTAAAAGTTGACCATGATGGCAAATCAACTTCGAAAAAATTAATTATTACTAAATAATTTTTAAATGTTTGTAACGTCCTGAAAAAATGATACAGGATTAGACCAATAAAATTTTATTTTAAACAGTACATATATTCGTATTTGTACTGTTTTTCTTTTTGTACGATTTTGGTATTAAATCTTGTTGTTGGTGCATTTGCATCGGTGTTAAATAATAGTTTGACAAATGCGGTCTGAACTCATTATAAATCTCTACGGTTTGTTTGACCAAAATCTTTCTTGTATTCAAATCTACATTAAATTTATCAATATCATATTCCTGTTTTAAAATTCCATTGATTCTTTCGGCTATGGCATTCTCATAAGGATCTGATTCTTGTGTCATACTACAACGGATTTTATGCTTTTTCAATAGCTTTTGATAATCATCGGAACAATATTGTAAACCTTTGTCTGAGTGATGAATAAGACTCTTCGGGTTTTCTTTTTTCAATGCCATTTTTAGAGCATTTAAACAAGATTCCGTTGCCAAAGAATCCGACACATCAAAGCCTACGATTTTCTTAGAATAAGCATCGGTTATCAAGCTTAAATAGGCTGGGTTTTCTCTGTTTCCCAAGTAAGTTATGTCTGATACCCAAACATTATTAGGCTTTTTGTATTGATAATCTTTAATCAAATTTTTATGTTTTTTAAAACGATGATACGAATTGGTAGTTTTGTGATAACTTCTTTTGGGAATGATTAACAAATGGTTAGCCCTTAAGAAGTCAAAGAATTTGTCTCTGCCAATTCTTAAATTTTCAAGTTTCTCTTTCAAAAGAAAATACAGTTTCTTTCCACCCATTTTTGGATGAATCATTCGCAGCTCTGCTACCCAATCCACAACCTGCTGTGCATTTTGTTGCCGCTTTGCTCTTCGTTTCAAATGACGATAATAAACCTGTCGATCAACCCCGAACAATTCACAGGAGAAACTTATGGTTTCTTTTTGTTCCCTTCGGAAAGATTCGATAGTTCGGGTGGTGAGTTTTTTCGTATATCAATTTGATATTCCTCTTCGGCAAGGTTAATCATCATATCGAAAATAATGGCTTTTTTATCAGCCACATAAGCCTGTTTCTCAAGGAAAGCCTTCTGCTTTTGCAAAAGCTTTACTTGGGCTTCAAGCTCCATGATCTTTTGTTCTGGTGACTTTGGCATATTCGAGGGTGTTTGGTTCTCCCAATCAAAGGTACCAAATTTTCTGAGCCAACTCACAACTGTGCTTCGAGATTGGATGCCATACTTACGGCAAGCACCCACAGTAGATAACTCCCCACACTCGATTTCTTTTACAACACTCAACTTAAAAGACATACTGTAATCGCGCTGAGTGCGTTTGACATAATTGCTTCTTTCTTCCATAATAACGATTTCTTTTTTGTATCGCTATTTCAGGACGGGACATATATTCGATAAAAAAAACTTCTCAATTCGAGAAGTTTTTTTTTTATTTAAAACTTGTAGTAAAAATTACAAAGCCTCTTTCCATTCTTTGGTGAAACTGATGAAATCAGCAACCGATAATTCCTCAGCGCGGATGTCCAAAAAAGCATGTGATTTTATTGCTTCCGGAATGTTCAGAACTTTAAGAGCATTGCTCAATTTTTTTCTTCTTTGGTTGAAACCAGCTTTCACAATTTTTTTGAACAATTCCTCATGTCCTGCTAATCCTTCTTTTGGATTTCTCAGCATACGAATAACGCCAGATTTTACTTTCGGTGGTGGGTTGAAAACGTTTTCATGAACCGTGAACATATAATCCACATCATAATAAGCTTGTATCATTACCGACAAAATACCGTAATCTTTGGTTCTTGGTTTTGCGGCAGTCCTCTCAGCAACTTCCTTTTGGAACATGCCTACCATCTCAGGAACATACTCGTAATTATCAACAATTTTAAACAAAATTTGCGACGAAATATTATAAGGGAAATTACCGATTACCGCCAATTGTTTTCCAAATACTGTTGGTATGTCAATCTTCAAAAAATCACCTACAAAGTGTTGTTCTTCCAGTTTTGGATAATGTATTTTGAGATAGTCGATAGATTCTGTATCGATTTCGGCAACGAAAGTTTCTGTGGGTTTGTCTAATAAAAATTTGGTCAAAACACCCATACCAGGACCAACTTCCAAAACTTGGTCGTAGCCTTGGTAGGAAAGTCCATCTACAATGTTTCGTGCAATATTTTGGTCGGTTAAAAAGTGCTGACCGAGGTGTTTTTTGGCGCGTACATTCATGTTGCAAAGATATTTTAATTAACTGATATTTTTATTGAATCACAGAATTTTTCTTCTGTTGACAAATCCCGCAATAGGGATGGTAGCGGCTATCCTTTTGGGTTTGGCGTGAGGCGGCGGAGCGTAGCGGAGCCGTCCGAACGACAAAACCAAAAGATAATAGCGGACAGCCCGACCGTAAAATAGCCAGGATTAAAACTGGGATTTTGCGGGATTGCCCCAATTAAAAATCTTAGAAATTGAAGTTATAATTTTCTTTTTATGATTTTATTAACAATACTTTGCCCTATTTTCAAGGCTTAAGTGAATATAATTTTCTATTTTAGCAGAAAAATTTCATTAATGCCAAAGACTGTAGAGGATATTAACAAAAGTAGATTACGATCCAGTAACATTACCGTAGTTATTAGTATTGCTTTAGTTCTTTTTCTTGTGGGCTTATTTGGGTTAATCCTTATAAATGCTCAAAAATATTCGGATTATATTAAAGAACAATTGGTTGTTCAGGCTTATTTTGACGAACAACTCGATGTTAAAGATTCTGCTAAAATTGCAAAAGACAACGCGGTAAGTTACGAACTTATAAAGGCACTACCTTTTGTGAAAAAAGCAACTTTTATTTCGCGTGAGCAAGCTTCTGTTGAAGCCAAAAAAAGTATGGGAATCGATTCCGAAGCTTTGTTCGATGCTCATATTTTTCCAGCTTCTGTTGAAGTATCGTTGAAGCCTGAATATGTTGATCCTGCGAAGATGGATCAGGTGGTTTTGGAACTGTCAAAAGTACCAGGCATCAAAGAAGTGAAAAACGACGATACGTTGACCAAATATGTGTACAATAATCTGAATAGAATTCTCAAATGGATTCTTGGATTTTCAATATTGTTTTTAGTTTTGGCAATGGTGTTGATTAATAATTCTATTCGTCTAAAAATCTACTCAAAACGTTTTATTATTAAAACCATGCAGTTGGTTGGTGCGAAGCGTCGATTTATTTTGAAACCTTTCATCATCGAAGCAGTAGTTTTAGGATTACTAGGTTCATTCATAGGACTTGCAGCTTTGGGAGGACTTTGGTATTTCTTCACAGACCAAATTGGGACTTCTTTTGTGAATGATTCTAATCAGTATTTATTATTAGCTTTAGGTGTATTAGGTGTCGGTATTTTAATAACGGTTCTAAGTACTATCTTTGCAACTTGGAGATTTTTGAGATCTCATGTTGATGATTTGTATTACTCATAATTATGGCAAAAAAAAATAAACTTTCGGCAGACAATTACGGGAGCCCAGCTTCCACGCCGACTACGCCAAAAGAAAATAATTTCTACTTCGGAAAATCCAACTTCAAATGGATGTTAATCGGTTTGGCTTGCATCATTTTAGGATTTGTTCTGATGATGGGCGCAGATGCCAATACAACACCAGAAGGCAAATTCGATCCTAACTACTGGAACGAAGGGATTTTCTCAGTTCGTAGAATAAGAATTGCGCCACTTTTGGTAATTGCAGGATTTGTAATTCAGGTGTACGCCATTTTGAAACGTGACAAAAAATAATTTTTATTACAATTATAACCACATCAAAAACTTTGGAGAAGTCTATTCTTTTTCAAAGTTTTTTCAATTTAATTAAAACAAAAGGATGGAATTATTAAAAGCAATAATTATAGCTATTGTAGAAGGACTTACCGAATATCTTCCAATTTCTTCAACCGCCCACATGGGCTTTGCTGCCAATCTTATGGGTATGGAGGAAACAGAATTTCTCAAGATGTTCCAGGTTTCCATTCAGTTTGGGGCAATTCTTTCCGTTGTGGTAGCTTATTGGAAAAAGTTTTTTGATCTTAACAATCTACAATTTTATTTAAAACTTGGTTTCGCAGTAATTCCAGCTTTGGCATTAGGATATTTATTCGATGATAAAATTGAAGCTGTTTTGGGTAACCAAATTGCGATTTCATCAGTTTTAGTTTTGGGTGGAATTATTTTATTGTTTGCTGACAGTTGGTTCAAAAATCCAAAAATAAATGACGAAAAAGAAATTACCATCAAAAAAGCAATTATTATTGGTTTTTGGCAATGTCTGGCGATGATGCCTGGTACAAGCCGCAGCGCAGCATCTATCATCGGTGGGATGACACAGGGTTTAACAAGAAAAGCAGCGGCAGAATTTTCATTCTTTTTGGCAGTTCCTACGATGTTGGCAGTGACCGTTTATTCGGTATTTGTAAAAACTTGGGGTAAAGGTACAGACCATGCGATGAAGGGCTACGAGATGATATTGTCGTCACAAGATCACATTATAGCTTTTGTAGTGGGGAATGTTGTAGCCTTTGTTGTAGCGCTTATCGCCATAAAATCTTTCATAGGTTTGCTTAATAAATACGGTTTCCGACCTTGGGGTTGGTACAGGATATTTGTTGGTATCGCATTGTTGATTTATTTCCAATTCTTTAGTAAATAATTTTTTTTTGGGCAGCTTTTCCGCCTTCCGCTCCCGCTTTTCTAATATTGGAGAGGCTTCGGCTCCGCTCAGCCACCCCATATTAGAAAGAGCTCCGCTCAAGTCGGGCTGCAGATTGCAAAACACTTGAGAAGTTGTAGAAACAAAAATCAAGAAACAAGAGCCAAGAGCCAAGATCAAGAGCTAAGACATAATTATTAATATTTATCAAGTTTCCAAAAGTGACTTCCGAACAATTACAATCAGGTTATATATTTTTAGTGGACAAACCTTTGGATTGGACTTCTTTTCAAGCGGTTAATAAACTCAAATACAAACTAAAAAGAGAGTTTAAAGAACTTCCCAAAAAATTTAAAATTGGACATGCAGGCACTTTGGATCCGCGTGCTACAGGACTTTTAATTGTTTGCACCGGAAAGTTTACCAAAAAAATTCCCGAAATCCAAGATGCCCCAAAAGAATATTGGACCGAAATAAAAATCGGTGTTCAGACAGAATCCTACGACACCGAAAAACCAGAAATACAACATCAGGATTTTTCACACATCACAGAAGAAAATATTCATGAAGCATTATCAAAATTCGTTGGAGAAATAGAGCAAAAACCACCCATTTTTTCTGCTATAAAAATTGATGGCGAACGTGCCTACAATCTCGCAAGAGCAGGAGAAGAAGTGGAAATGAAATCCAGAAAAACTACGATTCATTATATTATAGATATCCATATTGATTTTCCTTTGGTAAGTTTTACCGTAGGTTGTTCCAAAGGAACCTATATCCGTAGTTTGGCACACGATATTGGCAAGGAATTGGGTGTTGGCGCTTATTTAACACAATTAAGAAGAACAAAAATTGGTGATTTTTTAATTGAAAATGCCTCCGAAAAATACCTGGATAACGATTATAAATTTGAAGATTTATAAACAAAAAAAATGGAAAAAACACGTATTAATAAATATTTGTCAGAGGTTGGTTATTGTTCTAGAAGAGCAGCGGACAAACTTCTAGAAGAAGGCCGAATTACAATTAATGGGAAAGTTCCAGAAATGGGAACAAAAGTTTCGGACGAAGATGAAATTTTTGTTGATGGTATTTCAATCCGCAAAACCGAAGAACAGCATGTCTATATCGCGTTCAATAAGCCTGTCGGAATTGTCTGTACAACCGATACGCAGCGCGAAAAGAATAATATTATCGATTATATTAATCATCCCAAACGTATTTTCCCAATTGGTAGACTTGACAAACCGAGCGAAGGTCTTATTTTGTTGACGTCCGATGGCGATATTGTTAATAAAATTCTTCGTTCCAAAAACAACCACGGGAAAGAATATATTGTGCGTGTTGACAAGCCCATTTCGCCAACTTTTCTTAATAAAATGAGAAATGGCGTTCCGATTCTTGATACTGTAACAAAAAAATGTGTGGTTGACCAGATCGATACCATGACATTCAGGATTATTTTGACACAAGGTCTTAATCGACAAATCCGTCGCATGTGTGAATATCTTGGCTATGATGTGAAAAAACTGAAACGTATTCGTGTTCTTAATATCAACCTCGATTTGCCTTTGGGAAAATGGCGCGATTTGACAAAAGAGGAACTGTCAGAACTCAATCAACTTCTTGAAGGATCTTCAAAAACTTTATAAGTTATTTTAAGAATCAAGAATCAAGAATCAAGAATCAAGAATCAAGAATTATTTGATATACCAACGCATTCGGGTTTCGTATTCTGGTTTTAGCTTCAGGAATTTCCAAATTTTGTCGTCATTCGGATAAGTTGTTCGATAAAAAATGATCTTATCTGCAGAATATTTAAAGTAAGGGTGACTTTTTAACCAATCTTCTGGTGCGTCCACTAAGGAATATTTTTGGACATCATCGGTAGAAAATTTACAAGTATTAATCAATTTTTGCATCAAATCTTTATCAATATTATAAGTATCTAGCATTTGTTGTGTGTTGACAAATCCACCCAGTTTTTTCCGAAATCCTACAAAACTTCCCGCAGCACGCTCATCAAAGCCAAATTCAATAAGCTGTTTAAAACTAATTTTATTTAAATCTAAACTTGTAAAATCCGTTTGTTGCACAATTTTATCAAATGTTTTTTCGGTATTTGAATTTTTAAAATTATCGGGATTCAGAATAATGTAATGTTTTAAGTCCTCAAATTTTTCTTCGGAAATCACAAAGCAAGATTTAATGTCGTCTAATGTTCGGAAGCTTCCTTTCAGGTTTTTCTCGCGATAATTAACGATGACATGTGCTTGTTTTTCAGAGAAGCCCAAACTTTGCCAAGCTTTAACATCTAAGAGGTTAGGGTCGAATTTCTGATAATTTATTTTTGTTTTTGAAGGTGAATGATTCGCAAACTTATTGAAATTTTCGGGCGTTTTTTCTGGAAGAATAAGATAGGATTTCATTTGAGAAAACTGCTCGTCATTGATGATGAAACAATCTTTTAGTTTTTCCTTGCTTACAAAACTGCCGCCGAGATAGTTTTTATATTTGAGAATGGCAGCTGCTTGTTTTTCAGAAAATCCCATCTTTTGCCAATCTTGTTGTGATAATTGGTCAGGATTGAATTTTCCAGAAATATTTAGTTTTTTTGAGGTCGAATGTTTCGTGGTTTTTTCATTAAAATCAGCATTTTCTAATACAATATAGGCTTCTAGACTTTTGAATTTTTCTTCAGAAATTGCATAGCACTTTTTAAGTTGATCTTTGGATGTGAAAGTTCCTCCGACCAAATCTTTGTATTTCAGAATCGTGGCAGTTTGTTTTTCGGAGAATCCCAAATCTTGCCAATCTTTTGCGTCCAATGCATTTGGGTCAAAATTTTTAATTGGTTTTTCTAAAAATTCTGTAGTAACAAATTGAAGATTATCAATATTGTCCTTATTTAGATAAGAATGTTTTTTATAAAAATGAAATGTTATCTGAAAGCCTAAAAGAAACAAACCACTTAATATTAAAGCAAAAATTTGTTTGCGTCTCATTTGATAGGGAAGTTGCGTTTTCATGTCGTTTGTGTTTAGTAATAAAAATACACAATATTTTAATGAAAACTTTTAATTTCTATAATATTTTTCTATGTAAAAGATTGAATAAGAAATTATTATGATAAATGCTTGAGTTTTATATGAAAAAAGAGCCTTTGCTTAACGTTCTTTATTCTGGGATATTGTCCAAAGATTTTTTAAGTTTTTTAAGCTCCGCTTTTACAAACTCGAGTCGGTCGATTAAAGTGATGGTTTCCGAGATTTTGGTATTTGTTGTTAAAGCGATGCGCGCACCATCGAGAGTATAGCCTTTTTCTTTAACGAGATGATAAATCATTTTCAGGTTTTTAATATCTTCTGGTGTGAAGTATCGGTTTCCTTTTTTATTTTTTTTAGGCTTTATAATAGGGAATTCTTGCTCCCAATATCTGATGAGAGAGGTGTTGACGTCAAATGCTTTGGCAACTTCGCCTATAGAATAATAGAGTTTGTCAGGAAGATTAATTTTCATTGGTTCAATCGAGCTTTCAAAGATAAATAATTTTATCTGTAAGTGACAAGTCGTATTTTATAAATGCCTTTTCGTCCTAGTAGATGTATATTTGCATATTGATAAGTAATAATCGTGGTTAATATAATAAAAATATATAAGCATGTTGAATAATAAATTTTACATTTTTATATGTGTAATTTTATCGTCAATTTGTATTAAAGCACAAATAGGAGGTATTACAATTTCGCTCTATGATCAGTTTTCTAAGAAAGCATTAGAAGGTAAAGTTAGCGTAATTAACACCCAATCAGAAAAATCAGGATATGGAGAAATAAGTATTGATTCACTACAAGTAGGAAATTTTAGTTTTGCGATTTCAGCTGTAGGTTATGAAAGCACTTATCTCTACGATGTTAATATTGTTCCAAATCAAAAATTAAATTATTCTATTGGACTAATTAATAATTTGGACAAGGCTAACGAGATTTCTGAAGTTGTAGTAAATGCTAAAAAATATAAAACAACATCAGAAAGTCCAGTATCGCTAAGGAATATCACTAGTGAAGAAGTTCAAAAAAATGCAGGCTCTAACAGGGATATTTCCAAAGCTTTGTTGTCACTACCTGGTGTTGCCAATACTTCTAGTTTTAGAAATGATCTGCTGATTCGGGGAGGCTCATCGTTAGAGAACAAGTTTTATATTGACGGAATTGAGGTTCCTACGATTAACCATTTTGAGACTCAAGGGGCTTCTGGGGGACCACGCGGCATTATCACCGTTGATTTTATTAGAGATGTAGATTTCTATAGTGGTGCCTTTCCTGCTAGACGAAATGCTGTAATGTCATCTTTGTTCGAATTTAATTTTAAAAAAGCCAGAAAAGATAAATTAGGTTATAAAGTTGTTTTAGGAATTGATGATATGCAATTCATGGCTGATGGACCGTTGAGTAAAGATCAATCGTGGACAGGTCTATTCTCTATCAGAAAATCTAATCTGCAATTGCTTTTCAAAGCTATTGGACTGCCTTTTTTACCGTCTTATTATGATTCGAATTTTAAAATTTCAAAAAAATTTAGGTCAGGTGACGAGCTTTATTTTCTCGGAATTGGTGCTATTGATCAATTTAAGTTAAATCTCGATGCCGAAAAGACGGCATTCAATTTAGTCTTACTTGATAGGATTCCTGTTTCTCCACAATGGAATTATACATTTGGATTAGGCTATTCGCATTTGGTGAATAATGGCAATTGGCTTTTCACTCTCAGTAGAAATACGTTGGATAATAAATCGGAAAAATATTTTAGAAATATTGAAAGCCCAGAAAATTTGCTTTTAGATTACCATTCTCAAGAAATAGAGCACAAGCTAAGACTCGACAGGAATTGGAGTGTTGGAAGTTATAAATGGAGTACAGGGATTAATGTTGGGTATTCATATTATTTTAATAAATCCTACAACAAAAATGTAACAACTACAGGCGTCTATGATGATGTTTATACTACAAAATTAAATTTGATGCAGTATGGAGCATTTGTCCAAGTATCTAATAAGTTTTTTGACAATGCTCTCAATGTTTCCTTTGGGGCGAGATGGGATGCTAGCGATTATTCAAAATTAATGGAAAATCCATTACAGCAGTTTTCACCGCGATTATCGATGCGTTATGAGATCAGTAAAAGATGGGCATTGAATTTCAATACAGGGATTTATTACCAATTGCCACCTTTTACCGCTTTAGGCTTTCGTATAGATGATGACTTAACGAATAAAAAGACATTAAAATATATTAAAAATCAACAAATCGTCTTCGGCACTGAATATAATGCGAAAAATGATGTAAGATTGACATTGGAAGGCTATTACAAAAAATATTCTAATTATCCTTTTTCTTTAAGAAATTCCTACAGCTTAGCCAATACTTTGGGAGGTTATGGTGTTGTGGGTGCAGAACCATTAGATGCTCGATCCAGAGGTGAAACTTATGGTGTAGAATTTTTAGCACAAAAGAGAACCGCTAATGATTTTTATGGAATTGTTTCGTATACTTTTGGTTATTCAAAATTTTCAAATGAAGATAACAGACTAATTCCTTCTGCTTGGGATACAAGGCATATTGCGAGCGTTACTGCTGGGAAATATTTTAAAAAAAATTGGAACGTTGGTGCTAGGTTTAGGCTGCAAAGTGGATTTCCCGAAACACCATATGATTTTAACAGAAGTTCTCTAGTTACAATATGGGACATAGCAAACGGACCTATCTATAATACTACTTTGCTAAACACAATTAGAGGAAAAGTAGTTCATCAATTGGATATTCGTGTAGAAAAGAAATGGGTGTTTAATAAATGGCAAATTACCGCTTATATGGATGTTGTAAATGTTTATGGATCCAATAATCCAAGTAATTTACCAGTCGTTAATATCCTAAGAAATGCAGATGGTACAGGTGTGATTTCTAATCCTAATGCACCGTTGCAAGATCAGAAATATGAATTGATCTCTAGCAATCAAGATAATCAATCAACCTTACCATATTTAGGATTTATTTTCGAATTTTAAAGCTAGAAAAGGATGCTTACAATTTAATATTGCTGTTACTTTTTTTTATTTTATTAGGAATGAAAATAGCTTTGATAAAATTGTACAAAAATTAGTTAGATTTAATATTTATTTGTAATTTTGCACCACTTTTTATAGTGTGAATTCGGCAGGCTTAAATTATTCAAAACTAACATCTTCCATTTTTTCGGAAAGTCTATATTTAGCCGAAGCTTTTAGAAAAACGGAATACAAATTAAAATTAGAATTATGTCAAAAGAGACAAATTCAGCAGAGGTTTTATTAAACCAAAACGTAGCACCAGAACAATTTGATTGGGAGTCTTTCGAGTCAGGTCTTGATGCTAATGACAGATCAGAGAAAAAAGAATTAGAAGAAATCTACAATGGTTCTCTTAACGATCTTGCAGAAAACGACGTTATCGTTGGTAAAGTTGTAAGATTAACAGACAAAGAAGCTATCGTTGATATCAACTTCAAATCAGAAGGTGTTATTTCTCTTAACGAATTCCGTTACAACCAAGGATTACAAGTAGGTGATGAGGTTGAAGTAATGGTTGACAGAAGAGAAGACAAATCTGGACAATTACAACTTTCTCACAGAAAAGCAAGAACGCTTAAAGCTTGGGATAAAGTAAACGAACTTCACGAAACTGGAGAAATCGTTAACGGTTTTGTTAAGTCTAGAACGAAAGGTGGTATGATCGTTGACGTACACGGCATCGAAGCATTCTTACCAGGTTCTCAAATTGATGTTAAGCCAATTAAAGATTACGATCAGTACGTTGGTAAAACAATGGAATTCAAAGTGGTTAAAATCAACCCTGAGTTCAAAAACGTTGTTGTATCTCACAAAGCGCTTATCGAAGCTGACATCGAAGGTCAGAAAAAAGAAATTATCGCTCAACTTGAAAAAGGTCAAGTTCTTGAAGGTACTGTTAAGAACATTACTTCTTACGGTGTATTCATCGATCTTGGAGGTGTTGATGGACTTATCCACATTACTGACCTTTCTTGGTCTAGAGTTAACCACCCATCAGAAATCCTTGAAGATGGACAAACAGTGAAAGTGGTTATCCTTGATTTCGACGATGAGAAAACAAGAATCCAATTGGGTATGAAGCAATTAGAAGCACATCCTTGGGATGCTCTAGATGCTAACCTTAAAGTTGGTGATAAAGTAAAAGGAAAAGTAGTTGTTCTTGCTGACTATGGTGCTTTCGTAGAAATCGCTCCAGGTGTAGAAGGACTTATCCACGTTTCTGAAATGTCTTGGTCAACACACTTAAGATCTGCAGGAGATTTCGTGAAAGTTGGTGACGAGGTAGAAGCAGAAGTACTTACTCTAGATAGAGAAGAGAGAAAAATCTCTCTAGGTATGAAGCAACTTTCTAAAGATCCATGGGAAAATATCGAAGCTAAATATCCAGTAGGTTCTAAGCATGTAGGTACTGTAAGAAACTTCACTAACTTTGGTGTATTCGTAGAGTTAGAAGAAGGTATCGATGGATTAATTTATATTTCTGATCTTTCTTGGACTAAGAAAATCAAGCATCCATCTGAGTTCTGTGCTGTTGGAGATAAATTAGACGTTGTAGTATTAGAATTGGATACTCAAGCGAGAAGATTATCTTTAGGTCACAAACAACTTACTGAAAACCCTTGGGATAAATTCGAAACTAAATATGCTGAAGGAACAGTTCACACTGGTAATGCAGTAGAAGTACATGACAAAGGTGCTTCTGTACAGTTCGAAGATGCTGAGGTTGAAGCATTCTGCCCATCAAGATTATTAGAGAAGGAAGACGGATCTAAAATCAAGAAAGGTGAAACTGCTGAGTTCAAAGTAATCGAATTCAACAAAGAATTCAAAAGAGTAGTTGTATCTCACACAGGAATCTTCAGAGATGAGGAGAAAAAAGCTGCAAAAGAGGCTAAGCCTGCTGCAACTTCTGGTGAAGAAAAATCAACTCTTGGAGATATCGATGCTTTAGCAGAATTGAAAAAGAGAATGGAAGAAGGTAAATAATCCAACTTTCACATCTTAACATACGAAACCACTTCCAAAAGAAGTGGTTTTTTTGTTTAGGCTTTTCACGATTCAAAAAATAGCCGTACTTTTGCCTCCCTTTCTCAAAAACTGAGAAACTAAAGAAAGATTTTATGCAACAGAATAATGTATTAAAAGGTGTTATCCTAGTCGGACTAGGTGCCAGCTTTTACGGAATGTTAGCCACATTTGTTAAGTTGGCTTATAAAGAAGGATTTACAACCGCAGAAGTAACTGCCTCACAATTTGTTTTGGGGATTTTAGGAATGTTATTGCTAAACATTTACCAATCCAAAGTCTCGAAGAAAGCTTATCCAAATATTACGAATATTGACAAGAAAAAACTCATCCTGGCAGGAACCTCAATGGGATGTACCAGTTTGTTTTATTACCTAGCAGTACAATATATCAATGTTTCGGTGGCTATTGTATTATTAATGCAGTCCGTTTGGATCAGCGTTGTTATCGAAGCTTTCCTAAAAAAAACAATGCCAGGAGTCCGAAAAATAATTTCGGTAATTATTGTTTTAGTAGGAACTTTATTAGCAACAAATATTTTGAACCAAGATATTGAGATGGATTGGAGAGGTCTTATGTGGGGACTTCTTGCAGCATCATCCTTCTCTACAACCATGTTTGCGGCAAATAGTATTGCGACTTATGCATCGCCATTTCGTAAGACATTGTTTATGCTATTAGGCGGTGCAATTATCGTTAGTTTGTTTTTATTTTTTGGACAAATAGGACCTTTTTATTTTGATGGTTTAAAATCAATTTATGCAATGTTCTCCGACAATCCAGATAATATTCGAGCATTTGATTTTAGTATTTTTTGGAAATATGGTTTAATCTTATCGCTTTTCGGAACCATTTTACCACCGATTTTATTTAATTCTGGTTTTCCAAAAGCTGGCTTAGGCTTGGGAAGCATCATTAGTTCTATGGAATTACCGGTTTCTGTAATGATGGCTTATATTTTATTAAAAGAACGTGTCGAGTTTATCCAATGGTGTGGGATTGTATTAATCCTATTTGCAATTGTATTAATGAATTTGCCTCGAAAAAAACTGAAATAATAACAAATTGCTTTAAAAATTATTGAATTCGTTGTCTTTTGGTAGCGAATTTTTTTATTTCTAATTTTTTGATTATTCTTGCAATCCTAAATTTTAAATATAGTTTTATGAAAAAAGTTTTATGTTCTTTAGCAGTTGGATTTGCTGCTTTATCTTTTGGTCAAATTAATAAAAGTCAAGGTTTTGAAGTTGATAATGGTGATTTCGCCAATGCTTCTTTTTTTAGAAGTAAAACCACACCAGTTTGTGAAGGGAGTTATGGGCTAATCAGAAATTTTTGGTCAGGCGGAAAAACGGGCTCTACGACCTTTTCGTCTTTTTCTTCCAATGGACAATCTATAGATGTTTCTTTTAAATATAGAACTTACAATTTCCCTGCTCAAAGCAATAATGTTGTAGACGGGACAATGTTTGTAGAATATTCGATTGACGGCGGTACAACATATACTAATATTGGTACTATTGCTCTTAATCAGATTATCACATGTGCTAATTTTAGCTATACAATTCCTGCGGGTGAAGTTCCTCAAAACGCAGCTTTCAAACTAAGAGTTTCTGGACAACAGCTTAATAGTGGCGATTTTTACCTTATTCTAGATGATTTCAAATTTTCGCAAGGCACTTTAGCAACATCGGATATTAAAAAATCTGATGTGACGATTTATCCAAATCCAGTGAAAGACATATTATATGTCAACAATGCTGATGCTAAAACTTTGGTCAAAATTACCGATTTGTCAGGACGTCAAATCAAAGAAACCCAGTTGCTTGATAATAGAGTTAATTTAACAGAATTAAAATCAGGAACTTATATCATTACAATTATTGATAAAAACGGTAAATCTACCAATCAAAAATTCGTGAAAAAATAATCAACTTATTTTTAAATAATAAAAGACCGAGAATTTTCTCGGTCTTTTTAGGTTAAATTTGATTAGTATAACAGCTTAGAATTTATAATTCAGTCCAACTTGGAACGTATTATTTCTGTTTTTGTTATCATTATTTTCTAATGAGGTGTTACCGTTTTTATTAATATCAGTAAAGCCAGCTACATAACGCGCGTTGATACCGATATTTTTATTGAAGTTAAATCCTAGACCCAATCCAGCACCCATATTAAAGCTGTTAAATCTATCCTTGTCTAGCTCCACGGTTGTTTCACCACTTCCATTAACTTCACCTTTCGCTTTAGAACTTACTAAGAATCCAAACTCAGGACCTGCTTCTAGATAGAATTGCGGCGTCGCATTAAACTGGAACATAACAGGTACTGTGATATAATCTAACTTTAGTGTTGCAGACGTATTATCTGTAAAGTTAACTTTTGATCCCATTTGGCTATACATCACCTCTGGTTGAATACTGAATTGTTCAGATAAAGGAGCATTCATGAACACACCAGCGTTGAAACCCACTTTTGATTTTGTATCCTCGAAGCCATCTTTTGAAATTGAAGAAATATTTGCTCCTGCTTTAATCCCGAATTGTTGTGCGAACGACATTGATCCAACTACAACTGCTAATCCTACAAATAACTTTTTCATAATATTAAATTTTAAATTTCAATTTTAATTTTTTGTTTTACGCCAAGAGTACTTTCAAATTCTTTGCCAAAACGTTTAAATTATTCGAAATTTATAGACTTTATTTTTATTATAAATGTTAAATGTTATGTTTTAAATTATTGATTTTTAAATTGTTATGTGCTTTATGTCGTTTTTTTTAAAACATCTAAAAAATCTGTTTTTTAATCGCTATTTTTTTAAATTTCGGTAGTAGTTTAAAGCCAAAATTAAATGCTTTTCGCTCACTTTTTGATCAAAAACGCCAATGCCAACCCCTTCAATCAACGAAAAATTAATAGCTCCATTTGCATTTTTTTTGTCATTTAGCATCAAAGCGATAATGTCGTTATTGCTAAATGAAGTTATATCGATATATGGAAAAAACTTCTGAATATTCGTAATGATTTCAAAACTCGTTTCCTCGGTGGTGAGTTGGTTTAAATAAGAAATATGCGTCTCGATAATCATTCCTAAAGCCACAGCTTCACCATGCGGAAGAAGTTGGTTGTTGGCAAGGAAAAGGCTTTCTATCGCGTGTCCAACAGTATGTCCGAAGTTTAGATTTTTGCGGATGTTTTGCTCTTTAAAATCTTTTTCAACAATTTCTTGTTTTATTTCTGTACTTCTTAGAATGTGTGGACGAAGATTTTCCACAGACAACTCAGAAATTGCAACCAATTGTTTCCAATGTTTGGCATCAGCAATTAAACCGTGTTTTAGCATTTCTGCAAAACCACTTCTTAGCTGTACAAAATCTAGACTTTCTAAAAAATCTGGATAAATAAAAACATGCTCGGCCTCAGCAAATGTCCCGATAATGTTTTTTAAATATTGATGGTCAATGCCCGTTTTCCCACCTATGGACGCATCGCACATTGCCAAAAGACTTGTCGGAATATTAATGAATGGGATGCCACGTTTGTAAGTTGATGCAACAAAACCGCCCATATCGGTAACAACGCCGCCACCCAGATTTATGACTAAAGCTTTTCTGTCAGCTTCCAAGTCAGCAAGTATTTCCCAAAGTTGAACGCTTGCGTTAATATTTTTGTTCTCTTCACCAGCTTCGATTTCTATAATTTCGAAAGCTAAATCTGTTTCCATATTGGCCAACAAAGTCGGAAGGCAATGTTCATGCGTGTTTTCATCAACAAGAATAAAGATTTTACTCGCGATGTTTTGTTTCAAAAATATATTTAAACTGCTGAAATTTTCGTCTAGTAAACTTATCATAAAAGGCATTTTTGCAAAAGTATGAGATTTTTCAGCAATGCGAGGCTTTCAAAATGTTTTATTTTTTAAGAATTAATGATTAGGATTACTTAATTTTGAGCAATCTAATTTTATTCGAGACATGAGTATTTTCAATGATACCAAACTAGCTTTTGCAGACAAAACCGATAACCAGCTCAAAAAAGCTTATTGGATGTTCAAAGCTATCGAAAACCCGACATTGACGAATGTTGGCGTTTCTATGCTTAATTTTGTTGTAAAAAACAATTTTCCTTTCGCAGATGGAATTGTTAAACAAACTTTGTTCGAGCAGTTCTGTGGTGGAGAATCGCGCGAAGAAAGTATGAAGGTTGTCAAAACTTTATTTAAACATAGAATAGGAAGTATTTTCGATTATTCTATTGAAGGAAAAGTTGACGAGGAGACTTTCGATGCTTTTTGCAAAGAGATTAAAGATATCGTTCGTTTTTCTATTGGCAATCCTGCAATTCCGTTTGTGGTGTTCAAGCCAACTGCTTTTGGTAGAATTGATTTGTATGAAGAAGTTGGAAAAGGTGTAGAGCTTACAAGCAGTCAAAAGGAAGAATGGCAACGCGTTGTTAATCGTTTTGATGAAGTTTGTAAACTTTGTTACGAAAGCGACAAAAAAGTAATGGTTGATGCCGAAGAAACTTGGATGCAAGACGCAGCGGATCAATTGTGCGAAGAGATGATGGAGAAGTACAACAAAGAAAAACCAATTGTCTGGAACACCATCCAAATGTACAGAACTGGCCGTCTAGAATATATGGAAGAACATCTACAACGTGCGAAAGAAAAAGGCTATTTCATTGGCTACAAAATCGTTCGTGGCGCGTATATGGAGAAGGAAAGAGAGAGAGCTGCGGAAAAAGGCTATCCAGATCCTATCCAGCCCAACAAAGATGCTTCTGATAGAAACTACAATGCGGGAATTGATTTTATGATGAATAATCTCGACCGCGTGTCTGCATTTTTCGGAACTCATAACGAAAAATCAACAGAGCTTATCATGGACAAAATGCAAGCAAAAGGATTACAACACGATAATCAACATGTACATTTTGGACAATTGTATGGGATGAGCGATAATATTAGTTATTTTCTGGCAGATAAGGGATATAATGTAGCCAAATATCTTCCTTACGGACCTGTTAAAGATGTGGTGCCGTACCTTACCAGAAGAGCACAAGAAAACACCTCTGTGGCAGGACAAACAGGGCGAGAGCTGGCTCTTATCGAAAAAGAATTAAAACGTAGAAAACAATCTTAATTTGTTTTTTACAAAATATAAAATCTTGTTAGCGAAAGTTGACAAGATTTTTTTTTGAATAATTCTTATATTTATTGAATCAAATTTTAGCTTTAAATAAACACTCCATTTGATTTTTTTTATACGAATGTTTAAATGGAAAATTGATTTGATAATTCGAAAAAATAAAATTTCTTTAAAATCAATTTGCAATATTATTTGCAATCAGTTAAGAAAAAATAAAAATGAATAGCAGAAGAACTTTTTTAAAAAAAATAGGTGTTGTAACCGCAGCAAGTGCTTTAGCGCCATTGAAAGCTGCCGAATTGTTAGAAAGCATGACGCCACTGTCAGTTAACAAACCTATTGTATTGTCAACTTGGGACTTTGGGCTTCAAGCCAATAAAGAAGCATGGAAAATTCTGTCCCAAAATGGAAAAGCTTTGGATGCTGTTGAGCAAGGCGTAATTTTAGTAGAGAATGATCCAGCTGAACGCAGCGTTGGCTACGGCGGAAGACCAGATCGCGATGGTAAAGTAACTTTGGATGCGTGCATTATGGACCATCAATATAACATTGGTTCGGTGGCAGCTTTAGAACATATCAAAAATCCAATTTCTGTGGCGCGTGCTGTTATGGAAAGAACGCCACATGTAATGTTGGTAGGCCACGGCGCATTAGAATTTGCGTTGACGCAAGGTTTTAAAAAAGAAAATCTTCTCACTCCAGAATCTGAAAAAGAATGGAAAGAGTGGCTCAAAGATAGCAAATACAAACCTATTGTTAATATTGAAAACCACGATACCATTGGGATGATTGCTTTGGACGCTCATGGTAATTTGTCGGGCGCGTGCACCACGAGTGGCATGGCTTACAAAATGCACGGCAGAGTGGGCGATTCTCCGATAATAGGTGCGGGATTATTTGTCGATAACGAAGTCGGTGCAGCTACGGCAACGGGACATGGCGAAGAAGTCATAAGGACGGTAGGAACGCATCTAGTAGTAGAGTTGATGCGGCAAGGTCATACACCTCAAAATGCTTGTAGCGAAGCCGTAGAACGAATTGTTAACATTGCGAAATCAAGAGGGAAAAGTTTGAAGGAAATTCAAGTTGGATTTATCGCACTGAACAAAAAAGGCGAATACGGCGCCTATTGTATTCAGGATGGCTTTAGCTTTGCGGTTCATGATCAAAAGGGAAATCGCCTAGAAAAACCTGAATTTAGTTTAAAATAAACCTTGGTCCATTTAAAAAATCTAATGATGTCAAAAATTGAAATTGCTTGTTTTAACGAAACTTCTGCATTAATTGCTATTCAAGAAAATGTAGATAGAATAGAGCTTTGCGAAGATTACTCTTTGGGAGGCATCACGCCAAATATCGAAACTTTACAAAGATTGGAAGCCAAAACCAATATTCCTATTTTTGTGATGATAAGACCGCGAGGTGGCGATTTTTTTTACAACGAAAAAGAATTTGAACAAATGAAATCCGATTTGATGATGCTAAAAGAAGTGGGAGCGGATGGTTTTGTTTTTGGAATTTTGGATGAAAATAACCAACTGGATTTTGATAGAAATTTAGACTTAATTAATCATGCAGGCGCAATTCCGTGTACTTTTCATCGTGCCTTCGACCGAATAGAAAATCAGGAGCAGGCTTTAGAAGATGTTATCAAATGTGGTTTCAAAACCATCCTCACTTCAGGTGGCAAAGCTTCTGCAATGCAAGGTTTGGAAAATTTAAAAAAGTTAAAAACTTTAGCGAACAATAGAATTAATATTTTAGTGGGTGGCGGCGTGAGATCAGAGAATGTTGATATTTTAAAACAAGATTTTGATTATCTACATTCTGCGTGTATTTCAAAAGATTCGGAGGAAATTGACATTCAAGAATTAAGAAAATTATTGCAACAACTTTAATAATTTTTGAAGCTTTCACCAAATATGAATCAGTTATTTCAATTATTGTCATTAAATGATTTTCGACATCTTTTTTAAATTTTTTCACTCAAGTTTTTCTCTTTTTTTCAGCTAAAGTAACTTTGCGGTCTAAAGTTTCAAATCTCAAATCTAAAAAATGGTAAATTTTGTTTTGATAGCAGTGTGCATCATTGCTGGAATGGTTTTCAAAGCAACAAAATCTATACATCCCGATGCGCACAAAGGCATCAATACTTGGATTCTTTACTTGGCTTTACCCGCTGTTTCTTTTAAATATTTACCGAAAGTAGAATGGTCCAAAGAAATGCTCTTTCCCATTTTTGCAACGCTTTTAATTGCAGTAGGAAGTGGGGTTTTCATGAAAATCTATTGCAAATACAAAGGCTATTCTAGAAGATCTCAAAGTACGTTGGATTTGGCGAGCGGTTACAGCAATACCTCTTTTATTGGTTTTCCGTTGATTTCTGCTTTTTATGGAGAAAAATTACTGAGTATTGCTATTATTTGCGACCAAACCATGTTTTTAGGATTGTCAACTTTAGGAATTATTTCTGCGTTAAAAGGTGGCAGCAAGTCTGGAAATGTAAGTGCAAAATTTATCTTGAAAAGACTTTTCACTTTTCCACCTTTCATTGGTTGTATAAGTGCTTTGGTGATTTCTCAGTTTGTGGATTTAACGATCGCAGAACCGTTCTTCGACAAATTGGCAGCAACGGTTGGACCTTTGGCCTTGTTTTCTGTTGGATTGCAACTTAAATTCAATGGTTGGAGAAAATTAATGCCTCAAATTTCAACTTCTATGTTGTACAAATTAATTTTGGCGCCTGCAATTGTTTTGGTTTTGGCTTTAATTCTCGGAATTAAAGGAGATGTGGCAAAAATTACCATTTTCGAAGCCGCAATGCCAACTTTGGTAACTTCCAGCATCATTGCAGAACAGTTTAGACTCAACACCAAACTCACCAATCTCATCATCGGAATAAGCATTATTGTGAGCTTTTTTACTTCCGCAATTTGGTATAAAGTGATTGAAATGTTTTTTTAATTGAGCTTAAAAACAATTCTTTTTTAAATTATCATCAAAAATTATCATTGATTTTATTTCATTAAAAATTTCGTTTTTTAATGAAGTTTATTTTAAAAATGTATTAAAAGATTCGTAACTTTAATGTGAACTTTTAAAAATAACACACAATGGATTCAGAAAATACTAATCAAGAAAAAGACAAAGTAGATTTGGTAGAACATGCCAAAAATTACATTGAAACACAGAGAGAAAACAACGAAGATGCCACACAGGAAGGTTGGTTCAAAGTATTAATCAAAGAAGATTTGGTTGATGGCTGGAACGAAATTGTAGATAGTTTTAAAGACACTTGGGAAGTCGCCAATAAGATGATAGATTCCATGTTTGGGATGGATAAAGGTGAAAAATAAATTAACACAGACAACAACTTCATATCACATTGTAAAACTTTTTTGAAAAACCAAATTGCACTTTTCTAAATTAAACTTTATTTTTACGCTTTAATTCAGATTTTGCATTACGCCCAGATTATTTTGCCGCTTCATTTAGAAGGATCTTTTACTTATAAAGTTCCTGATGAATTATTGAGCGAAATCCAATTGGGAATGCGTGTTTTGGTGCAATTCGGTGGGAAAAAAATCTACACAGGAATTGTTTGGGATTTGCATCAAAACGTCCCCGAAACTTTTGTTCCGAAAGAAATTATCAATATTCTTGATCAAAAACCTATTTTACCCATTGAGCAAATTCAGTTTTGGAATTGGCTTTCCGACTATTATCTCTGCAATTTAGGCGATATTTATCGTTTTGCTTTTCCATCGTCTTTAAAATTGGAAAGTGAAACCTATTTAAAATTAAAACCCAATGCTGTTGTAGATTTTCAGAATTTGGATGTGAACGAAATGTATCTTATTCAAGCTTTGGAAGTCCGACAAGTGATTAATTTAACGGATATCGAGGCTTTTATTCCAAAAAAAGAAATCATAAAAACCATCAACTCGTTAATTGATTTGCAATATATTGAAATTGATGAGCAGGTTGCGGAAAAATACCGTGCCAAAGAAGTGGCTTATGTGAGGATTAAAGAAGAGGTTTTACAGAATTTTCAACTGACAGAAATTTTGGCTCAACTGAAAAGAGCACCCAAACAAAAGGAACTTTTTTTAGCGATTTTAGAAAAGCAAACCGAAAATCCAGATCTCGCAATAAAAAAATCGGATTTGTTTGGTGATGGATATTTTGGAGCCTCCCATATCAAAGCTTTGTTGGATAAAAATTGGGTGGACGAATATTATTTGCAGAAAGATCGTTTGCAAAGTTTTGAAGGCGAAACCGAAGATTTAGAAGTTTTAACGCAAGCCCAAACCCAAGCTAAAATTCTTGTGGATGAAGCTTTTGCTGAACATAAAAACGTTCTTCTTCATGGTGTGACTTCTTCGGGGAAAACCCATATTTATCTAGAAAAAATTGAAGACTGTATTAATTCTGATAGAAATGTTTTGTTTTTGCTTCCAGAAATTGCTTTAACCAAGCAGATTACGCAGCGTTTAGAGAAAAAATACGGTTCTGCTTTAGGATTTTATCATCAAAAACTCACCGATTTTGAAAGGGTAGAAGTTTGGAGAAAAATAAAAAATAACGAGTTTAAAATTCTTATCGGCACTCGAAATGCGTTGTTCCTTCCTTATCAGAATTTAGGTTTGATAATCGTAGACGAGGAGCATGATTCGGCATATAGACCACGTGAAGTTTCACCCGTTTTTAATGCTAAAGATGCGGCTCAAATTTTAGCTCAGAAATATAAAGCGAATCTTATTTTGGGTTCGGCAACACCTTCTGTAGAAAGCTATTTTGCGGCTCAAAAAGATAAGTTGAAATATGTTTTTCTAGGTGAAAGATTCGGGAATGTGGATTTGCCGAAATTTGAATTGATTAATTTTAAAGAAGCTCAGGATTCTAAGAATGTTTCGGGAGATTTTTCTTTTTATTTATTGGAAAATATTCGTCAGAATTTAGAACATAAAAATCAAACTATTGTTCTTCATAACCGCCGTGGTTACGCCAATGTTGTAGAATGTGAATCTTGTGGTTACGTTAATTATTGCTCCAATTGCGATGTGGTGATGACGTATCATAAATTTTCGAATGAAATGAAATGCCATTATTGCGGTCAACGTGCTTCAAAACCGAAAGTTTGTCCTAAATGTCATTCGGAAAACCTCAATGAAAGAGGCGTTGGTGTTGAGCAAATTCATGAAGAATTGTCCAAACTTTTCCCTGACGCAGAAGTTGATAGAATGGATGTGGATTCTATGCGTAAGAAATTTGCGTACGAAAAACTCTACGAAAAAATTGAAGACCGCGAAACCGATATCATTGTAGGAACACAAATGATTTCCAAAGGTTTAGATTTTGATCATATTGAATTGGTAGCGATTCCGAGAGCGGATTCTATGTTGTATGTTCAGGATTTTCGTGCTGAGGAACGCGCTTATCAGTTGATGACGCAAGTTTCGGGAAGAGCAGGAAGGGTTTCAGGAAAAGGAAAAGTTTTAATTCAAACTTACAATCCTCAAAATCCAGTTTTTGAACTGATTCAAAAAGAAGATATTTCGGGTATTTACAATTATTTCCTCACAGAAAGAAAGAAGTTTTATTATCCGCCGTTTACAAAGCTCATTATGATAGAGTTGAAGCATCGCCGAGAAGATAAAGTGAATCGTGCGTCTCAGTTTTTGGGATCTATTCTAAGAAAATATTTACCCGAAGAATGTATTTTGGGTCCAGAACCCGCTTCTATAGCACGATTGAACAATATGTATCAGTTTCAGATTTTGCTTAAACTTCCGAGAGGGAAAAAATATCAGGAATTCAAAACTTTGATATTAAAAAGTCTGCAAGAATTTGACGAAATTAGCGCTTACAAATCTATAAGAAAAGGCATAATTGTTGATTTTTAACAATTTTTAACAAAGTTTATAGGCTTTTATAACCGCATATTTTAGTCAAAGAGGCAATATTGTATATCTTTACCTCGTTTTGAAAAAGGTTGAGTTATATTAATGATTTCGGATTATTAATTATTCAAAATTTTATCTAAATGTTTGAGAATGAATAAATTTAAAAAGAGCTTTAGCATACTTAGTTTAGGTTTTTCCATTTGCATTTTTGCACAAACATCTGCAGTATCTTCAATTCCTCAATTTTACGAGCAACCAGGTCTTTTGGCGAAAGAGATTTCGCCCGAAAAATCTTTGTTGACACCAAAAGAGAATATTGAAGTTAACATCAACAGAATGTTTACGGATCCTGTTTTAAGAACAGCTAATTGGGGTTTTGTTGTTTATGACCCGAAAAGCAACAAAGTAATTACATCGTATAATGAGGAGGCACCATTAATTCCAGCTTCAACAACCAAACTCTTGACAACGGAAACGGCTTATTCCTATTTTGGAGGAAATTTCCGTTGGAACACACAGTTGGAGTATTCTGGAATAATTGACGAAAATGGTGTGTTGGATGGCAATCTGTACATTATTGGTAGTGGTGATCCTTCTTTTGGAGCAGCACGCGTGGGTTCTACAACGACTTCTGGTCTGGTTTCGCAATTTATAACTGCTATTCGTGATAAAGGAATAAAAAAGGTAAATGGCGAGATCATTGTAGAAACAGCGGTTTTCAAAGAAAATAAAAAGGATTTGCCTGCCAATATTGTTTGGTTAGACCATAATAATTACTATTTACCCGTTGGTACAACAAAAGATATTGATCCTCGCAACGAAAGATTTATTGTAAAACAAAATAATCCTTTCAATAATGAGAAACGCTATTTTTATATGTCGCCATACAATAACAAAATGGTATATGCAGACAAGTTTGAAGGGATGGGATTGACTACAAAATTAGCTGAGCCACCTATGGCTGTCGCTAATTCTTTGAAAGCTACGATGCAAAAATCTGGATTTCCCGTTGTTGGAAAAGTAACGTCGAGATTTATGGATCAAACGCCAGAACCTCGCGAAATACTTAGTAATTATAAGTCACCAACTTTATCAGAAATTGTGCATTATGTCAACCAACATAGTGATAATGCACTTTCTGAATCGCTACTGAAATGTCTTGGCTTTTATGTTGCAGGCGATCAATTGGCTGAAAGTGGAAAAAAAGTTGTCCTTTCTCATTTAGAAGATAAATCTTTTGATGTCGAAAATTTAAGTTATGCAGATGGTAGTGGTTACTCACGAAGTAATCTTGTTACCCCAATGGCGCAGGTTAAATTTTTATCCAAGCTGATGAAAGAATCGTATTATAAAGATTATTTTGAATCCTTACCAATTGCTGGACAAACAGGAACGCTTAAAAGAATGTTTTTGTCCAATTCTAATGGACAGATTTTCGCAAAAACAGGAACTTTAAACCGCGTGAAAACCTTGGCAGGTTATATTAAAACAAGAACTGGAAAAACCTTAGTTTTCTCATTATTAATCAATAACTACAATGGTTCGGTTTCTCAAGTTAAAAATAGAATGGAACAACTTTTGGATCCAACCTTAGATTTGTAACACAATATTTTATATTTTTAATACTCGCAATTCGCGAGTATTTTTTTTGCCTATGAAAACAAATTTTATCATTTTAATTTTATCTGCAATTTCGTTGTTAAGTCAGGCCCAGACCAGAATACAGCAAGATAAAATAATAGAAAGCGAACGTCAAAAAGCAGCAAAATCTTTGCTTTTTAATGAGAACGAAAATCCAAATACACTTAATTATGATCTCCAATATATAAGAATGGAGTTGGATTTGGATCCGGCACAACAATTTGTAAAAGGTACTGTGACTTCACATTTTAAAATGTTAAGTCCATCCAGTACGATTTATTTTGACTTAGCAAATAATCTTACAGTTAGCCAAGTCAAGTACCACAATCAAAATCTTAGTTTCCAGCAATTGGCTAGTAAAGAAATTAAAATCAATTTTCCAACGTCGATTCCTGCATCGACTTTAGATTCATTATCAATTACTTATAGTGGATCTCCAGATGATTCGCAAGATGCCTTTACCTCACAAACCCAAAGTGGCGTACCTATTTTAGCGACTTTGTCAGAACCTTTCGGCGCTAAAGAATGGTGGCCAACCAAGCAAAGTCTTAATGATAAAATTGAAAAACTGGATATTAAAATTACAACATCAACGCAGTATAGTGTTGCAGCGAATGGTGTTTTAGTTTCAGAAACCAATATAGGATCAGGAAAAAAAACGACCTTTTGGAAATCCAATATTCCTACGCCAGCTTATCTTGTCGCCCTAGGAATTACAAATTACGTTAAACTTACTGACAGCTTCGGAAGTGGGGCAAATGCTTTTCCCTTCGTTAATTACATATATCCGTCTACAGCTAATAATAGTGGACAAATGGCAGCGATTAATTGGACCAAAACCTGCATGGCAACTTTTGAAGAGCATTTTGGCGAATATCCTTTTCGAAGTGAAAAATATGGACACATGCAGTTCAATGCCGGTGGCGGGATGGAGCATACTACCATGAGCAGTATGGGGTATTTCTCGCAGGGTCTTATTGCGCATGAGTTGGCACATCAGTGGTTTGGTGATAAAGTGACTTGTGGAACTTGGAACGATATCTGGCTTAATGAAGGTTTTGCAACGTTTGGAGAACATTTGGTTTACGAAAAATTAGTAATGACAGCATCAAACTTTAAAAGCTATCTTCAAAATGAAATGGATTATATTACAAGTGTGACGGATGGCAGTGTCTATATCCATGATCCAGAACCTACTTTCGGACAAATTTTTAATGGTCGAATGTCTTATGGAAAAGCCGCTTATGTGTTGAGAATGTTAAAGTGGAAAATGGGCGAAGCTAATTTTTATAACATGCTAAAAGCTTATCATACAGCGCCACAATTTGCAAATAGTTATGCGAAAACTGCTGAGTTTGTTGATTTTGTGAATAGCTTTTCGGGGCAAGATTATACCGATTTTTTTAATGATTGGATTTATGGGCAAGGTTATCCAAGCTATACAGTGCGTTGGAAACCTGGAGCAACGACAACGACTGTGACTTTCAAAATCTCGCAAACCCAAAGCCATAATTCGGTGAGTTTTTTTGAAATGCCTTTGCCTATAAAAGTTACAGGAGCCAATGGTCAATCGGTAGATTTGGTTTTAGATCATACTTCTAACAATCAGTATTTCACAAAAGAAGTTGGTTTTCCAGTAACGGCGGTTTATTTCAACCAAGATTTACAGATTTTAACTAGGAATTCGACGGTTATTCGTGATAATAACTTACAAACCAGCGATATTAAAACTTCAAAAATTAAATTATATCCAAATCCTGCAAAGACCGAACTTTTTGTTTCAGGTTTAACAAAAGATACAAACTACCAAATTTTCTCTTTGGATGGACGACTTTTGGAAAACGGAACTTTTAATAATGGAAAAGCCATTAATATTTCGCGATTGGAAAAAGGTGAATATATCTTGAGTTTTGATGAAGAAAGACAAAAATTCTTAAAACAATAAATACAAAAAAAGAGAAGCTAAAAACTTCTCTTTTTTATTTATAATTAAATTTAAAAATCTACACCAAAACCAATGGCAATTCTGCCGCCATCACTAGATCGGAAATAGCTGGCTTCTACGCCGAGCATGTCCAAAGCATTGAGCCATAATCCTAAACCATAAGACTTGTGCCATTTGTCGGTAATTTCATTCGGGATCCATACGCGTCCATAGTCAAATCCACCGAAAATTCCAATGTTAATCGGCACGAATGAGTTTTTGACAGTTCCTAAATCCAAACGCAAGTCGGTGGTTTGGAAATAGCTTGTCTTTCCATAAAAACGATCAAACCTAAAACCTCGAAGATTATTGTTGCCTCCCAAAGTTGCCATTTGGTAAAATTCATAATGATTAGAAAGCAACCATTTTGTTTCAGCATAAGTGCTAAGAATTAGCTTCTCATTATTGGTCAAATAATGAATAAACCCTAAACCAGTTACCAAACTTGGCAATTTTTTTTCAGAATTGTTGAGGTTTTGGCGATAATTGAAACCAAGCTTAAATTTCATTCCCAAACTAGGATTTACTTTTTTATTTAAATTTTCAAAATCGAATTCAAAATCCAAACCTCCAAAATGTTGTGTATTGAAAAGATGCGCGTCCACAACGCCAGGTAAATTAACTCTACGATTTGCCGTTGGTTCAACTTTTAAAGCTTCATAGACGAGGCTTGCTGAGAACCAACTTGCATTTTTTCGCCAGTTAATCGATGGTTTTACATAGAATTCTTTTGCACGGATACGGTAAAAATCTTCATTATAAATTTTTTCTTCATTAATTGTTAAGTTGCCTTGACCAAAATAATTTCTAATAAAATGAGAACCTGTGAATCCTGTATTCAAGCCATAATACCAATGGCCAACCAATCTTGGAAAAATGCCTTCGTAGGCGATTTCGTAACCCTTAGAACCAGTGAAATAGTTGGTTTTTAAACTGTGTTTTGCAGCAAATGGATTGTTTTTAAATCCTTTTTTGGTAAAAGTTGTTGTCATGCCTAACACAATTTCGTCATCCGGATTGTAGTCGAGATTTGGCATTCCACTCCAAAAGCTGTATTTCAGACGCCTATAATTATACTCGTTGAGCTCGTAATCGTCTGTGAGTTTTGCAGAAGTATTGGCGGGGATCGTATTGTTTTCGGATTTATAATCATAAATACTGACGCGATTGTCTTTTTCAATTTTGTAAGTATCATGATTGAGACCGCCGAGAAGCCGAAGTTTTATTGGATTATTCTGTTTTCCATTGACAATAAGTTCGTCATCGTCGCCCAAACTGTAAATCCAAATTTCTGAAGTTTCTTTTTTCTGATAGGTTTTTTGAAATGTCAATTCTTCGCCATCTTGCTTGTTTCGATAGATTTTGACTTCTGTTTCTTGGTTGGGAAGTCGTGTGATAACGAATTTATCTTTTTTATTCGTTCCGGTTAAGATGACATTTTTTCGTAAAACTTTGTAATAGTCAGAAGCGTATTTTTGCAAATTCTGTTTTCTATGTTCCAGATTTTGTTTGATGTTTTCTACATCTAGATTTTGGATTTCTTTTGGGATTTTTGTAAAAGCCTCATCAATCACTGTTTTGGTCAGATGGGTTTTAATAAAATCGGCTTCGCGTTTCCAATCTTCCTCGGTTGCATGGTTGGTAAATGCCAAATCGAGTGGGAAAGGCTCCATATTGAACCATTTAATTTTTTTAATTTTTGGTCCAAAACTTTGCATGTGTCGTAGCCCTGGAAAATTTAAAAACATTTGCGTAGCCAATCCATCGTATTTAACGAAAGCCTGGTCGCGGTCTTTTGGGATTGGAGCGATATAAATTTTGTCTCCCACATTTTTTTGTTCCCATTTCCATTGGTCATAATGTCTGTCCCAATCGCCAATTAACATGTCGAATAATCTTGCACGGATGTAGGTGGCTTCGTCTATTTTGTATTTTTCGTCTTTGGCCAAGAGTTTTATAACATCTTCTGTACTTAAGATTTTGTTGGGATTTTCTTCTGTTTCTGCGGGGCGAATTTCAAGATAATACAATTCGTTACCAAAAGTTTGATTGTAATTTCCAAGCGCATTTTGCTTTGGTACAAAATATAAACTTGGATCTGTATGTTTAATGCCGATAGACTCTGCTAAAGCGCCGATGGCTAAAGGCGTATAAGGATTGGAAGATGTGTAAAAATCTAATAAGAATTGATCGGCAAAACCACCTTCGAAATCGTCAACAACATAACGGTCTTTAAAAGCAACCGACTGTAAAAATCGGACGCCGCTTTTACGAAGTGCTCGTATCACGTATTCGCCTTTTGGCGTGTCCAGTCGTAGAGAGTTGGTTTGGTGTCCGCCGCCTGCGCGAGTGGCTTTGGCGCCACCAAACAATGTGTCCAAATCCAATGTGGGAACTGTAATTGGGGTGCTGTAAGTTTCGCGATAATTATTGCCCCAAAGGAATTTGTGAAGTTTTGATTTTTCGGTTTCTTTCGAATTATAAATACTAGTTGTCGTTGTTGTTGGGAAGTTTTTCTCGTAATTTTTGACAGTATAATTGTCCGCCTGTAAGACAGAACGGCGGAATAATAATTTCTCTTTCTCATTTTCGCGACCGTAATACGACACTTCAGCATCGCCCGATTTTGAAATTTTTAAAACCGCATAACCATTATTTCCGTACGAAAAATCATTTTTAGAAATAGCAGCAGCCGCTTCCGATTTGGAGCCTGCACCGCTAATAATTTGTCGAATCTTTCCTTTTTCGATGTACTGCAAATTGTGATCGTGCCCCGAAACAACAATAACATTGTTTTTGTCTGCGATAAGCGTTAGCAATCTGTTGGCTAATTTTCGGTAATTGGCGTTGGATAAATCCTGATGGGTTATGCCGCCTGTTGCGCGCATCAGATTAATTCCAGTTCCTAAAATCGGTAATGGGAATTTATTTTCTAAAGGAAAAATCTGTTTCTCCATCGAATAATAACCGCCATGAGAGCCATGGTCTATTAATGGATGATGTATTGCTACAACGATGGTTTTGTTTTGATTTTTGCCGAGTTGATCTTCAAATTCGGTAAAGAAATCTTCTCTGGTTTTGATGTCGCATTTCTCGTTGATGCCTGGATTTTTGTCCCAATCTGCCAAAAACCATTCGGAGTCAACAGTTATTAAGGCAATATCTTTTCCGATTTTTCGGGTTTCGAGAGGACAAGAATTTTTTGGAGAAAAGGCTTTTTTGTTACCCGTTTTTTCGATGACATAATCTTGTTGTTCTTTTAGTCCAATGATGCCTTTGCTGTACCAATCGTGATTTCCTGGGACAAAAATTCCTTGGCCTTTAAAGTTTTTCATCAAAGCAATTTGGTCATCTAGTTTTTCTTCTGCCAACTTACGATTTTTGGAATCTTTTGTCGGCAAACCACATGGATAAATGTTATCACCTAAAAATAAAAGAGTGCTGTTAGCATCTGCAGAATCCAATTTTTGCTGAAACTGATTGAGGATTTTCTTTGCGTGCTCTTTGTCTGCGTTTCCGGCATCGCCAACTAAATAGAAAGTATGGGCAATATCTTGGTCTTTTATACGTTGAGTAGTATTAAAGTTTTTTATATCTTTTCCATATTGGGCTTTTTCTGTAGCACAAGAAATACTTATTATTGCGAGGACAGAAAGCATTCCATATTTTGCAGTAAATATTTTCATAAATTTGAATCAAACATTTAATAATGAACATCGTTAACAAGGCAGAGCAATACGTTATTCAATTTTTCAAAGATAAGCTTTCTCCCGTTTATTCTTTTCATAATCTTGACCATACCAAAAGAGTTGTTACGGCTACGGAATTGTTAGCTGATGAGGAAAATGTTAATGCAACAGATAAAGAAATTTTAACATTAGCAGCGTGGTTTCATGATGTTGGTTATTGTCAATCTTGTTCTGTACACGAAAATGTTGGTATGCAGGAAGCCGAAAAGTTTTTGAAACAAGAACAGGTTTCGCAAGCAGAAATTAACGCTGTTAAGCAATTAATCCATGCCACATCATTAACCTATGTTCCGCAGAATTTATTAGAAAAAATTATTAAAGATGCGGACTGCTCGCATATTGGTTCGGAAGATTTTTTTGCCATTACAGAAGCTTTGCGCCAAGAGTGCAAACAAGTTTATCAAAAGAAAATTAGCAAACTGGATTGGGCTAACACCAATTTGACCTTTTTGAGTCAAACACATCAATTTTATACCGATTACGCTAAGAAAAATTGGGAAGCTCAGAAGCAAAAAAATATTGAAAAAACTTTTGAGCTAATTGCGGAACTTATCGAAGACAAGGACAAAAAAAATCAAACAGAAGATGAAAAAGCTTTACTGAATAAGAAAAAGCTTGAGAAAATAGAAACGCCAGAACGTGCTATTGAAACGATGTTTCGGGTAACGATGAACAATCATACCAGATTGAGCCAAATAGCAGATACCAAAGCCAACATTTTGTTGTCTGTTAATGCGATTATAATTTCGGTGGCTTTGTCGACGATTATCCCAAAATTGGACTCGCCGAACAATGCACATTTAATCATTCCGACTTTTGTAATGGTAGGTTTTAGTGTGGCAAGTATTGTTATGGCGATTATGTCAACACGCCCAAAAGTATCTAGCGGAACTTTTACGAGAAAAGAAATTGAGGAGCGAAAAGTCAATCTTTTATTTTTTGGAAATTTTCATAAAATGCCTATTGATGAATATATGTGGGCGATGAAGGAAATGATGAAAGACCGCAATTATCTCTACGATAGCATGTCGAAAGACCTTTATTATCTTGGCGTTGTGCTTAACCGAAAGTATAAAATTCTTAGAACGACTTATACTGTTTTTACAATTGGGATTTTGGTGTCGGTGATTACTTTTTACCTCGCTTTTCGAGAAGTTATTTAATTATTTAAATATAAAAGCCACTTATTATTGAGCAGCTTTTTTGTATTTACAATCTTAAACTATATTTCTGGATAAAACTCGTAGTTCATTTGTTTTGATTCATAATTAATACCGACGCGTATGGCTTGCAATCCTGCAATACCTTGTAGATCTTCGATATCAACGATTTCAATATTATCTTTCAAGTGGCCTTCGTTTTGAAGAATTTTAATAAATTTCAGATACTCGTGTTTTTCGTTTTTTTGCGAAAAAACAATACTCAGTTTCCCTGTTTGTACAAGACGTTCGTTAGAATTTTTTATTAAAGCTTTATCGATGCGTTTTTTGATCATTTCGTAGCGCGCATTATAACTACCATCAACGTCAAAGCGTTTTTCATCCATTCGGAATCTTATACTAATTGGCGCACTATAAGCCAAAATTAAGGACGTAATTTCTAACTTCATAGGAAGTTTTTCGCTAAGATTTCGGAAAATAATTTCGCTTTCTGTAATCACTCGAAGTTGCCAGATTCTAAGATTTTTGAGATAAACATCATCAAAACTTAGCCACGGTGCAATGCTGGCACCCATGTAGAAATTATGCTCCACACCGTCGGTTTTGAAACGTTCGTAATAAAATGGAAAACGTTTTTGCTGTTCGTCTTGGCGTTTGTCTAGCAGATTACTAAGTTCTTTGTTTACCATAGAAATGCTATCGTCAAACTGTTTTCTGTGGTGATAAACAACATTAGAATTTCTCTCGAATTGTTTGTAGTAAGTCGTTATCTCTTCGTTGTTGCTAAGGCTTTCAAATTTTAAACGGTTAAGAACGGGATAAATTTCCTCTTGAAGAAAAGTCTGAATTTCGCTTTCTGTATTGGCTTTTAGACCAATTTTCAATTCACTTCTTTTGGTTTTAACTTTAGAAATAATATCATCTAAACCTTGACAACATTCTAAGTTTTTTAGCAAAGTGATAAGAATATCCAGATTGGATTTTATGTCTTTTAAAATCGCATTGTTACGAACATTACTCGAGCTTTTAACATCCGATTGGCCATAAAAAGGAATCAACTTATCAAAAATAATATTCTTGTAAGGCAGCCTGTCCGGTTGATCGTGCATGATGTTAATATGCTTCATCGCCTCGTCATGGAATTTCCAATAAACACTTGGATGGATAGAGGTGTACTCTTGCTGAATAAGCGCGGCAACGTGATTTTCGATAGATTCGTATAACTGATTGATTGTATCTTCTAAGTAAATAACGAAACCATCCATCTTATTGGCATTGATACTGTTGAGGGATTTCGATGCCGAAATTAACTCTATGATGCCGAGCAATTTCCCTTCTTTATAAAGAGGTACAAAAACAGCACTTTTAATTCCCAATTTTTTAAAATTAACAATAATAAAACCTTCGGATTTATCATGTTCAATTTTATCAATGTCAGAAATACTGAAATATTTTCGACGGTCTTTAACATTTTGTAGTAAAGCTTCGTGGATTTTGTCAGAGAAGAATTGTTTGGGAATCGTTGATAGTATTTTGCTTTCAATAACAGTGTTGATGGGTGTTATCTCAAACTTATTTTCTTTATAATTAATAGCGGTATAGCCAATTTCTAAATCGGCGATTCGGAAAATAGAACGAAAAATGTTGGTAACATCTTTTTTAATATTTCGAAAATCATCTTTAGCCTGAATCAGTTGACTTTTAAGATTCGAAATCGCAACTTCTGAAGTCGCATCGTACATATTGATAATCCCAAAACCTCGGATTTCCCATGAGCTGGGCGGGAATTTTTCTTTCCAAAGATCAATATTATCGTAGTTGTCAACCAGTTCTTCGATTTCTTCTTGGGTGAGAATTTTGGAAGTTTCGGTTGGGTTAATTTTAATAAATTCTGCATTGGTCAACACACGATAATGATTAACATAGCCTTCTTTACTTGGGATATCGTACACGAAAGGCGTCTCCATTTTGAAAGGTGCGTTGAAGTAGGCTTCCAAAATTACGCAACAACTAAGGACATAGAATTGTTCTGCCGTGAAACCACTAATCTGTAAATAAAACTCTTCGCCCGCATTCTCAAGGATTTTTTGAAAACGTTTTGTCGGATTATAAATGAAATTAGCAAACGGTATTCCGACTGCTTTTATCTCATTATTCGAAAGTAATGGCGGAAAAAGTTCTTTAAGAAGTTGTTTGTAAAAAGCATCGTTTTCGCTAAGTAAACGATCTGTTAAAGGCTTTGACAGATTAGGATTTTTTTCAATCTCATTTAACACAAACTTGTGCTGATCAGCGTATAAAGCATCTGTTTTAGCTAAAGATTTTATTTCTTCAATTAAAGTTTCAAATGTAAACGTTATACGAAATGGTGTGTCAAAAGGTTGATCAAAGGTCATATATCCAATATGTTTGTATTTGCAAAGATACACAAACTTTGTAGCGATATAATATGTAATAAATTTGGATTATTTTCTATAAATCAATAATTAGGGTAGATAGGCTCTATGCGAAAAGCCTTATCTTTGCACCGTAAAATTTATAGAATTTGAAAGATATTCGTACACTTTCTCTGGATCAACTTAAAGACTACTTCGAAAGCATTGGTGAAAAATCATTTCGTGCCAAGCAAGTCTACGATTGGTTATGGAGTAAAAACCAACATTCGTTTGAAGATATGACCAATCTCTCGAAAAACCTGAGAGAAAATCTTACCCGAGATTTTGTAATTAATCCAATTGCTGTTGATTTGCTTCAAAAGTCAAAAGACGGAACTATTAAAAACGGTGTCAAACTTCATGACGGATTGATGGTGGAATCTGTACTGATTCCTACGGAAACACGTACTACGGCTTGCGTATCATCACAAGTTGGATGTTCGCTTAATTGTGAGTTCTGTGCTACAGCGAAGTTAAAACGTATGCGAAATCTAGAAGTGGCGGAGATTGTTGACCAAGTGGCACTTATCGACAGCCAAAGCAAAATGTATTTTGATCGTCCACTTTCCAATATTGTTTTTATGGGAATGGGAGAGCCGATGATGAATTATAAAAATGTTGTAGAAGCCATCCGTAAAATTACAGAACCAGACGGATTGGGCATGTCGCCACGACGTATTACCGTTTCTACATCGGGAATACCGAAGATGATAAAAATGTTGGCGGATGAAAATATAAAAGTGAAATTAGCATTATCTCTACATTCTGCGGTAGAAAAAACAAGAAATGAGATTATGCCATTTTCGGAAAAATTTCCTTTGACCGAGATTATGGAAGCCATGCAATATTGGTATCAAAAAACAGGTTCCGTTATTACATTTGAATATTGCGTTTGGAAAGGCATTAATGATAAAGATGAAGACATTAAAGCTTTGATAAGATATTCCCGCCAAGTGCCCAGCAAAGTTAATTTGATACAATATAACCCCATTGGTGAAGGAAAGTTTGACCATCGTAGTATTGAAGCGGAAGAACGCTATGTCCGCGAATTGGAAAAAGCCGGCGTTACGGTGATGGTAAGACGCAGTCGTGGAGGAGATATAGATGCGGCGTGCGGACAATTAGCAAATAAAGCAACATAATAATTATTGAATAAAAATTTATCTTAAAATGGATTTTGTATTTGGAGAAAACGCTTTAGAAAGTGTGTATGCATGGTCGATTCCGTTACATGCAACCGTTATTTTGGCAGAAATGATATACAGTAGCGTGGCACAAGCTAAACTCTACAGTAAAAAAGATTTGTTTACCAATGTCTATCTTGGATTGATGAACTTTAGCCTTGATTTAATTATGAAAGCTTTCGCCATGGGCGTTATGTTTTTCTTCTATAGTTTCCGATTGATCGATTTCGATATGGGAACTTGGTATTATTGGGTATTGTGCTTTTTGATGACCGATTTAGCTTATTATTTTCATCACGTTGTCGATCACAAATCCAGAGCCTTTTGGGCAGTCCATATTACACACCACAATTCCGAATATTTTAATTTGACAACAGGATTTAGAAGTCCAGTTTTCCAGCCATTATACCGATATTTATTCTTTTCCCCATTGGCATTTTTAGGATTTAATCCTTGGTCAATTATGGTGTGTTATGCTGTAGGACAAGTCTATGGAACTTGGGTGCATACACAAACGGTTAAGAAAATGGGATTTTTAGAATATATTATGGTAACGCCATCTCACCACCGTGTTCATCATGGATGTAATATCAAATATCTTGACAGAAATATGGGAATGGTATTTATTATCTGGGACAAGATTTTTGGAACGTTCGAGCCCGAAGATCCAAAAGTACCCGTAAAGTTTGGGATTTATCCCAAAATGCCAGATGATGGGCCAGTTACGACTTTGTTATATGAATGGCGAAAAATTGCAAATGATCTCCGCCAACCCAATCTTACGATAAAAGATAGATTCAATTATATTTTTAATTCACCAGGTTGGCGACATGACGGAAAAGGAAAAACCGTGAAAGATTACCAACGCGAATATTGGGCAAAGAAAAATGCTCAGACTGCTAAAAAAGAATCCAAAACAGCTTAATATTAAATGAGATTTCGGGTTTTGTTTATGTTTGTTTTTTGTGCAAATTTTGTTTTTGCCCAACAAACAGATGTTTTTAAAATTCGAAGTTTTAAAATTGCGGATTTGTCAGATTCGCTTCGTGAAGGCTCTGGTTTAGACTTTTTGGGAGATCAACTTTTAAGCTTTAATGACAGCGGGCATTCAGGCGATTTATTTTTATTAAATCCAAAAGACGGAAAGATTGAAAAATTTATCCCGACGCAACTTCCAAATCGCGATTGGGAAGCCGTAACAAAGGATTCTACTTCTGTCTATATTGGAGACTTTGGGAATAATAATGGTACACGAAAGGATTTAAAAATATATAAAATTCCGTATCAGGATTTTGACTTTAAAACTGATTCGACGAAAGTTATTTCATTTCAATATCCTGAACAAAAAGATTTTATATCTAATAATCTTAATACCGATTTTGATGCTGAAGCTATGATTTTTTATAATCAAAAAATTCAGATTTTTACGAAAGAATGGGCGAGTAGAAGTGTCTCGCGTTACGAAATCGATCCCGATAATTTTAATTCTCAAGAAGCTACAAAAATAGAATCTTACAATACGGGTTTTGTCGTGACAGATGCGGCTTATTTTGAAAAAAAACTATATCTAGTTGGCTATACTAAGATGACGCAGGTCTATTTAATGATTTTCGATGAGTCGGATAATCAGATGTTTTTTAGTAAAATACCTAAAAAATACCATTTGGGCAGCGCGTTATCAGTTGGTCAGATAGAAGGAATTGCAGTAAATACTGAAGGCGTTTATCTCTCAAGTGAATTATTCAAAACGCCACTAGGAACGGTCAAACCTAGACTATATTTTATCCCAAAAGAAAAATTAGAATAACGAAATTTCGTTTCTCGCTAATAAAAAATTATCTTTGCTATCATATAATATAACTTACATTGGCTAATATCGTAGAAGAAATCAAACGTCCTATAAATTCTGAAATGAAACTTTTTGAAGAAAAGTTTTATGAATCGATGAAAAGTAATGTGTCCTTATTGGATAAAGTTACCCGTTTTATCGTGACAACCAAAGGAAAACAGATGCGTCCGATGTTTGTATTTCTATGTGCAAAATTAGTGGGGGATGTTAATGAAAAAACCTATCGTGGCGCTTCTATGATTGAGTTGATCCACACCGCGACTTTGGTACACGACGATGTTGTTGATGAGAGTTTTAAAAGACGAAATTTCTTTTCCATCAACGCGCTTTGGAAAAACAAAATTGCTGTTTTGGTGGGCGATTATTTGTTGTCAAAATCGGTGTTGCTTTCTACGGATAACAAAGATTTCGACTTGCTTTCGGTGATTTCCAGAACGATTCGCGAGATGGCGGAAGGAGAGCTGCTTCAATTGGAAAAAGCTAGAAAACTAGATATTACCGAAGAGGTTTATTACGAAATTATTCGTCAAAAAACAGCCACACTTATAGCAGCATGTTGCGAAGTTGGTGTTTTGTCAAACAATGCTGATGAGGTTTTGGCTAAGAAAATGCAAGATTTTGGCACCTATACAGGAATGGCTTTTCAGATTAAAGATGATTTGTTCGATTATACAAGTAGTAATATTATTGGAAAACCTGTAGGCATCGATATCAAAGAGCAAAAGATGACGCTACCTTTAATTTATACTTTAAAAAATTCGACACCAGAGAATTATAAAAAATATTTTAATACCATAAAGCGCTATAATAACGATACTAAAAAAGTTCGTGAGTTGGTCGAATATGTTAAAACTTCTGGTGGAATGGATTACGCCATAAAAGTGATGAAAGACTATCAACAAAAAGCTTTGGATATACTTGCTGAGTTTCCAGATTCAGAGGCGAAAAAATCTTTACAAATAATGCTAGATTACGTTATTAGTAGAAAACTTTAATTGTTCATACATATAAAAGCCTTCAATTTAGAAGTTTTTTTTATTGACTTTAAAATAGTTAAATCTTTTAGAAATTCAAGTTCATACAAAGCTTTTAATTTAAGAATCGTCATTTTTCTTTATCATTCTATTTCGTAATTTTGAGCTATGAATAGCAATTCGCCTTTAGCAGAAATTTTGCGCCCGAAAACACTAGATGAAGTTGTAGGACAAGAACATTTGACAGGTCCACAAGGACCAATACGTCGTATGTTGCAAAATGATACTATCAATTCGTTGATATTTTGGGGACCTCCAGGTACAGGAAAAACGACTTTAGCAGAAATAATTTCGGAACAATCCAAACGAAAGTTTTACAAATTAAGTGCCGTAACTTCTGGGGTTAAAGATGTTCGTGATGTTATTGAAGATGCTAAAAAACAAAATTTATTCTCCGGAAAATCGCCGATTCTATTTATTGATGAGATACACCGGTTTAATAAATCTCAACAAGATTCGTTGTTGCATGCTGTTGAAAAAGGCTGGATTGTTTTGATAGGTGCGACAACAGAAAATCCGAGTTTTGAAGTGGTCTCTGCATTGTTATCGAGAAGTCAAGTCTATGTTCTTAAAGCTTTGACGTTTGAAAAGTTGGAAGACCTGGCTGATACAAGTCTCAAGAAATATAACGAACTCAATCTTTCCCAATTCGTTTTGGATGACAAGGCCGCGTTTATTCAATATTCTGGAGGCGATGCACGTAAGTTGATTAATTCAATAGAGTTGGTTCTTAATCAATTTAAAAATTCAAAAACCGAACATATTAATAACGATGATGTGCTTTCTGTTTTACAAGAAAATATGGCACTTTATGATAAAAATGGCGAACAACATTACGATATAATTTCGGCTTTTATCAAATCTATTCGGGGTAGCGATCCCAATGCTGCTGTGTATTGGTTGGCGCGAATGTTAGTTGGTGGTGAAGATATCAAATTTATTGCACGACGTCTAGTGATTCTTGCTTCTGAAGACATTGGATTAGCAAATCCAAATGCCTTGGTTGTAGCAAATAATTGTTTCCAAGCTATTAATATCATCGGTAATCCAGAAGCTAGAATTATCCTTAGTGAAACTGCTATTTATCTGGCTGTATCGCCTAAAAGTAACACTGCTTACGTCGCTATAAACGATGCAATAGCTTTAGTTAAAAAAACAGGAAATCTTCCTGTACCATTACATTTGCGCAATGCACCGACCAAGCTTATGAAAGATATGGATTATGGAAAAGATTACCAATATGCGCATGCACACGCAGGTAATTTTATAGAACAGGAGTTTTTACCAGAAGAGATTTCAGGTGTTCATTTGTACCAACCTGGGCAAAATTCCACTGAGCAAAAAATAAAAGACCAGCTCCAAAAAAAATGGGGAAATCGGTATGAGTAGTTAATATTTTGGGTGAAATTTATTAAGCCTTAAAAAATAGAATACTGCTGTTAACTTTCCAATAGATATTCGTTATAATTTCCAAGAAAATCGACTTTAGTTCCTAAAGCTTTTAACTCTTCAAGTGCATTTTCATGCAAAATAGGATGCCATTCGCCAACAATATTTAGGAAGAAAAAATAATTACCAAGACCTGTTTTCAAAGTTCTTGACTCGATTTTGCTGAGGTTCATATTGCGCCACGCAAAAACCGATAAAACTTGATGCAATCCTCCAGCATAATCTTCGGGTAAGCTGACCAAAAGGCCAGATTTTTTACCGATATTTTCTAACGAAATATTATGATAAGTATCTTGATTTTTTGATATAATAATGAAACGTGTATGGTTTTGCTCAAAATCATGAATGTTACGATGTATGATTTCTAAACCATAAAGTTTGGCAGTAAACTGATTGGCTACGGCAGCAATTTTTCGATTTTTGTTTTCGGAAACATACTTTGCTGCGGCTGCTGTAGAAGAAAAATCTTGTTTGACAATATTTGGAAAATGGCTATTCAGAAAATGAAAACTTTGCGCAAGGGCTTGTGGATGCGAGTATATTTTTTCAAAATCAGTTTCGTTTCTGTTTTCAGGAATAACCATAAGGTGATGTGCAATGGGCATTACAGCTTCGGCTTCGATTTTGACATTTGGCGTTTTATAAAGATAATCCAAAGTCATGGAAACGGTGCCTTCTATTGAGTTTTCGAGTGGAACAACTGCTTTTTCGACTTTATCATTTTCGACAGCTTTGAAGCAATCCAGAATACTAGTTTCTGGAATTAGTAACTCGTTAGGAAATAATTGTGTTGTCGCTAGCTGGGTGAAAGAAGCTTTTGGTCCAAGAAATGCTATTTTCATTATATATTATATTAATGAAATTAAATTTGTTTAATTTTAAGCATAGTTAAGTTTTTTGTTTGAATTTCATCTACTAATGATAGTCAAAAAATAATTTTTTTAGCCATTTTGAATAAAATAGCCATTGTTAATTCTAACTAGTTGGATAAATTTTTCAACTTAGATTAAGTTTTTGTTATACTTTCTAGATAAATGTTTTCTTATTGGGTTTGTGTAAATCTTTTATTTATAGATATTTATGATAAGATCAAAAATTACAAGGGGGATATGATGGGGTAACGGAAAATAGTGATATTCAAAAATCATATATAAAAGCGATTTTTTGAAGGGGTTGACAAACATATCTTTGGACTGTTAAACCATTAAAAAAACGTTTTATCATGAAAAAGTTAATTTTAACTGCATGTGCAGTTTTTGCAACAAGTTTTGCATTCGCTCAAGCTAACAATGATGTTACTACACAATTAGGTAACGGGAACTCAGCTACAGTAAACCAAGTAGGGTTAATGAACGACAACTCTATTCACCAACAAGGTGATGATAACATTGCTAGTACAACTCAAACAGGTATTGGTAATATGAATGAGTCTGAAAGTTATGGAAACGATAACGAAATCGATGTAACTCAAGTAGGCCTTGGTAACGAAAATTATTCAGGTCAACTAGGTAATTCTAATTATGCTTGGGTTTCTCAATCAGGAGCATTCAACTCTAGTTTCCAAGTACAAATTGGAAATGATAATGATACTCGTGTATCACAAGTTGGAGCTTTTAATGAAAGCACACAAGTTTCTATGGGAAATGATAATATTGCTTGGGCTGTACAAGATGGTCTGGGTAATTCAGCAACTCAAGGACAATTAGGAGATGGCAATATTGCATTCGCTAGCCAAACAGGAATTTTAAATGAGTCAGTACAGACCCAATTAGGAGATGATAATATTGCTATAGTTCTGCAGGATGGTTTGGCAAATTATGCAGAACAATATCAAGATGGAAATGGCAATAGTGCTCTTGATATGCAAACAGGACTTTTTAACTCTTCTGTTGTAACTCAACTAGGTGATGCACATAGTCATGTGGGAACTCAAGTTGGAGTAGGCAACTCAATGGTTGTTAATCAAAGTAACTAGGGGATTAGTTTAGTATGTAAGGAGGAAGACTTATTAATAAGCTGCTTCCTCCTTTTTATCTTTTATTATTTCTATCAAAATGAGAACAAAGTTTCTTTTTATAATGTTTAGTTTTAGCTTTTTTATAATTGCTAAAACACAATCATTTAAAGACCTTAATTCTCAAAATGTTTTACAGTTTCTCACATCATCACAATCGGCAGATATTGGTAGTTTAAGCAATGTTATCCAACTAGGTGATAATAATTTGCTAGAAGCAAGCTTAATAGATGATAAGCTTTATAGTTTGCAGATGGGTAATAACAATGTAGCAAATTATATTGATTATAACAGAAACCAAATGTCAGAGATGACGATAAGAACAATTGGTAATAATAATATCATTGTAGTAGATGGTAGCAATTCTATTTCTAATGGAATGAGTGTTGAAATAATTGGAAGTAATAAAAGTATATTTATAGAAAACAGATAAAAAAATATGTAATGAAAAATTTGTTTTACTTGTTTTCTTGTTTATTAATTTTTTCCCCTATACTATTTTTTTCTCAAATTGAAAATACTATTGATGTGAAAGCTGCTATAGAAGTTAAAAATGCCGAGAATATGATTTCGATTCATGCTAAGGCCATTAATAATGACGACATTGTGCATGCTCTTAATTATCTTTTGATAAGTATCAAGCGTTCTTCTAACGGCAATATTTCAAATAACAAGCAAGAAGGGCGGTTTATTATCAGTCCAGATGAGAGAAAAGATTTATCACAAATAACAATTAATTATGCCAATGATGATCAAGTAAAAATTTATTTGTTTATTAGAAATGAAAAAGAAAATCAATTAGTTTCCAAAGACTCTTTGTTTTTTAATGTAAAGTCAGACGAGTTACTAAGCCATAAAAATAACTTTAGTAATGAGAAAGATGAAATTGTTAAAGAAGAAGATTTTGAATTGAAAGGTCTTGTAGTGGACAATACCAAAAGTAAAATTGGAAAAGATTTTTTTGAGGCATTTTATAATATATATAAAGATTCTACTGATCAATTCGCTTTTGTAATTAATATTAACGAATTACCTTCAATAGGTAGAAATGGTATAATAAATATTGATACAAGTGATAAAAATATCTACAGTTTTCGTGTGGTTCCAAATGATGATTACATCATTGCACAAGCACAGATAACAATGCGGTATCTTAATAATTATTATAGGGAAAGCAAACTATTAGATAAGGAGTTAAGAGCTCCCTGAAACATGAAAACAATTTGTCCTGTTCCAAAGGTTTTGCTAGTTATCCTTTTTATTTTAGGATATACCTCCATAAAATCCCAACAGATGGCTTACAAACCAATTAACCCTGCTTTGGGAGGAGATTATTTTAACTACAGTTGGTTGTTAAATTCAGCTAATGCGCAAAACCAGTTTGATGATAATAAAACTCCAGGCTTCAAACAACCTACAGCAATAGGTAGTTTTCAAGAAAATCTTAATCGTCAACTGCTTAATCAAATTTCGAGAAATTTATTTGGTGGAGACTTAGGAGATTCGAACTTAACGCCAGGTGTTTACAATATGGGGTCGCTAAATGTTACAATCTCTGAATATTTTGGAGGCCTTAACATAGGTATTATAGATATGAATACTGGAGAACAAACCAATATTAATCTTCCTAATACTAACTAAAAATTAACATAACCAAAATCTGAAAAAATGTATTTTAAACGTAACCTAAAAAAAGTACATTTTCTCTTTTCAATTCCTTTATTAATACTTAATAGCTGTAGTGCATTATTCAAAGCTCCTACAGGTTATCAAAGTTCTACTTTAGGTGAAGTAACGCCTTATACTAAGTTGCTAAAAACTTTGCCGGAACCTAAAGAAAAAGCAGTGGTAGCAGTCTATAAGTTTAAAGACCAAACAGGTCAGTATAAAGCATCAGAGAATATTTCTAACTGGAGTACCGCAATTCCTCAAGGTACTACTTCTATTCTACTAAAAGCTTTAGAAGACTCAAAATGGTTTACTACAATTGAAAGAGAAAATATTAGTGATTTGCTCAATGAAAGACAAATCATAAAATCTACAAGACAAGAGTATGCAGCTTTACAAAACCAAGCAAATGGTCAAAAAAGTTCTGCTACGCCATTACCACCTCTTTTATTCGCTGGAGTAATTATCGAAGGCGGAATTATTTCCTATGATACTAATATAATGACAGGTGGTGCAGGGGCGCGCTATTTTGGAATCGGTGCTAGTTCGCAATATCGACAAGATCGCATTTCGGTATATCTGCGCGCTGTTTCTACCAATAATGGCAAAATTTTAAAAACCATTTATACTTCCAAAACTATTTTATCACAATCTCTTAGCGGTAGTTTCTTCCGATATGTTGACACAGAAAGACTTATGGAGGCAGAAATTGGTGTGACAAAAAATGAACCTGTACACCTTGCAGTGAAAGAAGCTATTGAAAAAGCAGTCTTTTCATTGGTTTTAGAAGGTGTTAAAGATGGTCTTTGGGAATCTGATGAATCTAATAAAAAAGTAGTGGATAGTCTTATTGCAAAGCAAAAAACAGAAGAGCAAATTAATGAAGACTTTAGAATTGATAACAGATTGATAGCACCTAAACGCGGAAGCTTTGGACTGTTTGGTGGATTGATGTCCAATACCATAAAAGGAGATTATCCTGATGGAAAAGCCAAAATTGGATATAATTTTGGAATGAAAATATATGTCAGCAATAATATTAGCTTGGATGCTAATGTTGCCGATTTCTATTTAGTGAATTCTAATATTTTCAAGCGAAAGTTTAATAGTCTAGATTTTAATGTTGAATACCTGATAATGCCTAATGACAACGTCTCGCCATATGTGTATGGAGGTGTTGGAATGATAGGTTCTAGCCATTCATTTTTTAATAATATTAAAACTAAAATAAATGCTGGTGCAGGTATAGAATATCTACCAATGCCAAAATTTGGACTAAGATTGTATGGTGAATATGATTTCGGAATGAATGATGATTGGGACAATTTAGTTAGTGGTAAAAGGAATGATAACCTTTTTAGAATAGGACTAAGTCTTAATTATTATTTTGGAAAACCTAAAAACTAATCAAACCTTAAACTTTAAAATCATGAATTCATATAAATATATAAAGTTTCTATTCCTTTTTTTGATATTAATATTGACAGGATGTAGCGAAGATCTGGTGGAAAAAACCTATAAAGCAAACATCAAAGGCGTAGCAGTGAAGTATAAAACCAATGAGCCTCTTCAGAATGTGAAAATAACGACGGCACCTACAACAGAAACAATTTTTACGGCTGCGGATGGAAGTTTTATAATAAAAGATGTTCCTATTGGAGATTACTCCGTTAAAGCAGAGCTAGAAGGCTACATTATGGAAATAAAAGGTGCTAACCTAAAAGACGATGGTCAGACCGTAAGTGTCGTATTCGAAATGAAAGATGATAATACACTTAATTCTCCGCCATCTGTTCCGGAGCTTGTAACACCTGCTGATAATGCAGAAAATCAAGCTTTGTCCCTTAAACTAAGTTGGAATTGTACAGATCCAGATGAGGATTCGATTACTTATAGAGTTATTCTTAAAAATAATAAGAATAATGATATTAAAACCTATAAGAATCTAACTGAAAAATCCTTGACATTGGATAGTTTGGTTTTTGGAACAAGTTATTTTTGGCAGGTCGTGGCATCAGATGGCATTAACGAGGAAGTTTTTAGTAAAACTAATAAGTTTACAACCATCAAAATACCAGAAAATAGATATCATTTTGTAAGAAAAATAGGTGATAACCTAGGTATTCTCTCATCAGATGAACTTGGCAAAAATTTTCAACTTACTAAAGATAATACAAGTGCAATACGACCTCGTAAGAGCAATGCAGCTGGTGTTATTGCATTTATTAAAGTTGTAGAAGGTAATCCTCATATTTTTACAGTAAAACCAGATGGCTCAGAATTGTTTAAAGTAACATCAATTCCGATTTCAGGCTTTAATATTAATGAAGTTGATTTTTCATGGAGTGCCAATGGAAAAGAAATATTATACCCAAGCTTTGATAAAATATACCGTGTCAACAAAGATGGTAGCGGCACACAGCTTGTTTATCAAACTACAGATGGCAGTTTTATTTCTGAATGTGCATGGTCTGCTGATGGGACAAAAATTGCATTGAAAACTAATAATATCAATGGTTACAATGTTAAGATTTATGTAATAGATATGTTAGGAAATGTTCTCAAAACCATATTAGAAAATGTTACTGGAGCAGCTGGAGGTTTAGACTTCTCGGTTGAAGGGACTAAGATTCTCTATACACGAGATATCTCTGGTTTTGAAAATAGTGACTACAGACAACTCAATACACATATTTTTATATACGATTTAACAGACGATACAGTTTTGGATGTATCCACTAAAACGAAAATCCCAGCCGGCTATATTGACATTGATCCTAGATTCTCACCTAATGAAGCAGAGGTTATTTTTACCCAAACTTCTAACGATGGAATATCTCAGAAAGATGTCTATAGACTTTCTATTACCGACGAGGATTCTAGAAAGTTGCTTTTCAGCAACGCCTGGATGCCCGACTGGGAATAGGTTACATTTTTTTCAGAGGAACCTCTTCGTATGAAGAGGTTCGCTTTTTTATAATGCTAACCTTTATTAAAAGTCTTTTGAATTTAGATAGTATTAAATCTAATTAAATCCAAGGATTTATTAAAATTACTTTTTAATAATCTTTCTGGATATTACATTGTTTTCAGAATAGATATTCACAATATAAGAGCCAGGAAGTAGATTTTTAAGATTAGTTTCAGAATTTTGAGTTTCCAAAACTTTGTGTCCATTCATATCAAAAATTCTTATTTTTTCAATTTTATTTAATCCAGAAACTTTTAAAATATCAGAAGTTGGATTAGGATAGATTTTAACAGACGTTTTGTTGATATCAGAAATGGCTAGCTTTGGTTCTTCCAAAACTTCAATATTATCTAATAGTAAAACCAACAAATCTGTACAATCATAATGTCTAAATACCAATCTCACATCTTGTCCTGCATATTCGCTAATATCAATATTCACATGTTTTGCCTCGTCCATATAGCCAGCATCTAGTGTTTCTTCAAAAATAGGTATTTCGGTTCCTGCAAATTCAGTGTTGGCAGGGATGACATATACTGCATAATGTTCTTGAAATACTTCTTCATCAAAAGCGCCGATATCGAATTTTAATGTTAATTTTTTGTCAGCATTATTTGGTAAGATAATACTAGGGCTTGTTAATGTATTATCTGGCGTAAAAGCATCAAAAAACCAAGACCAAGATGTGGCATAAAAACCAGTGAAACTATCAATTTCGGAATTGTCAAATTCCCATTTTTCTCCATCTCCATCTCTGTCTGTGTTAATCCAAGAATTGCGTCCAGCTTCTGTTTCAAAATCTTCTTTAAAAATTGATGTTTGAGAAAATCCAGAAATACAAGTCGCCAAAGAGGCTGTAAGAAGTAGTTTTTTAATCATATTTAAATATTTAATTGGTCAAATGTACAATAAAAAAAACACCCGTTTTAGGAGTGTTTTTAAAATTTATTTAGAAGCCTTAAATTCAATTAAACATTGAATCTAAAGTGCATAATATCACCATCTTGTACAATGTATTCTTTACCTTCTACCGAAAGCTTTCCAGCTTCTTTCACTTTAGCCTCGGAGCCATAGGTCATATAGTCATCATATTTGATAACTTCTGCACGGATAAATCCTTTTTCAAAATCTGTATGGATAACCCCAGCCGCTTGTGGAGCTGTCCAACCTTTACCAATTGTCCATGCACGCACTTCTTTAACACCCGCTGTGAAATAAGTTTGTAGTTTTAATAAAGCATAAGCTTGACGGATTAATCGATTAACGCCTGGCTCTTCAAGACCTAGTTCTTCTAAAAACATTTGGCGTTCTTCATAAGATTCTAGCTCGTTGATATCCGCCTCAATCTGAGCTGCTAAAACCACAACTTCAGCACCTTCATTTTTTGCCATTTCTTCAATCTTAGCAATCCATTGGTTACCATTTTTGATCGAGCTTTCATCGACATTACAAACATAAAGTACAGGTTTGTTTGTCAATAATTGCACTTCATTTATAATTGGAGCTGTCAAATCATTTACAGGAAATTCTCTAGAATTCTTTCCGTCTTCAACAAATTTTTGAAGATTTTGTAAAGTTTCGTAAGCTAAGATATCTTCTTTTTTACCAGATTTGATGAATTTTTTTGCTTTGTCAACTGCTTTTCCTATCGTTTCAAGATCTTTTAATTGAAGTTCTATATCAATAATTTCTTTATCACGCATTGGATCAACAGAACCTTCCACATGGATGATGTTACCGTTATCGAAACATCTCAAAACATGGATGATAGCTTCACATTCGCGGATATTGGCTAAGAATTGGTTGCCAAGACCTTCGCCTTTGCTAGCCCCTTTTACAAGGCCTGCGATGTCAACAATCTCTACAACAGCTGGCAAAACGCGCTCTGGATTTACTATTTTTTCCAGCTCAAAAAGACGTGGATCTGGTACAGAAACAGTCCCTAAATTGGGCTCTATCGTACAGAATGGATAGTTTGCAGATTGTGCTTTTGCGTTACTAAGACAGTTAAAAAGAGTTGATTTTCCAACATTAGGTAAACCTACAATGCCACATTTCATTATATCGTGATATTTGTTTTGTTATTAATTAGTTTCGATAAAGTGTTTTTTACCAAATTATCGCGGGCAAAGATAGTGATTTTGTTTTTTAAATTTTAATTTTACATTTACTTAGCAAAACTAATTCTAATGATGTATTTGCGAGATTAATAATTATGGGAAAGAAAAAGAAAAGAGAGTTTTTGTCGTCAGAATTGGTACAAAGTTTTGCAAAAATTCATGGTTTTGAATCCAAACTTCAGGCTTTTGAGATTAAAGATTTTTTGGAAGATTATCTCTCTGCAGATTTGTTCAATGAGATAGAGTCTGTTAATATCGACCAAGGGAATCTTTTAATCAAAATAAAATCACCACTTCTTAAAAATGATTTTAGACTTCGCAAAAGTTTTTATTTAAGCAAAATTAAAAATAGTCTTGGGGAAAATTTCGATTTTAAAGATCTTTTGGTTTTGTAGGAGCTTTAGACTTTTCCATAAGTTCTTGTGCTTTTCCGTCCAATCTTGAGCGAATCGGAATAAAAAAGCGCAAAGGGTTTTTAAGAAAATATTTGAAAATTTCCTGAAATATAGCGCCAATCTCTGTTGTATTCATCTTTCTGGAACGGAAAGCTAGCATCATAGACAGACCAAAACTTACGATAAAGTTAAAAAAGCCAATCAATCCAATAGTGACAAAAGAAACCCAAAAGGTGTACATACCAACCGAAAATCCTTTACCATAAAGTGCTACAGCAAAATATCCAGTAGAAAAAGTGATGTGTCGAATGTCAATATCCAAGCCCAGAAATATACCAATGGGCCCCGTAATGCCTAAAAAAACACCAAACCAAAAGTTGGACATAATGCCTGCCCAGTTTTTATAATAATATATGGAAAGGTTTTCAGCGAATTTTTGTCCGAAAAAATAATTGATAAAGGGATTTTTGGCAATCCTTTTCGGAATTTGAAAAAATACCGAATTGTTGGCAATATTTCCAGATATAATCCCAGATATAAACAAAAATACTCCAGCAATACTTGCGTGTAAAAGGGCTTTGGACTCGAACATATTAATGTTGTGGAACAGCTTGTCAGCCTTTTCGGTACCATAATTATGATTGAGCAAAATATCCAGTGCATACACAACTGCGAGTGCAGATGCAAACGTTAAAAAAACATTTCCTACAAATGCGATGAACTGACTTCTAAAAAGTTTTGAAACAAAGTGTGCAAAGTCAACATAGTTTTTTTGAGTGTTATTTTTATCAGAAAGGACTTTTGCCATCGTTGCGGCGGTCATTGCAGGCTGTTTGGTCGCTATCGTATAACCCATCAAATAGATGATAACAAAACACATTGCATAATTGAAAGCATAGATGGCAGCATGACCAAATTCGCTGGAATCCAAATCGCCGTATAAAATCTTAAGAATACTGCATGCACCGATAATAACACCTGCCGCACTAGCTTTCCATAGCATTTTCAGATAATCCTTCTGGGACGAGGTGATATAATGTGTGCCCGTTTCAGCGGTATGATTGGTAATCAGGTGCGATATCAACCTTGTGTTGTCAGAAAGCAAATCTTGGACATTATTCTTGTGCGATTTGTAACGAAGTATATTCAAAAATAATTGCTTGGAGCGGACAACATAATCGCTGTCATCATCAATAACAAAGATTTGAAGTATCTCGGACATTCTTGTCAACTGCTGACGAATTTTGAGAAGATAGAGATTAATCTTACTGGAAATTCCGTATTTACTACTGTTTTTAAAAGCGATATTTACAAATTCCTGGCATTGTTGAAGGTACACTTTTATTTGTTTATAAACTTCATCTTTAGAATTGAGTTGAAAGTTGGGCTCATCTTTGAAGTTGGTTATCAAAATATCCAATTCATTTTGCAAAGCCAAAAAAGGATTGTCAAGATTTCGATATTTAGGAACCATTTTCATAACCTCAACATCCATCGCATTTCCGATGACACGCCAAGCCAAAACATTGAAAGCGAAAAGCAATTCTTTTTTGACATGCGTATTGGCAACCAGACGATCAATCTTTAGAAGTTTGAAAAGTTCGCTCAATTTATCTTCCTCGGAGTTAAGAAAAAAATCAAGGTCTTTTTTTGGTGTAACGGATACGAAATCAACGAGGTACCAGATTGTATTTTCGTTTTCTATATTTGGTAGTACTTTGTTAAGAAGTCTTTTCTTTAGTTCTGGAAAAAAAGCATTTTCGGATAAGATATCTGCTTCTGTTAAAGATAAATTAAAGGGTTTATCTTTAAAAATATTTTGAATATAATAACTTAAATTATCAGTAATATCCTGATTGTCTTTGAGATAAGCTACGAAAACACCCAAGTCTTCCTTCTTCACAGCACCTATTAATTCAGCGAGTGGATCAAGAGAAAAAGTTTCATTTTGGGCACTAAAATATTTTTTTAGAACCGTACTGAAGTTGTCTTTGTTTTTTAATCTTAAAGGCATAAGTTCTGCAAATATAATTATTTCAGAACAATGTTATTCATTTGACGCATCACCCAGTTGTGTTTTTTGTTGAGATAAGGTGTCGGATTTTTAGGATCATATTTTTGCGGATTAGGAAGTACGACAGCTATCCAAGCTGCCTCACTTTTGCTAAGGTCTTTAGAAGATTTCCCAAAATAATATTTGGATGCCGCTTCCACACCAAAAACCCCTTGCCCCATTTCTATTGAGTTGAGATAGCGCTCCAGGATGATATCTTTTCCCCAAACTTTTTCGATAATAAATGTATAGACGGTTTCTAATCCTTTTCGGAACCAGCTTCTACCTTGCCACAGAAATACATTTTTGGCGGTTTGTTGAGAAATGGTACTTCCACCGCGTTTCACTTTTCCTTTCTTTTCGTTGTGTTCTAATGCTTTTTTAATCGCTTTTACGTCAAAACCATTATGTTCAAAAAAAAGTTGATCTTCGGAAGCTATCACCGCTTTTTTAACATTGTTCCCCATATCGTCATAGGAAATATAATCGCGATCTAGTTTTCCATATTTCATAATACCGCCCAATTGTGTCCATGTAATGGGAGGATTAAAGAAAATCCCAAGTGTGATAAACAAGATGTTGGCGATAATAATGACTAATACAAGTCGCTTTATAAATTTGAACATTGAATACTGTTTTCGTGCACAAAAGTAATCACATTTTCAATATTTCCAAATGATAAAATGTCAAGAAAAATTCTTACAGAATCTAATTTTAGTTTTTAAATAAAAATCACGATTTTTGCAATCTCAATTTTTATTATGTCTTTAGAACAAGAAATTAGCAAAAGAAAAACATTTGGGATTATTGCCCACCCGGATGCCGGAAAAACGACTTTGACAGAGAAACTGCTTCTTTTCGGAGGAGCAATTCAAGAAGCGGGTGCGGTGAAGTCCAACAAGATAAAAAAAGGAGCAACCTCCGACTTTATGGAAATAGAACGCCAAAGAGGAATCTCGGTGGCGACTTCGGTTTTGGCATTCGAGTATAAAGATCATAAGATTAATATTCTCGATACGCCTGGTCACAAAGATTTTGCGGAAGATACATACCGTACATTGACGGCGGTAGATTCTGTAATTGTTGTTGTCGATGTTGCAAAAGGTGTGGAGGAACAAACTGAAAAATTGGTTAAGGTTTGTCAAATGAGAAATATTCCAATGTTGGTATTTATCAACAAGTTGGATAGAGAAGGGAAAGATGCTTTTGACCTTTTGGACGAAGTGGAACAAAAACTAGGTCTTAATGTTGTACCATTATCTTTACCAATTGGTATGGGTAGCGACTTCCAGGGGATTTATAATATTTGGGAAAACAATATTCAGTTGTTTTTAGAAGAAAAAAAGCAAAAGGTAGGCGACACGGTAAAATTTGAAGATATTAATGATCCGAAAATTGACGGAATGATTGGTGCCAAAGCCGCTGCTCAACTTCGTGAAGAGTTGGAGCTTATAGAATCTGTATATCCTGCTTTTGATCGCGAGGCATACATCAACGGCAACCAGCAACCTGTATTTTTTGGTTCAGCATTAAATAATTTTGGCGTTCGTGAGCTTTTGGATGCTTTTATCGAGATTGCACCAATGCCACAACCAAAAGAATCTGACCAAAGAATTGTAAAGCCAGAGGAAAAAAACTTTACAGGTTTTGTGTTCAAAATCCACGCGAATATGGATCCGAAGCACCGTGATCGTTTGGCCTTCGTGAAAATTGTGTCAGGAACTTTTAAGAGAAATGAAAATTATCTTTTAGTAAGAGAAGGTAAAAAGTTGAAATTTTCTTCACCTAATGCTTTTTTTGCAGATAAAAAAGAAGTTGTTGAGGAGAGTTATCCTGGCGATATTGTAGGATTGCACGATACGGGTAACTTCCGCATTGGTGATACATTAACTTCGGGAGAAAAATTAAGTTTCAAAGGAATTCCGAGTTTCTCGCCAGAGCATTTCAGATTTATTAACAATGATGATCCTCTTAAAGCTAAGCAATTGGCTAAAGGTATTGACCAGTTGATGGACGAAGGCGTGGCACAATTATTCGTTATGGAGATGAATGGTCGTAAAATCATCGGTACCGTTGGAGCACTTCAGTTTGAAGTTATCCAATATCGTCTGGAGCACGAATATGGCGCAAAATGTACGTATGAGCCTATCTCGATTCACAAAGCTTGTTGGGTAGAAGCGGATGAAAAGTCTGCGGAATTCCAGGAGTTTGCAAGATTGAAACAGCGTTTCTTGGCGAAAGATAAATATGATCAATTGGTGTTTTTAGCGGATTCGTCATTTACAATTCACATGACGCAGGAAAAGTTCCCAAATGTAAAACTTCACTTTATTAGTGAGTTTAGACATCAAGATTAAGAAGTTTACATTTTTAAATATATTAAACCAACTTGTAAAACAGGTTGGTTTTTTTATGATTTAGAAAAGAATTTATCAAAAAAATATTGTTTTAAAGTCAAAAATTATATTAAAAGGACTAATGGTTTTTGTTGTTAAAAATTCATAAAATTTTTTAAATTATTATAAAATAGAACAAAATAAATAATAATACATAACATGATTTTGTTATCATTCAGTAACTAAAAATAAAAAAGTAATGAAAAAAAGTAACAGAATTATTTATCTGCTATTCTTGTTTGTGTTGGGAGTTAGCATGATGTCTTGTCGCGATGATGACGATGATAATCCTTTTAATCCAAATGATTCTAGTCTTGCAAAAATTAGTTTTGTAAGCAATTTAGCTAATGAAGAAATTATAGATTTTGACATCAACTCAAAAGATTATGTTGAGGTTGATTTTGGAGATGGTAAAAAGATTAAATATGAAAAACCGTCAAATAGTAATGAGATTAAAATTTCTTCCAAAGTAAAAGGAAAAGAAATTAAAATCTACGCGCCCAATGCTAACAGTATTACGAAATTTGAGGCTAATAATATGAAAATAGCTAGTATTGATGTGAAAAATGCAATAGAACTTGATAATCTTGACTTGTATAAAAATGAATTAACAAGTTTGGACATTTCTAAAAATACAAAACTAACTTATATAGATTATAGCATTAATAAAATAAAACAATCTGCCAACAATGCTATTTTGAACGCTTTGCCAAAACGTGTTGAAGCGGATAATGCTGTTGTTTGGGCTTATGACAATTATAATAATACCGAACAAAATGATAAACCGACACAACAGGCTATCGATGCAGCCGTAGCAAAATTTTGGAACGTTAATATTGATGATTATGATAATGGAAAATCTGTTCGATCTATACAGCATAGATGATACTAAGGAGGTTTGTTTTAAATAAAATCGGCGGGCTCTTTGAGCCCGCCGATTTTATTTAAAACATTTTATATTAGCCTAGATATGGATATTTATAATCTTTTGGAGAAACAAATGTTTCTTTTATACTACGTACAGATACCCAACGTAGAAGATTCATTTTAGAACCCGCTTTATCATTTGTTCCAGAAGCTCTACCACCACCGAATGGCTGTTGACCAACAACGGCTCCAGTTGGTTTGTCATTGATGTAGAAATTACCAGAAGCATTTTCTAAAGCTTTATAAGCCTCGTCAATTGCATAGCGACATTGTGAAAATACAGATCCTGTCAAAGAATATGGCGAAGAAGAATCCACCAATTTTAAAGTTTCTGCCCATTTATCATCTTCGTAAACGTAGATGGAAAGGATAGGACCGAAGATTTCTTCAATCATACTTTCGTATTGAGGATTGCTCGTTTCGATAACAGTTGGATGAACAAACCAACCTTTAGCATCGTCATATGTACCACCGATAACAACCTTGGCTTCGCTAGATGCATTGGCTCTGTCGATATAACCTTTACATTTTTCGAAAGAATTTTTATCGATCACCGCATTTACAAAATTGGAAGGATCTTCAGGAGAACCAACTTTAATTGTTGACATTTGGTTTTCCATTACTTTTTTAATATCGTTCCAAAGTGATTTAGGAATATAAGCTCTAGATGCCGCAGAACATTTTTGACCTTGATATTCGAAAGAACCTCTTACCAAAGCCGTTGCTACAGCTTCAACATTGGCAGAAGGATGTGCAATTACAAAATCTTTACCACCAGTTTCTCCCACGATTCTTGGGTAAGTTCTGTAGTTATGGATGTTATCGCCAATCATTTTCCACATACCTTGGAAAACCTTTGTAGAACCTGTAAAGTGTAAGCCTGCAAAATCTTTGTGAGCCATTACTTTTTCAGCAGTTTCTTTCCCGTCTGTAAAGATCATATTGATAACCCCCGCAGGAAGTCCAGCTTCTGTTAATACATCCATAATCACTTTAGCAGAGTAGATTTGTTTGTCAGAAGGTTTCCAAACCACAACATTTCCCATCATGGCCATACAAGCAGGTAAATTACCAGAGATTGCTGTAAAGTTAAACGGCGTTACGGCAAAACAAAATCCTTCTAGTGGTCTGTATTCTACGCGATTCCAAATGCCATTATCCGAAATGGGCTGTTCAGCATACATTTCTGTCATAAACTCTGCATTAAATCTCAAGAAATCGATAAACTCGCACGCCGCATCTATTTCAGCTTGATGAACGTTTTTTGACTGACCTATCATTGTCGCAGCATTGATGGTGTCTCTGTATGGACCAGCGATAAGGTCAGCGGCTTTTAAGAAGATAGAAACTCTTTGTTCCCAACCCAAAGCATTCCATTTGTCTTTTGCTGCCAAAGCAGAGTCGATAGCCTGGTCAACATGCGACATATCACCTTGATGATAAAAACCAAAATCGTGTTGATGGTCTTGTGGCGATTGTAATTTTACATGTTTACCAGTTGTAACCTCTTTGCCATCGATAACCATTGGGATTTCAATCTTTTGATCCCACATTTTTTTGTAGGTTGCGATAAGACTTTTTACTTCTTTAGATCCAGGTTCATAGGAATTAACAGGTTCGTTAATAGCAATAGGAACTTGTGAAATTGCTTTAGACATATTTGTAGTATTTAATATTAAAAATTTAAGTTCCTACAAATTTATTCAATATTTAATTAAAGAAAAAATTAAAACATCGATACTTTAATAGAAGTATCTTAAGTGTGGTTTTGTTGTTAAATTTTCAAAGAATTTCGATTTTACCTTTTGATTTCTAGATAAAATATCTATTTCAGCACCGAATTAATTTACAAAATTTAAATCTATGATTAAAAATTACTTTTATCTTCAATTATGTTTGGATTTTTTTACTCTTGCGATAGAGTGGAAGATAATGATGTTGTATCTTCAGCCGATGCTGGAAATAAAATTGAAAAAGTTCAAAAAAAATCACAAGCTTTTTCTATGCAAGCAATATCTAATTCATCTTTAAAATGTGGAGAGGGTTCATCGGTTTCTCTAGACTTGAATCCTACATTACCTTATTATGATGATTTTAATGTGTCTAAGTATGATAATGTTAATAATTGTCCTTCGAATAATAAGCAGTGTTTAAGTATTAGTGCTTTTTTACTTAGAAAAGGTGCTTATATTTCTGGAAGTTCTAGTGCCGAATCGATACAAAGATTTGGACAATTTTCTGGATATGATGAAATAAATGAATTTAATGCTTTTAAGATAGATGGAGTACCACTAGAAACTGTAGAGTTTACAATGGGAGACGATCCAAGTACAGGCTATGGACTTTGGGCAGATGGGGTTGCTTCTCGTTATATGACAAATAATAATGCTAATGCTGTTTTACATTATTTTAAAAATAACATGAAGGGTATTCATTCGCCTACAGGAGCGCCAATTAGAATTGCTGCTGTTATTATTTACAGGGAAAGTTTATTGTGTATTCCTTCTTATGCTTTTATAAGGATGAGTGTAAAGTATTATTAGATCAAAAAAAGTTTTTTAATTATTTAATTCAGTTTAAAATCATCAAAAACTAATAAAAGTTTTTTAGATAAAAATTACCAAGAGGCTGTCTCAAAAGTACCCCATCTCTCGGACTCCTGTCTGACAAATTTTGTCATTTAGAAGATTCTCAGAGTATTGGTTTACCTTTTGAGACAGCCTCTTTTTTTGTTGAAAAAAAAGCGTTTTGAAAAACATCATATAATAAATTGTTTCTAAAATTCTAGTTCTATAGATGATTCCTTATATTTGACTTTATAAAGTTTTATAATGAAAAGGATTTTCTTAGCCTTCGTTGTAGGGTCACAACTACTATTTTCTCAAAATGTCGCCAATCAATTGGATCAATCCACACAAAAACTTCTCAATTCTACAGGTGCATATTCTGCAAATTTATCGTTTTATGTTACCGATGACAATGGAAACTTGGTGTACGAATATCAGCCCAATAAGGGGCTTTCGACAGCAAGTACGCAGAAGATTTTTACTGCGGCGGCAGCATTAGAAACCTTGGGAAAAGATTACCTCTATACAACGACGGCAAGTTATTCTGGGCAGATTAAAAATGGCATTTTGGAAGGCGACCTTTGGATAAGCTCAAACGGCGATCCAACGCTTGGAAGTTGGCGCTATGAAGATTACAAACCCGAAAAGTTTAAAGAAAAACTTCTTCAAGCTTTGCAACAAAAAAACATCAAGTCTATTACTGGAAATATTATAATTGACGATTCGTATTTCGATTTTCAGTCGGTGCCAGGCGGATGGCCTTGGGATGATATCGGGAATTATTATGGTGCTGGAACTTGGGGAATCAATTGGCGCGAAAATCAGTTTGATATCAATACCAATGGCACGCAGTTCAAAAGTTTTTCTTACGATTTGGAAAATGTTAAATGGATTAACGAGCTCAAAGCTTCTGGATCGTCGGATCAGAGTTTGATTTTTACCGCACCACATTCGGATGTTGCTTTAATTAATGGAAGTTTGCCAGCAGGGAAAGCGATGACGGTTTCGGGATCGGTGCCCAATCCGCCTTTGCAATTGGGCGTGGAGGTCAAATCTTTTTTAAATTCTAAAAATATTGCTGTCCGCGGAAATGTAGAAACCTATTACAACAATCAACTTTCTGGAAAGAAAATGACTTCTTATCCTGAAAAAAATAACTTCTTCGAATACCAATCGCCAACATTGGACAAAATGGTCTATTGGTTTCTAAGAAAAAGCATCAATTTTTATGGGGAAACATTTGTAAAAACGATGGCCAAAGAGAAAAAGGGAAATTCGTCTTACAAAGTGGGCGTTCAGTTTTTGAAAGATTTTTGGAAGTCAAAAGGCATCAATGCGTCTATGATTAATTTTGCTGATGGAAGCGGACTTTCACCTCAGAATTACGTTTCTGCCAAAGCCGAAGTGCAGGCACTTTTGTATGCGCAAAAACAGCCTTGGTTTTCTGACTATTTCGACGGATTTCCAACACAAAATGCTATGAAGATGAAGAGCGGAACCATCCGAAATATAAAATCTTTTGCCGGTTATCATACGTCGAAATCTGGCAAAAAATACGTCTTTTCGATTATTCTTAACAACTATCAAAGCGCAGATATCAGTCAAGCTTTGTTCAAGGTTTTAGATAATTTGAAATAAATATGTCAAACCGAATTTTCTCTTTTGCTCCAATAATAGACGAATCTAGCGAGGTCCTTATTTTAGGTTCAATTCCAGGTGTCAAATCTTTAGAAAAACAAGAGTATTATGGACATCCACAAAATGTATTTTGGAAAATTATTTTTGAATTATTTGCAGAAAATGTCACAGACGATTACCAAGAAAAACTTGAAATTCTTAAGAAGCATAAAATCGCACTTTGGGATGTTATCGACAGTTGCGAGCGTAAAGGCAGCCTAGATTCTGAAATAAAAAATGAAAACGCCAACGATATTTTGCGACTTCTGGAAGATTATCCTAACATCAAAATGATAGCTTGCAATGGTCAAAAATCATATAAAAATCTAATTAAAATTTTAGGAAAAAACTTTGCAATACCAATTGTTGCGTTGCCTTCCACAAGTCCTTTGCATACAATTCCATTTCAAAATAAATTCGAAATTTGGAAGCAAATCAAACATCCATTTTTATTAAAGCCTTCAGAAGGTTAATTTGGTTTTTTGCTCGATTCAGATTTTGATCCTCGTAGCTCACATCATAATAGATATCACCTTTTAAGTAATCCAACAAAAATCGTAAGGCCTGAACATGCACAACAATTTTTGCAGCATAATCCAAATGTTCCAACTCCAGATTTGTTAAAATATCTTTGGAATGTTTCAGAAAACCTTCTTTGACCGCATGATAAATTTCGGGGTCAAAATTATCATTTGTACTAATGTCATCTTCTGCCAAACGGTTGGTAAAAGAACGAATCATATCTCCAAAATCATATAATATTGGGCCAGAAAGTACCGTGTCTAGATCGATAATTGCAATGGCTTTTTGGTTGGAATCAAATAAAATATTACTGATTTTTGGATCAGCATGAATAATTTTGTTGGGCATTCCATTATGGATAAGGTCAATCCAAAGCTTTCCTAGATGCATATATTTTTGAAGAAAAATCAGTTCTTCCAAACAGTTTTTAAGTCGATTTGAAGGCTTGTTTTTTTTTGTTCCTTGCGAAAAATCATCAAAACGCTTTTCAAAATTTGTAAATCCAGGAATACTTTCCTCCAACTGAACTTTGTCCCCAGAATTAATACAATAATGAAAATAACTCAGTGCTTCAGATGCGTTGTAAGCCATCTCTGGTGAAAGCACTTTTTGATATGTCATACTTCCGTTGATGAATTCTGTAACACGCCAAAACTGCTTTTCGATTTCAAAAACAAGTTGTCCATCGATAGTTTTTATAGGTTCTGCTAATGCTAATTTATAATTGTTTAGTTTTAAATTTTCATTGACTTTCAGATGATTACTTACCAAAACGTCGGGTTTTTCAAAAATGGAATCGTTGATGTGTTGCAGCACATAGGATTTTCCTGACGTTTCAACAAGAAAAGTCTGGTGTATCAATCCATTGCCGAGTGGCGTGATGTTTTGGGTGTTGACATCAGGTAAAAACTGAGCAATAATATAATTTAGTTCCATAGATTTTCGGGATAATCGCCATCTTTAATTTTCGCTTCAATAAAAGATTTCAAGCTTTGTTTGTCTTCAGGATATGTTACGCCCGTCCATTGGGATGGCGACTCATGGACTTTTACAGAAATTTTGTTTTCTTGCAAAAGATCTTCGATAAGTTGCGGAATATAAAATTCTACTTTCGGATTTTGATTGGTTTTTACAAATTGATGAAATCTATCTTCTAAATCGTCAAAAATCGATGGATTAAATATAGAAAAATTCATAGATACCAAGGTCTTAGGTTCTAAAGAAATTTTTTTGTCATTTTCTATGAAATATATTTTTCCCAAGTCCGAAAAGATATGAGTTCGCTCGGTAATTTTTGTAAGACTTTGTTGCTTGTTAATGTCGCAGATTCCTCTCGAAACAGCGCCGTTTTCGCTTAACGTCAAATCCAAAGGATAAGCGATAATATGATGAAGATTTGTTTTTACTAAATTTTGGTCGATAATTTCGGAGGCCATTTTGAAGGCTTCTTTGCCATAAAAATCGTCAGCATTTAGAATGATAAAATTCTCTTCAATCTCATTTTTTATGCAGAGCAAAGCATGGGCAGTTCCCCAAGGTTTTTTTCGAAAACCAAGATCAATATCTTGTGGTACAAAATTTTCGATATGTTGATAAACGAATCTTAAATCCAAGTTTTTCTTTAACGCAATTTGTTGCAAACGATCGATGTACGAAGCGGGAATAAGTTTGTTAATAATCAAAATGATTTTGCTAAAACCCGCTTCCATCGCGTCATACAACGAATATTCTAACAATGGCGATTGGTTGTCGGTGATGCCGTCAATTTGTTTCAACGATTTGTAACGGCTTCCCAGACCACCTGCCAAAATGACTAATGCTTTTTTAGAACTCATCTGATAGTCCGAATGCAGGTTTTCTATTTTTCCAGGCGCCACTTGTAAAGTCTGGTATTTCTATAACTTTGCCTTGATGTGCAATAGATTTTTCGCTCAGTGGCGTGATGGCGTACCATGTAGCTAAATCGTAAACATCCAACGGAAATTCAATATTTCGTTTGATACATTCTATAAAGGTATTTATCACGAAGAAATCCATGCCGCCGTGACCAGCGCCTTTGGTGTCGGTTTCAAATTTTTTCCAAAGCGGATGATCGTATTCTTTAAGCCATTTTTCAGAATTATCCCATTTGTGGTTGTGATTCATCATTTTTTCAAAATAAATATGACCTTGGTCAAGACCTCCAGAACCGAAATCTTGCCATAAACCTTCGGTACCTTGCACGCGGAAACCAAGATCATAAGGACGTTGCAGACTGGTGTCATGTGTTAACAAAATGCTTTCGCCATTAGCGCATGCAATTTGTGTGGTTACAATATCACCTTGTTTGAATTTTACTTTTGCGTTAGGATGATTTTCGCCACCTTTTGGATGATCAACAATATATTTGTGCAAGCCTAAAGCTTTCGTAGAAAACGAGGAAAGATGCGTCAAACGATTTCCGCGATTAATATCCATCATTGCCGCAATGGGCCCGAGACCATGTGTAGGGTACAATTCTCCATTTCTGTCAATATAATGTTGCGTTCTCCATTTGGCTTCGCTAAATCCTGGGTCGCCAAACTCAACGCCTGAGTTGTAAGGTGTAACACCATCGTTGAAAAGTACGCCACGTAAATCGTGTTGATAGCCGCCACGGCCATGCACCAATTCGCCAAACATACCTTTTCTTACCATGTTTAAAACGGCCATTACATCGCGACGGTAGTTAACGTTTTCCATCGCAAATAACGGAACTTTGGTGCGTTCATAAGTTTTTACATAATCCCAACATTCGCCCAAAGTCATGGCGCCTCCGACTTCCATTCCAACGATTTTTTTTGATTGCATTGCTTCGATACCCTGTTTGTGGTGCCATTCCCAAGGTGTTGAGATAACGACGGCATCAATATTTTTGAGTTGAAGAAGATTCCTATAATCGTAATCACCGTTTGAGAACTCTTGTGCTTTTGGCTTGTTGTTTTTAACAAGGAATTCTTGTGCTTTTTTCAGCATAATAGGACTTGGATCAGCGAAGGCAACGACTTCTACATCATCACGTTTTGCAAGAAGTTCGAGATGATTTTGTCCGCGAAGTCCCACACCGATAAGTCCGACTCTTACTTTGTGAAGTGTCTGTTGTTGTGGATAAAGACTATTCCCAAATAAAGTATTGGGAAGTACAAGCGCCCCAAAACCAGCAAGACTAGCAGTTTTTATAAAATCTCTTCTGTTGCTTGACATGTTAATTATTATAAAATTTGACTAAAAATAAATAAATTATTCTTTATTAACTTAAATTTATTAAAAAATATTAATAAGTCTTAGTTCCCTTGACAAAGGCTTTTTTATATTGTATCTTTGCAAATCGATAATTCACAAATTTTTAAACCGTAATTTAAAAAAATGAAAACTTCAGATTTTAATTTCGACTTGCCAGAAGAACTATTGGCAGAACACCCATCAGAACATCGTGACGAAGCCAGATTGATGGTTTTGGATCGTAAAACACAAACAATAGAGCATAAACTTTTCAAAGACGTTATTGATTATTTTGACGAACATGATTTGTTTATTTTTAATAATACTAAAGTTTTTCCTGCAAGACTATACGGAAACAAAGAAAAAACTGGTGCCAAAATTGAGGTTTTCTTATTGAGAGAACTGGACAAAGAAACCAGAGTTTGGGATGTTTTGGTTGATCCCGCTAGAAAAATTAGAATCGGGAACAAACTCTTCTTTACAGAAGACGAATCTTTGGTAGCTGAGGTTATCGATAATACCACTTCTAGAGGTAGAACTTTGAGATTCTTATACGATGGATCTTATGAAGAATTCCGTACTAAACTGAATGAACTTGGAGAAACGCCACTTCCGAAATACATCAAAAGAGATGTTGAGCCAGAAGATGCCGAGCGTTACCAAACCATTTATGCAAAAGTAGAAGGCGCTGTTGCTGCGCCAACGGCAGGACTTCACTTCTCAAAACATTTGATGAAGCGTTTAGAAATTAAAGGTATTGACTTTGCAGAAATTACACTTCACGTCGGTTTAGGAACTTTCAACCCTATCGAGGTGGAAGATCTTTCTAAACATAAAATGGAATCCGAAGAAGTTATCATCGACCAAAAAAATGCGGATATCATTAACAAAGCGGTTGAGGAAAAAAGAAGAATTTGTGCAGTTGGGACAACAACCATGCGTGCTATAGAAACTTCAGTTTCGTCAAATCGTAAGATAGGACCTTTTAATGGATGGACGAACAAATTTATCTATCCACCACATGATTTTGGTGTTGCTAGTGCGATGATAACAAACTTCCATACGCCAAAATCAACATTGATGATGATGATTGCTGCTTTTGCAGACCGCGATTTTATCATGCGCGCTTATGAGGAAGCGATTAAAGAAAAATACAGATTCTATTCTTACGGCGACGCTATGTTGATTTTGTAAGATTTGGTCACATATTTGATACAAAATGCACAGTTTAGAAAAGCTGTGCATTTTTATTTACTACATTTGAAATACTTAGTTTTTTTAGGTTTAATTTAATTGATAATATAATATGAGAGGATTAATATTGAGCGTTTTGACAGTCGGACTTTTCTCTTGTCAAAAATCGGCCACAGATAAAGTAGAAGTGGTGACAACACTTCCAAAATTAATAAAAGAAGCTTCTGCTGCGGAAATTTCTAAAGCGTCGGATCTTATTTGGACGATCGAGGATCAGAAGAATGAAAATATTTTATTTGGTTTTACCACAAAAGGAGAACTTAAAAAAGAAATCCGAATTTCTAATGTTGAGAACAACGATTGGGAAGATTTGTCATCGGATGATGCTGGCAATATCTATGTCGGGGACTTTGGAAACAATGATAATTTAAGAGAAAATTTGGCCATTTATAAAATTAATGCTGCGGATCTTTCCAAAAATGAGGCAAAAGCTACGGCAATAGTAGAATTCTTTTATCCTGAGCAAACCGAATTTCCGCCAAAGAAAAAAGACCGTGTTTTTGATGTAGAATCTTTCTTTATTTTGAATAATCAATTTTATTTGTTTACAAAAAATAGAAGCTCAAAATTCGATGGAACAACGGTTTTGTATCGCGTAGAAAACAAGTCTGGGCAAAAGTTGCCTGCCCAAAAAATATCGAGTTTTGTGACTTGTGGTAATTTTAACCAATGCGCGGTGACAAGTGCAGCGATAAGTCCAGATAAGAAAAAAGTAGCACTTCTGAGCTCGGATAAAGTTTGGATTTTTACAGACTTTAAAGGTGATGATTTTTTCTCTGGAAAATCTCAGATGATCGAGTTGGGGCATTTTTCGCAAAAAGAAGGTTTAACTTTTGAAAATAACGATAGTATTTTGATAACCGATGAAGCCCAAAAGAAAGGCGAATCTTTCTTGTATCGTTTGAAATTAAACAAGTAAACTCACGTTTCGTAAATTTTTTGAAACCGTCAATTGGCGGTTTTTTCTGTTTTTTAAAAGATTATTTATTAATTTTAAAATCAAAATCCTATTATGAAAGAATTTTTAGAACAACATCGTTATATTCTTCTGGTTTGGAATTTTTATATTTTGTTGGGGTAATTCTTCTTTCAGCAAAAATAATTACGGATACCAAAACAACGAGTAAGACTTTGGCGTATTTGCTTCTTATTATTTTTTTGCCTTTCGTTGGGATTTTAATTTATTTTTTCTTTGGTGTTAATTACCGCAAAAACAAATTTTATGATTTTAAAATAGAACGTAATGAGACAATTTATAATGAAATACAGCAGTTTGTACAAGCTTCGCATCATAAAGTTTTAGCATCGCATCAGGAGGAATTACAAAAGTATTTTTCGACGACTTCTTTTTTATTTAATGCAACAAATTCGCCACTTACAGAACAAAATTCGGTAGAATTATTAATCAATGGCGAACAAAAATTCCCTAAAGTTTTTGAAATTTTAAAATCAGCAAAACATCATATCCATCTAGAATATTACATTTTTGAAGACGATTATATTGCGCGAGAATTGTGTCAAATTTTAATTGAAAAAGCAAAATCTGGCGTTATGGTGCGATTGCTTTATGATGATTTGGGAAGTGGAAAATTGACTAAAACTTTGAAAACCGAATTAAAAAATGCTGGTGTGGAATTGTCTCCAGTTAATAAAATTAATTTCCGACTTTTTGCTAATCGCGTTAACTATCGCGATCACAGAAAGATTATCATTGTAGATGCTAACAAGGTTTTCACAGGCGGGATCAATGTTTCGCAAAAATATGTTAACGATAATGCGAGCAAGATGTATTGGCGCGATACGCATCTTTATTTCAAAGGGACGGGTGCTTTTTATTATCAATTTTTATTTTTGAGCAATTGGGTGTTTTCGACAAAAAAAATTCCACAGATTGACCATTCTTATTTTGATTATGAAAATATCGACGGAAAGCAAGTTTTGCAATGTGCAGCAAGTGGACCAGATACCAATCCCGCCATTATGATGTCAACTGTGTCGGCTATATATTCTGCCAAGAAAAGAATTTTTATAACAACCCCTTATTTTATTCCTGTCGAAGCAGTTTTGCAAGCGATAAAACAAATGTCCCTTTCCGGAACAGATGTTCGGCTTTTAGTGCCCGAAAAAGGAGATTCTATGTTGGTGAACGCTGCGGCATATTCACATTATGAAGAGCTTTTGGAGGCTGGTGTCAAAATTTATTTTTATAAAAAAGGATTTTTACATGCCAAAACAATTTTGATTGTTGATGAACTTTCCATTGTTGGAACTGCCAATATGGATGTCCGTAGTCAGGAGCTTAATTTTGAAGTCAATACTTTGGTTTATGATAAAACTATTGCCAATCAGTTAGCAGACGTTTTTTTTGAAGATTTAAAATCTAGCGAAGAAATCAATCTTAAACATTGGAAATCGCGTCCAAAATTGAAGTCTTTTTTTGAACATTTAGCCAGATTGTTTTCGCCTTTGTTATGATTTTTTTAACAATTATTTTTGATTCTAAAACTTAATCATTATTTTTGTAAGGAGTGTCTTTATTTTTTTAGAAATCTAAACGGAAATAAGCACGATAGCTAACAATATGGTAGAAAACAACGCAGTTAATTATTCCGAAGACAATATTAGGACGCTCGATTGGCAAGAGCACATCAGATTGCGTCCTGGGATGTATATCGGGAAATTGGGAGATGGCTCATCGGCCGATGATGGTATTTACATTCTTTTAAAAGAAATTATCGACAACTCGATTGACGAATTTGTCATGAAAGCGGGTAAACGTATCGAAATTAAGATTGATGAAAAGAAAGTTGTCATTCGAGATTTCGGGCGAGGTATTCCTTTAGGAAAAGTCGTTGACGCTGTTTCTAAAATGAACACCGGAGGGAAGTATGACAGCAAAGCCTTCAAAAAATCGGTTGGTCTTAACGGGGTTGGTACAAAAGCTGTAAATGCCCTTTCCGACTATTTTCGTGTAAAATCTGTACGCGATGGTCGTATGAAAATGGCTGAATTTTCGAGAGGTGTCATCATAGAAGATTTTCCAGAAACAGAGTCTTCTGATCGTAACGGTACCGAAATTAGTTTTACGCCAGATACAGAAATCTTTATCAATTATAAATTCAGAAAAGAGTATATCGAACGTATGCTCCGCAATTATGCGTATCTGAATCCTGGTTTGAAAATTATTTTTAATGGTGAAACTTTTTACTCTGAGAATGGTCTTCGCGACCTTTTGGAGGAGGAATTAGAAGGCGATATTTTGTATCCAATTGTTCACTTAAAAGATGAAGATATCGAAGTGGCAATTACACATTCTGATAAATCACAAACAGAAACCTATTTCTCTTTTGTTAACGGGCAAAATACAACGCAAGGTGGTACGCACCTCAATGCTTTTCGAGAAGCTTTTGTAAAAACAATACGTGATTTTTATAATAAAAATTTCGAAGCTGCAGATATTAGAAAAGCCATTATTGCTGCTGTAGCTGTGAAGGTTATCGAACCTGTTTTTGAATCACAAACGAAAACCAAATTAGGCTCTAACGAAATGGAGCCTGGCGGAACGACGGTGCGAACTTTTGTGATGGATTTTATGAAAAATCAATTGGATAATTTTCTTCATAAAAACCCTGAAGTTGCAGAAGCCATTTTACGTAAAATTTTAATTTCTGAAAGAGAACGTAAAGAACTTTCAGGAATCCAAAAACTAGCGCGGGAGCGTGCTAAAAAAGTTTCGCTTCATAACAAAAAACTTAGAGATTGTCGTCAGCATTATAACGATCAAAAAGCCCAAAGAAAAGCGGAAACCATGATTTTCATTACCGAGGGAGATTCTGCGTCAGGTTCTATCACCAAGTCACGTGATGTTGAGACGCAAGCCGTTTTTTCTCTTAAAGGTAAACCGCTTAATAGCTATGGTTTAACCAAGAAAATTGTATATGAAAATGAAGAATTCAATCTTCTGCAGGCTGCCTTAAATATTGAAGAAAGTCTCGAAGATTTGCGCTACAATCATGTGATTATCGCTACCGATGCCGATGTTGATGGGATGCATATTCGTTTATTAATGATTACTTTTTTCCTTCAGTTTTTTCCAGATGTTATCAAAAATGGACATTTGTATATTTTGCAGACGCCACTTTTCAGAGTTAGAAATAAAAAAGAAACAAGGTATTGTTATAACGAAGAAGAACGGATTAACGCCCTTAGTGAGCTCGGAAAAAATCCTGAAATTACACGATTCAAAGGTTTGGGGGAGATTTCACCTGATGAGTTCAAACATTTTATTGGCAAAGATATTCGGCTAGAGCCTGTTGTACTTGGAAAAGATCAGACTATTGATCAATTGTTAGAGTTCTATATGGGGAAAAACACACCAGAAAGACAATTGTTTATTCTTGACAATTTGGTGGTGGAAAATGACGATATTGATAAGAAATAAAATTTAATTTTTAAGATGAGATTAAGTAATAAAAAGAAAATTCCAATTTATAACTTCTTTCAAATTCTTTTTTGGATGGGTCTTATTTTTGGAATTGTGCTTTTTTTTATTGAAAAGTATAAGATGGATTTTTTAAATTCTGGAAGCTATCTGTTGATTCTTATTCCCCTTCTATTGCTGTGTTTGTTCTGGCTGCGAGGTAAGCAAATTTTTGAATATGATAGCGATGGCGAAACGCTAACTTTTAATAATTATAGCATTGTTACTCCTTTTAAAAATCAAAAAAAAGATGAATTTCCGAAATATAAATTAAAGAATTTTGAAGTGGTTAATTTTATTTTTTTTAAAAAAGTTCTAATTAACATTCACAGCAAAAAAAGTCATCAATTGATTTTGAAGTACGATATTTCTTATCTAAGTAATAAAGAAGTTAAAGATTTAAAATTATCCTTAAGAAAGGTTATAAAAGCTAATAAAGAAGAAAACCAGTCACGTACTGAAACAGTATAATGGAAGAGAATAACTATCAAGAAGAAAGCCTGAAAAAAGTTTCGGGATTATATAAAGATTGGTTTTTAGATTATGCATCGTATGTAATTTTGGACCGTGCAATTCCATCTGTTTTTGATGGGTTTAAGCCTGTACAGCGCCGAATTTTGCACTCCATGCGGGAGCTAGAGGACGGTCGTTACAATAAAGTGGCTAACATCGTCGGAAATACGATGAAATACCATCCGCATGGCGATGCTTCCATTACGGATGCTATGGTGCAAATTGGTCAAAAAGAATTGCTTATTGACACCCAAGGTAACTGGGGAAATGTCTATACTGGCGACTCCGCAGCGGCGGCACGTTACATAGAAGCCCGCTTGACGCCCTTTGCTTTGGAAGTGGTTTTTAACCCTAAAACAACAGATTGGGTAAAATCTTATGATGGTCGTAATAACGAACCTGTTGATCTTCCCGTAAAGTTTCCAATGCTGTTAGCACAAGGTGCCGAAGGGATTGGTGTAGGACTTTCAACGAAGATTATGCCCCATAATTTTAATGAATTAATCAATGCCTCTGTCGCATATCTCAAAGGGAAAAAGTTTGAAATTTTCCCCGATTTTTTAACGGGCGGAATGTTGGACGTTAGCAATTATAACGATGGCCATCGTGGTGGAAAGCTAAGAGCCAGAGCAAGAATTATTCAAAAAGATAAACATACACTTTGTATTAATGAACTTCCTTTTTCCAAAAATACAGGCGACCTTATCGATAGTATTATTAAAGCCAATGAAAAAGGAAAAATCAAAATCAAAAAGATTGAAGATAATACCTCGGACAAAGTCGAGATTCTTATTCAGTTGACCAACGATGTGTCACCAGATAAAATGATTGACGCTTTGTACGCCTTTACAGATTGCGAAGTGGCCATTTCGCCCAACGCTTGTGTCATTGTTGGCGACAGACCTATGTTTTTGTCGGCTTCCGAAATTCTGAAGCGCAATACCGATCACACCGTTTCACTTTTGAAACTTGAGCTGGAACTTGAGCTTGGCGAACTAGAGGAAAAATGGCATTTTGCTTCTCTTGAAAAAATCTTCATCGAAAACGAAATTTACCAAGAAATCAAAAACAGAACATCCAAAGAAGAAGTCTATGCAGCGATTGATAAAGCCTTAAAACCTTTTACAAAACATCTGATGCGTGCGGTGACCACCGATGACATTGTCCGATTAACCGAATTGCCGTTTATGAGAATTTCGCGTTACGATCAGGACAAAGCTTTAGATAATATTGCGGCTTTGGAAGGCAAAATAGAACAGGTTAAACATCATCTGGATAATCTAATTGCTTATGCCATTGACTATTTTGTAAATATTCAAAAAAAATATGGAAAAGATAAAGAACGCCGTACAGAACTTCGCGTTTTTGATACGATTGATGCGACAAAAGTAGCCGTTGCCAACGAAAAATTCTATGTTAATCGCGAAGAAGGTTTTATTGGAACATCACTCAAAAAAGACGAATATGTGTTTGACTGTTCCGATATTGACGATATTATCACCTTCCGAAAAGATGGTGGTATGCAGGTGACAAAAGTGGAGAGCAAAACCTTTGTTGGCAAAAATCTTTTGCATATCGGTATTTGGAAAAAGAATGATAAAAGAACCGTTTATAACATGATATATCGCGAGGGCAAAGAAGGCCCTTATTATATGAAGCGTTTTGCGGTAACAGGCGTTATTAGAGCTAATGATTACAAATTAGCTTCGGATAAAAAAGGCTCAGAAGTTTTATATTTTTCTGCAAATCCAAATGGTGAAGCAGAAGTCGTTTCTGTATTATTAAAACCAAACGCGCGCATTCGTAAAAATAGAATTGAAGTTGATTTTTCTGAGTTGGGAATCAAAGGTCGCGACTCTCGTGGAAATCTCGTGACGAAATATGCCGTGAAAAAAGTGGATCTAAAAGAAGAAGGCGTTTCAACATTGGCGCCTCGTAAAATTTGGTTTGATGAAAGTGTAAGACGTCTCAATGCAGATGGTCGTGGGACTTTGTTAGGAAGTTTTAAAGGAGAAGATAAAATCTTGATCATTAATACCCAGGGTGAAGCCAAGTTGGTGTCCTTCGATTTGAGTAACCGTTTCGATGACGAGTATTTAATTTTAGAAAAATGGAAACCCGAGCAAGCTGTGACTTGTATCTATTTTGATGGTGAAAAATCCATTTATTTTATCAAACGTTTCCTGTTCGAAAATACACCGAGTGTACAAACCTTCATGCCTTCGGAACATCCGAAATCCTTTATAGAATTTGTAGGAACAAGTGATAATTGCGTGGCTGAAATTAATTTTGCTAAAGACAAATCAGGAAAAGAGAAAGAAGCAGAAACTATAAATCTTGACGAGTTTATATCTGTTAAAGGTATTAAGGCAATGGGCAATCAGTTTATAAAAGATAAAGTAAAAAGTATTAATATCATTATTCCAGAACCTGAAGAAGAACCCGAAGCGGAGGAAGATAACGAGAACGAAACTGTCAATTCGGCAGATTACGATGAAGGCGGAACGATTGGGGATCTTTTTGATGAGTCAGAACCAGAAGAAAATACAGAAGAATAATGCCGAGTTTACTTTTACTAATTATCGTTATAACTTGTGGAATCAGTATTTATGGATTCCAGAATCAAGCTTTTTTTGAGAAATACAAATTCAATGTTGGTGCTGTACAGCATCGTAAAGAGTATATAAGATTGTTGTCTGCGGGATTTTTGCATGGCGATTTTATGCACTTGTTTTTTAACATGTTCACCCTGTATTTCTTTGGACCAATTGTGTTACAAGTTTTTGGTGCTGTAGGATTTTTGATTGTATATTTTGGTTCAATATTGCTTGGAAATTTATTCAGTTTGTATATTTATAAACATCAGGGCTATTATTCAGCAATTGGAGCTAGTGGCGGTGTTTCTGGGATATTGTTTGCCGCAATTGCAGCATTTCCGCATTTAGGTATCGGGATTATGTTCATTCCATTACCAATTCCTGGATATATTTTCGGAGCATTGTATTTTGCCTATTCCGTTTATATGATGCTGAATCCGAAACAATGGGACAATCTTGGTCATGCAGCGCATCTTGGTGGTGCCGCATTTGGGCTTCTGTATGCTATTATTTTCCATTTGGATTTGGTAATAGAAAATGCCCAATATTTGGGAATTATGTCGCTTCCTTTGGTGTATTTGGCGTATCATATTTTTTCAAAAAAGAAAATTGGTTAACTTTACTTTAATGATTAACCAATGAAAAATATAGAATATGGAAACAAAAAAATATACCAATAACAAAGACATTACAGTACTTTGGACACCTAGCAAGTGCAAACATGCAGGTGTTTGTGTGAAAATGCTACACAAAGTTTATGATCCTAAAGCCAAACCTTGGATAAAACCAGAATTGGCAACTAAAGAACAATTGATTGCGCAGATTGACGCTTGTCCATCTGGCGCTTTAGGCTATATTATCGAAAATAATTCTTAAAAATAAAGGCGATTCAATTTGGGTCGCTTTATTTTTTTGCATAGATCATTCTGTCATTGTCAGAAATATCTTTAATAAGTTTTGAAACACTAAAATTCTGATACAAAGCTAAAGTTTCGAGACCAAGTTTTTGATTAATTTCTAAAAAGATCAAACCACCTTTTTTAAGATTGGTAATCGAGATTTCGGCGATTCTACGATAGAAAAGAAGCGCATCTTCTGTGGGCGAGAATAAGGCGAGATTGGGCTCATAAGATTTCACGGAATCTTTGATGTCTATTAGCTCATCTTGTCCGATATACGGCGGATTGCTGATGATAACATCGAATTCCATATTCGGTATTTTTGTTAAAATATCCATTTGGTGAAACTGGATTTCTGTTTGATGAAAGTCGGCATTTTTTTGTGCAATCTCTAAAGCATCTGCTGATACATCAACCGCATGGACTTCGGCATGGGAAAACATCTTTTTCAAAATAATAGGAATAACGCCACTTCCTGTGCCGATATCAAGAATCTTGACATTTTCTAGATTTTCTTCTTTTTGATATTCTTGAATGTAATGCGAAGCCAATTCCAGAAGTTCTTCCGTCTCTGGTCGTGGTATTAAAACATGTTCATTTACAAAAAAGCGTTTTCCATAAAACTCGGCTTCACCCGTAATTTGTTGATAGGGTTTTCCAGATTTTAATTGGTTTAAAATAGAATTAAAAACCTCAATATCTGATTCTAAAATCGATTGGTTTTCAAATTTTCTAAGTTGATGTTTTGTGAAACCAAATGTCTTTTCAGTAAAAATATAATATAGCATCAGACTTTCCGAGCTTGAATATAACTCGGATAGTTCTACTTGGAAGCTTTTTTTTAAATCAGAAATTGTCACTTTTTTATTTATGAATTATCTATATCCTCAAAACCAATAATCAATAATTATCTTGTGAAAACCAAATTGGTATCAGTGGAAAGTTTCTCGTCTAGCAAATAATTTTCGTAGTTAAAAGCTTTGACATCGTTAAGTGTTTTAGCCTTTGTTTCAGCACAAAAACGAATCATCAACCCTCTTGCGTGTTTGGTATAGACCACGATGGTTTTTAGTGTTCCATCGGGTTGTATTTGGCGAAAATCGAAGTCGATAATTGGTGTATTTATTTTTTTACGATCGATGACTTTTACATATTCATTACTAGCTAAGTTGAGGATGATATCTTTGGCTTTCAGTTCAGTGTTCAGTTGTTCGGTAACTTTATCTCGCCAAAAATCGTACAGGTTTTTGTACTTGTCAAAAGCAAAAGCTCTTCCCATTTCTAAACGATAAAGCATAATACGGTCAGATGGTTTCAACAATCCATAAAGTCCAGATAGCATTCGGTAGTTTTTTTGGAGATAATCGATCGCTGTTTTGTCCAGAGTTTTGGCGTCCAGACCGCGGTACACTTCTCCAACAAAGGCAAACATGGCGGGTGCAGATTCTTTTGTTTTAGGATTGGCTTTCCAGTTTTGGTTGCGCTCCCAGTTTTCATCAGCTAGTTTTGAGGAAATTTCCATAAGGCTTGACAAGAATTTTGGATCTTTCTCTTTGAGATGCGATTGTATTTCGGCAGCTTCGTTAATGAATTTTGGTGTTGTCGTCCGCAAAAGATCGGTGTGGTTTTCGATGTTCATTAATTTGGCTGGTGAGCTAAGTATCTTCATGCTGTGACTTCTTTTTCTATAAATCTAAAATAATACAATAATGTGTTTTTGCGCCCCGGCGTAGTCGGAACTCCTTTTGCGAGAGGCTATGCCGAGCAAAAGAGTGGGAGACGGAGACGGAAATGGCGCCCAAAAAATAATTAAATTTCACCTTTTCCTTGACGGATAATTTCGGGTTCTCCAGAGGTTAAATCGACAATAGTCGATGCGACGTTATCGCCATAACCGCTGTCTATAACGATATCGACAAGGTGGTCGTATTTTTCTGCAATAAGTTCTGGATCGGTAGAATATTCTAAAATTTCATCGTCATCACGGATGGAAGTCGAAGCGATGGGATGGCCCAGTTTTTCAACAATAAGTTGTGGAATGCTATGGTCTGGCACGCGGATACCTACTGTCTTAGCGCCTTTGTAAGCCAAAGGAAGATTCTTGTTAGCATCCAAAATAAAAGTGAATGGTCCAGGCAAATGGTTTTTTAGAAATCTAAATGTCGAGGTTTCTATAGGGCGAGTAAATTCTGACAGATGGCTCAGGTTGTTACAAATAATGGAAAAGTGTGCTTTTTCGAGTTTTACACCTTTTACGCTTGCAAGTTTTTCCATCGCTTTTAGGTTGTTGATGTCGCAACCTAGTGCATAAATAGTGTCGGAAGGATAGATGATGAGCCCACCGTCTCGCAAGCTTTTTACAACTTGATCGATATAGTTTTCTTGCGGATTGTCTGGATATATTTTCAGAATTTTTGCCATACAACAAAGTTACGGAAATCTATTTTAATTTTTTAGTTAAGAATTATAACTAATATTTATTGTAAACGCTTAGTTGAGTCTATAAAATTGTAAAAAAATGGCTTGTTAAGTTGTTGATTGATAGTTGTTAATGTTTTGTAATGTTGATGAATAGGAAGTTTTTCGAGGTTTTATTTGGATTGTAATAATATTGTTGTATATTTGCAATCCAATATCGCGGGATGGAGCAGTAGGTAGCTCGTCGGGCTCATAACCCGAAGGTCATCGGTTCGAGTCCGGTTCCCGCTACTAAGAAAGCTTTCGGTAGGCTTTTCAAACAATATACCGCGGGGTAGAGCAGTAGGTAGCTCGTCGGGCTCATAACCCGGAGGTCGCACGTTCGAGTCGTGTCCCCGCTACCAACAGGAGATTCAGAAATGAGTCTCCTTTTTTATTGTTGATTATCAGGTGTTTATGTTTGTGCTAAAAATTCTAATTTCTTTCAATTCTTATTAAAAAACACTTTTGGAGACCTACAATTAGGCATAGCCTAGATTTTGGAAAGTGTCCCATTTTAAACTTTTTAGTTATGGCAAATACTTATTTTGATATGAGGTCAGTTTTATCAAGATCGTTCAAAATTTCTGGGAACATGGCACTGATAACGAAGTAGCCTATTATCATAATAACGATTAATAAAAATAAAATGATAACGAATAGAGGTGGTTTATTTTTTGAATTTTCCATAATAATTGTTTTAATTTTATTATCAGTACAAAAATCGTTCTTTTAGCTGTTTTTTTGTAAAATAAATACGGAGATATTGTTTTTCTAATATTTATTCTAGATGCTGAGCTTAATTTGAACTTCTATGAGTTTTAAATTATTATAATCTGAAAATGGATATAAAAAATAGGAGTTGAAAATGAAAAGAAAAACTTTAGAATTACATCAAATAAAAAAGCAACCATTTTATGATTGCTTTTTGTACTCGGAGTGGGAATCGAACCCACACTCCTAGGAACACGAGTTTGAGTCGTGCGCGTCTACCAATTCCGCCATCCGAGCGTTGTATTGAGGTGTGCAAATATACAAAGATTTTGCTTTATTAAAAATGTTTTCAAATATTTTTTAAAGTGTATTTTCTATTTGTTTGAAAATCAATTAAAAAAAATTAAAATTCTATTTCCAATCCATCATATCCAGGCTGAATATGCATTGGAAGCTCTTCTAATAAATCATCATGAAAGCCTAACAAATGAGAAATATGTGTCAAATAAGTCATCTTCGGCTGTAGCTCTTCAACCAGATCTAAGACTTCAGGCAATATATAGTGTGAATGATGGGATTGTTCTTTACGAAGACAATTGATGATAAAAAAATCCAGATGTTTTAATTTTTCTTTTTCGGAATTTGAAATTTGACTAGCATCTGTGATGTAGGCCATGTTTTTAATTTTATAACCTAAAATAGGCAGTGCGCCATGCATGACATTAATAGAAGTAATCTTCTCATCGAAAAGTTCAAAATTTTCTCTTGCTGTTACAATTTCAAATGAGGGTGAACCTGGATATTTTTTCTCAGCAAATGCATACGGAAAACGGAATTTTATCTCTTTACCAACACGTTCTTGGCAGTAGATAGGCATTTCCATTTTATTTTTGAAGATCAGTGGGCGCAAATCGTCAAGCCCGATGACATGGTCATTATGTTCGTGGGTTATAAGAACCGCATCGATTTGGCCTTCGTGATTAGCGAGCATTTGTTGACGAAAGTCTGGCCCGCAGTCAATAAGTATTTTTTTGCCATTATCTAGGCTGATAAGTGCCGATGTACGCAACCTTTTATCCTTTGGATTGGTTGATAAACAAACGGGATGTTGACTGCCTATAACAGGGATTCCTTGTGAAGTTCCGGTGCCTAAAAATTTAAGCCGCATTCTTTGGTTTTGGATTTATTTTGGTAAATTTACAAAAAATTCTAAATGTCTGTTATTCATCAAAAATTAACGCCAAAGCAAAAGGCCTTAGCCATTAATTTAGATAGTTCAATTTATGGGACTTTTGCCGAAATTGGAGCGGGACAAGAGACAGTGAGATATTTTTTCCGTGCAGGGGCAGCATCACAAACTATCGCAAAAGCAATGTCAGCTTATGATAAAGATTTTAGTGATGCTATTTATGGAAAAGAAACTAAAAACCGCTACGTTACCCAAAACCGCCTTCGCAAGATGCTTCGTTATGAAGTGGGCTTGGTAGAAGAGCGTATTTCTCGAGACAACAATCCTGGAAAGAAATTCTTTTCCTATGCTAATACCGTAACAACCATTAACTTCGATAAAACCATGAAAGGACATGGTTGGGTGGGTATTCGTTACCAAATGGGTGAAAACGAGGATTATAATGAAATCGTTATTCATGTTAAATTTAATGAAAATGATGCCACTTTACAACAAGAAACTTTAGGGAGCCTTGGTGTTAACCTGATTTATGGCGCTTTCAATTATGCGGATAATCCAAGAAGATTAATAGATTCTTTATATGATGATCTATCTACAGACCGCGTGGAGATTGACATGATTGACTTTAGCGGGCCTTCATTCGCCTATGTTGATAACCGATTGATGAGTTTGCAATTGGTGAAAAGAGGAATGACAGATGCCGTTATTTTTAATTCGGAAGGGAACAATATGTTACCCGCAGATATTCTTTACAAAAAAAATATTTTTGCGGTAAGAGGAAGTTTCCGCCCTGTAACAAAGGTCAACATCGATATGTTCGAAAATGGTCTTAATATGTTCCTCAGAGATGTTGGCTGTACCAACGAGGATACACAAGTACTTTTCGAAATTACCATTGCCAATCTTCGTGCAGACGGCGATATTGACGAAAGAGATTTCCTAGATCGCGTCGATGTTTTAGCCAAATTGGGCTATACCATAATGATTTCGAACTTCTCAGAATATTACCGAATGGTTGATTACTTCTCAGCCTATACCAATCAAAATATTGGTGTGGCAATGGGGGTTAACAATCTTTTGGATGTTTTCGATGAAGAATATTATAAAAATTTGCCAGGCGGAATTTTGGAAGCTTTTGGTAAATTTTTCAAACAAGATATGCGCCTTTACCTTTATCCATACAAAGATGCAGAAACAGGCTTATTGTTGAATTCTGAGAATCTTAAAGTCCAGGCCAACCTAAAAGAGCTTTACAAATATTTTAAACTGAATAAGAGAATTGTGGATATTAAAGATTATAATCCTCAATTTTTAGAAATCTATTCCAGAGAGATTCTTAAAAAAATTACATGTCAAGAATGTGGTTGGGAAGAGCAATTGCCAGATGGTGTTGCCGACATTATCAAAGAACGTGGCATGTTTGGTTACAAAGAAGTTAGTCTTATCGATTAATACAAAACTTATGAGCGAATTAAAAAAACGCATCAGCGTTATACTAGAAGCACCCGAAGCAGATATTAATACAAAACTTCTGAAAATCTGTCAACTCCTCGATCAAGAGATAGAATATTACAATTGGACAGGTTTTTACTTTAGAAATGGAGATAAAGAAGAATTGGTGTTGGGACCTTATGTAGGTGCAAAGACAGACCATACTACTATTCCTTTTGGGAAGGGAATTTGTGGACAAGTTGCCGTTTCTGGACAAACTTTTGTCGTACCAGACGTTCATCAGCAAGATAATTATTTGTCTTGTTCTATGGATACCAAATCGGAGATTGTTGTTCCGATTCTTAAAGATGGAAAAAATATAGGACAAATCGATATTGACAGTCACAAAGTTAATCCGTTTACAAAAGCTGATGAAGCGCTTCTGGAGTGGATTTGTCAAGAAGTAGGAAAGAAAATGTAATCACTAAAGTTGGAGACTTTTGATTAAATCTTGGTAGTAAGTTCCGAGTTTTGAAATTCGGGTGCCATACCAAGAAAAAGCTTCACCATCAACAATACGAATTATTTTATCAGGAAACACATCGCGCATTAGTTCGATGTGTTTTTCTTTAAAAGGATAAGGTTCGGAGGATAAGAAAATAACATCAGCTATGGCTAATTCGTTAAGTTCGAAAGTCGGATAACGTTTTTGATTTTTAAAGATATTTTCAAAACCAATTTCTTCTAAAATATGATGAATAAAAGTGTCGCGACCAATACTCATGTACGGATTTTTCCAAATGAGATATGCAGCTTTTAGTTTTTTTTCGGGTTTAGCAAAATTAAATTGCTCCTGAATTTTTAAATTAAATTGTTGTGCGGTTTCCTTTTTGTTAAGAAGATTTCCAAGGTTTTTTAGTAAATAATAGTTGTCTTCCAAGGTTTCCACATGGGTGACTACAACTTTGTGCGTATTCATTAATTCCTCAACCTGTTCTTTAACGTTTTCCTCTTTGTTGGCTAGGATAATATCGGGATTTAATGATTTTATTTTTTCGATATCAATATTTTTGGTTCCACCAATTATTTCGACATCTTCAACGAGGCTTTTGGGATGAATACAGAATTTGGTTCTCCCGATAACTTCTTCAGAACTTAATCCGAAATCAAACAGAATTTCGGTCAAAGACGGAACCAACGAAACAATTTTCATAATGTATTTATAAAAAGAAACTCCATCAAAATTAGTATTTTTTGATGGAGTTTTTACTATTGTTGAGATTAAAATGGATTAATCTTCTTTTTTAGTAGTTTTTTTAGCTGCAGGTTTTTTAGCAGGTTTCTCTGCTGACGTTTCAGTTTTTTCTGCTGCTTTTTTAGTTGTTTTCTTTGCTGGCTTTTCTTCGTCAACTGGCGCTTCTTCAACAACTTCTTCAACTTTTATAAAACTTTCTGGTGTGATGTAACCTGCTTTTTGTAATAAGTTATACCATTGTGCCAATTTTTTGATATCAGACTCATAAACCCTTTCTGTATCATAATTTGGAAGAGATTCTTCCATGAAAGCTTTTAGCTCTTCGCTTTTTGACTTATGGTTGATGGTTGGTTTGTAATCGTATTTTTTAGCGATATTTTCGAATACTTCGAATAAGGGAACTTCTTTGTCGAAAGTGAACATCGCGATGTTGTCTAGCAAGCTTACTTGGCTAGAATTGGAGATACTTGCCTTTTTCTTAGTTGAGATATCTTCAACGATGAATCCGTTTCTTAATTGCGAAACTAATTTGTAAAGTCCTGGTTTTCCAGAGATCGAAATTATTTTTTCTAACTGCATTGTTTCAATGTTTAGTCGTTGTTAATTTTTTCTTAGTTTATATTTTATTTTGGAAATCGCATCTTGTAGCTGACACCTACATCGCCATTTGCGATTTTTTGTAATTTTCCTTTAACCAATTTCTTTTTTAAGGCGCTGAGATGATCCGTGAAAAGGATACCATCTATATGGTCATATTCATGTTGAATAACGCGCGCACGAATATCTGAAAAAGTATCGATATGTTTAACAAAATTTTCATCAAAATATTCAATTTTGATAGTTTCTTTGCGTTTTACATCTTCGCGAACGTCTGGAATCGAGAGACAACCTTCGTTGAACTTCCATTCTTCGCCACTTTCTTCTAATATTTGTGCGTTGATAAATACTTTTTTGAAGTCTTTGAGTTCTTCTGCTATATCTTCATAATCTTCATCTTCTGCAAGAGGCGTAATGTCGATTACAAAAAGACGAATGTCCAAGCCAATTTGTGGCGCAGCAAGGCCAATGCCATTAGCACCATGCATGGTTTCGAACATGTTTTCTATTAAACTTGGTAGTTCTGGATAATCTTTGTCGATATCATGAGCTACTTTTCTTAATACTGGATCGCCGAAGGCGCGTATTGGTAAAATCATTGTTGATCTAAAAAATTTTGCAAAATTATGGTTGCACTTACACGGTCTATAAGACCCTTTTCCTGTCTTTGTTTTTTATTTTTCCCACTTTGACTAATAAAATATGATGCCATTTTGGAAGTAAAACGTTCATCTAAACGATGAATTTTTATTAATGGAAATTCAGTTGCAAAAACATTTAAAAACTTCTGAATATCGGTTTCTATTTCAGACATTTGACCTTTAAGGTCGGTTGGTAATCCAACAACAATACTTTCCACATTATTTTTGCTGAAATAATCTTTGAGAAAATCCAATAATTTTGGCGTTTCTACAGTCGTTAACGCACTCGCGATAATCTTAAAATCATCGGTTGCAGCAAGTCCTGTTCTTGCTTTGCCATAGTCTATTGCTAGGATTTGTCCCATAGGATTGCAAATTTACAAAAAAAATTAGGCTTATAAAATTAGTTTTAAAAGAGAAATGATTTTAAGAATTAGATTTAGTATTTTTGCCCTAGATAATTGTGAACAATGGCTTTAGATATTATAAATCTGACAAAAAAATTCGGAGAACAAACTGCGCTTAATAGCGTTAATATTTCAATTAACAAAAACGAAATTATTGGTTTGCTAGGGCCCAACGGCGCTGGAAAATCAACTTTGATGAAGTCTATTGTTGGGGCGCTGAAGTTGGATGAAGGTCAAATTTTGTTGGATCAAAAAGACATTACAAAACACGATATCGAATGCAAACGCAAAATGGGTTTTCTTCCAGAAAATAATCCATTGTACCAAGACATGTTCGTGAAAGAGTATCTACAATTTGTTGCTAATATTCATAATGTTGGGAAAAATAGAGTAAACGAAGTTATCGAATTGGTAGGCATAACGCCAGAAAAATCAAAAAAAATAAGTCAACTTTCCAAAGGTTACAAGCAACGTGTAGGACTGGCACAAGCAATTCTCCATCAGCCAGATTTATTGATTTTGGATGAACCTACGAATGGGCTTGATCCTAACCAAATTGTGGAAATCCGAAATGTTATTAAAGAAATTGGTAAAGAAAAAACGGTAATTCTATCAACACATATTATGCAAGAAGTGGAAGCTTTGTGCTCGCGCGTGATTTTGATTCATAAAGGAAATATCATTCAGGATTCGCCAATATCCGAGTTCAAAGGAAAATACGAAAGTCTGGAACAAGCTTTCCAAAGTTATACCGAAGCTTAAAAGAAAAAAAATAAAACGATGTCAAACGGCATCGCTTTTTATTTTTAAATGAGTTTGATTTTAAAAAATAATTTTAGTTTCTTAATTCTTTGACAAGATCTTCAACTTTCTTGATGTATTTTCCGTAATAATAATTGAACCAGAATTTCCCCAAAATCCATAAGAAAACTAATCCCGCAAACACGGCGCCCAAAAACACGCAAACCAAATGCAAATTAGAGTATTGATGTGTGTAGGGTATGGATTCTAGAATAATTATCATTTCTGCAACGATGAAAGGGACAAAGCTGATGTAGAAAGATAAATAATATTGTTTGTTAAGATGGAACTGGTGCAACAAATCTTGTAGCGAGGCTAGTGTTTCCAACTCGGGATTGCTAATTTCTTTGTAAAGTTTAAAAAATTTATGATAAAAAAATAAGGTTACCAAGGTCATCGATCCTACCAAAATATCGAGGTACAATCGGAATCGGAAAGGCATCTCAATACCCCAAATAGCGACCAAAACAAAGGCAAGAAGAATGATGGTTGACCAAAATTCCCAGCGCATGTTTTTTCGGATTTTTTCAAGCGGTAAGTTTAGGCTTTTTCTTTGTTCTAGGCTGACTTCGGGCGTATTTTCGGCAGTGTCGTTGTCCCAGATATTTTTTAATTCATCGATATTCATAATGCTGTTGCTTAAGAGTTGGATAAAATGTCTTTTAATTTGTTTTTGGCGCGGTTCATTTTCACGCGGATGTTGGCTTCAGAAATTCCCATTTGTTGTGCAATTTCTCGTCCAGAAAAATCTTCTAGATAATAGAATATAAAAGCTTTGTCAATGGGATTAAGCTGTTGGATGGCTTCATACATTTTATGAAGTTTTTCTTCCTTTTCGTGGTCATAGTCTTCTTGAGCGATTTTAAAATCCGATAGTTCGGAATGCTCAATAAAACTTCTTTTTTTCTCCGATTTTAAAAATACAATGGCTGTGTTTAGTGAGACGCGATAGAGCCAAGTGGAGAATTTGCTGTCGCCTTTGAAGCTCGCAAAAGCCTTCCAAACTTGAAATGTAATTTCCTGGAAAAGATCTTCCTGATCTTCCCGATTGTCCATATACATTTTCGAAATTTTGAAAATAATGCCTTTATGTTTTTCGATTTTCTCTAAAAACTCGCGATGGCGTCCATCCATAACTTTTGTTTCTCGATTAGTAAGTAGAAGATTTTGGTTTTTGTTACAAAACAATATTCTGAAATTTAAATTGTTTAAATTTAACACCAAATAAACGTATGATGAAATCCTTTTATAAAATAATACTATTAGCGGCATGTTGTGGTGTATATTGTGGCCAAGCACAATGTGTCAAAGTTATTAGCGCAACGCAAGGATATCAAATGGGTGGCAGAGAAGAGTCGCGACAAGAAATCTTGAAAGTAGAACTAAAAGAAAATAAAAAGCTTGAACCTCTTTATTTTTTAATCGACCAAAAGAAAGTTGATTTTTCGAAAACGATTGTTGATGATAAGCTTGTATTAACAGCCATTTTGCATTCCGCACAAGACAATTTTCCAACGACCGATAATCCTTATCCAATGGCTAAAATACCAATTTGGGATAAATTGATTTTAGTATTGAAAAAACTTAAATCGAATAAATTAATCAAGCGAAAAATAAAACTTACAAAACCCAAAGAGAATAATATAATTACAACTGAAGCGCTTCCACAATAGGTTTTTAATATTTATGATTTTCATTTTTTAATGGAATTGAAATAGTATTCTCTTATTTTTTATTTTATTTCAATAATTCTTTAAAAAAGTTACTTTTGTATTTATAAAATAAGAAGATTATGAAAATGAAAATTATTCTTGGAGTTGGGCTTTCTATAGCTTCTCTTTACCTTAATGCGCAACAAAGGCAGAAAGAACCTAGCATCAATAAAAAGTATCTGGAACATATCCAAAATGCAATGAAAACGCATAAGAAGGATATACAATTTGCTAAAGAAAATAACCAAAAACCTCCCGAAGAATATAATCTAGCAGAATATATTGCGACAATGGATCCTAATACAGGAGAATTACATAACCAAAATTATGTAAAGCTAGAAGCCGAAGTTAAAGCGGGTAAGTACAAGGCAAATAAAAACCTAAAACTTTTTGGTGGTGATAAAAATATTAATGCTAAAGGAATTGCTAATCAGTGGATAGAGCGTGGTCCTTATGATGTTGGTGGTAGAGTTAGAGGTATTATGTTTGATCCTAATGATGCTACTGGCAAAAAAGTTTGGGCTGGCGGTGTTTCTGGTGGATTGTGGTATAATAATGATATTAGCAATGCCAACTCGGAGTGGACTTTGGTTGATGGTTTTTGGGCAAATACTTCTATTTCTTGTATCGTGTCAGACCCTAACAATTCACAGGTTTTCTATGTCGGAACTGGCGAGGTGGAGACTGGCGACATCAGCGGTTTAGGAATTTGGAAAACCATAGATGGTGGGCAAACATGGACACAGATTTTCACTTTTGAAGATGGACAATCAGGAAATGTAAGAAATGGAAATTACCATATTCCATCTATAAGAGTTGTTAATAACAATGGGGTTTCAGAAGTATATGCTGGCGTAGCTGGTACTTACCTGAGTGATGCGATGGCTTTTATGGGAATCGGCCAGTCAGGACTTTATAAATCTACAGATGGTGTTAATTTTACAAGGTTAAACAATCTTTTATGGAATTCCAATAATGGTTATAATATTCAGGATATTGAAGTCGGAAAAGACAATTCGATTTGGGTTGCGACAAGACGCAGCAGTTATGGCAATTCAACATCTGGAGGAAAGATTTTTAAATCTACTAATCTTGGGGCTAATTTTACTGAAGTTTATAATGTAGGCAATTCTGGCGCAAGAGTTATGGTAGAAGTTTCTGAAACCAATCCGTTGAAAGCTTATGCACTCATGCAAGGCGCTAATACGTCTGAACCCATTAGAATCGCAAAAACTACAGATGGCGGCGTAAGTTGGATTTCTACCAATGTAGCCGGCTCAGGAATTACATTACCCAATCCAATTGACACAGGACAACCCGATAACGACTTTACCAGAGGGCAATCTTTCTATGATTTGGTTATCGAAACAGATCCTGCCAACGATGATCATGTCTATGTTGGCGGTGTAGATTCGTACAAATCAACAGACGGTGGTGCAACTTGGAAACAATATACAAAATGGTCAAATAATAATGCTTTAGGAAGCACAAACATTTCTCTTGTCCATGCAGATCAACATGCGCTGGTATTTAATCCAAAGAATCCTAATCAATTTGTGATGGGGAATGATGGTGGCATTTTCTTCGCTGCTAATAAAAACAATTTGGCGGCTAGCAATACGGTCCAAATGAGAAATAAAAAACTAAATATCACGCAGTTTTATCACGGAACTCTCAACCCAACAGCTAATTTTAATGATGAGGAAATGATCTTGGGCGCACAAGATAACGGAACGCAACGTCTTTCTGGTGCTGTTTTGCCAAACGGATTTTATGACGATTCTGAAGTCTATGGCGGCGATGGTGCTTTTACAGCTTTTGATGATCAAGATAAATATTTGATTGCTTCTTATGTGTACAATTTCCATATTTTATTTCATCAAGGAGGTGCTACTTATTTATTATCAAATTCAGCGCAGCAAAATGCAGGACAATTTATCAACCCATTAGTTGTTGACAGAAATCTTGATATAGCCTATACAAACGCCAATTCTAACGGAACAACCAAAGTCGTTTTGAACAGAGTGTCTGGATTGGCAAGTTCGCCATTACAATTAACGCGTTCGCAAATAACGATTGCAAACGTTGCATCGGGAGAAAATATTTCTAGATTATATGTCTCTCCTTATACAACAACAAGTACAACAATGTTTGTCGGACTTTCAACCGGTAAATTGTATAAAGTAACCAATGCGAATGCAACACCAAATACTTCTCTTTATAGCTTTGTATTTCCAGGAAACATTTCCGATATTAAACTTGGTGCTTCCGAAAACGAAATTATGGTAGTCGTATCAAACTATAATACGGAAAGCATATTTTATTCAACAAATGGCGGAACATCTTGGAGCATGAAAGAAGGTAATCTTCCAGATATTCCTGTTAGAGCAATTCTGATGAATCCTGAAAATAACAACGAAGTTATCATTGGAACACATTTTGGCGTTTGGGGAACATCTAATTTCCAAGCGGCATCACCAACATGGTCGATGTATTCTAACGGTTTAGGTAAGTTTAAAATCACGCATTTTGATTATAGACCTACTGATAAAACAATTTTGGCAGTTACCTACGGACGTGGTGCTTTTACGACTCAAAAAGAAGATATATTCTTACCAACTGATAATGTCGAACATAAATTATTAAACAATCGTATCTATCCAAATCCAACAAGAGGACCTCTCCAGGTGAAGTTTGATTCTAAAGTATCCGACAAAGTAGATGTGGAAGTTTATGATACTTCGGGGAAACTGGTATTCAGCAAAAAAGCAGTAAAGTCTGATGAAGAGTTTAACATCGGTGAGCTACCAAAAGCCAATTATGTTGTGAAGGTTATTCAGGATGGTATTATTCTTTATTCATCTGTAATTCTCAAACGATAAAAAATAAATTTTATTAAAACTAAAGGTAAAGCAGGAACAGCTTTACCTTTTTATATTCAATATTTGTAAATGAAAAAAAACTATTTGTTATCCATAATTGTTTTGAGCTCAGGATTCTTATCGGCTCAACAAGATGAAAATGAGTTAGAAGCCGTTACCGTCCATGCCCGTACAAAAGTGATTAAAGAACGAGAAGAATTCAAAAAAAATGCACAATCTACCGAAAATCTTTCCAATTATGAATTGAATAGAAATAATCCAGCAATGATTGAGCAATCGCTTAGTACCATTGCAGGAGTCCAAGTTGAGAAGAGAAGCATCATGGGGGGACAACGGGTTATCTTACGTGGCTATGGTAACGACCAAAAATTTAACAATTGGGGTATCAAAATGTATTGGAATAATATTCCGTTAACCAATGCCGATGGCGTAACAGTTTTGGATGATGTTAATTTCGGATTTATTAACCATGTTGAGGTTGTTAAAGGACCTGCTGCAACTGCTTATGGAGGAGGAACTGGTGGAGTTGTACGCTTTTATTCAAGGCCCGAAACGCAAAAAGGAAATCGTATTTCTCAAGATTTTATGGCTGGTTCTTTTGGTTTGTTTCAAACTTCCACTGGACTTACAAGCGTTGGCGACAATTATTCGATATCGGCTAATTATGGACACATTGGGGCAGATGGTTATCGTCCACACGGGAAAAGTATCAAGAATTTTTATAACATAAACTCTGAAATCAAACTCAATAAAAATCAAAAACTAAGCATTCTGGCTTCTCACGGAAATTCTTTAGAACAAGTTTCGGGACAGATTTCTTACGACGATTATTACAATGGCGTTGACAAGGGCAATTTTGCATATATCCGTCGTGGCGCAAAAACCAAATTTGTGACTTCCAGATTCGGGATTTCACATGCTTGGAAGATTACAGATGATTTTAGTAACAACACAACAATTTTCTATACTGGGACGACAAGCGACAGGATTGCGGCGGGCGCTTACGAAACCTATTCAGCGCCCAATTATGGTGTAAGATCCGTTTTCAACTACACCAAAGATTTTGGAAGTTTTAAAAGCCAAACAGATTTTGGAGTAGAATATCAACAATCCCGATCTTTGATTACAAATTACCGTTTCAAAAGTGTGAAACCTTCGGAACAACCAATATTACGTCCAATTTATGAAGGTTCTTATTTCAAAATTTTAAACAACCAAACCAGTGTTTTTGCCATTGAAAAATTGACTTACAAACCTTGGGATTTGATGTTTTTAGCAGGTGTTAGCCTTAACAAAATTGCCTACAATCGCCAAGATATGTTGGCTTTGCCGGGATTGTTTGTTGTGAATGGTATCGACTTGTACAAAGGTCAAAATCTATCCTTTGATAAAAGTTTTGATGCTGTGGCAACACCACATTTTGCTCTTCAAAAAATATGGAAAAAACAGATTTTTAATTTAAGTTACAGCGAAGGTTACAATGCACCAACTTCGGCGACGTCGTTTATTTCTGGGCTTAATCAGACGAATGATAATTTGATTCCCGAAAAAGCGAAAATGTGGGATTTCAGTGTACATGGTTTGTTGCTGGATACTGCGATAGACTATCAGTTTTCGGTGTTTAGTATCGATGTGAAAAACAAATTGACGCAGCTTAGTGGCATTATGTCTAATGCGGAAAATACGCCTTACAGCTATTGGGCAAACACGGGCAATCAGTCTAATAAAGGTCTTGAAATGAGCTTGGGTTATGTTTATGAACCAAAATCTTCATTTCTTAAAAAAGTTCAGCCTTTTGTGAGTTATACCTACAATGATTTTAAATATAAGGATTTTAAAACCTTTCTTAAAGAAAACGCTAAACCTGCAGCAATTAATGATTATCAGGGCAAAAGCGTTGTGGGTGTTCCAAAATCGAAATTGACTTTAGGGCTCGATTTTGATACGAATATTGGATTGTATTGGCAAAATACATTTAATTATATGGGAACGGTTTTTACCGATTTTGCCAATTCGAATAAGGTGAAAAGTTTTGGACTTTTGAATTCTAAAATTGGTTACAAACACAGTTTCAAACATGTAGATTTGGACGTTTTTGTGATGGGAAATAATCTTACCAATCAAATTAATTACACATTCTTATTTTACGGAAACAGTATTAACGACACCGATGCTGATAACCAGTACAACAATCCCAATGTCTTTACAGATGTCAATCCTGGACCTAGCAAATCCTATTTTTTTACAGGACTTAATTTAAAATATCATTTTTAAAATATCTAGCCACTTTTTCGAAAGTGGTTTTTTATGGATTATCAAGAAAATGTTAAAATTTAATTATCATTAGGTTAAAAATCAAAAAGCTATCTTTGTTAAATCAAAACATCATTAAAACAAAGAAATCATGAAAAAATCTATTTTATTATTAGCGGTCCTAAGTATGATGGCTTGTAAAAAAAGCGAAGACAAAACCTCAGAATCTTCATCTATAGGCAAAGCAGTCGATGCGGCGCAAAGTTATAGCAATATTGCAACTTCTATGGATGACATACAAAAAAATATTGAAAGGCTTAAAACCATCAAACCACTATCAAATGAGGAAATGAAATCGGCTTTGCCAGAAACAATTTTGGGACTCAAAAGAACCGAAATAAGAGTTGGCGATGCCTCGATGATGGGATTGGTTTCTGCAGAAGCGACCTATTCTGACGATGCCAACAAACGTATCGAAATTAATATTATGGATGGTGCAGGGGAAACAGGCAGCGCCATGATTTCGATGTTATTGATTGCTCTGAAAGCAGAATCTGAGAAAAGCACAGCGAAAGGTTTTGAAAAAACAACCAATTTTAATAATGTTCGTGCCATCGTTTCTGAAGAAAAAGAGGGCGATGAGGTAGATGCCGATATTCAATATATTTTGAAAGATCGATATACTGTGAAAATTGATGGAAATGGCTATACATTGGATCAACTAAAACCTGTCATGGATGCGATTAGTACATCAGCGTTAAAATAAATATAAAGCTTCCGAAAGGAAGTTTTTTTGTTTTAAATTTGATTAAAATTAAAGAATATGAAATCATTTAAAATATTAAGTTTGGGATTGTTGCTTGTATTTGGACTTTCCAATGCGCAACAAGCAAGCGTTTTGATGCGCGGGAAAGAAGTGAAAACCTTTGCAAAACTTCCTCATATAAATGTTGAAGCTCCAAATTTTGAGTTGACCGATGATAAAATGGAAACCAAAACACTCGACAATTATAAAGGAAAATATGTGATACTAAATATTTTCCCAAGTGTTGACACGGGCGTTTGTTCGATGTCGGTAAGAAAGTTTAATGAGTTGGCTGCTAATTTAGAAAACACTGTTGTGTTGTGTATTTCCAAAGATTTGCCATTTGCTCAAAAACGTTTTTGTGGCGCCGAAGGTATCAAAAATGTTGTGATGTTATCGGATTTTCGCACCGATTTTGGAAAGCGTTACGGTGTAGAAATGATAGATGGCAATTCACGTGGTTTGTTAAGTCGCGCGGTAGTTGTCATTGATCCAAAGGGGAAAATCATCTATGAAGAACAAGTCGCAGATATTAGTCACGAACCCAATTATGAAAAAGTTTTAGCAGCTGTTAAATTATTATTGAAAGAATTTTCTATTTCAGTTTCTTTAATCCAAAAGACAACATAATTTGTAAAATCCCCAGCATAATGAATGAGATAGCGGTGTAATACACAATCGTTAAACCTCCAAAAGCTGGATTAAAAATCATTAATAATGAAAATAAAACTCCTAAAACACTAAAAAACATTGCCGTTCCCCAAGGAAAGCCCAATTTTTTAAGGGAAAGAGAAGCGCCAATACCAATCACAGAACGCAACAAAATGGTAACCCCTACGTAAATAGGTAAAAATGTTAGAGTTAAACCTGGCGATGCGACTAATAAAATACCTAAAATTAAATCGAGAATTGCGCCCGCTAAAGACCATCCCCAATTCGGATAATGTCGGTTGCTAAATGCATCAATGATTTCTATAATCCCCGTTACCAAAAAGATGGTAGCGAAAATCATCCCTAATGCCATGTAAGAGGCCAAAGGCGTTCGGAAAATATAAATTCCACCAATAATAAAAAGAATTCCTGAGATTAATGGTAAATACCAATACTTGTAAGGATTTTTGTAATTTTCTTGATTCATATTTATAATTTTAAATGGTTAATAACTTACAAATAACATACCTCTGCACGGAAATTATCTAATTTAAAACTAATATAAAGAGGCTACTTCCAGTATTTTTCTAAGCTTATAGGTTTCGCCGCCGAAACTTCCTCATTTTATTTTCTATAGCAAATTTTCATCCACCAAATTCGGAAGCGTAACTTTTAATTTCGGTTCTGCCTCCATGGCACGCTTTATCGCAAACATCGCTCCTTCATTTCTTGCCCAAGATCTACGAGAAATTCCGTTGTTCACGTCCCAGAAAAGCATAGATTTTAATCTTCTGTCGGCATCTTCAGTTCCGTCCAATAACATTCCGAAACCACCGTTGATTACTTCGCCCCAACCAACGCCACCACCGTTGTGAATAGAAACCCAAGTCGCTCCACGGAAACTATCGCCAATCACATTGTGAATCGCCATATCCGCTGTAAACCTTGAACCGTCATAAATATTAGAAGTTTCACGGTATGGAGAATCCGTTCCCGAAACATCGTGATGATCTCTACCCAAGACCACTGGACCAATTTTCCCTTCTTTAATAGCATTGTTGAAGGCTTCTGCGATTTTCATTCGTCCTTCTGCATCTGCATATAAAATTCGAGCTTGAGAGCCTACCACCAATTTATTTTCCTGCGCACCTTTTATCCATTGGATATTGTCTTTCATTTGTTGCTGAATTTCAGAAGGTGAATGTTGAATCATTTCTTCTAAAACTTTACAAGCGATATCATCCGTTTTTTGTAAATCTTCAGGATTATTCGAAGCGCAAACCCAACGGAAAGGCCCAAAACCATAATCGAAACACATGGGTCCCATAATATCCTGAACGTAAGAAGGAAATTTAAATTCTCTTCCCAAAGTCGGATTTGGATTCATCACATCTGCTCCCGCACGAGAAGCTTCCAACAAAAATGCGTTTCCGTAATCGAAGAAATACGTTCCTTTATCCGTATGTTTATTGATAGCTGCTGCGTGTCTTCTCAAGGTTTCCTGAACTTTTTCTTTGAACAATTCAGGATTTTCTGCCATCATTTTGTTGGATTCTTCAAAAGAAATTCCAACTGGATAATAACCTCCCGCCCAAGGATTATGCAATGAAGTTTGATCGGAACCAATATCTATTCTCAAATTTTCTTCATCAAATTTCTCCCAAACATCTACGATATTCCCTAGATAAGCCAAAGAAACCGTTTCCTTGTTTTCTTGAGCTTTTCTTACTCTTGCCACCAACTTATTGAGGTTTTCATGGATTTCGTTTACCCATTTCTGATCGTGACGAATTTTGGTGATTTTAGGATTTACTTCTGCACAAACCGTTACGCAACCTGCAATATTTCCCGCTTTTGGCTGCGCTCCCGACATTCCACCTAAGCCAGACGTTACAAAAAGTCCTCCTTTTGGTTCTTTATTTATTTTTCTAAAGGCATTGAGAACGGTAATCGTTGTTCCGTGAACAATTCCTTGCGGACCGATGTACATATAGCTTCCCGCCGTCATTTGTCCGTATTGTGAAACGCCCAACGCATTGAATTTCTCCCAATCATCGGGTTTAGAATAATTTGGAATCATCATTCCATTAGTCACCACAACTCTTGGAGCGTCTTTGTGTGAAGGGAAAAGTCCCATCGGATGTCCAGAATACATCACCAAAGTTTGCTCATCGGTCATTTCCGACAAATATTGCATCGTCAAAAGATACTGTGCCCAATTGCTGAACACCGCACCATTTCCACCGTACGTAATGAGTTCATGAGGATGTTGAGCTACCGCATAATCCAAATTGTTTTGAATCATCAACATAATGGCTTTTGCCTGTTCAGATTTCCCTGGGTATTCAGCAATATCACGAGCTTTCATCTCGTAATCTGGACGAAAACGATACATATAAATTCTTCCAAAATCCTCAAGTTCTTTTTTGAATTCAGGGATTAATTCTGCATGAAATTTTGGTTCGAAATAACGCAAAGCATTTTTTAAAGCCAGTTTTTTTTCTTCTTCAGTAAGTATTTCTTTACGCTTTGGTGCGTGATTGATATTTTGTTCGTAAGCTTTTGGTTGTGGAAGTTCAGTAGGAATTCCCTGTTGTATTTGTTCTTGGAATGTCATTTCTATTTTATAATTAAAGTCCATTTTGAAGTCTTAAAGATATTACAAATAAAAAAAAGAGCAGTAACGAAAAATAAAAAAAGCTGCTTAGTTCAAGCAGCTTCTCTTGTATAATTAAAATTTGGATTATTTATAAATTACCTTTCCACCAATCATTTTTTTCTCATTTCGGTTTTCTGGATTTCCAAATACAGTGATTGATCCGCCAGCTCTTGTAGTGGTTGTGACTTCCTGACTTGCAAATACGCTGGCTTCTCCACCAGCATTTACGGTTACGCCTGTGTTTTCGGATTGTAAATTTTCTCCATCGTAACGTCCGCCTGTGTTAACAACAACACTTTGGGTCGAGGTTTCCCCAGAAACTTTGATAAAGCCACCTGTGTTAACTTTGGACGTAACATCGGAAGTTTTTGCGACAATATCGATAACAGATCCTTCATTAGACGTCAGATTAAGACTCGATGTTTCTATTGGAGAAGTTGATGTAATAAGAGAACCTTGACTGGCTTGCAAACTGTTCACATTTTTATAGTATAGCGCAATTTTTGTGGTCTCGCCTTGTAAAGTTTTGCTAGTTACCATACGGATTTTTAATTCGTTTCCGCTGTTGACAAATTCTACATTGTTTGCGTTTTTACCAGAAATGTCGGCTTTATATTCGGTACTTGGGATAAGCTCTACATTGATTTGATCATAAACTTTAAGTTTTGTAAAACTTCCAACATTTTTAACTTGTCCAAAAGCAAGGCTCGTACTTGCTGCAATCACCAGCGTGGTCAAAATTTGTTTTATCATAATTTCGGGTCTTTATTAGCTTTTTTATAGCGTCAAATACAGTACCATAGTACATTTGAGTGGCAATGATAATTAATTAATTTTACAAATAAATAGATTTTTCAAATTTTTCAATAAAAATCTTACATTTGATTTTAGAAAGAATAAGTTATGCAGAGACTATACCTCTTAGTTTTTTCGATGTTAATCATTGGGTGTCAATCTGTAAAAAAAGCCAATCTTGAATTTGATAAAAAAATTCCTGTAGAAGCTTTGAGACAAGATATTGATCAAAGTTATTTGGCTCTTAAAAAATTCCATCCAGAACTCAATTGCTATATTTCTGAAAATGATTTAACAAAGAAATTTGATAGTCTTAAACATAATATCAACGAGCCATTGACGAAGCAGGAGTTTTATTTCAAATTGGCACCAGTTATTGCCAAAATCCGAGAAGGGCATTTGCGATTAAAAATTCCGCAACGTTTGTACACAAAAACCGAAATAAAAAAATGGGATAAAAAAACACCTCTTTTTGGACAATATACATATCGCGTTGCGGACAAACGAATCATTGTAAAACAAGCAACACTAGATTCTGAGCAAAAACTGCTTCCCGGAACAGAGATTTTAGAAATTAATGGCAAAAAAGTGACAGATCTTATTGCCAAATATCAAAGTGTAATGACGGCAGACGGTTTTAATAAAACCTATTATAAATATGCATTAACAGAGTCTTTTTTCAATTACTATACTGCAGAATATGGACTTTTTGATGAAGCTAATTTGAGAATAAAATTTGAAAATAAAATTAGCGATGTTGTTATAAAACGTATTGATAAAGATGACATAAAAAAACAAAAATACAGCCCGAGTAAAGGAACTAAAAAGCTTTACGATTTTGATGCCCGAACCAATACTTATAACAGAAGTATGCGTTTTGCGACTTCGGATAGTTCGGTGGCTTATATCAAAGTAAAATCTTTTTCTCATACGGCATCCTCCAAGTTTTATAAACAAAGTTTTAATATTATAAAAAAAGCAAAGTCTAAATATTTGATTTTAGATATTAGAAATAATTTGGGTGGTTCTTTGGACGAAATCAACAATCTATATTCTTATCTCAGCAATCAGCCATTCACATTGGTGAAAATGCCAGAAATGACATTCGAGAACGCTGCGCTTCATCGTGATTTTTTCCATAATTTATCTGCTACTAACAAGATTTTATCCGCGGGAGCTTATCCATTTTTTATTCTTGGAAACAAATTGTTGTCTGGGAAAAATGCTAGCGGTAAAGCTATTTTTAAAGAAACGGCAGCTAAAAAATCAAAAGTAAAAAAAGACGCTTTTACTGGAAAAATATATGTTTTGATAAATGGCGCTAGCTTTTCCGCTTCGTCCATTTTATCCTCAAAATTAAAATTTGATAAACGAGCAACCATCGTAGGAGAAGAAACTGGCGGTGCGAATGATGGAGCCGTTGCTGGTTTTAATAATACCATAAAGCTTAAAAATTCCAAACTTGATTTGCCAATTGGTTTACTGTTCATACAACCTAACATTACTCCCGAAAATCTAAAACGCGGTGTCATTCCGGATGTAGAAGTTGATGCCGATTTTTTTAATGTTTTTCAAGAACAAGATCTTCAATATGAATGGATTCTTAATGACATTAAGAAAAATTCTGACTAATTGTCCAAACTTCCATTTTGGCAGTTTCTTTGCCTACAATCGAGTAATATAACTTAATATAATGGAAGAAAACAAAGATATACACGAAGAAACAGAACAATTAACGAACGAAGAAACTCAGAATTCTGACCAACATGTTGCTGACAATGTGGCAGTGGAAAAGACTTCAGAAGAATTATTGGCAGAAGAAAAAGACCGTTATCTTCGTCTTTATGCAGAATTCGAAAACTATAAAAGACGAACTGCTAAAGAAAAAAATGAGTTTTTCCTTTATGCCAATCAGGATTTGATGATTTCTATGTTGGCAATTCTTGACGATTTCGAAAGAGCATTAAAAGAAATTACAAAAACAGGGAACGAAGAAGATATCCGCGGCGTTGAATTGATCTATCAGAAATTCAAATCAAAATTAATGGATAAAGGTTTAAAACCTATTGAAGTCCAAGTTGGTGATGATTTCAATGTTGACTTTCATGAAGCTGTGACACAGATTCCGGCACCCGCTCCAGAGTTAAAAGGTAAAATTGTTGATGTTATCGAGAGAGGTTACCAACTGCATGATAAAGTTATTCGTTTCACAAAAGTAGTGACAGGCGCTTAATAAAAGGCTTTTCAGAATATAAAACAATGGCAAAAAGAGACTATTACGAGATACTAGAAGTTACGAAAACTGCAACTTCCGAAGAGATAAAAAAAGCGTATCGTAAACAAGCGATTAAGTTCCATCCAGACAAAAATCCTGGTAATGCAGAAGCAGAAGAGAAATTCAAAGAAGCGGCAGAAGCCTACGAAATTCTTAGCGATGATAACAAGCGTGCGCGCTACGACCAATACGGTCATGCTGGTGTTGGCGGCGCTGCAGGTGGTGGATTTGGCGGCGGTTTCGGCGGTGGAATGAATATGGAAGATATCTTCAGTCAATTTGGAGATATTTTTGGTGGACATTTCGGTGGCGGATTTGGTGGTGGCAATCGTCAGCAACAAGTTCGCGGAACTAATCTTAGAATCCGTATAAAACTTAACCTTGAAGAAATGGTCAATGGTACACAAAAAACCATTAAGGTTAAAAAAATGAAGTTAGCAGAAGGCGTGACTTCAAAAACATGTCCTACTTGTGGCGGTTCTGGAGCACAGGTTAAAGTTATGAATACGATGTTCGGCCAAATGCAAACCCAAACAACTTGTGGTGCTTGTGGCGGAATCGGAAAAGTTGCCGACAAAATTCCTGCGGGCGCCAACGCGCAAGGCCTTATCAAAACTGAAGAAGAAATTACCATCAACATTCCTGCAGGCGCTAGAGATGGCATTCAGCTCAATGTAAGAGGAAAAGGAAATGATGCACCATTCGGAGGAACGCCAGGCGATTTATTAGTTGTTGTTGAAGAAGAAGTTGACAAGCTTATCAAGCGTGAAGGCGATAATCTTCATCAAGAATTATTTATTTCTTTTGCTGAAGCGGCTTTAGGAACTTCTAAAGAAATCCCAGTTGTTGGTGGAAAAGTCAAAATAAAAGTAGAAGAAGGCACACAATCTGGAAAAATCTTGAGACTTTCTGGAAAAGGTCTTCCTAACATCGAAGGTTATGGTGGCAAAGGCGATATGTTTGTACACATCAACGTGTGGACGCCACAAAAATTGACCAAAGAACAAAAAGCATTTTTCCAAAGCCAAATCGATAACAACGAAATGACGGCAGAACCAACTGGAAAAGAAAAATCTTTCTTTGAAAAAGTAAAAGATTTATTTGATTAAATTAAATTTTTTCAATTATAAAATAAAAGCCTTCTAAGTCAATATTAGAAGGCTTTTTGTTATTATTTAACCAGAAGTTTTTCGCAAACCAACTTGCTGAAACTTTCTTGTCGTCCATCAAATTCCATCAACATCGATTGGTCAAAATCTTCGATATTTAATATTTGAAAACTAGTGCCCAGTTTGATATCTCGTTTGTTAAGATAATTCAGAAAATCATCGGCAGAAGTTGTTACAGAAGCCAAAACTACTTTTTGATTCACTTTGCATTGGCTCAATTTTTTTAGTTCGGGTTGCATTACAATTCCGTCTTTATCAGGAATTGGCTCTCCGTGCGGATCAACTTTCGGATAATCTAAGATTTCGTCCATTTTATCAAAAAAAGCATCCGAATGGATGTGCTCCAACTGTTCGGCAATTTCATGGACATTTTCCCAACCAAAGCCCATTTTCTGTACCAAAAACATCTCTGTCAGTCGGTGTTTTCTAACAATTAATGCCGCTTCTTTTCTTCCCAATTCTGTCACGCGTATCGGTTTGTAAGATTCATAAATTACCCAATGTTTATCGGCAAATTTTTTAATCATACTGTTTACAGATGGCATTTTGATTTGCAAACGTTTACTCAAATCATTTACAGAAACTTCATAGTCATCATTCATTAGATGATATAGAGCTTTCAAATAGTTTTCTTCTGTCAAGGAATTCATAGCTCAAAGATACAAAATGTTAGATAATTTATTTTTTTTAACTAACTTATCAATGATTCTTGTAATTTTTTGAATTAAACGATTTTCGAATGTCTTTCTATTCGTATTTTTGAAAAAGAAATTCTATTTTAATATTAAATAAATAATCAAATATGACAACAAAATACGACCGAATTTCAAATACACTTTTCATTAAAAACAGAAAAAAATTCACGGCTTTGATGAAGTCAAAATCTTTGGCAGTTTTTAATTCCAACGACATTTATCCTATAAGTGCAGATTCTACTTTGCCATTTCAGCAACATCGCGATATCTTTTATTTGTCAGGTGTTGACCAAGAGGAAAGCATTTTGCTGCTATTTCCTGATGCCCACAAAGAGGAATACCGTGAAATTTTATTTGTAAGAGAAACCAATGATCATATTGCAGTTTGGGAAGGTGAAAAACTCACGAAAGAAGATGCAACAGAAGTTTCAGGAATCAAAACGGTACTTTGGCTATCAGATTTCGAAAAGGTATTTTATGATTTGATGGCAGAAGCGGAGCAAATTTATTTAAATAAAAATGAACATTACCGCGCAGTTGTAGAAACCCAAACCCGCGAAGACCGTTTCATCGAATTTGTTAAAAAGCAATATCCTTTGCACACAATTCTTCGTAGCAATCCTATATTGCAACGTCTTAGAAGTATTAAAGAGCCCGAAGAAATTGCTTTGATACAAACGGCTTGTGATATTACAGAAAAAGGTTTTCGCCGAATTCTTAATTTTGTAAAACCTGGCGTTTGGGAGTATGAAGTGGAAGCAGAATTAGCCCACGAATTTATCAGAAACCGAAGTAAAGGTTTTGCTTATGGACCCATTATTGCGGGAGGAAACAACGCGAATGTCCTACATTACATTTCTAATAATATGCAACTGAAAGATGGCGATCTTCTCTTGATGGACGTTGCCGCAGAATATGCCAATTATTCGTCCGATCTTACAAGAACAATTCCTGTTAACGGAATATATACAACACGTCAAAAACAAATCTATAACGCAGTTCTTAATTGCAAAAAAGAAGCTGAAAACCGCTTGGTTGCTGGAAATAACTGGCATCAATTCCATAAAGATATGGGCGAAGTTTATACCTCGACATTACTAGATTTAGGACTAATTGATAAAGCTGATGTGCAAAATCAAGATCCGAAATGGCCAGCTTACAAAAAGTATATGATGCACGGGACATCCCACCACATGGGACTTGACACGCATGACTATGGACTTTTGTCCGATGATTTTGCTGCCGGAATGGTCTTTACTAACGAGCCCGGTTTTTATATTCCAGAAGAAAAATTCGGAATCCGGCTTGAAGACGACTACGAAATCCAAGCTTCTGGAGCTCCCAAAAATCTAATGAAAAATATACCCATAGAAGCTGATGAAATAGAGACCTTAATGAATTCTTAGAATAAAAAAAGCTGCAGTTCAGGGGTGAAATGCAGCTTTTTTGTTTTTAGTTGACTATAAATTTATGATTCAAAAAAAGTCATAAGATCCATGTAATTTTTTTGATTAACACCATGCCCGCTCATATATTCTCTAAAACTAAAATAACATCCCAAATCATAAAGCAGGTCCGCAGCTTTTCGACCCCAATCCATCGGGATTACTGCATCATCTGTCCCATGAGAAATAAAGAAACGAAGTTGCTCTAGTTTCTTTTTATCTTTGTTAATATTGCCTAGTAGTTTTTCTTCTGGATAACTGCTCAAACAAGCTATTTTATTGAACAACTGTGGGAATCTTAAGGATAACGCATAACTCAAAATTCCACCTTGACTAAAGCCACAAAGATGGGTAGCGTTATTAACTAATCCGTAATGATTCGTTATTTTCATAATAGATTCCATAATTCCAGAAATTGCTGCCTCGGCTTGGGGAACATCCACAAATTTTTCTTGATTGTTAAAGTCGATGTCATACCAGGCGTAACCGCCATAAGGCGTTTCTTTTGGTGCACGGAAGCTTACTACAAGCCAATCTTTGGGAAGTGTTGGTACGAAACTGAACAAATCTTCTTCGTTACTTCCATAGCCATGTAGCAAAACTAAAAGTGGCGTAGAAGCTGTAAAATTTTCGGGTTCTCGAATAATGTATGTTAAATCCATTGAGCAAAGATACTTTTTGATTTTGAAAATTAAAATATGATCATTTAATTATTTTTTCTGCCAAAGTAGTTTGGATTTATAAAATAGAAGCTTCCCCATTTTTGAGGAAGCTTTTTGAATTTATTTTGAAAAAAAATTAAATCGCTTTTACGATAAAGTAAGACTTTTTACCTTTTTGAAGTAATAAAAATTTACCGTCGATAAGGTCTTTATCAGAAGCTACAAAATTTTCATTCACTTTTTCTTTATTAACAGAAATCGCATTGCCCGTTAATTCGCGTTTTGCTTCGCCTTTAGATTTCAAAAAGCCTGATTTTTCAGAAATTAAATCTACAATATTGCTGCCGATAACCTCAGACTTAGCAATTTCTTTTTGAGGGACTCCATCAAAAATTTGTAAGAATAAAGTCTCATCAAGACTTACCAAATCTTCTGCTGTAGAACGCCCGAATAATATTTCTGATGCTTTCAGAGCTTTCTCATATTCTTCTTGTCCATGAACCCAAACAGTCACTTCCTCAGCTAATTTCTTCTGCAATTTGCGCTCGTGTGGCGCTATTTTATGTTCAGCAATCAAGGCTTCGATAACATCTTTGTCCAAGAATGTATAGTATTTTATAAAACGCACGGCATCTTCATCGGTTGCATTTAACCAGAATTGGTAAAATTGGTAAGGCGATGTTCTTTTGGCATCTAGCCAATAGTTTTCTCCACTTTCAGATTTTCCAAATTTGGAACCGTCAGCTTTAGTAATCAATTTTGTGGTCAACGCAAAGGCTTCTCCTTGTGCTTTTCTACGGATAAGTTCTGTTCCTGTGGTAATATTTCCCCATTGGTCAGAACCTCCCATTTGCAGCTTGATACCTTTGGTTTGGTATAGGTGAAGGTAGTCGTAACCTTGCATTAGTTGGTACGTGAATTCTGTAAAGCTCATTCCATCGGCACCATCTTCACCAGAGAAACGTTTTTTGACAGAATCTTTAGCCATCATATAATTTACGGTGATGTGTTTGCCGATATTTTTAGCAAAATCAAGGAAAGTCACATCTTTCATCCAGTCGTAATTGTTCACCAATTCGGCTTTGTTTGGTTCGTTACCTTCAAAGTTTAAGAATCTTGACAATTGACCTTTAAGACAATCTACGTAATACAAAAGGGTTTCCTCATCTAACAGATTACGTTCTGCGGATTTTCCAGATGGGTCACCAATCATTCCTGTCGCACCACCAACCAAAGCAATAGGCTTGTGACCGTGACGTTGAAAATGAGCCAAAATTTTAATTGGAATCAAACTTCCGATGTGTAACGAATCTGCTGTTGGGTCAAAACCGATATAGGCTGTGGTCATCTCTTTTTCGAGTTGTTCCTCAATCCCAGGCGTCATGTCGGCGAAAAGTCCGCGCCATTTCAGTTCTTCAATAAAAGCATTCATTATATAAAAATTTTAAGATGCAAAGCTACGAAATTGCTTTCTATTAGCCGATTTTTTAAGTTTAATTAATTTTTTTGGAGCCAGGAACCTGCTTTCCGTTGCAATCTTTTCTTGAAGACCTCGCTGCCGCTCGGCTTCCAAGAAAAGGATTTTCACTACAATCAGGGCTAGAGATTTGTCATAGTTTTATAGATTTCAAAAACGCAGAAGCTTTCTCTTCCCAATTGTTATTATCCAAAATAATTTTCACAAAAGCTGTTCCTATAATGCCGCCTTGCGCTTTCTCCGTAACCGACTCAAAATCTTGTTTGTTTTTAATGCCAAATCCGATGAATACTGGATTTTTTAGATTTAATGTAGCCAATCGATTGAGGTATTCTTCATTTTTTAAAGTCGCATTTGAGTTTCCTGTGGTCGAAGAAGAACTTACTGCATACAAAAATCCAGAACTTAAAGAATCTAAGTATTTAATGCGTTCTTCGGAAGTTTCAGGCGTTACCAAAAATGAAAAATTGATATTGTATTTTTCTAAAATTTTTTGGTATTTTTTTTCAAATTCGAAAGCTGGAAGATCCGGAATTATTAATCCTGAAACACCAACTTCCTGACATTTCTGACAAAATTTTTCAAATCCAAATTGCAAAACTGGATTGATGTAGCCCATCAAAACTTTGGGAATCGTTACTGAATCTTTTATTTCGGCTAGTTGTTCGAATAACTTTGCGATGGTCATTCCGTTTTTCAAAGCTAAAATATGTGCCTCTTGAATTACAGGACCATCAGCAACGGGATCGGAATATGGAATTCCAATTTCCATCATATCTGCCCCAGAATTTTGAATGATTTTTGCGATTTTTCCAGTGTCATCCAATTGCGGAGCGCCCGCTGTAAAGTATATATTGAGTTTTTTCATTTTTTTTGAGAAGTTAGATTTTAGAGGTTAGAAATTAGATTTTTTGAGAGACTGTTATTTCGACGTTAGTTGAAATCTCATGTTTTAAAGAGATTCCTCATTTTCATTTCGACACGTTCAGTGTTCATTCGGAATGACAAATTTTTGTTTTGATAACGACTTTGCGACCTGGCTTGAGCGGAGCTCTTTTCTTAGTTTTTCGGCGGCGAAGCCGCCGAAAAACTAAGAAAAAGCGAGAGTGGAAGACGGAAATTGTCGCCCAAAAACTTTTAAATTGTTAGCCATCAACTAAATGTTTCAAGTAGGTTTCCATATCCTTATCACCACGACCAGAAAGACAAATGACCACAACATCGTCTTTTTCGAATTTCTTTTTGTCCAAAACTGCCAAAGCGTGCGCCGATTCCAAAGCAGGAATAATTCCTTCAAGTTTTGTCAATTCCAAAGCTGATTTTAGGGCTTCATCATCATTAATGCTGAAAAATACCGCGCGTTTTTGGTCATGTAAATTGGCATGCATTGGACCGATTCCCGGATAATCCAAACCTGCGGAAATCGAATGTGGCTCGATGACTTGCCCATCTTCGGTTTGCATCACCAAACTTTGACTTCCGTGCAAAACGCCCAACGTTCCTAAGAAAGTTGTCGCCGCCGATTTTCCAGAATGAATGCCCAAACCACCAGCTTCCGCCGCGATAATTTTGACATCTTGTTCGTTCACAAAATGATAAAAAGTTCCTGCTGCGTTGCTTCCGCCACCAACGCAGGCAATGACATAATCGGGATTTTCTCGTCCTATTTTTTCATTCAGTTGTTCTTTTATTTCTTTCGAAATTACACTTTGAAACCTCGCCACCAAATCCGGAAAAGGATGCGGCCCAACAACGCTTCCAATAATATAATGCGTGGTTGTTGGATGGTTGATCCAATCTCGCAGCGCCTCATTCACCGCATCTTTCAAAGTTTTTGATCCCGAAGTGGCAGGAACCACTTTTGCCCCCAACATTTTCATTCGAGCCACATTGGGAGCTTGACGAGCAATGTCTATTTCGCCCATATAAACAATGCATTCTAAACCGAGAAGTGCACAAGCTGTCGCCGTTGCAACGCCGTGTTGACCAGCACCCGTTTCTGCGATAATCCTATGTTTCCCGAGTTTTTTTGCGAGTAAAGCTTGACCAAGAGCATTATTGATTTTGTGTGCGCCAGTGTGATTGAGATCTTCCCGTTTTAAATAAACATTTGTGCCGTATTTTTCGCTTAGATTTTTCGCGAAATAGAGTGGTGTTGCACGTCCTACATAATATTTCAGCAAGTTTTGATATTCTTCTTGGAAATCTTTAGCTTCGATTATTTCGGTATATTTTTCTTGCAATTCGGCAACATTGGGATAGAGCATTTCTGGGACAAAAGCACCACCGAATTCGCCATAATAGCCGTTTTTATCTGGGTTTTTAAAGTTCATTATTTCTTAGATGTTAGAGTTTAGATGTTAGAAATGAGATTTTTAAAATCAATAATTTTTTGAATGTTTTTATTACCAGCTTCGATTTCAAATTTTGAGTTGATGTCTAAAGCGAATGGTTGTTGGTTAATAGTTGAGAGTTGTTGGGTATTCTCGTTTGAAATTCCGCCGCTTAAAAAATAAGGAATAGGTATTTTGAGTTCATTTAAAATTTGCCAGTCAAAGCTTTTTCCGGTTCCGCCAAAGGCTTTGCTGTCGGTATCGAATAAGAGATTTGAGATTTGAGATTTGAGATTTGAGATTTTTTCAATCTTTTTTTTCAAATCTGTAAAATCTTGTCCAATTCTAATTACTTTAATTATATCAATGTTTTTTTCTAATTTTTTTCTTAATTCAAAAATAAATTCCTCCGTTTCATCGCCATGCAATTGTATGAAATTGAGTTGTGTTTTATCAGAAATATCAACAATGTTTTCAATACTTTCATTTACAAAAACACCGACTTTTCCTTGATGATTAATTTCTGAAATTTGCTTTAAACTCAAATGATTCAAAACATATCTTGGTGATTTTTCATAGAAAATAAAGCCCAAAAAATCCACTTTCAAGTCAATTAATTCCTGAATTTGATCGAGTTTTGTTAAGCCACAAACTTTGAGTTGGATTTGAGATTTGAGATTTGAGATTTGAGATTCCATTGTTAAATTTTTACGTTTGATACAAATTCTTCGAATTTCTTTCCTGGATTTTCGTTTTTCATAAAATATTCGCCCATCAAAAATCCATCAAAACCTTTGTTTTTTAAAAAATTAAAATCTTCTTCATGGTAAATTCCACTTTCTGCGATGGAAAAAATATCTTTTGGAAGTTGGTTTTTCAAATCTACTGAATGTTGTAAATCTACTTTGAAATCTTTTAAATTTCGGTTGTTAATTCCCACAAAATCAACTTTGTTATTAATGTGTTTCAATTCTTCTTCGGAATGAATTTCCAACAAAACCTCCAAATTTAATTCGTGTGCCAATGCGGTAAATTCTTGCACTTGATTTGGAGAAAGGCAAGCTGCAATCAGCAAAATAATATCTGCGCCAATGGATTTCGCTTCATAAAACTGATATTCGTCCACCATAAAATCTTTCCTCAAGATCGGAATATTAACAGAATTTCTCACCGAAATAATATCTTCGAAACTTCCGCCAAAAAAATCCTGATCCGTCAAGATAGAAACAGCACTCGCACCAAATTTTTCGTATTGTGAAATGACTTCAAAAGGCGAAACTTTATCGTTAATAATGCCTTTGCTTGGCGATTGTCGTTTAAATTCAGCAATAATTCCAGACTTCGACTTTATCGTTTTTTTTAAAGAAAAAGTTTGTCTTCCAAAAAACTCCGAATCTTTCAGTTGTTGAATAGAAATCTTAGATTTGGCTTCCGAAATTTCTTGTTTTTTTCTTTTTATTATTTTATCTAGAATGTTCATTTTATTTTGTTGTTGGTTGTCGGTTAATAGTAATAATAAGTTTGGAAAATCCATCAACTATTAACCAATAACTGTACACTTTTCAATGCTTTTCCGCTTTCCAAACTTTCCTTTGCCATCGAAAGACAATTTTCGTAATCGCCATATTTTCTTGTGTTTTCTAAAGCTAGAGCGGCGTTGGCTAATACAACGGCATTTTGAGCTTCAGTTCCGTTGCCTTCTAAAATAGAGATGAAAATTTGTGCTGCTTCTTTTTTCGTATTCCCACCATAAATCGTTTCGGGTAAATAGTTTTTGAATTTCAAATCTTCTGCCGAAACAATTTTTTCTCCATTTTTATCGAAAATTTTGGCATCAGCCGTTAATGAAATTTCATCGTAACCATCCAAAGCATTTACGAGCATAAATTCTTTATTTTCCTTTTGTAAAAGGTATTGATAGACTCTTGCAATTTCCAAATGGGCAACACCAATCATCATAAAATTGGGTTGAACAGGATTCACTAAGGGCCCAAGCATATTGAAAAAAGTTTTTAAACCCAATTGTTTTCTAAGTGGTGCAACGGTTTTCAAAGCTGGATGAAAAAGTGGAGCGTGAAGAAAACAAATATTTCCTTTTTCTAAGTCGGCTTTTAAATCTTCAGAATTATCTTTGAATTGATAACCTAATTCTTCTAAAACATTTGAAGAACCACTAATCGATGACGCTGCATAATTACCGTGTTTAGCGACTTGTTGTCCAGTCCCTGCCACGACAAAACTTGCCAATGTGGAAATGTTAAAAGTGTTTTTTCCATCGCCGCCGGTTCCAACAATATCCACCAAATCTTTAGTTCCTAAGTCGATGGGCTTTGCGACTCGCAATAAAGCTTCACGAAAACCGATTACTTCTTCGAGTGTAATTGTACGCATCAGAAAAACGCTGATAAAAGAAATGACTTCACTATCATTGAATTTTCCTTGAGAAATTTCCAATAGAATGGCTTTCGCTTCGGATTTAGAAAGTGTTTGATGGTTAAAAAGGTATTGTAAAATTTCTTTCATTTTGGTTGATGGTTCTTTTATAAACTGACAATTTTTAAACAATTAAAAAATTTTCTAGAATTTGTCTTCCTTGCGGTGTTAAAATACTTTCTGGATGATATTGAACGGCGTGAACATCGTAGGTTTTGTGTTTCAAACTCATAATCATTCCTTTGTCATCTACGGAAGTTATTTCGAGTTCTTCAGGGAAGTTTTCGGGATTCACCGCCCAAGAATGATACCGCCCAACTTCCAATATTTCGGGAAGATTTTTAAAAATGGAATGTTCTTTAATTTGCTTGGATTCGGTGGCTATACCGTGATAGATTTCCGAAAGATTGATTAAACTTCCGCCAAAAGCTTCCGCAATAGCTTGTTGACCGAGACAAACGCCAAAAATGGATTTTGTTGGGGCATATTTTTTTATCACATCTAATAAAATTCCAGCTTCCTCGGGAATTCCAGGACCTGGCGAAAGGATGATTTTATCGTACTTTTCAATGTCTTCCAAAGCGATTTGGTCGTTTCTAAAAACTTCTATTTTTTCATCAATAATTTGCTCAATCATTTGAACGAGATTGTAGGTGAAACTGTCGTAGTTGTCGAAAACCAAAATTTTAATTGATGGTTGATGGTTGTTAGTTGTTGGTTGTATATTGTGTTGCATTCTCTTTATATGTTTATAGTCAAATTAACTCATTTTCGCTGCTTTTGCAATCGCTTTTTTCAAAGCACCTATTTTATTATTAACTTCTTGAAGTTCATTTTCTGGATTAGATTTAGCAACAATTCCTGCGCCCGCTTGATAAAACAACGTATTGTTTTTACTTAAAAAACTTCTAATCATAATCGCTTGGTTGCAGCTTCCGTCAAAGCCAACAAAACCGATGCACCCTGCATAAAAGCTTCTTGAAGTTTTCTCATGTTCGTCAATCAATTGCATGGCTTTGTATTTTGGTGCGCCACTCAAAGTTCCCTGTGGAAAGGTGGTTGCAATCATTTCATAAGGATTTTGGTTTTCCGAAACATCCGCCACAACTTCCGAAACCATGTGAATAACGTGAGAAAAAAAATGAATTTCTTTCAATTTGGTTACCGTCGTATTTTTTCCGTGAATGCTCAAATCATTTCTTGCTAAATCTACTAACATTGTGTGTTCGGCATTTTCTTTGGGATCTTTTTTAAGCTCTTCGGCAGATTGTAAATCAAACTCGACATTTCCTGTTCGTTTGAAAGTCCCTGCAATGGGGTGAATAATGGCTTTTTTATTTTTAATAATCAATTGACTTTCTGGGCTGGAACCCATTAATTTGTAATCGCCATAATCGAAGAAAAATAAATAAGGAGAAGGATTAATATTTCGCAAAGCACGATAAACATTGAATTCGTCACCTCGGAATTTTTGCTCGAATCTTCGGCTTAAAACCAATTGAAAAACATCGCCACGGAAACAGTGTTTTTTAGCAAATTCAACGGATTTAAGATATTCTTCGTCGGTAAGATTGGAAGTCTCATCACCAATACTTTCGAAAGGATAAACGGGTGCATTTTTTTGATGGATGATATTTTCGATACTTAAAAATTCGGATTTTAAGCCTTCAATTTTATTTTCAATGAGAAACATTTCGTCGTTATGATGGTTGATGGCGATGATGTATTGGTACAATCTGTAACGCAGCAACGAAATTTTGTTTTCCTCAGATTGCGTTTTGAACTGGATATTTTCAAAAAAAGGAATCGCATCATAACTGGTATATCCAAAAAGCCCTTGCGCTTGTTTTCCTATTTCTAAATCAGGTGTTTCGCAAACAAAACAATCTGAAAATTCCTGCAAAAGAGTAGTTACTTTTTGATTTTTAAGACTCACTTTTATGGGGTTTTCTAGAGGAAATTTGAGTTCGGCTTCATCGTAATTACAGATTTCGATTCCAGCAATGGCGTTTACACAAATGAATGAGAAAGATTTTTCGGAGTTTTGATTTCCAGCGTTTTCGAGCAAAATGGTATCCCGAAATTGATCGCGCAATCGGAGGTAGATCCCGATAGGTGTGTGCAAGTCCGCAAGTTGAGATTTGATGTTGGTTTTAATATGGATTTTGTTGTTGATTTTCATTGTTCGTTACTGAATTTCCTTTGACCAACCCGCAATTTCCCATAAAAAAAGACTTCAACGGATTCGTCAAAGTCTTTGTGGTTTTAATATTTTATTTCTACACTAAACAAAAAGCCGATAGCTTCAAGACCTTGACCAAGATTTTGAATGCCACCACCAGTTTTTGTTCATTGATAAATTCATGTGACAAATATAGAAATGAAATTTAATAAAACAATAAATTTATGAAAAATATTATTCAAATTTTAAAACAAACATGAAAGCTCTTGTATTCATCGTAGAAATCCCAGCCGCCCAATATGGCGGTGTTTCTGGATTGTCCGCGACAATTTCGTTGTTCATGAAGAAGGTTCCACGGATGGCTGGTGTGAGCTTAAATCGGCTGAAATAAATCTGAATTCCTAGTTCTGCTGTCCAACCAAAATTATGCGATGTAGAACGGAAAATGTTTCTAGAATTGTCTTCTGTACTGGTTTCGTTTGATTGTAAATTCATCAAATAATTGACGCCTCCAGCGGCATAAGGTCTGGTGTTGTACCATCTATCACCATGAAATTCTAACAAAATAGGAACGTCAACATAAGTTGATTTAACTGTTTTTATTCGGTCTGTATCGGTCATCACAATCGGTGTGAAAGCTGGGAATTGTGTTGTTCCGCCTGCGTATTGATCATTGGATTGTGTGTTAAAAGTAAACTCTCTTTCTACAAAATGTAATCCTGGTTCTATGCGAAGATCCAAATAGTCGTTAAGACGCATTTTCCCGATAAGACCAGCTCCGAAGCTGAAAGCAGGTTTAACGTGTATTAAACTTTCTTGACCATTCATCCCATATCTTGGATCCAAAACCAGTTTTGAGTCAAAATTATTTGCAGCAAGGTAAAATCCCCAACTGAATTTTTGGGTGTCAAAATCTTCAAGATTATCGAGACGATCTGTTTTTCTAAAGATGTCTGTAAGTTGTGCGTTAGCCGTAAATCCAGTTAACAATGCGATGGCTACAAGATGTTTCAGTTTTGTCATCCTATTATTTTGTGGCTTTATAAATTGTCGCAATACCTAGGCTTAGCTTTTTGTATTCTACTTTTGAGAAGCCTGTTTGCAGCAATATGTTTTTCATTTTTTCACCAAAAGGAAAGGCGTTAACGGAGTCTGGCAAATAGGTGTAGGCTCTGTTATCTTTGGAAACCAATCTTCCGATAGCGGGCAAAATATTTTTAAAATAAAACATATAGAGTGGTCCCATAAATCCTTCAACTTTTGAAAACTCTAATATATAAACACTTTTGTTTTCTTTCACCACTCTTTTTAATTCTGCTAAACCTTTTTCAAGATTTTCAAAATTTCTAACACCAAAAGCAACTGTTACAGCATCGAAATTGTTATCCTCAAAAGGCAATCTTTCAGCATCGCCTTTCATCATGGATATTTTATCAGAAAGCTTTTGTTTCTTTACTTTTTCGATGCCCACATTCAACATTTGCTGAGAAAGATCTAGACCTGTTACGTGCGCCTGCGTGCCTTTTTGTACTGTAATGGCAAGATCACCCGTGCCTGTAGCAACGTCCAAAACAGTTTTGGGTTGGTCTTTATTTAACCATTTAACCAAAGTGTTTCGCCACAGCACATCAATTTTCATTGACAAAACATGATTCAGAAGATCATACTTTGGGGCAATGTTGTCGAACATATCTTCGACTTGACTTTTCTTGCTATTATCAGTATTATATGGTGTTACGTTATTATGATCCAAAATAAAAATATATAATTAAACGTGAATTTTGATTAAAACTTATAGTTTTCGTTGTAATAATTTATAAAATCTTGTTTTCTAAAGATTTTGGTACGGCTTTCTACTTTATCGATGTTTTTAATGACTTTATCATAATCTTCATCAATGTTAAAATAGAAATCTTCGTTGTAAAGTTTGTTTGACTTTTTGATGTCTCCAATAAAGTTTTTCCCATCGATAGTGGTATGTCCTTGTGACAAAATCAAAGAATCTTTGTCGCGGAAATAGCCATAATATTGTTTGAAAACATAATAGTCTTTGTGTGCAATATTCAGCATTCCGCGGTCTTTTATAACCTGAAAGCTAGAGTCGTAAAGCATTTTTTTGTTTTGGTCAAAAACCTTGATGTCATTTTTGCCTTTATCCAAATCTATTTTTAGATATTGTCCAGAAGCTAATATTTTTTGCTCACCATTGTTGATTCGGAAAAAATAAGTATCGGGCGTAGGATTGTCCACCAAATAATAATTAGGTTTAGCCAGAAATAAAAAATAAATTCCGAAAGAAGCTATTGCAGCTATAACAGCCAAGAGAAGGCCTTTCAGAGATGGGTTGTTTTTTAGCATTGTTTCTGATATTCAAATTGAAGCTTTGTCAAAAAGACAATATGCAAATTTAGTAATTATTTGCAAGAAAATAAGATGATAAATTCCGCTTTATTTGGTTATTAAAATCAGCCTACAAAAGCTAAATTGGTATTTATTGGAATTCCTCACAACAAATTCAAAAAAATATGTAATTTTGTTTTTTTAATTATTCAAAAATCTTCGATGCCAAATACAGTTATTATAGGATCTGGATGTTATGTACCAGAAAATGTTATTGACGGTTCCTACTTTATGGATTCAATTTTTTATGATGAAAATAACGAAAAAATTGATAAACCAAATTCTGAAGTTATCAGCAAATTTGTTGATATTACAGAAATTGAAGAAAGGCGATACATCAATGCAGGCGAGTACAATTCGGATTTAGGTCTTCGTGCTGCAACTCAGGCAATAGAAGATGCTGGTGTGGACAAAGAATCTATTGATTATATTATCTATGCCACCAATTTTGGAGAAGTTGATGAGAAAGGCCTTCCCAATTTTATGCCTTCTTTAGCGGCTCGACTTAAGAATAAACTTGGCATTAAGAATAGAAATTGTATTAATTATGATATGATTTTTGGATGTCCTGGTTGGGTAGAAGCGTTAATCTTGTCCGATGTTTTATTAAAATCTGGTCGTGCTAAAACAATTTTGGTAGTAGGAGGTGAAACCTTAAGTCGTGTTACCGATCCTTTTGATAGAAACAAACTGATCTTTGCAGATGGTGCGGGAGCAGTCGTGGTAACAACTACAGAGGAAGAAAATGTTGGTATTATTGCGGATTCTACAATATGTGATAATGGTGAAGAATTGTGTTATTTGGAAAACGGAACATCTCTTAATTTAGAAGATGATCAAAGCAAATTATACATCCGTATGCGTGGGCGAAAAATCTACGAATATGCACTGAAAAATGTGCCAGATGCTATAAAAGCAACTATTGATAAAGCCAATCTGGACATTGCAGATATTGATAAAATCTTAATTCACCAGGCGAATGCCAAGATGGATTATGCGATGATTTCAAGATTGTTCAAACTATATGGCATCAAAGATTATGATCATGTTATTGCGCCGATGACCATTCAGAAATTCGGGAATTCTTCGGTGGCAACAGTTCCGACAATGTTTGATTTGATAAGAAAAGGTAAAATGGAAGGACAAAGTTTCACGCCTGGAAGCCATATTATCTTTACTTCTGTTGGGGCTGGGATGAATATCAATTGCGTGGTATATCGCTTTCCAAAGGATAAAATTTAATTTATTTAAAATAAATATAAGTCAAAAAGGCACAGAGTAACAATTTGGTTTACTTTGTGCTTTTTGTTTGTGCTTATTTTAAAGTTGAAGCTTTATGATGAAAAACATTTTGGGAATCATTGCTTTTTTTGTTCTCATCGAATTTTATATTTACCAAGCGGTTCGTACCGTTGTTAGCAATACATGGGCACGTGCTGTCTATTGGGTGGTTACCGTTAGCATCTATGCGTTGTTAATTTTTCTTGTGACGCAGTTCGATAGGACAAATCGTAGTCCTATGCAAGTTAATCTCATTATGGGACTTATTTTGGTATTTGCAATCCCAAAACTTTTAACTTTCTTTTTCTTATTAATTGAAGATATTATTCGTTTGTTGAGATTTGGAGTTCAATCGTTTTCTTCTGGACAAACAGGACATTATCCGAGTCGTAGAAAATTTGTTAGCTTGATAGGTCTAGGTACTGCAGGAATAATGTCTTACGCTTTTTTGGATGGAATTATTTTCGGAAAATACCGCCATCGTGTTCGCAAAGTGAAATTAAAATTAAAAAATCTTCCCAAAAGTTTTAAAGCTTACAAAATTGTTCAAATCTCGGATGTACACAGCGGTACATTTCAAGATCCGTCGAAGTTGCAACATGCCATTGATTTAATTAATCAACAAAAACCAGATTTAGTCCTATTTACGGGTGATATGGTGAATAATTATGCGGAAGAGTTTCAGCCGTTTATTAATTTATTTAAAAGCATCCAGGCAAAAGATGGCAAATTTTCTATACTTGGCAATCATGACTATGGTAAGTATGGTAAATTTAATTCTAAGGAAGAGGAATACCAAAATGTTCCTAAACTTATTCAATATCAAAAAGAAGCAGGCTTCAGAGTGTTAAGAAATGAGCATCTTAGCATTGAAAAAAACGACGAAAAAATCTACCTTCTCGGTGTTGAAAACTGGGGCGAAAAACCATTTCCTCAATATGGCGATTTGGACAAAGCTTTAGAAAATGTACCAAGTGATGCTGTTAAAATTTTGATGTCGCATGATCCTACACATTTTGATTATGCCGTGAAAAACAATCCTAACTTTGTACACCTTACTTTGTCTGGGCATACACACGGCATGCAGTTTGGGGTCGATCTCAAAAATGTGAAATGGTCCCCCATAGAATATCGTTACAAAAAATGGATGGATCTTTATGAAAGTAATGGTCGCTATCTCTATGTTAATAGAGGTTTTGGTGTCATTGGCTATTCCGGAAGAGTGGGGATTTTACCAGAAATTACCTTGTTTGAATTAAGTTAAATTTTAAAACAAATAATCCTTCATTCGAGAAGTTGCTAGTTCATTTTCTGTCACAAAATCCAGGAAAGCAATCAATTTGTCCTCAAAACTTTTTCCAAGATTGTATTTTTTGTAAAAAGGAAATGCGTAAGGAAGTTCCTCTTTTTCAAAAAATTGCCAAGCATTCATGTAAACTTGGACGTAATCTTCGTTTTGCAAAGTTTCCAAAATCATATTTTCATAAAACTTCTGAGGCGTTATTTGGAACACATAATCGTTGAAAGGTAATTGCGAATACGGTGACAAACTTTCTGGCACAAAGACGAGGCTGTCATCATAATAAAGCTTTGTTTTATCCTTTTTTAAACGTCTAAAAATAAAACCAATATTGGAATGTTCGATATTCGAAACATAAGAAAAGTCCAAGCTTTTTATATCTTTATTAGGAAGTTTTAGGAGTTTTTGACGAAGGCCGCGGATTTTTTTTTGAAGTTCATCTTCAAGAATCTTTTTAGCAATTTCGATTTCGGAAGTTGTAGAACGAATGTTGTAAAAAGCAACCTCGTGTCCTGCCGTTGTTAGTTTTTTTAAAGTTTTCTTAAGGCGTTCTGCAATAGAAACATCAACAAAAAAAGTGACAAGAGTAGAATAGATGTCAAGGTTTTGAACAATTATTTCTATATTTTGTTCCAAAGATGCTATTAATGTTTCATCATCAATTTCTGGATTGATACGGTCTTTTCCAAAAGGAATTGTAAGGTTAATACTTAGTAACAGCATCTTCAGAACAGGTTTTGACTTATTTAGCCAATTTTATTTTTAGGTTTTTAATCATATCTTTTGACATGCTTTCGATATCAAAATTATAACTAAGTCCCCAATCTTGTTTTGCTACAGAATCATCAATACTTGCTGGCCAAGAATCTGCAATCGCTTGACGGAAATCGGGTTCGTATTTAATAGTAAATTCAGGCATAATTTTTTTAATTTCTTCTGACAATTCTTTAGGATTGAAACTCATCCCGCCAAGATTATAAGAAGTTCTTACCCTAACTTGTTCTTTTGGTGCCGTCATCAATTTGATTGTTGCGTTTATCGCATCATCCATGTACAGCATTGGCATTTTCGTATCTTCTTTGATGAAGCTTGTGTAGCTACCGTTCTCTACCGCTTCGTAGAAAATTTCTACCGCATAATCTGTTGTTCCACCGCCAGCCGGCGCTTTCCAAGAAATCAAACCTGGATAACGGATACTTCTGATGTCAACATTATATTTTTCAAAATAATATTCGCACCATTTTTCACCAGCCATTTTCGAAATTCCGTAGACTGTAGAAGGGTTAAGAACCACCTCTTGTCCTACATTTTCTTTAGGAATACCTTTTCCAAAAACTGCGATGGAGCTTGGCCAAAATATTTTATTAATAACACCTTGTTTTGCCAATTCGCAAAGGTGGATAAGTGGTTCTAGGTTAAGCTTCCAGGCGAAAAGAGGCTGCTTTTCCGAAGTTCCGGATAGGAGAGAAGCTAAATGGTACACCGTTGTAATTTGATGTTCTTTGATAAAGTCGGTCATTGCTTCAAAATTGGAAACGTCCAATCTTTCATAATGTCCCGCTTCGGTAATCCCTTCTTTCCATTTGTCTAGTCCAGATGCGAAGACATTTTCTTTGCCATAGAGTTCTACAAGTTTTAGGGTAAGTTCAGTGCCTATTTGTCCCAGAGCACCGGTGATAAGAATGCGTTCTGTAGCCGTGTTCATAATTACTTTTTAGTTATGACAAATCTAATTAAATTTTGTTGCTTTTCGAAATTTTTAAACCAAATAATCTAGCCTAACTGCGCATGGTATCTTAAATAATTTTCAATATTTTATTTCGTGTAACGTCGATAAATACTTAATTTAGTTCTATAAAATTTTCACCCATGAAACCGATTTTAAGAATACCATGTTTTAATACAATAAAAGACAGTCCAGAACTCAGAATTTTTGATGTGAGAACAGGTCCAAAGGCTTTTGAAAACTACGAAAAAGAACATCTCAAAAATGCTGTTTATGTCAGTCTAGATAATGATTTAGCAGAAATTGGTAATTTTGAAAATGGTGGACGTCACCCTTTGCCAAGTCCAGAAAAATTTGCACAGACTTTAGGCGATTTGGGAATTTCGCCGCAATCGCATGTTATTATGTATGATGATAAAAATGGTGGTAATGCCGCTGCGAGATTTTGGTGGATGCTAAAAGCTTTTGGTCACGTGAAAGTTCAGGTTTTGGATGGTGGACTTCAACGAGCTATTTCGGAAAATTTAGAAACAGAATCGGGAAATTTTAAATATCAAAAAAGCAATTATCCAATTACAGATTGGAAACTTCCACAAAAAAATATCGATGAAGTAGAAGCAGCTACTTTGAAAAAAAATGCTGTAATCATCGATGTTCGCGAAGCACAACGTTATAACGGGATTACCGAACCGATAGATTTGGTGGCGGGGCATATTCCCAATGCGATTAACATGCCGTTTGCTGAAAATCTGGACGAGAATGGAAATTTTAAAACACCTGAAGAATTGCATGTAAAATATGAAAAGCTGTTCAACGATTTTTCTAAAGAAAATATTATTGTGCATTGTGGTTCGGGTGTAACAGCTTGCCATACGCTGTTGGCGATGAACGAAGCTGGTTTTGAAATTCCAAATCTTTATGTCGGATCTTGGAGCGAATGGTCCAGAAACAAATTGTAGAACGATAAGATATCAATGAAATATTCTTTTAAAAATGATTATACAGAAGCTTGTCATCCTCGGATTTTGCAAGCCTTAATAGAGACTAACGAAACACAGCAATTGGGCTATGGACAAGACGAATATTGCCAACAAGCTACAAAATTGTTTCAGGAAAAAATAAAAAATGAAAATGCTGGCGTATATTTCGTAAGTGGCGGAACGCAGGCTAATTTGTTGGTGATTTCTTCTTTGTTAAAACCTTTTGAAAGCGTTATATCTGCGGATTTTGGACATATCCAAACCAACGAAACGGGCGCCATAGAAGCGGTTGGGCATAAGATTAATCTCATTCAAACTAAAGATGGAAAGATTACACCCAGCGATATACAAGTGGTTTTGGACAAACATCCAAATATTCCTCATCAGGTGCGACCAAAGCTGGTTTATATTTCAAATACCACCGAAATTGGAACACATTATTCTAAAACAGAATTGGAAAAGTTGTATCAATTTTGTCAATCCAAAAATCTTTATCTTTTTATTGATGGCGCTAGAATGTCACAAGCCATTGCGATTCCTGAGGCTGAATTGAGTCTGGAAATTATCGCGAAAAATTCTGATGTTTTTTATTTTGGAGGAACCAAAAATGGCGCTTTAATAGGCGAAGCGATTATTTTTAATAACGAAAAATTAAGCGAAGATTTTCCTTTTGTTATCAAACAAAAAGGTGCGATGTTGGCGAAAGGCAGATTGTTGGGCATTCAGTTTCTGGAGCTTTTGAAAGATGATTTGTATCTCGAATTGGGAAAACATGCCAATCGACAAACCCAAAAGATAAAGTCGGCTTTTGAAAAGAAAAATGTGTCTTTTTTGACAAATTCTTTGAGCAATCAGATTTTTCCGATTCTTAAAAATGACCATATCAAAATTTTACAACACGAATTTGATTTTTATATCTGGCAACAGATTGATGCAGAACATTCTGCCATTCGGTTGATTTGCTCTTGGGCGACCACGGATGAAGTTGTTGGCCAATTAATCACAAACATTGAAAATCTGTAATGCTATTTCAAAAAATAGTAGCGGTAATTGTTCAATTGTTTTTGAGCATTTAATATTTTTGCAGAATAAAATTTAATAAAAAATTATGGCTTCAGGCTTTTTTGCAATATTGGACGACCTTGCAGCACTCATGGATGATGTGGCTGTGGCAAGTAAGGTGGCGACACAAAAAACTGCAGGAATTCTGGGTGATGACCTCGCTGTTAATGCTGAAAAAGCGACAGGTTTTGAGTCTTCCCGCGAGATTCCTGTACTTTGGGCTATTACAAAAGGTTCGTTTCTCAACAAGTTGATAATTGTTCCGATTGCTTTGTTGCTGAATGCTTTTTTTCCAATTGTTATTAAATATGTATTAATTGCCGGAGGTTGTTATCTGGCTTTTGAGGGTATGGAAAAGATTTTTCATTTTCTGTTTCATAAAAAAGAAATTGAACAAACGGATAACAATATTACAGAAGTTCTTGAACATCAACTCCCAGAACAACAAGAAAAAGCAAAAATAAAAGCGGCCATTACCACAGATTTTATTTTGTCAATCGAGATTGTGATTATCGCGCTGGGAACGGTTTTAAAACAACCTCTGAATATTCAAATTGTAACGGTTTGTATTGTTTCTGTCTTGGCTACTGTCGGCGTTTATGGTATTGTTGCGCTGATTGTGAGAATGGATGACGCAGGATTCAAATTAATTGATAAATCCAACAACCGGGGCGTTTTTTCGAAAATAGGACATTTTTTGGTAAAACTTTTACCAGTCGTTATTAAGATATTGGGCGTTGTTGGGACGATAGCTTTGTTATTGGTTTCTGGTGGAATCTTCCTCCACAACATCGATTATTTCCATCATCTTTTTCCGAATGTTCCAGATATAATTAAAGAATTTGGATTCGGTATTGTGGTGGGAACTGCTATGGTTTTGGTAATTACTTTAATTCAGAAAATTGTACAATTGGCTCGGAAATAAATGTATTTTAAATAGGATTAAGATGATTTAAAAAAATCTTCTTTGTGATTTGATATACAAAATTAAGTTTTGAAGTTTCACCAAAATAAACAACTTCTTCTTCACCTATTTTTTGCGCGTCAAGTCGTTCAATAGAAATTTGAGAGCGCAAATTAGTTGCACCAATATGGAAGATAACTTTGTCAACAAACTGGAAAATATACGCCATCATCAACTTTTTGGCAGAATGGTTAATGCCTGTTCCCCAAAATTGGGTTCCGTAAAACGTATAACCGATTAAGATGCTTTTGTCTTCCGCATTATAATCATAAAACCTTGTGCTGCCTGCAATTTTTCCACTTTTCTTATCAATGATTTTAAAAGCGCCGCCACTTTGCATAGCGCCTTGAAAAAAGTTTTCAAAAACTGCTCTTTTATAGCGGTCGGGATTGGGATGTTGCGCCCAAATTTCCTTTTCGCAAGCAACCGCATATATTGCTTCAAAATCTTCTTTTGAAAGCGGTTCAAGGATTAAAATCTCATTTTCTAAACGGGTTTGCAACGAAAATTCCATACACAATTATTGATAACGTTGATGTTCTTTATTCTTTGAAAAACGCTTGGTAATTGGTTTTAATAAAGCTTTATATTTTTCAATATCAAATAGTTGAGAGTCGGTAAGTGCTTTGTAAGTCAACCAAATACTGAATGGGAACAATATGATATTCGGGAACCAAGTCGCTAAATAAGGATCGAGTTCGCCTTTCCAAGAAAGGTTTTCGACACTCAGGTTAATCACGTAGAAAATGATAAAAATAACAATGGCGATAACTACGGGAAGTCCCATGCCGCCTTTTCTAATAATGGAACCTAAGCTGGCGCCAATTAAAAAGAAAATGATACAAGTCACTGAGAAAGATATAATCCGTTGTTGATAGATGATAACTTTGTTTTTATATTTTTTCATTTCTAAAACTTGATCTTGCGACATTCGGTTGGTGTCTTTCAGATTGTTAAGTTTCGCATAGGCGTTATACAAAACTTCAAGTTTTTTATCTTGATCTAATTTGTCTGCGGTGAAATTGGGCGTTGCTTTGGTTTTATTTTTTTTATCATCAAGGTATGGCACATAAGAATTAACCATCAACATGGACTGATTGGCAATGCTGTTAACGCTAATTTTGTTATTAGCATTTGTTTTCTCAAGAGTTTCGGCAACTTCCGCGTAACTTTGAAAACGATAATCATCTGTTATTCTTTCGTTTTCAATAGCTTGATTGATGAGTTCGCTGATATCGAAATGATAGACTAAAGTATCGAATTTTATAGCCTGATTGGGTTGGTTAAGGCGTTCCTGATAGGTTTTGTTGTTCATTTCATCTTCATAAACGTAACCATTGTAAAGGATTAACTTCAAATAATTAGGATCAACTGCTTTTGCAAAACGACCACTTTTAGAAATTACCGTTTGTTGATTTTCGTAAGAATTGGAGTTTTTATGAAGAAAAACACCTTCTAGGTTTTCACCATTTTCGCCCGTTATTTTATCAAATTTAACAGAGAATCCTGAGATTTGATCGATGAAAACACCCGGTGTAAAGTTAAGAGCCGGTTTGCTAGAAACAATGTTGAACAACATATTCTTCGCTTTCCTCTGAAAATCGGGGATAATGTTATTGGAAAAGCCAAATAGCAACAACGAGAGAAAAGTTGCGGTGATGAACAAAGGCGCCATAACTCTTGTAAGGCTGATGCCTGCGGCTTTCATGGCTGCAAGTTCGTAGCGTTCCCCAAAATCCCCAAAGGTCATAATCGACGAAAGTAGAATCGTAAGTGGCAATACCATCGACACAACGCTCGCACTCATGTAAAACAAAAATTTGATAATCTCCCAATAACTCAGGCCTTTACCTGTAAATTGCGACATCTGCACCCAAATGATGTTAACAATGAAGATAAAAAACAGGACACTAAAAATGAAAAAAAATGGCCCGAAAAAAGTTTTAATGATATATTGGTCTAACTTTTTCAAATGGAAAAATTATCTAATTTGGTTTCAAAAATACAGCAAAAAAGTCATAATGCGAAAGACATTATGACTTTTTATATTTTGGTTGAACTTAATAATTAAAGTTCTGTAATTAAATATTTGGCATATTTGGATTTATCAAAGCTAAAAATACCCGATGACAAATTTTGATTTTCTTTGTAATCGCTAATGTTAATAGTCGCGATTTGGTTGTTCGTCGCGATTTGCTCCAGTTTCACCAATTTTTTTTGTGGTGTGTTGACATAGAGATTAACCTGTTTCAGCCCATTGTCTTTTACTGGTGTCATTTTGATATAATCCAAAGATTTCCCATTGATATTTTTCTTACCAACATAAGTTACATTGTAATCTTTTTTATAAGATTCTAGATAACTAAGTGGCGAAAACATGACGTCGTTATCATTAGGTTTTGCAATGGTTACTTCTTTGTCGCTATCATTGATGTTGTAAACTTTGCTACCGTCGAATATTTGTTCTATACCCATGATTTTAAGTTTGTACTTATCATCACTAGAATAAAAAATTCCTGTTTCTGCTTTGGTTACTTGTCCAGTTCCAGAACCGTAAGTAAATTTGAAGTAGGTGTTTTTTTTACTTTTATAATTTGACGTTACCGCATCCAAAATGCTTTGTGATTTTCGATCAATCTTTTGGGCAAACGAAATTCCAAACGTGAATAATGAAATCCCCAACAACGTCGTCTTTTCTAATATTTTTTTCATATTATTCTTTTCTAGTTCAATTTTTTAGATACTTTTTGTTTTTAGAAGTTAAATTCTAAATAGACAATTGTGTGCCAAATTTCAGAAATAAGACAAAAATTAGTTTTACTTAACGCTTACCGAGCCAGAACTGCTTTCTTTTACAGTGACATTCTTAAGGTCGCCACGTTTAAGAACAACTATGTCAGCACTTGATGAGGCGCTTCCAGTTACGGAATTTCTCACACCAACTTTTATGCCTCCTGATGATGAGGCTTGTAATGTTGCCGTGTCAGCTGTAAATTCTGCTGCTTCCAAATCACCAGAAGATGAGGCTTGACCTGACAAATTTTCCGAACGACCTTTCATGCTTAATGTTCCAGAAGAAGAAACTTGTGCGACAACATTTTTCGCAATGACTTGACCATAAAAATCGGCGCTGCTGTTGACTTGGATAGAAACATTAGCCGCGTCAAAATCGCCTTTTATCGTTGAAGAGCTGGACGCCTGGATGTCAAATTTGTCAGATTTGAAGCTGTCTAGTACTTTAACTGTCGAACTAGAAGAAGTGGATAATTTAGAAAAATCTTTGGCATAGACTTTCACGCGAACACGGTTGGTGGAAAGGTTTCTCACGCCTTTTGCAACGCGGATAATGGCTGTGGATCCTTCTTGCGTTACTTCAATTTTGTCAATAATGTCAGATGGCGCGTTGACAACGATTTTTTCGGTGTTGGATTTTACAATTTCTACATCCAAAGAATTCGAGGTTTTAATTTCATCAAAATTGAAAGTGTAAGTTTTGTCTATTAATGCACCTTTTCCTTCACTGCTTCCCAAGGAAAAACCGCCAACGCTGAACTCGGATTCGCCATTGGATTTTGAATAGTTACATGCACTTAATGATAAGCTTAATGCTAATAATACGAGGCAAATTTTATTTGTTTTCATGTGTAAATATTGTTTAATGATTTGTATTAATATATAGTTAGACAACCAGAATTGTCATTTTGTTACATCTAATATTTAAAATCTAATATTATTAATAAAATATTATCTTGCGAGGTCGAAAAACTATATTAAAACTTAACATGGACATCAAAAAACTGAAAGCATTTTTTTACCTCGGTGCGTTTTATCTTTTAATCTCATTTTTGTTGAGAATCGTCTTTATTTTTCATCCAATAACCACAAGTAGCTTTGGCTTTTTTGAGAGTATCGGTGTCATTCTACTTGGGATGATTAACGATATTTTCATTTTTTCTATAGCTTCTGTTTTTTTGGTGATTTACTTTTTATTTTTATCAAATTCTAAATATGATAAACCTTGGGGCTATATTATTTTTGGATTGTTGCTAGCATTTGCATTGTATATTGCATTTGTCCCGAATAATATTTTTAAACAATATGGCGGGTCGGTTGCGGAAATTGCTTTAATTTTTGTGGGTTTAAAAACAATTCTTTTCGGATTATTACTTTTTGTTCCTAACCAGCGTGTGCGCTTCAGGAATATACTTTATTTCATCACACTTTTTTTGTATGTGTTTTTGATTATTCAAAATGCAGTAAGCGAGTATTTTTTCTGGAACGAGTTCGGGGTTCGATACAACTTTATCGCTGTAGATTATTTGATTTATACCAACGAGGTTATCGGAAATATTATGGAATCTTATCCTGTTGTTCCGTTGTTTTCGGTGATGATTGCCATAGCAATTCTGGTTACAATTTTCATTTATAATAGGACCAAATCCGAGCTTTTAACACTTCCTAATTTTGTGCAGAAAATGATTTTTGTAGCCACTTATATTGTGTTGTTTGGACTAAGTTTGTTCGTGATTGGTCAAATTAAAAAAATACATTATCAAAATACGTTTTCGGAAGAGATTAAAAGTAATGGTTTAGAAAAATTTTATACCGCTTTTAATACGAAATCGCTGGATTATGTACAATTTTATCCAAGTATGGGCGAGGCGCAAGCGCAAACTGAATTTTTAAAACAATTTTCACCTTCAGAGCTTCGTCGTCCAGTGGTTTCTGATCATCCCGAACTTAGAAAAAACGTGGTGCTAATCTCTATAGAAAGTCTGTCTGCGGATTTTATGTCACATTACGGAAACCAAAATAATGTAACGCCATTTTTAGACAGTTTGGCGACCAAAAGTATGATGTTTACCAATATGTATGCAACGGGGAATCGTACGGTTCGCGGGCTAGAAGCTTTGACATTGTGCATCCCACCAACGGCTGGCGAAAGTGTGGTAAAAAGAATTGATAATAAAAATAAATTCACGACGGGATCGGTTTTCAAATCCAAAGATTATCAAGTCAAATATCTTTATGGCGGCGATTCTTATTTTGATAACATGAAAGATTTCTTTGGTGGAAACAATTATGATATTGTGGATCGCGCAGCTTTTAAACCAAATGAAATTACATTTGCTAATATTTGGGGCGTAAGTGATGAAGATATGGCTGAAAAAGCTGTCGAAACTATGAATAAAGAAGCTAAAGCTGGGAAAGCATTTTTTAACCATTGGATGACCGTGAGTAATCACAGACCTTTTACCTATCCCGACGGAAGAATTGATATTCCGGGAACGGCAAAATCTCGTGATGGCGGCGTTAAATACACGGATTATTCGATTAAGAAGTTCTTCGAAATGGCGAAAAAGCAAGATTGGTACAAGAATACAATTTTCGTCATTGTGTCGGACCATTGCGCTTCTTCTGCTGGTAAAACAGAACTTCCGATGGATAAATATAGAATTCCTGCCATGATTTTCTCCGAAGGACTTATAGAAGCAAAACAGGTTAATACTTTGATGTCGCAGATAGATTTGATGCCGACTTTATTTGGTTTAATGAATTTCAATTATGAAAGTCAATTTTTAGGACAAGATATTTTTAAACCCAATTATCAGCCGCGTGCTTATATTGCGACTTATCAAGATTTAGGATTAATTAAGAATAATATTTTGACCATTATTTCACCAACTAAAAAAGTGAAACAATATGATCTGAAACTTCAAAAAAATGATATTTCAGCGAATTTTAATCCGTATTTCGATGAAATTCCGAGAACTCAAATTGATGAAAAATTAAAGAACGAAACCATCGCAACCTACGAGAGCACGTCGCTTTGGCTAAAAAATAAGAAGTTAGATAAGACTGTTTCCAAATAATTTTTATTACATTTACAAAAATTTAACATACGTATGAAAAATCTGTTGTTTTTATTGGGTTTAGGTCTTGGTGTTATGACATTCGCACAAGCGGGACCTCCAGCTGGAGAAGCTAAAGTAGGAGAATTCTACGGAAAAGATGTTGAAACGAAAGTTGCGAAAAAAGCCATTTCGGTTTCTAATCTTAATAAAAAGTTAACCAAAGAGGCAAAAGTTGAAAACATTGCGGTAAAAGGAACGGTTACAGAAGTGTGTCCAAAAAAAGGATGTTGGGTAAAACTAAAATCAGATGAAGGCAAAGACTTTTTTGTAAAAATGAAAGATTATGCTTTCTTCGTGCCAGAAGCTTTAGTTGGAAAAACAGTTGTTATGGAAGGAAATGCTGAAAGCAAAACGACTTCTGTTAACGAATTAAAACATTATGCAGAAGATGCAAAAAAATCGCAAGAAGAAATTGATGCGATAAAAGAGCCAAAAACAGAAACACGCTTTTTAGCAAGTGCTATAAAAGTGGTAAAATAATCAACACCGACCAGTCACAATTATTATATTGTAAAGCGCCTTTTGACATCATGTCGGAGGCGCTTATTTTTTGTTGAGTGTCTGCATAATGTCATTGTCTAAGCCGTTAATTCTGCTTATCTTTACACCAAATTTTAATAAAATGATAGACTGGAAAACGGTTAAAGAATACGACGATATTACCTACAAAAAATGTGGTGGCGTAGCCAGAATTGCTTTTAACAGACCAGAGGTACGAAATGCCTTTCGTCCAAAAACGACTTCAGAACTCTATGATGCCTTTTTTGATGCTTCAGAAGATCCATCTATTGGCGTGGTATTGTTGTCTGGCGAAGGTCCAAGTCCTAAAGATGGCGGTTGGGCATTTTGTAGTGGTGGCGACCAAAAAGCACGTGGACAAAAAGGTTATGTGGGCGAAGATGGAAGACACCGTCTTAATATTTTGGAGGTCCAACGTTTGATTCGTTTTATGCCAAAGGTCGTTATTGCTGTTGTTCCGGGTTGGGCCGTTGGTGGCGGACACTCGCTGCATGTAGTTTGTGATTTAACATTGGCTAGTGAAGAGCATGCTATTTTTAAACAAACCGATGCGGATGTTACCAGTTTTGATGGCGGTTATGGTTCTGCCTATTTAGCCAAAATGGTGGGGCAGAAAAAAGCCCGTGAAATTTTCTTTTTAGGTAGAAATTATTCTGCACAAGAAGCATTTGAAATGGGAATGGTTAACAAAGTTGTTCCTCATGCAGAGCTTGAAGATACAGCCTATGAGTGGGCACAAGAGATTCTTGGAAAATCTCCAATGTCTATCAGAATGCTGAAGTTTGCAATGAATCTTACAGATGACGGTATGGTTGGTCAACAAGTTTTCGCAGGCGAAGCAACCCGTTTGGCTTATATGACAGATGAGGCTAAAGAAGGTCGAAATGCGTTTTTGGAAAAACGCAAACCAGACTTCGGCGAAGATCAATGGATATCTTAAAAAGACTTAGAATTTAGAATGTAGAACGAAAAGATCTATTCTAACATTTTAAATCTAACATCTAATATCTAAAAAAATAAATGAAACATTGGATACAAGCAGCACGTCTGCGTACTTTACCACTTTCTCTCAGTGGAATTATTTTAGGTTCTTTTATTGCCAAATGGCGATTGTCTGAAGAAGGAGGTGTTTGGGATTGGAAGGTTTTTGCATTGGCACTTTTGGTGACTTTGTTGTATCAGATACTTTCCAATTTTGCTAATGATTATGGCGATGGCGTGAAGGGAACAGACCAATTGAGAATTAACGAAGCAGAATCCAGAGCCGTGGCTTCTGGGAAAATAACGCCAAAACAAATGAAAAACGCCGTCATTATAATGGCCATTTTATCATTTGTAGCAACTATTGCGCTTTTGTATGTCGCTTTTGTTCCTAGTTATATGAATGATTTTTACATTTTCATAGGATTAGGCATTGCCAGTATTTTGGCGGCCATTGGTTACACAGTTGGTAAAAAACCTTATGGTTACATGGGCTTGGGCGATATTTTCGTTTTTATATTTTTCGGATTGCTATCGGTTTGTGGTAGTTATTTTTTGTTTACCAAAAGTTTTAGTTGGGATATATTAATCCCAGGTGCTGCTATAGGAATGCTAAGTATGGCAGTACTCAATCTCAACAATATGCGCGATATGGAAAACGACGCAGCTTCAGGCAAAAAAACTTTGGCATTGAGACTTGGTTTTAAAAATGCAATGATTTACGAAATGTTATTGTTGCAACTTCCTATCTTGTTGATTTTAACCTTTTTAATGATTAATGGTTTACAAGCTGCGGGCAATTATTATGCATTTATTGTTATGATTTTGTTGTTTCCATTTGCAGCTTTGCGACGAAAAATTATGCAAGTGAAAGCCCATGAAGAGCTTGATCCTTTTCTAAAACAAGTTGGGATTTTAACCTTTATGATGGCGGTTTTAACAGCTTTCGGACTTAATTTTTTTAAATAATTAAATATGCAAATCAAGGCTTTTGTGAATTGTCAAATGCTCATAAGAAAACCTATTGATGAGGTTTTTAATGCATTCATTGATCCAGAAATCACAACTGAATTTTGGTTCACAAAATCAAGTGGTCAACTAAAAGTGGGTGAAACCACAACTTGGACTTGGGAAATGTATAATGTTTCAACAGAAGTACAAACTCTGAAGATAATCCCCAATCAAAAGATTGAAACGCTTTGGGGAAATCCTGCAACACACGTAGATTATGACTTTATATCCATGAAAAACGGAACTTTGGTACAGATTAAAAGTTATGGTTATACCCAAGAAGGCGAGGAGTTATTGAATGTCATTAATGATAATACTGGCGGTTTTACAACGGTTTTGGACGCTTGCAAAGCTTGGTTAGAGCATGGTGTAAAACTTAATTTGATAGAAGATAAATTTCCATCGGAATAATTTTTAAACATAAAATTTTAAAAGAAATAAAATGAAAATAAAATTCTTAGGACAAAACTGTTTTTTGTTCACACACAACGGAAAAACAATACTGAGCGATCCTTTCTATAACTTTCAAAAAGATAAAACAGGATTTGATATTTTATCACAAAAGATTGATTATGTGTTGGTTACACATGCTCATGGCGATCATACAGCCGACGTGGCAGAAGTTCTTGCAAATCATCCTGAAGCGACAGTTATTGGACAACCAGAGATTTGTGGATATTACAAACATGCTAACAATATTGACATTAACTTTGGAGGATCCGCGAAGATAGATGATCTTAAAATATCTATGGTGCCTGCAAATCATACGAGCTCTTTCCCAGACGGAACTTATGGGGGATTAGCAGCAGGATATATTTTCCGTTTGCCAGGCAAAAATCTTTATTTAGCAGGCGATACAGGCGTTTCTGCAGAGATGGCAATTTTCCCGAAAGTATTCGGAAAGTTGGATGTTTCTATTCTTCCGATTGGTCGTCATTACACGATGTGTCCAAGAAAAGCGGCTTTTGCAGCGAAAGAATTGTTGCTAACGCCTAAAGTTATTGGTTGTCATTTCGATACATTTGAGCCGATCAAAATTAATCATGACAATGCCAAGAAACATTTTGCAGATGCAGGAATTGATTTTGTTTTACCAGAATTAGGAGAGGAATTTGAATTTTAAAAAAATAAGAGATTTTAAAATGAAAAATAAATTTTAAAATCTCTTATTTCTTAAAGAAAATACGAAACGTATAGACACAAAAAATGGCAAGCTACCTACATCACACCGCTACAACCGTTTACCTTTGCTGCGTTCCCACCCTGGAGGATTCACAGGAGCTGGTTGTGTAGGACTTGCCGGTGCAAATATAGAAATTATTTATGAATTTGGAAGAACGATGATAGAAAAATCAGAAAAGACCGTTTTTTTTAAGGCTAATAGCTTGATTTTTAATTTGAAAAAAATGGATAATTTTTTATTTTAATAAATATATTTAGCTTTTAAATTATAAAAACAAGTCTTTTTATTATCAATTTTCCCACACTTAAGAAAATTATGACGAAAAATCCAGTTATTATTGGTTTAGTTTTATACGGAATAACGATGTTATTGTTCTTTGGCGTATATTATTTTTTTGCAAATGCTAATTATTGGGATACCAGTATGAAAATCAATGCATTTGGTTTAACATTCATTTATGGTATAACGGCTTTTATATCCACTTATCGGTTGAGAAAAGGCACAAGAATAACTTATCCGCAAGCCTTCAAACAATCTTTTGTAACATTATTTGTAGGTGGCTTTTTGTCCATGGCAAGCATGTTTTTGTTTCTCAATTATGTTGATACTAGCGCAAGAGATTTGCTGAATTATCAATATATACAGACGGAACTTAACAATCTTGAAGAAGCTTATCAAAAACAAAAAATTGATGCAGCCCATCACAAAGATTCCAATGTAGTTGTGGATTTGGAGAAAAGTTACAAAGAAGCAAAAGAGGCTAGAGAAATTGCTTTAAAGGAAAAACGAAACTATTTTTCGTTAGAATTTTTAGGAAAACTCTTTGGGGGCATCTTATTATTTTATTTACTTTTGTCTATCATTATTGCTGCGTTTTTGAAAAACAAAAAACGTTACGAATAATTTGCTGATTATAAACTGATTAAAGATTTTAAATGAATCTATCCATAGTAGTTCCACTTCTTAATGAAGAAGAATCCATAGAAGAATTATTCAACCGAATTGATGCTGTTTGCCGACAGCATCAGTTATCTTATGAAGTCTGGTTTGTTGATGACGGCAGTACAGATTTGTCATGGAGTATTATCGAAAATTTAAAAGTACAATATCCACAAATTCATGGGATAAAATTCTCTCGCAACTATGGGAAATCTCAAGCTTTGCACGCTGCTTTTGAGAGAGTTAAGGGTGAAGTTGTCATTACAATGGATGCTGATTTGCAAGATTTTCCAGAAGAAATTCCTGAACTTTACGATATGGTTCTTAAAGACGATTACGACATTGTTTCGGGTTGGAAAAAGAAACGTTTTGATAACGTTATGACAAAGAATCTTCCATCAAAAATCTTTAATGGTGCCGCCAGAAAACTTTCGGGCGTTTATCTTCACGATTTCAATTGCGGTTTAAAGGCTTATAAAAAACAAGTTGTAAAATCGATTGATGTCTATGGTGATATGCACCGATATATTCCGGTTTTGGCTGCCAATGCTGGATTCCGACGAATTACAGAAAAAATAGTGCAACATCAGGCAAGACCTTACGGCACATCAAAATTCGGGACAGAACGTTTTATTCGTGGCTTTCTGGATCTCGTAACGCTTTGGTTTGTAAGTCGTTTTGGTGGTCGACCGATGCATTTTTTCGGAGCAGCAGGAACGCTGATGTTTATCATTGGATTTTTGTCGGCACTTTGGCTAGGAATTTCTAAATTGATAGATGTTTCCAAAGGAGTTTATGGTCATCTTATAGCGCTTAATCCTTGGTTTTATATCGCATTAACCATGATGATTCTTGGAACTTTGCTATTTGTTGCAGGTTTCCTTGGCGAGATGATTATCAGAACCAAAAGAGAGCACAAAAATTATAATATAGAAGAGGTGATTTAATTTTAAAAATGAACAAATTCATGAAAAATTTTGTCGTTTTAATGTTGTCAATGCTAACATTGGTATCGTGTGGAAATATTGAACCGAAAGGTGATATTGTTGCAAAAGATGTGGAATTGTCGGAGTTTGACAAATTGGATGCAAAAGGTAAATTCAGACTTTTTTATGTGGAAAGCCCTCACAATTTTGTAACTGTTGAGACCACACCCAATTTTTTTGATAATTTAGAAATCAATGTGTCTAATAAAGTTCTGAATATCAAAGAAAAACGTCCTACGGAAAAAATCGGTTTTTATAACTTAACCATTTATGGAAAACATCCTTTTGACGATGTTAAACTTGCTGATTCTGTAGAACTTAACATCTCGAGCCAAATGAAAGTGAATGATTTTAAACTCACACTCCAAGACCAATCCAAATTCATAGGAGCGGTTATTTCGCAGAAAGCTTGGGTTAATATGACCCAAAAAAGCCGCGCCAATCTTTTAGGAAAATCAGATTTAGCTTATGTGAAAACGGCTGATACAGCCAGTATTATTTCGCCTTATTGGTTTGTTAATAGTCTAGAATTGGACGCGAAAAATAATACTTATACAGAAGTAAATGTCGATGAAGAAATAAAAGGAAGCGTGACCGATACCAGCAAATTGGTATATTACGGCAATCCTTCAAAAAAAATAAAAGTGACCGAAAAGGCAACTATGCAAAATAAAGTTCTAAACTAAAACATAATAACAGATGACAACATTAGAAAAAGCACAATTGTGGCTAACAGATATATTTGACGCAGAAACGAGAGAGAAAGTACAAGAACTTATCGATGCGAACGCGCCAGATTTAGAAGATTCTTTTTACCGAGAACTCGAATTTGGTACTGGTGGAATGCGCGGAATAATGGGCGTTGGGACCAATCGTCTTAACAAATATACGCTAGGGCAAGCGACGCAAGGTTTGGCAAATTACCTTCACCAGCAGTTTCCGAATCAAGACATAAAAGTGGCTATCGCGTATGACGTTCGTAACAATTCAAAGGAGTTCGGGAAACTGGTAGCGGATGTTTTGACTGCCAACGGCATCAAGGTTTTACTATTCAAAAATCACAGACCAACGCCAGAATTGTCTTTCACTGTTCGTGATAAAAAATGTAATGCAGGAATTGTGTTGACGGCTTCTCATAATCCACCAGAATACAATGGTTATAAAGTCTATTGGAATGATGGTGCGCAAGTGGTTCCTCCAGATGATGAGAATATTATTAAAGAAGTTTATGCAACGCAGTTTGATCAAATTAAATTTAATGGAAACGATGATTTAATCGAATGGATTGGTGAAGAGCAAGACGATGTTTATATCGATGCTTGTATGCAAAACTCGCTGTATCAAAATATTGGTCGCGACAATCTGAATATTGTTTTCACTTCTATTCATGGAACAACTTACACAACCATTCCGAAAGCCTTGAAAAAAGCGGGTTTTACAAAAGTTGATTTGGTGACAGAGCAGATGATTCCGAGTGGAAATTTCCCAACGGTGGAATCTCCGAATCCAGAAGAACCAGCAGCCTTGGAAATGGCAATGGATTTAGCAAAAATTACCAATGGCGATATCGTGATTGGTTGCGATCCAGACGGTGATAGATTGGGAATTGCTGTACGAAATTTAGATAATGAAATTCAATTATTAAACGGAAACCAAACCAATACAATTCTCACGTATTATATCTTAGATCAATGGAAAAAACAAGGGAAAATTACGGGAAAAGAATTCATAGGTTCTACTATTGTTACTTCTGATATTTTCTTTGATATCGCTCAAAAATTCGGGGTTGATTGCAAAGTTGGTCTTACAGGTTTCAAATGGATTGGTAAGATGATTCGCGATTTCGAAGGCAAAGAAAAATTTGTTTGTGGAGGCGAGGAGAGTTTTGGATTTATGACAGGAGATTTCGTTCGCGACAAAGATTCTTGTGGTTCTATTTTGTTAGCTTGCGAGATCGCAGCTTGGTGCAAAGCCAATGGTAAAACGATGTATCAATATATGATCGAGATTTACCAAGACTTAGGCTTGTATTTCGAAGGACTTGTTAACGTTGTTAGAAAAGGGCGCGAAGGTGCAGAAGAAATTCAGAATATGATGAAAAACTTCCGCGAAAATCCACCGAAAGAAATTGCAGGTTCATTGGTTGAAGAAATTAAAGATTTTAAAGAGCAAACTTGTTTTGTCGTTTCCAAAAACGCGAAAAACGTGATGGATGACATTCCAAAATCCAATGTTTTGATATACTATACACAAGACGGAACGAAAGTTTGTGTGCGACCTTCCGGGACAGAACCTAAGATTAAATTCTATGTTTCTGTGAAAGACAGCATCAGTTCAGAAGCAGATTTTGTAGAAAAGCTTCCACGATTAGAAGCAAAGATTGACGCCGTAAAATCGAGCTTAAATCTCAATTAATATCAAATTCGGGATTTTTTTGAAGTCCCGAATTTTTGTTTTTTATAACTTTATAATCGGAAAATTATAGAAGTTTTCTTCTTAAAAAATAGAATTAAAAATTCTGATACGAATAAATCTAAATACCTAAAAAGCAAAATGAAAGTTTCAAAATTAGCTACCAACTTAATCGGTTCCGAAATTGTAAAAATTGGTAACGAAGTTAACGATATGAAGGCAAATGGCGCCAAAATCGCTAATCTTACCATCGGCGATCTTAACTCGCAGCTGTACCCAATTCCCGAATTATTGGAAAAAGAAATTGAAAAAGCTTATAAAAACCACCAGACCAATTACCCACCAGCTAACGGAATTTTATCTTTGAGAAAAGCCGTTTCCGAGGATTTGAAAAACCGTTGGAATCTGGACTATTCGCCGGCTGATATTTTGATTACAGCGGGAGCAAGACCTTTAATTTATGCGATTTACAAAACAATCGTTGATGAAGGCGATAAAGTAATTTATCCAGTTCCGTCGTGGAATAACAACCATTATACCTACTTGACTGCTGCGCAAGGTATTGAAGTGGAAACAAAACCAGAGAATAACTTTTTACCAACTGCGGAAGAAATTAAACCTTATGTGTCGGAAGCGGTTCTTATATCTTTGTGTTCCCCTTTGAATCCTACGGGGACGATGTTCACGAAAGTGCAATTATATGGTATTTGTGAAGTGATTTTAGAAGAAAATAAACGTCGTTCTGCAGATCAAAAACCACTTTATTTATTATTTGATCAGATTTATTCTAATTTGACTTTTGGTGAAGAGCATTTCAATCCAGTTTCCTTATTTCCAGAACTGAGAGAATACACCATTTTCGTCGACGGAATTTCCAAAAGTCTTGCTGCAACTGGCGTTAGAGTCGGTTGGAGTTTTGGCCCTTCTGTTATTATCGATAAAATGAAAGCACTCAATACACATATTGGCGCATGGGCACCAAAACCAGAGCAAGAAGCAACCGCCAATTATTACCAGAATACTGCGGAACTGAATCGTTTTGTTAATCATTTTAAAAGCGAATTAGAAAACAGCTTAAAAGTTCTGCACAACGCAATTCAGGATTTGAAACAAAAAGGACTAAAAGTAGATAGTATTCAGCCGATGGGCGCTATGTACCTTACTATTAAGATGGATTATATTGGGAAAAAAATGCCGAATGGCACAGCGATAGAATCTTCCTCGGACTTGGTATTTTATTTAATTCGTGAAGGCGGCGTCGCTTTTGTACCATTTTCGGCCTTTGGATGTTCTACGACAGAGCCATGGTTCCGCGCTTCGGTAGGTGGCGTTTCCGTTCAAGAAATCCAAGAAATGCTTCCGAAACTTGAAAAAGCACTTATTTCTTTAATCTAATAATATAGCAGTGTAGCAGTATCAACTCAAATTGTTACACTGTTACATTTTAAAAAAAATTATGAAAATCATAGCTGTTATTCCCGCGCGTTATAATTCCACAAGATTTCCTGGGAAACTTATGGAAAAATTGGCGGACAAAAGCATCATTACGACAACTTACGAAAATGTTGTTGCCACAGGACTTTTCGAAGACGTTTTTGTTGCAACAGACTCCGAAATTATTTTTAAAGAAATTGAAAATAACGGTGGAAAAGCTGTGATGACGGGCGAACACGAAACGGGAAGCGACAGAATTGCGGAAGCGGTACAAAATATCGATTGTGACATCGTTATCAATGTTCAGGGTGATGAACCTTTTCTGAAACTAGAACCTTTAAAACAACTGATTGAGGTGTTTAAAAACGATGCGCACAAAGAAATTTCTTTGGCTTCTTTGAAAATCGAACTCACTGAAAAATCAGAAATTGAAAACCCTAATAACGTAAAAGTTATTACCGACAACAATGGTTTTGCCTTGTATTTCAGTCGTTCTGTAATTCCGTATCATCGGGAAATAAGCTATGACGTCAACTATTATAAGCATATTGGCGTGTATGCTTTCAGAAAAGAGGCTTTAATAAAATTTTCAAAATTAGCGATGAAGCCGCTAGAGATTTCGGAAAAAATAGAATGCATCCGCTATCTAGAATATGGTATGAAAATTAAACTAATAGAAACCCAGTTTGTCGGCGTTGGGATCGATACGCCAGAGGATCTGGAGAAAGCAAAGCTGATAATTGGACATAATTAACAAGTTTTATAATTTTCAAAACTTGTAAGCATTCAAAAAAACTTATATTTGGCTTTTAATTGCAATTAATGAAGAGATTATTATTAGTATTTGGTGTGGTTTTATCGTGCATTATTCAGGCACAAACAGCAAAAGAAATTATTGACAAAAATATAGAGTTAACCGGCGGACTTACCAACTGGAAACTTCTAAACTCTGTAATGCTACAAGGTCGCGTGACTTTGGGCGTTAACGACGAATATCCTTTCAAAATCTATCAAAAACGTCCCAATCTTACCAAAACCGTGATTATGATTAATCAAAAAGAAACAACGGTTGAAGGTTACGACGGCAAAAAAGGTTATGCGATGAACTATGCGCAGAACAAAATCCAAGAATATCCTAGCTATGTTCCGGAGAGTTTTGACAACGATTTTATAGATTGGGAAAACAAAGGTTTTGAAGCTAATCTTCTTGGAAAAGAACAAATCGGAAACAATACATATTTTAAAATAGAGTTGACAAAAAATGTTAACAAAACCCTTTATTATTTCGATGCTAAAACATTTATGCTTTATAAAGAAATGAAAAAAGACGAAACCATTACCTACGACGACTATAAAAAAATAGGAAATATTTTGATGCCTTACCGCATCGAATCTTCGTCTCCAAAAAAAGACAGCGACTATGTTCTTTCTATTTTTAAAATTGAAGTTAACAAAGAGTTTCCAGCCAATACTTTCAAATTTTAAATAAACATTATTGATGATGAAAAAAGTATTTTATCTTAAAACTTGCGGAACCTGTAAGAAAATAATGGCAGAGTTTGACCTTAACGGATGGGAACTTCGCGAAATAAAATCGGAACCAGTAACAACAGAAGAATTGGCAGAAATGTATAAGTTGACAAATTCTTATGAAGCCTTGTTCAGCAAAAAGTCAACGCAAATAAAAGCGCGAGAAATCGATACAAAGTCATTGGGTGAAAAAGATTTCAAAGATTTGATTCTCGACCATTATAGTTTTCTAAAACGTCCTGTATTCATCACCGATAAACAAATATTTGCGGGAAGCGACAAAAATAACTTGGAAAATTTGAGAGCTTTTTTTGAAGCTTAAAAAATAAATAAGAAGAAAATAAAAAGCGTATCAATGATTTTGATGCGCTTTTTTAGTATTTAATTTAAACTTAATTATTCAATGTAAAAGTTTGATTAAATGTATTAAAGAAACGCAGCAATCCAAAATCGGATTGCCGCGTTTTTTATTTTCTTAAATTATCTAAAAATTGTTCTAAACTGTTGAGGTCCGATATCAAAACTTCTCGGGCTTTAGCACCATTAAAACCGCCAACAACACCCGAAGCTTCCAGCTGATCCATAATTCTTCCAGCTCTGTTGTAACCCAATTTTAACTGACGCTGTAACATGGATGTTGAACCTTGTTGCGTGGATACGATAATTCTCGCAGCGTCTTCAAAAAGTTGATCTTTTTCATTAGGATCAAAACTTCCAACATTTGAAGAAGTCTCTTCACCACTGTATTCTGGAAGAAGATAAGCATCTGCATAGCCTTTTTGTTCTCCAATAAATTCTGCGATTTTTTCAACTTCTGGCGTATCGACAAAAGCACATTGCAGACGTGTAATTTCGTTGCCATTGAAATAAAGCATGTCGCCTTTACCAATCAATTGTTCTGCGCCTGGTGAGTCCAAAATCGTTCTGGAGTCGGTGTTTTGTATTACTCGGAAAGCGGCGCGAGCTGGGAAGTTGGCTTTTATCATACCTGTGATAACGTTAACCGACGGACGTTGTGTCGCAACAATTAAGTGAATACCAATAGCTCTTGCAAGCTGTGCCAAACGAGCGATAGGAACTTCAACTTCTTTGCCAGCCGTCATAATCAAATCTGCAAATTCGTCAACAACTAAAACGATATATGGCAAATAGCGATGTCCGTTTTCTGGATTTAGTTTTCGTTCTGTGAATTTTTTATTGTATTCTTTTAAGTTTTTACAGAAGGCATTTTTCAACAATTCATAACGATTATCCATTTCTATACAAAGTGAATTAAGCGTGTTAATTACCTTATTATTATCTGTAATAATCGCATCTTCCGCGTCTGGAAGTTTGGCCAAATAATGTCTTTCTATTTTAGAATAAAGCGAAAGTTCTACTTTCTTCGGGTCAACCATAACGAATTTCAATTCGCTAGGATGTTTTTTGTAAAGTAGGGACGTTAAGATGGCATTGATACCAACAGATTTACCTTGGCCTGTCGCACCAGCCATCAATAAGTGAGGCATTTTGGAAAGGTCAGCCATAAAGATTTCGTTGGAAATCGTCTTACCAAAAACCACCGGAAGGTCCATATCCGAATTTTGGAACTTAGCCGAACCTATTACAGAACGCATCGACACCATGGTAGGATTTTTTCTTGGAACTTCTATACCAATCGTACCTTTCCCTGGCATTGGCGCAATAATACGGATTCCCAAAGCGGAAAGATTAAGCGCAATATCGTCTTGTAATTTTTTAATTTGAGCCACGCGAATCCCTGCTTCTGGGACGATTTCGTACAGTGTTACTGTTGGACCAATCGTGGCTTTGATTTCTGCAATACCAACATTAAAGTTTTTAAGAAGACCGACAATTTTATTTTTGTTTTCTTCTAATTCGTCTTTATTAATGGTAATTTCTTCGTTTCCATATTCATTAAGAAGGTTAACACTAGGCATTTGGAATTTTGATAATTCTAAACGATGATCGTACAGCCCGAACTCTTTCACCAAATCTTTTGATTTTTCATCAGCAGGATCTAGGATTTCTTCTTTTTTAACCTCGATATTAAAAGCGATATCATTGTTTTCTATTGCGTTAGCTTTTGCACTTGTGGAATTTTCAGCCGAAGAATGTGCAGGAATATCGTTGTCTATTTTTAAAGATAGCGTTTCTGGAACTTCAATTTTAGAAGTAAGATTTTCTTCAACATTGTCAAAGCTTGTCTTATTAGGCGTAATAATAGTTGGTATGTCCTCAGTAACTTTTATTTTGGGTAACTCAGTTGGCGTTTCCTTTTCTTCTTCGATGATTTGAGTCGTTTTTTCTTCTTCCAATTCTTCATCGGCATCAAAATTCTCTTCAGACTTTGGCATCATTTCTTTAATCTTACCAATGGTATTTTCATTGATTTTATTAAATTTATTTTTGATGCTACTCGGTCTCAAATTAAATTCTAAAACGAAATAGAGCAAAATGCTTACGAGGATAATCACCCAAAGGCCTACAGAACCTACATAAGCACGGAGGTAATCCATAATTTGATAACCATAAACACCGCTCCACACGCCATCGCCTTTGGTAATAGCTCCTAAAAAAATGGGTAACCAACAAATGAAAAACAAGCTATGAGAAATGGTTTTCCATGGTTTGAAATAATTTTTCTTAAGGATGACAAAGCCTAAAACCATAATTAAAAATGAAATAATAAATGCGGCTATACCAATACTTTCAAAAATAAAAATATTACCAAGCCAATCGCCGACTTTGCCGAGTACATTCGAGGATTCAATAAGTCGATCTCCCATCGTGCCAGCCTGCGACTGGTCTGCTTTCCAGTTCATCAGATAGGAGACAAAGGCAATTGCCATGGTTCCGGCGATGCACAAAAACAAGATGCCAGTTACAATTCGGGATTTGGAGAGGATTTTTGGTTGAGAATCGGTGTTTGTATGTTTGCTTTTTTCCATTGATAGATGTGGTCAATAACCTGCAAATTTAGTCTTTTTTTAATGAATTTTGAAGCTAAATATAGCGCTTTATTAGTGAAAATTTCCAATTATTTGAAAGTAAATGCGATAATTTTTTGTCTAAACCACATTAAAAATATTATTTAGATTTAATAAAAATAGTTATGATTAAAGTTGTATTTTAGCTTGTTTTTTAAGATTTAATAACATAAAAAAAGATAATTTCGCCTTCTGTGATTGATAAAATTGATTTTGTTGAAGTCTAATCTATTTTGTGAATTGAATGTCATTATTTAATAGCGAATATCAATTATGAGAATTGTCATAAATATCTTATTTTATATATTTATTCTAAATAACATCACTATTTTTGCACTTAACCGAATCTAGGCTTTTTTTTGAGTTTCTGGATTTGGAAAATTATCTTTTATAAAGGATTATTATGAAAAAAATTCAGGATATTCTGATTTCTACGCGTACCATGGCGGTTTTGTTGTTAGCGTATGCAGTAGCCATGGCGGTTGCCACGTTTGTTGAAAACGATTACGGAACTCCAACAGCAAAGGCTTTGATCTATGAAGCCAAATGGTTTGAAGCCATTATGTTTTTGCTGATTCTTAATTTTATAGGAAACATCGCCCGTTATCGACTATTGCGTCGCGAAAAATGGCCTGTTCTGGTATTTCACCTTGCGTTCATTTTAATTTTTATTGGAGGTGCAATTACACGTTATATTAGTTTTGAAGGCATTATGCACATCCGTGAAGGCGAAACCAGTAACGAAATTATCACCGATAAAACTTTCTTAAAAGTTAAGATTGAAGAAAAAGGAGAAGAATTGCATTATCCAGATATTCCTTATCTGATGTCGCCGTTACATTATGATTTGAAAGCTAAATTTAATTTTCACGAAAAAGAAGTTTCCGTAAAAGCTGTTCATTTTTTACAAAGAAAAAAAGACAGCCTCACAGCTTCCCCGAAAGGTAAAGAATATTTGCATCTCGTTTCTACAAATGATCAAGGCGGACGTCAAAACATCTATTTGGCAGAAGGTGACGTACAAAATATCAACGGAACTTTGGTGAGTTTTAACAGAACCGCGATAGATGGTGCTGTTGAATTCCAAAGAAATAATGACTCACTTTACATCAAAACGCCGGTAGATGCGCAATATATGACAATGGCGACGCAGGAGACTGGTTCCACACATAAAGACAAATTCCAGCCATTGGCATTGAGAAGTCTTTATACTATTAATGATTTGCGTTTGGTTGTTCCAGAAGGCGTTATGAAAGGAAATCTTACAGCCTACGAAGGGGACAAGCAGAAAGATAAAGATGTTCCAGATCAACTGACGGTGGAAGTACAAGGACCAAAATCTAAAATGTTAGTCGATCTTTCGGTAGAAAAAGGAAATCCCAACGCTTATAAACAAATTACCTTGGATGGTATGAATGTGATGATTGGTTTCGGGCCAAAAGTTTATAACACACCGTTTGCATTAAAATTAGACAAATTTGTTATGGAGACTTATCCAGGAAGTTCTTCGCCGTCTGCTTATGAGTCGCATGTGAAAATTGTTGACGAAGGCAAAGAAACACCTTACAAAATATATATGAACCACGTTCTTAATCATAAAGGTTACCGATTCTTTCAAGCAAGTTTTGATCCTGACAGAAGAGGAACTGTATTGTCGGTTAACCATGACTATTGGGGAACTTTGTTTAGCTACATCGGATATGCATTTTTATTCTTAGGAATGTTTGTATCCATGTTTTGGAAAGGTTCCAGATTCTGGAATCTTAACAAAATGTTACGCGATGTCAGCAAGAAAAAAGCAAAAATGGCAAGTCTTGTTGTATTGTTTTTAAGTTTAGGATTAAATGCACAAAACATCGAAACACATTCTGTTAATGATGGTAGTAAAGAACATGCGATTGCTCCAAAATCTAATTCTGAAACAAGCCCAACACCACAGCCAAAAGCTGGTGCGGGAATGTTGTCTGCCGATGATTATGTAAAAAATATTAAGATTGATCCCGATCACGCCGAGAAGTTTGGACACATGTTGGTACAGTCTTATGAAGGTCGTATCCAGCCAGTTAATACGCAGGCATTGGATATTTTGCATAAATTGACAAGCAAAGGAAGTTTCCAACATCTTAATGCCGATCAATGGTTTTTAGCGGCGATTATCGATCCAATGTTCTGGGCGCAAGTCAACATTATTAAAATCGAAACGCGTGGAAAAGTTGGGAAAGATTTAGCGAAAATTACCAAAGCAACGCCAGAAGGTTTCACGAGTTTGGTGAAATTATTCCCAGCGGATGCGAGCGGAAATTTACGTTTCGTACTAGAAGACGAATACAATGCAGCATTCCGCAAAAAACCAGTTGATAAGAGCAAATTCGATGAAGCCGTTATCAAGCTTAATGATAAAGTCCAGGTGCTTAATGCTTTGATGTCTTATCAATATTTCCGTACGATTCCTGTTCAAAACGATGCTAATCATACATGGAATTCTGTAATGACGCCAGATTTTGAGGCAGATAAAAATGCGCAAGAAGTTTTAGGTCCATATTTGTCATCGGTTCTTATGGCAACCCAAAATAACGATTGGAAAAAAGCAGATCAAGAGCTTGCAAAAGTTGAAGCTTATCAACACAAATGGGGAAAACAAGTTATTCCGCCAGATGCAAAAATTGAGTTGGAAGTTTTCATGAACAAAATTGATATCAACTTTAAGTTGTTGATTTTCTATACTATTCTTGGAGGATTGCTGTTAATTTTAGCATTTATAGAATTGTTTAAACCAAGTAAAATTATGCATAAAGTTGTTAAAACTTTAATTTATCTTGGTGCCGTTGGTTATGTTTTACACTTCTTAGGTCTTATTGCAAGATGGTATATTTCTGGTCATGCACCATGGAGTAATGGCTACGAAGCAATTATTTTTATTTCTTGGGTTGGTATTACTGCAGGTTTTGCCTTGTACAGAAACTCAAATGCTTTGATTCCTGCAGCGGGATTCTTAGTGGCGGTTATTATGATGGGTTTTGCCCACGGTGGGGCAGCTCTGGATCCACAAATTACCCCTTTGGTTCCGGTGCTTAAATCTTACTGGTTAATTGTTCACGTGGCAATTATTACATCCAGTTATGGATTCTTCTCGTTATCTATGTTGATTGCTGTTATATCACTATTTTTCTATATCATAGCAACGCCTAATATTTTCAAAAAACACAATGATACGACTATAAAAGAATTGGCTATTGTCAGCGAAATGTCTTTAACAATAGGACTGTTGGCTTTAACAGTTGGTAACTTCTTAGGTGGTGTTTGGGCTAACGAAAGTTGGGGGCGATATTGGAGCTGGGACCCGAAAGAAACTTGGGCGTTTATCTCCATTATGGTTTATGCTTTTGTTTTACACATGAGATTGGTTCCTGGATTACGAGGAAGACATCTTTTCCATGTGATGACCATGTTTGCGTTTTGTTCTATGGTGATGACTTATTTCGGCGTTAATTATTATTTGACAGGACTTCACTCGTATGCAAAAGGAGATGCGATTCCTATACCACTTTGGGTATATCTTGGATTGGCATTTATGTTGACTTTAACATTAGTTTCTTATATTAAATACAAGAAGCTCCACCAAAGTCTTCATATTAAAAAAGATGAAAGAACAGATGTAGAACCTTAATTCTGTATAATTTAAAATATATTAAAGGCACATTTTCGGATGTGTCTTTTTTTTGTTTTACCAGAAAAAGCTTTATTTATCGTATATTTGCAGCAATTAGGTTAAAGTTTTACTTTATGAAAAGGGAATCAGGTTAAAGACCTGAGCTGTACCCGCAACTGTATACTAAAAAACTTGATGTCATTTTTTGAGTCCACTGAACAAAAATTTGGGAAGGACGACATCAAGATGTAAGCCAGGAGACCTGCCTAATGTTGATACTTTCGGGGATAAAGGTGAAGAACATTTTTGTTTTTTCATAAAGACTCTTTATGAGTATATCCCTGTGGTTTCGGGAGTTAAACTAATTTAATTTTATACTTATGAAGAGATTTTTTACAATTCTCAGCGGTTTTGTTATGGTCGCAAATCTTGCCAATGCGCAAATCATTAACTTTCCAGATGCTAACTTTAAAGCGGCAATTATCAAAGCTTACCCTGCGGTAGATAGCAACAAGGACAGTCAAATTTCTCAAGATGAAGCAAAAAGTCTAACATCTATCAGAAACCTCGCCAATTATCCTAATATTTATGATGCAACAGGTATCGAGTATTTTACCAACTTAACAGAGCTTAATCTTGGAGATTTGATTAATCTTAACAAGATTGACTTATCACAAAATACTAAACTCACAACGCTTAATCTCCGAAAAAATAAACTTGTTGGTACGCTAGATATCTCATCACTAAGCAATCTTACCAACTTGGAGCTTAACAATAACCAATTGTCGGAAGTTATCTTTCCAACAAATTCTAAACTTAAAATTGTATACATTAATGATAATCAATTGACTAGTATAGATTTGTCAGAATTGAAAGATTTGCAACGTCTATTTTTGGTTAACAATCAGCTAAGCAATCTCAATTTTTCGCAAAACATTAATCTAGAACGTATACACATCAATGGGAATCAATTGACCAGTCTTAACTTGTCAGGACTTACGAAGCTAAATTGGTTTTCAGCAGAATCTAATATTTTGTCAAACATAACATTTAGTAATAACCCATTGTTAAAAACCATTCTTGTAAAAAACAATCAGTTGATATCCTTTGATTTTATGGACGGTTTTGTCAATAATATTACACTAATTAATATTGAGGCTAATACAGGATTTAACCTGATAAAAAAAGATTGTAATGATAGTATTGTAGTTGTATCGGGTACATTTGTTCAGGATAATTGTGCCACCATGTCAACACATGATTTTGAGAATAAGGCGATCAATATTTATCCGAGTCTTGTTAATAACATAATTAATGTGCGCAATGCTGATTTTATTTTTGATTATCAAATATTTGATACATCAGGTAAGATTTTAAAAAGTGATAGTCTGAGAGATTCTGCGATAAATGTAGATTTTCTACCGAAAGGAAATTATATTTTGATTATTAAAACAAAAAATAAAGTAACATCACATAGTTTTATAAAGCTGTAATGTTTTAAAACGCTCTTGTAGCGTTTTTTTTGTTTTATAATTAAAATTTTTATATCTTTATGATATCAAATTAATATCAAAATTTTAATACTATGGAAAAAGTTTTAAAACCCATGTCTGGTTACATTGCTTTATTAATAAGCCTTGTTTTATTTTTTGGAGGAATAGGATTGTTTATCTATTCTATCGATTATAATCCTTTTTTGACTGTTATTGCTGTTTTGGCGGTCTTATTGTCATTTTTCTTTATGAAAGGTTTAATGATTATTCAGCCCAATCATTCGCGCGTTCTTAATTTCTTTGGGAAATATGTTGGATCGGTAAAAGATAATGGATTATTCTTTATAAATCCCTTGTATTCATCGCAAAGGATGAGTCTTAGATCAGAAAACCTGCAAGGTCAAACGCTTAAAGTAAACGATAAAATGGGAAATCCTATCGAAATAGGTGCCGTTATCGTTTGGAAAGTCGGCGATACATACAAAGCTGCTTTCGATGTAGAACGCTATTTAGAATACGTTAAAACTCAAAGTGAAGCTGCAGTGCGACACTTGGCGGTAAGTTTTCCTTACGACAATTTAGAAGACGAAAATGCGCCAATTACATTGCGTGGCGGTGGTGAAGATGTTAACCATATTTTGGAAAGAGAATTAACAGAACGTCTGGCTCCAGCGGGAATTGTCGTTCAGGAAGCAAGAATTTCGCACTTAGCTTACGCATCAGAAATTGCTGGAGCAATGTTGCAAAGACAACAAGCCACGGCAATTGTCGCAGCAAGAACCAAAATCGTGGAAGGGGCTGTTGGCATGGTAGATTTGGCTTTGAAAAAGTTGTCCGCGGAAAATATCGTAGATTTGGATGACGAACGCAAAGCCGCGATGGTGTCCAACCTTATGGTGGTTTTGTGTGGCGAAAAAGCAGTACAACCTATTTTGAATGCCGGAACATTGTATAATTAATCAAGCTTAGAATAAAAGCTTTGATGCTTTTAAAGTTATTAAAATGAGCAAAAAAAGTTTTGTATTAAGAATGGATGAAGATACTTATAAACTCATCGAAAAATGGGCTGCTGACGAGTTCCGAAGTGTGAATGGTCAAATCGAATTTTTGATTCATCAAAGTTTAATGAATGCTGGACGAAAGAAAAAAGATCCTGATAAAAAAACAAAAGCTTAGTGGAAACTAAGCTTTTTGTATTTTAAAAATTATTACGAACGATGTTGATCGATAAGAATCATATTGCCGTCTGGATCGATAATACTAAGACTTCCTGGACCAGATTCTGTACTGATTTGTTTGTTGACGTTCAGGCCTTTTTGCTCAAGACTTTCAGCAATTGTCCGCACATCGTCCCAGTTTTCCATATTTTGCGCATTTTGATCCCAACCCGGATTAAAGGTCAAAAGATTTCCATTAAACATAGCTTCGAAAAGTCCGATAAGACAATCCCCATTTTTCATGATGAGATAGTGTTGCTCCAAAGAACCTGCAAAGACTTCAAAACCTAAGTTTTCGTAGAAAGACTTGGAGGTTTCAAGATGTTTAACACTTAAACTAATTGAAAATGCACCTAAATTCATAGTATTATTTAATTTAAAAAATATTAAGCTTTACGAACGGTTCTTTGCTCGATTCTTTTTTCGTAATTTTTTCCTTGGAAAATACGATGGACATAGATTCCTGGCGTGTGTATTTCGTCAGGATTCAAGGCGCCCGCTTCAACCAATTCTTCCACTTCGACAATCGTTGTTTTGCCAGCCATTGCCATGAGTGGATTAAAATTACGCGAGGTAGAACGGAAAATCAAATTCCCGGCTGTGTCGCCTTTCCAAGCTTTTACGATTGCAAAATCTGCATCGAAAGCATATTCTAACAAATAATCTTTTCCGTTAAAATTACGTACCTCTTTGCCTTCCGCGACTTCGGTGCCAACACCAGCTGGCGTGTAGATGGCTGGCATCCCATATCCAGCGGCCATACAACGCGTTGCCAAGGTCCCTTGTGGGATAAGGTCAACTTCCAATTCGCCACTTAGTAATTGACGCTCAAATTCAGAGTTTTCGCCAACATAGGACGAAATCATCTTTTTGATTTGTTTTTGGTGAAGCAATAGTCCAAGCCCGAAATCGTCAACACCAGCATTGTTGGAAATACACGTCAAATTCTTGACATTCTTTTTAACCAATTCGGCGATGCAATTTTCCGGAATGCCACAAAGACCGAAACCTCCTAGCATAATTGTTACGCCGTCATCAATGTCATGACAGGCTTCTTCTACGTTTTTTACAGTTTTATTAATCATAATGTGATGCTGTTTCTAAGTTTTAAAAATACTAAAAATTACAGAATTCTAAAGCTTAATATTGATAAACAAATAAAAAATAGTGGTTGTCGAGAGGGAAAACGTAAAGTATTTTTTTCGATTTTAGATGAAGACTCTCATAGGTGAAAGTAGAATCATGGCGAGGCACAAAACGATCTGGCTCACTAGAAACAACACTTACGATGTTTATATTGCGACTTTCGACGTATTTTCGGTAACCTAGACTGTCTTTATTTTTCCGTGCTAGAAGCATTGTAGCATCGTTGAGTCCAAGTCCGTCGTAGACCATGGCATCCGAGAAATAAGCGACATGTCCCGCATCCATAATAAGAACTTTATCAGTCGGTTTGATGCGTTTGGTCATTTCACCATAACTGGTTACAAAACCTTGATTATCAATGATGACGTTGTTTTTATTTTCATAAAAGTTAAAGCTTAAATCCAACATTCTTAGTATTGAAAGCATGCAAATAGATGCGAAAATCCATTTGTTAAATTTAATTTTAAAATTGATAAATAAAAAATAAACCATCAACGGAAAGAAATAACGAACATAAATTCCTCCTGAATAGCTATTGATACTGAATGTATAGTAAAATATAAAAAATAATAATGGTGCTAAAAAAAGATATCGTTTCTCTTTGAAAAGGCTGATAATAATAGGCGCAAAAAGCAATAAATAACCAATAAATACTTTAACACCAACTAATCCATAAGCTGTACTTTGGGATTTCAAGATAAATGGAAGCGGAATGTAATAATCAAAAAAACTTAAATAAAAAAGAGCTATCAAAGCAAAGGAACTTGCTGCAAGTATGAGTTTTCGAACGAATGTTTTGGTTTGTTTAAAATCTGAATCCAATACCCAAAACACCAAATAAACACCAAATTCTGGACGTACCAAAAGCATGAGCAAACTCCAATAATTGTTTGGATTTTTCCAGTTTTTAAGGAACATTAGAAGAACCATGGTAGATACCAGAGATTCTAAACCATGCGTGGCATTAAGCCCCATCCAAAAACAGAAAAATATTAAGAATACAGTTTTGAAAATAATTTCAATAATGCTGTTTTTAGTTTTAAAAAAATGATTGATGAATTGATAAATCAGAACATATCCCAATATGAGATTAAGAATATAAAAAATATCTTCGGAAGCAATTCCAAATACGTTGAAAACAGATAAAACCAGCATCCACAAAACACTTGTTTGACCATTTCCTTGATAAAAAGGATCTAGATTATACCAAGGTTTAAAATGTTCTGCAAAATTTTTGGCGTATTGAAATGTTATAAAAGCATCATCGATAACCAAATCCCGATTAAGAATAACAATAACACTGAAAAAAATACTTAATAATAAACCAAGTATCAATTTTCCTTTTGCAGGAAATGTATATTTTGCTGTTATCAACATTATCGATTATAAAAGTCTGCCCGTTAAAAATAATCCCGCTACGGTAAAATAAATGATTAATCCTGTTACATCAACTAGTGTTGCGACAAAAGGAGCGGAAGATGTTGCAGGGTCAAGATTTAATTTCTTTAAAATAAAAGGAATCATAGAGCCTGATAAAGTTCCCCAAAGTACGATGGCTATTAAGCTAACAGAAACACTTAGCCCAACATACATCCAATATTCACCATAGTCGAAAAGTCCTAGCTCTTGCCACATCATAATTCTGAGAAAACCAATAGCTCCTAAAATTAAACCAAGACAAAGCCCTGAGATAATTTCCTTTTTCATAACATACCACCAATCGCGAAGATTAAGCTCTTGCAAAGCCATCGCGCGGATTATCAAAGTTGCAGCTTGCGATCCCGAATTTCCGCCACTCGAAATAATTAAAGGAACAAATAAGGCCAGCACAACAGCTTTTTCAATCTCTTTATCAAAATAACCCATCGCACTTGCCGTCAACATTTCCGAAAGGAAAAGAATAATAAGCCAACTGGCTCTTTTCTTAATCATTTCTGTCCAAGGTGTTTGTGTATAAGGCAAATCCAAAGCTTCCAAACCACCAAATTTCTGAATGTCTTCGGTGTTTTGTTGCTCAATCTGGTCAAGGATATCGTCAATAGTTACAATACCAACCAAAACGCCAGCTTCGGTGACAATTGGCATGGCACTGCGATCATATTTTTCAAAATAAGGGACGGCATCTTCTTTGGAAGTCGTCGTTGTAATGGCTACGAAATGATTATCACACAATTCCGAAACCAAATTTTCTTCATCAGCTAATAAAAGAGTGCCGATGGTAATGTCGTCTATCAATCTATTTTTTTCATCAACCACGAATAGATAATTCATGGTTTCCACTTTGGCACCGACTTTTTTTATCTGTTGAAAACAACGTTTCACCGTCCATTCTTTACGAATTTGGATGTAATAAGGCGTCATCAATCTTGCAATAGAATCGGAATGGTAACCAAGAAGTTTCAAGGCTACACGGCGTTCTTGCGGATTAAGTAGATTGATAGAATATTTGATGAGCTCATCTGGAAAGTCCTCAAACAATTGCGTACGGTCATCGGGCGTCATTTCATTAAGAATGTATGCCACCTCGTTGCTACCAATACTGCGGATTGTTTCTTCCTGAAAGTCAGGATCAAGATGTGCAAAAACCTCGGCTTTATCCGTTTTCGGAACTTTCAAAAATGCTAAAAGCCTATCTTTAGCAGGTAGTCCACTTAGAGATTCGGCAATATCAGCAGGGTTTTTTATAAGTTCCGTGTTTTCCAAAGCTTTTTTGTTTAAGGTGCAAAAGTATTAAAAACTCTATGAATAAAGAAATGAAGCGGAATCTTCAAGACCTCTTAAGTCGATTTAATAAAGAATATTTTATTGTTTTGAAGTTCTTTATTCATATTTTGAAGCGCGCCTTTGGTTCCTATTTTCACTGAGTTTTCTGCAGAACCCAACATTCTTCCGCCAGCTTTATACGTATCGTAGCTGGTTTCTAGTAGAAAGTTGCCTTCTGCATCAAAAAGTTTTAAACTGACTTCCACTTGATTAGAAAAAACATATTTGCCAAGGCCAACTTTGAAGTATTTAACACGCGGCACAATGGCAACATCGGCATCATTATTTTTACAAAATTCGCGGAGCATGCTTACATTCACGCTATCATATTCCACGGGAATGTCAATTCTTAAATAATCGCGTGTCCCCAAAGACATCATTTTGTCGCTCGCAGCATTAAAAAAAACATCGTATGTTGGTTGTTTGATCTCCTCAATATCGGGAATGACTTCTGGTATAAAATAAAGAATTCTTTTAATATTATTTTTTTGTGCCATTTGTGCAACAGCAGTTTGGCTTTTTCCAGCAGTGGAACAGCTTATTAAAATAAATGAAACGGCAACAACGCCAATACCAAAAAGTAGCTTTTTATTCATCGTGATTACAATGCAAAAATACAACCAAATATTTTCATAAATAGATTTTTTTTAAGAAAGTTTAACAATAATTATTTTTAAAAAAAATAACATGTTTATGAAATGTGCATTGCTTTTTATTTTGATTTATTCAGAGGTTTATTTTTGAAGCAATTTTCCTTACTTTTGTTGTTATGACAACAGATAAAAGACTTTTTCTAATTGATGCATACGCGATGATTTTTCGTGGTTATTACGCATTTATTAGAAATCCTAGACTTTCAACAAAAGGATTGGATACATCGGCGATTTTTGGTTTTACAAATTCTTTGATAGAGCTTATCAAAAGAGAACGCCCTACACATTTGGCAGTCGTTTTTGATGTCGGAAGAACCAATGTCCGCCACGAGGATTATAGCGATTATAAAGCGAATAGAGCCGAAACGCCGGAAGCTATAATTATAGCAAAACCTTATATTCATGACATCTTAAAAGCGATGCATATTCCTATTTTAGGAGTAGAAGGCTACGAAGCGGACGATGTTATTGGTACTTTGTCTTGTAAAGCTTCAGAGAAAGATTATCAGGTTTTTATGGTAACGCCCGATAAAGATTTTGCCCAATTGGTAACCGATAAAGTTAAAATATATAAACCCGGATTAAAAGGTGGCGATATCGAAATTCTAGGTGTTGAAGAAGTTAAAGCCAAATATGATGTTGATGATCCCAAACAAATTATCGATTATCTAGGAATGATGGGCGATGCTGTGGATAATATTCCAGGATTGGAAGGTGTTGGCGAAAAGACCGCTAAAAAATTTATTAAAGAATACGGCTCAATGGAAAATCTATTGGCCAATACACATGAACTGAAAGGTAAACTAAAAGAAAAAGTGGAAGCAAGCGCCGAACGCGGTTTGTTGTCAAAAAAACTTGCAACCATTCTTTGCGATGCCCCAGTGGAGTTTCATGAAAAAGATTATGATCTTGAAACGCCAGATTTTGAAAAAGTAAAAGAAATCTTTGATGAACTGGAATTTCGTCGACTTTATGAAAATTTATACCGAGCTTTTGCAACAGACACAAACGCCACAAGCATTGCCAATGACAATGTTTCTAAATCTGATAAAGCCGCAAAACCACAAGCAACGCAGCTGGATCTTTTTGCTAATTTTGAAGAACTAAACGAGGCGACGACGACAAAATCAAATATTAAAGAAAACGATCATCTCTATCAATACATCGACCAACCAAAGGCCATGCAGATTTTACTTAAAAATTTGTTGATGCAACCTGCCGTTTGTTTCGATACAGAAACTACGTCACTTAATGAGCTAGAAGCACAACTTATCGGAATGAGTTTCTCCTATAAATCGGGATTAGCTTATTATATTCCGATTCCCGAAGACCAAGAAAAAGCACAAGAAATTGTTGAAATTTTCCGTCCGTTTTTTGAAAGCGAAGATGTTCTTAAAATTGCTCACAACCTCAAATACGATTATAAAGTTCTCAGAAATTACAATATCGAAGTCAAAGGTCCAATGTTTGACACCATGATTGCACATTATTTACTGAATCCAGATGGACGTCATGGTATGGATTATCTTTCGGAAATGTATCTCAATTATACACCTATTTCTATCGAAAGTTTAATCGGGAAAAAAGGTAAAAACCAATTGACGTTGCGAGAAGTAAATTTGGCAGAACAAACCGCTTATGCTGCAGAAGATGCCGATATAACGTTTCAATTGTATCAACTTTTTGCACCTCAGTTGAAGAAAGAAAATCTTGAAGATGTCTTTCTGAATATTGAAATGCCTTTGATGAATGTCTTAGCTAATATGGAATTGGCAGGCGTAAAACTTGATTCCGATTGGCTAAAAAAGGAAAGCCTAGATTTAGAAAATGATCTTAGAAATTTAGAAATTCAAATTTTTGAATTGTCCGGCGAAGAGTTTAATATGAACTCGCCAAAACAATTAGGCGAAGTTTTATTTGAAAAATTAAAGCTCGATCCTAAAGCCAAGAAAACAAAAACAGGACAATATGCCACCTCCGAAGATGTCCTGCAGAAATTGGCTTCAAAACACGAAATTATCGCATTAATATTAGATTATCGTCAACTGCAAAAACTAAAATCCACTTATGTTGATGCATTGCCCAATCAGATAGATCCGATAGACAACCGCGTGCATACGACTTATGCGCAAACTGTGGCTGCCACAGGCCGTTTGGCGAGTGTTAATCCTAATTTACAAAACATTCCTATCCGTACATTACGCGGACAACAGATTCGGGGTGCTTTTGTAGCGGATGAAGGTAAGAAGATAATTTCTGCCGATTATTCGCAGATAGAATTGCGCCTTATTGCTGAAATTTCGAATGAAGAAAATATGATTGAAGCCTTCCAAAATGGTGAAGATATCCATGCTGCAACGGCTGCAAAATTATTTAAAATCCCAATTGAAGAAGTTTCAAAAACGCAACGTTCGCAAGCCAAAAGTGTCAACTTTGGGATTATTTATGGACAAGGTGCTTTTGGATTAGCGGACCAAACCGGCATGTCAAGAACCGAAGCGAAAGCTATGATTGATGCTTATTTCCAAACCTATCCACGTCTTAAAGAATATATGTCGGAGCAAGTTGAAAATGCTAGAAAAAATGGTTACGTTGTAACAATGTTGGGAAGAAAACGACATCTTAATGACATCAACTCTACCAATTTTGTAGTGAAAGGTCATGCGGAACGTAACGCGGTGAATGCTCCCATACAAGGTAGTGCGGCGGATATCATCAAATTGGCAATGATTAAAATTGATCAAGTTTTAAAAGAGAAAAATTTAAAAACCAAAATGCTGCTGCAAGTGCATGACGAATTAATTTTTGAAGCACCTTTGGAAGAAGTTGATGAGGTTTCTAAACTTATAAAAGACGCTATGGAATCGGCTTATTCTACCAAAGTGCCTTTAACGGTTGAAGTTGGTGTTGGTGATAACTGGTTAGAGGCTCATTAATAAAGAAATAGATTTATATATGAAGAATTTAAAATTTGTAGGACTTATAGCTGCGCTAGCTTTTGCACAAAATTGTGCTACAAGTTCTAATCTTAATGGGAAAAATGACTATTCGGTGACGTCTGAAGCTTTTAAAAATGCTTATAATAGTATCACTGTGGAAGATCTTAAAAGAGATCTATACATCATTGCATCGGATGATATGCAAGGTCGTGACACAGGTTCTCCAGGACAAAAAAAAGCCGGAGAATATATGATTCAGCAATATAAAAATTACGGAATTTCGTTTCCTAAAGCTTTAGGTTCTTATTATCAAAAAGTACCTTCCGAGTTTATGAAAACGCGTAATGGTCAACTTCCAGAATCTGAAAATATTTTGGCTTATATCGAAGGAAGTGAAAAACCAGAGGAGCTGATTGTGATTTCTGGACATTACGATCATGTTGGGATGAAAAATGGCGTTGTCTATAACGGTGCCGACGATGACGGAAGCGGAACAGTTGCCGTAATGGAAATTGCAGAAGCTTTTCAAAAAGCTAAGAAAGCAGGATTTGGTCCAAAGCGTTCAATTCTTTTTCTTCATGTAACAGGTGAGGAGCATGGACTTTGGGGATCAGATTATTATGCGAAAAATCCAGTTTTCCCATTAGCCAATACGGTTGCTAATCTTAATATCGATATGATTGGTCGTGATGACCCCGAAAATCGTGGCAAACAATATGTTTACGTTATCGGTTCTGCAATGTTAAGTTCCGAGCTTAAAACGATTAATGAACAAGCAAATAAAGACAGTCATAATTTGATTCTAAATTATAAATATGATGATCCTAAAGATCCTGACAGATTGTATTACAGATCAGACCATTATAATTTTGCAAAACATAATATTCCGATTATATTTTATTTTGATGGCATTCACGAAGATTATCACAAACCAACAGATACACCAGACAAGATTGATTATCCTTTGCTACAAAAGCGGACACAATTGGTTTTCACAACGGCTTGGGAATTGGCGAATCGTCCAGAACGTATCAAAGTTGACGGGAAGAATACAAGATAAATTAGTTAACAGCTTCAGTTTTTTGAAGCTGTTTTTTTTGTGAATTTATTTAATTTAAAAATGTTTAATTTTAATAAAACCAAAAATCCAGAATATGAAAAAATTAGTTTTAATCTCAGCCTGTTTATTTATGTTGACAAGTATGTCCGCACAAACTTTGAAGAAAGTCACCTATCAAGATGCTAAGCAAAAGTTGAATGCCTTGGTAACAGACAACACGCAACAAAAACGTCCAGCAGTTTTGATTTTACCAGCATGGAAAGGCATTGATAACGAGGCCAAACAAGCCGCGCTCGATTTACAAAAAGAAGGTTATATCGCTTTGATTGCTGACATTTATGGAGAAGGAAATATTCCTAAAACCAATGAGGAAGCTGCAAAAATAGCGACATTCTATAAGACAGATTACAAAGCCTACCAGCATCGGATTCAGTTGGCGCTTGATGCTTTGATAAAACAAAATGCTGACCCCAAAAAAATAGCAGTTATTGGTTATTGTTTTGGCGGAACTGGCGCGTTAGAAGTTGCTAGAGCAGGCTTTCCTGTTGAAGGAGTTGTAAGTATTCATGGAGGACTTTTTAAGGATAAATCGCGTCCGAATGATCTTATTAAAACAAAGATTTTGGTTGAAAATCCAGCGGATGACAAGAGTGTAACAAAAGAGGATTATGATATGCTTATCCAAGAAATGAATGATGGAAAAGCCGATTGGCAGATTATTACCTATGCCAATTCTGGACACACTTTTACCAATCCAGAATCTGAAGATTACAATCCGATAATGGCAAAACGTGCTTGGAAACACACGTTGCAATTTCTTAGTGAGATTTTAAAATAAAAACGATTTAATTTTCGAAAGCTTCAAAAGTGCCGTCTTCAAAAAATAAAATAACGCGCTTCACTTTTTTCGAAGAATTTTCGTGTACCATTGGAAAATTCTCTAATGGCTGAGAATTGATTATTTTTTTTTCTTCTTTGTCAGAGGACATTTTATTCGTTTCTGACGCATTAGTTTTTTGCTCTTTTTCTGGAATCAAATTATTTCGACCAAAACTTTCATCTTCGATTATAGAGAAAAGGTCGGGTAGGGGAAGCTTTTTTACTTCCACTTTTTCTTCAATAATTTCTACTTTAGGTTTTATCATTGGCCCATTATTATTGATTAGCCAGTCCCATTCTATGTCTGGGAAGCTATTTTTGACTTTGGTGATAAACTCCAAAGATGGCTTGTTCCGCCCTGAAGTGATGTGCGAAATACTCGACCGCTGGACATCTACTTTCTCAGCAAATTCTGACGGACTAATATTATAATGCTCCATAATAACGGAGATTCTCTCATTAATTTCCATTTTACAAATGTAATAAAACTTTTACAATTATAAATAGAGTAAATATTACAGAAGTAAACATTTAGAAATTACAAATGTAAATTAAACACTATATATCTAATAATCAAGTAGTTGAATGATATAAAAATCTTGTATTGTTAAAATATTGTGGAAAGTTTAATCGTATAAAATTGTAAACTTTACATTAATTAAAAAACCAAGTTTTGATTAAAATTTACTAAAATTCTATTAAGCAATAGGTTATGGCTTTTGATACTATCTGCTATTAATCTTTAATAGTTTTTTTATAATTAACAAATGTATAACAAGCTATTGGGTAGTTGTTTACTCACATTTGTCATGTTTGATAAATTAGTCCTTAAATGAGGATTAAGTAGTGTTTTTATACTTAAAGTAAAGTTAAATTAAGTATTTATATAAATTATATAAAAAGCTGATAATCAAATAATTGTATAAATTAATTATAAATAGTTCAATTAACAATATTTTCAACAGACAAGATGACATTTACATGTGTTTAATGAAATTACAATTGTAAACTTTAAATTATTCATTGCTTTTTCATAAATTTGACAAACTTAAATTATCAAATAATGGCTGGAATTTTTCAATACGTAAAAAATCAAGATTTCCCAGAACGCTATATTTCCCCAGAAAAATTATTTTCTTACCTACAAGCCAATCTCAGCGATTGTATCACGGAGATCGGAAAATCATCTTTAGGAAAACCCATCTATAAATTAAGTTTAGGAAATGGTCCTGTTAAAGTGGCGGCTTGGTCACAAATGCATGGCAACGAATCCACCGCGACTCTAGCAATGCTGGATTTATTAGAATTTTTTAAGGCGCATGATGAGGTTAAGCAGAAGCTTTTTTTAGCATTGACTTTAGATTTTATTTTTATGCTAAATCCTGATGGCTCGGAAGTCTGGACGCGTCGTAATGCTTTTGATATCGATATTAACAGGGATTTTTTAAAAGAATCAAGTATCGAAATGCGAATTTTGAAAAATTTTATAAAAGATACTAAATATGATTATGCGTTAAATCTTCATGATCAGCGTACTATTTTTTCTGCCGATAAAGATCTTCCGGCGACCCTTTCGTTTTTGGCCCCTTCACAAGATACTGAGCGAAGTTTAACGGAAAATAGAAAGAAAAGTATGGCTATTATTTCGGCGATTTTTATACAAATGCAACAATTCCTTCCGAACCAGATTGCACGTTATAATGACGAGTTTTATCCAACTTCCTCAGGTGATAATTTGATGAAATTTGGGATTCCGACAATCTTGTTTGAAGGCGGTTTTTATCCAAATGATTATGGAAGACAACAGAGCCGAAAGTATTACACATATGCCTTGTTTTATGCACTGAAAACCATGGCTGTATTGCGAGGCGATACGGTAGGTTACGAAGCTTATTTCAGAATTCCAGAAAATAAAGAAAGCCATTTTGATATCATTTATCGTAATGTAAAACTCAATACGGATTTTGATTGTGTTCTTGATGTTGCGGTGCAGTACAAAGAGATTTTTGATGCTGAGATTAGTAATATTAAACTGATTCCTTATGTGGTTGAGGTTGGCGATCTTGGACGCAAAAAGGCTTGGCAAGAAGTTGATTGCACAGGGAGAAAATTCGTTTCTCAAAATAAATTTCCAAAACTAGATGCTGAAATTAATTTTAGTATTGAATAAATATTTCTAAAACACACAAAAGTTTTTCAACTTCTTATTGTCGTATTTCTTGCGATTCTTTAGAGGCGTTCATTTTTTTTTATTTTGGGAAGAAAGTGAATGCCTTTTGGGATAATTATGTGTAAAATAGCATAATCTATTGATTAGAAATTTAGATCTCAAATCTTTATCATTATATTAGTTTGGTTTTTTAAGATAGAGAAAAATCATTTTTTTTCTTCTGGAATTTGTAATATAATCCAAAAGAGATGCAAAAATTATAATTTATTGTACTCCTTAGTTTCGCAAGTTTTACCAATGTCCGCAGACAAGGAGCCCCTCGTATAAGTATAAGACAATGCCAAGAGTGGGCAAGAGAAAATTATCTTTTGATCAAACAATTCGGCTTGATGGAAAAATCAAAAGAATACTCTTTGAGCAATGTCAGCAAAGGCTACTTACCACAATTTTCCGTAAATGCACAAGCAACCTACCAATCGGATGTGACAAGTCTAGGTATTAAACTACCTGGGTTTGAAATTGATAAAATTAGTAAAGATCAATATCGGGTGTATGGCGAGCTGAATCAAATTCTTTACGATGGCGGTATTATTAAAAATAAAAAAGAAAGCATAAAAACAGAAAAAGAGGCTGATGTTGCATTTATGGAAGTGAAACTTTACCAGTTAAAAAATCAAATCGAAGAGCTTTTTTTTGGAATTCTAGTTTTAAACAAAAAATTAGACCAGAATATAATTTATCAAAAAGACCTATAAAAAAAACGAATTGAAAGCTATTTTATAAATAAATAATCCTCCTAATTTGGAGGATTTTTGTTTTAGTGATTCTCAACATATTTATGAAAATTATTGAGAATGTTATAATATTCTTGGCGCTGACTTTCGAAAGAATTAAGTTTGTCAGGCTCTATATCTTGTGTAATTTTTGTCGTTGTTGCATCAATCGTCTCGAAGCCAACCTTTACTACACGCCCATCTTTGGTGCGATAGATGATTTCTTCGTTCGGAATAATTTTTTCAAAAACACCAGCATAATCGAACGAATAACTGCCATCTTTTAGTGCCATTGTATTTTTAAACGTGCCACCTTCTTTAAAGTCGATATGTGAAGAAGTGCATCGCCAACGGTTGTCCACGACATTCCATTTCGAAATATGGTGCGACTGTGTATATAACTCCCAAACTTTGGAAGCTGGTGCCAAAATAATGATGTCAATTTTTATCGTTTCCATATTTTTTTTCTTTAAAGGTAATAATAATTATTAATAAATCATAAAAAATGAATTATTCTTGATAGCCTTTACCTTCCATAATCTGTGGGATATACCTTTCAATTCTTGCTAATCTTGTTGCAGCTTGTTTGGCTGCGGAAAAGTGTAAAAGGTAGCCGCGTTGTCGTCCGGGTGTCAATTTTTCAAAAGCTGTTTTTAGATCTGGATATTCTGCGAACATGGCAGTTAACTCTTCTGGAACGTCGTAGTCTTCGGTCTTTTTTAAGGTGACTTTTTTGCCTTCTTTTTCATTTTGTATAGCTTCGGCAATTAGGTTTTTTAGATCACTTTTTAGAGTTTCAATTTGTTCCAGACTAGTTATTTTTATCACGCGACTCGACTGCGAGTTTTCACCCATCTGTACCAAAAGTTGCTTTGGATCTTTCAACAATACACCTTTGAAAAAGCTTAAAACGCAAAAGTCTTTGAAAGGACCTACTATTATTACATTTTTAGCATTGACTTTGTAACAAGGTTGATACCATTTGAAATCTTCTTCCACATCAAATTCTAAAATCAATTCCCGAAGAGCGGTTATTTCGTTATGCCAAGCGGATTTCTTTGTTAGATATGCATCAACTTTTGGATTGCGTTTTACCTCAGCCATTGTTCTATATTAAAACCTAAAATTACTGAAATTTAGTTTAAAATTAATATTAAACTTCCGATACTTATAAAAATCCAAAGAAAAATAGCTAGGAATAATGGTTTTATACTAATCGATCTTAGCGCTTCAAGCGATAAGGTTGAACCAATTAAAAACAAGGTGAGATTAAGCCCCAATTTTGAAATCTCTGTAACCGTAGGACTTACCACTTCAAAAATAGGAAAGTAAGTACTTAATAAAATAGCGATGATGAAAAAGCCAATAAACCAAGGAATTTTAATTTTTGAATCTTTAGTTTTAAAAATAAACATCGTTAAAATAGAAACTGGAATTATCCAAAGTGCGCGTGCTAGTTTCACTGTTGTTGCCGTTTTCAGAGCTTCATCACCATATTTACTGGCTGCGCCAACTACCGAACTGGTGTCGTGTATGCCAATCGCACACCACATTCCAAAGTCTTGTTGCGACATCATTAGCCAATGTCCAATACTTGGATAAACGAATAGAGCAACGGAATTGAGCGAAAAAACAATAGCCAATGCCAACGAAATTTGTTTGGTATTCGCCTTGATAATTGGAGATACGGCGGCTATGGCACTTCCTCCACAAATAGCTGTACCAGCGGAAATAAGATAAGAAAGCGGTCTTTCTATGTTTAAAAGTTGTCCTAAAAAATAGCCGAGAATCAAAACACTAAAAATACTGCCAACCGTTAATAAAAAACCAGATTGCCCAACTTGCAAAGCTTCATCGAGATGCAGTCCAAATCCAAGTCCGACAATAGAAATCTGCAAGAGTTTGGAAATGTATTTTGAAACTTTATTTTCGAAGGGATTTCCGACCAAAATGGCAAAGAAAAGACCGAGCAATAACGCAATAGGCGAACTTACCAAACCGCTAAATGATAAAATTGCAAGAACACTAAATATTAAAATTTGAATGTTTTTATTGGAGGTTAAAAAGCCCATTATTTTTTTCTGCAAATTACCTGTATTTGTTATTACGAATCAAATCATAAATAATTATAGTCAATAACTTTTTGTTATAAATATGTTTTCTACAAAAACCAAAGTTCAAATACAGAACCTTTTTCTAGTCGGCGATATACGATATAGCCATTGTGCGCTTCCATAATGCTTTTGGAAAGCGTAAGCCCAATTCCCGAACCATTTGGTCGCGTGGTAAAAAACGGAAGAAAAATTTTAGATTCAATCTGCGAGTCTATGCCTTGCCCATTGTCTTCAACGCTGATAACCACACGATTGTTGCTTTCGAAAACTTGCAATCGAATGTGTTTGTTTTCTTGATGTTGTACCGCCAATTGTGCATTGGTTAAAAGATTTACCAAAACGCGTTCTATCATGCTTTCATCTGCCTGAATAAAGAAATCTTGAAGGTCCACGTCAAGTTTTATGTTCTGAATTTTAAATTCGGGTTCGAAAATTTTTAACACCTTTTCGATACTATTCCGTAGATTAATTCTCGATTTTTTAGGCTTTGGAAGTTCTGCTATTTGACGATAACTATCGATGAAATGGAGTAATTGTTGCGATTTGGAATTGATAATTTTCAAAGAATCTTTTATTTCTTCTTGATCCTCGTCGGTTAGATTTTCTTGTTCGGTTAAATATTCCAGATTATGAATCAAACTATTAACTGGCGTTAGCGTGTTGAGAAGCTCATGCGAAATGACTTTCATTAGATTATTCCAAGCTAATTTCTCCTTTTTGTCGATAATTTTTTGGATGGATTCCATAGAAATCACACAAAAATCATTTTGAAAATTGGAAATTCTGGAAGTTCGAATCGAGAACGATTGCGCGCTACTTTCTTGAATGGAAATATCTATAAATTCCTGCGAATCCAGAAAATCTGTTGCTTCAATGAGTTTAAAAAATTCTGGCGATTTTTCTTGATAAAATGCCCAAGAATTGTATTTCGGAACTTTTAAAATTCTGGTGAAACTCGGATTGCAGTAGAAAACCTGCCAGTCTTTTTCCGAAGATGATTTGTTTAAAATTAAAAATCCAATTTCCATTTTGTCCAAAATAGAATCGTACAGATTTTTGTAAGAATACAAATTTTTATGTTCGTCTTTTGTTTGATAATAAAGCTTTACAGCACTTGATTTTAAGTCGTTGGACTTGGAGATTTTTGGAAAAAGTGAAAAATCTTTTTGACGAATGGAAGAAATGATTTTTTCTACTTCATTCATTTTTTGATTAAAATTTAACCAACACAACATGTGAAAAATGACAGCAAAAACGAACAAAATAACCGCTGTAAAGACTTTCTGATGCCAAAATGCATCAAAAGCCAGAAGACAAAATACCAAACTGAGAAGGCTCCAAAACAGCCAAATCCAATAAATTTTATTCATTGCTTATATTCCAAATTTTTCCATTCTACGGTAGAGTGCAGCACGAGAAAGTCCCAAGGCATCGGCGGCGGCAGAGATATTTCCACGGTATTTTTTCAAGGCATTTTTAATGAGTTTTTCTTCCATTTCTTCCAAATTTAAAGAAACTAAAGTTTCTTGATTTTTTTCGAAACCTTGCCATTTCAACTGAATTTTGTTGGTGTCTGCCAAAATAATTTCGCGCTCCAAACTATGTTCCAATTCACGAATATTTCCAGGAAAAGCATATTGAATCACTTCCTCTAAATTAGAAATTTCAATATTGGATTTATGGTATTTTTTTTCAAATTTTTCAATGAAAAATGCGGCTAAATTTGGGATATCTTCTTTTCGTTCCCGAAGCGGCGGCAATTCCACTTCCACAGTATTGATTCTGAAATACAAATCTTCCCGAAATTTGCCTTCTGCAACCAGTTTTTTCAAATTAGCATTGGTCGCAAAAATGAATCTCACATCGGGAAAACGTTCTTTGGTTTCGCCAATTCGTGATAATTTTTTAGTTTGAATTAGAGTCAATAATTTTTGTTGCAAACCCAACGATAAATTCCCAATTTCATCAAGGAAAACGGTTCCACCATCGGCATTTTCAATCTTTCCAGCTTTATCGGTTTTGGCATCAGTAAAAGCACCTTTGGCGTAACCGAACAATTCTGCTTCGAACAAATTTTCGGAAATCGCGCCCAAATCAATATGTACAAAAGCTTCATTTTTTCGCAAAGAGTGTTGATAGAGGTATTCTGCCATCACGTATTTTCCAGTTCCGTTTTCACCTAAAAGAAGCACATTTGCGTCAGTTTTTGCGACTTTTTGTAAGGTTTGCATCACGGTATTCATCTTTGCAGATTGGCTTTCCAATTGATAATTGGTATTTTTTTCCAACAGATTTTCCCATTGTGAAAGTTTTTTATTTTTTCGGGACAAATCCACAGCGAGATTTACAGAAGCATAGAGTTTTTCGTTGTTCCAAGGTTTCAGAATAAAATCGGTAGCGCCCATTTTCAAAGCTTCTACAGCCAATTCTACTTCGCCATAAGCCGTCATGAGAATCACAGGAATGTCTTTATTAATTTCTTTGATTTCAGAAAGCCAATACAAACCTTCTTTTCCATCTTCGAAACCTCTTCTAAAGTTCATGTCCAGCAAAATGGCGTCAATATCATTTTCATTAATCGTAGAAATTATTTTTTGTGGCGAACTGATGTTGATAACGTTTGTGAAAAACTTCTTCAGCCAAACTCTGGCGGAAAATAATATGTCTTCGTCGTCATCGACAATTAGGATTCCGGCTTCTTTTTTTCTCATGTTTATTAAAATAAATGTTCGGTTTTGAACAAATACTGTTCATTTTCGAACACTTTTAAAATTGATTTGTTTTCTTCATAATCTCATTATCAGGATATTACAGATTTATAATTTTTGTGGCATTATGTTCGTGTAATAAACTGTGAATCAAACTACTATAATGGATACGAAGGTAGAGAAAAAACAATCGAAAATCAAAATCATCATCATCGTTTTGGTCGGGATTTTTGGCATTGGTATTTTTTTAAGCTATTTCTTTCAGCAAAAAAAAACTTATAATGTGAAAATCGAAAATCTCCAAATAGAAGAAGTGAGCGAAGGGAAATTTGAAGATATGTTGATGATTACAGCACAAACGCAATCGTTAAATTCTTCTCTTGTGAATGTTTTGGAAGGCGGAATGGTAAAAGAAATTTATACCGAAGATGGACAAATGGTCAGCCAAGGTGAGCCATTGGCGCGCGTGTACAATCCGAATACAGAATTCAATTATATGAATCAAGAAACAGGAATTATGCAACAGATCAACCAAATGAGAAATTCGCTTTTGGAACTGAAAGATCAGGAATTCAATCAAAATAAAGAGTTATTGCAAGCGCAAAATGATTACAATACGGCTTTGCAAACCTATAATCTTCAAAAGCGTCTTTATGATGCAGAAATTGGAAAAAAATCTGAATTTGATTTGGCTAAACAAAATATGCAATATCAAAAAAAGAGAAAACAGATTACAGAACAAGGTATCGTCAGCGAAAACAACTCCAGAAATCAGCAAATTTCAGCAATTAATTCATCGATTAATCAGATGCAGAAAAGTTTGAATGTTTTGAAATCGAACAAAAATAATTTTCTCATTATGGCGCCTGTTTCTGGGAGATTATCGTCTTTCAGTCTATCTTTGGGTCAGAACCTGACTTCGGGTGAAAGCATTGGGAAAATCGATTTGATGGATGGTTACAAGTTGGTGGCAAAAGTGGACGAATATTACATCAACAAATTACAACTTGGTATAAAAGGAACGCTGGATAACAATGGGAAAAGTGACAATGTAATTGTGACAAAAGTACTTCCAGAAGTGAAAGATGGACAGTTTTCTGTAGAATTGAATTTCGCAGATACAGAAAAACCAAACAATCTCAAAATAGGAATGACCTTCGGTGTGAAGCTGAAACTCTCCGCAGACACGCAAAGTATGATGATTCCGAAAGGCAACTTTTACAAAGATACCAACGGAAAATGGATTTTTGTAGTAAACGGAACGAAAGCCGAAAAACGAAATATCAGTTTGGGACCAGAAAATCCACTGTTTTACGAAGTGACTTCGGGATTGAAAAAAGGTGACAAAGTAATCGTTTCGGATTATAGTGATTATAAAAATTATGAAATTTTAGACTTGAAAAAATAAGATGAAAAAAGTAAATGTATATTTAGGTTTAACGTTAATGTTGATTGGGAATTTGGCAAACGCACAAAACAAAATTGAACCTTATGTGGATGAACGTGTGGAGCTGATGAGCTCTGTTTTCAGGATGATAGATGCAGAAGAATACAGCGAGAAAAATAATGCGTTGTATGTCGAAGATTTAGAAAAATATTTTGGATCTTTTAAAAATTCAGAATTTCTAAAAAATCTTGCAAAAGACAGAAATAATGATGGTTTGGGCTATGATGCCGTGATGTCTATGGCGGTAAATTTAAAAATTAAAAACGGAAAAATTAGTTTAATCGATCCCAAAAGAACCTCGTTGGACAAACGTTGGAAAACGGAGAAACTTCCCGATTTTATCCAGAGTTTGAATCAGTATTACAAACAAACCAAGTTTAATGATTTTTATAAATCCCATCAAAAAGATTATCAGCAAGCAGCGAAAGCTTTTAACGATTCGGTTTTGGTGAAACTGAATCAAGAATGGTATCCGAAATTTTACGGAAAACAACCGAATGAAGATTACAAAGTCGTTATTGGATACGGAAACGGTGGCGGAAATTATGGCCCACGCGTCGAAGGAAAAAAACGTGATGTGGTGTATGCCATTGTGAGCGGCGGAAAATTTGATGGTAGAAAATTGACATATACAAGCGCTTATGCGCCGACTTTGATTCATGAGTTCAACCATTCTTTTGTGAATTATATTCTAGACACCAAAAATTATAAAAACGAATTAGAATCTGCTGGCGAAAAGATTTTAAGCGCTGTGAAAGAGCCTATGTCAAACCAAGCTTATGGAAAATGGGAAACTATTATCAACGAATCGATTGTTCGTGCTGCGGTAATCGTTTACATGAAAGAAAATGCTTTTTCCGAAGCTGATATTAAAGCCGAATATAAAGATCAAATGAAACGTAGATTTCTTTGGACACCCGAATTGGTCGCACTTTTAGAACATTATCAATTGAACAGAAAGCAATATCCAAATCTTGAAAGCTTTTACCCAAAAATTGTAGAATTTTTCCAAAATGTGGGAAATAATGTGCAAACAATTGTTGCAGATTACGAAGTGAAGCTTCCAAAAGTAAAATCAGTTTCGCCCGATATCAATGGAAAAAATGATGTCGATCCGTCTATCAAAGAAATGATTGTTTATTTCGACCAAGAGCTTTTAGGAAAAGGACTTTCTATTAATTGGGGAGATTTGGGAAAAGAAGCCGTTCCGATTAGTTCAAAACCTGTTTATATCGATAATAACAAAGCTTTGAAAATAGAAATGAAATTGGAACCGAATAAAGAATATGAATTCATTCTTGTTGGAAGAAATTTCGTTTCGTTAGACGGTTTTCCTTTGCAGGAATATGTGGTGAAATTTAAAACTAAATAGACATCAGATTTTAAACCATAAACTATCAACTTTATACTAAACACCAAAACAATGATAACAACATATCAACTTTCAAAAATATACCGCACAGAAGATGTACAAACTAAGGCTTTGAACAATGTGGAATTCAAAGTGCAACCTGGCGAATTTGTTGCCATTATGGGACCTTCAGGTTGCGGGAAATCAACATTGCTTAATATCTTAGGTCTTTTAGACGAGGCTTCTTCAGGATCATATTTGTTTCTTGACACGGAAACGGTGAAGTCTTCAAAAAAGAAAAAATCAGGTTTAAGAAAGAAAAATATCGGTTTTATTTTTCAAAATTTTAACCTGATAGATGAATTATCCGTGTACGAAAACATCGAACTTCCTTTGATCTACAACGGAATTTCCTCGTCAGAACGCAAGAAAAGAGTCGAGGAGATTATGGAGAAAATCAACATCAGTCATCGCGCAAAGCATTATCCACAACAACTTTCTGGTGGGCAGCAACAACGAGCGGCGGTTGCCAGAGCGTTGGTGACAAGACCAAAACTTATTCTTGCCGATGAGCCTACGGGAAACCTCGATTCTTCCAACGGAAACGAAGTGATGAATCTTCTTGCAGAACTTCATCGCGAAGGTTCCACCATTGTGATGGTGACGCACTCGTCTTACGATGCTGGTTTTGCCTCACGAATTGTCAATATGAAAGACGGCGAAATATTTAGTGAAGAGCTGACCTCACAACGAAAAGACGTTTTCGAAAAAGCAGAAGCTTCGGAACTTTAAAAATATTATTAAACTAAATTATTTTCACAAGAATCAACAGAGAAGCTTTGATATATTTCTGGTTTCTCTGTGTTTCTTCATTGAAAAAAACGAATTATCATGTTAAAAAACTGGCTAAAAATAGCATTCATCAATTATAAAAAGAATTGGCTTTCCACCATCATTAATGTGTTGGGATTAAGTTTGGGATTGTGTATTTTCCTTTTGGTATTCATCAATTGGCAAGACGAAAAATCCTATGAACAATGGGTTCCCAATAGGGAGAACATTTATTTGATTGAGAATGATAACAAACTTTTTGGAGCAATGTCCATTTCCAGCTATCCGCAATTGCGTTTTTCCAAAGAAAATTATCCTGAAGTTGAAGATTTTACGATTCTTAATACATGGGGAGAAACTAAAATCATGGCAGATTCTCGATCGGTCTATGTTCCGATGGGGACGGTGGTAAACTCGGTTTTTCAATTTTTTCCATTTGAAAAAGTAGCAGGACATTATGATAATTCATTAAATGATGAATCTCAAATTGCTCTTTCTGAAGATACAGCACGACAACTTTTTGGTAAAGATTATCATAAATCGATAGGTAAAGTCGTGAAAAATGATAACAACAATAAGTCGTACACCGTTAGCTCAATTTATAAATTACCTAAGGAAAAATCTGTTTTTGCGCCAGGATTTATGATTAAAATGCCCAGTTTAGATCAAGCCAAAGACCAATGGACAAACTACAGTTATACTGGTTTTTTAAAATTGAAACCCGGGACAGATATCTTAAAATTACAGGAAAAAATGACTTCGGAATTGCGCAAACAAGATGTTATTTCCAGTAAAAAATGGGGTTATGAAGCTGATCCAACAATTAATGTGATTTTAACGAGGCTCGACAAAATGAAGTTAGACGCTATCGGCGATGGCATTCATAAAGGAGATAAAAAATCAATTTTCATTTTGCTAGGTTTGGCCGCTCTCATTTTAGTTTTATCAGGAATCAATTTAATCAATCTGAAAACCGCACAAGCCTCACAAAGAGCCAAAGAAGTTGGTGTGCGAAAGGCTTTAGGAAGCTCAAAAGAAAAACTAATTGTGCAGTTTTTGCTGGAAAATCTCATCATTTGTAGCGTAGCATTTCTTGTAGCAGTTTCACTCATCGAACTTTTACTACCGACTTACAACAAATTTTTAGAAAAAGAACTCCAATTAAATGATCCTAAATTATTCGTTTATTCAGGATTTATTGTTCTGATTTTTGCGCTTATTTCTGGATTGTTGCCTGCTTTTTATTTATCGAATTTTAAACCGATTAATACCTTAAAGGGCAATTTCGCAAGAAGCAAAAGTGGCGTGTTATTGCGGAATTTTATCTTAACGATTCAGCTTATTATTTCATCATTCTTCATCATTTGTTCATTAATTATTTACACCCAAGTAAAATTTATGATGAAGAAAGATTTGGGTTTCAAAGGTGATCAAGTCATAAAAGTCGATTTCAAAAAATACAATTATCAAGATAAAGATTACAACGTAAAAAGATACGAATTGGCTCGTGATGAGGTGAAAAAAATTCGTGGTGTAGAAGATGTTACAGGTTCTGTTTCGGTGGTAGGATCGGGGATTACAAATGCTTCTAGTGTAAAAAAAGGCTCGGATACAACAAAAGTTATTAATAGTGTTGTTGTTGGCGGAATTGAACGCAATTATTTCAATTTTTATCAAATGAAAATTATTGCTGGACGAGATTTGGATTGGAATAAAGCTTCGGACACCATTAAAGGATTGGTTGTTAATGAATCTTTTGTCGGAAAAATGGGCTGGAGTCCACAACAAGCCATTGGAAAAGATGTATTGGTAGGTTGGGGCGTAAAATCTGAACTGAATAACATTCTTGGTGTGGTAAAGGATTTTTACTTCAGTGGCGTGGATAAGCCTGTGGAAGCTGCGGCTTTTTTCAATTACGATAGAAACTGGTCGAAAAATAATATGGGAAATCTTCAAATCAAATTATCAAAAGATGATATCGATGGAACTATTGAACGAATTAATGAGCTTTGGAGTACAAAATTAGAACCGGGATATCCGTTTGAGTATAGTTTTGTAGATAAAAATTTTGAAAAAACATTTGCTAAATTTCAAAAGCAGAAAACATTATTCTCTGTTCTTAATGGGATTGTTCTCATCGTTGCTTTGCTAGGATTATTCGCGCTTTCATCCTTACTTATCGAACAAAAATTAAAAGATGTAGCCATCAAAAAAACTTTAGGTGCCGACGAAAAAACCATCGTTTGGGATCTAACAAAAAAATTCTTAATCATCTGTATAATTGCGGTTTTCATTAGTCTTCCATTTGGATATTACGCAATGAACGAATGGTTAAAAGACTTCGCTTATAGAATTGATATGCCAGTCTGGCCTTATATTTTGAGCTTGGTTGTATTACTTATTTTGACCTTCGCGGTGGTTAGTATTAAAGCTTATCAAGCTACCAAAGTCAATCTTGTGAAATATCTGAAATACGAGTAGATAGAGATTTGAAATTTGAGATTAGAAACTAGTAACTAGTAACTAGTAACCAATAACCAATAACTAGTAACTATTAACCAATAACCAATAACCAACAACTAGAAAAAACAATTTGTCATTCCGAGGTGCAAGAAATCTCGCGACATTATCATCAAAATATTAAAATCCAAAATTCCGAATTGCAGAAAAAAAGGAATTTATAGCATCTAAACAATGAAAAAGTTAGTTTTTTTATTCATCATTAATTGGCTTCCGGCGCAGCAATCCTGGAATTTGCAGGAATGTTTGGATTATGCATTGAAAAATAATCCTGATGTGCAGCAGTCGTTGTTGGAAGTTAACAAAAGCATCCATGAAAAAAATAAAGCCAACGGAAAATTACTTCCTTCGGTGGGTATGGGAGTTGGTCATAGTTACAGTTTTGGTTCGACAATTAATCCGTCCAACAACGCTCGTGAAGCCACGAATGTGCAATACGATCAGTTTTTTGCACAAGCCAATCTGGATGTTTTTTCTTGGAAAAATTACCTCCATATTGGACTTTCAAAACTCAATAAAGAAGGTTCGGAATTTCGTGTGAAAACAGCTCAAAACCATCTTCAATTATCGATTATCAATTTGTTTTTTCAGTATCAGAAAAGCAAATCCTGGCTGGAAGTTCTTGAGCCTCAAGTGGCGGGAATGAAAGAGCAAATCATAAGAACAGAAAAAGAAGTGGAAATCGGAAACCGTGCAAAAAGCGATGTTTACGATATTAAAGCCAATTTTGGAACCATCCAGGAGCAATGGATTTCCGCGCAAAATGACAACAATTTGGCAAAAATTAATCTTTTGGCAGCTTTAAATATTAATCAAGATTCTGTGGATTTTGTGATGCCAGACGAAGCGCTTTCTCTTTTGTCTTGGACTTCTAAAAACGAAATGATTGAGGAGCTTATCAAGAGAAATCCTATTTATTTAGAAAATCAAAAAAATGCTGAAATTGCTGTTCAAAAGATTAAAATGGCAAAGTCGAATTATCTTCCCACGATTTCTGGACAATACCAATGGTCAACATTTTACAGTAAAACGCTTAATGCTAATTTAATTTCAGAATCCTTTTCTAATCAGTTTTCACAAAACAAAAACCAACAAGTTTATTTGGGTTTTAATATTCCTGTTTTTCAACAATTCCAAGTGAAAAATAATGTTGAAATAGCCAAACTGGATCAACTCAACATCCATCTTGAAAATCAAAAACGATTAACAGAATTGTATAAAGTGCTGAATATCATTGCGGAACAATATCTTAATGCTTCCGAAAGAAATCGTTTGTTACAAGAAAATTTTGAAAATCAGAAGTTGTCTTTCGATCGTTCCGAAGAAAAATACCGCGAAGGTTTGATTGATGCGTATAATTTTTTTGTGGTCCGCAACAATTGGTTACAAGCGAACTACAATCTCATCAATAGCAAATATGATGTGATGCAACAAGCCGCGTTGTTACGGGTTTTTGAGAATTAATAGCTTATACGACCAAGTTGGGTTCTTCAAAATCTATATTGGGAATATTTCTCGAAATTTTTCCAATCTCTAATGTTGAACGTATGTCGAAGGCGAAATGCCTACAATTTGTTTAAAAATCGCAGCAAATTTGCTGTGTGACGCATAGCCCGCTTCTTCGGCCAAAGTAGTGATTTTGAAATGGCGAAAATCCTTATTATCATTGAGTTTTCTTAAGATATAATCGATTCTAAATTTATTAATATAGGCGTTAAAATCGGTGTTTTTATAGTTTTTGATAACGCGTGAAAGGTATTTTGTATTGGTTTCCAAATGTGCTTCCAGATAGGGAAGAGATAGATTTTTATTAGTAAAAAGTCCACTTTCTTCAAACTTTTCGAGCTTTTGTATGATCTTGACTTTTGTTTCCACAGACATGAAACTAAGATCCTCGCAGCATTTTGTTTCTACAAAAATTTCTTGTTTTTCTGGATTAAAACTGATTTTTCTGAGGCATTTTTTTTAATGGAAAACTATTTTCTGTGTTAAGCGAACTATTTTGTAAGCTGGCAATCTCTTTTTGTTTTTTGTTTAACAAAATAATAGGTAACAATTCCACCAATTAAGATTCCAATGATTATGGCAAGGATAATTATTATGAAAATGAGTATGCTGTGCATTGTTATTTTTTTAAATAAAAAGAGGTCTAAGTGCTGTTTTTTGTAATTGTTTTTAATTTATTTAATAATCGTTTAAATTTATGTATTCTTATTAAATTCTATAATATATTAAATAATTAAAAAATATAAATAGTTATTTTTATTATTTGACTACAAATTTAAATAATAGATTCTTAAGTTTATTTTCTTTTAAAGATAAAATTTTTAATTATTGTTTTCCCGAAAATGAAAAGCCGTAAAAGCTTACAAATCAAATTATCTAACATTGACGAAATGTAATTTTAGTAGTTTGTTGTTCAGTGTATTAATGCTTATATTTTGTTTTTCTTTGGATGCTTTTTTATATTTACTTATTGTTAAATTCTGTTTTCTGTAAATTGAAATACTCTTAATGACGTGATATTTTTTTATATTTGTGAAAACACAGATAACGCGAAAAAAGATTTGTTTTTAATTAGGAAATAAATAGTAATAACAAATCATGAAGAAAATACTTGTAAGCACAAGTTTTTTTATTTTTTTAACACTTTTGCGCAAGTGGGAATTAATACTCCAGATCCTACTAGAAGCTTACACGTGCAAGGAAATCTAAAAGTTGTCAATCTAAAAAATGCATCAGAAGATGCCGCCTTTGAAAGAATATTGGTTAGTGATCCAGATGGAAATGTTGATTACGCCAACAGAAAAGTTTTTTTGCCCAGTGGAGGAATTGGTGCCGTAGATAAAGAAAGTTATAGTGAAATCTATAACAACGATAGCACCAGTGGAATAGTTACAAAAAAGCTTAAATGTGGAAAATTTTTCTTTGTTTTCAATGAAACTACCTCTTCTAATATTATGTTTGGCCTAAATGAGCAGCCAGCAAGCACGGTAAGCATTTATATGAATATGGAGCAAAATTGGAATGGCAATGGCTTTCAATTTTATCAAGGTACAAATAGTACGAATGGTACCGATACACCCTTTAGTTTTACAACGAGCAATTATAATACCCCACAGGAGTTTAAAAGTTCCAATCTTGCATTGTATGAGCAAAATGTGATGACCTTCCAATATCCAGGCGATCAAGATATCTATAGATTGACAATTTATAAAGTGGGACATACTTCTAATAGCTATGATTTCGTATCAGCGTGTGAAAAATTTTAATTTATGAAAAAGAGTTTATTAAGTATGTTTCTTTTGGGAACAATAGGTTTAGTACCCGCCCAAAACGTCGGGATAGATACATCAAGCCCTACAAGAACATTGGATATTAATGGAAATTTGCGCGTGACTGACATGGTTGACAAGTCAAATACTCCTGGTACAGACTTTCTACTGGCTGCCAATCGTCAAAATGGAAATGTTGACTATATCGATCTCAAATCCTTGCAGCAATCCAATAAAAATAATATGGAGGTTGCACGTTCTATATACAATGCAACCGCAGCCGATATTAGTAAAGAGTGTAGCTGTGGCGATATTGTTGTGCGTTTTAATGGTCTTAAAGCTGAATTTAAGCTAAAAACAACAGACGTTTTTACAAGTAACGAGGTTAATAGTTTTAATCTGTCTTACGGCATAAAAAAGTTTGCCGGGACTGCATACTCTTACGCTGATAAAACAGGTGTTAACTTCCAAACAACAACTCCTACAGGTGCAACCTATTACAATAAATTTCGAAATCTAGATGATAATGATTTTGGTAATAGTACAATAGGTATCTACACCTTAGTTTTGCCAAAACAAGCTAATCTTTACCGTATTACGCTAAGTCGTTTTAATAATACGTCAACTATAACTACTTTTGGTTTAATCTGTGAAAAATTCTACTTGCAAGATGCTTTATAAAAAAATATCAGGATTATTAATATTCAGTTTGTGTATCACGGCAAATGCTCAAGTCGGGATCAACACGACTACGCCTACAAGAACATTAGATGTTAATGGTGATCTTAGAGTGCGGCTACTAGAAGACAAAGCGGCAGACCCATTATACGACAAAGTGCTTGTAAAAGATGCTAATGGTAATATAGACTATTGGACAAGACAAGATGTTATGGATGCGATGGAAACTTTGTATGTGGTAAACAAAAAATTTACAGCTTCAAAAACAGGACCAGACCCCACTACCATTGTGCCTTGCGGTAAATTTGAGTTTAGATACAACACGCCAGTTATGCCACAATTGAGATTGGTCACAGCACCCACAGCTAACTTGACAGTTTATTATAACAGAATAAGAAAAAAAGACGGGACAACATCCTCTTTTGATGCGACTAATAGAAGCTTCAAGTCAAACCAATCTGTTAACCTAACAACAGCCAATGCATGGGTTGATATTGGGTCGGATGCTGTAGCTTTTAATAACAATACTTTGGATGAATATTACATCAGCTATCCCGGCGATAACAATATATATCGTGTTAGCTTTGTAACCAGAAACGCAGGTGGGGGCAATGTTAACTACACCATGGTTTGCGAAAAATTTTAAAATAGTTATTTAATTAAATAATTTGTGCTTTTATAAAGTCCCGAAGAACAATAGTTTCTAGGGACTTTATTTTTTTTTTAAAACTAATTACGAAAGCTAAAGTTTGGTTTTAGGATTTTAAAATCGTAAATTCGTAAAATTCTCGCGAAATATGATAAAGTATAGATTTCAATATCAAACTATCCATTGCCAAAGACTTATAGGTTCTTTGTCATATTTGCGTGATGATATATTCCTACAAAGTTCTAAAGAGTTTGTCCTCTAGACCCTGTCGTTAGCCGGGACAGGGGTATTTGGTGAACAATTTCTCAATTATTCAAAATTTATTCGATGTAAAAACGTATGCTACATTATAGTAGAATTTGGTATATCCGGTTTTTAAAATAATAACATTGAATAAAAAAAAATTAAAATTTAAAAATATGTTAGAACCTATCGTAGTAACAACCGGAATTTATGATGCCATCAAAGATCACGTCAGAAGAAAAAGAGTAACAAAACAAGAAGAAACACTTCTTTTAGAACAACTGAAACATGCAAAACAAGTTCTTCGTCGCGATTTGCCGAAAGATGTTGTAACGGTTAACAGAGTTATCACCATCAAAGACCATCAAGACAATACAGAGCAAGATTATATTTTGGTACCTACTACAAAAGCAAAAGTAAAGAAAAACAAACACTCAATTCTTTCAGAAATCGCTTTGGCAACTGTTGGTTACAAAGTTGGAGATGTTATCGATTATCCTTTCCCAAGCGGCGAAAGAAAAATTGAAATTCTAAAAGTTGAGCCTTTCGAAGCTTAATATATCACACTGAAAATCCTGAGTTTTTACTTAGGATTTTTTGTTTTATTAAAACTTATTAAGATTTAATTAATTTTTAAATATTTTATTAAATTAATAATTTTCAATGCTTATTGTTGCTAAATGTACTTGTAATAAAACTAAAAATAGTAAAATCGAAAAAAATTAATAACATAAAAATATTGTTTTCGCATTTAATTAAAAATATTATATTTGTAGAAAATGTATAAAGATGCAAGAGACTTTCATAGATACAGAAGAGCTTTCTTTTCAGGATTTTAAAAAAGAAATCCTAGCCAATTACAAATTAGCGAGACTTTCTCGTGAGATGAGTTATCTAGGCAGGAGAGAAGTATTGACAGGTAAAGCCAAATTCGGAATTTTCGGCGATGGGAAAGAGCTCCCACAATTGGCAATGGCGCATGTTTTCCGTGATGGAGACTTCCGCTCGGGCTATTATAGAGATCAGACTTTTGCGATGGCAATCGGTGCCTTGTCTGTAGAAAGCTTTTTTGCACAACTTTATGCAGATACCAATGTTGATAGAGAGCCTGCGTCTGGCGGTCGCCAGATGAATGGTCACTACGCTACAAGAACCATCAACGAAGATGGCACTTGGAAAGATCTTACGAAGATGAAAAACATATCTTCGGACATTTCTCCTACAGCAGGGCAAATGCCAAGATTGTTGGGCTTAGCTCAAGCTTCAACGTTTTATAAAGAAATAAAATTCGATGGTGTTGAGAAATTCTCAAACAATGGGAAAGAAGTTGCTTTCGGGACCATTGGCGATGCATCCACAGCAGAAGGTCATTTTTGGGAAACTCTTAATGCAGCTTGCGCTTTGCAAGTGCCGATGATTGTTTCCATCTGGGATGACGGCTATGGGATTTCGGTGCCAACAAAAAATCAAAGAGCTAAAGCCAATATTTCGGAAATGTTGTCTGGTTTCCAAAGACAAAATGATGAAAAACAAGGCTGCGAAATTATCCAGGTTAAAGCTTGGGATTATCCCGCATTGATGGATGCTTATGCCAAAGCAGAACATTTTGCAAGAGAAGAAAGCGTACCCGTTGTTGTCCACGTTATCGAAGTAACACAGCCACAAGGACATTCAACGTCGGGATCTCATGAGCGTTACAAAAATGAAGAACGTCTTAATTTTGAAGCAGAGTTCGATTGTATATCAAAATTCCGTGAGTGGATAGAGACGTATTCATTCCAATTTGAGGAGGGTGGCGATGTCCAAATTATCGCAACCAAAGAAGAACTTGACCAAATAGATTCTGATGCTAAAAAAGAAGTGAAAGATGGTCAAAAGAAAGCTTGGGAAGCCTACCAAAATACAATTACAGAGCTCAAAAATAAAGCCTTACCATTGGTAGAAGCTTTAGCTCAAAATGCAGATATTTCTGATGCTATTACAAAGTTCAAAGCTTTGGTTAGTGTTGGGAAAAAAGACATCTTCCACCTTATGCGTCAGGCTTTATTGGCAACGCGCGGAACTAATTCTTCTGAAAGACAAACATTACAATCGCAATACGAGGCTTTATTTAATATTGAGAAAGATAATTATTCGTCTCACTTATATTCTCAATCTCAATGGAAAGCAACCAATATCCAAGAGGTTAAACCAATATATTCTGATGCTTCCGAAATGGTCGATGGTAGAATGGTGGTTCGTAATAATTTTGATAAAATTTTCGAAAAATACCCTCAAGCCATGATTTTCGGTGAAGACTCTGGAAACATTGGTGATGTTAACCAAGGCTTGGAAGGACTTCAGGAAAAATATGGCGCCCTTAGAATTGCCGATACAGGTATTCGCGAAGCAACAATTTTGGGACAAGGTATTGGGTTGGCTATGCGTGGACTTCGTCCAATTGCAGAAATCCAATATTTAGATTATATTCTATATTGTTTACAAGGTATGAGCGATGATCTTGCGACGGTGCAATACCGTACCAAAGGTGGGCAAAAAGCACCAGTTATCATCAGAACGCGTGGACACAGACTAGAAGGCATTTGGCATTCTGGATCGCCAATGGCAGGAATCATCAATCTCGTAAAAGGAATTAACGTTTTGGTACCAAGAGATTTAACAAGAGCTGCAGGTTTCTACAATACAATGTTGCAAGCCGATGAGCCCGCTTTGATTGTTGAGTGTCTTAATGGATATCGTCTTAAAGAAAAACAACCAGATAACTTAGGCGAATTCACAGTGCCTGTTGGGAAAATAGAAGTAACAAAAGAGGGTAGCGATGTCACTTTGGTTACCTATGGTTCTACTTGGAGAATTGTGATGGAAGCTGCTAAAGAATTGGAAAAACTAGGCATTTCTGCGGAAGTTGTGGACATCCAATCTTTAATTCCGTTTGACTTATCTGGCGACATTGCAGAAAGTCTTAAAAAGACCAATCGCCTTGTGGTAATAGACGAGGATGTGGAAGGTGGAACTTCGGCCTTTATTCTTCAACAAGTTCTGGAAAAACAAAATGGATTCCGATATTTGGATTCTGCACCACTTTGTATTTCCGCGGAGAACCACAGACCTGCTTATGCAACGGATGGCGACTATTTTTCAAAACCATCTACAGATGACATGGTAGAAAAGATTTATGCTATGTTTAACGAAGTTAATCCCGCAAAGTATCCCACAATTTATTAATATCAAGAATTAAAATCATATTGAAAGACCTATTTATTAGGTCTTTTTTTAGGTTTAAACCAAACAAAAAACAACCTAACAGCTTAGATCCAATGGACTGGAATTCCAATTAGATTTGTAGGCTATAAATAGCATATTCTCTATAGAAACTTGATATACTTTACCGAAGGAAAAATAAAGTGTTTGCAAATCAGTAATTTAGACTATCTTTGCAGCCGCTTAGAGATAATGAAAGTATGAAAAAAATTAACGAATTCAGAAAATTATTAGGTGTTGATAAAGAGGCATCGCTAAAGGATCTAAAAACGATTTACAGAAATGCCATGAAAGACACGCATCCTGATAAATTTGTTGATGATGAAGTAGGGAAGTTGGCTGCTGAAGAAAGCAGTAAATATATTATTGAAGCCTATCATTATTTAGTAAGCATCAACCCAGAAACCCACGATAAAAATCTGGAAGAATATACCGAAACCATTACCAATTCTATCATACAAGATTTTTATCTGGAAAAGCAAATTCTGTACATTATTCACACAAACGGTGTAACCTACGAATATATGGGGATTTCTAGAAATCTTTATATCAAGATGATCAACTCCGATTCTCCTAGCCGTTTTGCAAGAAGACACATCTACGGCAAATTCACGTTTAGAAAAGGATCTTCGGCGACAGTAGAAGCTTAAAATAGAATCGAATTCAACTAATCCTTTAGTTCAATTCATCAACTAAAATTTTAAAGAAAAAATTCCAATGTTGAAAGATGTTGGAATTATTTTTTTGATGCTACTTAAAACTGAAAATTTAATCTAGAACTTTATTTAAACGTAAAATATGGTAATTTTACACCTTATGAAAAATAAGTTTTCAGATTACCATCAAATTAAAACCGTTTTTTCTTTTTCTGATTTGGTGAACACGGCATTTCAGGGAGAAAATAATGCGCTTTGTTGGGAAAGAAATTTGGATGGAGATTTTGAAGAAATTGTTTCTAAGTTAGAACTCAAGGAAAATATTACTGAAGTTACCCAAACTGATTTATGGCAATTAGAGCTATCGGAAAAAGGAAATACTGCAAGAGAAATTATTTTGAATGATTTAAAGTTGTTAACCGATTTTGGAGCACAACCTTCCCTTAATTTATTGAAATCTTACGAAAGAGACAACGAGTTCAATTTTATTTCTACTGATGTTTATTCCTTTCATGTGGACCGTTCCCCAGTTTTAATGGATACTTATTTATGCACCTATTTTGGAGCTCCCAGCGATATTATTCCGAATGATGAAGTGGAACAAAAAATTCTGATTCCAGAAATTCGTGAGAAACTGAAAGATTTACATGAGGGTTCTGATGTGGATTTTGAAACTTTCTTAAAAGATAATTTCTTCGATTTGCATTATCAACCCAAACCCAATGCACAGCCTGTTAATTTAGGATTGGGACATCTTTGGAGATTAGCCGTTGACCATCCCGACCAAGCTGTTTTAGCATGTGTACATCGCGCGCCAAAAGAAAATCACGGTGAGTTGAGATTGATGTTGATTTGCTAAATTATTTAACCCTCTTATTCTTTTTCACCCTCTGCTTTTTTTGCATTATAATTTATTGTAAAAACCTCTATATCAATGTATTGAACAAAAAGGTTATGAATACGCAAATTGATAAATCTAAAAGTTCAGGCGTTTATATTCCACCGCTATTATTGTATGTTTTTACTTTCAGAAATAAAGGAACAAATGAAAAAAAAACTGATATTATTTTGAAATTCTTTCTAAAGATTCTGTCTATAATTTTTCTTTCTCTTCTAATTTTTCTTGTAGTTCAAAGCTATTTTTTAAAAGTCCTATTTTGTCTATAGCCATCGATATTTTTGCGTTAAAATTGAGCTTATAGATATGGGAATTATTGGTGGGCGCGACTTTAATGATTATGACCTTCTTAAAAAAAACTTTAATCATTACATCGAAAATAAAAACTTCCCTTTATTACCCGAGCTTCTCGTATACCGGTGTCTCGAGTTCGTCGAAGACACTATCTAATTCCTATTCTTCTTAAAATTCTCCGCTTGTTCCAATACATTTTTGTACACATCATCTTGTGTAATTGGTGGATAACCATATTGATGAAGTTTAACGATAATATCCATCTTAAGTTGTGCTTTAATATCATCACGGTCGCTCCAATCGGGATATTTGGCTGTATTTTCTACAATTATTTTTATTTCACGAGCAAGCTCTAGCATTTTGTCGTTATCGAATTCAAAGCCGTATTGTTTGCAAATCATGTCCAAAATATCATAAAAAGCTTTTTCTTCATAATCGATACCTAAATCTTGGAACGAATCCATTTCAACACGAAGTTTGATAATTAAGTCCAACATTTGTTCTGCTGTATCAAACTGAATGCCTTCATAATCTAAAATATCACCTTCGCTACGTTCGTTGTAACGGTTGATGATGGATTGTAAACGTTCTGAAAAATCTTGTCCTTTTACTTTGTTTACCTTTTTAAAATCGTTGATGGTTTGTTTTAGTAAACGTTCTAAGATTTTAATTTTGGTATTCGGTAATTCGAGATTAGAAATCTTCTCAATGAATTTATCGTTGAATAAATCAATCGCATTGGCTTTATTATCATCGAGCTTAAATATTTCTTCAACTCCTTCCGAGATGATGGCTTCCTCTACCAATTTAGCCACTTTTGCATTCATTTGAGCGGTATCAGGTGCTTCGCCTTTAGTCAATTTTACCACAATGGATTTCACGGCAAAATAGAAATGAATTTCATCGACTTCCTTAGGTGTAAACAATTCTGAACCACTGACTAAATTATAAGCCGATTTTAATTTCTTCGTTATATTCACAAAGAACTTCTCTGATTCTTCGGTCTTTAAAACCAATTCAGAAGCTTTATTTAAACATTGTAAACGTTCAACAGGATTGCCTTCATAATAATCTTTTGTATCAAATCGATGCAAAAATTGTCGCAACAAATCCATTTGATCACGTACAATGATTTCGGCTTGTGCAATGTCTTCAAAATCGTCCTCTGCTGTTTGATTATTAAATAACCCCAAAGCGTGATTCAAATTCTTTTTAATGCCAATATAATCAACAACCAAACCTCTGTCTTTTCCTTGGTATTTACGATTAACACGAGAAATGGTTTGGATTAAATTATGCGTTTGTAAAGGTTTATCAATGTAAATTGTATCCAAGAAAGGTACGTCAAATCCTGTTAACCACATATCTACTACAATAGCAATTTTGAAATTAGATTCAATGTCTTTAAACTGTCTCTCTAATTCTTTTCTATCCTCTTTAGTACCTAACAAGTCCCATAATTCCTTTTCATCGTCTTTATTACGGGTCATTACCATTTTAATTTGAGATGCATGTAGCTTTTGGGTTGAATAAATCTCCTGGGCCGAATGAAGCTCCTGCTTCATTCGATTAGCTTCCGCTTCTAAACCGTCTCCAACTCCCGTGAATTTATACGCAATATGATCTTTAGGTAGTTTTGCTTTTGCGGGATTGTTTAAAATATATTGAATAGTGGCGTTAAAATGTGCTTCATCTCGTATAAATCTATCCCAATACTCTGGCATCCAAAATTGTGTTGCTTCTTTATCTAATCCTAAATTGTATTCTTCATTATGCTGTAATGCCCATTTTCCAATATAGGATTTTAATGATTGAATGATTTTAGGAAGGTCTTCTTTTGTTTTGATTAATAGATGAACGTGGTTAGGCATAATGGACCAAGCTAGTAAATCATATTTTGTACCGTCATGATACAGAAATGCTTCCTTAACCTTTGTTGCCATTTCTAGTTTAGATAATGCACAAGATCCTAGGCCTTTGTCTAACCAATATTCGTGCTTTTTTCTTTTTTCTATATCCTTTTCTTTGTCTGATAGATGTTTTATTTCTTGCTCAATTTGTTTTAGGGTGTTTTGAGGTAAGCTGTCTGCTAGTCGAAAAGTTATAAATTGTATGAGTTCTTTTTTATTTCGATGTGGAAGGTTTCTTGTATGCCATTCTTCTGGAAGTCCAAACGATTTTGTGAAGTATTGTGCATAATTAGTAGGATCTATAGATTGGCCTTGCTCGAAGCTGGATTGTTGGGCGTTATTGTTTTGCTCGAAGCTGGAGCTTCTAGCACCCAGGTGATTAATAATGGTCTGATACAACTTATACGCAATGCCACGAGAAGCACAAACAAACATCACTTTACCTGCAACGGTTGCATTTTCTGCTACACGATTTTCATAATGTTCGATAAAATCTTCTGCAATGGCTTTGATGCGATCTTTATCACCCAAAACCACTTCCATATTGGCAATGGCTTTCTGACTGGCTTCTACATGATATTCTGATGCGCCTTCTGCTACGGCATTTTCGTAATAGGATTCAATTTCTTGAACTTTATTGTAATCTAAATTCACTTTTGCAGCTCGACCTTCATACACCAAACGAACGGTGATTTCATCATTTACCGATTCAAACATGGTGTATTGATCCACGACATCGCCAAAAACCTCTAAAGTCTTGTCAATAGGAGTTCCTGTAAAGCCTACATAAGTGGCATTAGGCAAAGAATCGTGTAAATATTTAGCAAAACCGTACGATTTTGTTACACCTTTTTCTTCGTCAATTTTTACTTTTAAGTCTAAATTGACTTGCGAACGATGGGCTTCATCTGAAATACAAATGATGTTGGTACGATCAGATAAAATTTCAGCATCCTCAGCAAATTTCTGAACCGTTGTTAAATAAACGCCTCCACTTTCAATTCCACGTAAACGCTCTCTTAAATCGGCTCTTGATTCAATGTTAATGATGTTTTCATCGCCAATAAATTTCTTCGCATTGGTGAAATCTTTGGATAGCTGATCGTCTAAATCTGTACGATCTGAAATAATGATAATGGTAGGACTAGAAAACTCTGTAGAACGCATCAACAAACGTGATAAATACAACATCGTATAACTTTTCCCACAACCTGTTGCACCAAAATAAGTTCCCCCTTTTCCGTCGCCTTCGGGTTTGCGATGTTTCAAGATATTTTGATACAATTTATTTGAAGCATAATACTGCGGATAACGAGTCAAAATCTTCAATTCGTGTTTTGAATTATCAGGAAATAAAACAAAATTGTGAATAATGTCTACCAATCTGTTTTGATTCAGCATTCCGTGAACGATTGATGTTGTGGTTTCGATTCCTGATAATGCTTTTTTCTCATCGCCTGTAATTTTATTCCAACCGTAATAAAATTCGTAAGGTGAAAATACCGTTCCTGCTTTGTTATTCACGCCATCCGAAATTACACAAAACACATTGTATTTCATTAGTTCGGGAATATCTCTGCGGTAGCGAATCGTTAATTGTTTAAACGCATCATGAATGCTAATTTCTTCCTTAATAGCAGTTTTAAATTCAAAAACCACGACAGGAATTCCGTTGATATACAAAATCAAGTCAGGAATACGCAATTCCGAACCTTGAATTTCTAATTGATTAACAATTTTGAAGTTGTTGTTTCTGATATTTTCAATATCGATATAACGAATATGTAAATCTTTTTTTGATGGATCGTTGCGTTTAAAAATCAAACCATCTGCCAATAATTTACAGATGTATTTATTGGAATCATACAAATTAGAAGCCGATTGAAAGGCGATTTCGTTCACCAAACTTTCCAACTCAATTTCTTCTAAATCAGGATAACGGTTTAAAAGAAAAGAACGTAAATCATCTTTCAATAAAACGTCTTGATTAGATGTTCTTGTTAACTCTTTTCCGTTAATATAGTGATAGCCTTCTGTTTCCAAAAGGCTGATAAAAGCTTGTTCTAATTGTGATTCGGTGTATTTCATGGTCACTTTTTAAAGTTCAGTTTTTTAGTTTTTGTGAAATATCATTCAAACATTATGTATAAAATGCACTTGCCATTAATTCTTGTTCTGCTCGTGGAATGCCAATTTGTTTTGCAATCGCTTGCCAATTTTTAACGACAGCGGTCACTTCTTCAATTATCTGATCCATTTCTTTGGGTGTCAATCGAAAATATTCACCGACACTTTTCGCTAAATCAAAATCTAAGGCATTATTATCCATGTCTACATTCAACGCCAAACCGTCTTTATCTATCGATGGATTCAAATCATAAGCAGGTGATAAAATCCAACCCTCTTTCGTTAAAATAAACCCATGATTTCGTAAATGGTCGTCGGTATTGGATATGGCAATATTAAAAATGATTCTTCTCCACAATTGCGCTAAATTCTCTTTGATATGAGTTCCCTTAGTTTGGATAAACTCCACTAAATCTAAATAACTGGCCGGCTGATGTTTGATGGTTTCTTCATTATTACCAGTCATGGTCATCGCAGATGCAAAATGAATTCGATGAGTACCTACACGATCAAAACGTTTGGTAAAAAAAGTATGATACGATCCCTTAATCTTCTCTATTTTACATTCGGCCATAGTTATACCGGATTGTATCGCTAATTGATACGCTAAATATTCCCAAGCCGCTTTATCTATTGTATCATTTTTAGATGGAAATTTAGCGATCCAAGGATGCTTGTTCTCATCTAAAATATTCGCTTTCGGACGTGCTCCTCCCAAAGAAGAACCAGGTGCGATTAATAGTTGCAACCATTTGCTCATGGCTTCATTGTCAATGTCATTTTCGTAATGAACGACAGCTTGTTGTAACTCTCGCGCAGTAGACCAAGGTGGTGTCGCTTTTTCTGTATCGTTATCTAAAAAATCGTCATTTGGATCTAGTTTAAAACGCAAGGCGCCCATTCGCGTATCATCATATACACCCAACAAGAAGTCGATATCGTATAGCGTTTTTGCTTTTTCACCTTTTAGTTTGGCCATTTGGGCTTCACGTCTTTTCATTAAGGTACGTCCCCAAGTATCAGGCATACTGTCCAAAAAAAGACCAAAATTTTCTTTTTCGTTGGCAAATTGTGGCCCTGTGTATAGATGTAAATCGGGATCTAACTGATATTGGTGACCAGACTTAAGCCATTGCTTATCGTACGAAAAGCTGAACGCTTTACGCCCCTTGGCTTGATGGGCTGATAAAATGCCCATGAGCAGAGGACCTTCTAGCCCCAGCCAATCTGCATACACATAAATATCTGTTTTTTGTACAGCCATCTTATAATAAGTCTAAATCTTGTAATTTTCTCCCGAACGTATCGTCAGCAGCTAACTTTAAAAAATCATCTTGTAAGCCTAAGACACGAAGTACATTAAAATAAGCCCCCATCGCCACACTAGGTTCTCCTTTCTCTATTAAACTTAAGGTAGAACGCGAAATATCTGCCCTTTCTGCGACTTGCACCGCCGTTAATTTGCGACGTTTACGAGCAAGTTTAATTTGCTCTCCCATTTGTCCCAAGGCGTTTTTATATCTAGGTAAAACAAGTTGCTTCTTCATAAATGTGCGTTATTTCATACAAATATAATTAAAACGTATTAAATAACGGACGTTTTAATTTTCTGTCTTATTATTAATTGTTTCCAAAAGGCTTATAAATGCTTGTTCTAATTGTGATTCGGTGTATTTCATAATAACTTTTTCAAGTTGTGTTTTTTTGGCTTTTGTAATTGAAATAGTAGAACGTGTTACAATTTTCGACTTTTTGTAACATGAAAAAATAACGTGTTACAATTTTTGACATTTTGTAACATGACCTGAAATCAGGCTACTATTTTATAATTATGAATCTTAAATTTGATTGAAAGCATTTTCGATATTTTTCAATCTTTGTAAAAGTTCATCCCAAGATAAACTTTCTCCAACAATCATATTTTCTTGCATCGTTTTATAATCTTCTTCCCATTTTGAAATCACTTCATCGGGTGGAATAATGCTTAGTTTTCCTTTTTGATGATTTGAATAATCTAAACCTCTTAATGGATTAACGTTTTTACGATGCTCAACGATGGTTTGGAATAGTTCGTCATCTTCAATGGCTTGTTCCCCATAACCAGCTGTCATCATTTTATCTAAATCATAAAAATGACGTGTTAATCTATCGGTTCTGATTTTATCAATAGGTTTCGAAAATTCTTCATGAAGTAATAAAGTCTTTTCTATAAAAGTACGTGTAGGAACAACCACCTGTACATTAAAAGTTTCTTCTGCAAAAGGTAAACCCTTATAGTTCTCGTCTATAAATGAGATGATTGGTTTTGTTTCTGCTGGTTCTGTTAAAGATCTTGCTCCCATTTCTAACAAAACACGCTGTTGAATGTAGACATTGCTGACGGGTACAACAGAGTGATAATGAATTTCTAATGTATTGGGATCACTTGTATCGTCTACGTGCTCGTTATATTGTATTTCATAATCTTCTTTTGAAATCCCCATTTGCTGTAATTGATGCATCAATTCTTGTCTAAATTCATTAATGATAAAGGAACCTGAGGCTTTACGCAATTTTTTTATTTTTGAACCTGAATCAAGAATGTCAAATCCTAACAAATGCCGATCAATAATTAAATCAATATCTTCCGAAAAACGATCTATTAAATGATAGGCTTTACTTAAAGAGGTACCTCCCTTAAAAATAATGGAATCTGCGTATTTTGATTGAAAAATAGCCCTTAATAATATGCAAACCCACCAATCTTTTTCAATCACAAAAGCAGGTAAACCTTTGGCAATACCTGTTTGTTCTAATACTTGTATTTTTTGTTCAGTAGAAAGATTAATCCACATTTTGGGAAGTTGTATAAAGGTTATTTATCTGTTTCTGAATCCAAACTGGAGCATATTTTAATTGTTTTTGTACCACTTGGTCATCAAGCTGAAGTATAGAGGGTTTTATTTTTTTTAAAAAATCAGTGGTTACTTCTTTTTGTCCCACTTCTTTAAAGGCTTGTACGATGAGATGTAATAATTCATCTTTTATGGCAAAACTTTTAGGAACTGTTTTTTTGAATTGAATGGTGCGGTTTCCTATTTTAATTTCTCTTTGTGAACCATCGGACAGATACACCGCTTTTAGAGGAACTTGTGTGGTTAGCCCCAACAAATACAAAGCGAATACACCCGTTGGGGCAATACGTGCTTTGTCGCGTTGTGCTATTTGCTTGGCTATTTCTTCCGTAGTAGGATAAAGGGTACCTAACAACGGATCTCTTTTGGGTTTTAGATAAATGCCTTGAGCCAAACGTTCTAATATGCCTTCATTAACCAAACGAAAAAGCGTTAAACGGATATTACCTGGTGAACCATACGTATAGAAATCTTCAGCGAAAAATACTTCGCCTAATGATGATTTTAAAACCTTTGTTTCTATTTGATTTTTAGAGGATTTCACTTGTTAATATCTTTATGTTTTGTAACAAATTTAGTGAAAATTTGTTACAAAATAGCGTAATTTACTTCTGTATTTTTTTATTCAAACGACTGATAAAAGCTTGTTCTAGTTGTGATTCGGTGTATTTCATGGTGTATTCAATTGGTCTTCCTCCCAATTAAGAGGATTTTCAATAATGTAATTACTGATATTGATATAAGCCTTTTCATCTCTTATGATATGTTCATAGTAGTTACGTTGCCAGATCTTATAATCTAAGGATTTTATGATTCCCCTCGTTGGGGCGGTTGGGGCGAATTGCAATTCGCCCTTACTTTCGCCCTTACTTTCGCCCTTACTATCTTCGCCCTTACTGTATTCGCCCTTACTATCTTTTGTTCGTTTTCCTAGTTCTTTTATTCGTTTTATTGTAGCTATTTTATAGCCTCTGATGATTGCACCTATGGTTTGGGATGGCGATTTAAAAGCGCCGACAATATTGCTGGATTCTTTAGGATATAGTATTTCTATAATACCATGGATATGATTAGGCATTACTACAAATTCGTGCAATACAACATTATTTCGCACTTCCTGCGTATGCAACCACTCACCGGCAGCAATTTGCCCAAATTCATTCAAATACATGATACCATCTTTTATATCACCAAACAATTGCGCTCTATCTTGACAAACTAAAGTAACAAAATACAATCCCGCTTGGCTATAATCATAGCCAACCAAACGTATCGATCTGCGATGGTGTTTATTTGGGTTGTATTGTTTCATAGCTTAGCTATTTAAAAGTATAATATACTGATAGTTTTTTGTTGGGGCGAATTGCAATTCGTCCTTACTATCTACGTCCTTACTAACTTCGCCCACTGTTTCAAAAAATTTGATTACTCCTCTATCACCAAAAGGCTTATAAAAGCTTGTTCTAATTGAGTTTTGGTATGTTTCATGTTTTAAAATGGCAAATCATCATTTAATTCAACTTGTATGTTTTGTAATGGATTAACATGTGTTAAATTATTTATCCCTACAAACAGAGCCAAATTTTCAGGAAACAAATTATCCGTAATTATAAAACCTGGATTATTAATATGATTCCATATTTTCAAACCACTTTTATCTACACTATTATAGCCAATTACTGTTTCGAGCTTTTTAACATTAAAATGAATTCTTTCTTTTTCAGTACTTTCAATTAATTTTCTATTTGTTGTCAGCATTCCTTTTTTAGTAGTATCACCACCTGTATAAATAGGATCGGTTTGCAATGCGTTTAAATCTGCAAACCCTCTAATTTGGGCGATAGAAATATCTGCTAAATCAAAATCCCAATCATTAATTAAGAAATAATCTATCTGAAAATGTTTACACAATTCAACAATGTATAAGGCTGTTGCCTTTCCATGATGACAAACAAATGATATATTTTCAAAATTTAAATAAGTATCCGCAAATTTAGATTTATCAATTATATTATCTCTTGTAGCAATAGCTTCTAGTACTTTTCTCCTTATTACTTCTTTATAAACTAAAACATCATTAGGCCCTTCTACAAGAATTACTTTTTTACTGAAAAGCATTCTATTAAGATTAGGTTCAACCGTTTTGATATATTCGTTAAATCGTGCTACATTAATTGGCTCATCAAAATCAGCAGGGTTTAACCCTAAAAGCGGATCTACAAAATTTCCAATATTATTATAAGCTTTAATTGTTTGATTATTTTCGTCAGTATCTAATCTGATAATACCTTTTGTATCAAAAGCATCAATCATTCTGTCTGAGTGTGTAGTATATATTACTTGATGACCTTTTTCAGCAAGAGTACATAAAACCATCTTATAAAAATACTCTTGATGATTTTCGTGTAAGAAACTCTCCGGCTCTTCAAATAAAAACAAACATCTATCATCGATATTAGTTTCCGCAATTGCTTGTATAACTGCCATAACAAACATAGAAATAAAGCCATCTCCAAAATGATCAATAGGAATTAGATTCTCGGAATTACCATTTAAACCAACTTTAAACATCATTTTTAGAAATATATCCTCATAACTAGGCAAACCAAAATCAACAGCGCAACTGTTATTTCTAAGGTTTTGATGGTAATTTTTTTGTATAGTTTCAATAAATTGTTTTAACTGAGAATTATCTAAAACTTTATCCGTTGCATCTTTAACTTCATTTTCAAAAACATCTTTTTTAGCTTTCATCGTATTGTCAGCATCTACTAACTTTTGTATATGCTTAGCTAGAAACGATTTAAGATTTCCCCAACTTGTTTTTTGAGTAGAAATTTCTTCTTTAATATTATGAAAATTAATATAAAATATATTGTAATGTTTTCCTTTCCCAAAAAAAGATGGCTCACATTTACTTCTCAATTCATCATTTTCTATACTTGTAAATATATGATAATTACCAGCTATAGATTGTCTTCCAAATCTATTGTTTGGTGCATAATCACTTCCATCTATCGAAGTATTAATATGAATATGATTATCAATCTGTAAATTATGTTGATCTACAATTTCAAATGATTTGTCTGATATAAATTTTTCACCAATTCCATATAAAATAGCATTCAATAAATTACTTTTTCCAGCATTATTATAGCCTATAATAGAAATTGGCTTACGATAATCAGAATTAGGAAAAGAAAATTCCTGAATATCTCCAAATGAACGGTAATTTTCTATTGATATACTTTGGATTCTTACATGTGACATAATTTATAGTGTTTCCTTTGGTTATTAGTATTTTTAAGTTACCCTCTCCAACCTAGCCAATCGGCTTAACAACAACGATTGAAGTTGGGAGTGTTTTGTATTTTTACCCAAAGAAGCAATTGAACTGATCTTCTTTTATAATCGCTAATAAATCTTGTAAATTATTAGCAATTGGGTGTGGCTCGTACAACTCCCATTTACCTGAAGCTCGCATCCAATACAAGGACCAAGAATTGGTGGTTTTCGTAAATCGTATTTTTGCAAAATCGGACTGAATTAACTCATTCGGATTATTCCAAAATGGACGAATTGTATATAAAATAGCAGTATTCTTTTCCCAAGAATACCCATAATCTAATTGTTTGCGTATCTCGTGATCTTCTGGTCGTAAGCCTTCTACAAATTGTTTAATATATACTTCGCTAATACAAATTTCTTTTCCCATTTGTGTTTCTTAAGTTTATAGTAGTTTAGTTTTAGTTTACCCCTCCAACCTCGCCAAACGACTTAACAACAACGATTGAAGTCGTGTGAGTTTTTGGTTTTGGGTGTTAACCGATATTTTATAATCTTCCAGTTGATTTAATTCGAAGTCAAACGCTTTTAAAACATTATTTTCAGGTATTAAAATCTGCATACTATTCAAATATTCAGTAGTCATACTTGGAACAGCAGAACCAACATTTAAAGAATTAAAATCCATCTTAGAAAGTACATTAAAAACATAAATTAATGTATTATCTATTTTAGGTATTGTATAAAACATTGTATCAACTGACCAAAATGGTGTTTTTACATAAAGAATATTATTTAAAGAACCTTTCCTAGGTATTAAAACTGAAGGCTTATTGTAAAGAACTTCATTTACATAACTCATTATTCCTCCAGATCCATATAATGGTATATCTCCTTTACTCAGATGTTTATAATCTTTACCATATTTAACCGTAATTAAATCGGATAATAATCCAACCTCCCAGCCCTCAGGAATTTCTTTTTCTAATTCTTGGTTGTACACCATCGCACCGCCAGAGGATTTATAACCGGTGGCTGAGGCACTCGAAGCCACACCATCGGACACTTCGAGAGCCTCAGTGTCCGTTACAGGAAATTCAAAATCAACAAACCATTGTTTGTATAAGGTTTGCGCAGTAGCTTCTAATTGCTCGCAGATTTGTTCGTTGACTTTTATTTTGTTTTCTACCGCTTGGTATTGGGCTACAATTTCGCGTTGTTTTTCGATGGATGGAACGGGTAATTCTACTTCACATAATTCTTCCCATTGAAAACCACCACGAATAGAACTATCGCATCTAAAATCTGCATAACGATCAAATTCAGTTCTTCTAAACCATAGCATTAAATATTCTGGTAGTAAAAGATTTTCGTCTATCACTTCAAATACAACATAAGCTGGAGAAATAATGACATCTTCTCCTAAATTATTTAAGACAACTGGTAATTTATGAACTCGAATAACAGACATAAAATCGCAACAAAATTGTCCTTGCTTTACGATTTTATATTTTGAAAGATCAGTTCCAACAATATTAGAAGTTGATTTTCTAAATTCTTTAGTCATACTCAATCCTTGAAGGTTAAGTACTTTCATGTCTCTATTCTTGTTATCAACTTTTCTGATATAATCTCCAAGAATCTTATAACTCATACCCCAAAGCTTTAAAAACGTTAGCTACTTCTTGTTTTAAGGCTTCTTCTTGCTGAAACAAGTCTTTCAATTCGGTTTGCAAGGCTTGCATTTGGGTATCGTAGTCGATATTTTCGTCACGGTTGACAAACTCAATGTATTTACTTGGTACCAACGAATAATCCTTTTTACGAATCTCTTCTAAAGTGGCAGAGTAACAATATGCGGGTATATTTTGGTAGGTCGGGGCGGTTGGGACGGTTGGGGCGAATTGCAATTCGCCCTTACTTTCGCCCATACTTTTATTTCCCTTACTTTCGCTTTTATATGTCTGCCAGTTGTGATACGTTGCTGCAATTTGCTCAATATCTTGTTCAGCAAATTGAATGAATTTCTTTTCAAAAGGTTCACCTTTTTGGCGTAAATCCATAAACAACACTTCACCTTCGCGGTTACGATAATGTCGGGGCGAATCGCAATTCGCCCTTACTTCAGTGCGTTCTTTTTTATTTCGGTTCAAAATCCAAAGTGTTACCGAAATATCTGTAGAGTAAAACATCGCTCTTGGTAAAATCACAATCGCTTCTACCAAGTCGTTTTCTATAATTTGTTTACGGATTTTGTATTCTTCACCACCACCCGAAAGGGCTCCATTGGCTAAGATAAAACCAGCGACACCGTTTTGCGACAATTTAGAAATCATATTCAAAATCCACGCATAATTGGCATTGGATTTTGGAGGCACTTCGTAACCGGTCCAACGTGGATCGTCTGTTAATTCGTTTTCAGCGCGCCAATCTTTTAAGTTGAACGGCGGATTCGCCATGATGTAATCGGCTTTCAGTTCTTTGTGCTGATCGTCACTAAATGTATCGGCGGCTTTATTTCCTAGATTGGCAGAAATCCCACGAATGGCTAAGTTCATTTTAGCCAGTTTAAACGTGGTATTCGTTAACTCTTGTCCGTAAATGGAAATGTCTTTTTTGTTTTCTTGGTGTTTCTCTATAAACTTCAACGACTGCACAAACATACCACCAGAACCACAAGAAGGGTCATAGATTTTACCTTTGTACGGTTCAATCATTTCGGCTATTAAGTTTACAATCGACTTCGGCGTATAGAATTCACCTTTCCCTTTTCCTTCGGCAATGGCAAATTTGCTCAAGAAATATTCGTACACACGTCCTACAATATCCTGGGCTTCATCACGAAGCGTATCGATGTTGTTGATGGTATCCAATAAAGCCGAAAACTTGGATTGATCCAATCCCAATCGAGAGAAATAGTTATCGGGTAACGCACCTTCTAATGATTTGTTGGTACGTTCTATGGTTTTAAGTGCTGTATCTACTTTTAAGGTAATGTCTTCTTGTTTGGCATTCTCGATAATGTACGTCCAACGAGATTCTTCAGGCAAATAGAATACATTTTCTGCCTGATAAAATTCGGGTATTTCTAAGAAGGCTTCTTTACCTTCTGCTTTTAATTCTTCTCTACGTTTGATGAATTTATCACTTGCAAATTTCAAGAAGATTAAACTCAATACCACGTGTTTATATTCGGATGGTTCGATCGAACCACGTAATTTATTTGCTGCATCCCAAAGGATTTCTTCGGTGCTTTTCGTTGGTAGCTTTTTCGCCATATTTTTACAAAATACTAATCTTTCAAAAATAGTGAAAAGTTTAATGAGTTTAATTACGGTTTTCCGTATTTAAATGTCTTTGTGGATAAATACTGACAAAAAATTAATGATGTCTCTTTAACCTCAGAATCTTATTTTAACGAGTCTGTATCTGCCGACAGCTTTTAAATAAATATTAATTCGTATAGCTTTATAAAATAAAAGGCCCAACATACTGTTGAGCCTTTAATACTATAAGGGGATTGTCTTTAAGATCTATATTTTATTTATTAATAAACTTCTCCAGCCGCGCCATCATCTCATCCTTCTCTTTTAGCATTCTTTCGTATAGAGCGATTTTTTCGTCATGCAAAGCAACCAATTTTTCAATTGGATTAATTGTTGGATAGTAGCTGAATAGTGAATTACCATTAGCATTGTCATTATTATTGACGGTGTTTGAAATTATATTAATTGCTTGTTGTTCATCAAAATTCTGAAAAGCCTCTACTGGAATTTTCAGGGCATTAGAAATGGCTTTTAAAAGATCATCTTCTATAATGTCCTTTTGCTCCAACAACGATATTTTCTTTTGAGTCCAGTCTTCGCCCAAGTCAAAAGCTAAAGCTTCCTGTTTGATGCCCAGCATTTCTCTAAAGCGTTTCACGTTTCTTCCCTGATGTATTTTCTGTTCCATAACGGTGATCAAAATTTTATAAGCGTACGAATAGAGCTTTATCTCTTCATTCGTATGAAGTGTAAAGTTAAAAAAAATATCCTGTAAAATATCCCTTCTATCGAATATTTTATTCCGCAAAAGTATTGATTATTCAGGCTTGAGACCAAAACTTGTCCATTGCTATTTGAACGTATTTTTATCAAAAATAAAAATAGAGTACTGGAGAAGAATTTCTTTGAATTTAAAATGCAAAACACCGTTTAGCAATAATGAATATTTTCTTTCATACATTACCGTAAACACGTGATACGAGGTGGCTTCAGCACAATACATTGTTTTGTCTTTCATTGGTTTTAAGGTAGAAGATGGACATCTGTTTCGTGTACTAAAAATCCTTACAATTAAGAGCTTGAAAAAGTGTGATGTTATGCTTTTTGTAATTGCTCATGCAGCGCTTTCACAGAGCAGGAAAGTTTGTATTGATGCTTAATCACAAGGCAGCATTACAAGGCTACTCTTTTGAATGAAACGCCAACTGATTATACTACATCCAAAACTCGGTGTATGATAATCCCGGATATTATATCCCTTTTTTGAATAGAATATCTCTTCTTGTTTCTTGAACTTTACTAGTGAAAAAAATTAATATGACCAAAACAAACTCCTTGCGGCTTACGCTAAATGATCATCAGTTGTTGAAACTGCTGAAAGAAGGCAATCCGAAGTCGTTAGAACACATTCATTTTCGTTATAAAAAACTCCTTTTCTGGGTAGGAAACAGAATGCTTCGAGATACATTCATCGTGGAAACGCTCGTGCAAGATGCTTTCCTCAAACTTTGGTTTAACCGCCAATCTATTGAATCTCCTCAACATATTCTTGGCTTTCTACGTTTTGTTTTGAAGAGAGATTGTATCACCTATTTCAATGCACCTAGAAGCAAATTCGCTCGTTTAATCGATTCTCTTGAACGTTTTGAAAATTACCAGGATTATCTCATTGGATACGATCCACTGCACGATGCCGAGCATCTGCTCCGTCAAGAGTCCGATCAGAAAAATTTTGACGAAGTAAAAAAATTGTTGAACGTACTGCATCCTAAACGAAAGCACCTTATCAAACTTTGCCTTGAATATGGCTTTCAGTACACACCCATTGCACAGGCCATGGGAAGCAGTGTAAAAGACATCAGCAATGAAGTGAGCCGCGCCATCGAAGATCTTCGAAAAATTACCAAAGGAAGTGCCTTTGAACAACCAAATAAAAAAAATACGGTGAGTCACCAACAGCAAAATACACTCAATAGCCAACAACTAGAGATTTTAAAAAGAAGGTGTGAGCAGAAATCTTCCTTTGCAATTATTGCTCAAGAACTGAAATTACCCGAAAGGCTAGTGCATCGTGAATTTGTGTTTGCTTATCAGTATTTACAAAATCAAAACATTTCTGAAAGACCTCTTTGAAATGGAAAAATCAACCATGACACTAACCAGAAAAATTCAGCTGCTGATCGATGTTCCTTCAACTGAAAAAAATGTGATGTGGGAAAAACTCTACCGCTATCAGAACCGTTGTTTCCGAGCCGCTAATCTCATCGTTTCCCATTTGTATGTTCAGGAAATGATAAAGGATTTCTTTTACTTCACCGAAGAAATACAATACAAGCTGGTTGATGCAAACAAAGATGAAATGGGACTATTTAATCGTTCAAAAATAAATACCACGGCGCGCATGGTCTTCGACCGTTTCAAAGGAGAAATTCCCACCGATATTTTGGGAAGCCTGAATAATACCATTCAATCCATTTTCTCTAAAAACAAAGCCGCCTATGGGCAAGGCCTAAAATCTTTACAAAACTTTAAAAAAGACATTCCCATACCGCTGCCGGTGAAATGCATCAGCAAATTGAGGTATTGCCCTGAGAAGAAAGCCTTCTGCTTCAACATGTTTGCAATACCGGTGAAAACCTATCTAGGAAACGATTTCTCGGATAAACGTTTGATTATGGAACAACTGTTAAGGAAAGAAATAAAACTTTGCACCTCACAGATCCAGTTGAAAGCAGGGAAAATCTATTGGCTGGCCGTATTTGAATTTGAAAAAGCGGAGCATCATTTAAAACCCGAAATCATTGCGGAAGCGTCTCTGTCATTAGAACATCCAATCGTCGTAAAATCCAACAATGTACGAATCAATATTGGTTCAAAAGAAGAGTTTTTGTATCGAAGATTGGCGATTCAGGCAAGTCAAAAAAGAATTCAAGAAGGCATTGCTTATGCCCGATCAGGAAAAGGAGCGAAACGAAAACAAAAAGCCTTGCATACCACTGAGAATTTGGAAAATCGCTATGTGAGCCATCGGCTTCATGTGTACAGCAGACAGCTCATCGATTTCTGTGTCCAACAACAGGCAGGAACCTTGATATTAACCAATCAGGAAGATAAAATAGGAATTGCAAAAGAAAAGGAATTTGTGCTTCGCAATTGGAGTTATTATGACTTGCAGACGAAAATAAAGTACAAAGCAGAAAAAGCGGGCATCGAATTAATCATTGGATAGCTAAAAATATGACGAGGGTGCTTGTACACCCGCAGGGTGAGGTTAAGAAACACTCACTAGATACTCTAATAGTATATACAACGGCGTGGGCTCTTTTTTTGTTAAATGCAGATAAGATTAAAGGAGTGCCTGGTGGACTATGGAACACATTTCTGAATTTCACGGGCCAAAAATTCCTTCCCTTTGTAACATCATTAGTTTCTTACATTATTACATTAAAAATTACTTCATTATTAATTTACGGGTAGTGTATAAATAGTGTATGGAGAATGTATGGATGGTGTATGGATAATTCATGAAACCAAAACCGAAAAAAGGAGACTCAATAATAAAAGTAATAGTACAAGAGTCCACTAAGAAGGTAAAAGCAAATGTTTTCGGCTCATCAATAATCAGACACAATTACCCATGGCTCAACCCTAACAGCAACACTGTTGTTAGGATAAATAGTAAAAATATTACAAAACATGCGCTTTATATGTAATAAATCATCATTTGGCGGATATAATTACTTCCCGATACAAAACTTACTAAAAATATTGCCTAAAACTTCATCGTTAGTAAACTCACCAGAGATTTCACCCAATTGTTCCAAAGCATTTCTCAATTCGTAGGCGAGCAGTTCGGTAGTGATTTGATGAGAAACAGCTTCTTCCACACGCGTTACCGATTCCAAAGAGTTCTGCAAAGCTGCATAGTGACGTTGATTAGTAATCACTACACCGCCTTCTTGGGCTTTCAAACTTTCAACATAGGAGGATAAATCATTCTTTAAATCTTGAATGTTTTGGTTTTCAACCGCAGATATGGTAATGAAATTAAATGGGAAATCAATTTCATTTCGGAACGCGGATTCCATACTCTCGTAAACCGAAGGGCTAACCTCGTCAATCTTCGTTGCGCAAACAATTACTTCTAAATCTTTTCGAATGAGGCTTTTCAGCATGTCGAAATCTTCGCTAAAATCTATAGTTGCAGCATCCACCAAATACACCAAAACCTCCGCTTGTTCCACCTTTTCTTTGGCTTTTTTTACACCTATCGCTTCTATTTCGTCCTCCGTTTCACGAAGTCCCGCGGTATCAATCAATCGGAAGGCATGTCCTTTAATATGCAGAATTTCCTCGATGGTATCTCTTGTCGTTCCCGCAATATTGCTCACAATCGCACGTTCTTCTTTCAACAATGCATTCAGTAGGGTAGATTTCCCGGCATTAGGTTTCCCGATAATGGCAACGGCGGTTCCGTTTTTGATGGCATTTCCGTATTGGAAACTATCAATTAAGGATTTTAATTTCATCTGAATCTTCTTTATCAAACCTACCAAAGCGGTTCTATCAGCAAATTCCACGTCTTCTTCAGCAAAATCGAGTTCGAGTTCAATAAGAGAAGTGAAGTTCAGCAAATCATTTCTCAGTACCGAAATTTCCTGTGTAATTCCACCTTTTAATTGGTTCAAAGCTACTTTTCGTGACGCTTCATTTTCAGAAGCAATCAAATCAGCAATAGATTCGGCTTGGGAAAGATCTATTCTGCCATTCATAAATGCACGCATGGTGAACTCCCCAGCTTTCGCCATTCTTGCACCATTTTTTATCAACACTTCTAGGATTTTTGCCCCAATATGCGGTGAGCCATGAAAAGAAATTTCCACCGAATGCTCTGTAGTAAAAGTCTTCGGTGCATGAAAAACCGAAACCATAACTTCATCAATCGTTTCGGTTTCATCTTTAACAAACCCATAATGTACAGTATGAGAGGCCACTTTTTCCAGATTTTTACCTTCAAAAACTTTATTAACGATTTCAAAAGATTTTTCTCCAGAAATCCTAATGATCCCGATGGCGCCCATTCCATTGGCAGTGGCTAAAGCGCAAATTGTGTCCTGATTCATGTCGCAAATTTACAGCTTTTTTATGCATATTGAGCTTAGTGTAAATTTCAAGTTTTTATATAAGATGTTTTGTAAATAATGTCTAGGTTTTTAGAAGTTCTAAATTTTAAAAAAAATAAAAAAAACAACGAGAAGAATCCTGCCGTTTGTATTAATTGCACTCTGCAAACAATTATTTAATAATCATTTTTAAAGTATAAAGTTTGTTAGAATGTACTTTCATAATATAAGTCCCTTTTGGAAGACTTTGATTAATGATAGAGTAGTTGAGGGCATGAATATTTTTTGAGGTATAGAATAAACTTCCTGTCATGTCATAAATATCAATTTGGTCAATCGGATATTTTGATTTTAAGACGGTTTTTTTCACCTTGTTTTGCAGGATTAGATAGACTTGTAGCTCGTTGTTATGGGCATCTGGTGCTGCAGTTCCTAAGGTGCTATCATACATTTCGAACTGGACACGCTTAGAAACTTCGCTGTAAGAATCATTGGTGAAAATTACAATGAAATAATCTCCAACTTCTTTTGATATATTCTCCGTTGGAATTTCGATGCTTCCGTTGGTTTTACCATCGTAATAGGTATAGCTAGGATCATCTCCTTCATGATAAATCTTAGAAATAGGTTAATTTAATTAGAAGGAAAAAAAATATGACTTCAAATTTCTAATTCATAAAAACTACAAAATCCATTTCCAAAACAAGATTTTTAAAAGATTTAAGGACTGATAATTATCAATTGAATAAAAGACTTTTAACTCTTTTATTCGGCATTTAGTTTTTATATTTGCTGAATAATAACATGCTCTTGAGAACAGAAATACAATAAGCCGATGTTAAATCTAAAGTTTTGGATTAGAATAAGTCTTTTTAACTTCTTTTTAGTTTCGCTTTTAGGAACTTTAATGAGGTATAATTTGGTGTTTTCTCTTCCGGGTTTTACACATAAATTTATGCAGGAATCGCATTCGCATTTTGCTTTTTACGGCTGGGTTTCCTCGTGTATTTACATTTTTGTTGCCAATTATATCCAAAAGAATAAACCTGATTTCAACAAGATTAAATATCAAATTTTAATGATATCTAATCAAATTGGTTCCTACGGAATGTTGTTTTCGTTTTTATACGGTGGATATTATTGGTTGTCTATCGTTTTTTCCGCAATTGCTTTGTTTACGGGCTTTGCGTATTGTTTATTTGTATGGAAGGATACTAAAACCATTAAAGATCCTGCAATTATTTGGTTAAAATATGCAGCATTTTTTGCGGTTTTTTCTGCCATCGGGATTTTTGGTCTTGCGTATTTTTCGTCCCAAAAAGAAGCGTTTGAAGAAATTTATAGAGCTTCTGGTTATTTCTATTTGCATTATCAATACAACGGTTTTTTCCTTTTTTCTTGCATTGGAATTGTATGGATAAGCCTTCGGAAATATGGCTTTACAATTTCTAAAAGAGACAACAAAATTACTTTTATTCTTCTTTTTTTAGGAACTTTTTTAGGATACGGACTCTCTGTATTATGGATGAAATCTGCACAGAATTGGTTCTTACCAATGGGAATAGTGGGAATTATTCAACTTTTTGGCGCTGTAAAAATTCACAAAATCGTAGTGCAACAATGGAAAAATATTTCTGCAACTATGAAAACTGAGAGTAAACTTCTTTTAAAAATTGTAGGAATCACTTTTTTGTTAAAATTTGTATTACAAGGACTTTCTGCCATTCCAGAAATTGGCGTTTTGGCATTTAACAATATTAATATCGTAATTGCCTATTTGCATCTGGTTTTATTAGTAGGCGTAAGTCTATTTTTAATTTGGAAAATAGGGGAGTTTCAGGAAAATAAAGATAGAAAATTCTTTAAGTTTGGACTTTATATTTTAGTTTTCGGGGTTATTTCTAATGAAATTATTTTAATATTATCAAGTCTTTTTTCTGTTATTTATATTCCTTTTTCTTTTGCAAAATATGGACTGTTATTGGTTTCAGGTTTTATTTCAATGGGAATTCTAATGATTTTATTCAATTCAAAAGTTGAAAATTTAGAATAACAAATTCTCAATTTTTATAATCAAAATCCTTTGCGAACTTAATAACAGTTTGCTTTTTAAAATCCTTTGCGACTTTGAGTTAAAACTCAGAATTGCGATTAAAAACGGATAATAAAATTAAACAAAAAGCAATGCAATCTCCTTCAATTTTTCTGCAGGTTTTGATGCTATAAAAACATCAAAATTTATTTCCAAAGCTTCTTCAAAATGAGTTTTCATCTGTTGATAAGTCAATGCTTTTGGACTTTCGTTTAAAAGTTGGATGAAGTTAATCAACCATTCTGCAATTTCTTTCTCCATACGGATTTCCACAGCATCTTGTTTGGTATGAATGCTTAACATTGCATTTTCGTAAATGATGCCTTTTTTGGTTTTTGTGGTGATGTTCAATTGCGGAATTCCACCCAGCCAAACGACTTTCTGATTGGGTTTGTGACCAGAAAAAGTCTCATTATTTAAAACATCTTCAATATAAAATTTCGGAATCGTTGTTCTTGGAATTTTAAAATCAAACCATTCCTGCAAAGGCAGTTCAAATCCTACACCATGCAAATAATTGAACAAAGATTTCTTCAAACCAAACGAAAATTGCGTATGATCTAAGCCTGATTTTTCCTCGTGCAGCATATCATTATTTGCAAAAGTTCCTAGTTCTGTACTGTGATTGATGACTTTGTAATAATGGGGATTCATACCCACCGGACTGTGAGCCGTCATCGCAAATTGATGCCAAAAACCAGATTGCAAAATCCCGATTTCAAATAACTGACGAACCATTTCTAAACTATCAATAGTTTCTTGGGTAGTTTGTGTCGGAAATCCGTACATCAAATAGGCGTGAATCATAATGCCAGCTTCGGTGAAATTTCGGTTTACAATCGCTACCTGATCCACGGTTACACCTTTGTCAATGAGTTTTAACAATCGGTCCGAAGCCACTTCCAAACCTCCAGAAACCGCAATACAACCCGAAGCTTTCAACAATCTACACAAATCATAGGTGAAACTTTTCTCAAAACGAATATTCGTCCACCAAGTTACGGTGAGTTTTCGGCGGAGAATTTCCAAGGCTACTTCACGCATCAAAGCAGGTGGAGCGGCTTCATCCACAAAATGAAAACCTGTATTTTGAGTGGTTTTTATCAGTTCCTCCATTCTGTCAACAATTTGTTGAGCAACAATAGGTTCGTAAATTTTAATATAATCTAAAGAAATGTCGCAAAACGTACATTTTCCCCAATAGCAACCGTGCGCCATCGTCAGTTTATTCCAACGGCCATCGCTCCAAAGTCGGTGCATCGGATTCACCACTTCAATCACAGAAATGTATTCATTCAATCTTAAATCCGAATAATCGGGCGTTCCAACTTCTGAGAATTTATAATCCCGAATTTCAGGATTGTTGATGTAAATTACTTCATTATTTTGAAGGATAAATGTTCTTTTTAAATCTGAAATTTCGGCTTCGTTATAGATGAATTTTAGGAGCTGTTCCGTTGGTGCTTCGCCATCATCCAACATAATGAAATCAAAGAATTCAAACACGCGAACATCGCTCAAAGAACGCAATTCTGTATTCGGGAAACCTCCGCCCATGCTGATTTTTATGTTGGGATAATTGGTTTTTATGTATTGCGCACAACGAAAAGCCGAATACAAATTTCCAGGAAAAGGCACGGAAAATCCAATGATTTTGGGTTGCGTTTTCTGAATCAGTTTTTCTAATTCGGAAAGCGTGATTTTATCAATATAAGTGGGTTTATTTTGAAGTTCATTGTACAACTCATCAAAAGAATGGGCTGATCTTCCCAAACGTTCTGCATATCGACTAAAACCGAAATTTTCGTCTACAGCTTCAATAATTAAATCCGATAAATCTTCTAAATATAAAGTGGCAAAATGCTTGGCTTTATCCTGAAAAGACATCGCTCCAAAAGCCCAATCCAAATCCTCCAATTGAGAAAATCTTGAAGCCTCGGGCAAATATCCATCTTGAACAATAGAATCCGCCAACGTTGAATTTTTGCCTTGCAGAAAGTGAATAACGGGATCAATGCTGGAAATATAATCGTCTTTCAATATCAACATGCGTTGAGCATTTTCGCCCAATTCTACATTTTGATGCTCAATAAACTCAAATAAATCCGTTAAACCTTGCTTGGAAAATAGCTTTAAAATGACATCCAATCCCAAATCCGACTGAAATATTTGGTAGGACAAAGTATTCAGAAACCCCTTTAAATAGACCGTTCCGGGATATGGTGTGTTGAGTTGCGTAAAAGGAGGCGTAATTAAAAGTAAATCGGTTTGCAAGGTTTTTTTATTTGCTGCAAAAATACGAGGTTTTTTAGAGAAACGCTTTCTTCGTTTTATTTTGAAATTAATGTTTTAAAAAGAAGCATCGTTTTTAAGAATTAAAAATGATGAAATGCGATAAAAAAAACCTCGCTAAGGAGGTTTTATGTTTTTTAATCCAGCGGTTTTCGTCCGGAAATAATGTTAAAAAGAACGACAATAACGGCAATTACCAATAAAATGTGAATTAAATAACCCGTACTTATTCCGGGAATTACGCCTATCATACCCAGCAGCCAAACGATAATACAAATGACAGCTACGGTCCATAAAATGCTTCTCATAATGCTAAGTTTTAAATATTATTATGCATTTTAATACATATATCATGCCTTAATTTAAATTAAAGTTATTTAATTGCTTTATTAATTGTCAATAAGTTAAATATTATGTCTTATTTTAATGTGTAAAATAATTAAATGTGATTTGTTTTAAATAAATATCATTCAATGGTTTATGTTTCACTTTCTTTTTTCCTAATGTAAAATTTTATAAAGCGAATTCTAATGACTTTTCGTTAATTTTGTTGGCATGAGAACAGCCATTCTAAGTATTTTTATCCTTTTGGGATTGCAAGCCAACGCACAAGAAGTAGAAATTAAAAATTTAGAAAAACACATTTATTATCTTGCTGACGATGCTATGAAAGGTCGCGGAACAGGTAGCAAACAAAATAAAAAAGCTGCAAAATATATTGCTAAACATTTCAAAAAATACCAATTAGACGCTTTAGGAACGGATGGTTTTTATCAAGATTTTAAAGCAAAAGTTCGAAAAGTAAAAGTAACAGACAGCATTCGTGAGGCGAGAAATGTGATTGGCTTTTTGAATAACAATGCTGAGAAAACCATCGTTATTGGCGCACATTACGATCATATCGGCGAAGGAAAACAAGGCAGTTCCCGCGCAGAAAATAGCTACGGAATTATTCATAATGGTGCGGATGATAATGCTTCTGGCGTGGCTGGCTTATTAGAATTGGCGCGTATTTATTCTCAAAACAAAGAAAAAGAGCCTGTTAATTTTTTGTTCATCGCTTTTGGTGCCGAGGAATTGGGCTTGGTAGGTTCGCGCTATTTTGTGAACAATCCGACTTATGATTTAAGCAAAATTCAGTGGATGCTGAATATGGATATGATTGGCAGACTGAACAAAGAAACCGGCGTTTCCATTATTGGTTATGGGACTTCGCCTGCTTTCGAAACGATTTTTAAAGAAATTCAGCCAGAAAATTTTGTAAAATTTTATACGGGCTACGAGGGTAGAGGCGGCTCGGACCAAACCTCATTTTATGAGAAAGAAATTCCTGTGTTGTTTTTTCATACAGGCGGACACGACGATTATCATAAACCGACAGATGATGCTGAAAAAGTAGATTATGCTTCGTTGAAAAATATTTTAAATTTAGAAAAAGCGGTTATTGAAAGTAGTTTTAAACAACATGAAATGCCGTTTAGAAATACCGACCAAAACAAATAATGAATCCTATTACGGTTCTTCATATTGACCAATTTCAGCAGCTAGATTCCAACATCGAGTTCTATTGTAACACCTTGCAGAATCATCTTAAAGAAAGTCATAAACATATTGAACGAGCGCATCGCCACAACTTTTATTTGGTGGTTTATTTTACCCAAGGTTCGGGCAGTCATGATATCGATTTTAATACGTATGACGTGAAGTCGGGCAGTCTTTTTTTCATGTCGCCAGGCCAAGTGCACAGTTGGCAATTGTCGGTAGATATAGAAGGTTATATTTTCTTTTTTTCGCAGTCTTTTTTCGATTTGTATTTTGCAGATCTTAAAGCGAAAGATTTTCCGTTTTTCGGATCGATTGGTTTTCCGAGATTATTGCAAATTTCCGATACTGATTTTTCAGAAATGAAGCATTATTTTGAAGCCATTTGGAGAGAACATCAGGACACTAAAATTTTAAAAAACCACATGATTCGGAATTTGGTTTCCAGTGTTTTGATTAGGTCTTCACGATTATTTTTAGAGCAAGAAAAAACATTCTCAAGACAAAGCTCGCTTTCGTATCTCACAAGGCTCCATGATTTTGAAAATCTGGTGGAACAACATTTTATTTCCGAAAAAACAGTTCAGTTTTATGCGGATCAATTACAAATTTCTACGAAACATTTGAACCGAATTTCGCAATCTGTCTTGGGCGTTAAAGCTTCCGAAATTATTTCAAAAAGAACAATTTTGGAAGCCAAACGTATGTTGGTGTATTTGGATGAAAGCCTCGTGGATATTGCATTTCGTCTAGGTTTTTCAGAATATCCGTACTTCACCAGATTTTTTAAAAAACAAACTGGACTTACACCTTCCGAATTTTTAATGCTAAATCGGAAGCATTAATTTTTGTTACAAAACTAATTTGAAAGGCCCTTCAAATATGGTTTTGTAGGACGTTATCATTGTTCCGTTTTGGTCAAAAACGCCAATTTCAATTTCTTGTTTGCTAAGTTTCATCTCATTTTCTGGAAAAACAACTTGTAAATCACCTTTTTTAATCTCGTTTTTCTTTAACAGAATTGGAGATTTTTCATACAAATTAATCTTAGCATCTTGGGAGCTTAAAACTTTAAAATTTAATTTTAAATCTCCGTTGGATTTATTGATAATCGTGTAGGTAAAAGAATTTCGGATTTCATTATTCTGAATGATAAAACTAGAGCCTGGGACTTTTAGAAACTTGGCTTCCATAAGACCTCTGTCGTTTAATAAATATCCCAAAAATCCAATTAATACGAATAATGCGATGGCTGTCGCCTTCATTCTGGCAGTGAATTTAAACTTGGTTTGGGTTTCAATTTCCTGTTCTGTGGCATATCTTATTAAACCTTTTGGAAGTCCCACTTTTAGCATGATTTCGTCGCAGGCATCAATACACGCAGTACAGTTGATGCATTCTAGCTGTTGTCCGTTTCGGATGTCAATTCCTGTTGGACAAACCACCACACATTGATTACAGTCGATACAATCGCCTTTTGAAGCTGCTGTTCTGTCTTCTCCATTTCTCCATTTTGCACGATTTTCTCCACGTTTAAAATCGTAATAAACATTAATAGTCTGCTTATCAACTAACACGCCTTGAAGCCTTCCGTAAGGGCAAATAAGTGTACAAACCTGCTCGCGCAACCACGCAAAAACGAAATAAAAAAGTGTCGTGAAAACGAGCATCACGATGAAGTTGACAGGATATTCCAACGGACCAGCTTTCATGATTTTCCAAACCTCGGAAGGACCTACGATATACATGAACATAACGTGCGAAATCAACAATGAAATAAAAGCGAAAATACCCCATTTGATGAGTTTTTTTCTAATTTTTTCAGCGTTCCAATCTTGTTTATCAAGTTTAATTTGTTTGTTGCGGTCGCCTTCAATCCAATATTCAATTTTTCGGAAAAGCATTTCCATAAACAAGGTTTGGGGGCACAACCATCCGCAAAATATTCTACCAAAAACAATGGTGAAAACCATTACAAAAATCACCGATGTTACTGCGCCCAATCCAAAAATAAAAAAGTCTTGAACGTAGAAAGCTTGACCAAAAATAAAAAATTCTCGATCTAAAATATTAAATCTAAAAAACGGATTGCCATTAAGTTTCAAAAAAGGGACAGTTAAAAATAAGGCAAGAAGAACATAACTCGTATAACTTCTGTAGTTGGTGTATTTGCCTTTTGGTTTTCGTGGAAATACCCATTTGCGCTTTCCGTCTTTTGTTGCGGTGGCTACAGAGTCCCGAAAATCTTTGTTTTCTAGTATATTGTTGGGTTGGTTTTGGTTGCTCATCTTCTATCGTAAATTTGTGATTTAGAAGTGCAAATTTCCAAAGAATTACTATTAAAAGATAATATTATAGTTGTATAAAATTGGACAAAACGGACATTTTGATGTTTTTAAATGAATTGAAATATGATATTTTGCAGGTATTAGGCTTTATTATGATGAGAAAGAATTTCGACTTTATTTTATTTATTAATTTTTACTTTTTCGGTAACTATTTTTTTCTTCTCATAACTTAATAAAAATATGGTGGAAATGTTAATATGCACACTGTAAAAAAAGGACTTCAAATTTCGTTATCGAAAAGAGATTTTAAATAAAAGAATTGCTCAGTATTTATAAATGAAAATATTTAGTCTACACTAAAATTGGTAATAATGTAATATACAGACCAAGCTGCAAAAAGTAGAATGATTACCCATACCCATACAGGAATCACGCGTGGATTTTCGCTGCCTTTGATAATGAAACTTTGCTTTTTGCCTGTGTCGTAAGCGTTGAGCATTAGTGGAATAATACCGTTGACAGTTTCTTTGTCGGATAAGCCTTCTATGTTGATTATGGGCCCATTTTTAACTATGAAAGGAATGGTTTTAAGACCTTCTTTTTTGCCGTATTTGCTCACGATTTTTAAGACATGTTCGCCATCTGTTAACTTGGTTGTGTCCAGATTGAAGACGATAGGCGTCTGCAATTCTGCAATAGGATTCACTTCATCGTCTATAAACAAAATGACAAGGGCATTATGTTGGCTATTATTTTCCATGTTTAGTAGCTTAAAACATTATTTTTAATATGTGACTTGTTTTTCTCGCCAGGATGCATTAGAAATTTGACGGCATAAAATAAAGTTGCCAAAGTGATGACCGAGATAATGACAACAATAGCCCAATCCCAATTGGACTGCGGGCCTTTTCCGTGGGTGAGTTCCTGTGTTATTTTGGGTTGTTGTAATTTGCAAGCCTCGCAAGCTTTAGAAAAACTTCCTAACAAAACAAAAATGAAACTTATTAATTGATACTTTTTCATGTTATTTTTTTTCTATTTTATCCATGATATTTTGCACTTCTTCTACCGTTACTTCGGACGCATTATTCCCCCAACTTTTGCGTTCATGGTTAATAATGGCAGCAACTTCTTCGGCTTTTAAGTTGGCTGTTGTCCCTACAGCAGGCATTTCTGCGTAGGCTGGTGCAAGGCCATTGTAACCATTCATGATGATGGTAACGTATAAATCGATATTATTTCCTAATACGACTTGGTCGCCCTTAAGAGGTGGAAAAGCTCCCAGAACGCCTTCTCCAGATGCCTGATGACAAGTAGCACAATGGGTGATGAATAAAGCTTCGCCATCGGGTAAATTGGATTTTGATCCTGTTTCAGATTTTCTTTCTTTTTGTTTATATAAGAATTCTTTTGGTGCAATAGATTTTGGAAGGTCAGGCTGTTTTAAAAATAAAAGATAGGCAACCAAATCTTTTGCATCTTGCGAAATCACGATTTTTTTTGTTTTTGATTTTAGAAATTCGGTTGGGATTTTGGCTTCAACATCATTGGGATCCAAAGCATCTTTTTCAATAAATAGCCAAGGATAGGCAGGCATTATCGATTGTGGAACGACAGCCCTTGGATTATAAAGGTGTGTATAATGCCAATCTAGACTCGATTGTCGTTGCCCAATATTGGTTAAATCTGGACCGGTACGTTCGGTTCCCATCAAAGTGGCTGTATTCTGAAATAAATTTAATCTTTTGTTTCTAGCATAATCCGAAGCAATACTTGGTCGACTTCCAAAGACCTGATCCATATCCACATTTCTAACCTGTTGGGTATGACATGCAACGCAACCTTCTTTAATGAATAGCATTTTGCCTCTGGTTTCAGTCTCTGTCATCGCTTTGCTCGTAGAAAGAGGTTGATATATCCTTTGGTTGTCGAGCGCTGGCAATATGCAAATGATAAGAGTAAGCACCAAAAAGAATAATAATGAGGCTGAATATAATTTTTTATGATCGTTAAAAAAATCCATCATTTGATATTTTTATTAGATTGAATAATTTTTAAAACTTCTTGAGGCGATTCTGGAAGTATAATTTCGGCACGTGGTTTTAGCATTCTATAAAAATTATAAGCAAAAATGAGATGCGAAATCCACATCATAGTCCCGCCGATAGCCCTCCACAGCCAATAAGGCATCATATTAACAACACCCTCTATAAAAGGTTTTTTATCTATCCAAGAAAGTCCTTTTTCTGTAGAGCCTATCATGAGAGAGAATACGTATATCAAAAGACCAATTAATGCTACCCAAAAATGGATTCCAACACTTAAACTAGGTGGTTCATACGAAGTTAATCTAGGGATTAAAGTATAGCAAAATGACCATAGCATAAAAGTAATAATCCCATACATCGTAATGTGTGAATGGGCAACTGTAAAATCTGTAAAATGCCACATGAGATTGGTAGAACGAAAGGCTTCCGCAGTTCCTTGTAAAGATCCAGTAAAATAAAAAATAATGGAAACCACATAAAATGGCAAAACATAACTTAATTTTATACGATGCCAAGAACCTTTAATAGTGAAAAAAAAGTTGGTACTTCCCGCTGCTACTGGAATAACCATACCGACACTGGAAACAATTGCTATGGTCTGCATCCACCACGGAATTGCAGAAAAAATGAAATGGTGGGTCCCAATAAGAGTATAAAACAATATCTGTGTCCAAAAGGCTAAAATCCCCAAACTATAAGAATAAATAGGACTATTAAGTTCCTGAGGAAGAAAATAATACATCAACCCAAGATTGAAAAACATAAACCACATTCCCACACCTTGATGCATATAATATCCTTGTGCAATAGTTTCTCCAAGGCCATCTTGCCAAAAAGGAAAGTAAGCAACAATTAATATAACAATTACAAACATTAAGGCTGAAATAATATACCAGTTCGATAAGTAGATTTCTTCTGTTTTTCGAGAAGCAATGCACTTCAAATGATTGTAAAGTGTAATAACAATGCCAATTGCAAAGAGAAGCATAATAGGCCAAATATATTCACGATATTCGCCACCGCTATTATTAAGCCCAGCCATAAGGCTTATACTTCCCAATAACACGGCAGAATTCATCAAAATTAAAGTAGCATAACCTATCTTTAAACTATGTATAATAGTATTACCAACGCGCGGAACCACAAAATAAGAAAGTCCCACCATCGCAATAGAAGACCAACCCCAAAACACAATATTGGTGTGCGTAGGACGTAACCTTCCGAAGCTCAACCAACTCACATGATCTGCGTCCGGAGCAACAAATTTGATTCCCAAATACATTCCGATAGTTGTCCCAATAATTAACCAAAAAATACTACAGCCAATGTACCATAGTATTAATTTTTTTTCTGCTTTAGGAATTTTTATAATGGATTTTTCGTAGCGTTTGGTTTGCATAAAACGCATATCTTTCACTTCTTTACTTTCTGTGATAAGACCTCTTTTGTCTTCAATGTTTAGATTTTTCGAAAGTTCATTTCCAGAAAGTTCAAATTCTAATTCGGATTTTCGTTTTCTTAATTCATCAATTTCTTCAGGCTTTAATTCAGAAATTTTGGTATATATATTTCTAAGCTCTCTTTTCTTTATAATATTAGAAATCATGTGATTAACTTTAATTAATGTTAAAATTAAAGCAAATATTATAGGGATAAGAAGTAACAGAATTGTAATTTGTATACCCGTATTACCGAAAAGTCCATCCATGACAGAAATGTTTAAAAATTTTAGTTCTCTAAATTTACAGCGGTTAAAAAGGACAATTTTATGATTACAATCATAAATTCTAAGAGCATATTGTTGTATTATTTTGACATAACACAATTTTTTGTTTTTTTGAAAGAATTACTTAGCCTGTTTGTTCCATATTTTAGTCAGCTTTTGTTATATTTGTTAGGCGACGAAACTGGTCTTTAACTAAAACTCTCACTATGCTTATTCATGAAAATATTTTAATGGAAAATGGGGCTAGTATTAAAAATTTCAAACCAAAAGAAATTATTTTTGAGGAAGGAAATCTTGTACATTATTATTTCCAAATTCATCAAGGCGAAGTGAAAATTAATAACTACAATGCCGATGGGACCGAGTTTATTCATAATATTTTAGGAGATGGGCAAAGCTTGGGAGAATCCTCTCTGTTTAATGAGAAACCTTATCCTATGAATTCTATCGCAATTTCCGATTGTAAAATTTTATGCCTTCCCAAAAATGATTTTTTCAAACTTTTAAAAGAAAAACCAGAAATTTCCGTAGCGGTAATCCATTATATTTCAGAAAGGATGTATTATAAAATGATTATGATAAAAAATAATTCGGTTAAAAATCCTGTAGAAAAAGTGTGGACTTTGCTCAACTATCTTAAAAGTTTTCAGTTTAATAAAGACGCCTTTTCATTTCAGATCAGACATACCAGACAAGAATTAGCTTGTCTTACGGGCCTTGCCGTAGAAACAGTCATTAGAAGTGTCAAAATTTTAGAAAAAGAACATAAACTGCTTATTCAAAACGGTAAAATTTTTATTTAAAGGCTTATAATTCCTAACATCTATCATGAATTTTTATTTCAATTTTCTTGCTGAATAAATTATAATGTCTAATTTTGTTATTTATAATTGTTTTAAATAAAATTAAGATCGATAATATCATCAGTACTTATGAAAAAAACTTTGATTGCTGCCTTGTTTTTAATGGCTTTCGGATTTGGAAAAGCGCAAAAAAACACGTTGTTAGATGGCGGATTTTGGAAAAATAATCCCAATATAGAAACTGTAAAAGCAGAAATAGCTAAAGGAAACAGTCCTTCACAGCAAAACTCTGGTTTCTTCGATCCTGTTGTAATGGCTATTAACAATAGGGTTTCTACCGATGTTATTAAATTCATGGTGGAGCAAAAAGGAAATACTGTAGATAAGAAAACGCATCATTCCAGAACGTATTTGCAATGGGCGGCCGCGTCTGGAAATCTTGAATTGGTGAATTATCTTTTGGCTAAAGCTTCGGATGTGCATTATAAAGACAGTCATGGCTCAGATGTCATCACGTATGCAGCCGAAGCTGGAAATAAAAATACGGCGGTTTACGGCGCGCTGATTAAAGCGGGTGCAAATGTAAAAACCAAAAATGAAGATGGTGCTACTTTAATGATGCTCACGATTGCGAATGATCCCGAGTTTAAATTAGCCGATTATTTTACTTCAAAAGGATTGTCTATTAAAGATAAAGACAACTACGGACGTACTTTAGCCGATTATGCTGCGCGACTTGGTAATCTTGAAATTATAGATCAGCTCATTGCTAAAGGTGTAAAACCGACAGATCAAGCCTTGTTTTTTGCGACAATGGGTTCCAGAGCAAAACAAAATGGTATAGAAACTTATCAAACTTTGGTGGATAAATATAAGTTGAATCCAAAAGCGATTAGTCCAACAGGGAGTACTTTATTGCACAATCTTGTGAGAAGACCAAATGCAGAAATCATCAATTATTTCTTAGCAAAAGGCGTGGATGTTAACAAAGCTGATAAAGAAGGAAATACTGTGTTAATGGGAGCTTCCCAAGGAAAAGATGCAAAATTGGTGGAAACTTTATTGTCAAAAGCTAAAAATGTAAATGCAACCAATGAAAAGGGCGAAACTGCTTTGATGAAAGCGATGACTTCTGGTGCTGCGGATGTTGTTGCTACTTTATTGAAGAACGGCGCCGATGCGAAGATTTTGGATAAAGACGGAAATAATTTGGTGTACTACTGGTTCAATTCTTTCAAACCAAATGATGGTTCTGATGATTTTAATACAAAATTAGCTTTACTTCAAAATTCAGGTTTAGACATCAAAGCACCACAAAAAAACGGAAATACCTTATTGCTTTTAGCCGTGGATAAAGGCGATCTTTCTTTGGTGAAAAAAGCGGCCGAATTGGGTGTTGAGGTCAATGCGCAAGATGCAGACGGAAATTCGGCGTTGCACAAAGCGGCTTTAACATCGAAAGACGATAAAATATTGAAAGCTTTAGTGGAATTGGGCGTTAAAAAAGATTTACAAACCGAATTCGGAGAAACGGCATATGATTTGGCTAAAGAAAATGAATTTTTAACTCAAAATAAAGTTTCAATCGACTTTTTAAAATAAATCGAAAAAAATGAAAAACAACTGGAAATTAGTAGTATTCAGCGTTTTCGCAATACTTTTTTCTTCAACTATTTTTGCACAAACCACCAAGTATAAAACCATGATACAGATGAATGCTTATTCTGGGAAAGAAGCTTATGTTGTGGTGTCGTTAATTAATCCAAAAGGGCAATACGAAGCGACTTTGGGGGTTTTGGGTGATGATAATGAGTGGTACAATACGCTTAAAGAATGGGAAAAATTCCGAATTAAGAAGAAAGAAAAACTCAATGCGATTACCGGTGCTTCGGTTGCTGGTGGGGCACGTGCCACAAGAGTGATTGAATTTGATACTGCAAAGTTGAATAAAGGTTACAAAATTCGCTTCGAATCTGCAGTTGAAACTCAAAAATATTTCCCCAAAGATGCGGAAATCGCTTTATCTACAGATGCTTTAGACAATAAAGCGGGAATTAGAGGAACGGGATATATCAAAGCGGTCCGATTCATCAAAGTTCAGTAAAACATGACGGTATCTATTTGGAGATATGCCCATTTGGCATTGGCAATTTTGTCCACGGTTTTTCTTCTCATTCTTTCTGTGACAGGCGTAATTCTCGCGTACGACGCAATTGACGAGAAATTACCCCATCATAAAGTCGAGAATTTCCAAAGTTTAAATCTCGCGCAAGTATTGCCTACTTTGCGCGAGAATTATTTTGAAATCATTGAAGTCAAAGTAGATCACAACGATTTTGTGACCATCGACGCTTTGGACGAAGATGGAAAATCCATCAAAGGTTTTATTGATCCTACGAATGCTAAAATCATTGGTGAAATTAAACCCAAAAGTGGCTTTATACAGTGGATTACAGCGCTTCATCGTTCTTTATTTCTGAAAGAAACCGGACGAGCCATCGTGGGTGTCGTTTCGTTTTTATTGATGCTGATTTCTATTAGCGGATTTGTGCTGATTATCAAGCGTCAAAAGGGATTACGATATTTTTTTACGAAAATTAATAAAGATTTTTTCTCACAATATTTTCATGTTGTTACAGGACGTTGGTTGCTGATTCCCATTTTGGTCATTGCACTTACCGGAACGCTCATTTTTTTGGTACGTTTAGACTACTTTAAAGGTGAAAATCAAGAAATAAAACATGCGTTAAAAACAGATGCAAAACCAAGCAATTTAAAAGATATTTTGTTCTTCAAAAACACCAAACTAACGGATGTCCAAAGAATTGAATTTCCTTTTATTCCCGATGATGAGGCGGAACCTTTTATCGTACACTTAAAAGACAGATCGGTAACCGTTAATCAAGTGACTGGTGAAATTATTTCTGAAAGTTTGTATCCTTATTCACTGGTTTTAGAAAAAATAAATATTGACTTGCATACGGGAAGAACCAGTATTATTTGGGCGGTTATTTTAGGTTTGGCGTCGCTAAATATTCTGTTTTTCATTTATTCAGGATTTGTGATTATGTTCCGCAGAACGAGAACAAAAATCAAAAATAAATTTGGTGCAAAAGACGCGGAAATCATCATTTTGATGGGGTCGGAAAATGGAACGACCTTAACATTTGCCAATCATATTCATAAACAATTATTGGGGCAAAATCAGAAATCTTTCTTGGCTGAGATGAATCAGTTTCAATATTTCCCAAAAGCCAAGCATTTGCTAATTTTCACATCAACTTATGGTTTGGGTGATGCACCAACCAACGCAACAGAATTTGAAAAATTGCTTCAAAAATTCCCTCAAAATCAGAATCTGGAATATTCCGTAGTCGGCTTTGGATCGAAGTCTTACGCAGATTATTGTGCTTATGCGGAAAGGGTAGATGCGCTATTGAAACAACAATCTTGGGCAAAACAATTACTTCCTTTAATCACCGTGAACGATCGTTCTACTCAGGAATTTGTAAAATGGACGCAACTTTGGAGCGAAAAATCTTTGTACGCTTTGGCAACTGCACCTGCGGTTTATGAAACTAAAATTCCAGGTTTAATTCAGTTTGAAGTGGTTGAAAAGACATCGACTTCGGAAGACAATTCAACGTTTAAAGTGGTTTTAAAACCTAAGAAAAAGCAAGTTTTCGAATCTGGAGATTTGTTGGCAATTTATCCAGAAAATGACCATCGGGAGCGTTTTTATTCGATTGGAAAAAAAGACAACGCCATTCAGTTGGTTGTGAAATTATTCGAAAATGGTCTGGGTTCTGAATTTTTAAACAAACTGAACATTGGCGATCAAATTACCGGTCGCGTGATGAACAATGCGAAATTTCATTTTCCAAAAGAAACTGAAAATGTCGTGATGATTGCCAACGGAACAGGAATTGCGCCGTTTTTAGGAATGATTCATGACAATGTTTTGAAGCGAAATATTCGTTTGTACACAGGCTTTAGACACGATAATTCTTTAACCGATCAATACCGAAAGTTTGCTGATGAACAGATTTCAAAATCACATTTAGAAAGCATTCATTTTGCGTTTTCAAGAGAAGAAAATAAACAATATGTAATGGATTTAATTCGCCGTGATGAAGCTTATTTTGCCGAAATCCTCAAGAATAGCGGTACGATTATGATTTGTGGTGCGCTCAAAATGCAGCGCGATGTTGAAATGGTTTTGGAGGAAATTGTACAGAAATATGAGCAAAAATCGTTAACGGATTATCATTCGCAGATTTTGTCGGATTGTTATTGATTATAATTGAAAGCCTTGTCAAGGCTCTGAAATAAAAGAATGAACCAAATTTTCAAATTATTTTTTATTGTATTTCTAGTTTTTGCAAACTCGATTTCTGCACAAACTGAGCTGGTGTTTTCGCGGCAAGTCACTTTAATGGGATCTGTTTTTAATATTACAATTGTTCACCAAGATTCCGTAAAAGCGAATGCCAATATTGATCAATGCATTGCAGAAATCGAAAGAATTGAAAATCTGATCTCCGAATGGCGACCGCAAACCCAAATTTCTGAAATCAACAGAAATGCAGGAATAAAGCCGGTGAAAGTAGATCAGGAAGTATTTGATTTAACAAAACGCGCGATTGACTATTCTAAAATGTCCAATGGCGCATTTGATGTTTCGATTATTGCAATGGACAAAGTTTGGAAATTTGATGGCTCGATGACGGAAATGCCAACTCAGGAGGAAATCAAAAATTCGGTTCGACATGTTGGGTATCAGAATATTGTTTTAGACCATGAAAATTCCACTATTTTCCTTGCTGAAAAAGCAATGAAAATAGGTTTTGGATCTATAGGAAAAGGCTATGCAGCGGACAAAGGTCGAGAATTGATGCAAAATATTGGTGTAAAATCCGGAATTGTAGATGCTTCTGGCGATATCGCCACTTGGGGAACGCAACCGAATGGAAAAGCTTGGTATATCGGAATTAGAAATCCTTTTAAAAAACATAAAATAGCTAAGATTTTAAAACTTAAAAATTTGTCGGTGGCAACTTCTGGAAGCTATGAAAAGTTTGCAGAAATCAATGCTATTCGGTATTCTCACATTATTAACCCTAAAACAGGATTGCCAGCGACTGGGTTAACGAGTGTTACGATTTATGGACCTTCCACCGAATTTGCGAATGCGTTGAGTACTTCCATCATGGTTTTGGGCGAAAAAGAAGGGAAGAAGTTGGCTAAGCGATATCCAAACTATAAGTTTTTGTTCATAACCGATGCAGGAAAAATTATCAAGTGATTTTGCTAAATTAAAAATACATCTAGAATAAAAATAAATTAAAAATCGATTTATTTGTAACGAATAAGCAAAAAATTATACTTATCTGGCAAAGATATTAGTTTATGAAGAAATTATTTTTTAGTCTAAGCCTTTTGGCTTCCTTTGCTAGCATTAATGCACAAAGCGTGCAGGCGGTAGAAACTGCTGCCAAAGTAGATTCTACTTTATTGAAAAATTGGATGCATTCTGATTTTCAGGCTACTGGTATTTATGGTGTAAACACTTTGAAAGCGAAAGCCTTTTTAGCAGAACATAACAGAAAACCACAAAATATCGTGGTTGGTGTTTTGGATAGTGGGGTAGAATATTTCCATGAGGATTTGAAAAACATCATGTGGGTAAATCCAAAAGAGAAAGCTGATGACAAAAAAGATAATGACAAAAATGGTTATATAGATGATATTCATGGTTGGAATTTTGTGACAGATAAAGACGGAAAATCGTATGCAGAAGATACTTTAGAATTAACCAGACAATATTCGAAATATGCTAAAAAATTCGAAAGAAATGAAGCCGCAAAAGTAAAAGATCCGGAAGGATACAAAAGATATCTTGAACTGAAAAAAGATTATTTTTCTACAATTACAAGATATAAAATGACCAAAGAAGTTGCAAATGCTAGAATGTCTTATGTAAAACCAAGACTAGATGCATTAAATAAAGCTTTTGCCGGAGAAACGCTGACTAAGAAAAAAGTAGATTCGTTTGTTTCGGAAGATCCATTGGCTTTAGAAGCTTTGTTTGTTTTTTCAGAAGTTCCACAAAAAGATTGGGAAAACAAAACAATTGAAGAAATCACTGCTTCTTACGAGAAAAAAATCTCAGGAATGTTAGCCAGCGCTGACAATAATATGAAGTACAATTATAATCTTTCATTCAATCCGCAAGAAGGTCTTGGTAAAACCTATGGAAACAATGATGTGAAAGGACTTTCGGATTTCCATGGTACGCACGTTTCTGGAATTATCGCTGCAGAATGGGATAACGGAAAAGGAATGATGGGAACCGGCGGCGGAAACTATGTGAAAATTATGGGCGTACGTACCGTTCCAGATGGAGACGAGCGTGACCAAGATGTGGCAAACGGAATCCGTTATGCGGTAAATAATGGTGCAAAAATCCTAAATATGTCTTTCGGAAAATTGGTGGATGATAATAGTCCGCTGGTGAAAGAAGCCTTTAAATATGCCGAATCAAAAAATGTTCTAATTGTAAAAGCTGCGGGTAATAACAACCTAAATGTTGATGAAACTACTTTGTATCCCATCACTTTGGTTGATGGAAAACAATACAGCCCAACAACGATTACAGTAGGTGCAAACACGCGTAATGCGGATAATCTGAGAGCGAGATTCTCAAATTTCGGTAAAGCAGCGGTTGATGTTTTTGGTCCTGGAACTGAAATTTACTCAACCATTCCGGGAACAAGCAAATACGGTTTTGCGCAAGGAACTTCGATGGCGTCGCCTGCCGTTGCGGGAGTTGCAGCTTTGGTTTGGTCACATTACCCGAAATTAACAGCAAAAGATATCAAACAAATCTTAGTTGAAACCGTAAATAAAAACGACCAATTAAAAGATATCTCGGTTTCTGGAGGCGTTGTAGATTCTTACAAAGCAGTTCAGAAAGCTGAAGAAATCTATAAACAAAGAAAGTTAAAGTAAATATAAACTTACTTGATTAAATAGGTAATGAGAATCAGATTTAAAATTTGATTCTCATTTTTTTATGAAGTTTAGGACAAAATATAAACTTGATTTACTAAATGCTGCTTCTAATTCGGCTCAAAGTTTCGGGGGAAATGCCAAGGTAAGTGGCGATCATTCCTAATGGCGCACGCAGGATGATGTCTTTGTTTTCTTCCATTAAATCCTCATATTTTTCCCTTGCTGTCATGTATTGCAAAGAAGTCATTCTTTTGGACATTTGTACCATAAGATTCCCTAAAATATACCGACTGAAATTGGCTGCAGGAAGCGATTCTTTGCACAGCTGTTCTAAGCTTTCATAATTGCAGAATACAATGCTTGAATCTTCTAAAGCTTCAATAGTAAATCGACTGGGCTCTTGCTGGAAAAGCGTGTCAATATTAGCAACCAACTTGCCTTCTGGGAAAAAATTGGTGGTGATGTCTTTTCCGTTTTCAAAATAAAATAAACGCAGCAAACCTTCTTCAACAAAATAAATATTACGGTTGTAACCACCTTCTCTGCTGATGATGTCCTCTTTTTTGATTTCCAAACTTTGGGTATGTTCCAGCATAAAGTCCCGGATCTCGGTATCATTAGGGAAAAACTCAGAAAGAATATCAAAAAATTTCATACTTCGCAAAATCTGATTTTGTTTAAAATAACTCAATTGAATTGCAAAGAAAAGGATTTCCCGATAACTCAGAAAATCCTTATCAACAAATACAAAATGAAAACTGAATTATTCAGCTACTCCATCTTTTTCCAAGACTTGCTCTTCAGCTCGGTATTTTTTGAAGAGAAAATTTAATTTAATTTTTAAAGCCACCCAACCCAAAACAAAATACACAATGGCAAGGATGAACAGGTGCCAGAAATATTTTTGTGTAAGATAATCGGAACCATGTTGGATTACCGTAATCTTCAAAGCTTCCAAATAGGGCGTCAATGGGATAATATCGGTAAAAGCTCTGATGGCATCGGGCATGGCATAAGTTGGCCAGGTAAATCCACTGATGATAAATGCGGGCGAAGCGATTATCATTAAAACCTGCGTCGCCTTCAAAGCATCAGGAAGAATAATGCTGAAAAAAACACCCAAATTGGTAGAAGCCAACACAAAAAATGCAGTAACCCAAAAGAAATTCATCACATTCTCAGGCGCTGGAATTTTAAAATAAACACTGAATGCATAAAACATCAACACATTAAGCACAGAAAATAACCAAATCGGAAGACATTTTATCGCCATAATTAAAGCAGCATATTTTTCTTTTCCATCAAAACTGATGGTGAAACCTTCTCGTTTAAACTCTTCCGAAAAGCTTACCGCCATCGCCAGTAAAATTACCTGCTGAAGAACCACCGCCATTAAAGCGGGCCACATAAAAATAAGGTAATTGCTGGTGGTGTTGAAGAGCGTGATGTAATTCGCTTTGAAAGGCTCGTATTGCGTGCTGGCTTCGGAAGCTGAAAGGCCTTTCTTTTGTAACGCTTTAATTTCTGCGCCGGCAGAGAAAGTTCCCAAAGTCGTTTGTATGGCTTTGCTCGCAAAATTAGCGGTTAGGACATTAGACGTGTTTACAAAAACATTCACTTCGGGATATTTTTTCTGAAGCATCATCGCCTCAAAACGTTCCGGAATGACCACCACAGCCGCCGCTTCTTTTTTTATCACTTCATCTTTTAAATTGAGTGGCTGCTCCAGATAATTAAGGATTTTCAACGAAGAATTATCTGTTAACATATCAACCACTTGTTGCGAAAGTGGCGTTTTGTCAAGATTAATTACCAATACCGGAATGTCGGTTACTTTTCCTTGTTGATACGTAAAGCCCATTAAAAGTGCGTAAATAAGCGGTGCCAAGAAGAATACAGAAAGCAAGGTGCTGTTGGAAAGAAAGAGCTTGAACTCTCTTTTTATTAAAAATAATGTATGTTTCATGGCTTTGTTTTATTGTAGAACCACACTTGCATTCACCAAAAGTGAAGCAGTTTTGGATGGGTCAGCAGGAATTACTTTCACTTCATACACGGCATCTTCAGGGTTGTAATCTGGGAAAGCGGTGGTGATATCTGCGTATTTTGTTAATTGTTTGATGCTCACAATTTTTCCAGAAAATTCTAGATTTCCGTAGGTGCTTTTCATTTGAACGGTCATTCCTTTTTGATATTTTGAAATTTTACTTTCTGGAATGGTAAATCGGAAATAAGTGGAATTCGGGACATAACCATTGAACAGCGCATAGCCAGCCGTTGCCAATTCGCCTTTGTGGAGACTTATGGTTTCAATTTCCATATCGTTGGTCGCAATAACATAACGTTCAGAATAGGCTACGTTGGCTTCCTGTAAAGCGCCCATGGCTTGTGAGGCTTGTCCTTCTGCCATATTAATTTTTTCAAAACGGGTGCCTTTTTCCACTTCATGAAGTTCGGCGTTTACGGCATCTAGTTGTGCTTTTGCTCCTTGATATTTAGCGAAAACCTCGTCGTAATTTTGGGGCGACATCAGACTGTCACGGAACATATTTCGTGCTCTATTGTATGATTTCGAAGCAAAATCATATTGTTCTTTTAGCCCTTTTTGCTTGGCTTTTAATTGACGCAGTTGGTCTGCTGATGCGCCGTTTTTTGCCAACTGCGCTTGGGCATTTGCTGCTGCTGTAGCGCCTTTGGCTTGGGCAATTTTTGCCGAAACTTCTGGGACGTCTAGCTTTGCTAAAGTGTCACCTGTTTTTACATTTTGTCCTTCTTCAACATAAATGTCGAGGATTCTTCCCGTTACCTTCGGCGAAAAAGAAATGACTTCTTTTTTTGTTTTTCCTTCAAAACCTTGTTGTGGTTTTTGCTCGTTACAAGCAACTAAAGTGAGGCTTGCAGTAAGTGTAAATATTTTGAATAAGATCTTCATTTCTAAGATGGATTATAGTTTGTTGATGTCTAAATTTTGGGTTGCTTTCATCAGCTCAATAGCGCTGCGTCTTTGGTTGTAGATGGCGGTTTGGTAGTCGAGTTCTGCGGTTTGTAAATCGTTTTCTGCATCAATAAGATCGGATGATTTTTTGGTTCCATAACGGAATTCTTTTTCCACATTTTCCAAGGCTAGTTTTGCAATGTTTTTGGCTTTTTCTTTCAGCGTAATTTGGGCATTGGCAATGTCGTAGTTGGTTTGGTTATTGGCTAAATTTAATTTTAATTTTTTCTGGGCGTCCCGTTTTTTATTTTCGAGGATTTCCTTATTAATTTTTGCGCCTTCCACCGCTGATTTTCCTTCGTTGCCATCAAAAATATCCCATTTAAAACCTACCCCGGCCTGGAACAACGGAAAGATATTTAAGTTAGAAGGATTAAGATCCAACTTTGAGTTGAAGCCTTGAAGTAAATCTTTAGAAGTGGAAATATGATTGTCGTACAAACCAAAATAGGAGAGTGAGGTCTGCGCCTGTACTTTCGGAACCCACCATTTTTTTTCGGCTTCTATTTTATATTCGGAAGCTTTTATTCCATGTTCCAATGCCTGAATTTCCGCGCGATTATCGATGTTTTCATTTATTAATGCGTAAGAAATAGGTTTTAAAATAGGTTGTATTGCAGCAATTCGGGTACGGTCAATGCCTGTTAAAACTTCCAATTGTGTCATTAAAAGTTGTTTTTTGCCTTCGTATTCCACAATTTTTGAATCTAAAGTAGCCTGCGCTAACTCAATTTTTTTGTGATCATAAGGCGTGATTAATCCATAACCAAGCGCTTTATCAGCGGTTTTTCGGTTAATGTCTAATCGTTTTTTACTTTCATCCAAAACTTTTCGGGATTCTTCCAACAGTGCAAAAGTGTCGTAGGCTTTCGAAATGCTGGTCACCACGTCGTCTTTGCTTTTTTCCATCAATTTTTGTTCGGAAAGATTTTTCTCACGATTGGCTTCTTTCAGGTATTTTACTTTTCCACCAGAATAGAGTAGGAGGGATGCTTCCGCCTTTGCCATCGTTGAAATTCCTGAAATATTCAAACTGTTTCCACCTTCTGGAATCGTTAAACCTGGGAAAAGATTGGGAATGGCCGGAATATTAAATTGGGGTGTTGTGAAATGTGCAGAAGTGTAAAGATAACTGGCTTGTCCTGAAATATCGACTTTTGGAAGGAAAACATCTTTTAGTTTTTCGTCATCCAAATGCGTGATTTTGTTCTGCAAAATCTGTTCGTTGAGCGTCCCGTCATTGGCAAGTGCGCTGTTGATGAGCTCTTGCAAAGTGGGTGCGGAGGTTTGAGAAAAAACAAGCGAAGGAAATAAAAATAGGATTCCCGCCCATTTTTTAGTTCTGTTTTTCATTTTGTTTTGTTGTTTGTTGAAATTACAAATTTCCGACAATTAAAAAAGCATTCCTTTGACATTTATCAAAAAATGAATGTAATTCAAAAAAAGCACTTTAAAATTACGAATGTTAAATTATAAAAAATTGAGCTTAGTTTTTAAAACTTTCATGTAATTGTTTGGTTTTTATTTGTATTGTTTTGATTATTGTTTGTTTTAGGTATTAATTTGTCAGTTTTGAAAAAGCTTTTTTTTGATTGCATACAAAAAAACGCATACAAATAAGTATTGTATGCGTTTTTAAAACAGAATTGTTTTAAATTTTATTTATCGGGATTGTTAATTTTATCCTTGATTTTGGCTTCTAGTTCTTCAGCTAATTCAGGATTATCTTTAATCACTTCTTTAACAGCATCTCGACCTTGTCCTAGTTTTGTCCCTTCATAACTGAACCAAGAACCGCTTTTTTGGATAACGCCCAACTCAACACCTTGATCTAGTATTTCGCCAACTTTAGAAACACCTTCGCCGTACATAATGTCAAATTCTGCCATTTTGAAAGGTGGCGCTACTTTATTTTTAACGATTTTCACTTTTACGCGACTTCCAACTGCTTCGTCACCATTTTTGATTGGTGCGCTTGCTTTACGGATATCAACTCTTACAGAGGCATAGAATTTCAGTGCATTTCCACCAGTTGTTGTTTCTGGATTTCCGAACATAACCCCGATTTTTTCTCTTAATTGGTTGATGAAGATCACGGTGCATTTGGTTTTAGAAATAGTCGCTGTTAGTTTTCTTAAAGCCTGAGACATCAATCTTGCGTGAAGTCCCATTTTGGAATCTCCCATTTCGCCTTCGATCTCAGCTTTTGGTGTTAATGCAGCAACGGAGTCAATTACGACAATATCAATAGCGCCAGAACGGATTAGGTTATCGGCAATTTCCAAAGCTTGTTCGCCATTGTCTGGTTGAGAAATAATTAGGTTATCCAAATCGATACCTAATTTGGAGGCATAAGTTCTGTCAAAAGCATGTTCCGCATCTATGAATGCTGCAATGCCGCCTTGTTTTTGTGCTTCTGCAATGGCATGGAGGGTCAAGGTTGTTTTTCCCGAAGATTCTGGACCATAGATTTCGATGACTCTTCCGCGTGGATAGCCACCTACGCCCAAGGCTAAATCTAATCCTAAAGAACCAGATGGAATAACTTCTATCGTGTGATCTACAGAGTCTTCACCAAGCGTCATCACAGTGCCTTTTCCGTAGGTTTTATCTAATTTGTCAAGCACCAATTGGAGTGCTTTCTTTTTATCTTCAATATTGCTCATAAGTAATTTTATGAGTCAAAAATACGGAAAAATCTTTAGTTAAATTATTTAAAAATATAGATAAATTTTCTCAAAGATTATAAAAGATAAAATATACCTAATACTAGGTATATTTTATTGTTTGTGATAGAATAAATTTGGATTATTATTATTATAAAAATTAAAAACCATGAAAACAATTATTACTTCTTTTGCGTTAGTATTTGCTATTAATGCTTTCTCGCAATCAGAAGCACCTGGTATTCTTTGGAATAAAGATTTTGAGTCGAGCTCTTCAGATTTTAATTCTGATGAAATTATACAATTGCAAGATTCTAATTTTTTGGTTCTAGGCAATGTATTTGTAGATGGGATAGTTTCGCCCGAATTATCGAAGCTTTCTCCAACAGGAACGGTGTTGTGGCAAAAACAATATGCCAATGTTGCAGGCTATTATGCTTTTGGTTTGAAAGCTGATTCTTCGGGAAATATTTTTTTGCTTTATGAAGGCTCGGAAGGAGTAGAGGATCGAATAGGAAAATTAAACTCAAATGGTGAACAACAATGGCTAAAGTCTATTAGCGTGGAGTCTTATCCAACTTATATATATGGTATAAATGTTCTAAGTGATAATTCACTTTTAGTTTGTGGAACCTATGAAATGGGTGAGACTTCGGGTGGTTATTTTTATGCAAAATATGATAGTAATGGGAATCAAACTTGGATTATGAAAAAATCGTTTACAGGTTTTCCAATTGCTTATATTGGGAATGTAATGCCGCATAGCGATGGAGGTGTGATTGTATCGGGAGGAAGTTTTGATGCTGACTATAGCGAAGCTGGTTATATCGCAAAATACGACAGTCAACGTAATTTGGTTTGGGAAAAGTATTTAGATTATGCATCTAGTGAGGATACCTATATCCAAAACTCTATCATTTCTGCGAATAATGACATTGTAGTATTTGGTAACTATTATATTGATGATAATGAGACTTCATTTGTAACAAAAATAAATAGCGCAGGAAATGAGGTTTGGAGAAAAACATTTACTTATAATGATTATAATGTTAATCTATCTAAAATTATAGAATTCTCTCCTAATGAATATACTATAGCTACTGAACTAAGTAGTCTTACTGATAATGGAAGCACAGCAAATATTAAAAAACTAACTTCCGATGGAAATATTGCTTGGGAACATTCTTATGACAATGAAATTTTTAACGGTTTAGTTAATTTCTCAGATATTATTAAAACCAATGATAATAACCTTATGCTACTTACAAAAAAGTATATGGATGAGGCTATGATTACTTCAAAATATAGTCTTTATAAAATGGGTGGATCTTTAGCTGTAAAAGACGTTGCCCAAACTAAAGTTACAATCTATCCAAATCCTACCTCAGATTTCATCAATATAAAATTAGAAGAAAAAGAAAATTTAAATCAATTAGAAATTTTTGATCTCTCAGGAAAACTTATAAAAACCTATGAAAATCCAACGAAAAGCATTTCTGTAAAAGACTTAGCAAAAGGATCATATTTAATAAAACTTTATTTTGGAAACCAAATTATCACTCAAAAAATTATTAAAAATTAAAAACCATGAAAACTCAGATTTTACTATTTTCTTTATTAGCTTCAAGTTTCATCTCTGCCCAACAATCTGCGGATAGCTTAATCATCAACAAAAACACGATTAAGACTAATCTTACGGCTTATGCATTTAGGAATTTTAATCTTACCTACGAAAGATCTATTAACAAAACCATCGCTGTTAGTGCGACTTTTGCAACGATGCCCAAAGGCGACGTTCCTTTTCTGAATTCTTTTGTAAAGGAAGAAAATCGCGAAGATATTGGCGATATCCAATTAGGAAATACAGCTTTCACTCTAGAAACAAGATTTTATTTTGGAAAAAAATACAACAGCGGATTTTATTTGGCACCATATTATCGCTATACTAATATGAAAATTGATGAAATTAGATATAACTTCTACACTTATGATGAAGATACTAACGTAGAAACCAATAATCCGATTGACTTAAATGGTAAGTTTTCTGCCCACAGTTTTGGATTAATGATAGGAGTACAATGGCTATTGGGCAAAAAACAAAATTGGGTATTAGATTGGTGGCTTATCGGAGGTCATTATGGATTCGCAAAAGGTGATCTTGCTGGAAAGACTAAATATGCTCTTACTCCAGAAGAACAACAAGATTTACAAGATGAGATTAATGACTTAAATATTCCTATTGTTAAATATGAAGCTCATATTAATGCGAACGGTGGTACTGTGAAACTAGATGGTCCATGGGCGGGTCTTCGTTCTGGATTGTCATTAGGCTATAGATTTTAATTAAATATAATTAACTGAAATTTTTTCAGGATTTTTTTATTCTTTCAAGGACTCCCTTTATTTAAATAGAGGGAGTTTTATTTTTTTAAGAATTAAATATGTCTTTAAAACAAAAAGACTCTCCAACATTGGAAAGTCTTTTTTTATAATTTTAAAATCTTTTTGATTATAAAGAAGCTGAATGTATTAATAGGTCTGTTAACTTATTAGAATAACCAGTTTCGTTATCATACCAAGATACTAATTTAACAAAGTTTGGAGATAGCATAATACCTGCGTCTTTGTCAAAGATTGATGTTCTCTTATCTCCGATAAAATCTTGAGAAACGACTAGATCTTCTGTATATCCTAAAATACCTTTTAGTTCACCTTCAGAAGCTGTTTTAATTGCTGCTGCGATTTCGTCATAAGAAGTTGCTTTTTCTAATCTTACCGTTAAGTCCACTACAGAAACGTCTGCTGTAGGTACTCTGAAAGACATACCAGTCAATTTCCCATTAAGAGAAGGAATCACTTTTCCTACTGCTTTGGCAGCACCTGTAGAAGATGGGATGATGTTAAGAAGTGCAGAACGCCCACCTCTCCAGTCTTTCATAGAAGGGCCATCCACCGTTCTTTGTGTTGCTGTTGTAGCATGTACCGTTGTCATAAGACCTTCAACAATTCCGAAATTATCATGTACTACTTTTGCTAAAGGCGCAAGACAGTTGGTTGTACAAGATGCATTTGAGAAAATTTTGATATCGTCTGTTAATTCTTTGTGGTTAACGCCCATTACGAACATAGGTGTATCATCTTTAGAAGGCGCAGAAAGAACAACTTTCTTTGCACCAGCGTTGATGTGCGCATTTGCAGTATCAGCAGATAAGAAAAGACCTGTTGATTCTACGATGTAGTCAGCACCAACTTCGTTCCATTTTAAGTTATTAGGATCTCTTTCTGAAGTAATGCGGATTGTTTTTCCATTAACTACTAGGTTGTTACCTTCAACTCTGATTTCTCCATTGAAACGTCCATGTACAGAATCATACTTCATCATATAAGCCATGTACTCTGCGTTGATAAGGTCATTAATACCTACGATTTCGATGTTGTCACGCTCTAACATAGCGTTGAATACTAATCCTCCAATTCTACCAAAACCGTTGATACCTACTTTGATTGTTGACATATTTTACTTTTTAATTTGATAATATATTGTTTCTAAAATTACAAAAATTTATATTAATTACATTGCTAATATTTCGGAAATCTTTAGCAAGTCTTTATCTATTTCGTTATGTTTTTTAATGGCCTCTTCGATAGGGGTATAAATAAGTTTGTTAGACTTCATCCCAACCATCACTTTGTTTTTACCTTCTATAAGACCAACTATGGCACCATAACCCATTTTGCTAGCCAATACACGATCCGCGCAACTTGGTGAGCCACCACGCTGGATATGTCCCAACACCGCTACCCGAATATCAAAATTTGGAAATTCCGCTTTTGTTGCTTCAGCTAGATCATAGACATTTCCGAGTTTTTCACCTTCTGCAATCACCACAATGCTTGATGATTTTCCAACTTTTTCAGCTTTTCGGAAAGTACCAAAAAGTTCATCCAGACTGTCTTTTTGTTCAGGAATTAAAATATCCAAAGCCCCAGTTGCAATACCACTATTAAGCGCAATAAAACCAGCATCGCGCCCCATAACTTCCACAAAGAAAACTCTATTATGAGACGTCGCTGTATCACGAATCTTGTCAATAGCTTCCATTGCGGTATTCAAAGCGGTGTCATAACCAATGGTATTATCAGTCCCAAAGATATCATTATCAATAGTACCAGGAACGCCAATAACAGGTATTCCAAATTCTTCATTGAAAATCTTAGCACCAGTAAAACTACCATCTCCACCGATGCATACCAAAGCATCAATATGATGTTTTTTGCATTGTTCAAAAGCTGTGGCACGGCCTTCTGGTGTTTTGAATTCTGAAGAACGGGCAGATTTCAAAATGGTTCCTCCTGCATTAATTATATTTTTAACCGAACGAGGTCCCATTTTGGTAAAATCCCCATGGATAAGACCATTGAAGCCTTCGCGAACGCCATAACATTCCAATCCCATACTATTTGCGGTTCTCACCACTGCACGGATTGCAGCATTCATGCCTGGTGCATCTCCACCAGAAGTCAAAACAGCGACTGTTTTTATTTTTTGATTTGACATGATAATATAATTAGTACGCGAATTTACAAAAAAATCGGCATTTTGTTGTGAAGATAACATTTTTGTAATTTGATTTTAATCACATTTGGTATTGCAGAAAAATGATATTTTTTAGCTCAAGACATATTTTCTATTCGCTCAATCTTTAGTATATTTACAAACGTTAATTTTAATAATAATTAAATTTAAAAATAAATGAAAGTAACCGTTGTTGGCGCTGGTGCTGTAGGAGCATCTTGTGCAGAGTATATTGCGATGAAAAATTTCGCTTCAGAAGTGGTTTTAGTGGATATTAAAGAAGGTTTTGCAGAAGGTAAAGCTATGGATTTAATGCAGTGTGCGTCTCTTAACGCTTTTGATACTAAAATTACTGGTACAACAGGAGATTACAGCAAAACAGCTGGGTCTAAAGTAGCAGTTATTACTTCTGGTATCCCAAGAAAACCAGGGATGACAAGAGAAGAACTTATTGGTATTAACGCAGGAATTGTAAAAGAAGTTACAGAAAACTTAGTAAAACATTCTCCAGACGTTATCATCATTGTAGTTTCTAACCCTATGGATACTATGGCTTACTTGGTACACAAAACTTCTGGCCTTCCAAAAGAAAGAATCATCGGTATGGGTGGAGCTTTAGATTCTGCACGTTTCAAATACAGATTGGCGGAAGCCTTAGATTGCCCAATTTCTGATGTGGACGGAATGGTAATCGCAGCGCATTCTGATACAGGAATGCTTCCTTTGATGACGAAAGCGACAAGAAACGGAGTTCCAGTAACTGAATTTTTATCTGAAGAAAAACAAGCTTACGTAGCTGAAGAAACTAAAGTGGGTGGAGCTACATTGACTAAACTTTTAGGAACTTCTGCTTGGTATGCGCCAGGTGCTGCTGTATCTGTTTTGGTGCAGTCTATCCTTTGCGATCAAAAGAAAATGATTCCTTGTTCTTTAATGTTGGATGGCGAGTACGGACAATCTGATATCTGTCTTGGTGTTCCAGCAATTATTGGCGCTAACGGTGTAGAAAAAATTGTTGATATTACTTTAACAGACGCTGAAAAAGCGAAGTTTGCAGAAGCTGCTAATGCAGTAAGAGAAGTAAATGGCGATTTGAAATTCTAATTAAGTTTGCTTAAATATAATAAAGGAGTACAGAAATGTGCTCCTTTTTTTGTTTTCAGCTAAAATTAATGAGATGATAATCAGTATATAACGAAATATTTAGTGACGAATTTTAATTTTGATGTAACATAATGATATACTTGTTTGTCTTATATTAAAAACAACACATGAAATTATTTTTGGCAAGTGCGGGATTAGTTTGTAGTACTTTTTTTATGGCTCAAACCACCGTTCAAGATACCATAAAATCAAGCTCCATTGAAGAAGTAAAAATTGTTGCTAAAAAGCCAACAGTAGAAACTAAAGTGGACCGAACCGTTTTCAATGTTGCCGAAAGTTCCATTCTTGCAGGAAATACCACTTGGGAGGTTTTAAGAATGACGCCTTTGGTAAGTATAGATAGCGATGACGTTATAAAATCTGAAGGAGAAAGTGTAACGGTTTATATTAACGATAGAAAATCTGTTTTCACAGGAAAAGAGTTGAAGGAATATTTAAAATCTATTCCAGCCGATAATTTGATGAAAATAGAAGTCATTACCAATCCGTCTTCAAGATACGAAACAACCGGACAGGTGATTAATATTGTTCTTAAAAAACGTGACGACGAAGGTATAAAAGGAAGCGTTTCTATGACGAATACACAGAATAGAAAGAACAATCAATATTCGAATCTTAATGTGAATTATCACAAAAAGAACTTTACACAAACTTTGGTAGGAAGTTATAATGACAATACAAATGTTTCGTCTTCTTTAAATGAAATTAAAGAATATAAAGATAATTCATACACAGAAATTCACCAAAATGGCATGTGGAGAGGTAAATCTCCATCGGTTTCATCTACGTCTGAATTAGAATTAAATGATAAAAATAACATTGGAGTTATTGTAGAATTGTATCAGAATAAGAGTAAATCTGAAAACGCCTCGGATGCTGTCAAAACAGTCAATGATGTTCTGTACAATAATTATCATTTGGATCAGAATCAAAATTGGAAATACCGAGTTTTAAGTTCAAATTTATTTTACAAATATTATGATAAGGTTAAAAACAAAATCTTGGATGTTAATTTAGGGGTAAATTACAATGGGCAACAGACGGATAGAACTTTTGATAAGACTCAGTTAATTGCACCAATGTCCACCAATACCAAAATTTTTGAAAACAACGAGACTAGAAATTATTATTTAAAGTTAGATTATTCTCAGCCTTTAGACAGTGTGGGTAGCAGCTTTGAGGTGGGTGCAAAATTCAATTTTAATAACAATGTTATACCAAGTGATTATTACGGGTTTTTAGATCAAAATAATCAACCTACTAATTTGCACAACAGATTTAAATATACAGATAATCTAAATTCAGTTTACGCCAATTATAGTACTAAATTTTTTGAAAAATTAGATGTTAGAGTAGGTTTGAGGTATGAATATATTACCTACAAAATTCTTCAGGAAACAGATCATTTAGAAAGGAAAGACTCTTATGGAACTTTTTTACCTAATGCCCTTTTGAAATATACTTTTACACCTAATTTCAATATTTCTACTTCCTATAATTACAATTTATGGAGGCCTTGGTATTCGGAATTTAATCCGTTTGAGTTGCCAAATAATGATGGAACTTACAGCCGTGGAAATATGTATTTAAATCCCAATCCTAATCATAGATTCACCTTTAAGGTTGGTGTTTACAAAAAGTATTTTCTTTCTGCATCGTATTATTTTACCGATCAAGATTATTGGACAGATTATTACCGTGACGGAGAAAAGCTTGTGATTTTTGAAAATAATTTTGACGGAAAATCTAAGCGTTATAACTTTAGTTTAAATACCAATCAAACCTTTTTCAAAAATAAGTTGAACGTCAACTTAACGGTAGGAGTGAACTACTCCGACAATAGCGATTTCAATAAAAGAAATAACCTGGATATGAAAAGTTACTTAACGAGTTTTACGGCTAGTTCTAACTTTTCGTACACCAATTTGTTCAATAAAAACATTAATGTTTCGGGTTGGGTAGGTGCTTATCAACACAATAATGGTAATTCTATTGGTAATAATCTCAATGTTTTCCATAATATTTCTATCACCAAAATATTTCCAAATAATGGCATTGAAACCTCTTTGCAACTTAATAATATTTTCTTGAGACCTGTTTTTGACAGAACAAGTTATAGCCAAGTGGGAACAATAAGAAATGTAAATAATTCCGATTGGTACGGCGCTGCTTTTACCATTACCAAACGCTTTGGAAACCAAAAAGTAAAAGAAAATACCAAAACCGATGCAGAAAAAAATCAGGGTGGCGGAAAATAAATCGAATTTTTTAAAATAGAGAAGAATGTACGAAAGTGCATTCTTTTTTTTGTTATACCCAAGCTTCTCTTACTGATTTTACCAATAACTCGTGCACGTTGTTGCAACCCGATTTTTGAAGAATATTTTTGCGGTGATTGCGAACGGTGTGAATACTCCGTGCCAGCAGATCCGCTATTTCCTCACTTTTTTTACCCTGAATCATATGCTGTAAAATCTCCAATTCCTTTTTCGAGAAAAGCGACTCCATCATTTTAAAATCCTCTTCCAGATGCACATTGTAGAAAGACGGTGCCCCATGCATACCCATAAATGATAGTTTGGGAATACCCGTAAGTTTTAGGTGTGATAAATCTGTAAAAATAGCCAAAGTACGGGCACCACCTTCAGGAAAAAAATAAATAGGAACTACCTGTTGCAACAGCCTTTTGTAGCTATCATCTTTTAGTTTTAAACGATAATCATAAGAAAATTTATACTTAAAAAACAGATCAGGCGTAAGATTACTAAAAAAACGAACAGCACTTTGTTCATAATGATAATAATACGGTAAATCATCTGGATGAATGCTTTCTAAAACCGTTGCCAACTCAAAATCCTGTGGCGCATAACCCAACACCTTTTCTACATTGGGATGCACGTATTCCATTTGGGCAGTACGGGTATTAAAAATCACATAAAAATAATCGCCAAAATGAAACACATCCATATACCGATTGATGATTTCCTTCTGCGAAAGATCTATTTGTTCAATTATTGATTTTGGAATGTTTTCCCAAATATTTCGTAGTTTCTCTATCTTATCCATCAAAAACAAATGGTTTATAACTTGTAAATAGCTAGATGTAGCTATTTTTTTGTGAATATATTAAATTTATTTTTGATAAAAACATTAACATAAAAAAAAATTTATTATGCCATTATCCAATCTCAACAATGTGCACCTTGGCACTACAGAAACTACAGAAGCATTAGACGCTTTAACACAGTTAGAAAACGCATTAGCAGGAATCAACATCAACCTGACTAGCGAAGACCGCCAACGCTATGGAAGCGTAAATGAACAAAACAAACTCTTTGTTAACAAAATTTACGATTACCACAAAAATCAGCCGCAATTGCAAAACGCACAAGTTGATTGGACCGAGTTTGAAAACGACTACAACAGCCGTATGCTCATGGAAAACCTTACGGGCCGATTAGAAAATCTGCTTACCCGACTGAAAAATGCCAAAACCCTATACGATTACGACAATTATCAGGAAGCACTCATTGACTATGCCTACACCAATTACATGGCAGGTACCAGTACGCCAGGTTATGAAACCAAACAAAACGACCTGAAACAGTTTTTTAGTCGAACCCCAAAAAAGCCGTCTGAAACCCCAACCGATGGGTCGGAGACCCCATAAATGAACCCCTAAACACAAATGATGAATTAAAAAATAGAAGTTTTGGCGTTTGATGAGCCTAATTTTCAACTAAAAAACCTAAAAACTGAGGTTAACAACCGAAAAAATAAGCTTCACCAACCGCAATTTTGGACTTAAAAGCTCCAAATTTTCGGTAAAAGAGAGAAAAATAGCAGTAAAAAACTCCAATACTTCTATCTAGAACCCCAAGACTGGGGCTTAAGACAGAAAAATCTAACCTTGTCAGGATTCCGAACCCTGACAAGGTTTTATACAAAAAACAAAATTTTAAACTAATTAAATTATGAAAACAAAAACAATCATCACTGCAATTATATTGCTATTTAGCATTACAAGCTTTGCACAAAAAATGGAGTATAAAACCACTATGGACTTGGAAGATGGAGAAAAGATATCAGATATCTATACTATTGACCTTAAAGCTAAAACATTAAAAATTAAATTTGAAAATGAAAAAAAAGTAGACTACAAAATAGAAAAATACGAAATAGAAAAAAATCAGGAAGATGAAGATGTTTATGGCGAAGGCAAAGGGGTGAAGTTTACGAAATACCATATAAGACTTGAAAAAAAAACGCAAGATCCATTGGAATTACTAAGGACAATATCATATGTTACATTAATGATTCCTGAAAAACAGTACAGTGCAAAGTTTCGTAAAATTATAGAAATTAAATATTATGGAATGATGTCTTCATTTTATTATGCTGTAATCGAAAATTGAAATATTCTAAAACTAACCCAAACGGAGTTCAAAATTCCGTTTGGGTTTATATAAAAACTATGAGTCTATTCAATTTATTCAACAAAAAAGAAACACCGCCACCCGCCTACCAAGTAGCGCAAGAGTGGCATTACCATACGCGCCTAGGCGAGGAAGCTTCTACCATAAAAATAACCAAAATAGAATATTATACAGGAGTGGGCTGCATTATTCATATTGCGATACTCAATGTCAATATTCAAAATCCGCAACACCCTGACGGATTAAAAGAAATATTGCACATCCCTATTGCCGAAGCCGCTTTGCGAAACAGTACCACACAACTCAAGGACGATCGCTGCGAATTGCCCGATTACGAGTTTGGTTTTGTGCATTGGAAAAACCTATACGACGAAGAAAAAGCCGGCTATTTTAATACGCCAGTAAACGAAATTGTCCATTATTTAGAATCGGGCACTTTTGAAAAAAACTAAAAAATTCTAAGCAAAAAAAATAAGTATCATGAACAAGTTAAAAACAAGAATTGCAGCAATGTTATTGCTATTTAGCATCTATTCCTTTTCTCAAAACACGATATATTACTACGGACAAAGCGAGAAAAAATTTGAAGAAGGTAATTTGGTTAACAAACTAAAGGAAGGCGAATGGAAAAAATACCATTCCAATGGTAATATTTGGGAAATTGGAAAATATAGCAAGGGGCTAAAAGATGGCGAATGGAAAAGTTATCATCCAGAAGGCGGGATATCAGAACTATGGAATTATAAAAATGGAATTGCAATCAGTGAATCTAAATATATTTTCCAGAACGGAAAAACGCAAATGATCCAAAATTTTGATTCCAAAGGACAGCTTTCTGGGGTACGAAAAACGTATAGTTTTGAAGGGGAACTACGTATTGAAGAAAACTTTTTAAATGGAAACCTCCATGGTATTTATAAAAGATATGCTGAAAAAGGAAGACTTGTTGAAACGGGGGAATACAATAACAGTAAAAAAGTTGGAGTGTGGAAGCTATACAACATCAACGGAGAGGTTAAAACTACAAATTATTAATATAATCATGATCACATTAAAAACAACGCTTACGGCAATCCTATTATTTGGAGCAACAATTTTTGCATTTTCTCAAGAGCTTACAATTAAAAAAGTGGGAAATAAATTTGGGTATGAAAACGCAAAAGGAAAAATGGTTATTAAACCTGTTTATGATGATGCCAAAGAATTTTCCGATGAAGGCTGGGCAGAAGTAAATGTAGGGGCTACGGAAAGTGAAATCCTAGGATTAATGGGAGGATTTTGGGGAGTTATAGACGAATCGGGGAAAATCATCGTACCTATAGAATATGATGGGGTGAATTACTTTGCAAATGACAAACTATTTCAAGCCGTGAAGGGTAACAAAGCCTATTTTTATAATAGAAAAGGAAAACTCGTAAAAGTAAAAGATTATACAGATTTAAAAGAATCATTGTTTCAAGACTAATCATTTTACTTAAAATAAATTATTATGAAAAAATGTAATTTCCTTTTTATTTTGCTTTGTTCACTGGCTTCTATTATGGTAGAAGCCTCAAGACCTGCAGTTCAAAAACGCATTGATACAAGCATTCATAAAACAAGTTTCGAAACCACCTACGAAGAATGGATACTGTTTTATGATATAATGAACTTAGCTAATGGTGCAGAAGCCAGGAATTTTGTGAAAAATACAGACGCTAAAAAATATACCGCTTCGCATCCGAAAGAGAAAATCATCCTGACTCAGGAAGATGCTGAATTTGTAAGTCAGTGGTTGGCTAAACATCAAAAAGACCAAAACTATTTACAACAAATTTTAAAGGAAATTGCCAATGCGCCTGCACCGACCTCAGCATCTGTCTCGCCACTTTGTAGCGAGTTAATGACATCTGCACAAGATACTTCGGAAACTTCCATTGGATACAATTATCAAAATGAACTTTGAAAATTAGCTGGCGCCAAGCCTACAATAGACCCAACCGAAGTTGGCAGAGTAAAAGTACAACGCTATTGGAATAAATACAAAAAAGATATCCGTTGTCCTGCAACAGGAGGTAGAGATACTGATGATTTAAGTGTTGCCAAACACGCTGTGGATGCTACGGGGATTCGTTTTGTAAGAGAACTTGCAATAGCCTATAAAGTAGATTTTAATTTTATTGATGAAAAAGATGGATTAACAGTTTTGGATTTTGTTAAAGTTAGGATTGATATGGCTAATAGAACCATACCAAAACCACAAGCACGATTAATTGAATACCAAGCAGTTTATGATGCCATTGTAAGAGCAGGCGGTAAACATTCTGAAAACTGGTTAAAGAAAAGAGATACCTATAAATAGAAAAAAGAGTTATGAAAAACATAGTGTTACTATTCGCATTATTATTGGGTTGGAATTCTGCACACGCCCATTCTAAAGAGTCTAATCCGTTGATAACGCCAGAACATTTTCTGGAAATGGCTTCTATTATTAAAACCGAAACCACCCAAAAAGAATGGTCGCTTTTCTGTGGAATTACCCAACAACCGAATGACTATTATTTTATAGAAGAAACAAAAGTATTGTCGCTCAGTTGGGACGAAGCACTTCGCCTGACTGCATGGTTGGTAGATAACCAAAAAGACCAAGGCTATCTTGCCCAAATACTACAGGAAATTGATGAATGCCCAGCACCGACGGCAGACCAAATCGCCAACCTCTGTCGAACAGTTCGATTTTATGAAAAAGATGAAGCACCAGACGGTATTGGATATACCTATCATCGTTCTCTTTGGAACATGGCATGTGCCGTTCCTAAAGTAGATCCAACCGAGGTTGGACGTGAAAAAGTACGTAAGATGTGGGCAAAACATAAAGAAAATATTAGATGCGAAGTCGGCGGCGGGTCCCGCTCTGAAGATTTAAACATCGCTAAGTTTGCGATTGATAGCACAAACCATCGTTTTGCATCAGAACTGGTAATTGCTTATAAATGTGACTTTAACTTTGTTGATAAAAAAGATGGAATGACGCTTTTGGACTTTGTTCAAAGTAGGATTGATGAAGAGAAAAGACTGACTCCTCCAGCAGAAAACAAAATTCGAGATTATGAAAACCTATACCGAGCTATCGTTAGAAACGGCGGTAAGCACGCCAAAGATTTGTAAATAATCTAAGTTCAGAATTTTTTTAAAACATCTCTTATGAAAAACATAGTGTTACTTTTCTTGTTGCTGATAAGTCAAATCTCCTTAGGACAAAACCACAAAATTGCGCAACTACTCAACAAACAGTTGCAAAAAGAAATGACGCATTTTTATAATGAGAAAGAAAGAGAAAACTTTACCGTTACAGAAGCCTTTCGGATAGATGAAAACAATATCTTGCATTTTGGTTATACGATAAAGAGTTACGATGGAGGAAAAATAAGCATCTACAGTAAAATTCCATTAAACAAAATAATCAATATTGGAAGGGATCACAACATTTATTTTGAAACTTTAGACAACGACGTTACCGAAACCCAAACCCACTACGAAAAAAACGGCAAAATTCTGAAAACAAAAACAGACAAAACGCATTTGTTTTCCACCGAAATCAATAAAGAACATTATCCAAACCGATTTATGAAACGCCTTGCTAAAGCCTTTAAAAAGGCAGGTTACGACATCGAATGCAGTTACTGAATTGGCTGTTGAGGTTAAAATAAAAAAATATTTTATGAAAACAATCTTATTCTTGATGCTGATATTTAATATTCAGCTCATTGCGCAAACCCAAAACAAAAATAATTTCGACATTACAAAAACATACTTGTCCCAAATCCAAGAAGCAGTAGACTATGCGCCCAATACGATGAATCAGAAAATAAACAAACTTAAGCATGTTATTGATCAAGGCAAACATCAACGTAATATCTTAGAAAAGCAACTCCAAAAAACAAAAAGTGAAAAAGAACAACGAGAAATTATCCGTGATTTTAATTTTATTTTACAATCTGTTATTATGCTTAAAACTGATATTCAAAAAAACTTTCCCGTTTCTTCTGAAATAAATTACCTTAATCGAAATATTCCTCTTCTGATCAATAAATTATAAAAAATGTAGCAAACCGAGGTGTTTATTTTTTGTTATTAATCAGAATTAATTTTTCTATCCAAGATCTGTATCTTAACTTTGTGACAATAAAATTTTTAAAATGGTAAAAAGATTAGGAATTGCAGCCGCGATTGCTTTTTTAGGAATATTTCAGGTGTCGGCTCAAACAAAACTAGAGCGCCCAAAGTTGGTGGTAGGCTTGGTTATAGATCAAATGCGTTGGGATTATCTCTACCGTTATTATGATAAATTTCAAGTTGATGGTTTCAAGAGAATGCTTCAACAGGGCTATTCTTTCAACAATGTTATGATTCCGTATTTACCGACGGTTACCGCCATTGGTCACACCAGTATATACACGGGTTCTGTACCTTCCATTCATGGGATTGCAGGAAACGACTGGACGGATAAGGAGACCGGAAAAAGCGTTTATTGTACTACCGATACAGCGTACAAAGGTGTTGGGACAACCTCTGAAAAGATCGGTGCACATTCTCCCAGAAATCTTTGGAGCACAACCATTACCGATCAGTTGGGCATCGCCACTAATTTTAAATCGAAAGTCGTGGGCGTTTCTTTGAAAGACCGCGCTTCCATTTTACCTGCCGGACACAATCCAACGGGTGCTTTTTGGTTTGATGAAACCACAGGGAATTTCATTACCAGCACTTATTATATGCAGGATTTACCGAAATGGGTGGACGATTTTAATGCTAAAAATCTCGCTAAAGAATTGGTTTCTAAAGGTTGGAATACCTTATTGCCAATTGAACAATACACCGAAAGTTCCAGAGATGACGTTCCTTGGGAAAGTCTTTTGGGATCGGCAACGAAACCTGTTTTTCCGTACAATAATTTGCCTGCGGATTATGATAAAAAGAAAGGCGTTCTGAGAACAACACCTTTCGGAAATACCTATACGCTGAAGTTTGCAGAAGCTTCCGTGGATGGCTATCAATTGGGCGCGGATGAAATCACCGATTTTTTAGCGATTAATATTGCCTCTACAGATTATGTTGGTCACGCTTTTGGACCCAATTCTATCGAAGTTGAAGATACTTATTTAAGACTCGACCGTGATTTGGCAGCGTTTTTCAAAATGTTGGATAAAAAGGTAGGGAAGGATAATTATTTGGTGTTCTTGTCTGCGGATCACGGTGGTGCGCATTCTGTGGGTTATTTGCAAGAGAACAAAATGCCAACAGGTTTCTTTGGTGAAGGTTTAAAAAAATCAATCAACGAAGAACTGGAAAAGAAATTTGGAGCCGCTGGTTTGGTGATGGAAATCGACAATTATCAAGTTTATACCCATGATAAACTCATTGCTGAAAAGAGTTTGGATCTTGATGATGTTAAAAAAGCCATTATTTCGCATTTGCAAAAATTACCGGAAATTTTGTACGCCGTAGATATGACGGAAATTGGAGAAGCACCCATTCCAGAACCGATAAAAACAAGAACGATTAATGGCTACAATTGGAAAAGAAGCGGCGATATACAAATGGTGACCAAAGACGGCTATTTGGCTTATTATGCTAAAAAAGGAACCACACATTCTGTTTGGAATTCTTATGATGCGCATATTCCATTGATATTCATGGGCTGGAAAGTTAAAAATGGTGAAAGCAATAAACCGTATTATATGACCGACATTGCACCGACATTGGCTCAGTTTTTAAAAATTGAAAATCCAAGCGGAAACATTGGAGAGCCTATTGTTGAGGTGTTAGGGAAATAACTTTTTATAAAAATGAATTTTGGTACAATATTTACTAATGTTTTGGAGTTAAATACAAATATTAAAAAAAATCCAAAATTCAAACCTATGAAAAAATTATTTTTAGCAGCATCAGCTACATTGTTATTGACTGCAATCTCTTGTAAAAAAGAAACCAGTACACTTGTTACGACTGATAACAATACAGATACTGTAGCAGTTGTACACACTGAAGAAACTACTATAATGACAGAGACAGAAGCGAAAGCTAAAGTTGATCAGGCGAAAGCAGATCTGGACGCTGCAATCAAAAAAGGCGATAAAGTTGCTGAGGAGCGTGCAAGAAAAACATTGTCTGATGCAGAGCTAGCTTGGGAGCATACTAAAGCCGCTGTTAATTCAGCCGCACAAGATGTAAAAGTTGGGGTTAACAACGCGGTAGAAAAAACGAATGAAGCGGCAAAAGATGCTAAAAAAGATTTGAAAACTGCGACAGAAAATGTAAAAAGCGACGTTAACAAAGCTGCACAAGATACCAAAGATGCTACCAAAAAAGCTGCTTCTGATGTTAAAGATGCTTACAACAAAACTTTAGAAAATGCAAAAGCAAAGTAGTTAACCATCATTATAATAATGAAACCGAAGAATATTCTTCGGTTTTTTTTGTATAAAAAGGGAAGCTATTAACTTCCCTTAACAATTATAAAAGTAGCCAATTGATTAATTAACCAATAGATTTTTAGTAAATGAAACGCCGTCTTTAACAATGTTCACAAGATATTTTCCTGGAGTTAAATTGTTAATTGACAGATTGATATTTTTAGAAGAAGATTTAAGACTTCCATAATTTTTAACTTCTCTACCAGCCATGTCAAAAATTGTAACACTGTAATTGCCATCATCAACAAGTTTGATATTGAATTCAGATTTAGCAGGGTTAGGATAGATTAAGGTATTTGCGCCAATTTTTGAAACATCGCTCACTGCTAAAGTTTTGGTTAGTTTAGTGGCTTGCAAGATGGTTCCGTCCGTTCCGTCAAGTAGTAGTAATACGGCACTTAATTTATCCACATTAAAATTAGATGGAATGCTATAATTAAAAGTAAAATTAGCCGCCGAACCATCTGTAATATTTGTTGGGATTGATCCGTTTTGTCCTTTATATCCACCTAGAATAGCTCTACCAACGTGATCGTAAACCATTTGGTTTGCAGGGACTGGATTTGGTAAACTTTCATAGCCTCCCATTTCTCCATTGCCACCACCGGCATAATAGTTAGATTGTCTGTATCCGCTAGCCGTTCCTTTTACACCATCTTCTACAATAATAACAGATAGTTTGTAATTGGCATTTGGATTATTAATAAAAAATTGAGAGTTGGCGTTCGCAGTTAATTGTGTTCCATCAATATTAAAACTTCCTGATAATATAGCTGGTGCAGGAATAGTTCTTCTTGTAAGAACGTAATTTCCTATTGAGTTAGGGTTGATATCAACACCTTTTAGTTCTCTGTCAACATTCATCCCTGGAAATCCACCAAAAGCAGCACCACTATTATATTCGGCAACAACCATTGGGTCGCCATTATGAACACCGATACTGATCTGGTCATCTGGATATTCTTGGTTAACTTGTTCTAGTGCAACCATCCCTCTAGGACACCAGCCGCACCATGTGCCTGTACCTTCTTCAAAAACGACTTTTTTTGAAATCTGCTGAGAAACAATGCTGTTTTGTAAGTTTATTGTATTGTCCGCAGGGTTAGAGTCGGGAGTGTCGTTAACTTGAGTAATGGACAGTGTAATATTTCTTGTCATAACTGTAGGATCGCTAAAAGAAACCGCGATAGGATGGGTAACTTCTCGTTGCTGGCCTGCACTTAGATAGGCCGTGATTCTTTGTTTGCGTTCGCTTGTACCATCGTTCCAACTAATTTCAACTGAGCTGATGGAGTTGGTTCCTACATTTTTTATTGTAGCTTTAATGAAAGTTTCTCCGCCAGGTAGTAAAAACTTGTCGAGTTTAGCACTTACCATTTTAACATCGTTGGTTGCAAAAACATTTTTTGATACTACATTAAAATTAGTCCCATTGTCTGGGAGGTTCATCGTACTAGCATTAGCAAAAGTAGTTATGCATAATGCTATTGCTAAAAGATAGTTTTTCTTCATAATAAATTTATTTAGATTATTTTTTTAAACCTATATTAAACTCAAATAGATATGTTTTTTCCATAATGAAAAAAACATATCTATAAAGTATTACTAGACAGAAGTAATATTTCTGTTTAGTAATTTAAAATTACTTAACCAACAGATCTTTTGTAAAAGACACACCATCTTTTGCAATATTGATCATATATTTTCCAGGTAGTAAATTAATCGGAACATTGATATTCTTGGATGAAGAGTTCATTGTACCATAATTTTTCACCTCGCGTCCTGACATATCATAAATGCTTACTGTATATTTACCATCGTCAACAAGTTTGATATTGAATTCAGATTTTGCAGGATTAGGATAAATTAACGTGTTAGCTCCGATTTTTGAGATATCATTAACTGCGAGTGTTTTATTAAGTTTTGTCGCATTAAGGATGCTTCCGTCATTAGCATCGATTAATAACAATACAGCACTCATTTTATCGGCATTATAAGCCGCAGGAATTGTATAACTAAATGTATAGTTTGCAGTAGATCCATCTGTGATTGCTGTAGGAACAGATCCTGCCTGCCCTGCATAACCGCCTAACAATGCTCTACCGACATGGTCGTATATCATTTGTGATGCTGGGACAGGACTTGGTAGACTTTCGAATCCTCCCATTGGTCCGTTACCACCGCCAGCGTAATAATTAACTTGTCCATAATTAGAACTTGTGCCCTTCACGCCATCTTCTACTACTACAACGCCCATTTTGAAATTGGCCGAAGAATTATTGATATAGAATTGTGCGCTAACATTAGCTGTGAGTTCTGAACCAGAAATGGTATAATCTCCAGAAAGTTTAACTGGTGTAGGCAGATTTTTTCTGCTAATTACAAAATCGTTAATGCCTGCTGGTCCTGGATCTTCGTTCTTTAGTTCTCTATCGACATTCATACCTGGGAAACCAGCAAAAGCAGCTCCTGAGTTGTATGCGGCCAATACCATTGGGTCACCATTATGAACGGCTATACTAATTTGATCATTAGGATAGTCTTGGTTAACTTTGTCTAGCCCAACCATTCCTCGAGGACACCAGCCACACCATGTACCCGTACCTTCTTCAAGAACGACTTTTTTAGCTACGAGTTGGGATGCTACAGAGGTTTTTGCTGTACCAATATTATCACTTGGATTTGAATCTGTAGAGCCATTAACTTTAGAAATTGTTAAGCTAAAGTTTTTTGTTGTAATATCAGAGTAATTTACTTTTGTTGGATGCGCCACAAGCGCCGAAGCTCCTGGAGCAATATTAGTAGATACAGTCGCAATATGATCTGTTGTACCATCATTCCAATTTAATTCTAAGGAAGTAATAGTATTGGCTCCCATATTTTTAATATTAAACATCAAATCATTTTGACTTCCAGCAACAATGTATTTATCGATGGATGATGAAACGAGTTTAGCATTATTATCTTCTAATGTTTCTATTGAAAGATTGTCGAACAATAGATAATACATATCCGAAGTATTAAAGTGTCTAAAGGATAAATAAACTGTTTGACCAGCGTAGCTAGAAACATCTATAGCCACTTCTTTGATTCCACCTACAAATGGAAGCGTTTCTTCTTTAATAGGTGTTGTGGCAAGCACATCCGCTGCAACATTAGTTGGTGATAAGTAAATTGCATAATGCTCGGAACCATAAGATCCGTTGTATGATGCCACTTGGTATTTTAAGAAAATGTTATTAACACCAGTAGGTAAGGTTATGGGCGTAGAAGTAACCAAATTGTTGGGCGTCAACGGAATGTTTTGATAGGAGTATGATCCTAGCGTTCTGGTACCTAAGCCAGCATTTGGATAAATATTACTAGCATTGGCTACGAAGAACTTTTTCCCATCGCCATCTAGGTCGGTGTTTGTCCAAGTGTTGAAATCTAAAGATTCAAAATTTTGCGAATAATGCACCTGTGCACTAAGCGTGTTGGCGAGCAAAAATGCTGCCGCTACAGTGTAAAGTTTTTTCATAAAAATATTTTGTGATTTGGTTGTGTGTTTTGGGTTGGTGGGGGAAATTATTTCTTCATAATTTTTTGAGTTTGGTTTTTACCGTTCGCATTTTTAATATTCAAAATATAAACACCGGTTGCTAAGTTTTGAACATTAACCTTGTTATCTCCAACTTTAATATCAGAATTCAAAACCAATTTGGAATTCATGTCAAACAACTGGAAACTCGTATTGATTTTAGAATTTAATTCTAAAGAATTGGTAACGACTGTATTTTTAACTAAAACATCTTTAACAGCGTTAACATCTGTTACTGCAAGATTTTTGTCATAGATATATTTTACACGAATTGGCGTTCCTATTTCGTTGTCAAACGCATCTACTTGATAGAATTTGAAAGAAGCACTCATTGGCGCATCATAATCTTTTTGGTTCCATAAGAAGTCATTATCTCCCGAGTTAGAGCCTGGTGCGATAACGTAACCTTCTGGTGGGTAGTTAAAATTAAGCATTACGAAAGGCATACAATATCCACCGAAACAGAACTGGAAGCTATCGCCATCGCTATTTTCTAGAGATTCGCAGATCATTTTAACTTTGATGTCTTCTGTAGTTGATGAATTGATTACTCGGTAATACATTTTGCTGGCATCATCATCAAAAGTATTAAAGGAGAATACTGCGCCATCGTTAATAACTGTACCGTCGTGTTTTTTGATAAGCATTTGTGCATTGGATAATGCAAATCCTAAGAATGTTGAAAGGATAAAAAATTTCTTCATAACTCTACTTTTTATAAATTGTTTTACGTTTTTTTATAATGTTTCTAATGCGTTTGTTGTGTTAGCCATTGCTTCACGAACATTCAACACTTCGTTTTGCGCATTCATAACGGCAACGATTATTTTTACATTTTCTTTATTAAAATTAGCTGGAATGGTATAGCTAAAGTTTTTGAAATATCCCGTGTTGTTTTGAGAATTAGTATTTGGAATGTTTTCGCCTTTTATAGGCGTTAATGAGGCTCTCAAAACATTATGATTAACATAATTTTCGATAATAGGAACGCCACCATATAAGATTGGTTTTCCACCAGATCCGTTGAAGTAGTTGTGTTGAGGGTAGGTAATTTTATCTTCCACAATATAAGCTACCAATTTTAGATTGTCATAGTTGTCCGCAAAAGCTAGGTTGTACTCACCAGACAAGGTATTGCCTTCTAGTTTTGATGTAATCGCGATACCAATTTTACTATAAGCTTTTATTAAAGATATCGGAAAAGAAACATCCGCAAAATCATTATTCGCTGTGCTCCAGTTCTTTGTACGGTTTAGCAAAATTGTTGGATAGGCCCCAATTTTTAATTCCGAAATAAGGGCTTGCGACGCTTCGCTTGTGAAAGGATCACTTCCTACATTTGGTCCATGGATGCCAAGAATTACTGCTTTGTCATTTTGTTTGATTAAATTATCAAACCTAACACTCGCAATAGGGCAGTTACCACACCAGGTTCCTGTAAAATCTTCATACATGATACGATGTACAAAGTTAACACCTGTTAATGCAATCGCTTTTATGGATAAAACTTTACTTGTAAATTCTTTATAAGTTGCAGTAATCTTATAATCGCCAATAGCTTCTGGGATATAGGTGTTTTCGTCGATTTGTACACCATTAATATAGAATTTCGCTTCCGCAGTTACATCGTTATTAAGATTGTCTGTTAAACTAAATTTTACAGAATTTCCTAACAAAACCGCGTTTTCACTTGATGATAATTTAACAAAAGTTACCACATCCCTACCTTCATCACTTTCCGAGCCTGCACATGATTTTAGTAAAATAACAAACAAAGTTAGCAATAGTAATATTTTCTTCATTTTATACGTAATTTCAAAAGATTTATGTAAAACTAAATATTTTTTCGTTTAAGTAGGAAATAAAATGATAAAAAAGTGAAAAAAAATATAATAAACGATATTCGTAAAAAAAAATTAAGTTTTTGAATCTAGAATTAAATTTTTATTAATAGTTTAGTGTTTTAAAAAAATATATAAATCACATATTAAGTATTATGAAGAGATTTGCAATTGGACTAGCGATTATCGGCAGTACTTTATTGAATGCGCAAGCAATTGACAATATTGTAGCAAAAAACATCGAAGGAAAAAATGTTGCACTAAAGGATATGAATAATGAAAAACCTTTAGTAATGAGTTTCTGGGCAACTTGGTGCCTTCCATGCATGGAAGAACTAAATGTTGTTAATGAGAATTTGGAAGAATGGAAAAAAGAAAGAGATTTTGATTTTGTTGCGGTTTCTACAGATGACCCAAGAACTGTTGCTAAAGTGAAGACTGTTGTTAAAGGGAAAGGCTGGGAGTTTGACCAAGTTCTTTTAGATTCTTCTCAATCTATCAAAAGACAACTCAATGTTAACAATGTACCGACTACGCTAGTATATTATAAAAACAAATTAGTTTATTCTCATGTGGGATATGTGCCAGGTGACGAAGTAACACTTTTTGAAGAACTAAAAAAATTGCAGTAATTTTTTAATATGAAGAAAAAACTACTCCCTATAATAATGCTACTAGGACAAGGTATGATGTATGCCCAGTTCAACGCCAGTTTAGATTCTAATAATCAATATTATGTAGATGACAAAAAAATAAAACTAGCAGAAACCGAAGCCGACCAAAGATTCCGCTCCAACTCTTACTTAACCATGACTTATAAATATAAGCAATTTACAGTAGGAGCACAGGTAGAATCTTATGAGCCAAAAGCTTTACTCAATTATTCACCAGATTTTAAAAGTGTAAACCTTGGGACTTATTATGTTAACTATAATAACGAAAAAGGGGTTGATGTTACTTTAGGACATTTCTACGACCAATTTGGATCGGGCTTGGCACTCAGAACTTGGGAAGACAGACAATTGGGAATTGCCAACTCCTTAGTCGGTGGTCGCGTCAAATTATCTTTTGCTGATGACTTAGCAACGGTGAAAGCACTTTATGGAAAACAACGTGTTGGGATGGGGTTCGATCTTTCCAAAACCAGCGTTGCAGGTGTTGATGCAGAGTTCCAATTGACGAAAGCTTTGGGATCGGATAAGTTTGATTCAAATGTTGGATTCAGTTTTGTCAACAAGCATGAATCCGAAGATCCTAATTTTATAAATGCACCAGCAGACGTCAATATTTATGGTGTCCGTTGGAATAACGAATACAAAGATTTTTATCTAAACGCAGAATATCTTTATAAAACTAAAGATGCCATCAAAATGGCGTCAGCAGTGGATCCAGTTAACGTATATTCTGGAAATGCCATGAATGTTGTTCTGGGATTTGCAAAGACAGGTTTTGGTATTAGTGGAACGCTTCGTCGTTTGGAAAATTTCAACATCTATTCGGATAGAGAACGTATTGGCAATCAATACAATCAAGCTTTGCTTAACTACACGCCAGCACTTACAAAACAGTTTGACTATAGTTTAGCAAATATCTACGTTTATCAAGCGCAACCACAAATGACTTTCTTCCCACAAAGAAAAGCTGGTGAAATAGGTTCTCAGTTTGACATTAATTACCAGTTCAAAAAAGGCACAGCTCTTGGAGGAAAATATGGTACAGACATCGCCGTCAACTTCGCAAATTGGTATGGACTAAAAGGAAAATACCGTGTCTATGAAGATTATAACACAGTGGAGACTAAGGCCTTGGATCTAGGAGAACGTTATTATTCAGATTTCAATGTTGATATTAGAAAAAAACTAACACAAAATTGGAATACGGCTTTAATCTATGTTTATCAAGATTATAATACCGACAGAATCCAAGAGACAGAAGGGCATGTGTACGCGACAACAACAGTTTGGGATAACTTATTCAAAATAAATAAAAATTCATTAAAGCTAGAATTACAGCATCAGTGGGCAAATTCGTCTTATAAAAATTGGGCGGCAGCACTCACAGAGTTTAATTTTAAAAAGAATTGGTCTATATTTGTAAGCGATATGTATAATTACGGAAACGATGACAAGGAAAAACAAATGCATTATTATACTTTCGGAGGAGTTTTCAGAAAGAATTCAACAAGAATTCAAGCTTCTTATGGACGTCAAAGAGGTGGGTTAATATGCGTAGGTGGCGTTTGTCGTATGGTTCCGGAAAACACTGGTTTTACGCTTAATATCAATACAACATTCTAGATTAATTTCTTAATATTTAGCAAAAAATGAATTTAAAGAAGATTTTATTATTTCTTTCCTTTATTTTTTCAGTTTTAGTCGTAGCACAAGTTCAGAATCCTGTAAAGTTTCAATTTGATGTTAAAGACTTAGGAAAAGGAGAGTATGAAGCTGTGTTAACTGCAAAAATGGAGGACAAATGGCATATCTATTCACAAGATTTGCCAGAAGATTCTGGATTTCCAACAGAATTTAAGTTGTCTTCAAAACAAGGAATTACAACAATAGGTAAAGTCTTGGAGGTAGGGAAGAAGCATGACGAATATTCCGAAGCTTTCGGGGCGCAGATTGTTTATTACGCCAACCAAGTTTTGTTCAAACAAAAATTTAAAGCTAAAAATCCTGATAAAGATTTTAAAGTTGCGGCAGAAATTACCTATCAAGTTTGTAACGACAGATTGTGTCTTGCGCCAACAACTTTAGAATTCGAAAAAGAGGTTAAAAGCACAACGCCTAAAGTTGAAGATGCTACAAAACCAGAAGAAGCACTTGCTACAACAGATACGGCATCAGTGGCCATTCCAGAAGCTAATGGCGAAATAACAGTGGTGTCACCTGTTAGCACAAATCACGAAGAACAACTTAAAATTAACTCTTTGGATTTCAGAAATCCATTGACGAATTGTGGTGTTGTACAAGAGCATGCTGGTGGCGATAACAACTGGTTAATCTTAGCGTTAGGTTTTTTGGGTGGACTTATTGCCTTGTTGACACCTTGTGTTTTCCCAATGATTCCTTTGACGGTTTCGTTTTTTACAAAAGGAAGCAAAGACAAAGCAAAAGGAAAACGCGACGCTTTTATTTACGGATTTTTCATCTTATTAATCTTCGTATTATTAAGTATTCCGTTTCATATTATTGATGGTATTTCTGGAAATATCTTTAATCAAATCTCAACAAATATTTGGTTGAATATTTTCTTCTTTATCATCTTTATTTTCTTTGCATTCAGTTTCTTCGGTTATTACGAAATTACCTTACCAAACTGGGTTGCAAACAAATCATCAAAAGCAGAAGAAGCGGGTGGACTTATCGGGATATTCTTCATGGCTTTAACTTTGGTTATCGTCTCGTTTTCGTGTACAGGACCTATTTTGGGAAGTTTGCTAGGAGGCGTTGTTACAGGATCGTCCAATGTGCCGACTTTATTAACTTTTGCATTAGCAGGATTTGGATTGTCTTGGGCATTGGTATTCGGGCTTTTGGCATTGTTCCCGCAAGCATTACAAAGTCTTCCAAAATCAGGTGGCTGGATGAATACTGTGAAGGTTGTTTTAGGATTTATCGAAGTCGCTTTGGCTTTAAAATTCCTTTCAAAAGCAGATTTAGTTTCCAAAACTTTCTTATTAAAAAGAGAACTTTTCATTGTGTTATGGATTATCATAACTATTGGATTAGTCCTTTATTTATTCGGGAAAATAAGATTCCCACACGATGATAAAGAACCGAAGATTTCTTTAGGAAGAAAATTATTAGGTGTTTTAGGTTTAGGATTTTTAGGTTATTTAATTTATGGTCTTATCCCTTCTGACAAACCAAAACTTCAATTGTTAAGTGGCATTCTTCCTCCGATGAATGTAAGTTATTTTCATAATGAAGAAGATGGCGTTTTAGGATTAAAACTGCATCATAATTATTTCGACGCTTTAGAAGAAGCCAAGAAACAAGGCAAACCGGTACTTATCGACTTTACAGGTTATGGTTGCGAAAACTGTCGTAAAATGGAGGAATTCGTTTGGAGTCAGGAAGATATTTTGCCATTATTACAGAACGATGTTGTGATTGCTTCAGTATATGTTGATGACAAAGAAGAATTGCCAGAAGCAGAGCAAATGAAAATTGATATGGGTGGCGGTCAAATGAAGAAAATTAAAACCATTGGTGACAAATGGTCCATGTTCCAACAGGTGAATTTTAATAACAATTCGCAGCCACACTATGTATTGGTAACGCCAGACCAAAAGGTGATTAACACGCCAGTATCAGGCTATATGCCAAAAGATGATTTCAAGAAATTCTTAGAATGTGGAATCAATTATTATAAAAAGAATTAATTCTTGATATAAAGTTTAAGTTTAAGTGAAATCCGCGATTTTGGTCGCGGATTTTTTTTTTTTTTTTTAAACTAAAACGAAATTTTGAAAGTGTTTTATTTTAAAGTTAGACTTTCTAAGAGATTGAATATTTAGATTCTTTCTAACTCATCGCCACTTATCACCGTTTTGAAAGTACCGTAGTTAACTGTGATTTTATTTTTATTAATCATCTCAATCGTGCCAACACTTGTACTTCCAGCGATACGAACACGTTGTCCAACTTTCAACCAAAGCGCACGTTCTTTTTGACGTTTTTCCTCAATTTTCTCATTGGTTTCAGCAATTTTTTCCTGAACTTCTTCTTTCTTTAATTGCTGTGTAATTTTGCGTTTTACAACTTGTAGACGTTTGCTCTCATCTTTGTCGGCACCTACTTTTCGGAACTTTTCTTGTTCCAAAAGTTTTACAAAATCTTTGACAACTTCTTTTCTGGATTTTCCTTTGGTATAGCTGTCTATAAAGTTTTCTACTTTGTTACCAAATTGTAACTTGCGGTGTTCCTCTTCATATAATTTTTGAAAATTAAACAACTTTTGCTGCAATTGCTCATTCAGTTTATGAAGATTGTCGCGCTTGTCTTCTACAGACTCTTTGCGTACGGTAAGATCCGATTTTAGTTTTTCTACTTCGTATTTTTCTTGTTGTAGTTTAACAATGGTCTTGTCAAGATTAACGATGTCGTGTTCTACTTTTTTCTTGGCGTTATGAATGATAAATCTCGGGATTCTGTTTTTCTCAGCAACTTCAAAAGTGAACGAACTTCCTGCCTGGCCAATTTCCAGTTTGTACATCGGTTCCAAAGTTTCTTCATCGAAAAGCATCGCAGCATTTATCGCGTGTGGAAGTTGCTCGACAACCAGTTTGATGTTGGTGTAATGCGTTGTGATAATTGCAAAACTTTTCTTTTCATAGAAAAATTCGAGGAAACTTTCTGCCAATGCGCCACCTAATTCTGGATCCGAACCTGTGCCAAATTCGTCAATTAATAGCAAAGTGTTTTCGTCGGCTTCGCGAATGATACTCGCCATTTTTTTAAGACGTGAGGAATAGGTTGAAAGATGATTTTCGATGGATTGATTATCGCCAATATCCGTCATTAATTTGTCAAAGAAAAACATCTCACTTTTTGGATGTACAGGAACTAAAATGCCTGTCTGAATCATGAGTTGCAACAATCCTAAAGTCTTTAGCGTAATCGATTTTCCACCGGCATTGGGACCAGAAATACAAATGATTCTGTTGTGGTCTGACAATTCTAAAGTTTGTGGAAAAATGGCTTTATTCTCAGCCGTATTTTGTAACCATAATAATGGATGAAAAGCATTGATAAGCCTTAGACTTTTATGTCGATTTATCTTTGGTAAAACACCATTGATGAGTTTTGCAAATCTCGCTTTGGCACGAATGATATCGAGATTGAAAATATATTGTTGATAGCTTTCTAGTTGTGGTTGAAAAGCCGATAGCTCAGCAGTAAGTTTTCTAAGAATTCTGTCGATTTCCTTTTTTTCTTCCTCTTCATTTTCACGCAGTTTGAACTGGTGTTTTATAACGCTTTCTGGCTGGATATATGTAATAGAACCTGTCTTGGAAACACCTAAAGTTCTTCCAGGAACCCGTTTTTTATAACCCGATTTGATAGCTAGCACACGTTGGTCGTCTATAATACTTTCGCGGATATCATCCAGAAAATCGCCTTGTGCTAAAGCGGACAAAGCTCTGTTAAAATTCTCTTGAATGGCTTTTTTGGCATGTTGAATTTCCGAGCGAAGTATTTGTAGATCCGAAGAAGCATCGCTTTTGACTTCGCCAAATCGGTTGAAAACTTTGTTGACTTTTTCAATAATTTCTTTTTGAAAATCCAAGTCTTTGACATCGTTATTGAGAATTGGAAAAATATCAATCAGCTTTGGAAAATAGTTTTGAAGTTTTCCGACTTGTTCTGTCAGATTTTTAATTTTAATAAAAGCATGATTGTCTAGTCGATAATTCTCGATGTGCATGACTTTTAGTTCGGCTTCAATATCTTCATATTCATCAAACGGAATCGCGTTGTCACTTTCATAAGAACTTAAAAATTCTGATGTTTTTTTCAACGACAATTCGGCTTCATCTATTGGCATTGGTTTTAGATGAAGGATGTTCTCGGATATTTTTGGAGAGTAGGCGAGTGGCGCGATTTCGGCCAACAAACGTGGAAACTCTAATTCTTGTAAATTTTCTGAACTAACTTGCACCATGCAAAGATATAAAATGATGTTTATATTTTGTGAAATTGTATGCTTGTCGCATTTTTTATTTAATCATGTATAAATAAAAAAGAGCTGCTCCCGAAAGAGCAACTCCGAAACGTGGAATTTATATAAAGTGTGTGTTTTTAATTATATCTTAGCATCGAGACAAAACTGTAATGTTAAGTCATCTTTCACAACTACCATACCGCCCATTTTCTTCGGTGGTGTGATTTGAAAGTCACTGAATTTTACGTTCTTTTTTGCGCTAAGCCTTCCGTTTTGGTTTGAAAAATTAATCTGATACTTCTGCGTTTTGTTCATAATCTTAACTTCCACATTCGCCAGATATTGATTGTTACTGGTTTTTGAGAAGTTGAGGAACTTCACGTACATATTTGGAAATTGTTTTTCGGATAATGTTTTTTTGAAGTCGTTGGTCATCACTCGATTTTTACAATCGAAGCCACCAACTTTGATTTCCAATTCGGGAAGCTGCGTGTCTACGAAGCTAAGTTTTTGGCTTTCACCCGAAATGTCATTAATACATTTGAAAGTGTTGACATTGGTTTTGCCATTTATTTCTATAAAATTTTGCTGGCCATAAGTTTTTAATAGACCAAAGACAGCAAACAATAGAATGTGAAAAATTTTCATCATGAAAAATTTAAAAGAAGGGGAAAGTCTTAGGGAATTTCCCCTTCTAGTACAAACAATATAAACTATAAAAAATCTAGAATGAAATGGCTGCTTCTAAAACAAAACCATTAAATTTTCCGTTGTGCAAAATGCTTGCAGGTGAGTAGCCATCATATTTCTGACTAACATATTCTGCTTTCGCCATGATATTTTTTGTCATGAACCAACCGCCACCGATGTTGTAACGAGATACTTCTACATCTTCTTTGGTTGCTAGTTCTCCTTTTACCATGTTGTAACGTCCGCCTAGGTATAGGTTTTCGTTATTTCCGAATCTGTAAAGCAATTCAGCACCATATTGATTCCAAGTTCTTCTGTCAACCTCTGCGAAGTTTCTACCAGAAGAAGTTTCGAAGATTCCGAAGAATTCTAAACCTTGGTATTTCACAAATGGGTTAATCATAAAACTGGTCACTTTATTTTTGAAATCTGGAACAACTTGTCCTGATTTGAAGTTGGCAGAAGAAGTTGCTGCTGCGTTTTCCATCACAAAATAATATCTAGAACCTGCTCTGTCGCCATCGTAGAAATCTAATCTTTGTGTTTGCGCTGCGTTATAAACGGAACCTGTTAAACGTACTCTAAGGTCGTTGTTAACTTGTTTGTCATAACCCACTTTTGCATATACAGAAGGACTTGTTCCGCCAGTTGCATTTTGGTTAAGTCGTCCATTGGTAACACCAGCCATTCCTAAGAATCCATTTCTTTGATAGTAAACTTCTGCGAAAACCATAGTTGCATAGGCATCCATAAGGTAATTTCCTACAAATGGATTACGAAGCGTGTAGGCATTATCACTTCTTCTAAAGTGCGCATCACCGTAGTTGATTTCGTCCTGTCCTACTTTGATTGTAGCATATTTCATAAAATCGCCTAAGAAGTCTTTTTTAATAAAATCTAATTTGTCGATTTGTAAATATCCTCCTTTCACATAAGTTTCGTTGTGGTGTCTTGATGAAAGGAAAGTTCTCAAATGTAAGTTAACACCATCGTACAAAGCTACATCAATGTCTAAGTTAGCTGTCGGAAGGTTAAAGTTATTTCCGATATTGTATAACTTAGTTGCAGGAACCGATGGGTCTGCGCCACTTTCGTGTTTAATACCTTGGAATTGTAGAGCAAATGCACCACCAACTTTAACTTTCAACTTTTCAAAAGTCGTGATAGAATCTTTTGGACTTTCGAATTGGTTGATACCATGTTGGTCTTTTGGACTGAAGTTATCAAACTTTTGTTCTTGTGCATAAGCTAATCCACTGAAGAAAATTGCACCTAGGGCTGTTGCTTTTAGTATTGTAGATTTCATAGTTTTTTGATTTAATTGTTTATAAATAGTTGAGTTAAATATTATTTAGTTGTTATATTAAAGTTGATGTTTATCTCATCTCCAGATTTTATGGTTCCCATCATCACACTTGGTGGTTTTATCCCGAATGTTGTCATCTTCATTTTTGTACTACCTTTTATAACATAAGAATTGCCATTTTTTGTAACACTTACAGGAATACTGATATTTTTTGTAACATTGCTAATGGTCATGTTGCCTTGTATTGTCGCAGTTCCTGATGTTGGCAGACTAGCTGCTGTGAAAACGATATCTGGATATTTCGTCGTGTTCAAAGCTTTGTAAGCATTTTTATCCAATGATGAGTCTTTGCTCTTTAAGCTCGTTGCTTTCATTACGAATTTTACATCCTCGATTTTGTTACCATTAACATCACCTGTAAAAGTTGACTGCGTGGATGTCATATCCCATTTGTGTAATGTCGATGTACCATCAATTTTTATATTAGAAGATTGTTGACTTATTTTTTGTGCATTTAAAAAGTTAGCAGAAAGTCCAAGCATTAATGCGCCAACCAAAACTCCAATTTTTTTAGATGTATTTTTCATATTTATAATTTTTTATAGTTATTATTGAATTATCTTTGTTAATTTTCTAATACAAAAGTATGAATAATTGATATTAAGATGAAATTATTGAGTATGATAAATATCCTAACGATTGTTAGTTTTTATATTATTAATAATTTTATACTTAAATAATTTAGAATAATTGATAAATTAATCAAATGTTTGATAAAGCAGCTAAAAAATGTTATTAGATGTTGAATAAAAAATAGTCATTCTTCAATGAAGCTAATTTTTTCTGACAAAAATCAATCTCTAAACTCTATTTATTATTAAGAATTCTCGTAAATTATAATAAGCTTGTTTTTTTCTATTCTAAACAGAAACTACATATAAATACAGCTTGCTGCATTTTATTATTTTTAAACAAATAGTTTGTATGCGAAATAAAAAGAATAGCTTTGTATTTCAATATGTACGTTATGATGAATTTGTCGGATCATTTATGTTTCAAAACTTATGTACTTTCTCGATACTTGACCAGTTTGTACAAAACTTTTCTGGATGAGATATCTTTGACTTATCCGCAATATTTGGTGATGCTGGTTTTGTGGGAAAACGGCAGTATGCGTATCACTAAAATTGGTGAATTTTTGCATTTGGACAAGGCTACGCTAAGCTCATTACTTAAACGAATGGAGAACAACGGCTTGTTGACGCGTGTTCGCAGCTCTTCAGACGAAAGAATCGTCCAGATAAGTTTAACCGAAAAAGGAGCGAAGCTCAAAGAAAAAGCAAGTCATATTCCTTTTGCCGTTCAGGATTGTCTTGGGCTTCCAAAACTTACAAAAGATCAACTCATGTCCAATCTCGACGACATCATCATCAAATCAAAAAAATAAATCATGCAAAAGATAGGAATAATAGGTTGTGGCTGGCTCGGATTGCGACTTGCAGAACATTTGTCACCACGATTTCAAATTTATACCACGACAACCTCAATCGATAAAAAAGAAACTTTGGATGCTAAAGGATTTCATCCCACTTTAGTTTGTTTTACAGATTATCAACAGACCGAAAAAACAGAATGGAATATTATTTCGGATTTGGACATCATCATTATTACGATACCTTTTTCGGAAAAAACATGTTGCGTTAGTTCTTTATACAACAGGACTCAGAATTTGCATGCCTTTATTGGAGATTTTAAAGGATTGATGTTTTTCATGAGTTCTACAAGTGTTTATCCCGATTTAGAACAAGAATTTGTGGAAGAAAATGTGCCTCTTAATCAGGTTTCAGGGGAACGCATGATGAAAGGAAAATTTCCACAAATTAATATTTTACGTTTAGCAGGATTGATGGGGGACAACCGACTTTTGTCCAATTATAATATTTCTAATTTGGATGTGTCGGTTAATCATATTCATTATGTGGATATCTGTTCGGTTGTGGAAAAGATGATGGCATTAAAATCTCAATCCAAAGTTTACAATGTCGTTGCACCACTTCATCCGAGTAAATCTGAAGTCATCAATGCTCAAAAAAATAAGCCTTACTCCGAAGAATCCGGGCCAAAAGGAAAACGAATTTCATCTGCAAAATTAGTTGCTGATTTGGACTTTGAATTTCAATATCCAGATCCGCGGTATTTTCATTTATAATTCAAGATTTGTAAGAATCATTTTTTAATCATAAAATTCCTTAGGATATTCCACAATTCCGCTGATGTTTTTCAGTGCATTTTCCTCGAGTTCAATGACTATACAATTTTCATCGGGAACATCAAACGGTAATTTGATATTAAAAGACTTAGCAAGTTTATAACCAAATCTTGGATAATAATCTTCGTGACCGAGAAGAATTATGGACTTAAAATTCAATGCCTTTGCTTTGTCCTGCGCATAGTTTATGAGAGAAGCTCCAATTCCTGTATTTTGAAGTTTTTGTAATACAGCAACTGGAGCTAATGCAAGAGATTCAAACTCGTTTTCGGAATTTTTAATCTTCAATTTTGTCAATAAAATATATCCAACAATGCTTTGGTCTATTTCTGCAACAATCGATAATTCAGGGATGAAATTTTCAGATTTTCTTAATCTTTCTACAAGAAATTGCTCTTGATGATCGGACTGGATTTAATTTTCGAAGACATTTTTAATGAGTTCAAAAATTTGTTCGTAATCCTTTGAGTTTTCTTGTCTTATTTTCGTTTTCTGAATTTCAAATTTTGTTTTTAGCGCAGCATAATATCACCACCATCAGCCATTAAAGTCTGTCCCGTCATGTATTTGCTGTCTTCACTCAGAAGGAAAGCTACAATCGGCGCAACGTCATGTTGTGGATCTCCAAAACGTCCCAACGGTATTTTTTCGACCACATGTTGGTAATCTTCTGGGAAATTTTCTTTCCAGTTTTTGACACCTGCGGTAAAAGCTAAAGGACAAACCACATTTACCCGAATATTATCCGCGGCCCATTCGGTTGCTGCCACACGACTCAAACCCCGAATGGCTTCTTTTGCCGCTGCGTAACTCGCCTGAAACCTGCTTCCTTGCAATGCTGCGCCCGAACCGAGATTCACGATAGCACCTTGCGATTTTTTGAGTTCGGGATAAGCGGATTTCATGAAATTAAGTGTGGCGTTAAATCCTGTTCCGAAGGAAATCGCCCAATCGTCCTCGGTAAGATCCATGAGTGGTTTTTGTCTGGAAACATGTGCGTTGTTCACCACGCCGGTTAGTTTTCCGAATTGGCTTACGGCAATGTTTACGGCTTCATCGGCAACCGATTTTTGAGAAACATCTCCTTTTAGGAAAATAACTTTTCCTGGATTGTTTTTTTCGATTTGTGTGCCTGCTTCTTCATTCACATCTACAGCAATTACAGTAGCGCCGCGCTGAACAAGTTCTTGGGTAATGCCACCGCCGATTCCCGCAGCACCGCCGGTAACGATGATGACTTGATTGTTAAGTGTATTCATCATAATGGGATTTTGTTTTTAAGTTGGATTAAAGTTTTACGGTTTTTTTTGAGTTCTATTTTAATTTCGGAAAATACGTTTTTGTTTTTAATGACAATCATTTTCGGTAACAAGTTTGGCTTCTAAAAGATTGGTAACATGATAGACACTTTCGTATTTTGCTGAAAAACCGTCATTGGATTTTCCTTGGTCTTCCGCTTGTATTTCTACAAAAATTGGAGTGTAAGATTTTTGATCTTTGGTGAGCTGGCTGTAAACGTCTTTTATTTTTCCTGTTTGATCGGAAATCCAATATAACTTATCGCTTCCACAGGCTTGGAAGGTCCGAACTTCATGACTGAAAACCAATTGTCCTTTTAGGTTTAGATTTTTGCTGAGATTTCGTGTTTACTTTTTTGTAGTTCAGAAGTTGCATTTTATCTTTTAAAACCAATTCTTTGTCATTCAGTTTTTGGATGAAATAAATTTTGGAGTCGATGGAAGACTGTTTGTTACCGATGCTTTTTGCGGTCAAAGTAAGTTGGTTGCCCTCCACGCTCCATCTTTCATACAGTAAAGTTGACATAGTATCCGATTGAGCTGTACCGCCGCCAAACAAGCTAAAATTCAATGCACTTTCTGATTAATCTTCCCAAGAACCGATTAGCATTTTTTTGTTGTTCTCTGTTAATTGGTCGGTTGATATTTGTTCATTAAGCGTTTGGTTAGCGCTATTTTGAATGTTTTTGCAAGAAAAAAGAAATAATCCACTTCCCAGAAGAATCGCGAAAATAGGTTTGAAATTGAATGTCTTTTTTACATATTTTGATTGATAAAACAGTTTCTGTTGTTGCTTATAATAAAGCAGGAACAGTGCCAATCTTCATTTGTGAGAAAGAAAAGAATTCAGTAAAATAGAGTGTGTAATTCCTTTCTTGCTTTCAGCCAATTGTGTTGAATTTGTATCAAATTTTAGTTAGTGCAGAGCCTTTGTGGGCGGCAATATGATCCGATTTGTCGCTTTTTATTTCGTATTGCGGATCAGCAGCTGTGGCATGATGCGTGTAGGTTTTGTATTTAAAATCTGTTGTGTGTATTTTGATAATCGTTCCCGAAACAATACCCGCTTCCGAATTCCATTTTACCTTGTCGCCAACTTTAAATTTTGTTTTCATAATGATTCTTTTGATTGATGAAAAGCTAAAAGATATTTGTCAATATAGTGTTGTTTTTCTTTGGATTTGTATTGTTGAATGTAGCGTGGATGTTCTAAAACTATTAAACGGTCGAATAGTTTGACTTCTTGGTTTAGTTTCTGAATAAAATTGGCATTTTTCTTTCCAAGAACATAGACTTCGGAAGTGTTCAGCCCTATGCTGATGTGCTGCTGCAAAGATGTTATCATATAATCTTTTACGTCGTCGAACAAATCTTTATCATCATAATAATTGGCATTCAATAATTGCCCTTTTTTTGCTTCCCGAACAATAGCCAATGGAAAAGGCGAGTTGATATAAAAATCATTATAAAAGTCTTTTGCTCCACCATAAGCAGCAATCATCTCGTACATGAAAACCGAGGAAATTTCATGGGTATGGGCCGATTGCATTTTTATTCCACAAATACTGTCCAAACGTTTTGTATCGGTAAACGGAATTCCTGTTATTCCTGCACCATGCCGACTAGGATTGATACCAATAATAAATTTTCGTTCTTTGTTATCGTTGTAATATTTATGATAAAAAGCTTGCATTACTTTTAAAGTTTCTGGATTGTCCATATAAGGATTCATTACCCGAAAAGTTTTTGGGAGTTTTCCTGTATAATGCAAACTGCAATTAAACGCAATTACTCTATCTGCAAATGTTTTTGACAATTTTATAGATGTTTTTTTTGTTATTATAATTAGTACATTTATTATGCCACAAGACTTTTATTTTGTTGTAACAAACTAGGCTTTAGGTATTTTGCGTTTAGGAAAGAGCTATGTTTCGAACAATGCCATGAAAAGTATCAAAATAGTATCAAAAGTTTTCATTATTTAAAGATTTTCTGTTGTAAAACTTTTCTTTAGGTTTCCCGAATATATTTTTATTCAAAATTCCTTAATAAAAAACTGAGGTTTCGTTGTGTTCTTAATCAAATCATTATCTCTGATTAGGTCACAAGAATTTAAATCAATTACTAAAAAAATGAACATAAAATATACTAAAAATTATATAGTCATTTTCCCTTAATGAATTTTTTTATCTTATGTAATCCTTGTAAATTTATAGCTGCAAAAGTCATCACAATATGATTGATCTGAAATCTATGTATTCTCAATCCCAAGAGCAAATTCTAAAGCAGTTTAACGTTCAGCAAGCCGAAGGTTTGAACGATCAACAAGTATTGCAAAACCAAAAAAAGTTTGGCTTCAATACCTTGACTGAAGAAAAATCCAAATCTGTTTTCAAATTGCTTTTGGAACAATTGAACGATGCCCTCATTTATGTTTTGTTGGGCGCAGTGATGATCACTTTATTTTTGGGAGAATGGGTAGATGCCATCATTATTTTGGTGGTTGTTATTCTGAATGCTGTTTTGGGTGTTTATCAGGAAATGAAAGCTGGAAACGCCATTGCAGCCCTCAAACAACTTTCCAATCCGCACGCCATTGTTAAAAGAAATGGACAAACTTTGGAGATCAACACCTCAGATTTGGTTCCTGGCGATTTGGTTATTTTGGAAGCGGGACGAAATGTTCCTGCCGATATTAGAATCATCGAAGCCGCCCATCTTCAAATCGATGAATCTGCTCTTACAGGAGAATCGTTGGCCAGTCCAAAAACTGCCGAAACTTTGTCCAGTAAAACAGATCTTGGCATTGGCGATCTTCACAATATGGCGTTCATGTCCACATTGGTGACCTATGGCAGAGGCGTTGGCGTGGTTGTAGGCACGGGAAATTCTACAGAAATCGGTAAAATAGCCACGATTATTTCTGAAGAAGAAGACCGCAAAACACCTTTGGAAATTCAATTGGCCGAACTCGGAAAAACTTTGGGTAAAATTGCTATTGGTGTTTGTGTCCTTATGTTTGGGATTGGTTATTTTCAGGGGCGCGAGGTTTTCGAACTTTTCATGACATCGGTTTCTTTGGCTGTGGCTTCTATTCCGGAAGGTTTAGCCGCCATTGTGGCCATTGTCCTTTCGGTGGGCGTTACCAAACTGGCGCGTCAAAATTCAATTGTCAAAAAATTACCAGCTGTAGAAACTTTGGGTTCGGTAAGTGTTATTTGTTCGGATAAAACGGGAACGCTTACCCAAAATAAAATGACCGTTACGCAATTTTATACTTTTTCTGATGCTTTAATTGATGATTTTTCTACTATTAAAACGAGTTCTTCCCAATGCTTAGCGAAAGGTATGTTTCTGGCTTCAGATGCCACTTTGGAAGATGATGTGGCAACGGGTGATCCTACGGAAATTGCTTTATTGATGTTTGCAGATGATTTAAAATTAAACCGTCAAAAACTTACGGATTCTTATCCCAGAATTGGTGAATTGCCTTTCGATTCGGAGCGAAAAATGATGTCCACTTGTCATCTTTTAGCTGATGAAACTCGAGAAATTTATGTGAAAGGCGCCTTAGATTCTATTTTATTACGTTCTAAATATGTGTTGGAAAACGATGAAGTAATCCCACTGACCGATGTTCACAGAATGCTGATACAGGAAGCTGCAGAAAAAATGTCGGACCATGCGTTACGAACTTTGGCTTTGGCGTACAAACGGGAAAATTCGGATATTCCGAAAACACAATACGAAAACGATCTTATTTTAGTTGGTGTGGTGGGGATGATGGATCCGCCAAGATTAGAAGTAAAAGACGCCATTAACGAAGCAAAACAAGCCGGGATTATGACCGTGATGATTACAGGCGATCACAAAAATACAGCCATGGCTATTGCCAAAGAATTGGGCATTGCAACAGATAACAAACAAGCTATTTCTGGTGTGGACCTTCGAATGATTGCGCCAGAAAAATACAACGATACCGTAACGGAATGTCGGGTTTTTGCAAGGGTTTCCCCTGAAGATAAAGTGAATATTGTAAAAGCTTTTCAGTCCAAAGGAAATATTGTGTCGATGACGGGTGATGGCGTGAACGATGCGCCATCTCTGAACGCTGCCGATATTGGCGTTGCGATGGGAATTACGGGTACAGATGTTGCAAAATCGGCTTCGGATATGATTTTGGCGGATGATAATTTCAGTACCATTGTTAATGCGATTGAGCAAGGCCGAATTATCTTTAACAATATTAAAAAATCGGTTCTATTTTTACTTTCCAGTAATTTGGGCGAAGTAATTACCATGCTTATTGCGGTGGTTGCGGGAATGCCGATGCCATTAATTGCAACCCAATTGTTGTGGATTAATTTAATCACCGATTCGTTGCCGGCTTTGGCATTAGGTTTAGATTCGGGAAGTACAGATGTGATGAAAGAGCAACCTAGAAAGCTATCCGAAGGTTTCTTTGCTAACGGCGGTGCCGCCAAAATTTTAATCGCTGGAGTATTGATTGGTTTGGTGACTATTTTTGGATTTTGGCATGGCTACAACCAACACGGTTATTCTCCTTTTGATTCTAATGTTCCCCAAAATGTTCTTGAATATGCACGAACACTGGCTTTTATGACTTTAGTTTCTTGTCAGCTTTTCATGTCTTTGTCTTACAACAGCATTCACCACACCATTCTGAATGGTGGTTTGTTAAGAAATAAATATTTAATAGGCGCTGTGGTAGTGGGGTTCCTAATGCAGACGATTGTTTTGTATATTCCTTTCTTGGCAGAAGCTTTTCATTTGCAGCCGTTGCATGGTGAAGGATGGCTTTGGATTTTAGGTTTAGGTTTAATTCCGATGCTTCTAAATGAAATGGTGAAATTATTTAGGAAATAAAATGTGGTTGTCTCAAAAGCCTAAAATTACTAGATTTTGTTATTCAGAACCTAGCGAAGCGTAGAATTTTATGTAAATTGAAGTTTTACTAGATTTAACGACGTTGAGCCTTCGGTTTCTCGTTCTTGGGAATGACAAAGTGTTTATCTTCGAAATTTGTTGTGAAGGCATAAAAAATTAATTTTGATATTAATTTTAAAAATATAGGAGCCTTGTTAGGGCTCGAAGCCCTAACAAGGCTTTCTAATTATAGATAAAATTTGCTACGGATGACTATTATGCGCCCCGGATGGAACGGTATGTTGGAGCTCGCGCCGCAGGCTCGGGCAATAGCTTTGAGGCGGCGCAGCGACTAGTGACAGCCGGAAATGGCGCCGTTAAAAAAAGATAATTAATAGTTAAAATAAATTATTTGTAACCTTTTGGCAAACTTATTCGTATAATCTAATAGAACTCTATATTGAGGAATATCTATAATGAGACAGTTAAAAATTACAAAACAGGTTACCAATAGGGAAACCGCTTCGCTTGACAAGTATCTGCAAGAAATTGGAAAAGTTGAATTGATTACTGCCGACGAGGAAGTAGATTTGGCACAACGCATCCGTGCTGGCGACAGAGCCGCTTTGGAAAAATTAATTAAAGCCAACCTTCGTTTCGTTGTATCAGTATCAAAACAATACCAAAACCAAGGACTTTCGCTTCCGGATCTTATTAACGAGGGTAATTTAGGCTTAATGAAAGCTGCGAAACGTTATGATGAGACGAGAGGTTTTAAATTCATTTCTTACGCAGTATGGTGGATTAGACAATCTATCTTGCAAGCTTTGGCTGAACAATCGAGAATTGTAAGACTTCCGTTGAACAAAATTGGGTCTATCAACAAGATTAACAAAGCCTACGCACACCTAGAACAAGAAAATGAAAGACCACCTTCTCCAGAAGAATTGGCTGAAGTGTTGGACATGAGCGAGGAAGACATCAAAGAATCTATGAAGAATTCTGGACGTCACCTTTCTATGGATGCCCCTTTGGTAGAAGGAGAAGACTCTAACTTGTACGACGTTTTGCGTTCTGGAGAATCTCCAAGTCCTGACAAAGATTTGATGCTAGAATCTCTACAAATCGAGATTGAGCGCGCATTGAATACTTTGACGCCGAGAGAAGCAGATCTTGTTAGATTGTATTTTGGTCTTGGCGGAAAACATCCTATGACTTTGGAAGAAATCGGGGAGACATTCGATCTTACAAGAGAGCGTGTTCGTCAGATTAAAGAAAAAGCTATCAAACGCCTAAAACACAACTCAAGAAGCAAGATTCTAAAATCTTATTTGGGTAAATAATTTTAACGATTTTAAATATTAAAGCCTCGACGAAGTCGAGGCTTTTTTGTTTTCTTAAAGATAATTATAGGCAATTAATTAGCTGCCTATATTTATTATTTTTAAGATTCTAATAATTCCCTTTTTCAACATAATGAGCAGCAATTTTTTCTGTAAGTGCTACCACATTTGGTGTGTTGGTATATTTCGTAAATCTTCTAAGGCCAGAAAGCATCATTCGTTGCTCATCACCTTCTGCGAAAGAAACAATGCCTTCTTTAGCTGCTGTGATAATGGCATCAACCGTTTTGTATAAATTCAACTGAGCCATTGCTGCTTCTACAGAATCCGGTGCGAAATGTTTTTCAGCTCTTAATACCGCCGATTCTGCCATGTAGATTTGGTTCAGGATTTCGGAAGCGTTTAACAATAAGTGTTGTTGTTTCTCAATATCCATCATGTATTTTTGTAGGGCAGCTCCGGAAACCATTAAGAAAACTTTTTTCAAATTGGCAAGAAGTGCTTTTTCTTCACTCATGAATGCTGAATAATCGGGAACATCGAATGATGGAATTCCCATTAATTCTTTAGAAATAGCCATTGCCGGAGAAAGAAGATCCAACTGACCTTTCATGGCTCTCTTGATCAACAATCCAACGGCAAGAAGTCTGTTGATTTCGTTGGTTCCTTCGTAGATTCTTCCAATTCTGGCATCTCTCCAAGGCGCTTCCATTGGGGCATCTTCGGAGAATCCCATTCCACCATAAATTTGGATTCCTTCGTCCGCTGTTTTTTGTGTTAAATCCGATACGAAAACTTTCAAAATTGAACATTCAACGGCATATTCTTCAACACCTTTCAATTCCGCTTCCTGATGGTTCATTCCACCCGCAACCAATTCATCAATTTTGTCCTGAATATCTTTTGCAGCACGGTAAACTCCAGCTTCCGAAACGAAAACGCCAGTCGCCATTTCAGCCAATTTTTTACGAATCGCTCCAAAAGTAGAAATAGAAACATTAAATTGTTTTCTCTCATTTGAATATTGAAGCGAATGGTTTAGAATTCTTCTTTGTCCGTCCAAGTTTGCCGCACCCAATTTAATTCTACCTACGTTTAAAGCGTTGATGGCGATTTTGAAACCGTTATTTCTTTCTCCTAAAAGATTTTCCACAGGAACTTTCATATCGTTGAAGAAAACCTGACGGGTAGAAGAGGAACGGATTCCCAATTTGTGCTCTTCTTCACCAAAAGTCATTGAATTTGGATCTTCCAATTCGCTTCTGTTGATCACGAAACCGGTGATGTTTTTGTCATCGTCAATTCTTGCAAAAAACGTAAAAGTATCTGCAAAACCTGCGTTAGAAATCCACATTTTTTGTCCGTTGATGATGTAGTGTTTTCCGTCTTCAGAAAGTACCGCTTTGGTTTTTCCTGAATTGGCATCAGAACCTGCATCGGGCTCTGTTAAACAATACGCCCCGAATTTTTCACCTGTTGCTAAAGCTGGAAGGTATTTGTTTTTTAGATATTCGGATCCATAAAGTAGGATAGGAAGCGTCCCAATTCCGGTATGCGCTCCGTAAGCTGTTGCCAAAGAACCATTGGCTCCGGAAGCTACGTCACAAGCCAAAACTGTAGAAACGAAACCCATTCCAAGTCCGTTATATTGTTCCGGAACAGCAATTCCTAAAGCACCCATTTCGCCTAATTTTTGCATGCATTCGTGGGTTAATGCATAATCTTTGCTCTCGAAACGAGGGTTGTTTGGGATTACGTCTCTATCGATAAATTCGCGAATACTGTCACGAAGCATTCTTTGTTCTTCTGAAAGTTCTTCTAAGGTGAAGATTTCTGTTGTAGGAACTTCCTTGATAAGGAACTCGCCACCAATTAAATTTGCCATATGATTTTGTTTTTATTTGTAATTAATTATAGTTTTTTAGATGATAGACGGATAGACGGATAGATGATAGACGGATAGACTTTTATTGATTTAAAGTGTTTTGAAAAACCATCGTCGCTTTTTGAAATTCTTCGATTTTATTTTCAAAAATTTCACAATTTTCATCAGCTAGATATTTTCTGTGGGCAGCCAATAAAAGTTGAGTCTGAAGTTCGAATGAAGAACCTAAAGAAATATCTAAAAAATGACTGAACGATTTATTTGTTCTACTGGAACCTTCTGCAATATTTGAAGGGATTGATATTGAACATCTGTCCATTTGACTTTTCAAGCCGTATTTTTCATAAGCCGGAAAAGTATCCGTTAGATCCAAAGTGATTCTTGACAAGTCCATTGCCATTTGCCATATTTTTAATTTTTTAAAATTATGTCGCTTAAAATCACTCATTTTTTTCAATTATCTATTATCTCTTTGTCTATTATCTCTTCGTCTATTATCTCTTCGTCTATTATCTCTTTGTCTATGATCTCCTTGTCTCTTATCCTCAAGTCTAAGCTAAAGCAGTTCAAAAATGGAAGCCGCTCCTTGTCCGGTTCCTACGCACATGGAAACCATTCCGTATTTGTTGCCGCGTTTTCTCATTTCGTCTAGAAGCTGAACCGTTAATTTTGTTCCTGTACAACCCAGTGGGTGACCAAGTGCGATTGCGCCGCCGTTGACATTCAGAATATCCGGATTTAAACCTAATTCTTTTTTAATAGCTACGGATTGAGAAGCGAAAGCTTCGTTTAATTCGATTAATTCGATGTCTTTTAGTTCTAAACCAGCTTGTTTCAACGCTTTTGGAATGGCATAAATTGGTCCCATTCCCATGATTCTTGGTTCCAAACCTGCTGCTGCATAAGCGACTAATCTCGCTTCTGGTTCAAGGCCTAATTCTTTCACCATTTCTTCGGACATTACAATCACGAAAGCCGCACCGTCACTCATTTGAGATGAATTTCCTGCGGTAACAGAACCTCCGTTTGCAAAAACGGGACGAAGTTTAGCCAAACCTTCCAAAGAAGTGTCGGCTCTTGGACCTTCATCTACCGAGAAATCGAACTTTTTGGTTTGCATTTTCTGGTTTTCGTCCAAGAAATTATATTCCACAGGAATTGGAACAATTTGGTTGGCAAATTTCCCTTCCGCATTGGCTTTTAAAGCTTTCATGTGAGATTCAAAAGCAAATTGATCTTGCTCTTCACGAGAAATATTGTATTGTTTTGCCACTTCTTCCGCAGTGTAGCCCATTCCCCAATAATAATCGGGGTTTGTTTTTGCGATATCCGTTTCCGGAACGGGTTTGTAACCGCCCATCGGAATATACGACATCGATTCTGTTCCACCCGCGATGATGCAATCTGCCATTCCGGCTTGGATTTTAGCGGATGCAATCGCAATCGCTTCCGAACCCGATGCGCAATATCTGTTCACGGTAACACCAGGAACTTTGTCGGTATTTAATCCCATTAAGGAAATTAAACGCGCCACATTCAAGCCTTGTTCTGCTTCTGGCATTGCGTTTCCAACGATGAGATCGTCGATTCTGTCTTTATCTAATTGTGGTACAGCCGCCATTAATTTTTCAATTACGGTAGCCGCCATGACATCGGGTCTTGTAAAACGAAGAGAACCTTTTGGCGCTTTGCCTACTGCGGTTCTGTAACCTTTAATTATATATGCTTGTTTCATTTTTTTGATTTAAAATTAATTTTGTTTTTACCTCGTAGAGGTTTTTTGTTAATAAATTTAATAATGGTTTGGGGTGCGGAGCTCCGTAGGAGCGACCTGTTAGTTTTCAATCCATTCAAATAAATATTGAAAATCGTATTCAATTTCAAATTTTTGTAGAAATTCTAAATATTCTTCCTTAAATGATTTTTTTTGATGATGTTCTTCTTGGTTCAAAATGTATTTTATCACATGATCTACACCACTTTTGGAATAAGAAAATGCGCCATAACCTTCTTGCCAATTGAATTTTTCATTCATCCATTTCTTATCATTAATAAATTTTGAAGAACCCGCTTTAATATCTCTTACCAAATCTGAAATCGACATAGCTGGACTCATACTTATAAGTAGATGAACGTGATCTGGCATTGCAAAAACAGCATATAATCTCTGTTTTCTATTGCTTACGATTCCATTGATATATTTATGCAATTCTTCTCTGTTTTCTTTTGAAATCAGATTTTGTCTTCCTTTAACTGCGAAAACAATTTGAACATAAATTTGTGTGTACGTGTTTGCCATAAAAATTAACAGGTCGCCTCTACGAGGCTCGTTTTTGAATTCAATTATTCAATCTATTAACAGTTCGCTCCTACGGAGCTCTCCACTAATTACGAAGTGGTTTCCCATTTTGCAACATGTACTGAATTCTTTCCAAAGTTTTTCTTTCGCCACATAATTGCAGGAAAGTTTCTCTTTCAAGATTTAATAGATATTGTTCAGTAACAACAGTTGGTTCGGAAAGATTTCCACCTACTAAAACATTGGCTAGTTTGTCCGCAATTTTCTTGTCGTGTTCTGAAATGAAATTACCGGTTAACATTTGGTCGGTTCCTACGTAGAACATTCCTAAAGCATCTTTTCCAAGAACTTTTACCGTTTGCTCAATTGGTTGGGTGTAACCTTGTTCGGCCAATAATTTCGCTACTTTTTTAGCTTCTGCAATCTGACGTTTCTTGTCAACCACCACGATGTCTTTTCCTTTTTCAAGGATTCCCATATCGTAAGCTTCGTAAGCGGAAGTCGCTACTTTACCCATGGCGATATTCATGAACGCATCACGAAGACGGTTGTTTTTAACATCATCTGCATGGAATTCTCTAGATGTTCTCAACGCAAATTCTTTGGAACCACCACCGCCAGGAATGACACCAACTCCGGTTTCTACCAATCCGATGTAGGTTTCGGCAGCGGCAACTACGCGGTCTGCATGCATGGTCATTTCGCAACCACCGCCCAAAGTCATTCCGTGAGGCGCAACTACGACTGGGATTGATGAGTAACGAACGCGCATCATCGATTTTTGGAAATACGCGATTGCCATATTCAAATCGTCCCAATCTTGCTCAATTGCCATCATCAAAATCATGGCTAAATTGGCTCCTACAGAGAAATTAGCACCTTGATTTCCAACCACCAAACCGTCGTATTCTTTTTCGGCTAGATCGATGGCTCTGTTTAATCCGTCCAGAACTTCACCACCCAAAGAATTCATTTTAGAACGAATTTCGAAATTGATAATTCCGTCGCCTAAATCTAAAATTGCCGATCCGGAATTGCTCCAAAGGGTTTTGTTTTTTCTGATATTATCTAAAATAATGAAAGCTTCCTGACCAGGGATTTGATCGTAGTTTCCGGTATTTTTATCGTAGAAAATGCTTTGGCCTTCGTCATTTACTTTATAGAAGGTTTCATTTTTTGCCGCCAATTCTTTCGCCCAATCAGAAACTTCGTAACCGGCTTCTTTAGCCAAATCAATTCCTTTTTGAACACCAATTGCGTCCCAAATTTCGAAAGGACCGTTTTCCCAACCGAAACCAGCTTTCATGGCATCGTCGATTTTATAGATGTCATCAGAAATTTCTGGAACTTTGTGTGAAACATACGCGAACATCGCACCGAAAGAAGCTCTGTAGAATTCGCCTGCTTTATCTTTTCCACCAATTAAAACTTTGAATCTGTCGATAGGTTTATCGATGGTTTTTGTTAATTCTAAAGTCGGGAAAGCTACTTTTCCTTGAGGTTCGTATGCTAAAGTGTCTAAGTTTAATCTTAAAATTTCTGATTTACCGTCGGCATTTTTCACTTTCTTGAAGAAACCTTGGTTGGTTTTTGAACCTAAGAAATTATTGCTCATCAAGAAATCGATGTAAGAAGGCATGGCGAACTGATCTTTGAAGATCTCTTGTTCAACACCGCTTTCACGAACACCGTTGGCAACGTGCACCAAAGTATCCAAACCAACCACATCCGCTGTACGGAAAGTTGCTGATTTTGGACGACCGATTACAGGACCTGTCAATTTATCAACATCAGAAATATTCAGACCTAATTTTTGGATGGTATTAAAGATGTTCATAATGCCGAAAACCCCAATTCTGTTGGCGATAAATGCAGGCGTATCTTTTGCAAGAACGGTTGTTTTTCCTAAGAATTTTGCACCGTAAGTCATGTAGAAATCGACAATTTCTGGTTTTGTGTGCGGCGTAGGAATAATTTCTAATAAAGGCAAATATCTCACTGGATTGAAGAAATGCGTTCCTGCGAAATAATCTTTGAAATCATCGCTTCTACCTTCTGTTAAAAGGTGAATTGGAATTCCCGAAGTATTAGAAGAAACCAATGTTCCAGGCTTTCTGAACTGTTCAATTTTTTCGTACACCGATTTTTTGATGTCTAATCGTTCCACAACAACTTCGATAATCCAGTCGGTGTTTTTGATTTTCTTTAAATCATCGTCGAAGTTTCCAACTTTAATTCTATCTGCAAATTTCGGAGAATAGAGTAGCGCTGGACTGGCTTTCTGAAGTTTCGCAAAGTTTTCTGAAGCAATACGGTTGCGAACCACTTTGTCTTCTTTGGTAAGTCCTTTTTTCTGTTCAGCTTCAGTCAGTTCAAAAGGAACGATGTCCAAAAGCAAAACTTCTACACCAATGTTCGCAAAGTGTGCAGCAATCCCGCTTCCCATAATTCCGGAACCTAAAACTGTAACGTGTTTGATTCGTCTTTTCATTATAATTTTGTTATTTTTTATTATTTAGATCGTTTGCTATTTTAAGAATCGAAGACATTACTTCTTTGAAGACATCAAACTTCTCCTGCGGAATTGTTTCCATAACGCGAGTATTGAAATCCAGAACGACTTCTTTTGATAGATTTCTCGATTCGATACCTTTTTCGGTAAGTTTGATAATGACTTCACGTTTGTCCGTCGTAGTTTTTTCTTTATAGATGTAACCGTTATCTTCCAAAAGCTTAATGATTCTTGTTAAAGAAGTTGGTTCAATAGCCATTTTAGGGCCTAGATTTGTACTTCTTGTCCCTTCTTTTGGGTCAATTTTTAACAATGTCAAAGCTTGTACTGCTGTTGAATTGTATAAGGATGCTTTATCCGAATACATTTTTGAAACCGCTAACCACGCAGACTTAAGTAATAAATCTACACTTTCAACTTTATCTGAATTTTTCTTGTCCATAATAACCTTTAAAGTGATTATTCAAAAATAAGAAAATATATTATGCATGCATAGTATATTTCCGTTAAATAAATGTTAAATATTGAAAATCAACAGGTTATTTGTTATGCTATTCGTAATAAAATTTAAAATTGATTATCTAAATTGTAGAATTTAAGAGTGTTTGTAATGAATTTTTAATTTCGGCTAAACTTTTGTGGGAAGTTGTTGAAAAATTAGAGATTACCGACCATTTGTCTTCTTTATAAGTAATTGAAAATGAAGATAAATTTACGTCAAAATTCTTTTGCAAAAAAGAAAATAGCAACTCTTTTTCCAATTGTGGCGCGTCGATTTTTGGGGAAACAAAATTGTGATTAACATTGAAAATATGAGGATCTAGGAAGTTTTTATTCTTTAAAAGAATTTCCTCTGTTAAACCAGCTTGTAAGTTTTGATCGCGAATCCACCAAATTTTATCCGCAAATTCACGGGCTAATCGCCAGTCGTGTGATGAAAACAAAATCAGTTTGTTATGTTTTTTCGCCAATTGACGCAATAGTTTCAGGATCATTAGTTTGTTATCTTCATCCAAATGCGTTGTTGGTTCATCCAAAATTATCATGGGAGAATTCTGTGCTAAAGCACGACCAATAAATGCTTTTTGAAGATTTCCATCTGACAAATGTTGCAGTTGGGTATGACGATATTGTTCAAGGTCTAATTTTTCAATAAGATTTGAAATGTCGTTTTTATCTGCTGCGTCAATTTTAAAATAATAAGGATAATGGATATATTTTCCGAAATTGATAAGTTCCTCAACGCTATAATTGTACGGAATATCAGCTTTGGAAAAGACAATTGCAATTTCTTCTGCAATGGCTTTCTGGCTATATGATTTTATGTTTTTAGAGTTTAAAAAAATATCACCTTGCAGAATAGTATTTTGTTTGAGAAGTGTTTTAATCAAAGTAGTTTTGCCGACGCCATTATTTCCCATCAACAGAACAACTTCGCCTAAGTGAAGTTCTGCATTAATGTCTTCTACTAAAGCTTTTTTGTAGCCTATGCTTAAGTTTTTTAAGTCTAAAAATTTTTCCATTACGCTAGATTTTTAGATTGTTTGACAAGCATTAAAAGGATGACAGGAATGCCAATAATTGATGTTATGATATTGATAGGAAATTGCGTTAATTCTGCTAAAACTGAAAAACTAAGCATGATAAAAATGCCTAAAATCATATTCAGAATCCATTGGTGCCAAAGTTTTGATGGATTATAAAGTAATCTGCAAAAATGTGGAACAACAATTCCAACAAACAATATAGGACCAAGAAAAGCTGTGACAGAAGCTGATAGCAAAGATGTGGCGATGATGATTGTGTATTTCAGTCGATCTAGATTAACACCTAGACTTTTTGCATAAGCCGCGCCGAAAGCATTTCCCATCAAAGGTTTTATAGATTTAAAACTAAAAAATAAGCCCAGCACAACAAATAAAAACAAAATTAAAAGTTGATCTCGACTTGCATTATTATTCGCTCCAAAAGACCATAAAATATAGTTTTTCAGGCTTTGACTTTCGACATAAAATTGTAAAATGCTGACAACTGCGCCTGCCAAAGCTGAAATTAAAAATCCAAAAATAATAATGAAAGAAGCATTTTGAAAACGTTTTGAAAACAAAATTAAAACAAGCATTAAAATCAAGCTACCGCCAATGGCTGATATGCTGATGAAGCTATTTTGTATAAAATCTGGCATTATCCAAGATTGTGAAAAAAAAATAAAACAAGCCACTGCCAAACTCGATACCGATGTTATGCCTAAGACATCTGGTCCTGCTAAAGGGTTTTTAAAATATTCTTGTAATAAAAATCCACTACTTGGGATGGATATACCTGCTAAAAGCATGGCCAAAACACGATTGATACGGATGTCTGCGATCGCAGAATTGTCAGCAGTTTTATCGAAAAAATCCGATAATTCTAATGGGATATATCCGATATTAAGATTAACAACTACCGCCACAAGAATGCCGATGCCTAAAACAATACCGAGAATTCCAAAGCCTTTTGCCATACTTAATTTTGAATGCCAAAAATACGATTATTTAAAAAGAAAAGACATCCAATTGGATACCTTTTTTAGATTATTTTTTGCCAGTAATTTTATTTTTTTCTTTTTGCTCATTAATATTTGGAGTGAAATTGGCAGCCATCATCTTATCAATCTTGGCATTTATTTCTTCCTTTTTCATTGAGCCCATATATTCGTCCACCATATTTCCGCGACGCATCAAGGTGAAAGGAATAGCTTCTCCATTCCAAGTGTCAAAATTTTGAGAGAAGAATTCGGGTGTCAAAAGACTGCCATCTAACAAAACGATATTGTTGCGAAGTCCGTATTCATCAGCGAAATCGCTAACTTGTGTTGGCCAATCCGACTTGTTATCCAGACTTACAAAAGTGAATTTAACAGGTTGATCTTTTAATTGTTCCATTTTTTCTTTGAAATGCGGAATTTCTATCATACAAGGTTGGCACCAGGTCGCAAAGAAGTTGGTTACATACAGCGTATCATTGGTTTTTGCAGATAGCAAAGTAGGAATTTTTTCAGGTGTTAATTCTAGTAATTCTCGATGCGCACCAAGAGAATCAACTTCTTGTGTACTGTCAATTGCTAAAGAATCTTCTGCGTTGTTTTTGTTTTCAAACTTCAAATCTTTATCATTTTTACATGCGATTAAAGATGTTCCTAAAATAAGACCTAAGACGTATTTTTTCATTTATTTTCTATTGATTAAACTCGGTTGTTGTTGATTTTTTGAAATTATACTTTGATAATTTTTGATTAATTTTGAGGCTATGACAGAACAAGTATTATCAGTTGGTAACCAGCCTCGGTTTTATCGGTTAAAAATAGTTAAAAAAATGGACTTGACCAAAGATAGTTTTCTATTAGGTTTCGGTATTCCTGAAGATAAGAAGGCTGTATTCGGTTATCAATCAGGACAGTATGTTGCTTTGAAGTTTAATGAAAATCAGCACGAAATAATTAATGATTACTCCATTACTACTTCCCCAAACGAGTCAAATTTTGAAGTGGCCGTTAAAATAAAATCTTCAGAAAGTTCTGCCAATGCTTTGTACCAAAATTATCAAGTTGGCGATGAGATTTTGGTAAGTCCGCCACAAGGTCGATTTAGTTTGATCATAAAACCGCATGAGAAAAGAAGTATTTTAGCTTTTGCTGCAGGGATTGGGATTACGCCAATTTTCAGTCACATAAAAAATCTTTTGTATCAAGAGCCTAGGACAAGGATTTTTCTCTTTTATAGCAACAAAACCAAAGAGGATATTATTTTTTTTGATGAGTTAAAGCAACTCCAGAAAGACCATGCAGATCGTTTTTTTGTCTATTATTTTTTCTCCCGCCAAAAGCTTAATAATCCACTTTTAGAAGGGCGTTTAGACGAAAAAAAAGTCAAACTTATTATTAATCAAATTCTGCATTTGGACGACGAAGATGACGAGTCAACAATTTGGGATTCTACGGACAAAGTGGTGATTTGTGGTCCTGGCGATATGATAAAATCTGTCGCAAATGCCTGTTATAATAATGGAATCCCAAAACGCGACATTCATTTTGAATTGTTCGAATCTTTTAACGACAATATTTATCCGCAAGAAAAAGCTTTCCCGATAATCGAAAATATTAAGGTGAAAATAAAATACAATCATCTTATAAAAGACGATATTATTTTGAAAAATAATAAAGGGAAAATCCTGCAACAACTTTTAGGAATGGGGATTAATGTACCGTATTCTTGTAAATCTGGCGTGTGCGGAAGTTGTATTTGTAAACTGGAAAAAGGCGAAGTCGAGATGGAAGAAAATGAATATTTGACAGATAAAGAGTTGTCACAGTCCAAAATTTTGCCATGTTCTGCCTTTGCGATGAGTCAAGATTTATTTTTGGATTTTGATTTAATGGATTAATAATTTTTTCATTTTTAAAAAATTATAGTTAAATTCACTCCTTCAAAAAAAATGACGTCTAGCGGATCCTTTGTATGTTGAAGTTTATAAAATCTTTTTTCAAGACTATTTTTGTTAGCCTTGAACTGATTTTTTTGCTGATGATTTTAGCAAATTTCTGGGTATTCGCATTAACCAGTGGAAGGACGTATACCAAAATTAGCAAAGTGCCACCTCGCGAAAGCGCTTTGGTTCTTGGGACATCTCCCAAAATGAGATCGGGTTTTGCAAATCCTTATTTCACCGCAAGAATGGCTGCTGTAGGGACTTTGTATCATCATGGAAAAATTAAAAAAATCATCGTAAGTGGTGAGAAAAGTAAGAATTATGATGAGCCAGCCGCAATGAAAAAATTTTTGGTCTATACAGAAGGTGTCCCACCAGAAATTATCATCGAAGATCCAAAAGGTTTTAACACCCACAAAAGTATTTTGCGTTGCAAAGATATTTATAAACAGTCGAATGTGATTATCGTTTCACAAGGTTTTCATAATCTAAGAGCTTTGTTTTTTGCACGAAATAATAATATGAATGCTTTGGGATTTGATGCCCAAGATGTTACTAAAAATGAAAGCTTTTATAGAAATCATACCCGAGAATTTTTAGCAAGAGTTTTGGCAGTTGTTTATTATGTTTTAGGAATTTCACCGAAAGAGAACTAATTTTTGTACGTAAAATCATGTTTTTTGTAGCTATTTCTTTTGTGCTGAATGTGATTTTTAAATTAAATTTGTAAAAAATCAAAATATGCTTGTCATTGGAATTGCCGGAGGAACAGGATCTGGAAAAACCACAGTCGTTAACAAAATTCTTCAACAGCTTAATGTAGAAGGCGTTAACGTTCTCTCGCAGGACAATTATTATCACGATAATCCACATTTAACTTTAACAGAACGCGAAGCTTTAAACTACGATCATCCGAAGTCTATAGATTTCGAATTGTTAACACAACATGTTCGTGCGCTAAAAAATAACCAAGCCATAGAACAACCTGTTTACTCGTTTGTAACACATTCCAGAACGGGAGATCATGTTTTGGTAGAACCCAAAGATGTGTTGATTGTAGAAGGTATTTTGGTGTTGACCAATAAAGATCTTCTTAAAGAATATGATCTTAAAGTATTTGTTCATACAGATTCTGACGAAAGACTTATACGTAGAATTCGTCGCGATACACAAGAGCGCGGAAGAGATTTGCAAGAAGTGCTTCACCGTTACCAAACAACGCTAAAGCCAATGCATCAGGAGTTTATCGAACCATCAAAAAATGAAGCGGATCTTATCGTGCCGAATATGAAAAACAATACAGTAGCGATAGATTTTCTGACAACGGTTATTAACAATTCTCTGAAGAAATAATGAAAGAACTTATCAAAGATATCAAGAAAAAATCAACAGGATTTACTTTTGTTAGATCTTACATTCTTAACAAATATACCATCACTTTGATGATGTTTTTTGTATGGATGATATTCTTTGATAACACCTCTTTTTTGGTTGTTAATGAACTAAATGGTGACATCAAAAAGTATGAACACCAACTTGATTATTATAAAAATGAATACGAGAAAAATGATGCATTCTTCAAAAAACTCATGAATAATAAAGATGAGAAAGAAAAGTATGCACGCGAAAATTACTTTATGAAAAAACCAAATGAAGAAATTTTTATTCTCGTAGCAGACAGTACAACAATTGATAAAAAGTAAACATGGAATTTCCAAAAATTAGTCTTCAGGATTGGGAACAATTGGTACAAAAACAATTGAAAACCGAAGATATTTATTCAATATTAATTAAAGAAAATCTTGAAGATATTATCGTAAAACCTTATTACGATAATACAAATCCAGCAGCGCCAAAACTTCCAAGACTAGAAGAAAGCACACATCTTGTCGCAAAATATAACGAGACTTTAGAAGAAGATGCTTATGCATTTTTGATTGATGAAGATGTAAAAGTTGCTGAGAAAATTTTGTTTTTCACCAATGCTGTTTTGGCGAAAAACATTAGTCAGGACGCGTCCAATCAATATATCTCTTTGGTGGATGTTTTCAATGCAGATGCAAGCATTAATGTAGAATTAGCACAATATCTATTAAATCAAAATTTCAAAAGAAATATCGGTGTTGACCTTACAATTTATCAAAATGCTGGCGCTTCTTTGGTTCAGCAGTTGGCAATCGCATTAGCGAAAACCAAAGATTTGGTAGAAGAATTCGGTGCCGAAATTTTAGATAAACTAAGTTTCCGTTTTGCAGTTGGTTATCAATATTTTTTAGAAATCGGAAAAATCCGCGCTTTCAAATATTTGTTTAATCAATTGTCAAAAGAATACGGACTTAATTTATTCCCATATATTTTTGCTGAAACAAGTTTTAGAAACAAAGCTAATAATGATGAAGAAAACAATTTAATTCGTTCAACTTTAGAATTATCGGCAGCCATGATTGGTGGAGCCGATGCTGTTTTTGCAAACAATTTCAAAATAAATAATCAAAGCAAACTTTCGGAAGAAGTTTCGTTCAAACAGATGATTGTTTTGGCTTACGAAAGTATCATCAATGTCTTTGAGGACGCGACTTCTGGCAGTTATGTTATCGAAGATATTACCAGACAATTGTCAGAAAAAACGTGGACTTTATTCCTAAACATTGAGCAAAACGGAGGTTTTACAAAATCTATTGCGTCAGGGAAAATCCAAGAACTTATTTTTAACCAAGCAACAAAAGAGCAATCTTGGGTGGAAGAAGGTAAAATTAAATTAATTGGTGTCAATCTTTATCCAAAACTTGATATTACAAAATCGGTTGCTGATCTTTATAATAAAAACGAAATAAAAGCAGTGCGTTGGGCAGAAATGTTTGAATAATGCAGACTATTTTAAATAAAGACATACAATATTATATTAATGCAAATCTCCACGCAGATTTGCATTCTTTATTGTTGAAAAAATCCCCTTTTGATGGGATTTCGATGCACGAAATTGTTCAGCAAATAAAAGGCAAAAAAGTGGCCGAAAAAAAGTTTCCATTTTTAAAAAAAGAGGGAATAATTTTCCCTCCAAATCTTAATCTGGAGCAGGCTTCGTCACAATCAACAGCCGTTTACAAAGCGCAATTGTTGCAAGGAAAAAGTTTTATTGATTTGACTTGCGGTTTTGGAATTGATGCTTATTTTTTGTCTCAAAATTTTGAGCAAGTTACTTTGGTTGAGCAGAACGAAAGTTTGATTAAAATCGTAGAACACAACTGGACTGTTTTTGATCGAAAAGCTAAGTTTATCAATGAAAGTTTAGAAACTTTTTTGTCCAAAAATCAAAGTCAATTTGATGTTATTTATCTCGATCCAGCGCGACGCGACCAGCAACTGAAAAAGAAATTTTTACTAGAAGATTTGTCGCCAAATTTATTAGAAATTCAAGATGTATTGAATGAAGTCGGGAAGAAAATAGTTGTTAAATTATCACCATTAATTGATATTTCCTACTTGATTTCGGTTTTGAAAAACATAACTGAAATCCAGATTATCGCTGTCAAAAACGACGTTAAAGAATTGTTGGTTGTTATAGAACCGCAACATTCTTACAAAGAAATACAATGCTCTTGCATTAATCTGGAAAGCAACGAAGCGGTTTTTACATTTAATATTGATGATGAAAAACGCAGTCACGCAAGTTTCGGCGAAACTTCCAATTATCTGTACATTCCGAACAATTCGATTTTGAAATCGGGCGCTTTTAATTTAATTTCAAAAGCATTTAATTTGACAAAACTTCATCCCAATACCCATTTTTATACTTCTGAAATATTGGTGAAAAATTTTCCAGGTCGAATTTTAAACATTGAAAAAATAGATGCCAAACAGATTGAGAAAAATTCAAAATACAATATCATTTCAAAAAACCATCCTTTGTCGCCCGACGACATCAAAAAGAAATACAAAATAAAAGATGGTGGAAATCAATATTTAATATTTACGCAAAGTCAAAAAGGGAAAATTATTCTCAGAAGTTTGGATGCGTAAAGAGGTTATTTAAAACCTGAATAAATTTCGTGCTTTTATTTTGTTGTGACGGCTAGTTTTATTAATTTTGAACTTTAAATTTTTAAGAATGAAAAAATCAGTTTTATTATTGGCTTCAGCTTTAGTTATAGTATCTTGTAGTTTGCCAGAAGGCGGTAACAAAGGTCGTGTTAAGAAAACCGACGATGTGGTGAGATATGATGATCCTAACGCACCAAAAGGAACTTACAAAGCAGTGGTTGATACAACAAAAGCGGCTCCAGTACAAACTGCTGCTGTTGAGGAAATGCCTGCTGCAAAAGTTGATACTGTAAAAGCAAATTAATAAAATACTGTTAAAAGCATATAATGTCTTACGTCTTGTGAGACATTTTTTATATATTTTAATTTCAAATTTTCTAAAATGAACGAAACTCAAAATTATATTCAAGAAAATAAACAACGTTTTTTAGACGAATTGTTTGATGTGCTAAGAATAGCTTCCATCTCTGCTGATCCAGCTTACAAAGAAGAGGTTTTGAAATGTGCTGACACTGTTGCAGGACATTTAAAAAAAGCAGGCGCGGATAATGTTGAAGTATTAAAAACCAAAGGCTATCCCGTGGCTTATGGCGAAAAAATCATCGATCCAGCGTTGCCTACTGTTTTGGTGTACGGGCATTATGATGTGCAGCCAGCGGATCCGTTAGAATTATGGACAAGCGATCCTTTTGAGCCAGTGGTTAAAAAAACGGAGTTACACCCAGACGGAGCAATTTTCGCAAGAGGTTCTGCCGATGACAAAGGTCAGTTCTTTATGCATGTGAAAGCTTTCGAAGCGATGATGAAAACCAATACGTTGCCGTGTAATGTTAAATTCATAATTGAAGGGGAAGAAGAAGTGGGTTCTGCAAGTTTAGCCGATTTCCTGGAAGAGAATAAAGAAAAACTAAAATGTGATGTTATTTTAATTTCAGACACGCATATTTATTCGGTTGATCAACCTACGGTAACTACGGGACTTAGAGGTCTTAGTTATGTAGAAGTAGAAGTGGAAGGGCCAAACAGAGATTTGCACTCTGGACTTTATGGTGGAGCAGTGCCTAACCCGATTAATGTATTGTCAAAAATGATTGGCGATCTTATCGATGATAAAGGCCATATCACCATTGATGGTTTCTACGACAATGTTTTGGTGGTTTCTGATGAAGATCGTAAAGAAATGAACAAATTGAAAGACGATCCAGAAGCATATAAAAAATCAATTGGTTTAAACGATATTCAAGGGGAAGAAGGATATACGACTTTAGAAAGAGCCTCTATTCGTCCGACTTTAGATGTTAACGGAATTTGGGGAGGTTACACAGGCGAAGGCGCCAAAACGGTAATCGCTTCTAAAGCTTTTGCTAAAATCTCGATGCGTTTGGTACCGAATCAAACCCCTGAAGAAATCACAGAAAAATTCACGAAGTATTTCGAGAAAATCGCTCCGAAAAGCGTAAAAGTAAAAGTAACACCACATCACGGTGGAATGCCTTACGTGCTAGAGAGTGATACCAAAGAATTCCAAGCAGCGAAAAAAGCGATGGAGAAAGCTTTCGGTAAAGAAGTTCTTCCTTACAGAAGTGGTGGAAGTATTCCGATTACTTCATTATTCGAAAAAGTGTTGGGCGCAAAATCTGTGTTAATGGGCTTTGGTCTAGATTCGGATGCAATCCACTCACCCAACGAACATTACGGCCTTTACAATTATTATAAAGGCATTGAAAGTATTCCGTATTTCTTTGAGTTTTACGCAAAAGGATAAAATGTATAAAAAAGACAATTCAATTTGAGTTGTCTTTTTTATTTTTACATAATTAAAGTTTTAATATGTCTAATAAAGTAGCTTATATAACAGGTGGAACAAAAGGTGTTGGTTTTGGAATTGCTGAAGTTCTCTTAAAAAATGGCTTTAAAGTCGCTTTTTCTGGGAGAAAACCCGAAGATGTTGATAAGGCAGCAACTCAACTCGATCCTTTAGGAGAGCATGTTTTGGGAATTGTATCCGATGTTAAAAATTTTGGAGATGAACAACAAGCGATTTCAAAAACCTTAGAAAAATTCGGAAAAATAGATTTAGTGGTGGCCAATGCTGGCTTGGGGCATTTTGCATCTGTTGATGAGTTGAGTATTGAAGACTGGCACGAAATGATTGACACCAATTTGACAGGCGTTTTTTATACATTAAAATCATCGATCGAAGCTTTGAAGAAAACCGAAGGCTATTTCATTTCCATTGCAAGTTTGGCGGGAGAATATTTCTTTGAAAAGGGAAGTGGTTACAATGCTTCTAAGTTTGGCGTTGTTGGCTTTACACAAGCGGCTATGATAGATTTGAGAAAGTTTAATATCAAATGCGCTGTGATTTTGCCAGGATCAATTAATACCTATTTTAACAATTCTGAACCGAAAGAAGAAGATGCTTGGAAGATACAACCTAGTGATGTTGGTGATTTAATTATTAACATGCTAAATATGGATCCGCGCGTCCTTCCTTCTAAGATAGAATTGCGGGCAAGTCAAGTAAAAAAATAATTAACAAATACAGATTTCGGAAGTTGATAAAGATTTTTGGGATTGCATGAACTCACAGATGACTATTTTATTTAATAAATATTAATGAAGTTTTTCCCGTACCGTTTATCAAATTCCCTTATATCAAAGCATAAGCTTTTCTTATTCATAAAATACTAAAATATTATGCACGCATAGTAAATTTTAGTATCTTTACGAAGCTTAATTTTTAAAAATTATCCAGATGAAAATATTAGTTTGCATCAGCAGTGTGCCTGATACGACAAGTAAAATTAACTTTACAGCAGACAAGTCTGCATTTGATAAGAATGGTATCCAATGGGTAATCAATCCTTTGGATGAATTCGCTTTAACAAAAGCTATAAAATTACAAGAATCTCAAGGCGCTACAGTTACGGTGGTTAATGTAGGCGACGCAGGTACAGAAGCTGTTATCCGTAAAGCTTTGGCTATCGGAGCTAACGATGCTGTACGCGTAAACTCCGACGCTAAAGACAGTTTTTCTGTAGCTAAAGAAATTGCAAAAGTAGCTCAGGATGGTGGATACGATATCGTATTGGCAGGTAAAGAGTCTATCGATTATAACGGTGGCGCAGTTCCTGGTATGGTGGCAGCATTGCTAAATCAACCTTTTGTAAATGCATGTGTCGGACTAGATGTTAATGGTGCGGAAGCAACAGCAGTTAGAGAAATTGAAGGTGGTAAAGAAACCATTTCTGTTAAGTTACCTGCAGTTATCGCTGGACAAAAAGGGATCGTAGAAGAAAAAGATTTGATTATTCCTAACATGAGAGGAATTATGTCTGCAAGAACCAAACCTTTGCAAGTGGTAGAGCCAATCAACTCAGAAGTTAAAGTTGACGCTATTTCTTTTGATAGTGTTCCTGCAAGAGCAGCTGTTAAATTGGTTTCTCCAGACAACTTAGACGAATTGGTAAGACTACTTCACGAAGAAGCTAAAGTTATCTAATTTCAAATCTCAATTGTTTAATTTCAAATTTTAAAGACATGGCAATATTCGTATATGCAGAAAATATAAATGGCGTTTACAAGAAAGCAGCTTTCGAGGCAGTATCTTACGCTAAAGCAATTGCAGATCAAGCTGGCGATACAGTAACTGCAATCTCTATCAACCCAACAGATTCTTCAGATTTATTATACAAATACGGTGCAACAAAAGTTGTGAATGTTAAAGATGAAGGACTTAAAAGTTTCAGTGCAAAAGCTTATGCAGATGCCGTTAACCAAGTAGCAGAAGGCAACATCGTGGTTTTCCCACATACAACAGATGCATCTTCTATCGCGCCAATGTTAGCCATCCAAAAAAACGCATCGCTATTAACTAACGTTATTGCAGCACCAGAAAACATCACACCTTTCCAAGTGAAAAGAAAAGCATTCTCAGGAAAAGGCTTTATGATAGCAAAAGCAGATGCAACTTCAGTTATTGTGACTGTATCTCAAAACGCTTTCGGTGTTAAAGAAAACATTGTTGCAGGTTCCGAAGAAGTGAAAGACCTTAGCATTGTTAACGAAGACACAAAAGTCATCAGCCACGAGCAATCATCAGGAAAACTAGACCTAAAAGAAGCCGAAATCGTAGTTTCTGCAGGTCGTGGGATGAAAGGTCCAGAAAACTGGGGAATGATCGAAGAGCTAGCTAATGTTCTTGGCGCTGCAACAGCATCGTCCAAGCCAGTAGCAGATATTGGATGGAGACCCCACGCTGAGCACGTTGGACAGACAGGTAAAGCAATTTCGCCTAACTTGTACATCGCCGTAGGAATCTCTGGCGCTATCCAACACTTAGCAGGAGTTAACGGTTCCAAAACCATTGTGGTAATCAACAGTGATCCAGAAGCACCATTCTTCAAATCTGCGGATTACGGGGTAGTAGGTGACGCGTTCCAAATCGTACCCGCTTTAACGGAAAAATTAAAAGCCTTCAAATCGTAATCGATTTTTGGACCATATATAAAGCCTGAGAATTTTCTCGGGCTTTTTTATTTGGGCGCCATTTCCGGCTGTCACTAGTCGCTGCGTCGCGCCACAGCCAATGCCCGCGCCTGCGGCGCGAGCTCCGACAGGCCGTTCCATCCGGGGCGCACCAGCTTTGCACATACCAACGGATCTCAAGAATTTTAGATCCCACAAAAAAGCAAGCTTGCTATTGGATGATAACAAGCTTGCTATTGACTGATACCAAGCTTGCCGTTGGGCCTTGGCAAGCTTGCTATTTTTTAAGCCCTAAAAAACTATGAATTTTAATGAGCTTACAACTTAGGTTTTGACCAACAAAATGGGGTTTTTTCTTTATCCCAGAATTTTTTGAATCCTAAGTTTATTTATTACAAATCAAATGATTAAGCTCACTATAAAAACAGATACGATAATTCCTAAAAAACTTTATATTTGCTATATGGATTACAAAAGACTTATCATTAGAGGAATTTCCTATAGCCAGACCCAATCTGGCGCTTATGCATTACTTTTAGAACACGAAGAGACGGGTGTCAAACTTCCTGTCGTTATTGGTAATTTTGAAGCGCAATCCATTTCTTTAGGTTTAGAAAAAGACATCCAGCCACCTAGACCGCTTACACATGATTTGTTTGCAAAGTTTGTGACCTCTACGCAATACAAGCTTAGTTCTGTTATAATTTATCAAATTTTGGATGGTGTATTTTTTTCCAATTTGGTATTTACGAATAATATTACGGACGAAGATCTTATATTGGATGCCCGCACTTCTGACGCTGTGGCGATGGCGGTTCGTTTTGATGCGCCCATCTATACAACAGAGCAAGTGCTTAACGAGGCCGGAATACTTTTAGAAATAGAAGAAAAAGAAGAAGAACAAAACTATACAGAAGAATCTTTTGATGAAAAAGCAGATTTCACAGATAAAAATACATTTTCTAAATTTTCTACGCAAGAACTGAATCAACTATTGGAAGATGCCGTTCGCGATGAAGATTTTGACACAGCAATGCGCATTCAAGAAGAAATCAAAAAGCGCAACCGAAAGATTGAATAATTCTATTTACATTACTTTACTATGAACATAAAATTACGTTTAACGATACTGAGTTTTCTTCAGTTTTTCGTTTGGGGAGCTTGGCTCATTACGATGGCTAACTTCTGGTTTGGAACAAAACATTGGGACGGTACACAATTCGGGGCAGTTTTCGGAACCATGGGGATTGCGGCGATATTTATGCCAACCCTTACGGGGATTATTGCTGACCGCTGGGTGAACGCGGAAAGGATTTATGCTATTTTGCATGTATTATATGGTGCTACGTTATTTTTGCTACCTCATGCAGACAGTCCTAGTACATTTTTTTATATTATGCTAGCAGCGATGTGTTTCTATATGCCAACGATTTCGCTTTGTAATTCAATTTCTTATAGCATTCTTAAAAATAATAATCTGGATGTTGTCAAGGATTTTCCGCCCATTCGTGTTTGGGGAACCGTTGGTTTCATTGTTGCGATGATTATCACCAACCTATCAGGAAGCAAGGCTACAGAAGGACAATTCTATATCGCAGGAGCCGTTGCTGTGCTTTTGGGCGTCTATGCGATAACGCTTCCAAAATGTCCGCCAGAAAACCTGATCGATAAAAAAGCACCGATTACTGAGCAATTGGGTCTTAATGCCTTCAAGCTTTTCGGGAATTATAAGATGGCTTTGTTCTTCATCTTTTCGATGTTGTTGGGGGCTGCGTTGCAATTGACCAATGCTTATGGCGATGTTTTCTTGAGCGAGTTTGCTAATTTTCCGAAATATGCCGATTCTTTTGTAGTACAACGTTCTACGATTATTATGGCAATTTCTCAGGTTTCTGAAACTTTGTTTATCCTTGCCATTCCATTTTTCCTAGTGAAATATGGTATCAAAAACGTGATGTTGCTGAGTATGTTTGCTTGGGTTTTACGTTTCGGATTATTCGCCTATGGTAATCCACAGGATGGACTTTGGATGATTGTTATGTCTTGTATTGTTTATGGTATGGCATTCGACTTCTTCAACATTTCGGGTTCTTTGTTTGTTGAGACGACTACGGAGAAAAAAATCCGATCATCTGCGCAAGGTTTATTTATGATGATGACAAATGGTTTCGGGGCCGTTATCGGGAGTAATGTTGCAGGTTGGATGATTGATAAATACTTCACATACAAGTTCACAACGGCGACAGAGTTGGCAACTTATTTGGAAACAACGGTTGATAACCCGACTTTCTTGTCAATACTTAAAAATTCTTTCAATGCTAGCATAGGTCCCGATGGTATTTTATCAACAACAATTTTAATGAAAAATTGGCATGAGATATGGCTGACCTTCGCGATTTACGCGTTGATAGTTGGTGTGGCTTTCGCCATTCTTTTCCGACACAAACATAATGCTGAAACAGTAGCCAAGGCTGTTGATAATTCAGGACATTAATTAATATAAATCCGGATTCCATTGAATTCGGATTTTTTTTGTTGTAATTTTGGTTTTAGAAATGATTTTAAATTTAATGAATAGACAATGAGTACGATTTTAGAACAGATAAAAGACGGGAAAACTGAGTTTAATTTTAATGATGTTATCGCTTATATTGATAGCCATTATCATTTTTATCCAACCAAATTTACCAATGGTGACCAAGTGAATGTTGCTAATCAAAATAACGGATCTTGTAAGATTTTTAGTTTTGCAAAATTAAATGATTTAACAAAAGATCAAACTTTGTCTTTATTCGGAGATTTTTACACAAAAGAAGTTTTGAAAAATCCTACTGGAAGTGATCATCAAAATATCCGAAATTTTATGAAGTATGGTTGGGACGATGTTAAATTCGATGGGGAAGCTTTGGTTGAAAAATAGCTTTGATAATTGTGGCTTAAATCTTGTTGGTATTGAGAAAATATTTAATTATGAGATCTAAACTATTCAAAACTTTATTGACCATTTTAGCACCAATTGTTATTGATTATGTTGTTAAAAAGTTTACGCAAAAGAAACAACGACCAACTGACAAACAGTTGACATAGCCTTAATAAAAAAGCTATTCAGAAATGAATAGCTTTTTTATTGTATGTAAATTGATTCAATTAAAATTTCCAACCCAATGTGAAAACAAAATTGTTCACTTGATTTTTAACTTTAGAAACGGCGTAAGCAGGCGCGTTAATATCAAAATTGTTACTGTAATAACCAGTGCCTTGGTCAACATTTCCATACAAGAATGGATTGTTATAATCCGATGAAACATTTTGGTATGCCGCATCGATATAAAATGCTTTGAAATCGTAACCAAGTCCTACACCCAAAGTATTTCTTTTAGATAGAATTAAATTAGAGTAGTTGGTGTCTTGTATGATGCCACTGTCATTATAACTCGATAAGCTCATATTGTTGAATGGATTGCTGGAAAATGCGTAACCCGCTCTCACGCGAAGACCTTGGAAACGGTATTCAGCACCTAATCTAACTTCTGATGAGCTTTTATAATTTTCGTTATAAAACGCATTGAGATCTGTGTTCACCGCTGATGTTGTGGTGTATTTTGGTTTTCCTAATCCTTGGATGTAATCCACGTTAAACGCAAAGTTTTTATTTGGAACAAAAGCGGCACTTAAGGTTGCCTTGAAAGGTGTTCTCAAATCTCTCTTTTCGCTAAAGTCTGCTGCATCTGTATATCCATCATTATCGATCATATAATCTCTATAGACGCGCTCTGTAGACCACCAAGTTGGTGTTTCAATAGCTGCTCCCACACGGAACATATTGTTAACTTTTCCAATAATACCAAAATTAGCAGAGAATCCATTAGCCTGCTCTAGGTAAGGTGTATATTGTTTTTCATAAGAATCCGTAACATTATTTGCATCCAGATGAAAGAAAGCGTAATCGTCCTGTGTGAGATTAGCGTTGCTCATATTAACGCCAACACCTAGATAAATTTTGTTATCATAATTGGCTCCAAGAGAAAAGTTGGTTTTGTTCAAACGTCCATCTCTGTTATAAACATGACCTTTATAGGTCAAGTTTCCTACTAATGGATTGTTGTTAGCATCAATTAAATCTTTTTGAATAACAATATTGTTATTTCCTGGAGTGCCTAGCCCGTCATTAAGAAAGATAGAATTATAGCTAACACCAATGTTAACAAACTTCCATTTGGAATTCATATTGGTAAGATCAAAAGCAATAATTGCCGATGCATTGCCCAGATCAGTTTTATTAACTTTATTAGATACCGAAGTGCCTGCTAGTGTACTTTTATTTTTGTTAGAAAAAGTTGATAGACTCAAACTAAGGTCACTTGCGATGTTAACGCCTAAGCCTGCAGGGTTAACATTTAGACTAGAAATATCACCACCGAGCGCTCCCATGGATCCAGCCATACCTACATATTTTGCCGTTCCCGATATACGATTGTTGTTATAGACATCTGTAGTATTTCTAATCTCTGATATGTCTTGTGCCTTAAGATAAAAAGCTGCAGGTAGGCAAAGTACCAGTAATGTTCTCTTTAACATATTAATGTTGTTTAAAAACTATTTTAAATTTTTTATTTATTATTAAATTAACGTCCACCAGATCGCATTCCGCCACCGCCACTAGAGCGCATGCCTCCTCCCATGTTGCCTCCACTTGAACGCATTCCGCCACCAGAGTTGAAACCTCCACTGTTAGAACCGCTGTTACGGAATCCTCCAGTATTTTGTTGTGGCATAGGTGAAGTATTTCTTATTCCGCCAGTATTATTACGAACGCCACTATCATTTCTCACGCCACCATTTTGACGGATAGAACCGTTGCTTTGGTTTGGATAAGTGTTATTTCTAATGCCTCCCATATTATTAGGATTTCTTGTCCCTGCATTGTTATTAATCATGCCTTGACTACGATTTCCACCATTAGGATTTCTGACACTAGAATTATTCATGTTTCTAACAGTGTTTTCTCTTAACATTCCACTTAATCTGTTACCATTAGTATTTCTATTTCCTCTAGGAATGTAGTAAGAATTACCATAATAAGGATAATAGCCACCATAGCCATAAGATGGGTAATAGCCACCCCAATAGCCACCGCCATAGCCCCAATATGAGTTATAACCAGCATACCAAGGGTTTCCCCAACCCCAACTAAATCCTATATTCCAACCATATCCCCATCCCCAACGAGAAGGATAATAAGGGTAACCCCAACCATAATAGCTAGATCCCCATCCCCAATTGTTAAAATTGGTATAGTAGGTTTCGGTTCCTGTATAAGAACCCCAGTCAGAGTCATAGCTACCATATCGATTATTGCTCAATTGTTGATTTTTTAAAGATTGTTCAACAATGCCAGCATCAGAATAATCATAATACTGATCTATCTGGTTAGTTTGATTGCTAGTGTAACCTTCTGGAAGGCTGTCCCTATTAGGATCGTAATAAACACCATCTGTCTCAGAGTAACCTCCTGTGTACACAACACAAGATGTTAAAAGGAGACTGCCAGAAATCATCATTAAGGTTTTAGACTTAATTAGATTAAAAATGTTATAATTGATAAAAGTTTTCATTTTCAATAGAGTATTAAGTTTATTATATTTGCATTTCTTTATACCAAATTTGTACCAAAAGTACGATAAATAGAAGCGTAAAAATACGTCTTTTATTTTTAGATTAAGAACATAAAGAAAAGTTAAAAGAAATATCAAAAAAAATTATGGCAAAGTTAACAACAAGGGCAGAAGATTACAGCAAATGGTACAACGAATTGGTTGTAAAAGCTGATCTAGCAGAGAACTCTGGTGTACGTGGCTGTATGGTTATCAAACCTTATGGCTATGCAATCTGGGAAAAAATGCGCGACGAGATGGATCGCAAATTCAAAGAAACAGGACATGTTAATGCTTATTTCCCCTTGTTTGTCCCGAAAAGCCTCTTCGAAGCTGAAGAGAAAAATGCAGAAGGTTTTGCCAAAGAATGTGCTGTGGTAACACATTATCGTTTAAAAAATGATCCAGATAACCCTGGAAAACTTATTGTAGATCCAGCAGCTAAGTTGGAGGAAGAACTTATTGTAAGACCCACTTCCGAGGCTATTATTTGGAGTACTTATAAAAACTGGATACAATCTTACAGAGATTTACCAATTCTTATTAATCAGTGGGCGAATGTAGTACGCTGGGAAATGAGAACACGTCTATTCCTAAGAACTGCAGAATTCCTTTGGCAAGAAGGTCATACGGCGCACGCTACAAGAGATGAAGCCATTGAAGAAGCTGAAAAAATGAATCAAGTCTATGCAGATTTTGCTGAAAATTTTATGGCAATCCCTGTAATACAAGGCTTCAAAACGCCTTCTGAAAGATTTGCAGGTGCAGACGAAACTTATTGTATAGAAGCTTTGATGCAAGATGGGAAGGCTTTGCAGGCAGGGACATCCCATTTTTTAGGACAGAATTTTGCAAAAGCATTTGATGTGAAATTCACAAATAAAGAAGGGAAAATAGAACACGCTTGGGCAACATCTTGGGGAACTTCTACAAGGCTTATGGGTGCTTTAATCATGACACATTCGGATGATTTAGGTTTGGTTTTGCCGCCTAGTTTAGCGCCAATTCAGGTTGTAATAGTTCCTATTTTCAAAGGTGAGGAACAGCTGCAAGAAATTAGTAAAGTCGCATTAGATATTCAAGCTAAATTAAAAGTTAAAGGTATTTCTGTTAAATTTGATAATGATACCCAAAACAAACCAGGATGGAAATTTGCTGAGTACGAATTAAAAGGTGTGCCTGTTAGAATGGCGATTGGTCCAAAAGATTTAGAAAACGGAACGGTTGAAATTGCAAGAAGAGATAATTTAACAAAAGAGGTTCAGCCAATTGAAAATGTTGATCTTTATATTGAAGAATTGTTAAAAACAATTCAGGAAGATATTTTTAATAAAGCTAAAACTTATCGTGATACCCACGTCACAAAAGTAGATTCTTATGAAGAGTTCAAAAAAGTTTTGGAAGAAAAAGGAGGTTTCATTTCTGCGCATTGGGATGGTACAGATGAAGAAGAGGCACAAATAAAAGAAGAAACCAAAGCAACCATACGTTGTATTCCTTTGGAAAATGAGCAGGAAGAAGGTGTTTCTATGATTACAGGGAAGCCGTCAAAACAACGTGTTTTGTTTGCAAAAGCATATTAAAATCTAGTTTTAATTGAAGAAAAGTTAATTATTGGTTTGGTTTTTGTTTGTCTTGGTATTAATAAAAATAAACACCTATGGCAATTAACTTAATCGACCTTATCAAAGCGCAGCTAAGTCCAGAACTTGTTTCTCAGGTTTCAACACATTTGGGAGAAAACAATTCTAATGTGTCTAACGCAATTAGCGCATTTTTACCAGCCATTGTTGGCGGGATGGCAAATAACTCGGGAGATGTCAGTATTTTCAATAGTTTGAAGAATATTGCATCTTCCGATTTTGTTTCACAGATGACCAGTGGTTCAGATAGTGTAGCAGCAACCATAAAATCTTTAATTTCATTAATTTTTGGAGGAAAATTAGATGCATTGGTAAATACAGTATCTAATTTTGCTGGCGTAAGTCCGGCCTCTGGCAATCAGTTATTAGATCTGGTAGGAGGTAGTACTTTTGGATATTTAGGCAAATATATTTCAGATAACAATTTGGATCATACTCAATTTACTAATTTATTGAATGATCAAAAATCTATTGTATCCAGTTTGTTACCAGCAGGACTTAGCCTGGCAAGCTTAGGCTTTGGGGGGTCAGCAAGTGATATGTCTACACCAAAAGTAGAAGTAGCCCAACCAATTTTAAATAAAGAAACAGAATATAAGGATTCTGGTCCTCATGTAACTAAAAGTGGAAACATGCACACCCCACCCAATGATAATGGCGGAGGCGGTTCTGTACTGAAATGGCTACTGCCTTTACTCTTGTTATTATTAGCTGGTTGGTTCCTTTGGAAACAATGTGACAAAAAAACAGACAATACAGCATTAACAACAAATTCTACAATACAAGAAACAGATACGATGTCAACAAATATGAATGGCGATTCAGCAAATGTTACAACGCTACAAAGAGAAAGTGTGGTAGTAACTTTACCAAGTGGCAAAACTTTGAACGCTTATAAAGGTGGTATCGAGGATCAAATTGTAACGTTCCTAAAATCTGATGACTATAAAAATGCTACTGAAGATCAACTAAAAGAGAAATGGTTTAATTTTGATAATTTGAACTTTGAATTTGGAACAACCAAATTAACGCCAGAATCTCAAGCACAATTGGATAATTTAAAGGCAATCTTAAAAGAATTTCCAGCCGCTAGTATTAAGATAGGTGCTTACACTGATAAAAGAGGTGACGAAGCAGTTAACTTAAAACTGTCTAAAGATCGTGCTGCAGCTATCAAAACAGCCTTGAACTCTGCACAAGTAAAAGAAGCTGAAGGTTACGGATCGCAGTTTGCAAAAGTACCTGCGGAAGCATCTGATAAAGAAAGAGAAGCTGACAGAAAAACGGCTATTCGCTTTGTGAAATAAAAACTTTAAAACTTATAAAAAAAGCTGTCCATTGTGACGGCTTTTTTTGTGGGATAAAATAATATAGCGTAATTTTGTTAGATTATTCTAACATATTAATTTGAATGTTCAAAAAATCAACCAGTGCTTGGCGTAGAGAAAAACACCAAAATTCTTTACAAGAAGTTTATTCATCAATAAAAGTTCCAGAAAATGCAGGTTTTTGGAAAAAACTATTAGCCTTCACAGGTCCGGGACTCATGATTGCTGTAGGTTATATGGATCCAGGAAACTGGGCGACTGATATCGAAGGTGGTGCAAGCTTCGGATACACTTTGTTATCAGTAATTTTAATTTCTAACTTATTTGCAATTATTTTACAACATTTATCTTTAAAATTGGGAATTGTTGCAGAACGCGATTTGGCACAAGCTTGTCGCGACCATTTCAGTCCGCCTGTCAATTTTTTTTTATGGATTTTATGCGAGATAGCTATTGCCGCTTGCGATTTAGCAGAAGTTATAGGTACGGCTATCGCGCTCAATTTGTTATTTGGGATTCCATTAACTTGGGGTGTTGTGATAACGGTTATTGATGTTTTTATTATTTTGTTTTTACAAGCAAAAGGATTCAGAATTATAGAAAGTATTGTTGGTGGTTTAATATTTATTATTTTAGGATGTTTTCTTTATGAATTAATTGTCAGCAAACCAGAAATGTTTCCTATTTTACAAGGATTAGTACCGCAGAAAGAAATTGTTACCAATCCTTCGATGTTGTATATCGCCATTGGTGTTTTGGGCGCAACCGTCATGCCTCACAATTTATATTTGCACAGCAGTATTGTCCAAACCCGTAATTATCCAAGAACAATTCCGGGCAAAAAAGAAGCTATTAAATTTGCTACAATTGATAGTAGTTTTTCTCTAATGTTGGCCTTTTTTATCAATGCGGCCATTTTGATTTTATCTGCTGCAACATTTCACACGAGTGGCAATCATGACGTTGCTGATATTCACGATGCATATCAACTTTTAACGCCAATTTTAGGAACAACTTTCGCAAGTATTTTTTTCGGAATTGCTTTATTAGCTTCTGGACAAAACTCTACTTTGACGGGCACTTTAGCTGGACAAATTGTTATGGAAGGATTTCTAAATATTAGACTAAAACCTTGGGTACGCCGTTTGATAACAAGACTTATCGCCGTAATTCCTGCCTTGATTGTTGCGATAATTTATGGCGAAAGAGGAACGTCCCAATTGTTAGTTTTTAGTCAAGTTATTTTGTCGATGCAACTTAGTTTTGCTGTAATTCCTTTGGTAATGTTTACCAATTCCAAACTTAAAATGGGAGAATTTGCCAATAAAAACTGGCTAAAAATTTTAATTTTTATAATTAGTGCCATTATACTTTCACTCAATGTTTATTTATTAATTGCAACGATTTTTTAAAATTAATTAAATAAAAACTTAGCTTTATTAAAGAAATTTTGGTGCTTTTTTAAAGTTTTATCGGCCTTTGTCTCATAGATTTTGAGTAAATTTATCCTTTGAAAATTTCATATAATATTATGACAACACAAGATAAATTAACAAAGCTTCGTGAAGCAATGCACCAGCAAAAAATTGATGCTTATATTATTTTTTCTGCGGATCCGCACATGAGTGAATATCTTCCAAACGAATGGAAGGAGAGAAGTTGGTTAACAGGTTTTACAGGCTCTGCAGGTTTTGCGGTAATCACCAAAGATAAGGCGGGCGTTTGGACAGACGGACGTTATTTTGTTCAGGCTGCCGAAGAACTTAAAGATTCAACAATCGAATTGATGAAAGAAGGAGTAGAAGGTACACCGCAGTTTGTTGATTGGATTATTTCTGAAATCCCGAAAGGTGGAAAAGTTGCAGTTAATGCTTTGGCAACGTCCAACGCTAACTGGGAACTGATAGAAAATCAATTGAAAAAAGCAGATATTCACTTACTGGATTTGGCTTTGTTAAATACAATCTGGACAGATAGAGGAACACCTTCTAAAAATGAAATTTTTGTACATCCCGTTGAACGCGCTGGGAGATCGGTGACCGAAAAACTTTCTGATATTCGTCAAAAAATGGACGAGATAGGCGCGACAACTCATATTATTTCTAGTCTAGATGATGTCGCTTGGACGCTTAATCTTAGAGGAAGCGATGTGCAATCCAATCCTGTTTTTTTAGGCTATATTTATCTTTCTTTAACCGAAGCTATTTTGTTTGTTGATTTGGAAAAACTTAATCAAGAAGCAAGATTACAACTGGACGCTTCAGGTGTCAAAACGATAGCTTACGAAGAATTTTATCTCTTTTTAAAATCCATTAAGAATGAAAAAGTTCTGGTTTCCCCAAATACCAATCAAGCCATTATTAATACATTAGTTACTGATAATACATTATTAAAAGCTGCGGTTCCAGGAAATTTGATGAAAGCCCAAAAGAATGAAACCGAACTTGCAGGCTTCCGAACTGTTATGGAGCGCGATGGCGTTGGGATGGTCAAATTCCTGTATTGGTTAACACATAATGTCGGAAAAGAACCGATGACCGAATATTCTATTGGTCTGAAATTAAGAGAATTCCGTGCAAGTCTAGACAATTTCGTAGGTGAAAGTTTTGGAAGTATCATCGGTTACCAAGGCAACGCTGCATTACCACATTATTCTGCCAAGAAAGAAGGAAGTTCTGAGGTAACTAATAAAGGTATTATTTTGGTCGATTCTGGAGGTCAATATCTTGAAGGGACTACAGATATTACAAGAACTTTGGCGATTGGTGATGTTTCAGAAGAGTTTAAAAAAGATTCAACTTTGGTGCTTCAAGGTATGATTCGTTTATCAATGGTTAAATTCCCGAAAGGCACGCGTGGCGTACAGTTGGATGCGATTGCAAGACTTCCGCTTTGGATGGCTGGTAAAGATTATGCCCACGGAACAGGACACGGTGTTGGAAGTTTTATGAATGTTCATGAAGGTCCACAAAGTATCCGTAAAGACCTCAATCCTCAAGAATTACTTCCCGGAATGGTAGTTTCCAATGAGCCGGGGTTTTATCTGGAAAATAAATATGGTATTCGTCACGAAAATCTTGTAGCGGTTAAAGAGGTTGAAACAACAGATTTTGGAACCTTCTATGAGTTTGAAACCTTGACATTCTGCCCATTCTTTAAAGATATAATTGTTAAAGAAATGCTGTCTGAAGATGAAGTCAGTTGGTTAAATGCTTATCATAAAAAATGTGAGGAAAAAATTGGCCCTCACTTGGAAGGTGATATTAAAAATTGGTTTTTAGATTTGGTAAGTGCACTTTAATAAGTTTTAAAACACAAAAAGGCCTCGTAATATTTTGATTATGAGGCTTTTTACTTAGGTGTTGTTTCAAATTTTAGTCTTGCGGAAATAGCAAGCTTCCGTCGCCATAACTTAAAAATCTAAAATCATTTTCCAAAGCATAATCATAGATTTCGTGCCATTTTTCTCCAATTAAAGCTGAAACCAAAAGCAATAAAGTGGATTGCGGCTGATGAAAATTAGTCACCAAAGCTTTTGCAATCCTGAATTTGTAACTTGGCGCAATAATAATTTCTGTTTCTACCGAGATATGTGTTTGCCCATGTTTTTTAATCCAATTAATCAATGCAGAAAGTGCTTCATTTGCAGAATGTGTAGTTTCGGTTTCGTAAGGCTCCCATTGCGTGACTTTTAGATTTTCAAATTCGATATTAGGATTATTGGCAATTTTGTTTCCCATCCAATATATACTTTCAATCGTACGCATGGAGGTTGTCCCAACAGGAATAATAGCTTTGTCAATTTTTGAAAGCAAACTTTCCAGAAAATCCAAAGTAATAGTCATACATTCCGAATGCATGATGTGGTCTTCCATAGTTTCGGATTTTACAGGTTTGAAAGTTCCTGCGCCGACATGCAAAGTGGTGAATAATGTGGGAATTTTTCTTTCGGAAAGATCATCCAAAATTCGTTTTGTGAAATGCAATCCCGCTGTAGGCGCAGCTACAGAACCATCGTGCTCCGAATATACCGTTTGGTAAGTTTCCTCATCGGTTTTATCCGCAATCCTTTTGATGTAGGGGGGAAGTGGTGTAACACCTGCGACTTCCACCACTTCTGCGAACGGAATTTCCGATGGTGTCCACGACAATTTTACAACATAAGAATCGCCCAATTTCTCAACAATTTCTGCTGATAATTCGACATCTTGGTTATTAATCGTTAGTTTTTTTGACAATTTTGGCGATCTCCATTTTGCAACTTTTCCGATAAGACAAGTCCAAAGCACGCTGCCTTGTTTTTGAAAATAATCTTCATAATTAAGGTTTTCACCATAAGGTTCTAAACAAAAAACTTCAATCGTTGCGCCAGTCTCATTTTGAAAGAAAATCCTGGATTTTATAACCTTTGTGTCATTAAAAACCAAAACAGAATCTTTCGGTAAATACTCCGAAATATGTTGGTAAGTGTCCGTCGAAATCGTTGCGTTTTTATAAATTAACAGCTTAGAAGAATCTCTTGGATTAGCAGGTGTGTAAGCTATTTTTTCGTTAGGTAAATTGTAAGTGAAATTTTCAATTTTCAGTTCTCGTGGATGCATGTTGCAAATTTCCATAATTTTTTTCTTTTTTGAAAGTTTAAATGTATTTCATTCAAAAAGCTTCATAAATAACAAATTCCAAAACGATATGATAAATAACATTTCAGTATTTTTGTAAGGAAAACACGTTTCGTTTTTAATAAAAATATGAACCAAGCATTATCAAATCATAATCAGGTTAAATTGGTTTCTTCTTTCGAAGAACTTGTCAAAACAGATTTTCAAGGAGAAAACAATGCGCTTTGTTGGCACAGAAACTCGGAAGGCGATTTTAAGGAAATTGTTTCAAAACTGGAACTAAAAGAGAATATTACAGAAGTTTCTGTTGAAGATCTTCTTGAATTAAAATTGTCAGCAGAAGGAAATATTGCCAGAGAAATTATCCTCAACGATATGCAATTATTAAAGGATTTTGGAGCGCAACCTTCTCTTAATCTTCTCAAAAATTATGACCGAGATGACGAATTTAGTTTTATTTCCACCGATGTTTACTCATTTCATGTCGATCGTTCACCTGTGTTGATGGACACATTTTTGTGTACATATTTCGGTGCTTCTAGCGATATTATTTCCAATTCTGAAGCAGAACAAAAAATTCTCATTCCCGAAATTCGAGAGAAATTAAAAGAACTTCATAATAACACTGAGCAAAGTTTTGAAGAATTTTTAACAGAAAATTTCTTCGATTTGCATTATGCAGCAAAAACCAACGCAAAGCCTATTAATCTAGGAAATAGTCATCTTTGGCGTTTGGCTGTGGATCATTCTGATCAAGCGGTTTTGCCTTGCATACATCGTGCGCCTGTGGAAAATAAAGACGAGTACAGGTTGCTTTTGATTTGTTAATTTAATCCTCAAAAACTTAATCAAAAAGTCCAATAGGAATAAAAGATAAGCTATACTTTTTGCATTGTGGACAAAAATTGTATTGTTCAAAAATCGCGATGCCGTCCCATTCGATTGAGACGCTGCTATTAGAAAGTCCAGTTAATTCTGGATCATTATAAAATAGATAATCTGGATATTTTTGCTTTTCCTTGTAGTTTAACATTTTGATATTGGAAGCATTTTTCTTTAAAGCAGGAATATTAGAAATATCCATAAAATTTTGCATTCCTGCGCCCAAATAAAGCTCATTGGTTTTAAAACCGCAATGGCATTCGGCTTTTATTATTGTTCCCATTTATTAGTTGTGTTAATTTCCAGAAATATTTTCAGTTCCCATACGATAATACCAAATATTTTTCTGCTATTCAAAATAGAATGAGTTTTGAATGCTGAATTAATCTAATATTAAATATAAATTGACTAAAATTTTAAGTGTTTTCTATACATTCGATTCTAAATGAAAATCAAATTTAATCTTATCTTTGCACGATTATAAAATGAACTAAAAAATGTCAACAAAACAAGATAAAATAAACAATTTTGATCCTTCGCAACCAGGTTTAGCAGATGCTAGTATTTTTGGTCTACCATTTACTTCAGAAGAAAGTGAAATAGTAGTTGTGGCTGTTCCGTGGGAAGTTACGGTGAGCTACGGAGCGGGCGCTTCAGAAGGTCCTTCAGCTATTTTAGAGGCTTCTTTTCAGGTGGATTTGCTGCATCAAGAATTTCCTGAATTGTGGAAATTAGGAATTTATTTTGATGAAGGTGCTGAACATTGGAAATCTACAAGCGATGAGTATAAAGCGATGGCTCAACCCATTATTGAAGCTTTAGAAAATGGGGAATTGATTGATGAAAATCATGCTTTGAAAGCGAGTTTAGATCAAATAAATGAGGCTTCTACTCAATTGAATGCTGAGTTGAAAGAAAGAATTTTAGAATGGCAAACTAAAGGCAAGAAAGTCATTTTGTTGGGTGGAGATCATTCAACGCCGCTGGGTTATTATCAGGCTTTGGCAAGCAATTATGATAATTTTGGAATTTTACATTTCGATGCCCACATGGATTTGAGAATTGCTTACGAAGGATTCACTTATTCACATGCCTCTATCATGTATAATGCCATTCAGTTGCCGCAAATTTCCAAATTAGTTCAGGTGGGAATTAGAGATTTTAGTGAAGAAGAAGTTGGTGTTATCAAAGCTTCAGATAAAGTGAAAGTTTTTACCGATTCAGATTTGAAAAAAGCGCAGTTTGAAGGAACAACTTGGCAACAACAAGTGGATGAAATGATAAGTTTGCTTCCAGAAAATGTGGCGGTAAGTTTTGATATCGATGCTTTGTACCAATGGTATTGCCCCAATACAGGAACGCCAGTTCCAGGGGGGGTATCTTATGAACAAGCTACTTATGCTTTAAGTCGTTTAGCTAATTCAAATAAAAATATCATCGGGATAGACTTAGTTGAAGTGGCTCCAGGAGAAAATGACGAATGGGACGGAAATGTGGGCGCAAGAATGCTTTTCCACATGTGTGGTGTTTTAGCGAAAAATAATAAATTGGAAGTAGGAGAAAGAATTTCTTTTTAATAGTTTTTAAATATCTATACCAAGCAGTTTGCGATTTGCAAGCTGCTTTTTTTAGTTTAATTCTAAATTTTGTTAAAAATAAGATTCTCATAAATAAATTTGTATTTTTACAAGGTGAGAAAATGGCTTTCAATATTAATGCTAAGCATGTATTTGTTTTCAACAACTGAACTGTATCAGTTTTTGAAAATCCCTATTCTCATCGAACATTTTATCGAGCACAAATCTCAAAACAAAAAAATGACGTTCTTGAATTTTCTGAAAATGCATTACGATAATCCCGTTAAAGATGCAGATTTCGAGAAAGATCAAAAACTTCCATTCGTTTTGCATTCTGAACACATGACGGTTATTTTCACCATAACACCACGATTGAGCCTCGATTTTAAAACACACGAAATTCCTATTGATACGGACAAAATTATCGCTTACGATGATTTGTTTCTTGATGTCGATTATTTCAATGCCATTTGGCAACCACCAAAATTTAGTTAAGTTTTTATATGTTTTTTCTCGAATCATAATAAACTTATGCATTTTTTAAATACAGAATTTGTTTGTAAAATCCTGTAATACAATGTCGTATCGTTTATTATTAACATAAAGCTTAACAAAATTCAACATGCTTTCAAAAATTATTGAGTTTTCTGTCAAGAATAAACTCATCATTTCCATCATGGTTTTGGGACTTATTTTGGTAGGGAGTTATCAGGTGACCAAACTGCCTGTAGACGCCGTACCCGATATTACCAATAACCAAGTACAAATTATCACCACTGCGCCTTCTTTTGGGGCTACCGATATCGAGCGTCTGGTGACTTTCCCTATAGAACAGGCGAACAGTAATATTTCTGGATTAAAAGAAATCCGAAGTTTTTCGCGTTTTGGTTTGTCATTAGTAACCATTGTTTTTGATGATGATGTCGATGTTTATTGGGCGCGACAACAAGTGGCGGAACGCCTCCAAATCGTAAGAACAGAGATTCCACCCGGAATCGGAAACCCAGAACTTGGGCCTATTTCGACAGGTTTAGGGGAAATTTATCAATACGTCATTCGTCCTAAAAAAGGTTTTGAACAAAAATATGATGTTACCGAACTTCGCAGCATTCAGGATTGGATTGTTCGTCGACAGCTTTTAGGCGTTAAAGGCGTTGCCGAAGTCAGCAGCTTTGGTGGGAAACTGAAGCAATACGAAATTGCTGTAGAACCCGACAAATTGAACGCTTACGGCATTACCATTAACGATGTTTTTGATGCTTTAGAAAGCAATAATCAAAATACGGGTGGCGCATATATCGAAAAAGGGCCAACAGTTTTGTATATCCGCAGTGAAGGTTTGGTAACGACAACCGATGATATCGAAAATATTGCGATTCCTCAAGCTGAAGATCAACCGCCTTTATTCATCCGGGATGTGGCGGAAGTGAAAATGGGATTTGCAACGCGTTACGGCGCACTCACCTACAATGACGATGGCGAAGTTGCTGGCGGAATTGTCATGATGCTGAAAGGCGCCAACAGCAGTCAGGTGATTAAAGATGTGAAATCCAGAGTGGAAGAAATACAAAAAAGTCTTCCCGAAGGTGTAGAAATAGAAGCTTTTCTCGACCGAACCAAAATGGTGAATAATGCCATTAAAACAGTAGAAACCAACCTTTTGGAAGGTGCATTAATCGTGGTTTTTGTCTTAGTGCTTTTCCTCGGGAATTTCCGTGCGGGACTTTTGGTCGCTTCGGTTATTCCTTTATCCATGCTGTTTGCCATTTGTATGATGAACCTTTTTGGAGTGAGCGGAAATTTAATGAGTTTGGGCGCTTTGGATTTCGGATTAATTATTGATGGCGCCGTGATTATTGTAGAATCAATTTTGCATCATTTTTCGAATCATAAAAAATTCAGTCATCTAAGAAAAGTTCCAACAGAAGAAATGGACAAAATTGTTGTTTCTTCTGCGGGACGTATGATGAACAGTGCGGTTTTTGGACAAATTATTATTCTCATTGTTTATCTACCGATTTTAACTTTACAAGGCATCGAAGGAAAAATGTTCAAACCTATGGCGCAAACCGTTGCTTTCGCTTTACTAGGCGCATTTTTATTATCACTGACTTACATCCCGATGATGAGTTCTATTGTCTTGAAAAAACGAAGATTAACACCGAGTTTTTCTGATAGAATGATGAAAAAAGTGGAAGCTTGGTATTTGAAATCGCTTTTAAAAATTATTCGTATTCCTAAAACTATATTTGCCATTGTCATCGGACTTTTTATTGCAGCAATCGCGGTTTTAAGTCAAATGGGAGGCGAGTTTATTCCGTCCTTAGAAGAAGGCGATTTTGCTGTGGACACCAGAGTTTTACCAGGTTCAAACCTGAATACAAGTATTGAAAGCACGCAAAAAGCCGCTCATATTTTAAAAACAAGATTTCCAGAAGTGGAAAAAGTAGTGACCAAAATAGGAAGTGGCGAAGTTCCAACCGATCCAATGCCGATGGATGCTGCTGACATGATGGTGATTTTAAAGAATAAAAAAGAATGGACTTCTGCAAAATCGTTCCCTGAACTTTCCGAAAAAATGACCGAAGCGCTGCAAGATGTTCCGGGAATCAGCGTTGGTTTTCAATATCCAGTGCAAATGCGTTTTAATGAATTGATGACGGGCGCGCGACAAGATGTAGTGGTGAAGATTTTTGGAGACGATCTGGATTCTTTATCACAAAATGCACAGAAATTAGGGAAAATTGTGGAAGGCATCAAAGGTACGCAAGACCTTTATGTAGAGCCTATTTCTGGGCTTCCGCAAGTGGTGATTAACTATAACCGACCTTTAATTGCGCAATACAAATTATCCGTTTCGGATATTAACCGAATTGTAAATGCAGCGTTTGCCGGACAAAGTGCCGGGTTGGTTTTCGAAGGAGAAAAACGCTTTGACATGGTAGTTCGTCTGAAAGATACCAGTCGAAAAAATCTTCAGGATATTCAAAATTTATTGGTGCCAACGCCTTCTGGTAATCAAATTCCGTTGTCGCAATTGGCGGATGTGAGCATTGTGCAAGGTCCTAACCAAATTCAGAGGGAAAATGCACACCGCCGAATTATCGTTGGGTTTAACATAAAAGACCGCGATGTACAAAGCATTGTGGAAGAACTTCAGCAGAAAGTAGAAAAACAAATTCAGCTCCCAACGGGCTACAACATTACGTATGGTGGCTCGTTTGAAAATCTTAACAACGCCAAAAATCGTTTGATGATTGCCGTTCCTGTGGCTTTAGGTTTGATTTTCTTACTCTTATTCTTGGCTTTCAAATCGGTGAAAGAAAGTATTCTCATTTACACCGCAATTCCGTTGTCCATAATTGGTGGGGTTTTCTTTTTGGCAGCCCGTGGAATGCCGTTCAGTATTAGTGCTGGTGTAGGTTTTATTGCCCTTTTTGGAGTCGCTGTTCTCAACGGAATTGTTTTAATTTCTGAATTTAACAGACTTCGAAAAAGTGGCATCAACAATATTGTAAGAATTGTCGTGGACGGTGGCGAAGCGCGACTGCGACCTGTTATGATGACGGCTTTCGTGGCTTCTCTAGGTTTTATCCCAATGGCGTTGAGCAACGGCGCTGGTGCGGAAGTGCAAAGGCCTTTGGCAACGGTGGTTATTGGCGGTTTGTTGGTCGCAACTTTCCTTACTTTATTCGTCCTTCCTTTATTATTTATCAACTTCGAAAAAGGTTTTAAAATGAAAAATAAAATCTCAAAACATACACTTCCGATTCTTATTTTAATAGGAATTTCCAGTTTTAATGTTGCGCAAGCTCAGCAAAATATCGATTTGAAAACGGCGCTTCAAATGGCGGAACAAAATAACCGCACTTTAAAAACCGAAAAACTGAAATCCGACTATGCAAAAACTTTGATTAAATCTTCTGCAGATGTTCCACAAACAGGTATTACAGCGGATTATGGGCAAATTAATTCTCCATACAATGATGTTAAATTGGGAGTGGAACAAAGTTTTGCATTTCCGGGAGTTTATAAACGTCAAAAAAATCTTTTAACCGAAGAATGGAAAAAAACTGAGATGAATGTGCAGCTCAGTTCTTTCGAGGTGAAAAAGTCGGTAAGTCTGGTGTTTTATCAAATTTTGTATTGGAAGGAAAAAGAAAATTTGTTGCAGGAAGCGCAACAATTGTACACGGATTTTTCCGATAAAGCCCAACTTCGTTTGAAAGCTGGCGAAAGCAATATTTTGGAAAAAACTACGGCCCAACAACAAAAAAACGCCATCGCTATTCAGTTAAAGCAAGTTCAGCAAGAAATAAAACAACTGACTTTGCAGCTACAATGGCTTTTGAATGCGGAAGAGCAATTGACTATTGATGACGAAAAGTTTTATGTTCAAACGCAAAATCAAGAAGGAAATCCACTTTTGATGATTTTAGAACAACAAAAAAATATCAGCGAGAAACAAACTTTAGTAGAAAAATCGAAATTACTTCCGGGTTTATCTGTGGCTTATAATCTCAATAGTTTCAAAGGTTTGGGACCTGATGATAAGCTGTACACGGCGACGCCACAATTTCATTCTGTGCAATTGGGCGTGTCGGTACCGATTTTTTCTTCCGCTCAAAAATCAAGAATTGAAGCTTCAAAATTGGCGGAAAATATTGCTGAAAACGATTTTCAAAATGCACAATTTAATTTGCAAAATAAACAAAGACAATTGTTGGAAAACTATCAAACCAACACCGAAATTGTTCAACAATACGAAAGCAGCGAGCTGAAAAATGCCGATGTCATTACCGAAACTTCCAAAAAACAATTCCTAAATGGAGAGATCAATTTTCTGGATTTTGTCATCCTTTTGAATCAAGCCATTGGCGTGCGCAGCAACTATATCGATGCGCTTTGGAAGCTTAACGAAAGTGCTATTTTACTGAATTATCCGAGTATTAATTAATTCATTTTAAAAAATAAAGAAATGAATGACAACCTTAATATTTCCCCTATGAAATCTATTTTTAAACGTTATAAATACACTATTATTGGTCTTGGTTTTTTGCTTTTTGTTCAATGTCAAAAAAAGGAAGAAGCCACCATTGAAAACCAACAAATTGTCGATGAAAATTTGGTAACACTTACCGATGCACAACTGAAAAATGCGCCTATTGAAACCACAACTTTGTCGGATAAAAGTATTTCTACGACTTTAAAACTCAACGGAAAAGTGGACGTTCCGCCACAAAATTTGGTTTCGGTGAGTACGCCAATGGGCGGTTATCTGAAAAGCACCTCGCTTATTCCGGGGATGCAAGTGCGTAAAGGTCAGGTCATCGCAATTATTGAAAATCCTGAATTTGTGCAGCTTCAGCAAGATTATTTGTTGGCAAAATCCAAATATCATTTTGCAAAATTGGATTATGATCGTCAGAAAAAACTCAACCAAAGCCAAGCCAGCAGCGACAAAGTAACGCAACAAGCGCAATCGGAAATGAACAGTCAGCAAATCACGATGAATGCTTTGGCGCAGCAACTTCAAATCATTAATATTAATCCATCTTCGATTAATTCTGGGAATATTCGCAAAAGTGTTTCTATTTTTAGTAGCATTAATGGTTTTGTAAGTAAAGTGAACGTGAATATTGGCAAGTTTGTAACGCCTTCGGATATTTTATTTGAACTGATAAATCCCAATGATATTCAATTGAATTTAAAAGTTTACGAAAAAGATTTGCAACTTTTAAAAGCTGGAATGCGTGTTGAAGGTTTCACCAACAACCATCCCGACAAAAAATATACAGGAAGAGTGATGCTTACAGGAAAAGATGTGGCTACAAACGGCGTTGCAGAAGTATTTTGCCGATTTGATAAGTATGAAGCAAGCTTACTTCCTGGAATGTACATGAATGCGATTATTGAAACCGAAACCGAAATTGTAAATGCACTTCCAGAAGAAAGTATTGTCGATTTTGAAGCGAAATCTTACGTTTTTGTGGAGGAAAAAAAACAAACCTACCGTTTAACTCTTGCAAAATTAGGTGAATCTGAAAATGGATTTATAAAAATCTTAAATGCCGATGATTTTAAAAACAAAAAAATCGTCACTAAAAACGCTTACACACTTCTTATGAAACTTAAAAATAATGAGGAAAAGTAAAAAAATCAGACCACTTTTATGATTAATAATTTGTAACTTCAACTTATAAGCCTCTCAATATGAAATATAATATTCCAGAACATTTAAAAGGACTTTCGGAAATAGAAATAAAACAATCCCGCGAACAATTTGGACTCAATCAACTGAAGGCAGAAAGCCCGCATAAATGGTGGAATATTCTTTGGGATATTGTGAAAGAGCCCATGCTTATTCTGTTGATCGTCATTTCATTTATTTACGTTTTGGTGGGCGATTATGCCGAAGCTATTTTCATGTTTGCAGCGATTATTGCGGTTTCGGCGATTTCTTTTTATCAGGATTCCCGAAGTCAGAAGGCGTTGGAAGAATTGGAAAAACTCAATGAACCATTGAGTAGCGTTTTGAGAGGTTCTAAAATTATAGAAATTCCGACGCATGATATTGTTGTGGGCGATCTTTGCGTTATCGAAGAAGGAAAAATGATTAACGCGGATGGAGAAATTGTCCACAGTCATGATTTTTCGGTTAACGAATCGGCTTTAACGGGAGAAAGTTATTCCGTTTTTAAAGATAAAAACAGCAAAGACAAACAGGTTTTTAGCGGAACTATTGTGGTTTCTGGAATGGCAATTTTTAAAGTTCAGAACATCGGAAAAGAAACTCAAATCGGGAAAATTGGAGAGTCCATTCAGAATATTAGTCAAGTCGCTTCACCATTGCAAATACAAATCACCAAATTCGTCAAAGGAATGGCCTATATTGGGATTGTTATTTTTATTTTGGTGTGTATTTTCAGTTATGTGAAAACGGGAAATTGGGTAGAAAGTTTGTTGAGTGGACTCACTTTGGCGATGTCGGTTTTACCAGAAGAAATTCCTGTTGCTTTTACTACATTTATGGCATTAGGCGCTTGGAAACTGATGCGTGAAGGTATTATTATTAAACGCAGTAGCATTGTAGAAACTCTGGGAAGTACGACCGTAATTTGTACCGACAAAACAGGAACGATTACCGAAAACAGCATGCAACTTAAGGAATTGTATGATTTTAAATCGGATAAAATTTATTCTGAAGAAAATTTTCAAAATACCGAAGTTCAAGAATTAATTGAATATGCTATGTGGAGCAGCGAGCCAGTTCCGTTTGATCCCATGGAAATTACCTTGCATAAAGTTTACGGAAATACGCATCAGCAAGATGTTAGAAAGAATTTTGTGCTTTTTCATGAATATCCTTTAGAAGGAAAACCACCGATGATGACGCATTTGTTTCAGGATACTTCAAAAAAGAGAATTATCGCTGCGAAAGGTGCTCCAGAAGCTATTTTAGCAGTTTCTGAATTATCTGAAAATCAAAAACAAAAACTTCGTGAAAAAATTGAAGAATTTGGAAAGCAAGGTTATCGCGTTTTGGGTGTTGCAAAAGCTCATTTTGAAGGCGATAATTTCCCGAAAAAACAACAGGATTTCCCTTTTGAATTTCTAGGATTTACGGTATTTTATGATCCACCAAAAAAAGGCATTAAAGAGGTTTTTAAAAAAATCTATGAGGCTGGAATTAAAGTAAAAATTATAACTGGTGATAATGCCGAAACGACCAATGCTATTGCACATCAGGCTGGAATTATCAATAATTCTGTAGCTTTAAAAGGCAGCGAAGTTATGGAACTTAGCGAAGACGCTTTGATGAAGTCAGCCGATGAAACCACTTTGTTTGCAAGGATGTTTCCCGAAGCAAAGTTGGCTGTCGTAAACGCTTTGAAAAAGGATGGGGAAGTGGTAGCAATGCTTGGTGATGGTGTAAACGACGGACCAGCCTTAAAAGCGGCTCATATTGGCGTTGCCATGGGAAATAAAGGAACGGAAATCGCAAAAGCTGCCGCAGATTTGGTTCTTACCAATGACGATCTTTCAAAATTAATTATTGGTATTGCCGCTGGAAGACGTATTTATTCGAATATTAAAAAAGCCATTCAGTATATTATTTCTATCCATATTCCTATTATTTTAACGGTGTCGTTGCCCTTATTTTTAGGTTGGGCTTTTCCTCAAATTTTCACGCCTGTACATGTTATTTTCTTAGAGTTGGTGATGGGACCAACTTGTTCCATTGTTTATGAAAATGAACCGATGGAGAAAAATGCCATGCAAAAACCACCAAGGAAAATGACGGAAACCTTCCTGAATTGGAAAGAATTGAGCATTAGCATTGTTCAAGGTTTGGTGATTACTTTAGGAATTTTGTTTGTTTATCAATGGACTTTTCAGAATGGCGGAACCGAAGAGGAAACTAGAGCAATGGTTTTTAGTACCCTTATTTTTGCGAATGTCTTTTTAAGCTTCGTCAACAGATCTTTTTACTACAGTGTTTTTCAAAGTTTTAGAAACAGAAATCCTTTGTTAGTGGGAATTTCAATTGCAGTTTTAGCTTTGCTGATGCTTATTTTATATGTACAACCCATTTCAAACTTCTTCCAACTCACGTCACTTTCTTTTAATGATTTGTTATTGGCGTTTGGAGTTGCCATGATTTCTGTCCTATGGTTTGAAATTTATAAATACTTCTTACGATTGAAATCGAAACGATAATTTCCAGGAAAATTTAATAAAAAAATAGGCTGTTTCAAAAGTGAGACAGCCTATTTTTATATATTTTAAAAGGATTAGTGACCTTCTGTACCGTCGATACCGTGTGCATGACCGTGAGAAAGTTCTTCCTCAGTTGCAGGACGCGCTTGTAAAACTTCAACTTCGAAGTTAAGTGTTTTCCCCGCCATTGGGTGGTTAAGATCAGCAACCACAACGTCAGACGTTACTTCTTTAACAATCGCATTGAAGTGATTACCTTGGTTATCTTGCAAAGGAAGAATTGCGTCAACTGGCGGCACACCAGACTCTTTGAACATATCGATAGGAAGTTGCGCAATGGCATCTTCTGTACGTTGTCCATAAGCATCTTCAGGAGTTAAAATAAAAGATTTTGTATCACCAGCATTAAGACCTTCTACTTCTGCTTCGAATTTTGGAAGCATCATTCCCACACCATGCAAATAGGTAAGTGGTTGCTCTGCAGTGGTAGATTCTACTAATAATTTTTCGCCGTTTTCTTCAACTGAATAAAGCGTGTAAGTCAATGCTACGACGTTGTTTTTTTCTACTGCCATGTTGTTTGTTTTAAGGAATCAAATAGACTCCGTTGATTATTTTAAAAAGATGAAACTAAGCGTTTTTTGCTTAATTTTTATTAAAGGCAAAGTTAAGTTTTTTCCGATAACAAGCGAAAGATTTTTAGGAATTAAATTAAAAATCGATTGATAAAATATATTAAAAACTCAGAAATTCCATGTTGAGAATAGGAGAAAGCTTTGAAATACTTATTATTGAATTTATAATTAATGTTTTACTGTTTATATAATTGATTATCAATATTTTAAAAGGATTATTTAAAGTTTTATTTTGCATTTTGGTTTTGCAGTTTGGTTTTGTAATTGCTTTAAATGCCTTATGAAATTTGATAGACATTTCTTATAAAAATCGCTGTTTTTTAAAGTGATCTAAAAATAAAAAAGTGTATAACTTTAATAAAAAATCCTTTTCAAAAGTAAAATAAAAAAGGCTTTTACTATCAATTAGTAGAAGCCTTTTTACAATACAATATAAAGTTTGGTTATAAGTTTCAAAAACTTATTTTTCAAAACTAAAAAAAATTGTTATTCTAAAATACGGTAAACCGTAAAATGGAATTTGTTTTACAATTAAGGAAAATATGATTTTGATTCTTGTAAAGATATTTTATTGCGAAATTTTAATTTGTTTTTAGATCTAATGAAACGGGATTAATTGTTTTCAATTTATAATTGCAGAGGAGTTTAGCATTTTTAACAATCGCCTTTTCTACAATCGCCTTATCGTTTATGTCAATATTGGTTGCTTGCTCATAGGGATGAAGTGCTATGTAACGAAATGCGAAAAATAAGTTTTTATCAGAAGTTACTGTAGAAAAAGTTACTTCTCTGTCAATTCTTTTTTTGCGTTTTGAAGTGTAAATAACAATTTTTTTATTATTCTCATTAGACAAATCTTCAATAGAAATTTTGTCTTTTTTTATTGTAGAACTAGCAGATAAGTTAGTGGTCTTGTTAAAATGAAAATCATAATAATTTTCTCCTTTTTTTGGATTTTTGCTAAGATTAAAAATATGAATTTGTTTATTTTTCCAATCGAAAATTTTTGCTGTGGAACCTGCTATTCCTGAATAAACTCTTAAGAAATAAGAATCGTCATCCGAATTTATGAAAATAGAAGTATCTGTTTTTTTGGCTAAAGCCTCAAAAGTGTAAATAATTTCTTTGTCAAACGTGTAGAATTTTGTCTTCTGAGCAGAGAAAAACGATAGCATTAAAAGCAATGTTATAGAGATTGTTTTTTTCATTATTTTGTGTTAATATTTTTATTAAAAGTATAATAATTATTAATAAATAACCAATTTTTGAAAATTAATTTAAAGTTACCTTAAAAGAAACATTGCATTTAACAAGGTTTTTTATTTTAAAAAATATTATAACCTAAGATAATTGAGAAAAGGTCATAGGTGCCAGTCCAAGAGTTGGTATCTGTTTTTATTTTTTTTGTGCTATATCTTGCCTCAGCTGTATATTTATTTTTGAAAGTATAGCCAGCTCCAAATCCAAAGGCTGGGTTGACTTCTAATTTTATATCGTAATAATGTTGTCCATCTCTACCGTAATTTGCTTTAGAATCCATAGGAATATTAAAAGAATAGTTAACGTTTAAAAATAATTTCGAATCAGAATTCAAAAATATGTAATGTCTTACACCTATCGGAATTTCGATGGATTTGAAATCTGCTTTTGTATGTTTCGTACGATTCTCCTGATATGGCACCGTCAACGTAGCATCACCTTTGTATTGTTGATAATTTGGCTCAAGAGTTAGTGCCCATTTTCCACGATTGAACGGCATTATAAATTCAAACTCAACACCTCCGCTAATAGACATTGCATTTCCAAGGCTATAAGACTCAGAGTCAAATGCATTGGAAAGCTTCATCGAAGCCGAATTAATTCTTGGTCTTATAGATAAATTAAAATCAAATTTTGTTTGTTCTTTTATGTCTTGTTTAAAATTAGGATTGATACAAGTATTATAGTTGGTGAAGATTCTTTTCAAATCAAACAACCTATACTTTGCATTTTCTATATTTGAGGAACTGATGCTGGCACAATTCAGATCTTTTTTTAATTGGATTTTGTAGTCGTTGTTATACCCAACTTGATCATTCGCATAATCGAAAGCTTTATGTATTAACTGTACAGGCTTGTTATCGTCTAATCTGTAGAAATAACGTTCTAGCGTACCATCTACATATTGGTAAAGATCCGCTTTGCCATCAACAATTTCTTTCAAAAACAATTCTTCCTCAGTATATATTGGCTCGCGCTGAGGGCTTAGCGAATTGAGGTTTGATGAAGATTGGTCTATTTGGACTTTTTCCGAAACAAATTTTGCTTTGTTATAAATCTCAAACATGCTTACATCCGATATTTTTCCGTATTTCACAGGATCATTTTCAGATAATTTGTATTCAAAACTCGTAGGGTTGGATCGCCAGTCATAATCTTTAATGAAACATTCTACACGTTTTCCAGATTTATTAATAAAATAAGCTTTTTCAAATGTTATTTGTGCAGACATCATTATTGTTACAAGAAATGATGCTAAAACAGTAATTTTTTTCATATAAATTTATAGTTTAGTAAAAAAGCAAATATAATATCTCCAAATCACTCATCTTAATAATTTTCTAATTATTTTTGAATATTAATATCGGTAAAAACCGAAAAATCACTAAGCTTATTTTTATGATTTTAATTGTAGACGATAATCAGTCCAATATATTTTCCTTAAAAAAATTACTACAATCTCAGAATTTCCCTGTAGATACAGCAAATTCTGGTGAACAAGCCTTGTCAAAAGCTTTGAGAAATAATTATGCTTTGATTATTCTTGATGTGCAAATGCCAGATATGGACGGTTTCGAAGTGGCCGAAACGCTTGCAGATTACAGTAAAACCAAAGATATTCCCATCATCTTTTTATCGGCTGTTAATACTGAGAAACGCTTTATTACAAAGGGTTACGCGTCTGGCGGAATCGACTATGTTACCAAACCTATCGATCCAGATATTTTGTTGTTGAAAGTGGAAACCTATTACAATATTCAGGAACAAAACCGCAAACTGAAAAAATCGCAACAAAATTTAGAACTAGAAGTTAAAGGTCGCCGCGAAACACAAGTAGTCATGAAGTCGCAGTTGGATCATTTTCAACAAATGCTGGAAGCGCTGCCGCAAATCGCTTTTACACTTAATCAAGTAGGCGAAATAGAATTCGTAAATGGCCGTTGGTTTCAATATTCTAAGTCCGAAAAACATTTCCCAGACATTCATCCAGATGATAGTGTTTTGGTAGAAGAATACCGCAAACAAAAAGATAATCTTGAAATTATCGCCTTAGAAGTTAGAATTAAAAATGTTGAAACAGGCGAATTTCGTTACCATCTTTTGAGAATGTCACCAATTTTAGTAAATAAGAAAATCAAAAATTGGGTAGGGACTTTTACAGATATCAACGATCAGAAAAGGGTAGAACAGGAAAAAGACGAATTTCTTAGTATTGCCAGCCACGAGTTGAAAACACCACTCACAAGTATCAAAGCTTATGTTCAGCTTTTAGAACGGAAACTGAAACTCGATAAATCTAGTCCAGAAGCAGGCTATGTTGCAAAAGTTCAACATCAAATCGATAAGTTGAATAATCTCATCACCGATTTGTTAGATATTTCAAAAATCGAACATGGAAAGCTAAAAATGAACCTACAAACCAACAATTTGGAAGAAGTCATCCAAAATGCTTTGGAAACCATTCTGCATACCCATGATGAAAATAGTATTAAAATAGAAAGACACGGACAAAAACCTGATTTTCTCATGCAATTCGATAGCATAAGAGTAGAACAGGTTTTAATTAATTTTCTTACAAATGCGATAAAATATTCCCCAGAAAACAACAAGGTTATTGTGACCACTTCTGTTGATGAGCAAGATGTTAAAATAAGCGTTACGGACTTCGGAATCGGAATTCCAGAATACAAACAAGCTTCTGTTTTTGATAAGTTTTATCGTGTTGAAGAATCATCATTACAGTTTCAAGGCATGGGAATTGGACTTTACATCTGTGCAGAAATTATTGTTCAGCATGGCGGAAGCATAGGTTTATCTAGCGTTATTAATGAAGGATCTACATTTTATTTCACCTTACCAAGAGTATAATATATGGCAAAAAAAATTATAAGAAATCTACAATTTGGAATCGGTATGTCATTATTTATGCTGTTTGCGAGCTTAATAATCTCGTATTTCAGCATTCAAAAACAAGTCGAATTCCGCGAAAACAGATCCCAATCTCGACGGTCTATTACTGCGGCAAAAGATGTTTTGTTTGCACTTTTGGATGCTGAAACAGGGAACAGAGGCTTCCAACTTTCGGGACAAGAAGCTTATCTGGAGCCTTTTGAGAGAGGGATGGCAGAATATCCAAAAGCTATTGCCAATCTTAAAAATTTAAGTTTTGAAAATAAAATTCAAAAAGAGAGAGCTAACGAGCTTGAAAAATTGGTTAACGAGAGAAGCGCAGTTTTAGAATATTTGATCGATAAAAAAAGAAAAGGCGAAGATATCTCCCAATCCGAAATGCTGAAAAGCAAAACTTCGATGGATAAAACCAGAAAATTGGTTGATGATTTTGTAAATTTTGAGGAAAATCAACTGGATTTAAAAAACGCAGAGCTCAAAAAATCGTCAGAAATTACAAACTTTTTTCTTTTATTTTCCGGGCTTGCCGCTATTGTCATCACCTCATATTTATATTTTAGATTGCGGAACGACATTCGTAGGAGAGATATTTTGGAAAGAAAACTTTTGGCTAAAGATAAGATGATGACCAATCGTGTTAATGCCATTCAGCAAGTTGCAAACCGCGTAGCAAAAGGTGATTACAGCCAACGTGCCATTGCGGAGGAAGAGGATGATTTGGGCGTTTTGGTAGAATCGCTGAATCATATGACAGAATCTTTACAAAAGTCTTTTAATAAAATCAACAAAAGCGATTGGAATCAAAAAGGCTTGGCGAGTTTGAATGAATTTTTAGTTGGAAACAAATCCATCAAGGAGCTTTCTCATTCCGCTTTAAATCATCTTGTAGAATATGGAAACTGCGCGAGTGGCGCTCTTTATTTATTAGACGACAATGCTTTGAAATTGTTTAGCTCTTATGGACTTGAAAATAATGTGAAAACTGTTTTTGAGCCTGGACAAGGTATTTTAGGCCAGTCATTTTTACAAAAAAGAATCAAAGCATACAATAATATTAAAGAAGAAGATGTTGTGGCAAGTTTTGTAAGCGCACAACTAAGAATTAATGGAATTTTGCACGTTCCGATTATGTTGGGAAACCAGGCCATTGGAATTATTGAGCTAAATTCTGGTGAAAATTTTAATGACGATTTGGTGAATTTTTATGTTGAGTGTTGCCGAATTATTGGTATAGCGATCAATGCCGCCCAAGGTCGCGAAAAAGAGCAGCGACTTTTGGAAGAAACGCAAGCACAGTCGGAAGAATTGCAAGTACAGCATTCCGAACTGGAAAATTTGAATACCGAACTTGAAGCGCAAACGCAAAAGCTTCAAGCTTCTGAAGAAGAATTGCGCGTACAACAAGAAGAATTGATGCAAACCAATGCCGAACTGGAAGAACGCTCAAAACTGCTTGAAGAAAAAAATCATTTGATTGCCGATCGCAATATCGAAATTCAAAAAAAGGCCGAAGAATTGGCTTTGAGCACCAAGTATAAATCGGAATTCCTGGCGAATATGTCGCACGAATTGCGTACACCGCTTAATTCTATATTGTTGCTTTCGCGACTGATGGCGGAAAATCCTGACGAAAATCTTAACGAAGATCAAATAGAATCTGCAAAAGTAATTTTAAGTTCTGGGAGCAGTTTGCTGACGCTTATTGATGAGATTTTGGATTTGGCTAAAATTGAATCTGGAAAAATGAGTTTGGATTACCAAAAGGTTTTTATACAAGATGTTGTAAAAGATTTGCAAAAGCTTTTCAATCCTTTGATGCAGGAAAAAAACATTGATTTCATTATCAATATCGATCCAGAACTTCAGACAAGCATCGAAACGGATCGTTTGAGATTGGACCAAGTGTTGAGAAATCTAATGTCTAATGCACTCAAATTCACTGCGCAAGGAAATATTAGGCTTAATATTAGAAAAGATCCAGCTCAACAAGATTTTGTGATTTTCTCGGTAAAAGATACAGGAATCGGAATTCCAGAAGATAAACAACGTATTATTTTTGAGGCTTTTCAACAAGCTGATGGATCAACAAGACGAAAATTTGGAGGCACTGGTTTGGGACTTTCTATCAGTCGAGAAATTGCAAAATTGTTGGGTGGCGAATTGCTACTTCAGTCCAAAGTTAATGAAGGTTCAGAGTTTAGTTTAGTTATTCCCATTTCATCAAATTTAAAAACAGAATACGTTAATAGAGATCAAGATTTAATAGAAACAATTCAGGAGGATATTCAGGAGATTAAAGAAATCATCGCTTATGACGATGTTGAGCTGCCTGTGCCCGTTGATATTTTACGAATTCCAGAGGATATTCCCGATGATAGAGATCGCATTCTTAAAGATGATAAAGTAATTCTTATTGTTGAAGATGACGTTAATTTTGCGAAAGCTTTGGTGAAATATGCGCATACCCAAAATTATAAAGCCGTTGCGATCGTGCGTGGGGATTATGCACTTCAAGCAGCGCTTAACTATCATCCTTTGGCGATTTTGTTAGATGTGCAACTTCCTGTAAAAGATGGTTGGCAAGTCATGGACGAACTGAAAGCAAACCTCCAGACCAAGCATATTCCTGTGCATATGATGTCATCTCTGCACGTAAAACAAGAAAGTTTGATGAAAGGTGCTATTGATTTTATTAGTAAACCAATAGCTCTTGAGCAAATGGCTGATGTTTTCAAAAAGATTGAAGATGCTTTGAGTAAGTCTTTGCAAAAAGTTTTAATTGTTGAAGAAAATGCCAGACATGCTACTGCATTATCTTATTTTCTGAGCAATTTTAATATCTCTTCTTCGGTGGAAGATACAGCGGAGAATTGCGTGAAGGCTTTTACTCAACAAAATCTTGACTGCGTTATCCTGAATGTGGAACATTCACGGGGCGAAGAATATGCAATTATAGAATCCATCAAAAGTCATGAAGGTTTGGAAAATCTTCCGATTATCATTTTTATCGATAGAAATTTATCAAAATCTGAAGAATTGAAAATCAAACAATATGCAGATTCTATTGTTGTAAAAACGGCACATTCTTATCAAAGAATTCTGGATGAAGTTGGTTTGTTCTTACATTTGGTGGAAGAAAAAAACAATCATGAGGAAACCAGAAGTACAACTTTGGGTTCTTTAACAGAGGTTTTGAGTGGTAAAAAAATATTGATTACCGATGACGATGTTCGCAATATTTTCTCTTTGACCAAAGTTTTAGAAAAATACAAAGTGGAAGTGGTTTTGGCGATGGACGGAAAGCAAGCTTTGCATCAAATTAAAGAACATCCAGATATCGATGTTATTTTGATGGATATGATGATGCCCGAAATGGACGGCTACGAAACCATTCGAGAAATTCGCAAACAACCCACGTTGGCGCGACTTCCTATTATTGCCATTACTGCAAAGTCTATGATTGGCGAACGCGAAAAATGCATCGAAGCAGGTGCTTCAGATTACATTTCAAAACCTGTAGATACCGATCAGTTGTTGTCTTTGCTTCGTGTTTGGATGTACGAAAGTTAATATTGAAATTTTAAAATCTCAAAACGATTTTAATCTTGTGCTTATGGATATGATGATGCCAGAAATGGACGGTTACCAAGCAACCAAATTGATAAGAAATATTGAAGAAATAAAACACCTTCCGATAATCGCAGTTACCGCGCAAGCCATGCCCGAAGATCGACAGAAATGTTTGGAAGCAGGTGCTCAGGACTATGTGTCAAAGCCGATAGATGTGGATGTTTTGATAAAAGCAATGGAAAAATTATTATAATGTTGGAACCAAGTATTGTAAAGGACGAGGATGTAGAATTTCTTATAAAAGATATTCATGAGTTGTATGGTTACGACTTTTCACAATACAGCAGAGCTTCCTTCAAACGCCGTATTAACCGCATTTGTTTAATCGATAAATTCACAAGTTATGCAGAATTGCGCTATACAATTGTTAACGATCCAGAGTATTTCAAACGTTTCGTAGAGGAAATTACAGTCAATGTCACCGAGATGTTTCGTGATTCATCATTTTTCAAAACTTTGCGGGAGCATATTTTACCACAATTGGATACCTATCCATTGATTCGGATTTGGGTCGCGGGGTGTTCCACAGGTGAAGAAGCTTATTCTATCGCTATTTTATTGAAAGAGGCTAATTTGTATCATAAATCTTTGATATACGGAACAGACATTAATCCATCGGTCTTGGAAAAGGCTAGGGCAGGTATTTTTCCGCTTCAACAAATGAAATTATACACCGAAAATTATATTCAATCTGGTGGAGAAAAAGATTTTTCAGATTATTATACTGCCAATTATGACAGTGTGAAATTTGATAAAAGCCTACAAGAAAAACTCATTTTATCCACTCATAATTTAGTTTCAGACAGTTCATTTAACAGTTTTCAATTGATAATTTGTAGAAATGTTCTCATTTATTTTGAAAAAATATTACAGGAAAGGGTTTTTCAATTGTTTGACGAGAGTCTGGAAAATTTAGGATATTTGGCTTTGGGTTCTAAAGAAACCTTGAGATTTTCAAAACTTAATAATAATTTTCATCAAATTGATAATCAGAAGATTTGGAAAAAACTAGAACATCATTAAATAATTTATGAACGAAGCAAATACAGAATTGGTAATTATTGGAGGTTCCGCAGGAAGTTTGCAAGTCATCTTGGAAATGATTAAAAAACTGGATATTGATTTGGGTTTTCCAATGGTATTAGTCGTTCACAGAAAAGCGCAATCTACAAGTCTTTTGCCTATTTTGATGACACAAATTTCAGCATTAAAAGTGAAAGAAGTTGAGGACAAAACAGAACTCGATAAAAAATGTATTTACATTGCACCAGCGGATTATCACTTGCTTTTTGAATCGAAAAATAAAGTATCTTTAGATGCTTCGGAAAAAGTAAATTACTCAAGACCTTCGATTGATGTAAGTTTCAAATCCGCGGCAGAAACCTTCGGGAAAAATGTGGTGGCAATTTTATTATCTGGCGCCAATGCCGATGGTACCGAAGGATTAGAATATATTAAAAAAAATAAAGGAAAAGTCTGGATACAAAATCCTGACACTGCAGAAGTCGATTATATGCCAAAACAGGCGATACGAAATGTAGAATTTGATTGTATTTTTGAGGCCGAAGATTTGGCTCAGAAAATTAATCGTTTGAAATATATTCATTAAAATACTATTCCAAAAAACAAGAAATTTTAAATTAAAGGAATTAAAAAAAGATAAAAATGAGTAAGAAAAGAGTTTTAATTTTTGATGACGACGCAGTAATTCTGGAAGTTGTGGGAATTATTTTTGAAGATGCAGGTTATGAAGTGGAAATTTCTGAAACGTCTCATGATATTATAGAAAAAGTTGCAGATTTCCAACCGAATGTTATTTTGATGGATAATTGGATTCCAAATATTGGTGGCGTAGAAGCTACAAAACTTTTGAAATCGCATGACGAATTCAAAAATATTCCAGTGATTTATACCACAGCAAATAACGATATTGTTGCGCTTGCCAAAGAAGCTCAGGCAGATGATTTTATTGAAAAACCATTTGATTTGGAAGATTTGGAAAAAAAAGTAGAAAATTTTTTACAATAAATTTTTAGAAAATGATTTTTAGGAAAGCCCATTTTGAAGAAGTGGATGAGATATGGAGTATTCTGCAATTTGCAATTAAGAGTCGAAAAAATGATGGCAGCAATCAATGGCAAGATGGTTATCCTAACCGGAATTCAATACTTCAAGATTTAGAAAATGATTGTGCTTATGTTTTAGCTGACGAACGCGGTGTTTTAGCTTACGGCGCTGTGATTTTTGATGAAGAACCTGCCTATAACGACATCGTTGGGAAATGGCTTTCCGATGGCGATTATGTTGTGGTGCATCGTGTAGCTGCAGCAGAGCGCTCGAAAGGAATGGGCATTGCAACTCGGTTTTTCAATGAAGTTGAAAATTTTGCAACGTCCAAAAATGTCCATAGTGTAAAAGTGGATACCAATTTTGATAATCTTGCAATGATGAGAATTTTAGACAAACTGAATTATCAATATTGCGGAGAAGTATATTTCCGAGGCAGCGCCAGAAAAGCCTTTGAAAAGTTGGTTTAAAATATAAATGCAAAAACCGAGCTTTATGGACCCGGTTTTTATGTTTAATGGATTTTAAAATTTAATATCAATCACATTTTCCGTCAACATCGCAACTTGCAGTATCATTAGAATCCAATGTTTTAAAACCAGATTCTTTACTATAATCCGCATAAGATTGTTTCAAAGCATCTAAGAAATGATGTGCTGGCTGTGCGCCTTTAACAGCAAATTTTCTATTGAATACAAAAAACGGAACCGAGTCAATGCCTAAATCTTGTGCTTCGGCAATGTCGTCTTTGGCGTATTTCAAAAATTCATCTTGCGATAAGGCATTGTTGACGTCGTCTTGTGAAAGCCCAATATTAGAGCTTAATTCTAACAAAGTTGCATCGTCCGCCAAATCTTTTCCTTCGGTAAAATATGCTTTGAAGAAAACTTCCTCGGCCTGATCTCCTAAGTTTTTTTCTTTAGCAAACTGAATAATTCTGTGCGCTTTAATAGAATTCGCCAATAACTGAATATCAAAATCGAAATCCAATCCCGCATCTTTTGCCATAGAAACGACATTCTCGAACATGGCTTGGACATCGTCAACGTTCATGCCTTTTCGGTTGGCCATATAGTCGGTCATTGTTGTTCGGATTTTCACTTCTTCGGGAATTGTGGGATCCAGTTGGAAAGATTTCCATTCGATTTCCACATCCTTTTTGTGATCGAAATGTTCTAGAGCCGCTTCGAAGTGGCGTTTTCCAATATAGCAGAAAGGACACATGATGTCGCTCCAGATTTCTACTTTCATTTTATTTTGATTCATATTTTTTATAGGTTGTTAAATTGCTTTAATGTAAGTTGTAAAATCGTAAAGATTTTATATTTAAAACTCGAAGCCTAAGTTACGAAGTTCTTGCCCGAGATCCGTCTCTTGTTTCACATGAATTGTTGCGAATCCCAAATCTTTTGCTGTTTCAATATTTTGGATATTATCGTCAATAAAAACAGATTCTTCAGCTTTCAGATTGTAACGTTTTAATAAAACTTGATAAATTTTAGGATCGGGTTTGATGAGTTTTTCGTCCCCCGAAACTACAATTTTGCCATCAAAAATTTTGAAAAAATCATAGTTTTCTAAAGCATAAGGAAAAGTTTCCGAAGACCAATTGGTCAAACCATACAATGGATATTTGCCGTCTAATTGTCTAAGAACTGCAACATTTTGAGGAATGTCACCACGCAACATTGTTGTCCAGTTATCGTAATAGGCGCGGATATCTTTTTCGAAAAGAGGATGCTCTCTGACAAGTTTTTCTGTGCCACGCTCCAGACTTCTTCCGCGATCTTGCTCCATGTTCCAGGTATTGGTTGCGATATTATTAAGAAAAAAATCCATCTCGCTTTGGGTTTCAAAATGGTTTTTAAAATAATATCTAGGGTCCCAATCCATTAAAACGCCTCCAAAATCAAATATAATATTTTTAAGTTTCATGTATGCAAAATATAAAAAAGACCGCTAAAAAACGGTCTTTTCAACTAAAAAAATAAACAACTATTTATCAATAGAACCCATTACTTTTTGTGCAAAAGCATTCAGGGCATCTTTTTCTGACAAACCGTTTTTAACTTCGTTGTGTACTTCTAGCGCGCCACAGATATTGGTAATCATTTCGCCAACAACATCCAATTCTTCTTCTTTCACGCTACGAAATTCACAGTAATTTTCTAAAACCTCCAAAGCGGTGTTAAGTTGCTCTGGTGTTTGGTTTTGATAAAATTGTCTTATAATTGGTAATTTCATATCTCGTATAATTTAAAATTGAAAAAAACTTAGGCTTTCAATTCGTTGAACAAATTGTTCAAACTTTCTGCTTGATTGGTTTGCACTTGATTTTTCAAAGCACCATTTTCAAAAGCTGCAAAAGTTGGAAGGTTGTCCACGTTCGCCATTTTTCTACTTTCTGGAAGTTTTTCTGCATCTACATAATAGAACGGAATATCTTCGTTTTCTGAAGCTAATTTTTTGAATTTTGGCTTCATAATTCTACAATTGCCGCACCATGATGCACCATATTGCACCATAACTTTTGGGTTGTCAGCAAGGATTTGTTGTAGGTTATCTTCTGTTAATTCTAAAAACATTTTGTTGATTTTTGGGTATTAAAAATGTGATAATTTGTAAATAATCATCTTCAGTCTCCATCAGCATTACAAATTATCACATTAGATTATTTCACAATAATTAGTGTTTTGCTAAGTATTCTGCTGTAGAGTTTCTGTCTGCTTTCATAGCGTCTTTACCTTCTTCCCAGTTAGCTGGACAAACTTCACCATGCTTTTGTACGTGCGTATAGGCATCGATAAGTCTCAAGAATTCTGCAACATTTCTACCAAGTGGCATATCGTTAACCGCTTCGTGGAAGATTTTTCCAGTCTCGTCGATTAGATAAGTTGCTCTGTAAGTTACGTTAGACCCTGTGAAGATTTCGTTTCCTTCATCATCAAAATCGATATCTTGATCAACAATTCCTAAAAGGTTAGCAAGATGTCTGTGTGTGTCCGCTAGGATAGGGTAAGTTACCCCTTCGATACCACCATTATCTTTTGGCGTGTTCAACCATGCAAAGTGTACTTCGTTGGTATCGCAAGACGCACCGATTACGATAGTGTTTCTTTTTTTGAATTCCTCCAAAGCTTCTTGGAAAGCGTGCAATTCTGTAGGACATACAAAAGTGAAATCTTTTGGATACCAGAACAACAAAACTTTTTGTTGGTTGTTAACCGCTTCTTCTAGGATGTTAATTCTTAAGTTATCACCCATTTCGCTCATCGCGTCAATTGCTACATTTGGAAATTGTCTTCCTACTAATGACATAATTTTTATATTTTTTAGTTAAACTTGTTATTAACAATTTGATGTTGTAAAGATAGTAAGATTTTATGTATTGAAAAACAATAATCAATTTATAAAATCTATCACTACGAATTTCTTTTAATTTTAAATATTTTGGCGCTTTTTCCGGCTGTCACTAGTCGCTTTTTTGTTCCGTCGCTTTTTCCTTTGCTTACAAAAAGAGCTCCAACAGGCCGTTCCATCCGGAGCGCACTCATTTTATTTTCTATATAAATATAAGACTTAAAACAAAGAAAACCAAACTCCTGAAGCCTGGTTTTATATGATATTTGTTAGTAAACATTTTAGTTTAATAAAACAATTTAGAATTTATTAGATATCTTTCGTGAATTCTTTTATTCTTCTCATGGCTTCAATCAGATCTTCTTCTGATGCGGCGTACGAGAATCTAATACAATTGGGATTCCCGAATGATGTTCCGCCAACACACCCAACATGAGCGTTTACTAATAAGGACATTGCAAAATCATCTGCATCTCTTATCAAAGTACCGTTGATGGTTTTTCCTATGAAATAAGAGATGTCTGGAAAGAAATAAAATGCACTTTTGGGAAGATTACATTTGAATCCTTTGATGTCTTTCATGAGTTCGTAGACTAGGTTTCTTCGTTTTTCGAAAGCATCAATCATATAAGACAAATCGTCTTTTGTCAAACCAAGAGCGACAATCGAAGCGCGCTGCGCAATGGTATTTGGTCCACTAGTAACTTGTCCCTGTACTTTATCGCAAGCTTTTGCTAGCCATTCTGGACAAGCCGAATAGCCGATTCGCCATCCTGTCATGGCGAAGGCTTTGCTCATACCATTGATAACTGCGGTTTGTTCATATATTTCTGGAAATTCTGCGATAGAAATATGCTTTCCTATATAGTTGATGTACTCGTAGATTTCGTCAGAAATAATAGTAATCTGTGGATATTTTGCAACAACTGTAGCAATTGCTTTAAGTTCTTCATAAGTATAAAAACTTCCAGATGGGTTACAAGGCGAGCTATAAAGGATAGCTTTTGTTTTTGGTGTAATCGCTTTTTCTAGTTGTTCGGCAGTCATTTTGAAATCTGTTTCTAAACTCGTTTCAATAAAAACTGACGTTCCGCCCATCATTTTTACCATTTCGTCATAACTTACCCAATATGGTGCAGGAAGAATAACCTCGTCACCATCATTGATGAGTGCAGAAAGGACATTCATGATAGATTGTTTGGCACCGTTGGAAACACAAATTTGTGTTGGCATATAGGTAAGATTGTTGTCACGCTTTAATTTATCAGCGATGGCTTGTCTTAGATCTAAAAAACCAGGGACAGGCGAGTAGTGGCTGTAATTGTCGTTGATGGCTTGTATCGCTGCTTGTTTCACAATTGTAGGAACATTGAAGTCGGGTTCTCCCAAAGTGAGGCTGATAACATCAATGCCTTCCGCCTTCATCTCTCTAACTTTATTACTCATTACAAACGTCTGCGAATAGCTAAGTCGGTTGACGCGATCCGAATATCTTTCCATTTTAAGCTTCTATTTTTTGCAAAGATATAGATAATTGTAATCAGTCAACAAGTGTTGATAATATACTCTAAAATTTCTAGAAAACGCCCTGTTTAGGAGGTGAGTTTTAGCAATTCTGATTTTAATCATGTGTCTTGCAGAGTTTTAAAAATGAGGTTTGTTTACAAAAACCCTGTTATTATTATGATAAATCTTATTTATTGTGATAAATATTTGTTTTAATAAAATTTTTAAATGCTTTTATTTAAAATTTAATTTTAAGCTTATTTTAATGCGTATTTGATAATCCTATAAATTTAATATTCTATTTTTGCAGTCCCAATTTTTATAAAACACTACGAACCTTATTATTTGATTATTAAATACAAATGAAAAAAATATCTTTTTTTATATCTACGCTTGTTGTTAACTTTTTTTTAGCACAAACATCAATAGCGGTATGGAATAAACAAAATTTTGCCCCAACTGTTAAAAATAATTTAGTTTCCGCGGAAAATATATTTTCTACAGTAGGAATATCTGCCGAGAAAGACAATCAAACTTTTTTTAATACTTCCGATTGGCCAACGCCAAATTATAATGATTTAACTGAAAAAACTTTAGATACCAATAAGTATGTACAATTTACAGTTAAACCTAAGATTGGAAACCAAATTAATTTGAATAGTTTCAATTTTGATTACCGTATGCAAGGCGGTTCTGCAAAATTAGAAATTAGATATTCTGTGGATCCTAATTTTTCGAATTATAAAGTGCTTGTCGAAGATTTGTTAATTGAGAATAAGTCTTGGGCAAAACTTTCATGTTCTGATTTTTCTGGATTACCTCGTCAAATAATTGTTTCTGGAAAAGCACTTTATGTGCGAGTTTATGTTTATCAAACCAATAATAGATTTCAAATAAAATACACACAGGATTCTGATGGCCCCACAATTCTAGGAACAGCGAAAGCCCAACAAGCTATTGTGCCAATTCCTGAAAACGATACGACTACAACAACTAAGAATAATGATGTTAATATCAAAATTCTAGATAACGATTTTTTTCAAACCACGACTAATGTTGTTATAGATACGGCACCAACTCATGGCGCAGTAAGTATAAATACTGACAATAGCATTACATATACACCAGAAGTATCGTTTATAGGAAAGGATTTTTTCTTTTACAGACTTGTAGATGCAAATGGCACTTCTAGCTTGGCTAGAGTAGATGTTGATGTTACAGCAGAGAAAACTATTTCAATTATACAGTGGGATAATTTGTCACTTTCTGCCCATGCACTTATCCCAGGCGTAATTGGAAAATCTGTAAAAGGCAATATTTTAGGTATAAGTGGTGATACGTGGAGCGAACCTATTTTTAAGATTTCTGGTTTGTCCAAACCTACTGAAGCTATAGATCTTAATAAGTATATTGAATTTACTTTTGAACCAAACGGAAAACAATTGGATCTTAAAAGCTTTGATATAGAATACCGTGCAAATGGAGGAACTGGTTATTTTAAAATGGAATATTCTAAAGATCCAAATTTTGCAACTGGAGTTAAAGTTTTAACATCAGAAATTGCTTATGATGACAAATGGAAAGCTTCTAGTTTTGACTTTGGTGCAGACGCAATTCTAAAACCTGGAGAAAAGGTATTTGTAAGGCTTTATCCTTATAAAAGTTATAACGACTTATTAATAAGATTATCAGCAAAACCTTTGTCTGGACCTTTAGTTAAAGCTATTGTGTCAAATTATAATGTAACAAGTTGGGTAAATCCAGCGCAACCTTATTGGGACAATGGAAAACCGAATCTGTTAAAAAATGCTGTAATTGTTGCCAATTATGACACTTCACTTTATGGATCGATAGAAGCTTCCAATATTACAGTTAATAGCGAAACGAAAGTTACTGTTAATAACAACGATTATATTAAACTTAGTAATGCATTAACCAATTTGGGAACTGGCGACAATATTGTTTTTGCTCCAGATGCTAATTTTTTACAAACCAACAACACACCTAATATTGGAAAAGTTACTGTAAAAAGAACAACCAAACTTCCAAAAAAAGGTTATAACTATTGGTCTTCGCCTGTTACAGGACAGAATCTTTATCAGTTTTCTGACGGTTATAACCAAGCTAGTAATCCTGCGAATCCACAAGGAACACCTTGGAATCAATTTTTTATCTATAATGAAAAAAATGATTATTTTGTTACATCAATTCCAAATGAGCTGAAATTAGACGCCAATTCAGAGTTTTTAAAATCTCGTGGTTACGCTATTCGTGGAAAAAACAGCTTTCCTACAGAAATTAATGCAACATCGCCAGAAGCCGAATTCAAATTTGTTGGTGTACCAAACAACGGAACGATAGAGTCCTATATTTTAAAATATACAAACGAAGATCATGGCTATAATTTGGTAGGAAATCCTTATCCATCAAATATTGATCTTGACATATTCTTTATCGAAAACGCAGATCTTATTCAGCCAATCGCATATTTCTGGACCAATAATGATATGAGTATCTCTACTCAGCAAGGTTCTCAATACAATGGTAATAACTATGCAATCTACAACAGAATGGGCGGTATCCCAGCCACTTATAAAGGTCTAAACAAAAATATCCCTAACATTTCTGTAAAAACATCACAAGGCTTTATCATAAAAGCTAAAGCTACAGGCCAAAATAAAGCACTTCGCTTTACCAATGCTATGCGAACAAAAGAGCAAGGTGTATTCTTTAATTATAAAGCAGCTGAAAAAAATAGATTTTGGTTAAATCTTAAATCAGAAGCGGATATCAATAACGAAATTCTTATAGGTTATTTGGAGGATGCAAGCAATGCTTTTGATGCAGACTTGGATACAGAGCTATTAGCAGTTGGTGAAGATGCAATCTGGAGCAATCTGGATAATAAACAATTAGGCATCCAGGCTAGAAGTTGGAATGATAACCAAGAAGATGTTGTTAAACTAGGTGTACAACTTTCTGCAGCTGGTAACTACAGTATTTCTTTGGGTGATGTGGAAGGAATTTTTAACCAAAATCAAAACATCTATTTAAAAGACAATTCGAATTCTCAAATCATAGATTTATCTAACAGTTCTTACAATTTTTATGGTGAAAAAGGAATTTATAATGAACGCTTCGAAATTGTTTATAAAAAGAAAGAAACAACTTTAGCGGTAACAGAAGCTCAAAAAGATGTTTTAGTTTACAAAAACAATGATGCTTTTGTCATTACATCAAAAACGGACAATATCGAAGAAGTTGAAGTGTATGATGCATTGGGAAGATTGGTTTATCAAACTAAACCTAATAATAAAGCAGCTCAAATTTCTTTGAATCAATTTGCAAAAGGCATGTTTATTTTGAAAATTAGTACCAAAACTAATACGTTAACAAAAAAGATAATCAACTAGTTTGGTTATCTTTTTAACGAAGTTTTTCCTTAATTTCGCAACATGTCTTTAGAACTTATTTTAAAATATTTCCCCGATATTTCGGAAACCCAGAAAGAGCAATTTTCAAAACTTGAAAATTTGTATAACGAATGGAACGAAAAGATAAATGTTATCTCCCGAAAAGATATGGAAAGTCTTTATGAGAAGCACATTTTACACTCTTTAGGAATTGCAAAAGTTATGACTTTCGCGCCAGGATCCAAAGTTTTGGATATCGGTACAGGCGGCGGTTTTCCAGGAATTCCTTTAGCGATTTTGTTTCCAGAAACACAGTTTACATTAATAGATAGCATTGGCAAAAAAATCACCGTAGTACAAGCGGTTGCCGAAGGTGTAGGATTGTCCAATGTCACCGCGATACACGGACGAGCAGAAAAACTAAAAGATAAATTTCATTTTGTGGTAAGTCGTGCTGTAACGCAGATGCCCGTATTTTTGCGTTGGTTGCATGGCAAGTTTGAGAAAGACCAATTCAATCCAAAACACAACGGCGTACTTTATCTTAAGGGCGGCGATTTGGGTGAAGAGTTAGCAGGCATCAAATCGGAAATTTTTCAACTGAAAAACTATTTCGAAGAAGATTTTTATGAAACAAAAAAAGTAGTTTATATCTCTAAAGGAAATATTTTTTAGTAATTTTAAACTATGAAAGGATTTATTAAAATAAGTTTTGCAGTGTTAGGCCTCGTTTTTCTACAATCTTGTAACAACGACGCTTACGAAATTACTGGAGTACAGGCTAGAAAAATTGACAGCGTTATTATAGATCAAGACACTATGACGATTTTTAATATGCAGCCAATTAAAGTGTTTTCGACTTATAATAAAGAATGCGAAGGCTTTTATGGTGTAGATTATATCCCTCAGGATTCTACAAGAACAGTTGTTAATTACGCCTACAAAAATAACCAAACTTGTCAAGAAGGCACTTACCGCGCTTTTAATTTAATCAGATTTGAACCTCAGAAAAAAGGAACTTATTATTTCAAATTTTGGCAAGGCAAAAATGCTTCTGGAGAGAATATTTGGCTAGAAAAACAAATTGTAGTGGAGTAGTTTTTACACAAAAAAAATAACTAAATTGAGACCTTTTAAAAAGGTCTTTTTTTATGAAATTTCTTGAGAAAATTGTCGAAGATTTGTTGTCTAAATTTTCAGATTTATCACAGCTTAATATCGTTTTGCCGGGTAAACGGCCCTTGGTTTTTATCAATCGGATTCTGAAAGAAAAATCCTACAACGGGATGTTGCCACAATTCTCGACCATAGAAGATCTTATCCAAGAATTGGCGGCAAAACAGCATTTACAAGGCATTGCGCTTCATTTGTTTGCTTATAAAATTTATCAAAATATTGATGCTTCAGAGGATTTTGGAAGTTTTCTAAAATGGTTTCCGACTTTGCAAAAAGATTGGGATGATATGCTGAAATTTACCGATGATAATGAGAAAGTGCTGCAATGGATGCTGGATGAAGAACGTATCAAAAATTGGGGCGAAGACTTGGGCGAAGAAGATAATGCACGCCGTAGAAATCTCAATTTCTGGAAAAAGATGAATGCGTTTTTACCATTATTAAAAACCGAACTCGATGCTAAAAATTGGGCGACTTCTGGCATGATACACGTCGCAGCAAAAGAAAAAATCCAGGATTTCGCAAAAGATACGCCGGCACAGTTTATATTTTGTGGGTTTAACGCCTTTACGCCTATTGAAGAAAGTGTGGTGAAAAATCTGTTGCATTGGGACAAAGCCATTTGTTACTTTCAGGCAGATTCTTATTATATTGAGGACGAAAGGCAAGAGGCTGGAAAATTTTTGCGAGAACATCTAAAATGGAAAGAATTTAATGATTCGCGGGTATTCAATTGGATTGAAAATGATTTCCAAAAGTCTAAAAATATTAATGTCTATGAAGTCTCAGGGAATATTGTTCAGACTAAGGTTTTACCCAAGATTTTTGAAAATATAGCGCTTGAAGATATTTCTAAAACAGCAGTTATTTTACTCGATGAAAACCTTCTGCCAGCAAGTCTGGATGCTATGTCGCAAGTAAAAAATCTCAATATTACAATGGGATTTCCGTTGAAGAATTTGTCTTTTAGCAACGCGATAAAAAAGCTATTTTATCTTCAAAAACAATTAGAAAAAAAAGCGAGTTCTTATTATTATGCAGATATTTTTCCGATTTTGCAAGAGTTACCAAATTCGGATGAAGATCAAAAAATCATCAACGATTTTATTGCGACCATAGAAAGCCGAAATATTGTTTACATTTCTTCCAAAATGATAATTGAGCTTTTAGGTGAGCTTAGCTATTTTTCTTTATTAAAGCAGCCTAACAATGTTATTAAATTCTTAGACGATCTCATTAAGTTTTGTACTGAACTGAAATTCAGAATTAATGATGACGATATTTTGTATGAAAATATTAGCCATTTTGAACAATCATTTAGAGTTTTAAAAAACCAGATAGAGCCTTACAAAATCCCTTTAAAAATGGAAACTTTGGAGGTTCTTATCAATCAATTGGTGAATACCGAATCGATAGATTTTCAAGGTGAACCTTTGGCAGGCTTGCAAGTTATGGGACTTTTGGAAAGCCGACTTCTTAATTTCGAAAACCTCATTTTGCTTTCTGTCAACGAAGGGAAATTACCGCTGGGAAATACCCAAAATACCTATTTGCCTTTTGATGTTCGTAAGAATTTTGGACTGAATACTTTTTTAGAAAATGACAGCATTTATGCGTATCACTTTTACCGATTAATTCAAGATTCTAAAAATGTTCATTTGTTATTTAATGCTTTAAGTTCGGGTGTTAACACTGGAGAAAAAAGTCGCTTTATTACTCAAATTGAAATGGAAAGTGCGCATAAAATTAATCATATTGTGGTTGATAATGCGTCCGAGCCTATTGTTCAGGAACTAATGAAAATCGAAAAAACAGAATCTGTCCTCGAAAAACTTCAAGAATGGAAGCAATCTGTGTCGGCATCACATCTTACAAGTTATTTGTATAATCCTGTTGATTTTTATCTAAAATATGTTCTAAAAGTCAAAGATACAGACGAAATCGAAGAAGAACTTTCTGTGAGAAATTATGGTAATCTCGTGCATTTTGCTGTGCAATATTTATATGAAGATTTCAAAAATAAAATTTTGACTTTGGACGATTTTAAAGTTTTAAAAGATAGAGTAGAAGCTTCCATTTTGCATGCCATTAAAACCTTAAAGCATGAAAAAGAATTTTATGAGCGCGGGATGAATTATGTCCATCGTCAAATAGCAGAACGCGTTATCCGAAGCATTTTGCAGTATGACGAAAACCTGGTGAAAAACGGTTCTTCTTTAGAAATTATCGAACTTGAAAAAAATGTAAAAGCTGAATTTTTTATTAATGCTGAAAAAACAGATTCGGTGATGTTTAACGGTTTTATTGATAGGATAGACCGTCTGGACGGTGTTGTAAGAATTATTGACTATAAAACTGCAAAGATTAAAAAACTGAACCTGAAAGTTAAAGATAAAACCGAACAATTGGAAACTTTGTTTTATAACGAAGATTATAAACAAGCCTTGCAATTGTCCATTTATAAATATGTTTTGCAACAAGATGAAGATTATAACAAAAACGTTTTAGAACCTGGCATTTGGTCGTTCGCGGAGGTTAATAAAGGCGTTGCTTCTTTAACCGCAGACGATTTGGATGACTCCGAAATTGAATTTTCCATAGCTTCGCTCATTAATTTAATTCTGAATCCAGAAATTCCTTTTGAGGAAAAAGAACATACAAGTTGGTAATAACCTCGGCTTTTCAATTGAAAAGCCGAGGTTGTTTAGTTCTTAATAATTTTTTGACTTATACTTTCTTTAGCAGTATTAATTTTTACAATATATTGACCGTTGTTAAGCTGCGACAAGTTTAATGATTTTGAAACCAATTGTCCTGCTAGATTATAAACTTCTATGCTTTTAATCTCATTTTCGGGAATATTGGTTTTGAAAATACCTTTGGAAGGATTGGGGTAAATAAAGTGTTTACCTAATTTTTCATTTGACGAATTTGCAAGAGTTGACGAGTTTTCCAAATAACGAATCTCAATTGGGATGGTTATATTATTTTGTTCAATAGCAACAACATCCAAAACTGGGAATTTGTAATCCTGATGAAACCATTGGTAATTAATTGTTTTAATACTTCTTTGTTGTGTTCCACTGTTTTGAACGATTGTAATTTGTTGATCAGAAATTGTTTTTAGTCGCAAAACATTTGAAAATGTTTGATTATTAATTACAAGATTACCATAACCATCGACAACATTGGTGCGCGTTCCGGTTCCGTTGATTTTAAATAAAAAACTCTGTTCCATAGATTCTCCATCATAAGAAAAAGCTTCTGTATAGGAATCATTATAATTCATTGGGAATTTGTACATGACATCTGGCTGTTGATAATTGAGCGTCAATACAATTTCGTTACCAGAAGAATTCATTTTTAAACCCAACATTTTGGTGGAAAAATCAGAATAAGATTTATAGTAATGAGCAAAAAGATCCTCTAAAGTACTATTTGTTCCTGCTGGTTCTGGATTGTTAATTAATTTTTGAGCGACATTAAAATTATCACTAAATTCTACATCGCAATCCGATGTATAACCCAAAGATTGGCACCAAAGATTTTTAAAAACACTTGTAGATGGGTCTGCATAAGCGATTTGCTTGCTCGATTGATTTTGAACCGCCGCAAAATTCCATTGAAAATTAGCACCTGTTGCGGCAAAATTAAGACTGGTAGAGGTGTTTCCTAAATGGTAATTGGCTTGGTCGCTTACATTAGCATAATTAGCGGCAGTATAGGTCATCTGCGCTTTTACCAATGACAATATCGCCATCAGTAAAACTGAATAAAATTTTTTCATGATAAATAGTTTTTAGTTTGTTATAAAGATAATAAAAATCTACTTTTTTTTATATCTCTTTAAAATGAAAGTATTACAAATGAAAACTATTAAATACATCAATTAAACCTAAAATATCTGAAAATCATGCAAAATTATAGAATGATAATTTTTGTCATTGTCTAATTTTAGAGCGGTTCAATAGAATTTTAAAAATTAAATATTGAATAGAATTTATAAAAACCAAATTGAAATAATATTAAAAAAATAGTTTAAAAATCACTGAATTCAGTTATAAAAAAACTGCAGAATTAATAAAAATTCTACAGTTTTAATGATGTTTTAGAAATTATTTTCTCCTTTAAAAAGCATTAATCCCCGTAATATCCATACCAGTGATTAATAAATGTACGTCGTGTGTACCTTCGTAAGTAATTACAGATTCTAAATTTGCTGCGTGACGCATCATCGGGAATTCTCCCATGATTCCCATTCCGCCTAAGATTTGACGAGATTCTCGTGCAATATCAATCGCCATTTTAACATTGTTTCTTTTTGCCATAGAAATCTGTGCAGGAGAAGCTTTGTGCTCATTTTTAAGCTTTCCTAATTGCAAACAAAGCAATTGTGCTTTAGTAATTTCTGTTAAAAATTCTGCTAATTTTTTCTGCTGCAATTGATAAGAAGCAATTGGTTTCCCAAATTGTTTGCGCTCCAAAGCATATTGTACGGCTGTGCAATAGCAATCGATTGCCGCTCCAATGACGCCCCAAGAAATACCATATCTTGCCGAGTTAAGACAGGATAGAGGGCCTTTAAGACCTTCAACATTTGGAAGTAGATTTTCTTTTGGAATTTTCACATTATCAAAAACTAATTCTCCAGTTTTGGAAGCGCGAAGCGACCATTTGTCTGTCGTTTCGGGGCTTGTAAAACCGTCCATACCGCGTTCTACAATTACGCCACGTACTTTGCCAGCTTCATTTTTTGCCCATACCACAGCAATATCACAAAGCGGCGCATTGGTAATCCACATTTTGGCGCCATTAAGAAGGTAATGATCGCCATTGTCTTTAATCGTTGTTTCCATGGAACCAGGATCTGAACCGTGATTAGGCTCTGTAAGACCGAAACTTCCGATCATATCACCAGTTGCCAATTTTGGAAGATATTTCTTTTTTTGCTCTTCGGAACCGAATTCGTTAATAGGGAACATGACCAAAGAAGATTGTACCGAAGCAGCAGAACGAACTGCTGAATCGCCACGTTCTAGCTCTTGCATAATGATTCCATACGAAATTTGGTCGAGTCCAGCGCCGCCATATTCCTCAGGAATATATGGGCCCAAGGCACCAATTTTTCCTAATTCTTTCATTAGATTTGGAATATCGCGATGTTCTTGAGCTGCTTTATCAATTTGAGGCATTACAAAACTTTCAACCCAATCTCTAACAGATTGTCTAATGAGTTTGTGTTCTTCGGTTAAAAGATCATCCATCAGATAATAATCTGGAATGTTTGAAAGTGGATAATAAGACATATATTTTGATGTTTTGGTTAATAAAAAATTGTTTGTCGAAAATAAGCTTTTCTTGACAAATTCAAAAATTAATTTCTAAAGAGGTTCAAAATCAAATTTAAACGGCATACATCTCACTATTTCAAAACAGCCTATAATTTATATTATGTTAAATAGTGTATTTAACAAATTGATTTTCAATAAATTGTAATTATTTACAATATTATTGAATTAGATATTATTAAAATTTCCTAAGTATAATTTCTCATTTGATTATATTTTAAAAAATAATGCTGACTTTTGGTTTGACACTACTATGGATTGTCTTGTATAAGAAAAAATATTTTTCTCGGCAATGTCAGCCTTGGTATTTTACATAAAGGATTAATTTTTTAATTCGTTATTAAACGTTATTCATTTTTTTAATTAATAAAAAACAATTATGAGTAATCTATTCATAAATATTTATGAAGTTGAGATTAAATAACATATTGTAAGTTTATTTTCGAGCAATTAGCAAAATTAAATTGCAGTTGTAGCTTTTGTAGAAAGGTTCTAGCCTATTTGCAAAGTGAAAATTTGAGCAAAAAACGATTTTGAAAATATTTGTCAAAAATTATTAAGAAATAATCCTTTCCAAACTAATACAAAACAACTCATATTATTAACTAGATTCATTTTAAATTGTTAACGGAATTGGTTAATCTTTACGATCTGTCTTCAATTTTTCGTAAATTACAGGTGTGAAAAAAACTTAATTTCATCGCAATTAAAGCTTTTGTCAATATCTTTCTTTTTAATCAAGTTTATTGTCAAATACGCAAATATTAACCAATTTAAAAATTAAAAAATATGAAAAAAGTAATGTTATTGGGAATGGGTGTTATGCTTTTATGGAGCTGTAATAATGCTTCTGAAAAATCAACTCCTGAGCAGGAAACAAAAACAGAACACCATCATGATGAAAAAACAGACGCTGTTGAACTGAACAATGGAGAAAAATGGATCGTGAACGAGGAAATGAAGCCTTATGTTTCAAAAGGCGAAGAATTGGTAAATGCTTATATTCAAAACCATGAAACCGATTATAAAACGCTTGCCAAACAACTGAATGAACAAAATGAACAACTCGTAAAAAGCTGTACTATGGATGGAAAAAGTCACGACGAACTTCACAAATGGCTACATCCGCACCTTGAAACAGTAAAAGCTTTGGAAAATGAAACCGATGCAACAAAAGCCAAAGAAATGCTTTTACAATTACAAAATTCTTATCAACAATATCACCAATATTTTAATTAATATTTTCAGTAATGAAATCTCCACAAAAGTTCACCATCTTTCATCGAATATTACATTGGCTAATGGCTTTTGCAATGCCCGTTTTATTCATTACCGGATTCCTACGCATGTATTGGATGAATAAAAATGAAATTACAGGAATCATCGCAAGTAAAACATCAGCAATCCCCAAAGAATTGATGACGGACATAGCTAAAACAATTCGAGAACCCATGTGGCAATGGCACGAAATTTTTGCAAATGTGATGATTGTTGCATTCCTTGCAAGAATACTTTATATGCTCACAAAAGGTATTCGTTTTCCCAATCCGTTCAAAAGCAACCAACCGTTTAAAGAGCGTTTACAAGGATTTACTTATGTGTACTTTTATTTTTTTGTTTTTATTGCAGCCATTACAGGAATCTGTATTGAAAAAGAATTTTTTACCCCATGGAAAGATGGGATAGAAACCGTACACAAATGGGGAGTTTATGCATTCCCGATTTTTATAGTTTTTCACTTCGTTGGAATAGCTATTGCGGAGTTTTCTTCTAAAAAAGGTATTGCTTCAAAAATGATTGGCGGCGATTAAAACATCAACTAAAATTTATATTATGGCAACATTTGAAAAAGAAATAATTTTCAATCTCGAAAATTCAATAGAATACACTAACGGAGGTGTTATTAGCAAGCAGGTTACAAAATCACTTGGTGGAAATTTAACCTTGTTTTCGTTTGACAAAGAGCAAGGTTTATCGGAACATAAAACACCTTTCGACGCAATTGTGCAGATTTTGGATGGTGAAGCGGAAATAACAATTGGTGGAAAACCTCATCATCTAAAAAAAGGCGATTGCATCATTATGCCAGCTAATATTCCGCATGCACTAAAAGCTGTTGAACGTTTTAAAATGCTGTTGACGATGGTACGACAAGAGTAAAAATGGAAGACGATAAATTTTGGTATACACGATTTTATAAGGGAGAAAAGGAAAATCCGTTTGATCCTGATGTAAAATATTGGGCGTATAAATATTGGTTTTATGAACAAGATTATTTTGTAAATAATCCAAACCCCAACGAAGAAGAATTTAAGGATTTTATGATTCGTGTAATTTCACATATTGCTGATTACTTTCATGCTCCCTTTTCAAAATCATTAAAAGATTATTTTGAGGATTAAAAAAACTGCCAATAATAGTATTGGCAAAATGCAGGGTTCTGGGAAAAGTTGAACTACTCCACTTCTTTATTTTCCATTATTTTCAAATTTCACTTTTTTGAGTAACTTAGTTTCATTGAAAAATAATGGCTAGATTTGATTGTGCTTGAACTTTCGGTTCTCTGGATTCTGGCACTTCGCCAATATTTTTTTAGTTATAATTTCAAAAAAAAATGACCAAAAAACTACTGATATGAAAACAAAATTACTTTTTCTTCTTTTTCTTTTTTTGACAACTAAATTATCTTTTGCACAATTAAATTGCTATCAACAAAGTAATAATTTGCATCAATATTACGCAAAACTGGAACATATTTCTAATTTGAATATAGGCTTCGATAAAACTGATTTTATAAATTATGTTACCACCTATTCAAATCTGACCACTGAAAATCTATCAATATTAGATACAGATGTAATATCCGTTTCAAAATCCTTCCCTTCCTCGCAAACAGCTTTTTTACAAAATGTTGTTAGCATAGATTCAAATTCTGACATTTATTCAATATTATTGAACTCTAATAATTCAATTTCAACAATTGAATGTAGAAATAATCCAATCCTTTTAAATACTCCGGATTTTGAATTAAATAATCTAAAATTTGCCGTTACAAAAAATCCAATTGATGAGAATTCAAAAATTATTGTTCACTCAAAAATTAAAAATTTCATACTTTTAATCAGCAATTCTGTAGGACAAACTATTCACAAAAAACAATATACAATTGGTGAAAATATTCTTATTAATTCACTGGTAAAAGAAAAAGGTTTGTATATATTAACTATAATTGATGCGGAAAAAAAACACGCTCAATCTTTGAAAGTTGTTAAATAAAAGATTAAAGCTAAGCTTGACAAAATATGCAAAGTGAAGATAAGATCCGTCTTTTAGATTTCTGTTTCTAGTTATATCAGCAATATCATATTCCCTCTTGTTCCACCCTACGATGATGTGATGGAGATTTTTCACAACAAAAATTCTCTTAACAAGGGACAAACAGGATCGTTTTAATCAACTTGCCCTTCTTATCAAATGTAAATTGCCATTGGTTATCCGATTCGGCGCCGTCGGGAATGGAAAAACTTTTAACCCGTTTTCTTCATCATATACCATCCAACTTTCTTTTTTATAGAAACAATTTTTTAAATCTTCGCGTGTTGTGTTTTCGTTAATTGTTCCTTTATCGGTTTGCATACGGAATTCCTTTTTAAACTGAATTTCTACTAATGCTGCATCATTTTGGTCGCTCAATTCAAATTGCAAATCAGCATAATCCAAATAGCGGGTAAGTCCTTCATCGAAATAAGCCCCACATTCGGGTTGTTCTTTGGGTGTGCTAATTTTGCCTTTTCCCAACAGCTTTTCATATTCCTTTGCGGTGGCCGTTAGGGGAACTAAACTATTTTCAGGGGTAAGAATTTCAGCAACATACAAATATTCCCGTTCTACATTTTCTGTTTTGTGCAATGCCGTAAAAGTATTGATGAACTTTCCGTTTTTTAAAAGATATTCTGCTTGAAAAGGAGTTAAACTTTCATTTTTATTGCCCACCCAATTTCCTTTGATAATACCGTTTTCAATTTTATCGATTTCCAAAAAACGATCTTCTGCAAAAATGTTCGCATCCAATTGTCCGCCGTATTTCCACTCTTTATTTTTGTTTAAAAATGCTGCAAAATGCGCATCGAAATTGTTTCCGCGACCTCTTCCCTCTATTGAAAAAGCAAGCAAGACATCCTCTATTTCATCCCCATCCAAATCGCCCCGAAACAGTCGATGCAGATTATTCCAGGCGAAATGTTTTTCAGTTTCCAAACCGAGGTCTTTCAAGAAGGTTTTATCGGTTTTCAATTGTTCAAAAGCTTGGGAAATAGCGACGCTATCATTGGCTACAACTTCGGTTTCTGCCTTTTGGGGTTCAAGGTTTTCTGTTTTAGACGAAGATTGTCCGCAGCTCGTCATCCATCCCAAAATTCCAAAAATTAATACGGCTAAAAAATGATACTTTTTCATTTGATTTTTTGTTTTTAATAAAAATTTAGATTTTGTAATTTATCCTTTTAACAATCGTTTACTACCAATAAATCGGCTACTTTTTTCAAGGATTTTTCTGGGTCGTTTTTATCGGAAAGAAAAAAGAAAAGATGCTGACTTTCATAGAAATCAGGCAAATTGAGAATCAAATCAGGCAAACCATCATTGTTTAAATCACCTGCCCAAACCAGTCGGGGTGTAGCATATTCCATGTTTTCGATAGTGGCGAGTTCCATTGAATTTTCATCCGTTCCAAAAGACAATCGATAACCCGAAATTTTGGTGTTATTGTCCAGTTCTTCGTTGGTTTTCGATTTTAATTCAGCACTGGTCATTATCTGTCCTTTTTCATCCAGACAAGAACCCATCGGTGATAAAAGATATTTTTTTCCATTGAAATTAAACGAAACAGTATGCTCGGGAAACAGCATTTTATCTTCCAAAACCGTAACCGGATTTTCAGATAAACCTTCAAACGGCGTGAAGAATAAGGCCGCATCTTCGTGTTGGGATTTAATAATCATGACTTCTTCGCCCACGCATTCGTCACGTCCATAAGTGATTTTCAATTCCGCTTTTCCGATGTGCCATTTTCCTGTATTTACATCTTTGTATATTTCGTACCAATCTTTTTCTTTTACACCTTTCGGATAGCCGTGGCTTTCCTTTCTGTATTGTGTGGGCAAAAGGATGTCTACATTTAGAGGAAACGGAAATGCGGTTTCCTCTGTTTGAACAATTGCCAATGTATCATTTGAACCGGCTTGTTTTTCGCTATTTTCTGCGGTTTTATTTGTTTCATTTTGACAAGAAAGAAGACCCAAAATGCAAATGCACAACGAAATCTTGACTAAATAATTAGGTATCTTCATTTTCTAATTTTTAACTTTAAAACGATAACTGCCCGTGATATACTGATCGGCGTTTTTGTTCCACACTTTAAAATCGGTTTGATACACTTCATAAATGGCCGAAGCCGCCGGAATGCCCATCTTCAGTGAAATAACTTTTGCAGTTTCTTCAGGAAGTGCATCGTTTCCACCAAAAAGATCGGCTCCTTCCAAAGGAACCGGACGGTTGGCGTCATGAACCTGCTCAATCGCTCCAATTTGTACTTTCCCGTTTTCTGCTTTCCAACCCGATATTTTTAAAACCAATTTAAAGCGTTCATCAGGTTTTACGGTATTTTCATCGGAAATTATCTCGCCGCTTTCCAGCATCAGAAAGGCGCTTTCCACTTTTACACCACCGGTTTCTTCCCATTGAATTCCGTTGCGAATTTTCTGTTCGCTATTGCTTACTGTTTCCATGTTATCTACTTTATCATTATTTGTTTTTGTACTGAAATTACAGGCTGCAAGGCTGCAAATCCCCAAGAATAGTGCAGCTTTTGAAAAGATGTTTTTTGTTTTCATTGTTTTATTTTTAAAAAGTTTATTTTAAATTTTTTTTCACTTCAAATATCACTTTGGTAAATAGATTCCCTGTTCGCGCGGATTGAAATATACCTTGCAATTTTATTTTTTTGTTCTCCCAAACTTTAAAAACCATTTTTTTATCGGAACTGTACACCTGAATTTCTGTGATGTTGACAACCGTTTTATCCGCCGTTTCGGGATCTTGCGGATCTGTATCACCGTACACATTGAAAGGATAATCAGGTTTTAAAATATACACCCAAACTTTTTCATCTTTTTCGGGCGTTTTGCCATAGTTCGGGCGTCCGTAAAACATCTTTTTAGTAAGCGTTCCGCTGATGACGGATGTTTGAGGTTCAAACTGATAAACGCCGGGCAGATTTTGAATTTCTGTAAAACTAATTTTCCCAAATTCTTTCGTGGTCAAATGCGTAACGTCTTTGGACGGTTTGGTATCGAAAACTGAATAATGTTCCACATCAAAACGGTGCAACCACCAGTTTTTCTGCGCCACATCGTATTTGAACGTGATGTAGCGTTGGTCGAAATGATTATCGCCCACCGGCACTTTTTGTTCGATGGTAAAATAGCCGTTTTTAACGACCAGTTGCAGGTTGTTGGGATTGAAGGATTCATCTACAGCCATCAGCTTATTGTTGGTTTGGGCGGTATTGTAGGTGCCATTTTTTTGCTGAAGCAACAACTGAATGTTGCATTGGTTTTCGTTGAAAGATAGCAGTACCGCATCTTTTTTCCATTCGTCTGCATTCAAATCGCCTTCGGCAAAAGCGGCCAATTGAAAGCCATCGGGAATGTATTTTCCAAATTGCGGTTGGTCTTTATCAAAGAATATTTCATTGTTTTCCACGGAATGAATGCCCGCTTTTTTCAGAATTAATTCTTCTGTGGCGTCTGAAAAATTGATTTTTCCGGTTTGTGCCGCTGTGATTTTCTGTCGTGCTTTTAAGTCTTCTACACCGTGATTTTTAGTGATGGAAGTATATTGTTTAAACAGGTAGTATCCATCTTTTGTCTTTTCAAATGTGATGGAAATATCGGACAATGAACTTGAGCTACCAATGGAATAATCAATGGACAAAACCGTTCCCGAAAGTGAGGGATAATTCCCTCCCGAAACACCGTATAGCTCTTTGCTCATCATCAAACCGCTGTTTTCGGCAATTTGGGTGAGTTTTCCTTTTTCGTTGTGCAATAGAATCAATGTTTCAAAATCATTGAATTCATCGGAAATCAATTCCAATAAAATATCACCGGATTGTTTTTTCAAACCATCACCCGAAGTGTTGGCAAGCGTGTATCCTTTGGGAATAAAAGGTTGCAGTTGCTTTTCGCTGATTTGAGCATTGGAGGTAACGATGCCCAAACACAATAATTGAAGTATAAATAAAGTTGTTCTCATTGATTTAATAATTCTTTAGCTCTTTCTGGACTTCGGTCAAAACAGATATTGGTACTGTCTTTTGGGTCGTATTTTACCGCAACATTTTGTCCGGGTTGGATTTTGGGAATGTCTATCATCTGCGCCATTTCTTTGAAAGTAACGGGCCAGGTTTTTCCGTCTTTGGTTACGATATCGGCATCGATAATTACTTGATAATATTCGGTTAAGCCGTAAGTGATTTTCTTGTTTCCTTGTCGCAATTGTTTGATCTGAGCAACGGCGGGAATGCCATCCTTAATGTCTTTATCCACCTCGCAAGAGCCGAACAGCGCGAGCGCAAACACCAAGACTAATGCCTTTATTATTTTTTGTGTCTTTGATTTTATGTTCATAGCGATTGGTTTTTATTCATCGTTTTTAGTATTTCACTTCATCATTTATTTATTTGTAAGCCTTTGTTCAAACAACGATTTCTATCGTATTGCTGTCGATAATACTTCGGAAAGCTTTTACCTTATTCCGATTGTTTTCATCATACATCACTTTGAATTTTAATCCGGGTTGAAATGCGGCTGCCTGAAAGTTAGGAATGTGTTCCACCATTTTTGTTTGCCAGGTTTCGCCTTTTTCATTGGTAACGCTTACCTCCATTTTCAACACAAAGCTTTTGCTTGCCATACCGCTTGACATTGTAAAATTTGCAACATCACATTTTAAAATAGTTGCAACAGCAGGTACACCTTTATTGCTGGCGTTTTTTCCTATGCGACGCAGGAAGAGAAAAATAATCAACGGTATGAAAACCATGATCGCACAAAAAATGTAAATGCCTTTTAGCATATTAAAATAGGCTAAAACGAAAAAGCTTAATGCTATTAAAATCAGCAGTGTTAAAATTGTTTTTTTCATTATTTCAATGTTTAGTTTGATCAATGACCACTTTGCTTTTGTTGTTCGGATCATATTTTACGGCAAACTGCACTCCGGGCTGAAAAATTCCGACCTGTGTAATGGGAAGCATCTGTTCTATTTTTGTCGGCCAGGTTTCACCTTGCGGATTGGTAACATTCACTTCAATGACAATCGAATAAAACTGATTGGCTCCCGCACGCATCGACATTCCTGCTTGGTAGCTTTTGATTACGGTAGCCGTTGCAGGCAAGCCATTCGGAATATCTGCGGGTTTTAAGCTGCCCAGAATCCAGCGTTGCAAAATATAAATCAGCAGAATGATGAAAATGACGAAGCCGATGACGATAAACCAGAAACTTCCTCCAAAAATTTGGTTAATGGTATCGCCAATCCCCGTTTCTTTCATGGTGAAATATATAGAACCCAGCGCAACAGCTCCAATTCCCAAGCCCATTAGCAAGGACGTATTGGTGAACTTTTTTGAGAAATTATTGTTTTCCATCATTTTGTTTTTTAGGGTTAATCAAACAAATTTTCCTGTTTCACAATTTTTCCGTTTTCGAGGTTGATTGTCATCAAATAATCGTTGTTGCTGACGAAGAGTTGGTCGCCTTTGATAAAAAAGCGCTCCATTTCATAATTTGGAGTAAAGGTTTTCAACTCTTTTTGCGGGAGCTTTATTTTCCAAATGGTTTTTAATGTGGTTTTATCCAGCATTGCCAATTCCATATCCTTTTCTTTGTCGGAGGTAAGCGGTGAGAGCACGAAGAAATTGTTTTTGAAATACGTAATGGGCGCATCTGCATAACTTGCGGATTTTTTGTTTTGGGTCAGCGTAAGATATTTTACCTCAATAAAATCATCCTGAGAAACGGTTTTTCCGTTGTTGGCGGTAATGCTTTGTCGGCTGCCGTTGATTTGTTCTTTGCTGTATTGTCTGTCCGAATTTCTATCGGAAACCTGAAAGTTTTTGGCAAAATTATAATTCACCCTTTCAAATTTTCCCTGCACAGTTTCCGCTTTTCCTGAGTTGGGGTCGATGCGGTAATAACGTTTGTCATTGGCTTCTAAAATCAAGCCTTTTGCTTGGGTATTGTTGATATAAAAAGAATAAGTACTTTTCCAATCTACATTCGCGTTCAGCTTTTCCAGCTCACCGAAATCAAAGTGAAATTTTTGGGCTTTCAAATCATACAAAGCAATTTGATTTCCTTTATTAGAAACCGATTTCATCAGCCAAACCCAATTGTCCTCTGTCCACACCACATACATTTGGTCGTGTTTATCGGCTTCATAAGGTTTGCCCACAATTTTTCCCGTAGCGGTTTCCATCACGCGGAAATAAGCGGGATAAGCAAAACCGCGCATCGTTACATTTCCATCCACATCTGGTTTTTCTACTTCGGGTTGATAGGTGTAAGCGAAATAATTACCGTTATCGCTGAAAATCCCCGACTTGAAAACCGGTGCATTGCTCACTCCCATCATACTTCCTATCCCGTCCATTTTCCCAGAAGTAAAATTCGAAATGGAATTGCTCATGAATTTGCGAGCGAAAAAAGTGAGTGCAAAAGTCAAGGCAAACCCTCCAATTAAAATGATGTAAAATTTTTTTCTAATGTTCATACGATTCGTGTTTTGAACTTTATTTGTATTAAATCATATCATATTTTTTACAGCAGCTTTTGCCTCCAACAGTCCAACACCTGTTATTTGCACATACTGTTTTGCCGCACTAATGATATCTCTGTTGCGAATGAGTTCCTGCAGTTTTGCATCCACATCGATGGGATTAGCGCCAGATAGAACTTCCGGGTTATCCAAGGAAGGTTTATGAATGCCTAAGTGTGTATAACTGTAAATTCTATCCACCAACATCGTTAGGCGTTTTACTTCGTTTTCGAGTGCTGTGATACGTGCATCTGTATTTTGGTTTTCTGTTTCGTTCATGTTATTTCGGTTTTAAATTTTAATTTATTATTTCATAATGCCAGTCTTCGTACTCTGGATCAAATACGGCCCAAGCTCCTGTTTTATTGACCCAAACAGCTACCGGGGTATTGATGCTGAATGAACCGATGTGCGAAATAGGAATGATATGTCCGCTAATAAAAGCTTTATCAGTTCTTAATACATTCGCATCCCGCTCTGTTTGGATATAGAATGAAAAAAGCTGTGCCGTCACCTCACCGTTTTCTACGATTTTACTTTCGGGAATAAAGCGTGTAATGATTCCTTTCGTTTTTGTCCAGTCCGAAATGTTATGCTGTCTTATTTTCTTTTTGGCTTCTTCCATAGAAATTTCTTTGGAAGCGGCTCCTGTCAATGCACTGCCGCGGAATAACAATCCCATCAAATAAAACATGACATAAATGATGGCAAAACTTACTGCCAATAGGCTAAAAACCATTTTCCCAGTGCTGTGATAAAAATATCAGCAGAGCAAAATGGACAGTATAAAAAAGGAATGCGTTTTCATCCTTTTTGTAAGTTTCTTTTTATCCATAGTTTTTATTTTTTCACTTCATAATGCCAGTCATCGTTGTCAAAAGTGATGTCTTTGTATTTATTTTCGGGATTGTACAAAACCTGTACTTCTGTCTTTCGACCAAAAGAATTCAAATGATTTGCAGGAATGATTTTGTTTTTGATTAAAGTGCGAAATGTGCCGCCATTTATGCTGTCTACTTGTACCTGAAAGGCATACAAACGACCGACTTCTTTTCCGTTATCCATTACTTTACCGAGCGGATTCATATTAATGATAACAGCGTGGGCACTCTGCCAGGTATGGGTGTCTGTTTTTATTTGCTTTTGTTGAATGTCTGAAAGTTGAGAAACTTGTTGGTTTTCTTTGATGCTTTGCAAAACAATAGCTCTGATAATGAAGGACAAAAACAAATAAATACCCAACGTAAGTAAAAAGAAAGTTTGCCATTTCAGCTTATTTTCCAATAAATACCAACAGCTTCCGAAAACCAATAACAGTATCCAGAAGAAAATATCTAAACGGTATATTTTTGGTTTGTTCATCATTTTTATTTTATAATTATTATTTCACTTCATAATGCCAGGTTTCATTTTCGGGGTCGGGTATTACTTCTCGAAGATTTTTCTCGTTATAAAGTATTATTAATCCGGTATATCTGCCGAAAGAATGCAGATGAGTTTTCGGAAAATAATATTGTTTGATAAGGAAACCTGTATTTTTCATACTTAAGGTCTTTTCCGGATTTGATACATCATCCAACTTCACGAGAATATCTATTAAATAGCCCGACAATTCTCCGTTATCCATCACTTCTATCGGATTGCTGTAAAAATCGATAAACGCCCTTGTCCGTACCCAGCCTGTGGTATCTTTTTTCGGCGTTGCCAAAACTTCTGAAAGTGTGATTTGTGTGTTCATTTTTTCTATTTTTCCACGACAAAAACACTATGAGCCCAAGATCTTTCCTTATTCGGAGCAAGTGATTTCACCACACCGTTTACCCATATTACAGCCCAGTCTTCTTGCTTATCACTTACATATCCCGGTATATAAATATTTGATTTTCCTACTGTAATATCCATCGCATTATTATATTCCGCATTTCCGGCCGAAAGTTCATTCATATTACCATTCCAGTACCAAGATTTTATATGATCCCAGTCACCGCTTGTTCCGGCTGCATATACAGTTGATCCTTTCACAAATACGGACCTATGCCAGTGTAAATAACAGTAGGTTGTCCATCAATCCATATAGTGCTCTTGTCTCCATCCGTTCCGGCAACATATATTTTGTCTGATTTAACAGTAATAGATCTAGCATCACAAAAGCCGTAACTGCTTTGGGCAAGAGTAAAGCTTTGGGCATCGGATAAGGGTGTGGGGCTAGGCGAAAAACCACCGGGTTGATAAATCCAGTATTTTGCTTTTTTTATACTTCCCTCGTATTCATATCCGGCAATGTAAACTTTATGATGGTCAACATACACTGAGTTAAATTCCGAATCGGCGTTATCATTGGGCTTCAATGTTAAAGAAAAACCACCCATCCATAATTTTGCTTTTTTGTAAGCGCCATGTTGCTCGTATCCAACGATATAATGTATATTTTCACTAACGTATACTGCTTTTGCTTCGCCTATGGTATTGTTGGTTGAAAGCGGGAAAAGTGTAGTGTTTTTCCATAATGCTGGCTTGTCCTGATAGGTTTCGTCTTTGAAGCTACCAACTGCATGAACATCTGTATTATCCACGAAAATATCATAGGCTATCGAAGCACGGGGCCCATCAAGTAAAACAACAGGAACATCGTTTTTCCAATATACTGCTCTGGTATAATACGTTTCCTGCATTCCGCCTGCTACATACACATCTTCATCGGCATACGGCGAGAAGGGTTCAGAATCGTCTTTACGACAAGAAATGAAAAGCAGTCCTATTGCAAGGAGCAATAGAAGTGCTCTGAAAAATTTGTTTTCTAAATTTGTGAATTTCATACTATGATGTTTAAAATGTTTCAGCTAAATTAGATGGAATAATAAAGTCCGACAATCCCATAATCATGGGAGTCTGCTCATTACATGATTCCCTCTCTAATAAGTACCGAATGATTTTTTCAGCTTATAAAATACCGACAAATTTTCCAGCTTTTGGAATGCAGAATACAGCTTGTTTTGTTATGAAAACCCCAGAATTATAAGGGTATAAAGGATTTTTCCATAATGTTTAAATACGAACTATTTTGATTTGTGAAAAAGTAGATTTTTAGGATTATGTTTTTTTATTATACCCGTTTTAGTGTATTTAAATATGAAAAAGATAGTAGCCGTTGATCTCCTGTTCGGGAAATGTTTTGCTGTATATCCTAAAATCCACCCGAAAAAAGTCAACTAAACGATCTATATTCTCAATAACAGCGGAAAGTGATATTTTTTGCACCGCTTCCAATGGCAAGGTATCATACCGGGCAAACAAATCGGCTTCATTCAGAAAATATTGTCCTTCATCGGTGACAATCTTTTCGGATGCACCGATGCTGATTTGATCGTTCATCCCTTTCCATCCGAGGATAATGAGATGAAGATTAATTTTTTCGCCGAGATTAATTATATTGCCATCCCGCACCAATGGTCCCGATGCGTATTGCAACCAGGCTTGTTCTACGATTAACCCGCCTGTAGCCTGCACTTCAATTCCGTTTCTGATTTTGATGTTCATAGTATTTTGTTTTAAAAATGAATTTTCATTGCCACCATTTTTCCTGTTCTTTCAATTGAGCGTTGTGAATTTGTTTTTCCTCTTCAATTTCTAATTGAGCCGGATGATAAGCTGCAACATAATTTTCCCAACCGTTTTTGAGGTATTGAAGATTGATGTACACATCACCGTCATCGCCCAAACGGAATAAATCCTGTTGCGCTGTCCATCCACCGCCATTGTACCACATACATCGTTTGGATTTTCCACTGGAATAACTTGTCCAATTCCCTTCAAAGTAATTTCCTTCATAAGGCATATCGCCATAGTACAGCACATTATCATCCATCAGCTTACCGGCTTTTAGAACAAACCCTTTGGTGAGTATTCCTGTTATTTCTCCCGAACCATACTGGCTTTTATCTTCCTGAAGGACTACGGAAGCGGTAAATTTTCCAGCGCGTACATCCTGCGGTATTTCATCGTCTTGATCCACCTTAAAAGTGACGGCTTTTTTTAGGGTAATGGTTCCGCTAAAGGTGCAGATGTTCTCTTTTATTTTGGTTTTTCCTTTTACCAGATATTGATACGGATTCTTTCCATCTTTTTGCACCGAAGTGAAATGAATATAAAACCGCTGATAATCCGCTCCCAGAAAGCCAATGGATGTATTGGATACCAAAATAAATTCAGTGACATCCAGCTTTTTTATTTCGGAATAAAAATCTCGGGTGTCCTTTTTTTGCGCAAAACCAGATTGGCATAAAATTAGAAAACAGAACGTAAATAGTATTTGTTTTTTCATTCAGTAAACTTTATGTTTTTTAATTTCTACCAACTTCCGCCGCCACCGCCGCCAAATCCACCACCTGACGATGAAGATGATGAAGGCGCACTCATCATTGACGATTGTGCAGATGTCATACTTCCGGAAAACGATTTGGAGAACGCATGCATTCCCATCATTCGCGTTCCACTGCTGTGGTACCAATTTGGCGGAGCAATATTTAATGCATCAAATTTCTTGGCCCAGTTTTCCAATAAACCAAATGCCAATGCGTAGCTCATGGTTTTTTCAAAATACTGAGGATCTTGCTCAATCAACATTTTTATTCTGTTCACTTCTGCTAATTTGATGAACTGTTTAAAACCCTTTAATTCAGAAAAAATGGCATTTCCGGTTTTGTTTTTCTTTTGCATAAAAAAACTCATCAAGGCAATGAATACACAAACCACCGGTGCTGCTATTGCCGCCAAGACACCATATACAAATAGAAATATCGGACAAAGTATTACGCCCAGCGCTACAGCAACTCCAGTTGTAATTTTCATGGCTTTATTGGACTCTGATTCATAATATTTTTGTGCGGCAGCCTTTAGCTCTTTTTTTGCCACATTCATCGTTACATAAAATGTATTGCGCAAGCTGCTGATCAAAACGGTATTTCCCCAAATCCCAAACAGACTTTGAAATAAGTGCTGTTCATAATCCGAAGAATTGGTTTCAGCGATATTTTTTAGTCGAACCAATTTCATATCGACCGTACCGAAGATTCCAGTTTTCGGGATTTCCTCGATGGTGATGTAACCTTGAGAAGCCCAGTGTGGTAAAAACGCAATGAGGTCGGAACTATCGTCTTTATCATCAATTAAATAGCCTGCCATTGCAGGATCAATCCCTTTTGGCGGATAATAAGAAGTAACTGAAACCACCTTATCGTCTTTCCCAAATTTTAGCCATAGCATCCAAAATAGAAATAACAGGAAGGCCAAGATTCCGATCCAGGCGTATTGTTGCCAAAGCGGAACCGAAATAAAATTCTCAGCAATTGTGTTTCGCGGTATTTTTACCAAAAGTGTTATATCCTGCCCCGGAATGGAAAAGAAATCTTGGTGGTTCTTTCCTGAAAAGACATTCTTTGAATAGGAATAGTCAAAATCAGTCGAGGGTTCTGTTGTTCCCTGCACTCCGGCATAGACAAAACAGTTTTGTGCAGAAAGTGGTGTACCGTCGGGGATATGGATATTGAATTGTACGTTTTGGAAAATAGCCAACCAGCCCGATGGTTTGATATTCCAATAGAACTGTACCAGATCGCCATCAAAAAAGAAAGCGTTATACACCCTGTATTTGATTTCATACTGTTGTGGGCCGGTTACGAGTTGGTTTTTATCGCCTATTTTAATGGAAATTTTATCTTCGGTGCGCTGTTCTAATTTACTGTTGACCTGAAACGGATGTCCCGGAACTTCGATATTTTGAATAACAAGGTGACGTTTTTCGGTTTTGCCATCGGCGGTTTGTAATTTGTAATCGGTAACAATATCCCGGAAAATACCGTGTTTAGCATCGGTGAAATTGACATCATATTTTTCAACCACATCAAAATAACCGTCTTTATTCAGGTAAATGTCAGCCGTAAATTGATCAACAATAAAACCCTGTGTAAATGCAAAAATAGAAGCAAACGCGAAGAACAGTATGAGTGCGATTTTTTTCATTGCTCATTTTTTAAAATCTACTGTTATATTTTCTCTATCTGTAGCAAGGGCTTCAAAGAAATCGAAATGCTGATAATGGAACATACCGGCAAATACAACTCCCGGAAAACTTTCCCCATAGGTATTGTTTTCACGTACCGTGCTGTTGTAATATCTTCGACTGCGTTCTAGGTTTTCTTCTATTTCATTGAGTTTTTCCTGCAAATCCAGAAAGTTGGTATTGGCTTTTAGGTCGGGATAGGCTTCACTTAGGGCAAAGAGTTTTCCTAATGCTTGTTGCAACTGGTTTTCGGCTTTTATTTGTGTATTGATGTCGCTTTGCGATGCAGACATCGCTGAATTTCTTGCCACTATTACTTTTTCAAAGGTTTCTTGTTCATGTGTGGCATAGCCTTTTACCGTGTTCACGAGATTGGGAATAAGGTCGTGGCGGCGTTTTAGCGCTACATCAATGTTGCTCTACGCATCTTTTACCTGATTGCGGTTTTTTGCAAAGCGGTTGAAAATGCTGACAAGCGTACCAATTAATACAAGCCCAATGATAATTACAAGTCCGATGATATACATGATAAGGATTGATTTAATGTTCTTTTCAAGACTTTATCTTTAGTTACAATGCTGTATGCACAGTGCATTTCAGTACTCATCGCCACTGTCATACAGCGTTGCCAATACGACTTCCACATTAGCGAACATCTGTGTTCCCTCATTTTGAATAACTGATTAAAGTTTAACCTGCTCCAAAGTATTTCGGTCGCTTAATCCTGTTCCGGTCCCCAATTGTCAGCTGCCGTTGCTCCCCGAACTCCAAACCGTACCGTCATTTTTCAGCAAAAGTGAATGGTAATTCCCGGCGCTGATTTGCTTGGTATTATCGCCAATTTTTTCAAATCGACCAAGATTGGTGTTGTTGCCATTTCCCAATTGTCCGAAATTGTTTAATCCAGCGGACCAAACACTGCCGTCGTTTTTCACTACTAAAGTATGTCCAAATCCGGCTTTGGCTTGTTTCACCTCAGCTAAAATTTCTTTGGGACTATGTACTGTGTAAGTACTGTTATCACCTAATTGACCCGCTCCATCGAAGCCGACACCGTACAATTTCCCATCACTTTTCAGGAAAATAGAAAATTGGTTTCCGGCACTCATTTGGGTAATATTGGTGGCGATCATTACCGGACTATTTTTATTAACATCAGTTCCATCGCCCAATTCATAGGAAGAGTTTCGCCCGCAACTCCAGAGTGTTCCGTCTGTTTTTAGGATAAGCGTGTGTGCTGTTGCGGCAGAAACGGATTTTACGTGATCCAGAATTTTCACTGGTGCGTTTTGGTTGTTGGTATTTCCATTGCCCAATTGTCCAAAAACATTGTTTCCCATTGCCCAAAGACTGGCATCATTTTTAACGAAGAAACTAAAATTTTTTCCTGCTGCAATTGCGGTAATATCAGTGGCAATTTGTTGTGGATTCGCCAGACTATTGTTGTTCCCAATACCCAATTGTCCATCGTCATTATTTCCTATTACCCAGAGTGTTTTATCATTTTTCAGGATTAGCGTATGATATTCTCCGGAAGCAATTTCGCTTACATTTTCCATTGTTTTTACGGGTACATATTGTGAAGAAGTGGCACCAAAAGCCAATTGATTTTTGGAATTATTGCCACAGGCAAAGAGCTTGTTTTGGTCATCAATAAAAAAAGATGTTGCAGTTCCTGTTGATGTTTTCATGATTATCGTTTTTAATGTAATGGGTGCATTGGGATCTGTGTCAGATGAACATGCGGAAATGAACAGAAATGTGATGAGCAAAATGAAAGATAACTTTTTCATCATTCGTATTTTTGATTAAAACAGATAGAAAAGTGTACCCGCATCAAAAGCGGGTACACACTTTTTTTCTTTAATTATTTGTGGGTACAGACTACTTTCATTTCAGTTCTTCTGTTCAATTGATGTTCTTCTTCGGAACATTTCACTCCATTGGAACATCCGTTGAGCAGTTTGCTTTCGCCATAGCCTTTTGCGATCAGTCTGGATTTGGCAATTCCCTGAGAAATGATATAATCTACAGCAGACTGCGCTCTTCTTTGAGACAACTTCATATTGTAGGCATCAGAACCTCGGCTATCGGTATGTGAAGACAATTCAACATGCACTTCAGCATTATCTTTCATGAATTGCACCAATCTGTTGAGCTCCGGTTTTGCATCTTCTCGGATCACGGATTTATCCAAATCGTAAAGGATGTCTTTCAGAATGATTGCGTCATTACAGTCCACTTTATCCATGCATATTTGGATCTGGATATACTGAGATTTGGTTCTGGTATAGTCCGAGGTTGTGACTGTGATATTTTGGGATAGGTAATTTGCTTTTTTGCCGTAGAGGGTATATGCGGTATGTGGCAGTGCAACAAAAGAAAACTCACCTTTAGCATCGGAAGTGTACGTTTCTAAAGCTCCTGTTTTGTTATTTTTAACGATTACCGAAGCATCGCTGATGGGTTCTGAAGTTTTACAGTTGACCACTTTGCCCATGACAATAAAGTTTTCGTCATTCAGCAATACCTCTTTCTTGATACCTCCTTTTTTAACACAATCATCAAACTCTGAAGTTGCCACGGTAGTTCCTTCCAGGTTTTTATCCTTAAAATTTCCGGCAACGCTATAGTTTCCTTTTTCAATTTGATTAAATTCTACCATTCCTGAAGCATCGGTTGTCGCACTTTTTATCGTGTTACCATTTCCATCAAGCAATGTTATTTGGGCATTTGGAATAATATCGCCCGTGTATTTGTCTTTTGCCATTACGGTAATAGTACATTCCGTCGGTTTAGGAATTTCGGTAACGATAGGTTTAATTTTTTTGTTAAATCTGAAGGTAAGTCCGGCGAAAACACCAAAAGACTGTATATTTCCCTGAACGGGATCGACTCGTACAATAGGAGTCCTCACCATTTCAGTATTGCCAAGATTATTGGTTTTTATAAATCCGTTGGAAAAACCTTTTGTTTCATTTTTCAAGTCATAGGCGTTGTGGTGATACATATAATAACCGCCGAGGTGTAGTCCCACATTTTTGCTGAAAAAATAATTGTATTGCAAAGAAGCTTTTCCGGCAAAAACGTTTTTATCTCCATCAAAACCTTCGTGATCATTGAGCAAAATAGGCCCGTAAGATTGTGGATTATCGGACTTGCCGATGAGTTCTGTTTCTCCACCTTTTATTGAAGATAATCCGGCACGCAGTTTAAGCTCAAAATCAGAGTTTGGAGTGGCGAGGAATTTGAAATCAGGACCAATTCCGTAAAACATCCTGGTGATTTTGTTTTCATTGAGGGTGAACTGGTTAATCGGGTGTTCATACGGATCCAACAGATTGGAAGTAGGAAATGTATTTTTTACTTTATTCTGAAGGTAATCGAAATCAGCGCCAATCCCAAACCAGCTCCAATAGTAATCAAGGGAAATCCCAACTTCTAATCCGCCTTTGTAATCCAGGAAAGGAGTGGTTTGATCAAATTCATAAGAGGAAGGGAAATCGTATCCACCTCTAGCCGAAATGCGAAATCCGGAATACTCCGTTTGCGAGGTAACCGAAGGCTGGGTTTCTGTTTGTGCGTGAATCTGTCCGAAAATTCCTGAAAGAAATAGCAGGAATAAAAATTTTAAATTTTTCATTAGTATGGATTTGAAAGTTCTTGTAAAAGTAGGTATAGGGAGGAATGGGTACAATCCCATAAATAGGGGAGGAAATGGTTTTCGGTTCATGGTTCATGGTTGATGGTTGATGGTTATCGGAGGCTAAGCGGAATCGAAGCCTCTCGATTCTTGGTTCTTGACTTTAACAAAAAAACCTTTCAGTGTTGCAAAGACTGAAAGGCTGAAATACATTTTAAAACTCTGTTGTTATTTTTTTATAATTTTCACCGTCTCGGTTTCACCGTTTTGATAGGTGATATCCAGCAAGTAGGTTCCGGAGGTGAGCTGGGAAACATTCAGTTGCCCGTTGATCAGTTGAGGATTGGAAAGGCTTTTCTGTCCTGCAAGATTGAAAACATTCACAGATTCAATTTTATTTTCGGAGGAAATATTCAGCAAATCTTTCACAGGATTCGGGTAAATTGTTACTTTATTTTTTGAACTCTCATTGGTTCCCAAAGTTCCGCCAAGTTTTACGAGCCAAGCATTTCCGTTTTTGCTTCCGCCAACGATTAGACCACCGTCTTTGGTATTATCAATACTCAAACCGTAATCATTGCCAGTAGTTCCCAAGCATTTTTGCCATAAGAGCGTACCATTGCTGTTAATTTTCACCACCCACATATCAAAACCGCCATGGTTGCCGCTCACATCTGCATCATTGGATTTTGTAGAGGTTACGAATGCATAACCACCATCAGGGGTTTGTACAATTTGTCGTCCGCCGATGTAGGCTTTTTCTTCGGCGCTACCTCCATAGGTTTTATTGAAATTAAGCGTATAACCTCCTGATGTATTACCGGTGTATTTTCGTACAAAAACATCTTGTGCGTTCGTTGGGTGACTAAGGTTGGTTGTACCAATCTGAGAAAAACCATTGATCGATTTTCCTAAAGAACCTCCCGGAACTACATTAAGAACCTGTTGATCAGTATTGCTGTAGATACTTCCAGACTCAGAGATGTATAAACTCGCTATTTTACTGTCTGCTACATCCCAAAGCAGATATTGGTTGACATTCAACATAGTGGTAATGGGAAGAATGGATATACCGTATTGTCTAAATATATTAAAATGATCCCAAATATTGTTACCAGCCATATCGGTTTTTCTTCGCCAAGTACCGTCTGTTCCGTCTACTTTTCTTGTCCAGCCCGAAAAAACCAAGTTTCCGTCCTGGGTTTCTGCAATCGAATAAATTTCTGAACTTCCTACCCCGTATAAGAATTTCGTAAACATTTCATTGCCATTCGCAGAGAGTTTTATCATAAAACCTTTGTATTCGGTTGTCGATGTTTTGTAGGATCCTACAACAATAATCCCAAGAGTAGAAGTTTGTATCACTTCATAGCCTTTCACAAAATTGAAGTTGCTCAACTTTTTTATATATCGCCATTTTTCGACTCCGTTTTTGTCGAGTTTTATAACAAACAAATCATTGCTGTTATAAGTAATTCCGGTCGCGACATACCCATCGTCATAGGTTGTTGTTACCGAAAAAATTTCGGAACTGGTTCCTGGAAAAAAAATGGATTTCTCCCAATTTAAGGGAAGTTGTGCTAAGGTATTATGAAAAGCAAAAAGAATGATCATCATACCCACTAATCGTGTAAATAAATTTTTCATGATATTAATATTAGGTTTATACTCAATTATTTTTCCAGAGTCTTTAAAATTCAATTGATGATAGACTCTGATTTCTTGGTGTAAAATTAAACTCAATAGAAAAGTCTCACCATCCCATAAATAAGGGAGGAAATGGTTGATGGTTGTCGGTTGTCGGTTATCGGAGGCTCTTAATTCTTGACTTTAAAAAAAAGTGACCGTTATCATTTGAACGGCCACCTTCCTTATAAAAAAACTACTTTGATTGTGTTATAGGATTCTTTCTCTCAGCGTTTTGCTTACCGCTTCGGCTTGGGAATGCACTCCTAATTTTTCATAAATATTTTTAATATGCGTCGTTACTGTACCGATGCTGATGCCTTCATTGGCTGCAATCATTTTATAGCTATTTCCGTCGGTTAAAGATTGTAGAATTTCTTTTTCGCGGGCGGTGAGGTTGTAGTTTTTTTTACCGGGATTATTGATATGCTGTAAAACCAAACGTGCAACCGCAGGTGACATCGGGGCACCGCCGTTGAGTGCTTCTTTAATGGCAAAATCTAATTTTGTGGTAAGATGCTGTTTCAGAATATATCCCGTTGCGCCATTCATAATGGAGTTGAGAATATGTTCATTATCATCAAAAATAGTGAGCATAACAACCGGAATTTCAGTATTGATGGAACGAATCAGTTTTAAACCCTCCAGTCCATTCATCACGGGCATATCAATATCCATCAGGATTATTTCGGGATCATACGTATCAAGATGGCGGAGTACGTCTGCACAATGCTCATAAGCCGCCACAAGTTCCAGATCTTCTGAAAAGGCAATGAGCGATGAGAGGCTGTCTCTCAGCTCCGTATTATCTTCATACAATAAAACTTTTATTGGCATATTCTTTTGTGTTTCAGGGTTTTGTTTTTTTTTGAATTGTTCTTTAACTCATTAAAAATCTTGCGTTTTCAAAAATTTTTACAAATTTCCTGATAATTTTAGTACCTGTCCATACCATAATTAGGAGAGGGGAATTTTCAGGGAAAGGAAGGTTCCTTTTCCGGGTTTACTGTGTACAGCTAATTCGGCATTGATTTCTCGGGCTCTTCTTTCCATATTGCTGAGACCGTTTCCGCGGTTTACGGTTTGGGTACAGAAACCACAGCCGTAATCTTTGATGTGTAGTGCAATTAATTGTGCGGTTTGTTTGATCTGAATATCCACGCGCTCTGTACCGCTGTATTTTCGGGTATTGTTCAGGGCTTCCTTGAATATCATCACCAGATCTTTGCGCTGTTGTGGGGTCATTTCTTTGTGGAGGTCGGCAATATTTTCTTTGAATTTAAAAGCAATCTCATTGGCTCCAAGCACATCTGCAGCCAATTTATGCAAATGCGGAACGATGGCGTTCAGCTTATCATTAGCGGGATTTACGGACCATACAATTTCCTGAAGTCCAGAGGCTACTTTATCCGAAAGCTCTTGAATCTGGTTGATGGAATGCTGCAAGTTTTTGTTTTGTTTGCATTGGTCGGATGCCAAACTGCTGATAATCTGAATACTGGAAAGCGTAGAGCCAATATCATCATGCAAATCTCCTGCGATATTGTGGCGCATGGCTTCCATTTCCTGCAAGCGTTTTTTCTCCTGAATAATTTTGTTCTGGTTGAACAGCAAAGAGGCAATAATCAGTATGAAGAGAATGCTTCCTACGGATGCATAGATTCCTATGCGCTGCTTTTGCAGCTGGTTTTCTTTCAGTTCTTTGTCTTTTTCCAAATATTTTATGGCGGCTTCTTTTTTTTCGAGTTCATAATTTCTTTCCCGAGCTTTTATTTTTTGTAACACTTCGGAGCCGTAGAGTTGATCTTTGAGCTGATAAAATTCCGATTGGTAATTGAATGCTTTTCGGTAGTTTCCTGTTTTATGATAAAATTGGGTTAGGTATTCCAGATTATGCATCTGGGTATTGATATCATTGGTTTCTTTGGATAAGTTGAGATTGGTTTCGATGTTTTGTGTGGTATTGTCCGAAATTTTATGGACCGGAGTCAGGATTAGTTTTTCGGTTTGCAGCTCGTTTACCAGTTTGGTATTTTGTAATTTATTAGCAATGGTAATAGCGGGATTATAAGATTTTATGGCTTGTACTGTATCCATCATCCCTCTGAAAATTCTTCCTTGCAGTTGGTAGCTATTAACAAGTTCGTATTTATTTTTTAATTTTTTTTGCAAACCGATGGATTTGTTTAAATACTCCAGCGCCGATTTGTAATTTTTCAGCATGTGATAATTTTCACTGATCAGCATGTAGCTGGTTGACATGCCTGCTTCATCATTCAATTTTTGTTTTAAGCCAAGAGAAAGTTTGGCGTATTTTATCGCTTCATTATGCTGATTGAGTTCTTTATAGACATTGCCCAGATTATTATAGGAAAATGCTTTTCCGTTTTCATTTTTTATTTCTTCAAATATTTTGAGAGCTTTGTAATAGTAATCCGCGGCGGTTTCAAAGTTTTTAGTTCCCACATAGCAACTTCCCAAATTCAAGTACGCACCAGCAATATTCGATTTTTTACCTAAAGCAAGACAATACTTCAACGACTCTTTTCCGTAGCTGATGGCTTCTTCATATTTTTTCTGTTTTTTGTTGATTAGTGTTCTGTTTTGATAATAGGTAGCCCAACTGTTGTTGTTGTTTGCCTTTTCGGCTTTTATACGGGCTTTTTGTAAAAAATACTCCACGCTATCGGTTTCTCCAAGAGTATTATAAAAATTTGCAATCTGGCTATAGACTGTAGATGTGCTGGTGTTTTCTTCTATTCTTTCCCCAATTTCAATGGCTTTTTTATAATAATATTTTGCCAATTCGGGAGATGTTCTGGAATAATTGAAACCTATGAACGTTAATGTTTTAATTTTTTCACTTCCATCCGACAGTGTTTTCTCATGCGTGAGCAGACTGTCCAATTGTACGGGAGATTGGGCCAATAGATTTTTAGGATAGCCTAATAGAACCAGTAACGAAACCAATAAAAATCGTATCATAACTGATGAATTTGATCGGATGAAGCATTCCACATGTTAACCGTATTTCAGAATCATACAAAGTTATTTTCTAAAAATGTAATGATATAGGAGAAAAGGGACAAAATGGATCTAAACGAACTCCCGAGTAAATTCAGTAGAACTATTTTTCAGGTAGGTATGAGGCGTTAAGCCGGAGAAATTTTTGAATTCTGAAATAAAATGAGAACAGTCGTAAAACCCGAAATCCATGGCAAGTGCAGTGAGATTGCAATCCATAGATGTACGATCTAAAACATTTTTTATCGCATTAAAACGAATAATGCGGGAATACAATTTTGGATGGATTCCTAAATAATTTCTAAATGCCCTTTCCAAAGTTTTGCGGGTGATATTGGTCTTTTCCTGAAGCGTTTTCACATCGATATTCCCCTGCGCATAGGCGATAAGAGCTAAGGCATTCTGTACACTGTCCACTCGGTAATGCAGCTTGGTATGTAGGTATTTATTAATCAAAAAAGATTCGAGAACGCTTATAGTGCTTTCAAGGTTGGGTGCCGACTGCATCTCATCGCTTAGCAGCTCCAACTCGTTGCCCCAAATAGCATCTACAGCGATTATTTTATCGGCCATATTTTCCATGTTGATTCCGGTAATCTTGGCAATTCCTAAAGGTTTAAACTTCACCCCCAAAATATCGACCCCTTTTTCATTTGTAGTTATAACACGCGGACAAGTAGGTTGCCCAAAAATATAAGCCGATTTATCCAAGGTATATTTATGATTGGCAAATTCATGTTCTTCTGTTTTCAAATTGAAATTGAAAGCCAATCCTTGTAAAAGTGGTGTTGCATAATGTTGTACGACAGATTCCGAAAGGTCAATCTTCGAATACCAATAATGTTCTACAACATCGGCTAAAATAGGAACGGGATGAAAAATTCTGTAAATCATACCTACACAATGGATTAAACATTATGTAAATATAATAAAAAAATAACCTGGCTTTTTTGGATATAGAGGAAATTAGTCTAAAAACAATTTCAAAAAATTAAAACGCCTATCCTATCGAAGCAAAATATGTTCTGTTATTTCCTAAATAATTTCACCATTTCATTTAAAAGCATCGGAATTAAACATAAACCTAAACCTAAAACCCTAATCTGAACAAGAAAGAATTCCACCTCTTATCCGCGATTACCCCCTCTGAGGTACCATAAACACAGCGTGTATAGAAAATGGGTAACGCGTGCGCATCGGGCATGTCACCGATGCGCACGCGTGCTTTGTCCAATGCGCATCGGGCATCTCACGGATGCGCATCCATTGCTAAGGCGGTTATCTCACTTGTCCACGTGAGAAAATAAAAAATAAGGAAATGAAAATTGCTTGGTGCAAAGAAGAATCATTTAATACGTTGTTCGGAAGAAGGAAAAGTCGTCGAAACTGATTCAGGATTTCTAAGTTTGATTCAACTAAATTTGTTCAGTTTTGAAATAAAAAAAACCTATAAATCATTCATTTATAGGTTTTATATTTCTTTCGCGGAGAGAGAGGGATTCGAACCCCCGGACCTGTTACAGTCAATAGTTTTCAAGACTACCGCAATCGACCACTCTGCCATCTCTCCAAAAACACCGTTTGTATCGTTGTTTTCAGTGGTGCAAATATAGAAAGCTTTTCAATGCCATGCAAATATTTTTAATAAAAAATTAGAACATATTTTTAACTCTCTAATTTTCAGAACTAAAAATTTAAGTTTTAATTATGCTAGCTCCCATCAATACAGCAAAAAAACCAATAACGACACTCAATAAAACATAAAAAAACAGAGAAATATAATTTCCATTTTGATATAAACTGAGGTTTTCTGCGGAAAAAGTTGAGAAGGTTGTAAAACCACCACAAAAACCTGTGATGAAAAGAAACTTCAAAGTGCTGTCATGCTTAATAAAATAAGATGCCAACAAGCCAATGAGAAAACATCCAATGAGATTAATACATAAAGTGGCTAAAGGAAAACTCCCTATTTTGATAAACCGCGCCGAAAAAAAAGAGATGAGATAGCGCAGTATGCTGCCTATCCCACCTCCTATGAATATTAAAATTAAATTTCTTAACATTAATCTTGTTCCACCCAATTGTGGTTTTCGCCATGTAGCTCGCCCAAATATTTTTCTGCATCCATCGCAGCCATACAACCACTTCCCGCAGCAGTAATAGCCTGTCTGTAATGATGGTCTTGTACATCACCGGCAGCAAAAACACCTGGTAGATTGGTTAAAGAAGACTTTCCTTCGGTAATGATGTAGGCGTTTTCATCCAAGGTAATTTGATCTTTAAAAATATCGGTATTGGGTTTGTGGCCAATGGCGATAAAAATACCGTGTACATCGACTGTTGATTTTTCTTGAGTTTGGTTATCGATAACAACGGCGCGTTCTACCATTGCGTTCTCCCCTTCTATACCAATTAATTCATGATTGAATTTTACTTCGATATTCGGTGTGGACATCACGCGATCTACCATGACTTTAGAAGCACGGAAATGATCTTTGCGCACCAACATGGTCACCTTGTTACAGATTTTGGAAAGATAGGTTGCTTCTTCTGCAGCTGTATCCCCAGCACCAACAACAACAACATCTTTTCCTCTGTAGAAAAATCCGTCACATGTTGCACAAGCCGACACGCCACCGCCTGCATATTTTTTTTCATCATCTAGACCAAGATATTTTGCCTGAGCACCTGTGGAGATGATTACTGTTTTTGCCAAAATTTCGCGACTTCCTGTAGAAAGCTTGTGTACCCCTCCTCTTTTTGTCGCAAATTCAACTTTGCTGATCATTTCATAGTGTACTTTAGTGTCGAAACGTTCTGCTTGTTTTTGTAGTTGCATCATCATCTCGGGACCTGTAATACCATCGGGATATCCAGGGAAGTTTTCAACCTCTGTCGTGGTTGTCAACTGCCCACCTGGCTCTAGTCCTGTAAATAATTCTGGTTTTAGGTTAGCTCTTGCTGCGTATATTGCTGCGGTGTAACCTGCTGGTCCCGATCCTACGATAACGCAATCTAAAATGTTTTCCATATACTTTTATTCGTTTTTAAAAATCTAATTGTCAAAAATCGTAATTAATTTTAGGACTTACTAATTTTGACTTATGAATTTTTTCAATTTTGTAATTTAGATATTGTTATTGAAATTTATTTGTTTTAAAATAAATAAAAAACGATTTTGAAATAATCATCAAAATCGCTTGTAGAAGTTTATTTATTAAAAATTATTTAGTTTTGAGTTGGTCGATATTTAAAATTTTAAATGTCATTTCAACATAGATTTCATCATCTTCCATTTGACGAACACCGAGACCTTTAGATTTAAGATCCATCTCACGGATAACGGAAATAATTCTGGTTGCCATTTTTAAAGGATAAAAACGTGCAGCTTCTGCGAAATTTTGGATGGCATAGGGATTTACACCTATTTCTTTGGCGATAATGGATGGCGATTGCCCTATCAAAGTATGGTACATAATAAGGTCTGAGAAAAACTTGTACAACGCGCCTATCGACATTTGGATAGGATTTGTTTTCTTGTTTTTGCCCATATAATAAGCAATTTTGAAAGCACGTTCTTTATTTTTTGTAGCTAAAGCTTTTTGAAGTTCAAAAATGTTATAGTCTTTGCTAATGCCGATGTGTTCTTCAACAATCTTTTCGTTGAGGACATCATTTTCTTTCAGAACAAGTTTTAGTTTATTAAGTTCATTAGCGATTCTGGAAAGATCACTTCCCAAATATTCTGCGAGTAAGAAGCTGATATTCGGCGCAGATCTGTACCCGAATCTTTCAATTTCCGATTGTATCCAACCCGCTAATTGTGAGTCTTTAATTTTATCACTTAAAAATAAAAATTTCTTATTGGCAAGTTCTTTACTGACCTTTTTTCGGGAATCAAGTTTTTTATGTTTGTGCGCAAAAACAAGGATCGTAGATTCTACTGGTGATGCGAGATAGGCAAGAAAAGCATCGGACTCAGATTCTTCTAATTTCAGATCTTGCGCTTCTTTTACAATGATAAGTTGCTTCTCTCCCATCATGGGATATTGTCTCGCTAAGGACAATATTTCGCCATAGTTGGTATCTTTTCCATAAACTACCGTTTGGTTAAAAGCCTTCTCATCCTCTTCTAAAACGTCATTTTCAAAATGTCTGGTCGCGACATCAATATAATATGGCTCTTCACCATGTAAGAAATATATTGGTAAAAATTCTTTATTTTTAATACTTTTGAGGACAATTTCTATATCTTTCATCAGATTTTATGCAACTACCTAAACTAAATTTCAGTACCGAATTTGACTTTAAAATCAAGCAAGACAAAGATACATTTTTTATTTATGATTCGGTGCGCAAGATGTGGCTGGTCTTAACGCCCGAAGAATGGGTTAGACAGCATTGGGTAGCTTATTTCTTGATAATCAAAGCTAAAAACGCGTCTTCCCTAATATTGGAACAAAAATTGGAACTGAATTCCACGACAAAACGTCTGGATCTATTGGTAACGCATCGTACAAAAGCACAAATTTTAGTAGAACTGAAGGCGCCAAATGTCAAGCTAACCGAGAAACAATTTGAACAGATTGCAAGGTACAATTCGGTTATAGAAGCGCCAGAGATTATCTTGTCCAACGGATTACAGCACATTTATGCAAAATACGACGACGGACAATACCGCTTCGAGTTATTTGAATTTTGATTAAATTTAATTTTAAAACCATCAAATGGAACACAAAGTAACGCACAACAAAACTTCGAAATGGAAAAAAATTATCCTAACAAGTATTTCTGTTATTTTGTTGATTTTGGTAGCATTTCCGTTGGTGCTTAATCTTTATTTAAAATCAAAACTTCCTGATCTCATCAACGAAAAGACGCCTTACGAAGTCGAATTGAAAAACTTTAGTTTTGATTTGATTTCGGGGAATCTTCATATCCAAGATGTTGATATTAAAAATAAAAATCCTAAAGACACTTCTGTAACTCAGATTTCTGGAAAAATTGGAGAATTGTTGGTGCAGGATTTTGGAGTTTTCAAAGCTGTATTCTCCAAATCTTATAAAGCTGAAAATATTAGTTTTAAGAATGCCAATCTCAAGATCCGTTTGGGTAAAAACGGAAATGAAAACAATAAAAAAAGGACAAAACCTGATGTTTTTGTCCATCATTTAAAAGTTGAAAATGCAGAAATTAAAGCCATAAATTATGATGGTAAAACCGTTTTTAATGCTAATAAAATCAATGTTGATTTAGAAGATATCGATTTGAACAATTCGGATAATTCCAGACTTCCGATTGGATTTAAAAAAGTAGCTATAAAAGCTGAAAATTCGGTGATAATGATTAACGATTATTATCAAATTCTTGCTGATAAAATAGATACTCAAAACAAAGAAATTGAGATTCTTAATTTTCATCTCAATCCAATCAAAAATCCTAATGAATATCAATCAAAAAATATATTTGATTTCCGTGTAAAACGCTTTGCAGCAAAGGATTTTAATATTAATCGCGACTCGCTGATTGCGGAATCTGCGACTTTTGACGAACCCACTATTATCATTACTTCGCTCAACAAAAAGACTGTCAAAAACGCGCCAAAAGAGCTTAATGTAAAAATAGCACTGCATGAAATTATATTAAATAAAGGCAAATTTCTTGTCCAGAATAATAGCAAAATCAAGTCTGCTTCTGCTGAGGAGTTTAATGTTAATTTGTCAAAAATTATCCTGGATAAAAATACGGTTAAGGAGAAAGTTCCTTTCAAATTTGGGTCGCACAAAATTGCTATTTCGCAACTTTTTGTTCGTGCCAATAATCATCAAGAAATTTTTGTTGGTAAAGTTTTTACCGATAATTCGGATTTAAAATTAGATTCTGTAAAATTGGCTGTCGCAGGAAAAACAGCAAATCAAAATCTTTGGTCTGGTACTATTAGACAAGTTTTTTTTAATAAAATCAACACGAAATTTGATGGTGAAAAAATTAAATTTAAACTCAATAATCTGTTGGTTGATGATGCTAATTTGGCGATGATTTCTAAGCTTAACAAATCGGTTAAGAATGAAAAAAAATTAACATTTAATCTCGGTATTGAAATTAAAAATATTAAGCTTAATAATGCTGGATTTCAACATATTTTATCGGATGGACAACCGAAATCTTCGATTTCAAAAATAAATGGCACTTTTGATCATTTTGAATTTGATGAAAAAACAGCAAAAAATAGAATTCCATTTAGTATAAAAAAATACTTTATAAATGCGGATGAGATCTTTATCGATGCAGGGAAGTATTATACGTTGCGCATCAAAAACATTCAGAATGATGGAAAACTAAGTACAATAAATCAATTGACCCTAAAATCGAAATATAGCAGAAAAGCCTTTTCTCGAATCATCAAAAAACAAGAAGACCTTTACGATATCTTTGCTCAAAAAATCCAGATTTTCAATCGCCATTCTTTATTAGAAAATCACGATGAAATTCTGTTAGATAAAGTTGTTTTAGATGGCGTAAAATGTAGTATTTATAGAGATTTGTTGCCGCCTGAAGATACAAGTTTGCGCAGCATGTTCAGTGAGAAACTAAGACATATAAAGCCACCACTTTTTGCCAATTTGGTAAAGATCAAAAATTCTTATATTTCTTATGAAGAAGATGCGGTTAATAGTAATATACCAGGGAAATTATTCCTAGATCACTTCAACGCCAATATCAAAAATGTTGGAAATGGCAAAGTCAAATCCGCCCCTAGCCTTGTCACAATTGATAGCAATTTCAAATTTTTTGGTACGGCACCAACGAAAGTTTTATGGACTTTTGATGTATTAAACCTAATGGATGAATTCAAAATTAATGGTAAAATCGAAGGCCTTTCTGCCAATGAAGTCAATCTTTTTGTACGGCCTTATCTTAACATCACTTTGGATGGTGAGATTAACTATTTGCACTTCGATTATTTTGGGAATAAAAATATTATTAAAGGAAATTTCTTTTTAAATCACCACGAAGTCTATGTTAATTTTCTAAATAAAAAAGGTGAAAAAAAGAAATTTTTGAATAAAGCTGTAAATGTCTTTGTGCGAAGCAATGCAAAAGATGGAGGCAAAACGGTAAAAATTACTAAAGAAAGAGATCCAGAACGTTCATTTTTTAATATACTCTGGAAAGGCCTTATGGAAGGTCTTAAAAAGACTTTGCTTTAATTGTTATCTTGGATTTCGGAGTCGTAATTTATACTCGCCAATCTCACACTTTTCTGGATTCTCTCTCGTAGTTTATTGGGTTTTAAAACGGTGATAAATTCGCCCATTCCCAAAATCATACGCTCTAGTTCGAAATTAAGTTGCACCCGAATTCGGAAAGTAATATAATTTTCGTCTTCTTTAATAATCTCTTGCGAATGATGAAAAGGCTTTGTAATAACGTAAGGCGCTTGTTTTCTCACCATTCTGAAAATCACATTTTGTGGTCGTTGTGTTTCCGAAACCGTGGCACCAATTACTTCTCCGAAATACCGATCAGCATTGAATTCTCTATTGATGTAATCTGATTTTTCATCAATTGATATTTCTAATATTCGGTCTAAAGCGAGGTTGTAAATTTTGTTTTTATGCCAACAAATCAAAAACCAACGGTTGTTGTATTCTTTCAGTAATTGCGGATGAACCGTCATGTAATTGGCTTCTCGTGCAGTAAAACTTTTATACAAAATTCGAAGAACTTTCTTGTTCAAAATGGCTTGATACAAAATATCAATATGTTCTAAACCTTTTAATTGCTCATTTTTATCTAAATGGATAATGGATTTTTGCTGAACAGAATTCACAGAATCTTCCAGTTTTTGAATCACACCATTCATTTCCTTAAACATCGAAAAATCTTTGAATTGTTTTAAAATTTGGATCGCGTTATTCATCGCTTTCAAGTCGCTTTCATTCACTTGGATATTATGAATGCTGTAATCGGGATCGCTGTAACGGTAAAATTTGCGTTCATAGACTTCAATGGGCGCTTCATAACCGAATTTTTCACTACGCATATTCTGTAAATCCAGTTGTACAGTACGTTTGCTCACGAAAGATTCTTTTTCTTCAAACTCAAACAAAGCTTCCGAACATTCGTCCATTAAATCTTCCAAAGTATATTTTCGATACTTGTTTTTTAAGCATTTGTCGAGCGTTTTGTAGCGGATTAAAGCGTTTTTATTAGAAGACATAAGGCTGATTTTGAGATTTGAAGTTTGAGATTTGAAATTGTTAATCTTTTTATTAGTTTCAATTTATTATTGGTCCAGGTTGTCATTCAGAACGAAGCGAAGCGTAGTGAAGAATCTCAAAAAAGATTTCTCCTTCGTCGAAATGACAAAAAATAGCAGAAATACCCCCGTTGCACATTATGAATTTATTTTAATCCTAATATTTCAATAAAAATAGAAAATATTTTTTACTACGCAAAAAGATTGCGCAATTGAGTTTTTACTTTGCATCATCAAATTGAAACAACTATTAATTGTATAACAAATTTGCAGCCCGACTTGAGTGGAGCTCTTGTTGTGTAGCGTAGCGAAACAAAAAAGCGGGAACGGAAGGCGGAAAAAGCTGCCCAAATAAAAAATAAACAAAATGAAAATTACAGGAAACGAATTAATCGCTTTAGGATTTCAACCCCAAAAATGGTTTGCTGAAGCTTTAGAATACATCAACGAAAATCAGTTAGAAGAAAATGAAATGATGGACTATTTGGAGCAGTTCAAATCTACAGATCCAATTCCGTTGCATGAAAATCCAATTGATTTCATAGTCAACATTCGAGCGGAACACGAATCTGAAACCGACAATGTTGAAAAAGTAATCAACACGATGAACGTTTTAATGAAAACACCTACTTTGATTTCGGGAGCGATTATGCCAGATGCTTGTCCGACTGGACCAGAAGGAAATATTCCTGTTGGTGGTGTGGTGGCGGCGAAAAATGCCATTCATCCAGGTTTTCATTCGGCGGATATTTGTTGTTCGGTGATGTTGACGGATTTTGGGAAAGTTGATCCTAAAGAAGTATTAGATGCGGCACATTCTATCACGCATTTCGGATATGGCGGAAGACCACGAGGTGAGCAAATGGAAATGTCTCAGGAATTGATGGATGCTTTCAGAGAAAATATTTTTTTGAATGATGAAAAATTGATTTCAATCGCACGTTCGCATATGGGAACTCAAGGGGACGGAAACCATTTCTTGTTCGTAGGAATTTCTAAAAATACAGGAAATACAATGATGGTAACACATCATGGTTCCAGAGCTCCAGGTGCTGCTTTGTACGATAAAGGAATGAAAGTCGCCAACCGTTTCCGAATGGAACTTTCTCCAGAAACTTTGAAAGAAAATGCTTGGATTCCTTTTGAAACCGAAGAAGGACAAGAATATTGGAACGCTTTGCAATTGATAAGAAAATGGACAAAAGAAAACCATGAAGCCATTCATAACGCAACTTTAGAACAATTAAATATTGAAAAACTTGATAGATATTGGAACGAACATAACTTCGTATTCAGAGATGGAGATACTTTCTACCATGCCAAAGGTGCGACGCCGCTTGACGACAAATTTCTTCCTGACATCACAGGTCCACGATTGATTCCTCTGAATATGGCAGAACCTGTGTTGATTGTAAGTGGTGCTGCAAACGAGAGAAATTTAGGTTTCGCACCTCACGGAGCAGGGAGAAATTTTAGCAGAACGCAACATAAAAGATCGTTGGCTCATAAAACCATCGAGGAAGTTTTTGAGGAAGAAACCCAAGGATTGGATGTACGATTTTTCACCAATGATATTGATATTTCTGAACTTCCAAGTGCTTACAAAAATGCCCAGAATGTTCGTGCTCAAATTGAAGAGTTTGGCTTGTGCGAAGTCATCGACGAGGTTTTACCTTACGGATGTATTATGGCAGGTGATGTGCAGAAAAATGCGTCTTGGAAGAAGAAGAAATTTAGAAAGTAGATAAAAAGAATCTAGATTCAAGAACCAAGAGTCTAGATTCATTTTTTTAATTATAATTGCAATGAAAACAAAAATATTAGAAAAATTAAAAGCTCTTGAAAAAGAGAAAAATATAGAAATACTTTTAGCAATAGAATCGGGAAATCGTTCTTGGGGATTTGCATCTCCAGACAGTGATTATGATATCCGATTTATATACAAGCATACAAAAGATTGGTATCTTTCACTTATTAAATTGGTAAGATGATAACTATAGATTTTCTTTAAAAAAATAATTTGATTCTTTTAGAAACCATCTCAGGAAGCAAAGCTTTTGGATTAGCGACTGAAAAATCAGATACGGATATTCGCGGAGTTTTTTATTTGCCGAAAGAGATGTTTTATGGTTTGGAATACATTCCTCAAGTTTCTAACGAAACCAACGATGAAGTTTATTATGAAATTGGTCGTTTTGTGGAATTACTCTTGAAAAACAATCCTAATATTTTGGAGATTTTGGCAGCGCCATAAGATTGTATTTTGTACAAACCTCCATTGATGAATCACTTAAAAATTGAAGATTTCTTATCCAAATTATGCAAAGATATTTTTGGAGGTTATGCCTCGGCTCAAATTCAGAAAGCTAGGGGTTTAAAAAAGAAAATTGTCAATCTTTTAGAAAAAGAAAGAAAAGATGTTTTGGATTTTTGTTTTATTTTACAGGAATCCGCTTCTATTCCTTGCAAAAATTGGTTAGCAGAAAATAAATTCTCACAAGAAAAATGCGGATTGGTAAAAATACCCAATTCCAAAGGAATGTTTGGGTTGTATTATGATTTTGAAGATAATAAAAACTATCGTGGTATTATAAAAAATGAAGACTCTAACGAAGTTTCTTTGTCCTCGGATTCCGAAAGGTGAAAAATTGGTTGCCTATTTATTTTTCAACCAAGACGCATATTCTGTTTATTTTAAAGAATACTGGAAATGGGTGAATGAAAGGAATTAAGATCGTTATGATACCAATCAAAAACACGGTAAAAATTATGATTCTAAAAACATGATGCACACCATTCGGTTATTACAATCAGCAGTACAAATTTTTGAAAAATCTACATTAGATATTCGTGTGGAAAATAGAGATGAATTATTAGACATTAAAGCAGGAAATCGTTCTTATGATGAACTTTTAGAATATGCTGATGAATTAATTTTGAAAATGAATAATTTGCATCAATTTTCAAATCTTCCAAATTATCCAGATTTAAAAAAAGCTGAAAAAATTTTATTTGATATCAGAAATAGTTTGTATTTATAAATTGTTCTCGTAATTATAGTTTAGTTTTTTGGCGCGGCGGCTTCGCCGCCGCGCCAAAAACTAAACACTGCAATGCTCATAAAAAAACCACCGCAAATGCGATGGTTTTCTATTGTTAAGCTTGTGGCTCTTGATTATTGTTTTGAACTGGAGCTTCAGTGTTTTCAGCTTTTGGCTTTTGTTCTGGTCTTGGTGGTCTTGGCAACAAAACTTTTCTTGAAAGTTTCATTTTCTTACGATCATCGTAACCCATGAATTTCACTTCAACTTCATCACCTTCAGCGTAAGGAACTTTGTCCAGACGCTTCCATTCGATTTCAGAAATGTGAAGAAGACCTTCAGTACCTTTAGCAATCGCTACGAAAGCACCAAAATCCATTACTTTTACAACTTTTCCTTTGTAAACTTCACCGACAACTGGTACGAAGGTAATTTCGTTGATTTTCGCAACTGCAGCATTGATTTTCTCTCTGTCAACACCAGAAATCTCGATACGTCCGATTTCACCAACTTCTTCAATAGCGATTACTGTATCTGTATCTTTCTGCATTTGCTGAATGATTTTTCCACCAGGTCCGATTACTGCGCCGATGAAATCTTTAGGAATTTCCATCATCACCATTTTCGGAGCGTGAGGTTTCACATCTTCTCTTGGTTCAGCAATGGTTTGCGTGATTTTATTTAAAATATGTAATCTTCCGTCTTTTGCTTGCATTAAAGCTTGTTCCATAATATCCATAGAAAGACCTTGGATTTTGATATCCATTTGACAAGCCGTAATTCCGTCTTCTGTTCCAGTTACTTTAAAGTCCATATCTCCCAAGTGATCTTCATCTCCTAAAATATCTGAAAGAACCGTGAATTTTCCTGATTTTTCATCCGTAATTAATCCCATTGCGATACCAGAAACAGGTTTTTTAATTTGAACCCCTGCATCCATCAATGCTAATGTTCCTGCACAAACGGTTGCCATTGAAGATGAACCGTTAGATTCTAAAATATCAGAAACTACACGAATGGTGTAAGGATTTTCTTCAGGAATCATGTTTGCTAAAGCTCTTTGAGCCAAGTTACCATGTCCAACTTCTCTTCTTGAAGTTCCTCTTAACGGACGAGCTTCACCTGTTGAGAATGGAGGGAAATTATAATGAAGGAAGAATTTTTCGTCGTGGTTAGTAATTACGCTGTCCACCATGTTAGCATCTTTAATAGAACCTAAAGTTACAGCTGTTAAAGACTGAGTTTCTCCTCTTGTAAAGATGGCAGAACCGTGAGCTCCTGGAAGATAATCGATTTCTGACCAAATTGGACGAATCGTTTGTGGATCACGACCATCAAGACGAACTTTTTCGTTCAAAATCATTTGACGCATCGCTTCTTTTTCCACATCGTGGTAATATACTTTAACGAAAGGTGTTACTCTTTCTAATTCTTCTTCGTCTGTATATTGAGCTAAGAAATCATTAAGAACAGCTTTGAAGTTTTCCGCTCTTTCTTCTTTTGCAGAAGGCGTTTTAGCTACTTCATAAACTTTATCGTAAGTTTCTTTCCACACTTTTTCACGAATTTCTTCATCGTGAGTTTCGTGGTTATATTCTCTTTTTGGGAAAGCTTTGCCTACTTTCGCAGCTAATCTTTCTTGAGCTTCAATTTGATTGATGATTTCTTTGTGCGCAAACTGAATAGCTTCTAACATTTCTTGCTCAGAAATTTCTTTCATTTCACCTTCTACCATTACGATTGAAGATTTTGTTGCTCCCACCATAATATCCAATTCAGCGTTGGCTAAATCTTCATATTTAGGGTTGATAGAAAGTTTTCCGTCTAATTTTACCACTCTTACCTCAGACATTGGTCCATTGAAAGGGATATCGGTGATTGCGATAGCTGCAGAAGCTGCTAAACCAGCTAAATCATCAGGAATTGTTTGTCCATCGTAAGAAATTAGGGAAATCATCACCTGAACTTCTGCGTGGAAATCTTCAGGGAATAAAGGTCTCAAAACTCTATCTACCAAACGCATTGTCAAAATTTCTTGATCGGATGGTCTCGCTTCTCTTCTGAAGAAGTTTCCAGGAATTTTACCTCCTGCATAGAATTTTTCTCTGTAATCTACTGTTAATGGTAAAAAGTCAACGCCAGGGTTAGCTTCTTTGTTGGCTACAACCGTTGCCATTAGCATTGTTCCGCCTAGTTTTACGACTACAGAACCGTCGGCTTGTTTCGCCAATTTACCTGTTTCAAGCGTAATTTCTCTTCCGTCTGCAAGAGTAATTAGCTCTGTGATTGCTTGTGGTGCACTCATAAATTAATTTTGTTTTACACTCCGTATTGAGTGTTTTAATATTTAAACTCTTTAAATTTTCGTGGGCAAAGATACGGAATTTATGGGAATTTGTTAATTTGATAAAGAAGGAATTTTAATATGAGACAATTAAAGAAATATCAATTTAGTAACAAATTAATTTTAATAATTACCAAACGATTATTAATCTTCCTCTTCTTTTTCTTTTATAATTTCAATAAGATGTTCGAGCTCTTTTATTTTGTCTCGTAATTGTTTGATTTCGTAACGGTTAGAGGAAACTTTGCTTTTCAACATGACGGCTCTGGCACGTTCGCTGTGGTCTTCGTCATCTTCGTCATTTATCTCTTCAATATCTTCTTGGATTTCGTCGATATCTTCATTAATTTCTTCTATGTCTTCGCTGATATCTTCAATATCTTCGCTAATTTCTTCGATATCTTCTTGGATTTCGTCAATATCTTCTTGGATTTCTTCAACATCTTCTCTCAGAACCTCTATATTTTCTGAACTTTTATTAACAGACATTTGAATAAAAATTGCTAAATAAATCGCTTCTAAAGATAATAAAGTCGTTAAAACCAATAACATGTGGTCCCAATCAACAATGCCAAAAACTGGTAAGGCAAAACATAATAAAAAGAAAATCGTATGAACTATTAATGAGGGGATTGAGCCAATCCACCACATTGTGCCATTAGCAATTTTTTCTAATGCCGAAATTTTTTCTTGATTTTCTTCTGTTAGCTTCATACTTCGTTTTTTCTGATTGCAAAGTTAATTATTAAAAAAGCAATCAATACTAATATCAATAAAAAAAGCAACCCTTTTGGAGTTGCTTTCGTTTGTCTTTTTGACTGAGAATTATTTTCTAATTCCAAGTTCAGCGATAATCGCTCTATATCTTGCGATTTCAACTTTCTTAAGATAATCTAATAATCTTTTTCTCTTACCTACCAATTTCACTAGAGATCTCTCTGTGTTGAAATCTTTGTGATTAGCTTTTAAGTGTTGAGATAAATGATTAATTCTGTAAGTGAACAATGCGATTTGCCCTTCTGCGCTACCAGTATCTGTAGCTGACTTACCATGTTTTGCGAAAATTTCCGCTTTCTTTTCTGTTGTTAAATACATTCCAATATTATTTAATGATTATTATGTAATTCGGGTGCAAAGATATGTTTTTTTTCTAGAATATTATTATCAGCTATTATATTTTTTATACTTTTAAGCCTAAATAAAATAGTTCATGCAAATTTTCATCAAAAATATGGTCTGCAATCGTTGTGTTGCTGCAGTAAAAGGCATTTTTTCTGAATTAAATATTCCAGTTGATGAAATAAAATTGGGCGAAGTAAAAACAAAAAAATCATTTTCTGAAATTCAACTTAAAGAATTAGAGAAAAAACTAGAACAATCTGGTTTTGAGCATATAAAAGATGCTGTACTTCAATTGAATGATAAAATTAAAACGCTTATTATTCAAAAAATCAGTGAGTTGGATGTGGATGAAGATTTTCTTTTGTCAGAATTTTTAAGTAGCAATTTGCATAGGGATTATAGCGCTCTTTCCAAGAATTTTTCTCAAAATGAAAATATAACCCTCGAGCAATATTTTATTCTTCAAAAAATAGAAAAAGTAAAAGAACTCCTGCTCTACAATGAATTTACTTTAACAGAAATCGCTGGAAAACTGGGCTACAAAAGTGTTCAGCATCTTTCAACTCAATTCAAAAACAATACAGGTTTTACTCCAACAGAATTTAAAAAACTGAAAAATCATAACAGAAAAGGACTTGATGAGTTTTAAGCTATGAATTAATTTTGTCTAAAGTCCAAATTCTATACATCTTTTCCTTAAATTTATAACAAACTACAATTTACATTCAGCAATTTTGTGTTGTAAAATCAAGGATTATGGAACGTACATATGAAGTTTTGGGAATGACTTGCTCTGGCTGCCAGAAAAAAATCACTGAAACGCTTAATAATATAGATGGAATTCACGCTGATGTCAACTTAGAAAAAAATGAAGCAGTGATTCATGGACACAGAGATTTCACGCTGGAAGAATTTAATGAAGCGCTTTCAAAAGTTGGAAATTATAAACTTCAAGATCCTAATAATAAAGATCAAAGTTTTGTAAAACCTCAAGATCGTGTTTCTCCATCGTCGGTTTATTATTGTCCAATGGAATGTGAGGGCGAAAAAGTGTATTTCAAACAAGGTGAAAGATGTCCCGTTTGTAAAATGTATTTGGTTCCTATTGAGGAAAAGAATCAAGAATCAAGAGCCAAGAATCAAGACGAGCATTCCCATCCCAATCATCCAACAACCAACAACCAACAACCGATAACCAATAACGATCAAGCTGGAAAATATTATTGTCCCATGTATTGCGAGGGCGACAAAGTTTATGATTCTAATGTGGGTTGTCCGGTTTGTGGGATGGATTTAGTGAAATATCCCGAAAAGAAAAAAGCCCAATATACTTGTCCGATGCATCCAGAAATTTTGAGTGATGAACCTGGAAGTTGCCCTATTTGCGGAATGGATTTGGTGAAAATTCCAGAGAAAAATAGCATTTCTGAAGATGAAACTTATAATATTCTAAAACGAAAATTCTGGATTTCTTTGGCGTTTACACTTCCTGTTTTCATTTTGTCGATGGGCGGAATGTGGATAGATTTCCCATTTTCACACCATGTTCAAGCTTATATAGAGCTTCTTTTAACGCTTCCAGTTTTATTTTATTCGGGTTGGTTTCTCATGAAAAGAGGTTGGATTTCCTTTAAAACTTGGAACCTCAATATGTTTAGTTTAATTGCTTTGGGAGTGGCTGCAGCATTTATATTCAGCATTTTTGCATTGGCTTTCCCCAATATGATTCCGCATGAAATAAAAGGTCACGATGGCAATATCCCACTCTATTTTGAGGCAGTTTGTGTTATTTTAACTTTGGTAATTCTTGGACAGTGGATGGAAGCCATGGCTCATAAAAAAACGGGTAAAGCCATTGAAGAACTCATGAATCTTTCTCCTGATGAAGCTACTTTGGTGGAAGGAGATTCCGAAAGAAGAGTGGCTTTAGATCAAGTGAAAATTGGAGATATTTTAAAAGTAAAACCAGGTGAAAAAATTCCTGTAGATGGTAAAATTATGGAAGGAAATTCCTCCATTGATGAATCTATGATTACGGGAGAGCCTATTCCTGTTGAGAAAAATGAAAATGATAAAGTAACTTCTGGAACCATCAACGGAAACCAAGTCTTCTTAATGAAAGCTGAAAAGGTAGGTGATGAAACTTTGCTTTCTCAAATTATAAAAATGGTGAACGAAGCCAGCAGAAGTAAAGCACCTATTCAGAAATTAACGGATAAAGTTTCAAAAATATTTGTTCCAACGGTAATTGCGGTGGCTATTTTGACCTTTATTTTATGGCAAATTTTCGGTCCAGAAGCTCAGAAAACCTTGTTCGCTTTTGTAAATGCGGTTGCCGTTTTAATTGTCGCTTGTCCGTGCGCTTTGGGTTTAGCAACGCCAATGTCTTTGATGGTGGGAATTGGAAAAGGCGCCAAAAATGGTATTCTGATTAAAAATGCCGAAGCTCTTGAACAAATGAATAAAGTAAATGTTTTAATTACCGATAAAACAGGAACTTTAACCGAAGGAAAACCATCTTTGGAACATATTGAAACTTTAGAAAATGTACATCCAACTCATATTCTTCAGTTAGCAGCTTCCCTCAATCAAAATTCTGAGCATCCACTTTCTAATGCGGTTTTAAAGAAAGCCAAAGAAGAAAATATTCATATCGAAAAAGTTCAAAACTTTGAAAACGTTTCTGGGAAAGGTGTTCAAGGAAATATCAATGGAAAAAAAGTATTTTTAGGAAACGAAAGTCTTTTAAGTTCTCATCAAATTTCAATTCCCGAAAGTTTAAAACAAAAAGCGACAGAAGTGCAATCTAAAGCACACACTATTTCTTATGTTGCGGAGGGAAATCAGGTTTTAGGATTTGTAAGTTTTACGGATAAAATAAAAGAAACATCCAAAAAAGCTATAGAATTTCTTCTAAATGATGGTGTAGATATTATGATGATGACGGGGGATAACGAACATACTGCAAAAGCCGTTGCAGATGCACTTGGAATTAGACATTATCAAGCGAATTGCCTTCCTCAAGACAAATTGAATGAAGTGAAAAAACTTCAATCTGAAGGAAAAATTGTAGCGATGACGGGTGATGGAATCAACGATGCTCCAGCTCTTGCACAATCCAATATCGGAATTGCCATGGGAACAGGAACCGATGTTGCGATGGAAAGTGCGGAAATTACTTTGTTAAAAGGCGATATCCTTGGTGTTGCAAAAGCAAAAAGATTGAGTGAAAAACTCTTGAAAAACATCAAAGAAAATCTATTTTTTGCGTTTATCTACAATGTCTTAGGAATTCCTTTAGCTGCTGGACTGCTCTACCCTTTCTTCGGGATTTTATTATCCCCAATGATAGCTGCTGCTGCGATGAGTTTCAGCTCACTTTCAGTAATTTTGAATTCTCTACGATTGAATGGTGTCAATTTGGAAGTGAAATAAGAGTCAAGAATCGAGAGTGAAGACCTTTGTAAAAGCTTGTTTAGTTTATCAACACGTTTTTTATATTTTAAACGTCAAAATCAGTTTTAAGATGAAGAAAAAATTAGTCGTTTTATCGGGTGCCGGAATTAGTGCTGAAAGCGGAATTTCAACTTTTCGAGATGCCAATGGTTTGTGGGAAAATCACCCTATCGAAGAGGTAGCAAGTCCTGAAGGTTTTGCGAGAAATCCTGAATTGGTTTTGGAATTTTATAATCTTAGACGCAGACAACTCAAAGAAGTTAAACCTAACAAAGCACACCAGATTCTAGCTGAGTTAGAAGATGATTTTGATGTTTATATTATCACCCAAAATGTTGATGATTTGCATGAGCGCGCAGGTTCTTCCAAAGTCATGCATTTGCATGGCGAACTTCGCAAAGCCAGACCAGTCAATTCGGAAACCGATGCGATAGTTTGGGAAGACGATTTGCATCTTGGTGATTTGGACGAAAATGGCATACAGTTGAGACCGCATATTGTATGGTTTGGAGAAATGGTTCCCGAAATGGATAATGCCAAAGAAATTGCTTCTAATGCAGATGTTTTCTTGGTTGTCGGAACCTCTTTGCAAGTCTATCCTGCAGCTGGGTTGGTACATTATGTTCCAGAGAATTGCGATATTTTTGTGATTGATCCAAATTTGGATTTTTCAATGTTTAAAAACAAAGAAAATTGTTTTAAAACCTCAGCAACAGAAGGAATGGAAAAATTTAAAAATTATTTTCCCACAAAAAAGTAATTTTAAGAAAATATGGCACTCAAATTGTTATGAGGTTTTAAGATTAATTAACATTTTTTAACAATTTAATTCCCATTAATTTTATGAAGCATTTTTCTTCTAAAAGGTCTTTTTATAAAGTCTTTTTAGGTTCTGTTGTGTTGACTTTCGCCAGTGCAATTGTCTTTAGTTCTTGCAAAAAAGAAGCTGAAGATTTTAATACTTTTGAACAGTTAAAAGTCAAACCACTAACTGAGAAAAATGTCCCCAAAGTTGAAGATATTGATTTATTAAAAAATGAGGATTCTGACAAGCGTTCTATCTATCTTACTTTTGATGATGGCCCCAATCGTGGTACAAAAAATTTGATGACAATTCTTAACAAACATCAGGTTGTAGCAACGTCTTTTGTTGTTGGAAAGCATATTGTCGGAAGCCAAAAACAAATGGATGATTTTTACGATTTGCAACAAGATTCTTTGATAGAAATTGCGAACCACAGTTACAGTCACGCCAATAATAAATATTCCAAATTTTATCGTAATCCAGAAGTTGTGGTTCAGGATTTTAAAATTCTACGTGATAGTCTGAAACTTCTTAATCCCATTGCCAGAACGCCCGGTCGTAATATTTGGAGAATTAACGGTGTAACAGCGACGGATATAAAATCATCAACAAAAGCTGCGGACAAATTGCAAAGTGCTGGCTTCAAATTGGTTGGTTGGGATCTCGAATGGCGCGCAACTGCTGATATGAAGCTGAAAAATAATCATGCAGAAATGATTAAAAAAGTCGATAGTATTTTTTACAATGATCTTGAAAAAACACCACGACATTTGGTTTTGTTAACACATGATCAATATTTGGATGATGAAGTTTCGGTTAAAGAATTGGATTTGTTTATCCAAAAATTACAAGAAAGTCAGCGTTTTGTATTCAAAAAAATATCAGAATATCCTAAGATTAACGATATTTTGAACTAATTTTTTTAAAAAAACAATTAGGTTTCGTAGGTCATAATACTTCTTTTATGCATCTCGAATCCTAGTTTTTTGTATAAATGCATGGCGCGTTCGTTATGATTTTCGATTTCTAGGAACATCATTTTTAAATCTTTTTCTTTCGCAAAATTCTGTGCAAATTCTACAGCTTTTCCCCCATATTTTTTACCTTGTGCTTCGGGTTTTACATAGAGTTCGTCTAGGAAACACATCATGCCACCAAATTCAAAACTGAAGAGAAAATTGAGAATCATATAACCCACTATTCCACTGTCGTCTTTTAATAAAAAACATTGTCCCAAATTGGAATTGTTGATGAAAATTTCAAAATTTTTGCGGGTTAATTCTGTATCAAAAGGATAATTATCAATGGCATAAAAGTCTTTCATCATCGGCATTAGCGCATCTATTTCATTAATTTTTGCAACATCAATTTTCAAACTCATTTTTTAATTTTTTTCAAAGTTAAGTATAAAATATTTGGTAAAATAAAAATTAGTTCTACATTTGTAGAGTTGATTAATTGATTGTAGAATGAAACTAAAATTAACTGAAGCAGAAAAAGAAGTCATGCAAATTCTTTGGGAGAAAGAAAAAGTCTTTATGAAAGATTTGATAGAAGCTTTTCCTGAGCCCAAACCAGCGACGACAACCATCGCAACTTTGCTGAAAAGAATGCAAAACAAAGATTTTGTAGGTTACGAATTGTACGGCAATTCGCGGGAATATTTTCCCAAGATTGATAAAGCGCAATATTTTTCGATGGAAATGAAAAGTATGATTAACAATTTTTTTGGAAGCTCTGTTAGTCAATTTGCATCATTTTTTACTCAGAATGCCAAATTAAGTCAAGAAGAATTGAAAGAATTGCGCGAAATGATCGATAAGAAAATTGAAAATCCGAAGTCATGATTCCGATTTATTTGAAAATAATTTTTGCAAGTAGTTTATTAATTATTTTCTATTATTTGTTCTTAGAAAACCAAAAGAATCACCATTTCAAAAGGTTTTTCTTGTTAGGAAGTTTGGTTTTTAGTTTGATGATTCCGTTTTTAGAAATTCCATTTGGGACTTATGTAATACAAAATACAACAACTTTAGAAAATGGAAATTTTGAAACGGACATTGCAGAAAATACTTTGCAAAGAGATTTTTCACAGATAGGTTTTTACTTATATATTGGGATTTCTTGTCTTTTGTTATTGAGATTTGGATTTCAGATTTTTCAAATTTTAAAAATGAAAAGAGTCTCAAAGAAATTGATTTATAAAGAATTCAAAATCGCATTGATCAAAGAAGATATAACAGCTTATAGCTTTTGGCAAACGATTTTTGTCAACCAAAAGAAGTTTGAAAATCATGAGATTGATGATTGTGTTTTTGTCCATGAGCAAGCACACATAACACAGAAACATAGTTTTGACATTTTATGGATAGAAATTTTAAAAGCTGTTTTTTGGTTAAATCCTGCCGTTTATTTTTATAGAAAAGCGATGAATACAAATCATGAATTCTTGGCAGATGATAAGGTTTTGGAGCAAGTTGAAATTAAACATTATCAAAAAATTATTTATCAAGAAATTCTTTTGCAGCAATATTCTTTAGTCCAAAGTTTTAAACAAAATAACAACACCAAAAAAAGATTTAATATGATGAACACTTCACAAAACAAAAAATTAAAAGCTAGGGTTTTGGGCTCTGTTCTTTTCACTTGTGGCGTTGCTTTTCTTTTTGCTGAGAAAGTTAAAACACCAATTTTTGCAAAGCAAGCTATAAGTAAAAGCGCATTGGTGAAAACCGAAAACAAAACTTCTCTTTCTGATTTTAAAGAAAATTATCAAGAAGAAAAACCCATTTCTACTTCAATTAATAAAAAAGAAATAAAAGTTTCTGACACCGTGAAACAAAACCAAATTTCTTTAAAAGCCTTTAAAAAGAGTAAAAAAGTAAACGAAACAAAAACTGATGATGTGGATATTCCTGCTGAATTTCCTGGTGGTATGTCTGCATTTAGAAAAGCTTTAGCAATGGAAATGGATCTTACAGAAATTGGAAATATTGGTGGAAACATTACTTCTAGCGCCTTGATAAAAGTTGATGCAAATGGTAAAATTGTAGATATTAAAACGACTGGACTTAACAATATATTTAATAAAGCTGTAGAAGTAGCCATTCAGAAAATAGGAAATAATACCACTTGGAAACCAGCAGAAAAAGATAACAAAACTGTGGCTTCTTATTTTAAAATTCCAGTCACGATGCAGTTTCATGGAGATGGAAGTACGCCGCCGCCGCCATCGCCTCCTACACATCCAAGAAAATAACAGAATAATAAAAAGAGTCTTTTTTAAGGTTCTTTTTTATTTTATAGCACTCACTAACGCAAAAAAATCTTAACTTTAAAGCATCATAATTTATTAATAATGAGTCTTACAAAAGAGCAAATTGCCCAGCGTATCGCTAAGGAAATTAAGAATAATTCGTATGTTAATTTAGGAATTGGTATTCCGACTTTGGTTGCCAATTATATTCCAAAAGGTATTAATGTTGTGTTACAGTCCGAAAATGGGCTTCTAGGCATGGGACCTTTCCCAATAGAAGGTGAAGAAGATGCCGATCTTATTAATGCCGGAAAACAAACCATTACAACACTTCCTGGTTCTGCAGTTTTTGATTCTGCAATGAGTTTTGGGATGATTCGAGCACAAAAAGTGGATTTAACAATTCTTGGTGCTATGGAAGTTTCAGAAAATGGGGATATCGCCAATTGGAAAATTCCTGGCAAAATGGTGAAAGGCATGGGCGGCGCAATGGATTTGGTAGCTTCGGCTAAAAATATTATCGTGGCAATGCAACAAGTTAATAAATATGGGGAAAGCAAACTTTTATCAGAATGTAGCTTACCTTTAACCGGTGTGAAATGTATAAAAAAAATTGTGACAGAGCTAGGCGTTTACGAAGTCCTTTCAGAAGGCGGTTTCAAGCTTTTAGAAAGAGCGCCAGGTGTTTCTGTAGAAGATATTAAAAAAGCAACGCTTGGTAAATTGGTTGCCGACGATAATACGCCAGAAATGACATTCTAAATTTATAAAACTCTACAAATAAATATCAATAAGAAGAATATGGGAAAAACCTTTAATGCTTCGGTTAATGGCACTCAACGTTATGAGTTGACCGAAGAGCAGATTAAAGCGGTTGATGTTGCAAGCTTGGATGCCGAGCATTTTCACGTTCTACGCGATGACCAATCTTATCACGCGGAAATTTTAGAAGCTGACTTTCAGCACAAATCTTACAAAGTAAATGTTAACAACAACATCTATGAGGTTAACATCGAAAACGAACTCGATAAACTCATCAAAGACATGGGTTTTGAAGTTGGTAAAGCGAAACAGGTTAACGCTATAAAAGCGCCAATGCCAGGACTTATTTTAGAAATTGCGGTTAACGTAGGACAAGAAGTTCAGGAAGGTGACAATCTTTTGATACTTGAGGCCATGAAGATGGAAAACAGCTTTTACTCGCCACGCCAAGGTGTGATAAAATCCATCGCGGTAGAAAAAGGTCAGGCGGTTGACAAAGGTCAATTATTAATAGAGTTCGAATAAATTTTAGAAATTACGATTAAGTTAAAAATGAAAAAAATACTTGTAGCAAATCGTGGCGAAATCGCATTAAGAGTCATGAAAACGGCAAAAAAAATGGGCATCAAAACGGTGGCTGTTTACTCCGTGGCCGACCGCCAATCGCCACATGTTAAATTTGCTGACGAAGCGGTGTGTATCGGCGAAGCGCCTTCTAATCAATCCTATCTTTTAGGTGACAAAATCATTGAAGTTTGTAAAAAACTACATGTTGATGGGATTCACCCAGGTTATGGTTTTTTATCAGAAAATGCTGAATTTGCTGAAAAAGCTGAAGCTAACAATATTACATTTATCGGTCCAAGATCCAAAGCAATCCACGTTATGGGAAGCAAGCTGGCAGCTAAAGAAGCTGTAAAAGCCTATGATATCCCAATGGTGCCTGGTCTTGATGAAGCGATTACCGATGTTGAAAAAGCGAAGAAGGTTGCCGTAAAAATTGGCTTCCCTATTTTGATTAAAGCATCTGCTGGTGGCGGCGGAAAAGGTATGCGTGTTGTAGAAAACGAAGGCGAATTCGAGTCTCAAATGCAACGCGCAATTTCCGAAGCAACTTCTGCTTTCGGTGATGGTTCTGTTTTCATTGAAAAATATGTGGCTTCTCCAAAGCATATCGAAATCCAAGTTATGGCGGACGATCATGGCAATATTCTTTATTTATTCGAAAGAGAATGTTCTGTACAACGTCGTCACCAAAAAGTTGTTGAAGAAGCACCTTCTGCTGTTTTGACTCCAGAAATTAGAAAAGCAATGGGCGAAGCTGCGGTTAAAGTGGCTAAGTCTTGTGATTATCTTGGCGCTGGAACGGTGGAGTTTTTGTTGGATGAAAACAAAAATTTCTATTTCCTAGAAATGAACACACGTCTTCAAGTTGAACATCCCGTAACAGAAATGATTACAGGAATGGACTTGGTAGAACTTCAGATTCGCGTAGCGCGAGGTGAAGAACTTCCAATAAAACAAGAAGATTTAACAATAAATGGTCACGCTTTAGAATTGAGAGTGTACGCCGAAGATCCTCTTAACGATTTCTTGCCAAGCGTTGGGACTTTAACGACTTACCAACCGCCAACTGGAGATGGCATCCGTGTGGATGATGGTTTTGCCGAAGGGATGGATGTTCCTATCTATTACGATCCAATGCTTTCAAAATTAATCGTTCACGGAAAAGACCGTAACGAAGCTATTGAGAAAATGCTAGTAGCCATTCAGGATTATAAAGTTGAAGGCGTTAGCACAACGCTTCCTTTCGGTAGTTTTGTGTTCGATCACGAGGCATTCCGTTCTGGAAATTTTGACACCAATTTTGTTAAGAAATATTACAGTCCAGAAATTATTGTGGAGAATCAAGCTAAAGAAGCTGAAGTTGCTGCTTTAGTAGCACTTAAACAATATTTGGAAGATCAAAAATTACTGCGTGTCCCTAATCAATTCTAAATTAAATCATGAAAAATAAAATAGACCTATTAAATAAAAAATTAGCGGAGTCTAAATTGGGCGGTGGCGAAAAAAGAATTGCAACGCAACACGCTAAGAAAAAATTAACTGCTAGAGAGCGTATCGAATATTTCTTTGATGAAGGTTCTTTTGAAGAGATTGGTGCTTTCATAACACACCGTACCAAAGATTTTGGTATGGATAAAGAATATTATTTAGGCGATGGTGTTATCACGGGTTATGGTACCGTTAATGGACGTTTGACTTATGCTTTTGCTCAGGATTTTACGGTCTTTGGTGGCGCATTGTCCGAAACGCATGCTGAGAAAATTTGTAAAATCATGGATATGGCAGTTAAAGTTGGCGCACCGATGGTTGGGCTTAACGATTCTGGTGGAGCTCGTATCCAAGAAGGTGTAAGATCTTTGGGTGGCTATGCTGACATATTCTTCAGAAATGTACAAGCCTCTGGTGTTATTCCTCAAATTTCTGCGATTATGGGACCTTGTGCTGGTGGCGCGGTATATTCACCAGCGATGACAGATTTTACCATGATGGTTGAGAATACGTCTTACATGTTCGTAACGGGTCCAAACGTTGTTAAAACGGTTACCAACGAAGAAGTAACATCAGAAGAATTGGGTGGCGCATCAACGCATTCTACAAAGTCTGGTGTTGCTCATACAACTTCTGCTAACGATGTAGAATGTCTTGAAGATGTTAAAACTTTATTAAGTTATCTTCCACAAAATAATCAAGAAACTGCACCAAGTTTAGATTATGAATTAAATGATGAACTTCGCGAGGATTTAAAAAACATTATTCCTGACAATGCCAACAAACCTTACGACATGCATGACGTTATTGGGCATTTGATCGATGAGGATTCGTTCTTTGAAATTCATAAAAATTATGCTGAAAATATTGTTGTAGGTTTTGCCAGAATTGCTGGAAGAAGTATCGGTATTGTAGCGAATAACCCAATGTTCTTAGCAGGATGTTTGGATGTTAACAGTTCTATAAAAGCCGCTAGATTTACACGTTTTTGTGATGCTTTCAATATTCCATTATTAGTGTTGGTAGATGTGCCTGGTTTCTTGCCAGGAACGGATCAAGAATGGAACGGAATTATCACCCACGGTGCTAAATTATTGTACGCGTTATCTGAAGCTACAGTACCAAAAGTGACTATTATTACGAGAAAAGCTTACGGTGGCGCTTATGACGTGATGAACTCTAAACACATCGGTGCAGATATGAACTTCGCTTGGCCGTCTGCTGAGATTGCAGTAATGGGTGCAAAAGGCGCTTCAGAAATTATTTTTAAAAGAGAAATTGCCGAAGCGGCTGATCCCGCTGCTAAATTGGCAGAGAAAGAAGCAGAATATGCCGAAAAATTTGCGAATCCATATACAGCGGCTCAAAGAGGCTTTATAGATGAAGTTATCTTCCCAGAAGATACCAGAAGAAAATTGATTAAAGCTTTTGCAATGTTGGAAAACAAATTCGTGGAAAGACCAACAAGAAAACACGGAAATATTCCTTTGTAAAATGAATGTTTTGAGACAAAAAAAGGAGCAGTTAATCTGTTCCTTTTTTGTTTATGATATTTTAAATTCAAACTTCAAAGTTTTTCTTAGCCAATTCCTTTCGGACACGACTAAGGCTTTCTGGCGTTATTCCTAAATAAGAAGCCACCATCCATTGCGGAACGCGTAGCATAATGTTAGGATATTTTTTCAGAAATTCCATATAACGTTCTTCTGCGGTTGTACTAATCAAAGCGTTGACACGGTTCTGAAGATTTTTAATATGATTCAGCATCAATCTTTGATTTTTCTCAGCAACTTGAGGATAGATTTCGCCAAGATTAAAAAAGAAATCATCAGACAATACAACGATTTCCGAATCTTCTATTGCTTCCACATAAAATCTAGATTTCTCATTAAGTAATTGACTGGTGGAGTCCGATATAATCCAGCCTTCTGGTGCAAACTGAATAACATGTTCTTTACCATTTTTATCAATAGAAAACATCCTTAACAAGCCTGTTTCAACAAAAAACCGATCTGCAGACGCCTCGCCTTCTTGCACCAACATACTCCCTTTTTTAAAAAATCGAATATCGTAATGTATGGCACATTTTTGAATATTTTCTTCAGGAACGTCCAGGATTTCTGACAAATGTTTATGGAAATTTTTTAGCATTTCTATCAAAAGCGTTTTAAAGTTTAAAAATACTAATTCTTATATTAATAACAGCATAATTTTTCTTTCAAAAATATGACAATATGTACCAATTAATAATTTGGTACAATTGCTGTAAGTTGTTAGCGCAAACAAAGTCTTTAAACTAAATTTGTAAAAATATTATCTCATGAAGAAAGCCTTATTAGTAGTAGATGTTCAAAATGATTTTTGTGAAGGTGGAAGTTTGGCCGTTCCTGGAGCAAGCGAAATTATCCCTTTCATTAATACACTCATGGAAAAAGGCAACTACGACGAAATTATATTGACCCAAGATTGGCATCCTGCTAATCATAAATCTTTTGCCGTTAATAACAACAGAAACGTTGGCGAAACAATTATTATGAATGGTATTCCGCAGTTTATGTGGCCAGATCATTGTGTGCAAGGTACGCACGGCGCAGAGTTTCATAAAGATCTAGACGTTTCTAAAGCAACAAAAATTATTCAAAAAGGTGTCAATCCCGAAATTGATAGTTATAGTGCTTTTCAAGATAACAACCATTTTGTAAAAACAGGATTAGAAGATTATCTTAAATATCATGACATCCAAATTGTAGAAATTGTAGGTCTAGCGCTTGATTATTGTGTGAAATATACATGTCTGGATGCAATGGAAGCAGGATTTGTCCCTATGTTGCATTTTCAAGGTACAAGAGCGGTTAACGTAAAACCAGAAAGTGCCAAAAATACGATTTATGATTTGCTAGAGCATCATGTAACTATTATTGGTTAAGGAAAATTCAATAATATTTGTTTATTTATAAATAAGTTTAATTATTTTTGCATGGATAAATAAAATTATAAAACCATGAAAAAACTATTTTTGTTAGCAGCTTTAGGTGGATTGTCCATGATGAATGCTCAAAAATTTGAAATCTCTGCAGGCTATGGTACAAGTTCTCTTTTTGGCGTTGCAGATTCTATTCTGAAAGGAATTGGTGAGGTAGCAGGTAAAGCAATTTTTGGAGGAGATGACGTTGTTCTTCCGAACAGCAAAGGGGTTTTCACCATTGCAGGAACTGTTTATAGCCAAGATATGAAATGGCGTTACGGTCTAGAAGCTAATGTAGAGACTTTTAGCGAAAATGGAACCTCTTACAAAGAGCAATCTTATTTCTCTGTTCTTCCGAAAGTCGATTATTTCTGGTCAGATGCGGATAGCAAATGGCGTTTTTATTCGGGGGCGTCTGTGGGGGCGTTATTCAGAAATGTGGAATATGTCGATTTTAATTCAAAAGTTCAAAAAGCGAATGACACTTTTTTAGCTTTTAACATTATGCCAATTGGTGTGAGATATGGTGGAAGTTTTGGCGTATTTCTGGAGCCGAGCATTGGTACAAGAGGCCTTGTGCAAGCTGGCTTTTCTTATGCTTTCTAAAGTTTAGATATTACCAATAAAAAAGCGCTGAAATATTTCAGCGCTTTTTTATAACATTTTCAAATTATTGACTTCTAATTCGGTAAGAATTCTCCAATGTCCACGTTTGATATTTTTCTTGGTTAATCCTGCAAACATCACGCGATCCAAAGATTCTACTTCGTAACCTAGCTTTTGGAAAATACGTCTTACAACGCGATTCCAACCAATATGGATTTCGATACCGATTTCATTTTTAGGTTTTCCTTCGATAAAAGATATGCTGTCTACTTCTGCCACACCTTCCTCCAGACGAATACCTTCACCAATGCTTTTAAGATCTTCAATAGATAATTTTCTATCCAGAGTAACATGGTAAATTTTCTTCATATTAAATGATGGATGCGTTAGCTTTTTGGTCATGTGTCCATCATTCGTTAACAATATAACACCTGTTGTTTGGCGATCTAGGCGACCAACAGGAAATAATCTGTATGGCGAAGCATTCGCTACAAGGTCCATAACCGTTTTTCTGGCCTTTTCGTCTTTGGTTGTAGAGATGTAGCCTTTGGGCTTGTTAAGAACAACATAAACAGGTTTTTCTGGTGTTATACCTTGTCCATCAAAAACGACTCTATCCGTTTTTTGTACTTGATATCCCATTTCTGTAATCACTTTGCCATTAACTTCTACAAGACCTTGTGTAATAAGATCATCTGCCTCTCTCCTACTACAAATCCCAGAATTTGCAATATATTTATTAAGTCTGATTGTTTCTTTCGGTGCTTTAGAAAGCTTTTCCAATTTTCTTTTTTGGATGTAAGATTTTACGCGCTCTCCTTCTTCTTCGTTTTTGATAAATGGTTTTTTAGGACCAAATTTTCTCTCGCCGCCTTCGTATTTGTTGCGAGAATCAAAATCGCGACCTCTGGTCGTTTTAGGTTTTCCAAATTTTCCACCTCTTTCAAAAGAAGCACCTTCTTTTGATGAGTTTTTTGAATCCCCTCGTGAGCCACGCGAATTATCAGAAGATTTTCTCCCTCCAAAATTTCCGGTCTTTTTATTTCTGTCTGAAGAATTTCTCTCGTTTCTGCTCATATTCAAAATTTTTTGCAAAGATAGACTTTTTTAAGTCAATATTAAAAAGCCTTTTTTTTTATTAATTATTAAATTGCCCAACTAAAGCGTGAATAAATGCCATCGAATAGCATTGATAAAATCCCAATGAATATCCAAAACTTTAGAATGGTTAATGCATTTATTTTGTCGTTTCTATAATTTCTTAGTAACCAAAATACCGTAACAATCAAAACAAAAAGCCCTACAGCAAAGTAAAATGCCATAATGCTGTGTAGGCCAATACCTTTTATAATAATTAATGATGTCACAAAAGCGAATAAGCAAAACAGAATAATAATACGTCGCGCTGTTATAGATTTGAACTGATTAGCAATGGTTTTGTAGCCGAAAACGCGATCAGCATTTTTGGTTAAGAGATCTTTTGTCATGTCAATTATCATGAGCATCAAAAAAAGAAATATTGCCATAAAGAAGACTTTCGGGGTAAAAGTTCTGTAATAGACCAACATACCGAAGAAGGGATACATACTTAGTCCAACGAAAGTCAAGTTGTTAATTAGTAGTATTTTACTTAGTTTATGACTGTATAACCACATCAAAAATTGATAGACTAAAAAGAAAATAAAAACGCGCCAAGACTGTGTCCAAGCAATTCCTAAGCCCAAAACATTAAGAATGACATAGGCATAAAGAAAATATTTTTGTTCAAAGAAAGATTGTATTCGACTTCTGAAAGGTTTGGTAATTTGGTCTTTTTCGCGGTCATAAAATTGGTTGATGATGCCGCCCGCCATGATACTAAGAATTGAACAAAGAATAATGAGATGTGCGTGATAATCAAAAACAAAAGCCTTAAAAGACTCTTCGCGGTTGAACAAAAAAAACGTCGAAACGTACAATGCAAAAGTCAATAAGCCCACAACAAAAAAGCGTGCCCCCAAAATAAAGCCCATCAACTGATTTAGTCGATAGGCAAAATTTTTAGTTCGTTTTTGTATGTTTTGACTCATGCAAATTAAAATCTGTAAATCACTTCTTTTTGAAATCCGGATAACATTTTTTCTGCTTTTTCATAATCTTCTGTAAATCCAAGAATATAGCCTCCACCGCCACTTCCGCAAAGTTTAAGATAGTAAGCATTTGTATCAATTCCTTTTTTCCAAATATTATAAATGCTTTCTGGAATCATCGGTTTGAAATGGTCATACGCCCAAACTGATAATTTTTTTAGATTTTTAAAGAAAGGATTCATATCTTTTTTCAAAAAAGAATCAATGCAAGCGTTATTGTAGCGGATAAATTCTTCTTTCAGCGTTTTGCGGAAACCTTCAGTTTTCATTTTTTCAAAGAAGATCTGAATCATCGGTCCTGTTTCGCCTGTAATTCCGGAATCGATTAAAAACACTGCACCTTTGCCTTCTGTAGCATGATCCGGGATAGAAACTTTATCTAAATTTTCCTTGTTTTCGATAAGAATAGGAAGATTCATATAACAAATCAAAGGATCCATCCCAGAACTTTTTCCATGGAAATAGCTTTCCATTTCTCCGAAGATGGCTTTTAAAATTTTGAGATTATCTTTAGAAATATTGTCGGGGCTAAGTTTTTTAGAAGAATATTTTTCAAAAATTGCAGCAACCAAAGCACCAGAACTTCCCACACCATAGCCTTGTGGAATGTTGGAATCAAAGAACAAACCAGCAGCAATATCTTTTTGAAAAGCCTCGATATCCAGTTTGAAATTTCCTGGAAGATTAAGACTTACCAAAAACTCAGCATATTTTGCAAGATGCTGATTGGAGTTTTTTTCGAAATCTGAAGCAAGATCGGAAAACTTCAAAGCTCCTTTATAAAAACTATACGGAACAACAAGGCCTTGCGAGTTTTCTATCATTCCGTATTCTCCGAAAAGGATGATTTTAGCGTAAAATAAAGGATTGGTCATCGTTTCTTTTTCTGTGTTTTGTTTTGCAAATTTACTAAAAAAAATCTATTATGATATAAGCAAATTTAATTCCACTTTATGAAGTGAATTGAAATCGATTACGCTGCTTTTTCGTTATTGATATTGACTTTTAAAAATCTGATTAAAACCAAGCCTATTGCAAAGAAAATCGTCATTGACAAGGCTGCATAACGCATATTATTGAAATGCTCAATCAAAGTTGCAAAAATGAAAGTTCCCAAAATAATCGCTAATTTTTCTAAAACATCGTAAAAGCTAAAATAGGTTGTATTTTCCATACCATCTTGTGGCAAAAGTTTGGAATAAGTTGATCTCGACATCGCTTGTAAGCCACCCATAACAAGACCAACAATCGCGGCAACACCATAGAATTGATACTCTACATTTGGATTTTCTTTGTTGAGATAATAGGCTGAAAGGCAGGCTACAATCCATAAAACGATGCAAATCGAAATGACATTTTTATTTCCAATTTTACGACTCAGTCGTGAGAAAATAATCGCACCAATAATGGCTTCAATCTGGATCACCAACAAAGTCAAAATCAGTTTGTCTTGTGCCAGATTAATTTCTGATTTTCCGAATAATGTTGCCATTAAAAAAATGGTCTGCATCCCAACACTAAAGAAAAAGAAACTTGATAAAAAGAACTTCAAATTGGAGTCTTTAAAAAGGTGATTTCCAACTTTGTATAATTCTTTAAAACTTTCTCTTATAATATCTTTATAGAAAATAATATTCTTTTTTAGGACAAAGAAAAAACCGCCGTTGTTTTTATGACTTTTGAATAAATTTTTATGATTTAACAATACCAAATCTTTGGGTAATTGGTCTTTAACATTTCCAAATTTTGGTAAATGCTTGAAGGTATATTGCGAAAAGCCAAACCACCATGCTCCCGTGAATAGGAAACTAACTCTTGTAAATAATATTGCTTGTTCGGCGTCTTTTGCTAAAACTTGGATTAATACCAAACAAATAACTACCAAAATTACCGAGCCAATATAACCATACACATAACCTCTGGCAGAAAGCGCATCTTGCTTGTCTGGTGTGGCAATATCGGGAAGAAATGAATTATAAAATACCAAACTTCCCCAAAAACCGATACTTGCGGTTATACTAAATAATAGGCCTAACCATACAGTATCCATACCTGTAAACATAGCCAATCCCATACATGAAGTTGCTCCCAAATAACAGAAAAATTGTAGGAATGATTTTTTGTTTCCGATAATGTCAGCCAAAGAAGATAAAATAGGCGATAACAAAACGACTACGACAAAAGATAAGGTCAAAGAATAACCATATACTGCGTCCGGCTGGTATTCTCTACCAAAAATTTCAATCAAATGTCTTACAGGAACTTGTATTGTTTTTCCTGTTTCTTCAACATATTCGCTTTTTTCGTAAGCGGTTGTTAAAATAGAATAGTAAATCGGGAAAATGGTCGATGTAATTACTAAAGAGTATACAGAGTTAGCCCAGTCATACAGCGCCCAGGCCTTCATTATTTTCGGATTGTTTTTAATACTCACGTTTAAAATTTTCAAATATTTAACAAATATAAAATTAAAGTTCAAACATGTGACTTAACACAAGTTTATTTAAAAATTAATTTTGTTCAGATTCTAAGGCTAATGCAGGATCTTTGCCTTCTTTTTTCTGTTTCTCATAATCCTTAAACAGGAACATAGCTTTTTTTTGCATCAATAATATTGCGATCACATTCAGCCAAGCCATTAATCCAACACCAATATCTCCTAACATCCATGCGGCGTCTGCAGTTTTCACAGCACCGTAAAAAGTAGATATTAAAATAACCCCCTGGAAAATTCTGATGTAAATTTTACTGTTTGCTTTTTTCTGTAAATAGCTGATGTTGGTTTCGGCAATATAATAATAAGCCATAATGGTAGTAAAGGCAAAGAAAAACAAAGAAATAGCTACAAAAGCCTTCCCAACAGAAGGTAAATGGTGCGCCACTGCATACTGCGTAAAATCGGCTCCCATCTTCACCCCGGGAATATTCTCGGTAATAAATCCACCGGCAGGATTTTGAACATTGTACATTCCTGTAAATAAAATCATTAAAGCGGTTGCGGTGCACACAAAAATAGTATCTACATATACAGAAAAACCTTGCACCAAACCTTGCTTCATAGGATGCGAAACTTCTGCAGCTGCAGCAGCGTGAGGAGCAGTTCCCTGTCCAGCTTCATTGCTGTAGATTCCACGTTTTACTCCCCAAGCAATAGCCATTCCTATAATTCCACCAAAAGCAGAATCAATGCCTAATGCGGAATCAAAAATCAATTTGAATACAGCGGGAATTTGTTGATAATTAATCCCAATAATAACCAAAGCCATTAAGATATAACCACCTGCCATAAATGGAACTACAAATTCTGCAACAGTACTGATACGTTTAACGCCACCAATAATAATTACACCAAGTATTAACGCCACAACAATTCCAGTGATATAAGTAGGAACTTCAAAAGCATTTTCTACCGCTATGGCAATACTGTTACTTTGTACACCTGGCAAAAGAAGGCCGGTACTTAAAATAGTTACTCCAGCAAAAATTATCGCGTACCATTTTAGTTTCAAGCCTTTTTCTATATAAAAAGCGGGCCCACCGCGATATTGTCCATCTTTTACTTCTTTATAATATTGTCCGAGTGAAGCTTCCACAATTGCAGAAGCACTTCCCAAAAATGCAATCACCCACATCCAAAAAATGGCTCCAGGACCCCCCATTCCTATCGCGGTAGCTACACCAGCAATATTTCCGGTTCCTACTCTCCCAGAAATAGCCAATGCAAAAGCTTGAAAAGAAGAAATTCCTTTTTCTGAAGCTGAGCCTTTAAACAATAATTTCCACATTTCGCGGATATAACGAATCTGTGGAAATCGCATTCGGATGGAGAAGAATACACCCGAAAAAAGACATAAAAAAATTAAAGTATTACTCCATACAATATTGTTAACTAGTTCTAGTATTTCATCCATAATTTAGATTATCTTTTTTTGAAGGTTCTAAATTAACTTTTTTTATGAAAATAAGCCCTCTAAGCAGAAATAAATTATAAAAATGATCTATAATTTTAAGAAAAAAAATCAGACTCCTTTTAAAGAGTCTGATTATAAATATCTATTTAAAAATAATATTACATATTTTCAATAACGATTGCAGAAGCACCACCACCACCATTACAGATCGCTGCAGCACCATATTTACCAGCGTTTTGTTTCAATACGTTGATTAATGTTACAATAATTCTAGATCCAGAACTTCCTAGTGGATGTCCTAAAGCGACTGCTCCACCGTTTACGTTTACTTTTGCAGCATCAAGACCTAAAATTTTGTTATTTGCTAAACCAACCACAGAAAAAGCTTCATTAAATTCGAAGAAATCAATATCAGAAACTTCTAAACCAGCTTTTTTAAGAGCAACAGGTAAAGCTTTTGCAGGAGCAGTTGTAAAGTTTTCGGGCTCATGAGCTGCATCCGCATAAGAAACGATTTTTGCTAAAGGTTTTAATCCTAATTCTTCCATTTTTTCTTTAGAAACAAGGATTAATGCAGAAGCACCATCGTTCAATGTAGAAGCATTCGCAGCAGTTACCGTTCCACCTTCCTTTTTGAAAACCGTTGGCAAAGTTGGTAATCTATCAAAATTTACAGACTTATACTCTTCATCTTGAGCGAAGATGATAGGCTCTCCTTTTCTTTGAGGAATTTCTACAGGAACAATCTCGTTATCGAATTTTCCTGCTTCCCAAGCTGCTGCAGATCTTTTGTAAGACTCAATTGCAAAATTATCTTGATCTTCTCTTGTGAAGTTATAATCTGTAGCACATTTCTCTGCACAAACGCCCATGTGTACTTTGTTGTAAACATCTGTAAGACCGTCAGAAACCATTCCGTCTAACATTTTGATATCTCCTAACTTAGTAGCAACTCTTGCGTTATAATAATGAGGAACTAAAGACATATTCTCCATACCACCAGCAACAATAACGTCTTGATCTCCCGCTTTAATAGACTGAGCAGCCATCATAACCGCTTTCATCCCTGAAGCACAAACTTTGTTAATTGTTGTAGAAGGTGTATGATTAGAAAGTCCCGCTCCTAAAGCCACCTGACGCGCTGGTGCTTGTCCTTCCCCCGCTTGCAATACATTCCCCATATAGATTTCCTGAACCTGTGTAGGATCTAAGCCAATTTTATCTAAAGCTCCTTTTACAGCAGTAGCTCCTAATTTGGTTGCTGGTACTGTTGATAAACTTCCCATAAAACTTCCCATTGGAGTTCTCACTGCGGAAACTATAAATACTTCTTTCATTATATTAATTTTAATTATTTAAGTTTTGATTTTTATTAATTCCGAAAAGCATTAAAGCTGCACCTGCAAACTCGAAAAACCAACCCCAAGATAAATTTACAATTCCCGCAAAAGCACTTTGCCAAGACTTAAAAGGTAAAAAACTAAAAAAATCCAAAGATTTTAATTTGATGGCGATAATTGTAAAGACAAATAAAAAAATAAGACTTCCCGAAACTATTCTTGTTGCTTTTAATTTTTGTTTCTGAATGAAAAATAAAGCTAAAGCACAGAGAATCCATATGATACTCACAAGATAAGGATCGATTTTCCAATAATTCCAATTGCCTACCAAAGGTATTTTTAGTAACGGAAGAAAACTTCCTATGACAACCAAAATAACGCCTATTAATTGTATGTTTTTCATGTTGCTAAATGCTTTGCCAAAATACAAAAAAAAAACATACTCGGGAAAGTATGTTTCATGATATTTAGAATTTAGACGATTTTTTTCTCCAATCAATTTATCTTTTAGTTTTCCAAATCTTACAATGACTTTGTCAATAATGGTTGATTTCTGTCTGTGCCAAAAGAAAAACTCCGAATATAAAAAAGAAAAATTTAATAAATAGATTAATCATAAATTTAAAAATCTAAGTTAACCAATTCTATACCGACTTGGATTCCATTTTTATGAGAGATTTGCGCTTTATCATTAAAAATTGGTGTGAAATCTTTTTTAATAAATAAGTTAAGACTTCCGTAACCTAAAGTAAGTTTTCCACCAAACAAAAAGCTGTTAACGCCCTCGTCCAGTGTATATTGGTATTTGTCAAACTTGCCTTCGGGATTATAATATTTAACTTTCACAATGCTTCTTGTGTTGAGGCCTGCGTAGGCGCCCACTCCTATTTTCCAAGTTTTTTTGCGTCCATCGATGTAAGATTGGCCTTCATATTCGGTATATTTTGGATTTATTAAGAACTGAAATTCCACTGGCAAAGTCAAATACACATTACGAAGTTTGGATCGTTTTAGTTTTCCATTTTCAAAATTTTCTAATGATAAATCCTGCTGATTTTGCACAAAAACCAATGGCCTTTTTGGCATATAAGTATCGGTGCGATAAGCAAAACCATAACGTAAAAACCACGGACTGGAAGTCGATCCAAGTTGCAAATCTCTACGAAACTGAAGCTCAAAACTATGCGAATTGCCAATGCGCATCTGCGAATCTTCTTCGAAAGGATTAATACTTACCTTTTCTTTTGTCAAATTCAGTAATCCATAATTAAGGCTCAAACTACTTGTGTTAATAAGATCTTTTGGATTTTTCTTTTCCCCATTTTTAGTATTAACATCGATATCTATAAAGCCAGTACTTATGCTATAATTCTTGTTATTTTGAGTATTGTTTTTGGTATTAATCCCAAATACAGAAGCTACAACGGTGGATTTGGTAATGCTATCCATTTTGCTACGTTGCGATTCGATTTTGTCATTGATAATCGTTTCGTATTTTTCAGAGATTTTGGCTTTTTCAGAAACAAGTTCTTCTTTTGAAATCTTTCCTTGTTCGTAGGCTTCTTCCAGTTGTTGGATTTCGGATTTCATTTTGGATTTCTCTTTAGCAATCATATTTTCGATGCTTTTAGAATAGTTTTTAATTTGAGTTTCGAGCGTAGTTTGAGCGCTAACAAAACTGGAGAGTAATGCTAGAATGAGTAGTTTTGATTTCATATAAATTGTTTATTTTTTAATTGTAGAATCTTTGTCAAATATTGTAAAACCAAGAATTTTTAAACTTTTGGGAGTTAGTTTTTCATCGAAATCCTTGACTGAATTCTGAGTTTTATAATCCGTCATTCCTAATTTCGAATTTTGATTGTTTTGTTGGTCATTTCTGGTTTTGTCAAGTTCAATCCCAAAAAGTAAATCTTTGGAAGAAATATATTTGGGTTTTGGTGTTTCGGTTTTGGAATTTTCTGCTAAAACTTGTGGTTCTTCAACAGTTGACAACATTTGTTTTGGAACTTCTGAAACGATGATTTTTTTTTCTGAAATTTCAGTGTTTTTTTGATTTTGAACCAAATGTTGTTTTTCAATATTATCAATAGACTTAATCTTTTCAGATGTTTTTAGGTCTTGATTGGGTGAGGCGTTTTTCTCTAAAACGGTATTATTTTCTTTAACAGCGAGAATTGTATTTTGCTTTGGAAAATCTTTAGTCAAATTAAATTTAGCCAAAGACGCTATCAAAATAATGACTGCGGCAGCCGACCACCACAATATTTTTTTTCGCGATTTGCCTTCGATTTTTGATTTTGGATTAGCATGAGAATCCGCCAACTTATCTTTTAATGTTTCCCAAATATCAGGCGAAACAGAGCGTTTCTCTTGCTCGTATTGTGATTTAAGATTTTTCAACATTTTGTTTTTCCTTTTTTTGTTGTGAAATAAAATCGACTAAAAATTTTTTGGCTTTACTGAATTGACTTTTGCTGGTACCTTCCGTTATATTGAGAATTTCAGCAATTTCTCTGTGTTTTTTTTCTTCAAAAACGACAAGGTTAAAAACAATTCTGTAGCCCGTTGGCATAGCTTTCATTAAGCTTTGGACGTCGATTTGTGCGTCGTTTTCCAATATTTCATCTTCAAATTCATCAGCTTTGTTTTCAATAAATTCTGAATCGACATACAAAATATTTTGTTTTTTCCGAACAAAAGAAATCGATTCATTAATAACAATCCTACGAAGCCAAGCGGCGAAAACTTGCGCATTTTGACACATCTCGATTTTTGTAAAAGCCTTATAAAAAGCTTGCATTAATACATCTTCGGCGTCATGCAAATTGCCAACGTAGCTGGAAGCAACAAACAAAAATTTGTCAGCAAACATTTCAAAAATTTGTTGCTGAGCGTGGCGATTTTGTTTTTGCGCCAAATTGAAGATGTGTTGAAAGTCTGATTTCATAAGATTCTACTCTAAAGACGAGCAAAAAAAGAAAAGGTTGCCTAAGATATAATTTTTTTTAATTTTTTTTTGAAATATAAAGAATGCGCAACTGCGCATTCTTTATAGACAATTTCCAATTGCGCATTTTGTATAACTTCCTAACAGCGCATTAACAATCACAAAATAAAATTTGGTTGAATAAAATATATGCGTATATTTGAGAGTTAGCTGACATATTATGAAACAACGTCCACCAATCAAGAAGATTTTTAAAATTATAACATACGGAATTTTATCCTTAATTGGATTTATCTTTCTCTTTCTTTTAATTGTGGGGTTCAATTTAGAACACAAAGATGGAACTCGTGATAAATGGTCTGGACTAAGAGCGTTATTTGAAAAAGATAGAGATTTTGGAATTTTTATAAATTATCAGGAAAAATATAATCTTAATGGAGTTGATGGACCTTATATAATTAACAATCAACTTTACGAAGTAACAAAAGAAAATAAATTACTAAACAAAAATATCGACAGAAAAGAAAAACTAATTGTAAATGTAGGTAATTCAGATAATGACCAATTTGAATTTCAACTCAAAGATAGTATAATTTCCGAACCTGAATTTTACGAATTACCTGAAAAACTGGTTGTTATTTCTGACATTGAAGGAAATTTTGACGGCCTTTCAAGTTTCCTTATCAACAATGGAGTAATTGATAAAAACTTTAATTGGACTTTTGGCAACGGACATTTACTCTTAAACGGGGATTTTGTGGACAGAGGAGAAAATGTAACCCAGGTTTTGTGGCTCATCTATAAACTTGAACAAGAAGCAATAAAGTACAACGGAAAAGTGCATTACATTTTAGGAAACCACGAAATAATGAATTTTCAAGGAAATCCCCGCTATGCCAATAAAAAATACAAACGTGTTGCACAGCTTATTAGCAAAAATGACAGTCTGAAAATTGCTACTCAATATTTATATTCAGACAAAACAGAATTAGGAAAATGGTTGCGTTCTAAAAATGTAATTGAGAAAATTGGAAACTATATTTTCGTTCACGCAGGTTTAAGTCCAGAGATTTTAAAATACAAAATTTCAATTTCTGACATCAACCAAATAGTAAGAAAGAATTGGGATAAAAATCTTTATGATGAAGAAGAAAATAATAAAGTAGAAAATTTTCTAACAGGTAAAAAAGGAGTTTATTGGTATCGTGGTCTTTCACAAGACTATAAATATTACGACAAAATAAAGGAAAATGAACTCAACGAAGTATTGAAATTTTACCAAGCTGACAAAATTGTTTTCGGACATTCAGTTGTGGAAGACATAGCAAAAGAATTTAACGGCAAAACGATAAACACAGATGTAAAACACGGACAAGAAAAAAATTCTGAAAAGACCAAAGGATTACTAATCGAAAATGGAATTGAATATAAACTTGACGGAAAAGGAACGAAAACAAAACTCTAAAAAATACGTCAGCTAACAAGGGTTTGGCGCAATGGCGGGTTAAGGCTAAAATTAAAGTTTCGGCTTTCTATTCCGCAAAAAGCCAATTATATTGACTTTTTTCTTAAATTTATTCAATTAATTGGCTTTTGCTTACCGTGACGCTAAATTGAAACTTTTCGCTTCAATTTCCGCCACTGACGCCAAGCCCCAAAACGTTGTACGAAAGCGTTTGGGGAAGTTTTCATAATTAGAAAAATACAATTAAGTAGAACTATTTTTCAGTTATAATTCTGAGTTTTAGATATCTAATAATTTACAAATTTTTGTAGTTATTTTCTACTTCTACTCTATTAAAAAACACTTATTTATTTCTCAACAATATTTTCCAAAGTTGAAATAGTTTCAATTTTTTCCAGTTGGTATTTTTGAGTAATCAAAAGATATATTCTAACAAAATTCGTGAGAATACAACTATAATTATTTAAATTCTGCATAGAAATATTTTGTGTTTTATCCTGGGAAAAACGATGTTATTCTGATATGCTTGTTAAATATCTTTTGAACCAAATAGGTGTTTTTTTAATATTGGAGAAGACACGATACAGCTTCGAAACATAATAATTATAATAGAACTAGTCTCACATTTTCTGATCTCTAATAATATTGGATAAACGCCTTCGTACAACAACGGTTTTGCAAAATGCGGGCTGAGAATATAACTTAGACTTTTTTTCAAAATAATCCGCAAAATCCATTTTGTTTTAACAAATTTTGTAAATTCGTCAAAACAAAAGTGGTTTTGCTAATATTGGTGATAATTGAAAATTTTTCCTTTCAATTTCCCGCACTTCGCAAAGCCGCGGTCCGTTAGCTGCAAGGCTACACAACAACGCTAATAGACAAACATCCCTTGAAATAATAGGGAGCTGACCCGATTAAGGTGTCAGCCCCTACTAAAAAAAATCTACTCAACACCTAACTGTAATTTTGCAGAACTAAGATGAATTTCATCTTGTGTTTCTAAAGCAAAATATCCATAAGCTAGAGGTGCGGCAGCAGCTCGTTCAACTGCTTGTTCAAACAGTTTATCCCATACTTCTCCACCTTGTTTTTCGTATGCCGAAATTAAATTTTTCAGACTTTCTTCACCGAAAACAGTAACGTGACCTGAAAAATCTTGTGCTATATCGCTGACTTGTGCAGTTGACCAATCAATAATTCCACAAACTTCTCCATTATGATGAGTAAGTGTATGACCTGCATACAAATCACCGTGAATGAATTTTGTAAAATTCGGCCATAAGGCATCATTATCCAGCCATTTTTGGTACCGAAGTTCTAATTCGGCATTTATCCCTAATTCAGATTTCACCAAAATCAATCTTTCAGAAATCTCATTTCTAACCTGTTCAGGTGTCAAAACTTTTAGATTATTACGAAGTACTTCTTCCGTAGGAATTGAATGAAGTTCTATAAGTGCTTTCGCTAATGATGGTATATAAAGGTCGTTTTCTTTAGACATATTCCAGGTTACTTCATAAGTCTCCGCATCATAAGTAAGTGCAGGTTTTCCATCGAGCAAAGGATAGGCTACCAGTTTTTCATTAGCTATACGCCAATCAGGAACTTGAACCGAAAGGTATTTCGACACCAATTGAAGAATGCGTTTCTCATTCGCAATCTGTTCGCCTAAGGTTGTTCTTCTTGGAATACGCAACAACCACTTTGTGCCATCCCTATCTGTAGCGAAACCAACCTTAAAATCAATTCCCATTTCATTAAAACTCATTTCATCCGAAAGAATTAACCCATTTCTTTCCGCTAATTTTTGAATATCTCTATTTTTCATTTTTTTAAATATTTTTGATTTTACCTAATTGCATTAAGTTGCGAGTGCTAAACGAAAGAATACCCACAAGGATTGCCAAACAACCGCTTATGATAAACGTAATGTTTACACCAATAACTTCTGCAATCAGGCCTGTGAATAATAAACCGATTACACTTGGCAAAACTGCCAAACTATAATAAAGTGAAAATACACGTCCTAATTTTTCAGGACTTACCTCTGTTTGTACAATTGCTGTAAAACAGCCATTGAAAACAGACAGGCTGATACCGCCAATGGCTGTTACCATCACAAATCCTACAAACCAACTTGCAGGTAATACACCACTCAAAATAAATGTAAGTCCCAATAATACATACATAACATTGACTGCGACTACTTTTGAGCCTTTCAATTTGAAAATACTCAGGATGACACCGCCAATAAGCATACCTCCGCCCCAAACCACTTCTACAATTCCTATCTCCCATTTTCCTCCTGCAAAATGCCCTGTTGTGAGCAACGGAAACATAATGGCAGCTGGCATTATAACAAAGGTTATCGCCATTGCATAAAGAAAAAGATAACGCAAACCTTTGTTTTTTGAAACAGTCTGAAACCCTTCCGAAAATTCTGTAGCAATAGAATGTGCAGACGATTTTGACTTCGCAACCACATTGGGAATTTTCACCATCACGAGTGAAAGAATAGCCAGCAATGCTCCAATCAAATCCAAGTACAATACTTTTGAAATAGGAAGATAAGCAATGGCTAATGTGCCAATGGCAGGACCACCAATACTGCAAACCGAATGTAACACCTGATTAATTCCTGCTACCTTTATCAATTCATTTTGGGGTACAATCAGCGGAGCAATTGCCTGTAGTGCCGGAGCGTGAAAAGCATTACCAACAGAGCGTAAACCCAATAAAATGTATATCCATATAAGATTAACATTTTCATTTTGTAAAATGACGAGTAACAAAAGGGCACAGAGAGCTATAAAAGCATCCGAAAAAATCATTACATATTTACGATTGAGACGGTCAACATATACACCTGCTATTAAGCCTATCAATGCTTGAGGCAACATAGCTGCTATTCCTGCGTAGGCTAAAACTTCGGCTGACTTGTACTCCAGACTAAGCCATATAACAATAGCAAACTGAACAGCATAACTTGTAAGCATTGAAGCAAACTGTCCAGCCCATATAAACATATAGGTCTTAAACCATTTACGGTTTTCCATAAAAACTTGATTAAATTATACAACAAAATAATTGTAGCATAATACTAATAGAGTACTATACCATAAAAGTGGGTTTTGAAGAGAATTACCCTAATAATTATTTAATCCAAGGCTTTGCCACGTGTTGTATACTTTTTGGAAGTGAAGCCACAAAAGTACAAATTATTATCTCAAAAAATAAGCTATTTTAGCAAAATTAAGCCCAGCAGCTAACAAGGGTAACTGTTGCACAACTCCTTTTTTTTAGAAAATAGTTTTCAAAAACATGAAATTTTGACCTCTTTAGAAGCAATTTTAGAGAGGTTTTTTTTTAGTTGTAGTTCAAAATTCTAGAATTTGAATAGCTTAAAATCGAGTTTTTATAGACTGAAAAGGCGCGTTTTGAAAAAGCAAAGTTCTTCCCTTGTTTTAGAGATAGAACTTGGGCTAAAATACTTGGTTTTTTAATGGTAAAACGCATGTATTTCTTCAAGTTGTAGGTTAAACTTGCCATCAGTACATGTTTGTTTGCGTTTTTGATGCCTCGAGTGTTGACTCGTTTCATGTTGGTAAAGTTGATCAACGTTCCAATGACGGGTTCTACCGTTTTGCTTCGCACTCTAACCATTTTCTTGGCATATTTCTCGTTTTGGGTGAGTTTTTGATGCATACGGTCGTAATGTTCTTTGTGGATGCTGTCGTCTAGCTTTTTAAACTTGGTGCTTTTGCCACAGCATTGTTCTCTTAGTGGACAGTTTTTGCAATCTGTTTCACTGCTTCGGTACGTTCGTTTGGTGTAGCCTTTACTATCCATTTTTTCGCCTTTGAAAAGCAGTTTAGCTTGCTTACCTTCGGGTTTTGTGCATTGATAATAGTTTTCTTCTTTGTGGTAAGTAAAACCTTCTCGCTCTGATTTGTATTGTCCGAAGTTAGGGATGTAGGCGTTGATGTTTTTTTCGTGCAAATACGCCAATGCTTCGCCACTGCTGTAACCACCATCGGCTAAAAGTTCTTGTAATTCTATTCCGTTTTCCTTTAGGTTTTCTTCTGTGAGTTCTACAATTTGTTCTAAACACTGACTGTCGCGTTTATCCGCAAAATCTGAACACGCTCCTGTAATGACATGGTGCGCATCGTCAACTGCGATTTGTCCAAAATAATTTAATTGTCGCGCTTTGCCGGGTTTTACACTCACTCTAGCATCGCTATCTGTGGGAGAATAATGGGTGTGATTAGATAGGTATTTGGGACGGATGAGATTGCCGTTTTCATCTATCTGTCTACTATTGCTATTTGCTGGCATTCCTTTATACGCTTCTGCTTTCCAATCATGGTGGCGTTCAACGAGTTTCTTGCGGGTGGTAGTTACTTTGTATTCGCTGTTTTCTTCTAGTTCGTTTACAAAAGCACTGGCGTCTTCTAAAACTTCTTTCTCTACCAAGCTATCCATAGAAGCATTAGCTTTGATGAAAACGCTGTCCACCGCTTGTCGTTTACCACGAACCATATTTTTAGAAACGCACATTCTCAAGACTTCTTTAAACAAGTTTAAAAAGACTTCTTCGCCATACAAACCGCGAGTTCGGCTAATGGTACTGTGCCAAGGAAGCTGCTCATGTACATCATAACCTAAAAACAATCTTATCGACAAGCTATCACTACAAAAAGCTATCAACTGTCTATCTGAATTGATATTGTTTAAATATCCCACCAATAATATCTTAAAGAAAACAACAGGATCTATACTCTCTTGTCCTTCCTTACCATAATACTTTTGAGTTGCTTTATAAATGAAATCTAAATTGAGTTCGGATAACATTTTTCTATAAAAATTATCCTCTGGAACTAGGTCTAATAAATTGACCGAAACAAATAATTGTGGTGTAAAACTCTTCTTTCCTTGCATACATCAATTTACGAAATATCCCGTTTTTATACAAGTTTATTTGTATATTTGAGTTGTGCAACAAGCACAAGGGTTTTGCAATAGTGGGGCGAAACTGCAAAGTTCAACTGTTGTTCTTCGGTTCAACTTTTGTGCAAAATTGAAGATTTGTGCTTCGATTGCCCCACCATCGCAAAGCCCCAAAACGTTACCTGCAAGCCGATTTGAACAGCCGTCTTAAATCGAAACTTCGGAAAATTTAACAGAAAACAACCGCTGAAGTTATTTTTATTTTTGCCAACGCACATTTTAAAACAATTTTAGCCAACGCATAAATGGCACATTTGGTTTTTGCTGACACACAAGCCAATGCTTCAAAAAACCAAAAGAGCCATTTTTTTGCCAACGCTCTAAAAACAAGACCATAAATATTTATTACATTTGCAAAAATTAAAAACAAAAAAATTATAGAAACGAAAAGATAAAATTATAAAATAACATATTGCGTTTGCTACGCTACCTGTAAGTAAAAAGTCGAAATTTTATAGAGAACAGGGAAGTTTAGTCAGAACGCTCACGCTACGGCGTGGGCTTTTGCTTTACTTTGTTCTCAGGGCTTCGACTCCCTTACTTACGAGTTTGCAACTGTCCCACGTTTTTTTTGTAGGACATCGGCACAACGAAGTAATACCGAAAGTCCAAATGAACAGAAAAAGAACATACACTACTCCACTCCAAAAAATTCCACCCTAAAATATTCACTTTACGGAAAACCGTAAGGAAACACCAGTATCGTATTATACTTTTGCTGAAAAACTGTATTTCTATACTATATAAATCAGAATATTTAACATTATAAACATAAATAAAATGAACATCAAAAATTTACAATTAGCAATTCTTGCGACAATCGCATTAACATTCACAGCGTGTGGAAACAAAACGGAAAAAGAAACTTCTTTTGACGAGCCGACAACCGAAATGGAAACTTCTTCTTTTGATACAGAAGAAATTACAGACGGACCAACAGATGAAATTTCCGAAGAAAAAGAAGAAGTTGTTTCTACCCCAAAAGGGAATAATAATATTGATGAGTACCTAAAAAGTTACGAAGAATACGTTGACCAATACATCAAATTGATGAAAAAAGCCAAAGACGGAGATGTATCTGCAATGACCGAATATGCAGAATATATGGAAAAGGCAACCGATTTGTCAGAGAAAATGGAGAAGGCAGAAAGCGAAATGTCTTCGGCTCAAATGGCTAAATTCCTTAAAATCCAAGCCAAATTAACACAAGCAGCATCAAGTATGTATTAAAAAGCTATCGGGCAGATGAGAAACTCTTCTGTCCGATTTTTATAAAACTAATCAGAATGAAAATAACAACTACACTTTTCGTATTGTTTTTCAGCTTGTTTGTTTCAGCTCAAACCCAGATAAAAAGTGATTACCAAAACATTCAAGGCAAGTGGACTTGTATCTCACCAAAATATAAGAACCACAGCTTTACAGTAAAAGAAATGTCCTTTTTCCAGAAGTTTCAGCAAGGTACTTTAGAACAAGGTTTGCCTTACGAAATTAAAAGATATAACCACAAAGATCACAAAATAGACCTTGTTGGTTTGTTCGTGAAATGTAGCGGTTGTTTTGACGATGTATGGACAATCAGCGAATTAACACCTACAAAATTGGTTTTGATAAATTACGAAACCGAAGAAACTGTCGAGTATAAAAAAGTAGTAACCAAATCTAAAAAATAATATGTACAGCGAACAAATAGAAAAACTCATTGAACTGGCATTAGCAGACGGAGAATTAACCGAAAAAGAAAAACAAATCTTGTTCAAAAAAGCTGAAGCCGAAGGAATTGACCTTGACGAATTTGAAATGGTTTTGGAAGCACGAATTTTTGAAAAGACAAAAAACAAAACAACAGAAACCGCAGCTTCTCCAAAATCGGATAAGTTGGGCGATGTAAAAAAATGTCCTGCCTGCGGAGCAATAGCAGAAAGTTTTGCTACAAAATGTTCGGATTGTGGTACTGAATTTAGAAATATAGAAGCATCGGGAAGCGTGATTAAGTTTTTTGAAAAACTTGATGAAGTAGAAGCAACTCGAACAACAGCATTGTATGAACAAAGCTCTAAAAGTAATATCGGGATTGGAACTGTTTTGTTATGGTTGTTCTTTTGGCCTGTTTTAATTTTTATCAAAGGATTCCAACTTATTCTTTCTACTGCAAAACCAGCGAAATGGTCAACTACTGATGCCAGAAAAGAAGAATTGGTACTCAATTATCCTGTACCTGTTTCAAAGGAAAATATTTTGGAATTTCTGACACTTTCTGCAAGTAAAATCAATTCGTCATCTTATCTGACGATATTTTCGGAAGACACCAAATACAAAAATGCTTGGAATAAAATATGGTTAAAAAAGATAGAGCAGATTAATTCCAAAGCGACAATCTCTATGAAAAACGACACAAAAACCTATGCCGAAATACAAAATATTGTAGAAAATGCAAGAAACATCACAAAAGAAAATGTAAAAAAAGTGTTTCGGGTTTTGGGTGCAGGAATTATAATTATTTTAGGATTTGTCATTTGGAATATCATCTCTGGAAAAATAGACGACAATAGAAACAATACCTACACTTCTGTAACAAATTCTGCCGAAAAATTAATAGAGAATAAACAATACGAAGAGGCAGAAAAATTGTTGGACGAAGTAGATAACAAACACAAAGTAGAAATCAAAAGTAAAATCCAACTTTCAAAACTGACTGAAAAATTAGAGGATTTAGAACCTTTATTGAAAAATAAAGAATATTCAAAATTAAAGATGGAGCTTGAAAAATTAAGATGGACTAAAATAAGTCCGAATTCCGATTGGGATTTGGAAAGCATCGAAAGAGAAACATTCAAAAATTTCATCGAAAAGAAAAAAGCGATAAATAACCAAATGCCCGAAGATAAACGAGCAGAAATAGAAAGTGAATATTCATTATAAACCAAAAAAACAATTTCAGAAATGGGCTTATTCAGCAAAAAGTCAGAAGGCGGATTAATGGACGTAATTCGTTGTGATGAACAAGAATATTTGGTTTGGAAATGGCGACCGTCAGGCTCTGCCAATTCTACCAACAAAGAAAATGCAATACGCTACGGAAGTAGTTTGCGAGTAAAAGACGGAGAACTTGCCGTATTTTTCTACAAACAAAATGACGGTTCTATGCAGGATTTTATACACGGTCCGCACGACCAAACTATAAAATCAGCCAACTTCCCTATTCTTACAAACATTGTAGGCACAGCATTTGGTGGAAGTTCGCCATTTCAGGCAGAAATTTATTTCATCAATCTTTCGGGAAATGTACAAATCAAATTCGGTATTCCGTATTTTGATTTGTACGACCCGAGATTTATAGATTTAGGTGTTCCTTGTGCCGTTCGTGGAACACTTACTTTTAATTTGACTGACTACAAAAACTTTATCAAACTCAACCGTTTGGTTAATTTTGATTTAGACGATTTCAAAAAGCAAATCAAAGATTTTTTTCAGCGAAAAGCAAAATCGGTTATCTTAAATACTCCACAGGACAATAATATTCCTGTAATGCAAATTGAAAGAAAAATTGACGAAATAAGCGACATCATCCAATCCAAAATAAAAACCGATTTGGAAGACCATTTTGGCGTAAATCTAAAACGATTGGACATTGGAGCAATTGAATTAGATAAAGAGCATCCGCATTATCAACAACTCAAAAAGACAACTGCCGACCAACAAACGAAATTTGCCGAAGCCAAAACGGATATTGAAATAGAAAACCTATCCGAAACCACACGTATCCAACGAAAAGATATGGAAATGGGTGTTGAAGGTAAAAACTTTGCCGTTCATCAGCTCAATCAACAAACAGATGTGCTAAAAACTGCAGCCGAAAATCTTGGGGGAATGGGCAATGTAGATTTAGGTGGCGGAGGCGGATTAAATGCAGCGGGACTAATGGTTGGTATGGGAATTGGCGGAGCAATGGGTAACCAAATGGGCGGAATGATGAACAATATGAATAACACACCGCCACCACCGCCTGTATCAACCTATCACGTTGCACTGAACGGACAACAATTAGGACAATTTACAATTGAACAACTGAAACTATCCGTACCAAACGGACAGTTTACACAACAGCATCACGTTTGGAAAGAGGGAATGTCGGCTTGGGAATTGGCAAGTAATGTCCCTGAACTTGCAAGTGTATTTTCAACCATTCCACCACCGCCACCAACAATTTAAAATTATGAAATTAGATTTTATAAAAACAATCATTGCAATAGCTGTAAGCGGTTTAATCGCTTACAGTTTCTTTGTCTTTAATACAAGTGTAAACAAAGACTTGCTAACTTTTGGCAGTTTATTTTTTTTTATAATAACCTTAACGATGACCATTGGAGTTAGTTTTAAATTACCAAGAACCACCTCGTTGATAAGAACTGTTTCGGCAATATTTTTTACTATTGCTTTAATCAGCAATGTCATATTTTCGTTTATGGATTTCAAGGAAGCAAGCTATATCATTGTAAACGGAATTTTGTTTTTGATTTATGGATTGATTTCATACTCTATCGGAAAAGCCAAGCAATAAAAAATTGATGTAACGAAAAAGTAATCACGTTCTACAATCATTCTTTAGGACAATATTTTTTAAATTTGTTGTCTTATGGATGAACAGCAAAACTTAGCATATAACAGTAATTTGTATCAATTTTCGAGAGAATTGATACTCAACGCTCGTCAGAAAGTATATCAAACGGCCCATTTTACAATGGTTGAAACCTATTGGCACATTGGGCAAAAAATTGTGGAAGAACAAGACGGAGAGCAATATGCCAAGTATGGAAAAGGTTTGTTAAAGTCAGTTTCAGAACGCTTACAAAATGAGTTTGGCAAAGGTTTTACCTATGCAAATCTGACCAATATGCGTAAATTTTACCAGCAATTTCCAAATGTTTACGCACTGCGTAAAGAATTGAGTTGGACACATTATCGTTCGCTAATTCGGGTCGAAAATCCGAAAGCAAGAGAAGTTTATATGAACGAAGCGGCTGATAATGCTTGGAATACACGCTTTTTGGACGAACAAGTGGACAAACATTATTACGAGCGACTGATTTCGACACATAAAGAAACTTTGAACGAACTGAATACAGAAAATTCAAAACAATTGGCTGTAAATCCGCAAGATTTTATACTGAAAGACCCACTTGTTTTGGATTTTTACGATTTAAAAGAGAAGCAGACATACAGCGAAAACCAAATCGAACAAGCGATTATAGATAATATTCAGAAATTCTTATTGGAACTTGGAAAAGGATTTTCTTTTGTAGCTCGTCAACAACGCATCAATACAGAATTTTCACATTACTATATCGACTTGGTATTTTATAACTACATCTTAAAATGCTTTGTTTTGATTGACTTGAAAATCGGGAAACTCACACATCAAGACGTTGGACAAATGGATATGTATGTAAGAATGTATGACGAAATGAAAAGAACCGAAGGCGATAACCCAACAATCGGAATTATACTTTGCGAGGAAAAAGACCGAGCAGAAGTTCGCTATTCCGTTCTAAACGACAATCAAAAACTATTTGCGACAAAATACAAATTGTACATTCCGACAGAGGAAGAACTGATACAAGAAATCACTCAAATTCGTTCGCAAATGAACTTGGAAGAATAATAAGCCAACGCTAAAGCAAGCACATTTGCAATTCGCACAAGCCAACCGCACAAAGCCAAAAATTGCAAAAGAGCTTGCTTTTCCAACCCTAAAAAAATTGTTTTAAAATATTGCCAACGCTTAAAAAAAAATAAAATAAGCAGACAAGCATAAAGAAAAGACGGCCAGCAGGTAACAAGGGTTTGGCGAAATGGCGGGTTAAGTGCAAAATTCAACGTCAGTAATTCTATCACCGCATAAGCCATTTTTATTTCCTTTTTTTGTAATTTAGCAAATAGAAAATGGCTTATGCTACTGTTGTGCAAAAATGAAACTTTGCGCTTCTATTTCCGCCACTGTCGCCAAGCCCCGAACCGTTATATGCAATGCTGCAAAAACGATTTTTCAATAGAAGAAGTTTTCCTAAAATTATTTTCTTCTTATTTTTTTTTACATTTCCAACGCAAAATTTATTCTTTTTCCCGCTGCTTTTTTTTGCCAACGCTCATTAGCACATTTGCAAAATCTTTCCTTGCTAAGTCCCTTCCCTATTTTGCAAAAGAGCTTATCCGCCAAGGTTACTCTGAAAAGCTAATTTCAGCTATATTATTTCCTATGAATTAAATCTTTCCAGATATTTTTCTCTATTTTTGAAAAATAAAATAGAAGTTGAATGAAATTGATAAGAAAATTTATTTTCACCTTATTCCTAATATCCATTATTCCCGTATTTTCCCAACAAAACATCACTCTAGAAAAAAAACGAGTATTTGATTCTTTGGAAAAACGCAAGCTTACCAATGTTGTAGAAATATACAATAATGGTATCGAAATGCGTAAATACGCGCAAACCAATGAGGAATTTGCTAAAGCCTATCACAATATGGGAGATGGGAAATACAAAGATGGAGATTACCTAGCAGCTATCATTTTTTTAGAAAAAGCTAATAAATATATAGATTCTAATGATAATTACACAAAACCAAGTGATAAAAAACAGATGCAAATCTACATTAATGCATTATTAGCATTAAGCTATAGTTATGCCAGTTTGCCAACAGAAGCTAATAATGTAATAAATAAAATAAAAAAAACAATCGACATACAAAATGCTAATGAAGCAACTGCAATTCCACAATTGATAGCAAAATCTTATGAAATTCAGGAAAAATATTGCGAAGCAATTCCTTATAGAAAACAAGCACTTGATGTTTATAATAAAGATTACAAATTTGATGATGAAGTTTCTAGAAAAAGCTTACTAATATTTGGGAATATTACTTTAGCTTATTTAAACATAAAATGCAACAATCTAAGTACTGCATTAAAACATTTAGATATTGTAGAAAAATTATATGACGAATTAGGCACCAAAAAACCGACATATATTATAGAGCAATACTATTTAGTAAAAGCTTTAATAGCACTAAAAGAAAATGATAAAATTAGTGCCAAACAATGGTTCAGAAAATCTTACAAAACAGTAAGTTTAACAGAAAATAAATCTTCTATTAAAAGCATTCTTTTAGAAATGCAGGCTAGCGGACTTTTTGAAACGCCAGAGGAGAAAAACGAAATATATGAAGCATTAATAAAAATTCAGAATTTCCAAACTGAATCAACTAAACAAGTGGTGAAGAAAGAAATAGAAAATAAAAATTTAAAGTTGAAAAATGAAAAAGAAAATCGCATTTTGTATCTTTTGATTTCAGTAATTTTAATCTTAATTATCACATTTATATTACTTTATTACAAATACCAAAACAAAAAATTACAGTATAACTATCAAAGGCTAATTAAAAATATCGACAAAAAGAAAGAACAAAAATCAAATACTTTAGATGGAAATATTACACCAAAATCAATATCAGAAATAGATCATCAAGATGAAAACATTTTCGAACTAAATATTTTAAAAAAGCTTGATAAACTTGAAGAAAAATTGTTATTTACATCAAAAGATGCATCCGCAACCCAATTAGCAGCACTATTAAAAATCACACCCAGAAATTTGAGCTATATTCTTAAGAAATATAGAAATGAAGATTTTTATAGTTACCTCAACACTTTGAGAATAGATTATATAAGTGCCACTTTACGAGAACATCCTGAATATCTGAATTACAAAATCGCTGTACTTGCTGATATGTGCGGATATAGTTCGCACAGTCATTTCACGCTTGTTTTCAAAACGAAAACTGGTATTTCGCCTTCTCAATACATCGATTTATTACGCAAAGAAAAGAAATAACAACAAGTTATAAACTATAATACCAAAACAAAGCTTTACAAATAAAGTGTACTGATTATCAATATTATAACTAATTTTCACGCTTTCATTTTAGCGTTTAATTGTCAGTAAAAGCTTTTTAAATGTCATTTCTTATTTGTCTTTTTGTGATTGAAAAAATACGATTGATAAAGAAGAATTTAAAAACTACAAATTGCGCAGTATCTGCTTTTTTAGGGAAGTGGGTACTGTGTATTTTTTATTTATTTTACTTCCAATTTACTTTTGCTCAACTATACCAATCCAGAGATGTCAAAATAGTTGGTATTTCACAAATTACAATTGTTCCTTCTAAAGACCAAATTGGCAATGTTTATGTTTCAAAAGGTGCAAGCATTTATAATGCAGAAAACATCACTTCTACAAAAATTATTGTCTTAAAAAATCCTCAGAAAAAAGCAATTTTCAAAGAAGAATTAGCAACAACAAACAAAACGCGCAAATCCGAATACAGTAAAGAAATTACTGCTCTTGAGAAAAAACCCAACTTCAATTTTATCGGTGGAAAGTCTGATGAAGCTATTAAATCTAGTTTCGAAAGTATTTACGCAGCACTTCAAAGCTCACAACATAATTCAAAATCAACTCCAAATGCTTTTTTTGAAGAATCGATCAAAATACTTTTAAAAAATTCGAATAAAGGTATTTTCTATAAAAATATACGTTTAATACATAGTGTAAAATCTACTTTTAAAACACGTCCACCTCCATCAGTTTTAAATTTTTCCTAAAATTAATAACCGTTTCAATTATTTAAAAATATTAAAACAAAATAAATGTTAAAAACAAAATTTACAGCTGGTTCACTATTATTAATTGCATCTTTATATTACGCGCAAGAAGGCAGAGTTGGAGTGAACACAACAACCCCCGCAGCAACTATGGACGTTGTGGCATCTCCCAATATAAATACAAGAATTGATGGCTTCATCGCGCCGAGACTTACTGGTAACGAATTGCAGGCTAAAGATGCACTATATACAAATGATCAAGACGCAACAATCATTTACGCAACAGCTCCTGTTACTACAGCAACAGATAAAACATTTAATGTAACCTCAATTGGGTATTACTATTTCGATAAAACGCAAGGAACCGCTGGTCGTTGGATGAAAATTGCAAATCCTAGTACGCCAGCAGCCTACCAAGAGCCTTGGAATGATATTACAACACAAACGCCAGCTACTTCGAATACGCAGAGCATCTACCAAATGGGATCTGTGGGAGTTAGCCGCAATTCTGTGTATGATGGTACTACAACTTCTACGGAAGCTGATAATCCAGATGGAGTACGCTTGGATGTATATGGCTCTGTAAGATTCGGAGCGAGACAAAGAGGAGCAGTAGGAGATAACAGTTTTGCTGCTGGTTCAGAAAATATTGCTAGCGGAAGTCATTCGACTTCTTTTGGTACTCTAAATGAAAATACTGGCGTCTATACATTTGCAACTGGGTACAATAATAAAGTGGGCGGCCGAACAAGTTTGGTATCCGGAGCCAATAATACCAGTACAGCAAATAATTCTTTGATAGGAGGATTCGGTAACATAGTATCGGCAAATAGTGCATTTACAGTTGGAGAAAACAATACTATTAACCAAGTTCGTTCTGGTGCAATTGGCTATGGCAATGTACTAAATGCGGGAGATAGCTTCGCAGCTGGGTATGGCAATGTAATAAACGCAGGATCTAATGGTATTGCTGTTTTTGGTACTAAAAACAATATAACTGGAGGTTTCACTTTAGTAGGAGGTACTTCTAATGTGGTCTATAGTAATAACAATTTAGTTACAGGACAAGAGAATAAAGTTGGCGCTTCTGGATCAAACTATTTTAACAATGCAGTATTTGGTACTAATAATACGGTTTTGGGCACAAATACTGTAGTAGGCGGAGCTGGTAACAAGTTATTGAATAATGCAAACGGAAGTTTCATCGCAGGAACTAATAATACCATCGATTCTGGATTTAGTAATTTTGCCGCAGGTGATGGCAACTATATCTATGGGCCAGATTTCCCAATAAGATCATTCAATTTTGTAACGGGGCGCTACAATATTTTAGGCAGTACTACTAAAAAAATTGTTGGAGCTACCGCCTCTGGTTATTATCTTAATCTAACAAATGATTATTCTACTGCATTTGGAAAGTTTAATGCGAACTACACTAATGCAATATTTGAAGTTGGAAGTGGTAACAACGCAACAGCTTTAAATTCAGCATTAGCAATTGCAACAACTGGTACCAACAATTGGGTAGCCATTGGTGCGCCTAGTGCAGCAGCTAGAGGAACAACACTTACACCAGTTGGATCGGAAAAATTACGCGTGTATGGAAGCATCCAAACGGCGGGCGCTAATTATCCAGATTACGTTTTCGAAGATTATTTCAGTGGAAATTCTAGCATTAATTCTAGTTATAAATTCAAATCAATTTATGATACCGAAAACTTTATTAAAGAAAATCATCACTTACCTGGTGTAACTTCTATTAAAGATTTACAAAAAAATGAAAATGGATATTCTTTCAATATAACAGAACTTTCCACACAGACTTTAGAAAAAGTAGAAGAATTGTATTTGCACACTATTGAACAGCAAAAACAAATCGATGATTTAAAAGCTCTTGTAAAAACACAACAAGAACAAATTAATCTTCTAATCAAAAAATAGAATTACAATAAACGATTCTAAACACAAACAATGATGAATTACAGTATTGGGGCGTTTTTCTAAATGTCCCAAACTGTAATTTAAAATTTAAGATGAAAATAAAATGAACTTCAAAGACATCCATATTGGCTCTTTCATCAATCAAAGAGTAACAGAAAACGGAATCGAAATATCCCGCATCTGTAATTTTATGAAATGTACAGAAAAGAAAATAACAGAAATGTACCAAAGTAAAAGCTTGGATACAGAACTTCTCCTGAGATGGAGCAAATTATTGGAGTATGATTTTTTCAGAGTTTACAGTCAGCATCTTATTTTATACGCACCACCATCAACAATTGAGAAGAATAAAAAAAATAATGTAAAGTCAAAATTACCGCAGTTCCGAAAAAATATCTATACCAAAGAAATCATCGATTTCATATTGGAACAGATAGAAAAAAAAGAAATGACTAAAAACCAAATAATGGAACGCTACAGAATCCCTAAAACAACTTTATACAAATGGATAAGCAAACACAAAAGCTCCGAACGCTAGTGCAGCAGCATCTAAACCAAACAAAAACAGATATAGAAAAAAAGTACGGAAAGCCTGGTAAAAATTCCCACACAGAAATCTGGTTTTATCGTAAATACAAATGCGGAATTTTCATGGACGAAATTGCTTTTATCTTCGAAGAAGACTGTGTGATAGATATTACGCTCACAGAATATGTTTTTTGGATAGAATACAGAAGTATCTTTTATAACAAAGGAGAAAACCCAGAATATAAAGTGATTAAATTATTATAAGCAAATAACGAAAAAAGATGAAATATCCATCACCTGATTACAAGTTAATATTTACAGATATTCTCGACAAAAAATTTCCTCACAAGAAAGAAAAATGCCAAATCCATCTAAAAAAGAAAAACTTATCTGCCATAGATATTATCGAGCTGAATAATAATATCTTCAATACTCCCAAAGGAGAAAAACAATCCGAAAACCAAAAATACCGCTCTTACAGCAAATCCGACATTCTGAAGATCTTAGATTATCAAAAAAAGCACAAACTCAATAATAGCCAATTATCAACATATTTTAAACTGAGCAGAAACTCCGTCACGAAATGGAAAAAAATGTTTCTTACATAGTAAAATTAACATCAACACCAAAAACAAAATATTATGTCAAGTACATCAGAAGTAGGACACGCTAAGAATGTAGCCAACCTACAAAAACTTACAGAACAAGTAAACGTTTATAGTCTTTACAACCCACCAGTCGACTATCTAAAGATTGCAAACCTACAGACACTTTATACCACAGCTTCCACAAAACTTGCTGAAGTAGAAGACAAGAGAGTCGCCAACAAAAATGCTATCGCATTACGTCAATCCGCTTTTGAAAATCTAAAATCAACTTGCACAAAAATTATCAATCATTTAGAAATATTGGGACTCCCACAGGGAACAATCGACCAAGCAAAATCTTTGAATCGTAATATTCAAGGCGGACAAAAGAAAACTGAAACCCCACCCGTTGAAGGTGGCGAAACTCCAAAAACAATTTCTACATCTCGGCAGTCTTACACCCAACAAGCCGAGAATTTTGGAATCCTATTACAATTGCTTTCAACAATTCCGTCCTATAATCCCAATGAAGACGATTTAAAATTAATAAATCTCAACACTTATAAAGATTCTTTGGTCAGTTCTACCCAAGCTGTTGACCAATCAGAAGCTGAACTTAACAATAAATTGATTGAAAGAGATAACATCCTATATTCAGACGGAACAGGTTTATATTCTATCGCCCAAAGCGTCAAAAAATACGTGAAAAGTCTCTACGGAGCTACTTCACCAGAATACACAAACGTTTCAAGTATCGAATTCACTAGCAGAAAATAATATTTGGCCAAGAAGTTTTAATATTCTTACAATGTGGAGTTACATTCTAGCGATGTAACTCTATATTTTTATCTTGTGGTTTTATATTGGCACGATGTGGAGTAATATTATAGCGTTGTGATTTTATATTTTTCCGATGTGGAGTAATATTCTTGTGATGCAATTTTATATTGAAGCATTGTGGAGTTCAATTATTGCGATGTTGTTTTAAATTCTTTCATGTTTGTTTACAAATCGAACAATATAACCCACCGCAACGGTAAAAGCACATTTGCATACCGCTTCACCAACACCAAAATCCATGTCTGCAAAAGAGCTTTTCCCTTCCCTCTTTTCCCCACCGCCAAAAAAGAATAAATTTCCCACCGCTACTCCTGCATATTCACAAACTGTATGAACAAAAAGCACTGCATATAACATTGGTAACTGTTGCACAACTCCTTTTTTTTAGAAAATAGTTTTCAAAAACATGAAATTTTGACCTCTTTAGAAGCAATTTTAGAGAGGTTTTTTTTTAGTTGTAGTTCAAAATTCTAGAATTTGAATAGCTTAAAATCGAGTTTTTATAGACTGAAAAGGCGCGTTTTGAAAAAGCAAAGTTCTTCCCTTGTTTTAGAGATAGAACTTGGGCTAAAATACTTGGTTTTTTAATGGTAAAACGCATGTATTTCTTCAAGTTGTAGGTTAAACTTGCCATCAGTACATGTTTGTTTGCGTTTTTGATGCCTCGAGTGTTGACTCGTTTCATGTTGGTAAAGTTGATCAACGTTCCAATGACGGGTTCTACCGTTTTGCTTCGCACTCTAACCATTTTCTTGGCATATTTCTCGTTTTGGGTGAGTTTTTGATGCATACGGTCGTAATGTTCTTTGTGGATGCTGTCGTCTAGCTTTTTAAACTTGGTGCTTTTGCCACAGCATTGTTCTCTTAGTGGACAGTTTTTGCAATCTGTTTCACTGCTTCGGTACGTTCGTTTGGTGTAGCCTTTACTATCCATTTTTTCGCCTTTGAAAAGCAGTTTAGCTTGCTTACCTTCGGGTTTTGTGCATTGATAATAGTTTTCTTCTTTGTGGTAAGTAAAACCTTCTCGCTCTGATTTGTATTGTCCGAAGTTAGGGATGTAGGCGTTGATGTTTTTTTCGTGCAAATACGCCAATGCTTCGCCACTGCTGTAACCACCATCGGCTAAAAGTTCTTGTAATTCTATTCCGTTTTCCTTTAGGTTTTCTTCTGTGAGTTCTACAATTTGTTCTAAACACTGACTGTCGCGTTTATCCGCAAAATCTGAACACGCTCCTGTAATGACATGGTGCGCATCGTCAACTGCGATTTGTCCAAAATAATTTAATTGTCGCGCTTTGCCGGGTTTTACACTCACTCTAGCATCGCTATCTGTGGGAGAATAATGGGTGTGATTAGATAGGTATTTGGGACGGATGAGATTGCCGTTTTCATCTATCTGTCTACTATTGCTATTTGCTGGCATTCCTTTATACGCTTCTGCTTTCCAATCATGGTGGCGTTCAACGAGTTTCTTGCGGGTGGTAGTTACTTTGTATTCGCTGTTTTCTTCTAGTTCGTTTACAAAAGCACTGGCGTCTTCTAAAACTTCTTTCTCTACCAAGCTATCCATAGAAGCATTAGCTTTGATGAAAACGCTGTCCACCGCTTGTCGTTTACCACGAACCATATTTTTAGAAACGCACATTCTCAAGACTTCTTTAAACAAGTTTAAAAAGACTTCTTCGCCATACAAACCGCGAGTTCGGCTAATGGTACTGTGCCAAGGAAGCTGCTCATGTACATCATAACCTAAAAACAATCTTATCGACAAGCTATCACTACAAAAAGCTATCAACTGTCTATCTGAATTGATATTGTTTAAATATCCCACCAATAATATCTTAAAGAAAACAACAGGATCTATACTCTCTTGTCCTTCCTTACCATAATACTTTTGAGTTGCTTTATAAATGAAATCTAAATTGAGTTCGGATAACATTTTTCTATAAAAATTATCCTCTGGAACTAGGTCTAATAAATTGACCGAAACAAATAATTGTGGTGTAAAACTCTTCTTTCCTTGCATACATCAATTTACGAAATATCCCGTTTTTATACAAGTTTATTTGTATATTTGAGTTGTGCAACAAGCACATTGTATTGGCAAAATGCGGGGAGAAGTGCAGAATTGAAAAGCAGAAATATTAATCCGCTCATGCTTTTCAATTCTGCAAATTTTTGTAAGTTAGCATAATCGAAAAAGCATTCGCTACGTTTTGGATTTTTTGAACTTTTAGTTCTTCGAAATCCCGCACTTCGCCAATACTTTTTCCGTTAGCTGTAATTCTACCAAAATCCAGTCAATGAACTATTTTTCAACATTTTGTATAATTTTGACTTTAATTGGTTGTGTAAAAAACAATGAAATTAAAAACAACGAATACAATAAAATAATTGTACATAAAATTAACAATGATTGTTGGGGTATCTGTAATGAGTATAGTGTAGAATTAACGAATGAAAACACATTCAAACTAAAAATTGATAATTTTTATAAAACAGATTCAATCTCAGTCCAAAATTTTATCGAAGGAAATCCAAAAACAATTGATTCTACTAAAATTGGTTCATTTAGTGGCAAATTAAATCAAATTGATTTTGAGAGAATTTCAGAAAAAATAAATACTATAAGTTTCCCAACAATAAAATATGAATCAAATGATTGTTGTGATGGAATAACTAAGAGAATAATATACTATTACGATTCTGACAATAAATCCAGAACATTAGAATCAATGATATTTCCTGAAAACATTGAGAATCTGATTGCCGAGATTGATAAAATTGTCTATCAAAATAAATTTAAGAGAGAATCAACTTTCTATATTGAAAAATAAGAACTGCAGCTAACAGTGTATTGGCAAAATGCGGGGTTTAAGGGTTAATTGAACTATTTGTAATATTTATCCGCCAATATTTTCCAATTCCACATTTTTTCTTAATTTAGTTCCATTGAAAAAATATTGGCTACGATTGGTCTAAAATTGAACTTTCGTTCAAATTAAGCCCGCACTTCGCCAATACTTTTTCGTTACACGCAATAGATTAGCGCGTTTTCGGATAATAATTTCTCTTTTTTAAACATTGATATTTTAGGTTTTATAAGAAAAAATTCAATAGAAATATTGGGTTTAAAAAGTTCTTAAATTTTCTTGAAAACACTTTTCTCGACAAATAAACTTCGAGGTTTTTTCGCTTAAAATTTCGCGTGATTTTTAAGCTTCTTCTACTCTTTTCTTTTTATAATTGAAATTTTTCTCATTTGAAAAAATCAGAAAATATCAACTTCATAAACCATAGTTGAAAGTTTTGCCATTTTTTAAGATTTTCATAAAAATAACTTTTATTTTTTACGAATTTTCAATTTTACTTTTCGCAGAAACCATCGAGAAAAATTTCAGATAATTGAGTTTTAAATTTTGCTGGAAAAATGCAGTTTGAAAACTGGTTAAGCTTCGTTTTATTCATCTGATTTGTTTGTGATTTAATTGCTCATAATTTTTTAGAACTATTTTTCAGCGTTGAAAAGTTCTCATTTTCTACTGCGCGTAACAATGTATTGGCAAAATGCGGGATTTAGGGAAGAATTGAAAAGCAGAAAAAATAATCCGCTCATGCTTTTCAATTCCACATTTTTTTCTTATTTTAGTGTACTTGAAAAAGCATTCGCTACGCTTGGTCGTTCTTGAACTTTCAGTTCTTCGAAAGCCCGCACTTCGCCAATACTTTTTCCGTTATGTGTAATTTTAGCCGCAAACGCAGTTAAAACAAAAAGGCTCCGAATTTCGGAACCTTCTTTTTATCATTTCATTTTTCTAAAAAACTTGTACAACAAATCGATTTTATTTGAACAAAGAATTGGCATTGCTTCAAAAAGGGTTTCTTCATCCCATTCCCACCATTTCATTTCCTGCAATTTTTGGATGTCATCATCACTAAATCTCTTTTTTATCAATTTGGCTGGATTTCCCCCTACAATTGAATAAGGTTCAACATCTTTTGTAACCAAAGCACGACTGCCAATAACAGCTCCATCTCCTATCTGAACTCCTGGCATTATCATAGCTTCACTACCAATCCAAACATCATTCCCAACAACTGTATCTCCTGCTTTTTGAAATCCATCTTGGCTTTTACTGAAAACATCAAATTCAGACATATAAAAAAATGGAAAACTGGAAATCCAATCATATTTATGACCTTGATTACCTGCCATTATGAAACTTGCACCGCTCCCTATTGAACAATAAGAACCGATAATTAGTTTATCGACATCATTCCTGTCCGGAAACAGATAACGAGCACAATCGTCAAATGAATGACCGTGATAATAACCAGAATAATAAGAATATTTACCCGAAATTATATTGGGATTAGTTATGTGGTCTTTGATTATTTTTCCTTTAAAAGGACTTTCGAAGAAATTTTTCATTATTTAACATATTTAATTTACAATAAGAGACAATAAGGAAACGAAGAATAATACTAAACTATTCTCTTCCTATACGTTGCGTAAAGTAAATTTGCTAATCTGATAATTTCATCTGACAAAGATACTAAAAAACTACACATAACATCGCATTGGCAAAATGGCGGGTTAAGTTCAAAATTCAACTTTTGTGCTTTTTATTCCGCCGAATGTGTCCCACATTCAGCTTTTTTTTAATAATTTAGCTTCTGTGGAAACACATCGGCTACGTCACTGCTAAATTGAACTTTCGGTTCAATTTATCCGCCACTTCGCCAATGCGTTTCCCGTTATGTGAAAGAATAAAACGGCACCTCCAAAAAAGAAAGTACCTTTTCGAAATCAAATTTACATTATTCTCAATCCACTATTTCTGAAACAGTTGATTTTTCTATTAGGAAAATCCCATCAAAAGAATCTACTATTTCAGTTTTTAGATATATAGAATCAAAACGAATCTTACTACAATTTTTTAATTCCTTACTTTTATTGATTATTAAACAGCATTCTTTTCCTGATAATTCCTGCATAAAAAATTCAACAGAATCCGACTCTGGAGAATCAAGTGGAAATTTATCAACCCTAAAACCAAATTGATAATCATTATCAGGATACAATGCGGCAGTTTCTCCACGTAGATTAGTTATTGCAAATGCTTTGTATTTTTCTCCAAAAGTCATCGAAAGTCTTTGCCCCATTGGATAACAACTAATAAATCCGTCAAAATCCACCGGAGTTTTTTGAATGTGAGCATTGTGGGCAACTAAAATAATCTTTTTACCAAGTGAATTTTTCAAAAACCAATCAATACTTTCTGCCATATACTGGTCTTTTGCTCCCATATCTCCCTCAATTCCCTTTTCAGTAATGAAGCTTTCCATAGCATCAGCATTATAATTCATATAAATCAAGCCTTTAACTTGATGAAGTATCGATTGAAACTCTAAACTTTCCAGTTTTGGTTGAAGAGTGACCAAACGAATGTAAACTTTTAATAGCAATGCTTTTAATTCATTATGTTCAGCTTCATCAAAAAGCGATAAATTTAACGCAAGCTGAGAAGTCGAATAGAAATCAAATTTCTCAGCAAGATTTAAAATCTTCTGTAAGACATCAGAAGAAACGATTGAAAGTCTTTGCAAATAATCAGATACAATACGAAAGTTTGGAAAATAAGAACCTCCATTTTTAGGAATATCCACACCTAAAAAGGTAATTTGATTATTATTGTCTTGATTATACCGACGAAGCCATAGCAAAGTATCTTTAAACTCATTTGGATAATAAAAGTGTGACAGTAACTTATCCAAATCGTCGAATGGAATTTGTGATTTTATCCACTTATCAACTTCTAATCCTTCAGAAAAACCAAACTCAAATGCCAAGGTGTCAAAATCACATTCAGTTACTAAAAACTCAATAACTTGATGCCTGAATGTAAAAAACTCTTTTATGAAATGTGCGTTTTCGCCTAAACCAACAATTGTAGAAGAATCAAAATATTCTCGAAATCGAAAAAGACTTTGTTTTATGGATGTATTATTTTCCGAATTAAACGGAAAAGTTAAGGGTTTTATATTTTTCATTATTACCTTATTTTAAATTAAAAATTAACGTACCAAATAGCAACCGTCTCAAAAAGACGATTTAATAATTTACTTTAATTTTTAATTACCAAGGCTTGCTGAAATACATAAAATGTGAATTATTTGAATACAAAGATACTAAAAATTCCTTCACATAACATCGCATTGGCAAAATGGCAGGTTAAGTGCTAAATTGAAAGTTTCTGCATTTTATTCCGCCGAATGTGTTCCACATTCAGCTTTTTTTAATAATTTAGCTTCTGTGGAAACACATCGGCTACGTCACTGCTAAATTGAACTTTTCGTCCAATTTATCCGCCACTTCGCCAATGCGTTTCCCGTTATGGGCCATTTTTGAATGACAATGCGAATAGATACAGACAAACAAATGAATTTACTTAGTGATAAGAACGTTGCAATAATTGGTGGTGGCTCCGGATGGAACCTATCATTGGGTAATTGGTTATTTTCTCACGGAAGAAGAGGCCAGGGGAACACAGGTTCACGATGCAGTAATTCCAAATCCCCGCATGGTGTTCATTTCACCTACAATTTACAAAGTACTTCCATGAAAGTAGCATTGATTGTTGCTGTTGATCAGCAATTCGGTATTGGAAAGAACAATGATTTGATGTGGCATTTGCCTGCAGATATGAAATTTTTCAAAGAAACAACCACGGGACATATTGTGGTTACAGGTAGAAAAAACTACGATTCCATTCCGGAACGTTTTCGGCCGTTGCCCAACCGCGAGAATGCGGTCTTAACACGCAATACCGAATATCATGCTCCTGGAGCAGTTGTTTTTTCTTCCTTGGAATCCTGTTTGGATCATTATAAAAATGAAGTGGAACGAACCGTTTTCATAATTGGAGGCGGACAAATTTACCGAGAAGCTTTAGCGCTTGATTGTGTTCAAGAGATGTTTATTACCCATGTGCAGGGCGAATTTGGTGCAGATACCTTCTTCCCGAAATTCGAAGCTGTCGCTTGGAATGTTGAAACGGTAGCAACCCAAGCAGTGGATGAGAAAAATGCCTATGCGTTTGAAGTGAAAAGGTATTGGAGGTAACGTGATTACTTGATGAGAAATAAGAAATCATTGTCTACCTACTTTCGTTATATTTGATCAAATAAAGAAACAAACCTGCACAAAAACATCAAGTATTATGCTGTTTTGTACAGAAAAGCCGTATCAATAAATAAGTTATGTGTAATTTTAGCCGCAAACGCAGTTAAAACAAAAAGGCTCCGAATTTCGGAACCTTCTTTTTATCATTTCATTTTTCTAAAAAACTTGTACAACAAATCGATTTTATTTGAACAAAGAATTGGCATTGCTTCAAAAAGGGTTTCTTCATCCCATTCCCACCATTTCATTTCCTGCAATTTTTGGATGTCATCATCACTAAATCTCTTTTTTATCAATTTGGCTGGATTTCCCCCTACAATTGAATAAGGTTCAACATCTTTTGTAACCAAAGCACGACTGCCAATAACAGCTCCATCTCCTATCTGAACTCCTGGCATTATCATAGCTTCACTACCAATCCAAACATCATTCCCAACAACTGTATCTCCTGCTTTTTGAAATCCATCTTGGCTTTTACTGAAAACATCAAATTCAGACATATAAAAAAATGGAAAACTGGAAATCCAATCATATTTATGACCTTGATTACCTGCCATTATGAAACTTGCACCGCTCCCTATTGAACAATAAGAACCGATAATTAGTTTATCGACATCATTCCTGTCCGGAAACAGATAACGAGCACAATCGTCAAATGAATGACCGTGATAATAACCAGAATAATAAGAATATTTACCCGAAATTATATTGGGATTAGTTATGTGGTCTTTGATTATTTTTCCTTTAAAAGGACTTTCGAAGAAATTTTTCATTATTTAACATATTTAATTTACAATAAGAGACAATAAGGAAACGAAGAATAATACTAAACTATTCTCTTCCTATACGTTGCGTAAAGTAAATATGCTAATCTGATAATTTCATCTGACAAAGATACAAAAAAACTACACATAACATCGCATTGGCAAAATGGCGGGTTAAGTACAAAATTCAACTTTTGTGCTTTTTATTCCGCCGAATGTGTTCCACATTCAGCTTTTTTTTAATAATTTAGCTTCTGTGGAAACACATCGGCTACGTTACTGCTAAATTGAACTTTCGGTTCAATTTATCCGCCACTTCGCCAATGCGTTTCCCGTTACCTGCAATTTCATCAAAACAGCGTTTATGAAAGGAATTTTCAGAATTTTAATATTATCATTTTTCTTAATTTCTTGTGCTTCAAGTTCTAAAATTGAGAATGGAAATTACACGGAAAAAATTGATAACTTAAATATCAATTATACAGTAAGAGGAAAAGGTCCAATTATGCTTATTGGACATCCAAGTTCGGGAAAAATCGGTTACGAAATGACTTTAAAACCACTTGAAGAAAAATTCACAATGGTTTATTATGATTCTCGCGGAACAGGAAAGTCTGAAACACCAAAAAAAATTGAAGATTACACTCCTGCAAATTCCGTAAAAGAAATTGAATTGTTAAGAGAAAAACTTGGTGCAAAAAAGATTTGGTTGTTTGGACATTCAGACCAAAGTGCAATTGCTTTGCAATACGCAGTAGAATATCCAAATAATGTTTCGGGGATAATTTTATCAGGAACAAGTTATACAGGAAGTCAAAACGAATCTATTGAAAGAAGAAGAATTTCTGAAAACAAGAGGATAAAAGAATCTACATGGTTTGCTAAAGTTATTGAGGATTGGGATTACATGAATGCAAACAATACAATTTTTGACAAAAATGGAAATGACATTTCTACTGCAAGAACAAAATGGTGGACTTATAATGAAGAAACCTCTCAAAAAGTTATTCCAATTGTGAAAGAAATTACAAAAGCAGGACGAAGAAAACCAATCGGAAGTAATTATTATCAGGAAACACCCGAAGAACGCCAAAAATATTTGGAATTTCAGAAAAAGTTTAACAATTTAAAAACAAAAATTTTAATAATTAACGGAAAATATGACACAAACAATTTACCTGAATATGCAACAGAACTGCACTTCCGCTTACCAAACTCAAAATTGGTGATTATTGACAAAGCAGGTCATTTTCCCTGGATTGAACAGAGCGAAAATACTTTTAACGAGATAAATAAATGGCTTCGTGAATAAAGAAACTGCAGGTAACATTGGTAACTGTTGCACAACTCCTTTTTTTTAGAAAATAGTTTTCAAAAACATGAAATTTTGACCTCTTTAGAAGCAATTTTAGAGAGGTTTTTTTTTAGTTGTAGTTCAAAATTCTAGAATTTGAATAGCTTAAAATCGAGTTTTTATAGACTGAAAAGGCGCGTTTTGAAAAAGCAAAGTTCTTCCCTTGTTTTAGAGATAGAACTTGGGCTAAAATACTTGGTTTTTTAATGGTAAAACGCATGTATTTCTTCAAGTTGTAGGTTAAACTTGCCATCAGTACATGTTTGTTTGCGTTTTTGATGCCTCGAGTGTTGACTCGTTTCATGTTGGTAAAGTTGATCAACGTTCCAATGACGGGTTCTACCGTTTTGCTTCGCACTCTAACCATTTTCTTGGCATATTTCTCGTTTTGGGTGAGTTTTTGATGCATACGGTCGTAATGTTCTTTGTGGATGCTGTCGTCTAGCTTTTTAAACTTGGTGCTTTTGCCACAGCATTGTTCTCTTAGTGGACAGTTTTTGCAATCTGTTTCACTGCTTCGGTACGTTCGTTTGGTGTAGCCTTTACTATCCATTTTTTCGCCTTTGAAAAGCAGTTTAGCTTGCTTACCTTCGGGTTTTGTGCATTGATAATAGTTTTCTTCTTTGTGGTAAGTAAAACCTTCTCGCTCTGATTTGTATTGTCCGAAGTTAGGGATGTAGGCGTTGATGTTTTTTTCGTGCAAATACGCCAATGCTTCGCCACTGCTGTAACCACCATCGGCTAAAAGTTCTTGTAATTCTATTCCGTTTTCCTTTAGGTTTTCTTCTGTGAGTTCTACAATTTGTTCTAAACACTGACTGTCGCGTTTATCCGCAAAATCTGAACACGCTCCTGTAATGACATGGTGCGCATCGTCAACTGCGATTTGTCCAAAATAATTTAATTGTCGCGCTTTGCCGGGTTTTACACTCACTCTAGCATCGCTATCTGTGGGAGAATAATGGGTGTGATTAGATAGGTATTTGGGACGGATGAGATTGCCGTTTTCATCTATCTGTCTACTATTGCTATTTGCTGGCATTCCTTTATACGCTTCTGCTTTCCAATCATGGTGGCGTTCAACGAGTTTCTTGCGGGTGGTAGTTACTTTGTATTCGCTGTTTTCTTCTAGTTCGTTTACAAAAGCACTGGCGTCTTCTAAAACTTCTTTCTCTACCAAGCTATCCATAGAAGCATTAGCTTTGATGAAAACGCTGTCCACCGCTTGTCGTTTACCACGAACCATATTTTTAGAAACGCACATTCTCAAGACTTCTTTAAACAAGTTTAAAAAGACTTCTTCGCCATACAAACCGCGAGTTCGGCTAATGGTACTGTGCCAAGGAAGCTGCTCATGTACATCATAACCTAAAAACAATCTTATCGACAAGCTATCACTACAAAAAGCTATCAACTGTCTATCTGAATTGATATTGTTTAAATATCCCACCAATAATATCTTAAAGAAAACAACAGGATCTATACTCTCCTGTCCTTCCTTACCATAATACTTTTGAGTTGCTTTATAAATGAAATCTAAATTGAGTTCGGATAACATTTTTCTATAAAAATTATCCTCTGGAACTAGGTCTAATAAATTGACCGAAACAAATAATTGTGGTGTAAAACTCTTCTTTCCTTGCATACATCAATTTACGAAATATCCCGTTTTTATACAAGTTTATTTGTATATTTGAGTTGTGCAACAAGCACATAGTATTGGCAAAATGCGGGGTAAAGTGAAAATTGAAAAGCAGAAATATTAATCCGCTCATGCTTTTCAATTCTGCAATTTTTTGTAAGTTAGCATAATCGAAAAAGCATTCGCTACGTTTGGTCTTCCTTGAACTTTTTGTTCTTCGAAAGCCCGCACTTCGCCAATACTTTTTCCGTTACACGCAATAGATTAGCGCGTTTTCGGATAATAATTTCTCTTTTTTTAACATTGCTATTTTTGGTTTTTATAAGAAAAAATTCAGTAGAAATATTGGGTTTAAAAAGTTCTTAAATTTTCTTGAAAACACTTTTCTCGACAAATAAATTTCGAGGTTTTTTCGCTTAAAATTTCGCGTGATTTTTAAGCTTCTTCTACTCTTTTCTTTTTTTATAATTGAAATTTTTCTCATTTGAAAAAATCAGAAAATATCAACTTCAGAAACCATAGTTGAAAAATTTATCATTTTAATATTTTCATAAAAATAACTTTTATTTTTTACGAATTTTCAATTTTACTTTTCGCAGAAACCATCGAGAAAAATTTCAGATAATTGAGTTTTAAATTTTGCTGGAAAAATGCAGTTTGAAAACTGGTTAAGCTTCGTTTTATTCTTCTGATTTGTTTGTGATTTAATTGCTCATAATTTTTTAGAACTATTTTTCAGCGTTGAAAAGTTCTCATTTTCTACTGCGCGTAACAATGTATTGGCAAAATGCGGGATTTTGTAAACGTTGAAATTTTGTAAAAATATTCCGCCGAATGCTTTTCAATTCTGCAATTTTTTTGTAAGTTAGCAGAAGTGAAAAAGCATCGGCTACGTTTCTGAATTCTTGAACTTTCAGTCCTTCGAATTCCCGCACTTCGCCAATACTTTTTCCGTTAGCAGAAATGCTACAAAAATTCGTGTTCAAATTCAAAATCCAAAAATAATTCAGTAAATTTGATTCAAATATTATTACAATGGATTTAGAAAATAGAAAATTAAACTTAATCACATACCTTGCTCAATTGCAGGATGAAAGTTTCTTTGAAAAAATCGAAAATTATATTTTAAGAAAATTCGAAAAAGAAGATCATTCTGAATTCAGACCATTTACTGTTGAAGAACTTATTAACAGAATTGAAAAATCTGAACAAGATTTTAAAAATGGAAAATATAAATCTCAAGAAGATTTGGAAAAATTATCAGCAAATTGGTAGAAATGAAAATTATTTGGACCGATTTTGCAATAGAAAATCTTAAAGATATTTTTGATTATTACTCAAATAAAGCAAATAAAAAAGTTGCTCATAAAATTCGGAAGCAAATTTTGACCTCGACAAAACAATTAATCAATAATCCTAAATCTGGCCAAATTGAATTAAATCTAGAAAAACTAAATCAAAAGCATAGATATATTGTTTGTGGAAATTATAAAGTCATTTACAAAATTGTGGATACTAAAATAATCATCAATGACATTTTTGATGGAAGACAAAATCCAATAAAAATGACTGATGAAAGAAGAAAATCAAAATAAAAATAAAAAGCACTTCTGCTAACATAGGTAACTGTTGCACAACTCCTTTTTTTTAGAAAATAGTTTTCAAAAACATGAAATTTTGACCTCTTTAGAAGCAATTTTAGAGAGGTTTTTTTTTAGTTGTAGTTCAAAATTCTAGAATTTGAATAGCTTAAAATCGAGTTTTTATAGACTGAAAAGGCGCGTTTTGAAAAAGCAAAGTTCTTCCCTTGTTTTAGAGATAGAACTTGGGCTAAAATACTTGGTTTTTTAATGGTAAAACGCATGTATTTCTTCAAGTTGTAGGTTAAACTTGCCATCAGTACATGTTTGTTTGCGTTTTTGATGCCTCGAGTGTTGACTCGTTTCATGTTGGTAAAGTTGATCAACGTTCCAATGACGGGTTCTACCGTTTTGCTTCGCACTCTAACCATTTTCTTGGCATATTTCTCGTTTTGGGTGAGTTTTTGATGCATACGGTCGTAATGTTCTTTGTGGATGCTGTCGTCTAGCTTTTTAAACTTGGTGCTTTTGCCACAGCATTGTTCTCTTAGTGGACAGTTTTTGCAATCTGTTTCACTGCTTCGGTACGTTCGTTTGGTGTAGCCTTTACTATCCATTTTTTCGCCTTTGAAAAGCAGTTTAGCTTGCTTACCTTCGGGTTTTGTGCATTGATAATAGTTTTCTTCTTTGTGGTAAGTAAAACCTTCTCGCTCTGATTTGTATTGTCCGAAGTTAGGGATGTAGGCGTTGATGTTTTTTTCGTGCAAATACGCCAATGCTTCGCCACTGCTGTAACCACCATCGGCTAAAAGTTCTTGTAATTCTATTCCGTTTTCCTTTAGGTTTTCTTCTGTGAGTTCTACAATTTGTTCTAAACACTGACTGTCGCGTTTATCCGCAAAATCTGAACACGCTCCTGTAATGACATGGTGCGCATCGTCAACTGCGATTTGTCCAAAATAATTTAATTGTCGCGCTTTGCCGGGTTTTACACTCACTCTAGCATCGCTATCTGTGGGAGAATAATGGGTGTGATTAGATAGGTATTTGGGACGGATGAGATTGCCGTTTTCATCTATCTGTCTACTATTGCTATTTGCTGGCATTCCTTTATACGCTTCTGCTTTCCAATCATGGTGGCGTTCAACGAGTTTCTTGCGGGTGGTAGTTACTTTGTATTCGCTGTTTTCTTCTAGTTCGTTTACAAAAGCACTGGCGTCTTCTAAAACTTCTTTCTCTACCAAGCTATCCATAGAAGCATTAGCTTTGATGAAAACGCTGTCCACCGCTTGTCGTTTACCACGAACCATATTTTTAGAAACGCACATTCTCAAGACTTCTTTAAACAAGTTTAAAAAGACTTCTTCGCCATACAAACCGCGAGTTCGGCTAATGGTACTGTGCCAAGGAAGCTGCTCATGTACATCATAACCTAAAAACAATCTTATCGACAAGCTATCACTACAAAAAGCTATCAACTGTCTATCTGAATTGATATTGTTTAAATATCCCACCAATAATATCTTAAAGAAAACAACAGGATCTATACTCTCTTGTCCTTCCTTACCATAATACTTTTGAGTTGCTTTATAAATGAAATCTAAATTGAGTTCGGATAACATTTTTCTATAAAAATTATCCTCTGGAACTAGGTCTAATAAATTGACCGAAACAAATAATTGTGGTGTAAAACTCTTCTTTCCTTGCATACATCAATTTACGAAATATCCCGTTTTTATACAAGTTTATTTGTATATTTGAGTTGTGCAACAAGCACAGTGTATTTGCAAAATGCGGGGTTAAATCATAGCTGAAAAGCATCAGATATTTATCCGCAAAAATGCTTTTCATCTTGATTTATTTTGTAATTTAACAATCTGAAAAAGCATTTTGCTTCGCTCGATCTGAATTGAACTTTCAGTTAAATCCAGCCCGCACTTCGCAAATACTTTTTCGTTAGCAGAAATTTTATCAAAAAACCTTTCTGCAATTGAAAATCTGATTTTCACAATTAATTTAAAAATAATAAAAACAATTATCAGTTTATGAATGCCTTTGATCATACAATGCCAGAATTTTGGATACAAAATGCTATAGAAAAAATTCAAGAAAATGATTTTAATAGCGCGAGACCTCTTGCAAAAATGGGTTATAATTTAGAAAAGTCTAATATTGAATATGGATTCATATATATGATAACTTTATTAGACCAAAATTATAGTTTATCATTGTTTCAAATGAAGAATAATCTTGAAAGTTTAGATAAAGTAATTGAAGAACTGGAAATTTTAAAAAATAATAATTCAATGAATCAAAAACAATTAGATAAGTTTCGAGAATTAAAATTGGAACGTTATGAATTTTATTTTTTTGTGAGTGATTGTGAAATGCGATTAAATAATGGATTTTAAAACTTTATATAATTCTAAAATAATTAACTAAAAATGTGGACAATAATTATAATTTTAGTAGCAATATTTATAATATGGGCTATTGTTAGCAATAACAAGGATAACGAAAAAATAAGAGATTTTTATATTCAGACAGGTGGTTTAGTTGCTAGACATAAAAATTTCACAGATATATTAGAGCAAGATTATGATATGGTTTTAAAATATGATGATGGAAGAAGATTTTGTTTTAAAAAACAACTTTCCACTGGTGAACTAAATATTGGTTTGAAGCTGGAATCAGATAATAGTGGTACAATCTTTTCAGAAATAATTGAAAATGGAGTAAATAGAAAAGGTCAAAATGTAGTTTATCGCGATTTAGGTAAAGAAAGACTTCGCGACTCTATTAAATTAAGTGTTAACAACATTTATAGAAATTAGATAACATTTCTAAAAAACTTCTGCTAACATAGGTTTTGCAAAATGCGGGGTTTAGTCTTGATTGAAATTTAGTCAAAAAAATTCGCAACTGCTTTTCATATTGTTTTTTTAACTAATTTAGACAATCTGAAAAAGCATTTGCTACGTTTATGAATCCTTGAACTAAAGTTCTTCGAATTCCCGCACTTCGCAAAGCCTTTTTCCGTTAGCAGAAAGTGTTTCCAAACTTTACGTTTCAACGAATGAAAAAATTTTATTAATTTAAAAAACAAAAATTTATGAAAAAGAATTATTTTTTAACAATGCTTGCTTTATTATTTCTATTCTCGTGTACAAGAGAATATCTTATGGAGTCTAATGACACAATTCAAGTTCATTCAAATTCAAGAGTGGACAAAGTGAGTTTTGAGGAAATGGAAAATTTTATTCAAAAAAATGCGAAAAATACTCTTCCAGATTATTTAAAACCCAATAATCTAAATAAAAATACAGAACAATATATTACTGCTATTGATACAGCAGATATTATTAAAGTTGTACATAACGATGTTACTTCTTTTACTTTAAAAGTTAACACATTAGGTGACAAAGACTTTACATTTTCAAATCTTATAATTAATGTACATAACGGCAATATAGAAGAATACATTTATCACTATATACCAGATGCTCAATGGTTAAAAAATTATATAGCTAGTAAAAAAGGAGATTATCAAGGTATTTTAAAAATAACGGATATTAATGGAAATAACAAAACAGAAAACCATGCAAAGAATTCTACTACATGTATGGTAGAAATGCATGTCCCTTGTTTTGGTGCGGGTTGCCCATGTAGTGATTATAATGGAGTAACCTATTATATAATGGCTACTTGTACAACAGGAGGTGGCGGTGGATCTTCGGGCGGATCCTCAGGCGGAAATACTGGTGGGCCACCATCAGGAGGAGGTGGTGGTGGTACAGTACCTAATGTACCTACTACAGAACAGATTAATAATTTCATAGCATTTCTTTCACCATCTACTCATGCCTATATCACAGAAAACATTGGCGCACTGACTGATATAACCAACTATTTTGCACAAAATGGATTAGCTCCCAAGCACCAAGGTTTCATTACCTCTGTTTTAGAATATGTTACTAAAAAGGATATTGCTTGGTTTAACTTTAGTCCTATTTTTGCTTCTGCTACCTCATATAAAAATCAAAACCCAGATAGTTGGACAAAGATAAGCACAATCCAAGATTTTGCTTTTGATTTTATGTTGCAAAACCCTAATTTCACTTGGGTACAGTTTCAAAACGAGTTTATTACCGACATTCCTAGTGGCTTTTTACAACAAATTGTTTTGCAAAATCCAGCAACTGTTTTAAATTACCAATCACTAAATTCTCCCGATTTTAAAATGAGGAAAGTTGACCAGTTGAAGTATCCTAAATTTACAAATGCTGTCATAAACATTGCAAATTATGTTAATTCTAACATGAAAGTCATGCAAACATTAACACAGTTTACAGGATTGAATGAACAGCAAATTTTGGATAAATTAAAATTTGGACAAGGTCCTTTAATTCAAATAGTAGATTTACCTGGTGCTTATGGATATCATAATCCTTTTACAAATACCGTAAAGATAGATGTAAATTATGTTAAAAAACTAGAAAATTCTGTTGGTGCTGATGCTGAGATTATGAAACTGTTTTTGTCAATAACATTACTTCACGAATTTGTTCACTGGACTGATGGTTTATTTTTCAACTACACACAAGAAAGCGGTGAAGAATGGGAAATAGCAACCTATGGTGTTGTAGTAAACATGGGGAACATTAACCTTATCAAACAATAATATGAAAAAAAGTATGAAAACAATAGGATTAATGCTATTATTAAGTATTTTTATAATTGTTTTATTCCCCACAGGAATGAGATTGGACAATCATAAATCTGATGAAGAAATACTTATTTCAAAGGCTTTGTCATCCAAGCAAATAAGCCTTTTGACTCTATCATTGAAAAGAAATGTTTTTAATGAGATAAATGGAAAAAGAGTCAATTATGATTTATTAAACATTAATTTTTTGTCAAACACAGAATTATTGAATCATACAACAACAAATTTTTATTCCGCAAGTGTAAATATCAAAAACAATACAGCTGTTGTAGTGATTAATTATTTTAAGTCGGGTTTAATGTTTATTTTTAATTATACAAAAAGAAATGAAAAATGGATGGAAACCTCTAGCGAATGGGGCATAACAAAATTTGAACCATCAAAAGCATATTATATTTATTTAGAAAATATGAGATTAACAAATCCTGATTATAAAAATTATGACATCAGAATGATACCCAGAGATAGTTTAAAATAAATTGGCAAGAGTAATAAAAAATACAATACGCCAAAACACCTTCTGCTAACATCGGTTTTGCAAAAGAGCGGGTTTAAATCTAAGTTGAACTACTCTACTTTTTTACCCGCAAAAGCAATTTTATTTCACATTTTTTTGTAATTTAGTGCAAGAAAATTACTTTTGCTACTTTTAGTGATTATTGAAAGTTTTGGCTTTCTTAGCCGCTCCTTCGCAAAGCCGTTTTCCGTTACACGCAATAGATTAGCGCGTTTTCGGATAATAATTTCTCTTTTTTAAACATTGATATTTTAGGTTTTATAAGAAAAAATTCAATAGAAATATTGGGTTTAAAAAGTTCTTAAATTTTCTTGAAAACACTTTTCTCGACAAATAAACTTCGAGGTTTTTTCGCTTAAAATTTCGCGTGATTTTTAAGCTTCTTCTACTCTTTTCTTTTTATAATTGAAATTTTTCTCATTTGAAAAAATCAGAAAATATCAACTTCATAAACCATAGTTGAAAGTTTTGCCATTTTTTAAGATTTTCATAAAAATAACTTTTATTTTTTACGAATTTTCAATTTTACTTTTCGCAGAAACCATCGAGAAAAATTTCAGATAATTGAGTTTTAAATTTTGCTGGAAAAATGCAGTTTGAAAACTGGTTAAGCTTCGTTTTATTCATCTGATTTGTTTGTGATTTAATTGCTCATAATTTTTTAGAACTATTTTTCAGCGTTGAAAAGTTCTCATTTTCTACTGCGCGTAACAATGTATTGGCAAAATGCGGGATTTAGGGAAGAATTGAAAAGCAGAAAAAATAATCCGCTCATGCTTTTCAATTCCACATTTTTTTCTTATTTTAGTGTACTTGAAAAAGCATTCGCTACGCTTGGTCGTTCTTGAACTTTCAGTTCTTCGAAAGCCCGCACTTCGCCAATACTTTTTCCGTTATGGGCCATTTTTGAATGACAATGCGAATAGATACAGACAAACAAATGAATTTACTTAGTGATAAGAACGTTGCAATAATTGGTGGTGGACCCGTTGGACTGACTATGGCAAAATTATTACAGCAAAACGGCATAGACGTTTCAGTTTACGAAAGAGACAACGACCGAGAGGCAAGAATTTTTGGTGGAACCCTTGACCTACACAAAGGTTCAGGTCAGGAAGCAATGAAAAAAGCGGGATTGTTACAAACTTATTATGACTTAGCCTTACCAATGGGTGTAAATATTGCTGATAAAAAAGGCAATATTTTATCCACAAAAAATGTAAAGCCCGAAAATCGATTTGACAATCCTGAAATAAACAGAAATGACTTAAGGGCTATCTTGTTGAATAGTTTAGAAAACGACACGGTTATTTGGGATAGAAAACTTGTTATGCTTGAACCTGGTAAGAAGAAGTGGACACTAACTTTTGAGAATAAACCGAGTGAAACAGCAGATTTGGTTATTCTTGCCAATGGCGGGATGTCCAAGGTAAGAAAATTTGTTACCGACACGGAAGTTGAAGAAACAGGTACTTTCAATATACAAGCCGATATTCATCAACCAGAGATAAACTGTCCTGGATTTTTTCAGCTATGCAATGGAAACCGGCTAATGGCATCTCACCAAGGTAATTTATTATTTGCTAACCCCAATAATAATGGTGCATTGCATTTTGGAATAAGTTTTAAAACACCTGATGAATGGAAAAACCAAACGCAGGTAGATTTTCAAAACAGAAATAGTGTCGTTGATTTTCTTCTGAAAGAATTTTCCGATTGGGACGAACGCTACAAAGAATTGATTCATACGACGTTGTCATTTGTAGGATTGGCTACACGGATATTTCCTTTAGAAAAGCCTTGGAAAAGCAAGCGCCCATTACCCATAACAATGATTGGGGATGCCGCACATTTGATGCCGCCTTTTGCAGGGCAGGGAGTAAATAGTGGGTTGGTGGATGCCTTGATATTGTCTGATAATCTAGCCGATGGAAAATTTAATAGCATTGAAGAGGCTGTTAAAAATTATGAACAGCAAATGTTTATCTATGGCAAAGAAGCACAAGAAGAATCAACTCAAAACGAAATTGAAATGTTTAAACCCGACTTTACGTTTCAGCAATTGTTAAATGTATAAAATGGAATAAAACGGCACATAACAAACAAATTGGCAATAGAGCCGGTGAAGTACTTCTATTGAACTTTTGTGCAATGTTGAAGATTAGTAATTCTATTCAACATTTGTGCTAAAAGTCGGCTCCATCGCCAATTTGCCAGCCGTTACACGCAATAGATTAGCGCGTTTTCGGATAATAATTTCTCTTTTTTTAACATTGAAATTTAAGGTTTTTATAAGAAAAAATTCAGTAGAAATGTTGGGTTTAAAAGTTATTAAATTTTCTTGATTACACTTTTCTCGACAAATAAATTTCGAGTTTTTTTCGCTTAAAATTTCGCGTGATTTTTAAGCTTCTTCTACTCTTTTCTTTTTTTATAATTGAAATTTTTCCCATTTGAAAAATTAAAAAATATCGAATTCAGAAACCATAGTTGAAAGTTTTGCCATTTTTTAATATTTTCATAAAAATAATTTTCATTTTTTACGAATTTTCAATTTTACTTTTCGCAGAAACCATCGAGAAAAATTTCAGATAATTGAGTTTTAAATTTTGCCGGAAAAATGCAGTTTGAAAACTGGTTAAGCTTCGTTTTATTCATCTGATTTGTTTGTGATTTAATTGCTCATAATTTTTTAGAACTATTTTTCAGCATTGAAAAATTCTCATTTTCTACTGCGCGTAACATTGTATTGGCAAAATGCGGGGTTTTGTAAACGTTGAAATTTTGTAAAAATATTCCGCCGAATGCTTTTCAATTCTGCGATTTTTTGTAAGTTAGCAGAAGTGAAAAAGCATCGGCTACGTTTCTGAATTCTTGAACTTTCAGTCCTTCGAATTCCCGCACTTCGCCAATACTTTTTCCGTTACCAGCAATTATAACAAAAAGACAGCAATGAAAAAAATCACAACTATCATTTTGACATTACTAACATTGGTATTAGGTCAGGCATTTGGACAAACCGACAATAACGGAAACCCAGTATTCAATTCCGTTTCAACTTCTGAAAAATCGGTTGACGATTTTTTACTTATTTCTAACTATTATACACTCAAAAACAACATTGAAAATAGACAATCTTCCGTGTTTGTTTCTGAAAACCCGACATTAGACCAAATAGAAAAGTCGGCAATCAACCTTCCTTCTGACTTTTTTATATTGACAAAGGAAAGTAAAATGGTTGTTATGGTTATGCTACAAAATGACCCCAAACTGCAATTTATGACAATTGAAATGCGGACAAATCAACAATCAACTTTCGCTTGCAATCTTATTGGCGACATTACTGAAAATCGGGCTAATGAAATCATTAAAGAAAAGTATGACACAAATGCAACCATTGAAAACGGAAAATTGAAATTTAATGGGAAAATGTTCAAAATCATTTCAAACCAAGAAATTGAAAAAGCAGTTTTAGCACTAATCAAAAAGGAGAAATTAAACAAAAAGAAACCGTCCGACATTATTATACCTTCAAAAAGTGAACTCAAATCTTTCATACTTGCAGAAACTAAACAAGGAGGAAAACTTGATTTTTTTACGGAAATCAAAGGAAAAGAATATGACGGAGTTCAAATAAAACAAGGCGTGTTTACGACAAAACAAAGTGTTGCTCTTTATCAATGGGGACGAGCTTGTTTTGATATTGGAGTTAATACAGTTGAAGACACTTACGATATATTTGCCGAACATCAAGGTAAACCTGTCAACGAGCGAGACAAAGAATATATTAAAGCAGGATTTTACAAAGAGTGGGAAAAATAACAGCTGGTAACAAGGGTTTTGCAAAATGGCGGGTTTTCGTCTAAGTTGAAACTTTGTGCTTCGTAATCCGCAAAAGCCAATTTTATTGGCTTTTTTTCATAATTTAGCAAATAGAAATTGGCTTTTGCTACGTGTCGTCTAAATCGAAACTTTCGTCTTCGATTTACCGCCACTTCGCAAAGCCCCGAACCGTTAGCTGTAATAGTTAACCAACATAACGTGAAAGAATCAAACAAACTTTTAATTACGTCATTTTTGATTTTAATATTTGGAATTTTACTTGTTAGTAAAGAATCTAAATTTCTAAATTGGATTGTTTTAGTTTTTGGTATTATAGGATTGATACTTGCAATCCTAAAAATAATTTTCCCAAAAGCTAAATTTTTAATGAACTACAATGAAAAAGCAGAACTTAATAAAAAAAGCTTTCACGAAATTTATACCGATGAAGGAATTTTCGAATTTTATAGTGATGGATTTTACATTGATAAACTTAAAAACCCTGAACTAATAAATTGGAAGAATATTAAATCTATAATCGCATACAAAAAGGATTTACTAACAACTGATTTAATTGTCGCTGAAATAATTACTGATGAAAAAGTTTACAATGTGAATGAAGAAACTCCAGGTTGGTTTTATTTCGTTGACCAAATAAATAAAACTTTAAATATCAAAGATAAAAATTGGAACATAAATATTACTCAACCTGCATTTGCTACAAATCTAACTTTGATTTATGATTCTGAAAATAGAACATTGGAAGACTTAGCAAAAGAAAAATAACGACTACAGCTAACATCGGTAACTGTTGCACAACTCCTTTTTTTTAGAAAATAGTTTTCAAAAACATGAAATTTTGACCTCTTTAGAAGCAATTTTAGAGAGGTTTTTTTTTAGTTGTAGTTCAAAATTCTAGAATTTGAATAGCTTAAAATCGAGTTTTTATAGACTGAAAAGGCGCGTTTTGAAAAAGCAAAGTTCTTCCCTTGTTTTAGAGATAGAACTTGGGCTAAAATACTTGGTTTTTTAATGGTAAAACGCATGTATTTCTTCAAGTTGTAGGTTAAACTTGCCATCAGTACATGTTTGTTTGCGTTTTTGATGCCTCGAGTGTTGACTCGTTTCATGTTGGTAAAGTTGATCAACGTTCCAATGACGGGTTCTACCGTTTTGCTTCGCACTCTAACCATTTTCTTGGCATATTTCTCGTTTTGGGTGAGTTTTTGATGCATACGGTCGTAATGTTCTTTGTGGATGCTGTCGTCTAGCTTTTTAAACTTGGTGCTTTTGCCACAGCATTGTTCTCTTAGTGGACAGTTTTTGCAATCTGTTTCACTGCTTCGGTACGTTCGTTTGGTGTAGCCTTTACTATCCATTTTTTCGCCTTTGAAAAGCAGTTTAGCTTGCTTACCTTCGGGTTTTGTGCATTGATAATAGTTTTCTTCTTTGTGGTAAGTAAAACCTTCTCGCTCTGATTTGTATTGTCCGAAGTTAGGGATGTAGGCGTTGATGTTTTTTTCGTGCAAATACGCCAATGCTTCGCCACTGCTGTAACCACCATCGGCTAAAAGTTCTTGTAATTCTATTCCGTTTTCCTTTAGGTTTTCTTCTGTGAGTTCTACAATTTGTTCTAAACACTGACTGTCGCGTTTATCCGCAAAATCTGAACACGCTCCTGTAATGACATGGTGCGCATCGTCAACTGCGATTTGTCCAAAATAATTTAATTGTCGCGCTTTGCCGGGTTTTACACTCACTCTAGCATCGCTATCTGTGGGAGAATAATGGGTGTGATTAGATAGGTATTTGGGACGGATGAGATTGCCGTTTTCATCTATCTGTCTACTATTGCTATTTGCTGGCATTCCTTTATACGCTTCTGCTTTCCAATCATGGTGGCGTTCAACGAGTTTCTTGCGGGTGGTAGTTACTTTGTATTCGCTGTTTTCTTCTAGTTCGTTTACAAAAGCACTGGCGTCTTCTAAAACTTCTTTCTCTACCAAGCTATCCATAGAAGCATTAGCTTTGATGAAAACGCTGTCCACCGCTTGTCGTTTACCACGAACCATATTTTTAGAAACGCACATTCTCAAGACTTCTTTAAACAAGTTTAAAAAGACTTCTTCGCCATACAAACCGCGAGTTCGGCTAATGGTACTGTGCCAAGGAAGCTGCTCATGTACATCATAACCTAAAAACAATCTTATCGACAAGCTATCACTACAAAAAGCTATCAACTGTCTATCTGAATTGATATTGTTTAAATATCCCACCAATAATATCTTAAAGAAAACAACAGGATCTATACTCTCTTGTCCTTCCTTACCATAATACTTTTGAGTTGCTTTATAAATGAAATCTAAATTGAGTTCGGATAACATTTTTCTATAAAAATTATCCTCTGGAACTAGGTCTAATAAATTGACCGAAACAAATAATTGTGGTGTAAAACTCTTCTTTCCTTGCATACATCAATTTACGAAATATCCCGTTTTTATACAAGTTTATTTGTATATTTGAGTTGTGCAACAAGCACATCGGTTTGGCAAAATGCGGGGAGAAGTTCAAAATTGAAAAGCAGAAATTTTAATCCGCTCATGCTTTTCAATTCCACTTTTTTTCTTAATTTAGTGTACTTGAAAAAGCATTCGCTCCGTTTGGTCGTTCTTGAACTTTCAGTTCTTCGAAAGCCCGCACTTCGCCAATACTTTTTCGTTACACGCAATAGATTAGCGCGTTTTCGGATAATAATTTCTCTTTTTTTAACATTTATATTTTTGGTTTTTATAAGAAAAAATTCAGTAGAAATATTGGGTTTAAAAAGTTCTTAAATTTTCTTGGAAACACTTTTCTCGACAAATAAATTTCGAGTTTTTTTCGCTTAAAATTTTCTAACGTTTTAAGCTTCTTCTACTCTTTTCTTTTTTTATAATTGAAATTTTTCTCATTTGAAAAAATCAGAAAATATCAACTTCAGAAACCATAGTTGAAAAATTTATCATTTTAATATTTTCATAAAAATAACTTTTATTTTTTACGAATTTTCAATTTTACTTTTCGCAGAAACCATCGAGAAAAATTTCAGATAATTGAGTTTTAAATTTTGCTGGAAAAATGCAGTTTGAAAACTGGTTAAGCTTCGTTTTATTCATCTGATTTGTTTGTGATTTAATTGCTCATAATTTTTTAGAACTATTTTTCAGCGTTGAAAAGTTCTCATTTTCTACTGCGCGTAACAATGTATTGGCAAAATGCGGGATTTAGGGAAGAATTGAAAAGCAGAAAAAATAATCCGCTCATGCTTTTCAATTCCACATTTTTTTCTTATTTTAGTGTACTTGAAAAAGCATTCGCTACGCTTGGTCGTTCTTGAACTTTCAGTTCTTCGAAAGCCCGCACTTCGCCAATACTTTTTCCGTTGTACGCAATATTTCCCAAACAAACCGCACAAAATGAAGCTTATTTATTTTCTATTTTTTTTGATTTTTTCAACTCAATTAATAGCTCAAAAACTTAATGGGAAAATTATCGATTCACTAATTAAGAGACATAACACTCCTGAATTCGAATTAAAGCTAACAAATCAATCAAATAATAAAATATACTTCCAAAAAACTAATCAAAATCAAGAATTTGAATTTAAAGAGTTAGAAAAAGGATTATACAAACTGCAAATTTTAAATGAAGAATATAAAGAAAACATATTCAAAATTGATTTAAATAAAAACATAAATGAAATTTTTTATGTTGAAAAATTCTGTCAATACAGAGCGAATAAAAGCAAAGTTTGTCCTAATTGTATATCTGAAAATGATGTTATTCCAATTTTCTACGGACTTACAACTGGAAGATTCATGAAAAAAAATAAGAAAAAATATCATTTTGCAGGATGCGAAATTTCAAATTGTGATCCAAAATGGTATTGCAAAAAAGATAAACTTGAATTTTAAAAATACTGCGTACAACATTGGTTTTGCAAAATGCGGGGTTTAAGTCTAAGCTGAAAATTTTATCAAAATAATCCGCAAATTGGCTTTTCATATTGCTGTTTTTTATTAACTTAACAATCTGAAAAAGCCATTTGCTACGTTTTGGAATTCTTGAACTTTTCGTTCTTCGAATTCCCGCACTTCGCAAAGCCTTTTTCGTTAGGCGATATTTTATAAAAACTATACGCTTAAATATTTTGTTTCAAAATTTTATGTAAATTTGAGATAAATAATTTGCAAAATGAGTACAGCTGAGTTGAAACTTAAATTAGAATTGATCAATAAAATAACCGAATTAAAAGAAATTCGGATTATTAAAGAATTAAAAAAACTTCTTGATTTCGAACTTGATGAAGAAATTTTCGAACTATCGAAAAAACAAAAAAATCGTATTATGAAAGCAAGAAAAGAATATACTAATGGAGAAACTTTTACAAATGATGAAGTAGAAAACGAAATTGAACAATGGCTAAACGAAAAATAATTTGGACCAAATCTGCAAAATTTGAACGAAAAGAAATTTTGATTTATTGGATTAATAGAACAAAATCTAAAACCTATAGCAAAAAACTTAACAAATTATTTAGTGAAGCCGTAAATCTTTTATCTGAACATCCGAAAATCGGAAGAACCACAAATGATGGGGAAACTCGAATAAATATTGTTCGAGACTATTTAATTTTCTATGAATTTACAGAAAAAGAACTAATTGTTCAATCAATTTGGGACGCAAGACGAGATGAAAATGACACCGAATTTGATTACACCTAAAATAAAAAAACATCGCCTAACAGTGTATTGGCAAAATGCGGGGCGAAACGCAAGTTGAAATATTTTTAGCATTTATCCGCCGATTGCTTTTTCCGTATTGATTATTTTTGTAATTTAACAATCCGAAAAAAGCATCGGCTACGCTCAGTCGTTCTTGAACTTTCAGTTCTTCGAAAGCCCGCACTTCTCCAATACTTTTTCCGTTGTACGACATTCTATGAAAACAACCGCAATAATTTTGAAAGCTTTAATAATTGCAAGTATTTTTGGTGCAATCCATAATCAACTTTCATATTCTGTATCAAATGAATTTTTTGAAGACTTTCTGTTTGGAAATTTTGGAATTAATGAATGGAATCTAAATAATAAAAGATTTGAAGCCTCAGTTGTCGGAATTTTAGGCTCATATTGGGTTGGATTTATATTAGGTGTTATTTACGCTGTAATTTTCCTGTTTATAAATACTGAAAATAACTTCAAATACATATTCAAGGCAATTTTGATAAATATTCTTTTCGCTTTAATTGGAAGTATCATTGGATATTTTATCGGATTCATAATTCCCTGGGAGAATTCAGAAATTTGGATGGATATTTCAGTTCAAAATCCTCAAAAATATGTTCAAGCTAACTTTATGAACTCTGGAAGTTATTATGGTGGAATTGTAGGCTTAATTTTCGGAATAATCTATCTTTTCAAAAATAAATCTTAAAAAGAACGTCGTACAACAGTGTATTTGCAAAATGCGGGGATTAAATCAAAGTTGAAAAGCATCAACAATTTACACGCAAAAATGCTTTTCATCTTGATTTTATTTGTAATTTAACAATCTGAAAAAGCATTTTGCTTCGCTCTGTCTGAATTGAACTTTCAGTTAAATCCAGCCCGCACTTCGCAAATACTTTTTCGTTGTACGACATTATTCCCAACAGAATGGATATAAAAATTGATAGCAAAGAAATAATTCCGTTTGAAGATTTTGATTTAGGTTGGAGATTTTCAAAATCACATAATTCAGATATTTCTGACGAAGAATTAAAACAAATTCTACCGCTGTCTGAAACAGAATCTAAAAGACTGAATAAAGTAATTGATTTTTATGAAATCGAATCAAATAGGATTTTAAATTATCAACAAACTGATTGGTTCAGATCGAGTCAAGAAAACGATGAAAAAATTGAAAATTTCAGAAATAATTTAGCACAAAAATTATCAAAATTCGACGAAGATTTAATTATTTCTTGGAATAGAAAAACAACTTTAAAAACAAATAAAACAATCTTTCTAAAATATTGGACAGATTTTCTTTATCCATCATCTGACGATGTGACTATTATATCTGAAAAAACGAATTGGATATTATTCTTCTCACATTACGAAGTGTCTAATCTTTGGATAAAAAACAATAACGTCGTACAACATCGGCTTGGCAAAATGCGGGGTTAAGTGCAAAATTGAACTTCTCGCCTTTTTATCCGCCAAAAGCTGTTTGCTTTTGTTTTTTTCTTAAATTTACCAAAAGGCTCACAGCTTTGGCTATGTCTCGGTCTGAATTGAACTTTCGCTCAATTCAAGCCCGCACTTCGCCAAGCCGTGACTCGTTATCTGTAATTCTATGAAAAACCGTGTCATAAAAGTAATTATAGGAATTTTTCTAATCTTTATTATTGGTCTTTTTATTCGACCTCAAAAAGTAATATATGAAGCAAAAATTTCTGGAAAAGTTATCGACGAAAATGGAATTCCAATAAAAAACGCTGTAGTTTCAAGAATTGAAGAAAAACGGTGGAAAAATAAAAAATGGGGTTACGAAGAACACTCTGAATATAAATCTCAAACTACAAAAACTGACGATAATGGAAACTTTTTTCTTGAACAAAAATCTCGAATAGACTGGTTTCATACACCACTTGATTTACCTTTTGCTTGGTGTTATGCAGATTTTGAAATTTCAAATAACGGTTATGAAACTTTCAAAACAAAATTTGATGAATACAAATCTTATAAAAAGGATGGTTGTTATGCGTGTGAAAAAATTGAATTCAAACCCAAAATAACTTTAAAAAAGAACTACAGATAACATTGGTAACTGTTGCACAACTCCTTTTTTTTAGAAAATAGTTTTCAAAAACATGAAATTTTGACCTCTTTAGAAGCAATTTTAGAGAGGTTTTTTTTTAGTTGTAGTTCAAAATTCTAGAATTTGAATAGCTTAAAATCGAGTTTTTATAGACTGAAAAGGCGCGTTTTGAAAAAGCAAAGTTCTTCCCTTGTTTTAGAGATAGAACTTGGGCTAAAATACTTGGTTTTTTAATGGTAAAACGCATGTATTTCTTCAAGTTGTAGGTTAAACTTGCCATCAGTACATGTTTGTTTGCGTTTTTGATGCCTCGAGTGTTGACTCGTTTCATGTTGGTAAAGTTGATCAACGTTCCAATGACGGGTTCTACCGTTTTGCTTCGCACTCTAACCATTTTCTTGGCATATTTCTCGTTTTGGGTGAGTTTTTGATGCATACGGTCGTAATGTTCTTTGTGGATGCTGTCGTCTAGCTTTTTAAACTTGGTGCTTTTGCCACAGCATTGTTCTCTTAGTGGACAGTTTTTGCAATCTGTTTCACTGCTTCGGTACGTTCGTTTGGTGTAGCCTTTACTATCCATTTTTTCGCCTTTGAAAAGCAGTTTAGCTTGCTTACCTTCGGGTTTTGTGCATTGATAATAGTTTTCTTCTTTGTGGTAAGTAAAACCTTCTCGCTCTGATTTGTATTGTCCGAAGTTAGGGATGTAGGCGTTGATGTTTTTTTCGTGCAAATACGCCAATGCTTCGCCACTGCTGTAACCACCATCGGCTAAAAGTTCTTGTAATTCTATTCCGTTTTCCTTTAGGTTTTCTTCTGTGAGTTCTACAATTTGTTCTAAACACTGACTGTCGCGTTTATCCGCAAAATCTGAACACGCTCCTGTAATGACATGGTGCGCATCGTCAACTGCGATTTGTCCAAAATAATTTAATTGTCGCGCTTTGCCGGGTTTTACACTCACTCTAGCATCGCTATCTGTGGGAGAATAATGGGTGTGATTAGATAGGTATTTGGGACGGATGAGATTGCCGTTTTCATCTATCTGTCTACTATTGCTATTTGCTGGCATTCCTTTATACGCTTCTGCTTTCCAATCATGGTGGCGTTCAACGAGTTTCTTGCGGGTGGTAGTTACTTTGTATTCGCTGTTTTCTTCTAGTTCGTTTACAAAAGCACTGGCGTCTTCTAAAACTTCTTTCTCTACCAAGCTATCCATAGAAGCATTAGCTTTGATGAAAACGCTGTCCACCGCTTGTCGTTTACCACGAACCATATTTTTAGAAACGCACATTCTCAAGACTTCTTTAAACAAGTTTAAAAAGACTTCTTCGCCATACAAACCGCGAGTTCGGCTAATGGTACTGTGCCAAGGAAGCTGCTCATGTACATCATAACCTAAAAACAATCTTATCGACAAGCTATCACTACAAAAAGCTATCAACTGTCTATCTGAATTGATATTGTTTAAATATCCCACCAATAATATCTTAAAGAAAACAACAGGATCTATACTCTCCTGTCCTTCCTTACCATAATACTTTTGAGTTGCTTTATAAATGAAATCTAAATTGAGTTCGGATAACATTTTTCTATAAAAATTATCCTCTGGAACTAGGTCTAATAAATTGACCGAAACAAATAATTGTGGTGTAAAACTCTTCTTTCCTTGCATACATCAATTTACGAAATATCCCGTTTTTATACAAGTTTATTTGTATATTTGAGTTGTGCAACAAGCACAGGGGTTTTGCGTCAGGCGGGCTGACGTGCAAACTTGAAGATTTGTGCTTTTAATGAACTTTAGTAATAAATTGAAACTTTGTGCTTCGGAAACCCGCCCGAACGCAAAGCCCCAAACCGTTACACGCAATAGATTAGCGCATTTTCGGATAATAATTTCTTTTTTTTAAACATTGATATTTTAGGTTTTTATAAGAAAAAATTCAGTAGAAATATTGGGTTTAAAAAGTTCTTAAATTTTCTTGAAAACACTTTTCTCGACAAATAAATTTCGAGTTTTTTTCGCTTAAAATTTCGCGTGATTTTTAAGCTTCTTCTACTCTTTTCTTTTTATAATTGAAATTTTTCTCATTTGAAAAAATCAGAAAATATCAACTTCATAAACCATAGTTGAAAGTTTTGCCATTTTTTAAGATTTTCATAAAAATAACTTTTATTTTTTACGAATTTTCAATTTTACTTTTCGCAGAAACCATCGAGAAAAATTTCAGATAATTGAGTTTTAAATTTTGTTGGAAAAATGCAGTTTGAAAACTGGTTAAGTTTCGTTTTATTCTTTTGATTTGTTTGTAATTTAATTGCTCATAATTTTTTAGAACTATTTTTCAGCGTTGAAAAATTCTCAATTTCTACTGCGCGTAACAGTGTATTGGCAAAATGCGGAATTTTGAGAACGTTGAAATTTTGTAAAAATATTCCGCCGAATGCTTTTCAATTCTGCAATTTTTTGTAAGTTAGCAGAAGTGAAAAAGCATCGGCTACGTTTCTGAATTCTTGAACTTTCAGTCCTTCGAATTCCCGCACTTCGCCAATACTTTTTCCGTTACCTGCAATGTTATGAAAAATTCGTCTATAACAATAAATTTCAATCCTACAGAAGAAAACTTAAGCGAAATTTTTTCTTGGACGACTTTTCCTAAAAATAATTGGTCTGTTATTCAAAAATGTTTTGAAAAAAATAATTTATGTGTTGCAATGATTCAAAATGAAACTGTTGGATTTTTCGCATATGAGCTTGAAGCAGTTTGCATTTTTATAATTATTGCAGAAACCAAAGAGAGTCACAGAAATCGTGGTGTTGCAAAATTTATTAAAAAAGCGATTGAAAAAAATTTCAAAAATTCAGATTATAAAGCAATGCATTTATATTGTGCACCTAAATCATCTGAATTTGCTTGGAAAAAATTAGGTTTTGAGTATTATCCTGAAAATGCACGTAAAAATAATGATGACAAAATTTATATGTTTAACATTTTCGGTGATGTTTTGCAACTATCCTCAACAAATTATGAAATGCTAAATAATGATAACACAATTGAAATATGGAATTCGCAATTTCCTAAAAACACAATGCCAAATTGGTTTTCAAATTTAGATTTCAAAGAAGATAAAAAAACCTTTTTAAAACCTTTATTATTGTTCGGAAGTGATGAATGGAAAGTCAGAATAAAATATAATGGAAATTGCTTTGAAGGTCGATATAAAGATTTCGATAAAAGAAGCGAAGTTTATGAATGTTTTTACATTGGTGAAATTAAATAATAAAAACACTGCAGGTAACATAGTATTGGCAAAATGCGGGGAGAAGTGCAAAATTGAAAAGCAGAAAAAATAATACGCTCATGCTTTTCAATTCTGCAATTTTTTGTAAGTTAGCAGTATTGAAAAAGCATTCGCTACGTTTGGTGTGAACTTGAACTTTCGTTCAAATTAAGCCCGCACTTCGCCAATACTTTTTCCGTTAGTGGCAATCTTGAAAGAACTGCGGATAAACAGAATTTATAATTTCCATGCAATCATATTCGTTTTTAGTTCCTTTACTTAAATGCCAAATAACAGCACACAATTCACTTGTTAAATGAAAATTATAATCGTTTCTCCTTGCAAAAATATCTGCTGATAAAAGTGATAGCTTTTCACGTTTAGAAAGACTGCCACTAACACCAGTTTTGCAAGATTGCTTGGTCTGTGATTTTTTGGAAACTTTAGTCATAATTTTAAGTGTGTTTTTTATTTGTGAATTTTAGGTTTTTAGGTCGCAACCTCGCAAAGCTGCGGAACCGTTAGGCGACATTTTATGAAAACCGTTATTCAAATAATATTTCTAATATTAATTCCATTTAATATATACTCACAAAGTGAAAATATAAACTCTGGGAAATATCATCCTGCAAAAGAAATTTTTGAAAAAAAATACAAGAAAAAAGATTATTTAAAATTCACCGAATTACAAGTTAAAATAGAAACAAATAAAGTAATTTTAAACAATACAAAAACTATTGAATTCGCTGAAAAGCTTGATTATAAATACAAGCTTATTTTACAAAATGGATTTTTAGATCCTTACGAAATAAATAAAAGTTCTTACTTAAAAATCGCCAGTTTTGATGAATTAAGTTTACTAAACCCTAATCCACAAACAAAACGTTTTAAATTTTGGATTTTTCCAACAAAAGCTAATTCTAATCAAACTGATTTTGAGAAATTGTTATCGAGTCGAATAAATCCTGATGAATATTATTTAGAATTAACAAATGAGAATGCAAATGAAAATACGAGCTATGAAGATTTTATAAAGAATGCAAAATTGACTTTCTTAATTTTTGGAACAATTATAATTTAATAAAACGTCGCCTAACATTGTATTGGCAAAATGCGGGGTTAAAGTCTAAGTTGAACTATTTGTAATATTTAGCCGCCAATATTTTCCAATTCCACATTTTTGTTTAACTTAGTTCCATTGAAAAAATATTGGCTACGATTGGTCTGAACTTGAACTTTCGTTCAAATTAAGCCCGTACTTCGCCAATACTTTTTCCGTTACACGCAATAGATTAGCGCGTTTTCGGATAATAATTTCTCTTTTTTAAACATTGATATTTTAGGTTTTATAAGAAAAAATTCAATAGAAATATTGGGTTTAAAAAGTTCTTAAATTTTCTTGAAAACACTTTTCTCGACAAATAAACTTCGAGGTTTTTTCGCTTAAAATTTCGCGTGATTTTTAAGCTTCTTCTACTCTTTTCTTTTTATAATTGAAATTTTTCTCATTTGAAAAAATCAGAAAATATCAACTTCATAAACCATAGTTGAAAGTTTTGCCATTTTTTAAGATTTTCATAAAAATAACTTTTATTTTTTACGAATTTTCAATTTTACTTTTCGCAGAAACCATCGAGAAAAATTTCAGATAATTGAGTTTTAAATTTTGCTGGAAAAATGCAGTTTGAAAACTGGTTAAGCTTCGTTTTATTCATCTGATTTGTTTGTGATTTAATTGCTCATAATTTTTTAGAACTATTTTTCAGCGTTGAAAAGTTCTCATTTTCTACTGCGCGTAACAATGTATTGGCAAAATGCGGGATTTAGGGAAGAATTGAAAAGCAGAAAAAATAATCCGCTCATGCTTTTCAATTCCACATTTTTTTCTTATTTTAGTGTACTTGAAAAAGCATTCGCTACGCTTGGTCGTTCTTGAACTTTCAGTTCTTCGAAAGCCCGCACTTCGCCAATACTTTTTCCGTTACACGCAATAGATTAGCGCGTTTTCGGATAATAATTTCTCTTTTTTTAACATTGCTATTTTTGGTTTTTATAAGAAAAAATTCAGTAGAAATATTGGGTTTAAAAAGTTCTTAAATTTTCTTGAAAACACTTTTCTCGACAAATAAATTTCGAGTTTTTTTCGCTTAAAATTTCGCGTGATTTTTAAGCTTCTTCTACTCTTTTCTTTTTATAATTGAAATTTTTCTCATTTGAAAAAATCAGAAAATATCAACTTCATAAACCATAGTTGAAAGTTTTGCCATTTTTTAAGATTTTCATAAAAATAACTTTTATTTTTTACGAATTTTCAATTTTACTTTTCGCAGAAACCATCGAGAAAAATTTCAGATAATTGAGTTTTAAATTTTGCTGGAAAAATGCAGTTTGAAAACTGGTTAAGCTTCGTTTTATTCTTCTGATTTGTTTGTGATTTAATTGCTCATAATTTTTTAGAACTATTTTTCAGCGTTGAAAAGTTCTCATTTTCTACTGCGCGTAACAATGTATTGGCAAAATGCGGGATTTTGTAAACGTTGAAATTTTGTAAAAATATTCCGCCGAATGCTTTTCAATTCTGCAATTTTTTTGTAAGTTAGCAGAAGTGAAAAAGCATCGGCTACGTTTCTGAATTCTTGAACTTTCAGTCCTTCGAATTCCCGCACTTCGCCAATACTTTTTCCGTTAGCAGAAATGTTGCCAAAATTCCGTTTCAAAAGAAATTTTTTCTAAGGTTTAATTTATTTCAATAATTTTTGATTTCAAATAATAAACAGACATATTTTGTCTGTTTTAAAAGTTACATTTGCATCATAATGAATGAAGCGAAACAAGAAATACTAAATATCATTGCAAATTATTGTAAAGAGAATCCAAATCAAAGGTTTGGACAAATCTTATTCAATCTGAATATTAATGAATTTAAAAAAGATTCGGAAGAAATAAGAGATATTCACAATGATTCTGACAAAAAGATTTTGGAAAGAATACAGTCAAGGATTAAACAATTAAAAAATAAATAAAATGGCAAAACTTTGGAAAGTCACCGCAAAAAGAGACAGCGGAAAAGTAGTGAAAGGAATGAGTGTGGAAATTGTAATTTCGGATAGAAGTGGAGAACCTAGACCTAAAGAAATTGTAAGTGCATTTCAAATAAAGTACAATATTGAAGTAAACGAAGGAAAATGTAGTTCCTCTTATTTTGTAATTGAAAAAAAATAGAAAAAATATGAAAAGAAAATTATTTTTAGGAGCAATAACTTTGTTTATGCTTCAAGCTTGTGGAGAAGACCGAGATGAAGATAATGCTACACAAATTACTATTCATCAAAAAATAATAGGAACTTGGACAATTGTAAAAAAGGAAAGTAACGGAACTAATATTCCTGCATCTTCACCTTGTCTGAATCTTGGAAACTTTGTCTTCGATTATAATAATAAGTTATATGAAAATCATAATTCAGTTGTCAATAACAATTGTATAATAGATACTGATAATTACACTTATTCTATTGACGAAAACAATAAAAAAATAACCGCAAAAAACGCTCAAAATGATGTGCTAATTTATTCAGTTTCTAGTTTGTCTGAAAATGAATTGATTTTAGTAAATTCGGTGGGAAATGATGTTACAAAATATACATTCAGTAAATAAGAATAATATGAAAGATTTCGAATTAAAAAAGGAAAAATGGTTGAAAGAAGTTGCAGAGCAATGTCATGAATTTGCTTTAAAAACTGATTTGGATTTTTATTGTTTTCAAACTTCTATTTCATTTAATCCAGATATACTTTTGATTGGAATTAATCCAGGAAATAATGGTAAATATTCTGATTACTTAAAAAATAATAAAATTGAAAAAAGGAAACCAGAAAGCTTATATTATTCGCAAAATTTATTAATAGAAGAAGCCAATTGGGGAGATAGTCTTTCACAAGTAAGAAGAAAACTAAAAGAGATTTTCTTTACCGAGCAGCTATTTTGTAAGTTAACAAATTCTGTTATGACCAACACTACTTTTTTCAATACGATTTCATCTCAGAATCTTAAAGATTTAGACCACGAAATAAAAAATTTTTGTTTACAAAAGACAATTGAACTTATTGATATTTTAAACCCCAAAAATATAATAATTTTCACTTCAGACACATCCGTACTTAGAAAAATAGGAGTTAAAAATATTCAAAAAATAGGAAAATATACAAAAAGTGGAATTTTAAATAATAAATTAGTTCATTCTATTCCACATTTTTCAGCAAGAGGCTACAATAGTACGGAAATTAGAAATTTAATTGGAAACGATTTAATTGATGTTTTAAGATGAAAAAAATTGAGCCTAAAGACGTAACAGAAGTTTTTACTTTTTACCGAGACGAGAATAACGGAAAAGAGCCAACTGAATGGGAGCATGTAACAATTTTTGACAAGCAAGGTTACGGAATAATTTCTGTTGAAGGTTATTCAGGTGTAATTGATAGAAATGGTAACATAATAATTCCTTTAGAATATGATAATCTCATTGATTTTGCAGAGCTTGAAAGTAAAATAATTCTTGCAAACAAAGGAGAATTATGGGGATTTATCAATTGGAAAAATGAAATTATAATTCCATTTGAATATTCTTATGCTTCTGTCTTTCAAGATGGAGAAGCCAAGGTTTGTAAAAATGGAAAATACTACATAATAAATCAGGAAAATCATATCATCAAAGAAATTGATGGGTTAGATAAAATTTTATAAACAAAATCATGGCTAAACTAGAACAAATCCAACGTTTATTGTATATCGCAGAATTGCTAAAAAGTAAACCTAACGGAATTACGTTTGAAGAAACCAAAGACTTTCTTGAAAAAAAGTTTGAAGAAAAAGGATTTGAGCTTAAATTCAGTGAGAAAACTTTTAAGCGAGACCGTAATCTCATTGCCGAAATTTTGGGCTTAGAAAGCAAATACAAAAAGGACTCAGGAACTTTTGCATTAAACCATGAAGAATTGGAAGAAGATTCAGAAGGTACTTTAGAAGATGTTTTGCTAATCGAAGCTTATCGAAAATCAAAGAGAAATTCTAAAATTATTCTATTTGAAAAAAGAGAACCCAGAGGTTTATACCATTTTTCTGATTTTATTGATGCTCTTAAAAGACACAGAATAGTTTCCTTTGAATACCAAAAATTCTATGAAAATCAACCTGAAAAAAGAGTTGTAGTTCCTTACGCTTTGAAAGAATCTCAAAATCGCTGGTATCTTTTAGCTACTGATTACTCTGTTGAAAATAAAAAATCAGTTGGGGATTTCCTTTCCAACAATGAAAAACCAAAGATTAAAAGTTTTGGATTAGACCGCATTTCTAATGTGGAGGTTCATTACACAAGGCAACTTCGTTTTGATGATATTTTAGAGGATTCCTTCAAGTATTCTTTCGGAGTTTCATCAACATTAGATGAGATTCCGCAAGAAATCATTTTGTCTTTCACACCACATCAAGGACAATATATAAAATCTTTACCGCTTCATCATTCACAAGAAATAGTAACAGATAATGAAAAAGAATTACGAATAAAAGTGAAGCTGTGCCCAACTTTCGATTTCACGCAAGAAATTCTTTCTCACGGACAAAATGTTACGGTAATTTCTCCCGAATCTTTCCGAAAACACATTACAAATACTATCAGAGAAATGTCTGAAAATTATAAGTAAACTTACGAAAACAAACACTTCTGCTAACATTGTATTGGCAAAATGCGGGGTTTACAACAGAATTGAAAAATTTCAGCATCTTCGCCGCCGCTATTTTTCCATTCCACATTATTTTTGTAGTTTAGTTTCATGGAAAAAATATCGGCTACGCTTGGTCTAAAATTGAACTAAAGTTCATTTTTTGCCCGCACTTCGCCAATACTTTTTCCGTTGTACGCAATGTTACCAAAAATTGCGTTGAATAAACGGAAAATGAAAAAAATATTTTATTCTACAATCTTCTTAATTTCTAATTTTTGTTTTTCTCAAAACTTATCAATCGAAGAAACTATTAATTACATAAACTCTATTGAACCAAGTGATTATAGTTCATTTATAAGTGTGGATAAATACGGAGTAATGAAATTTAAAGATTTTTGGGTTTGGGAAACAATTGTTGATTATAAAGACGTTGAATTAGAGAAACGAGAAAATATTGGAACTACAAATGTAATGTTGATATGTAAATACAATTCAAAATGTGTGAAATCAACAAATCGAAAAGGAGAATCTAATTTTTCTCAAAGTTTTATGGTAAAACAATTAAAGGATAGAGAAAATGCAAATAAAGTTTATAATGCAATGGAATATCTTCTAAAACTAATAAAAGAAAGACCTGTTGCAGTTGAGAAAAATGATGATCCATTTTCAACATATAATTATAAAAAATAAAAACACTTCGTACAACATTGTATTGGCAAAATGCGGGGTTTTGGGAACGTTGAAATTTTGTAAAAATATTCCGCCGAATGCTTTTCAATTCTGCAATTTTTTGTAAGTTAGCAGAAGTGAAAAAGCATCGGCTACGTTTCTGAATTCTTGAACTTTCAGTCCTTCGAATTCCCGCACTTCGCCAATACTTTTTCCGTTATGCGACATTTTACATAAAACACGTCTATGAAAGAAATTTTCAACATTTTTTTAATTATTCTCATTTTTATAGGATGCAAACAAACTGAGAATAAAAATACTGAGATTGATAATAAAAAAAATAAATTCGTTGAAAATAAATTTGTCCCAAAATATGGAAATTCATTTTTTAATTTTGATGTAATTGAATATTATCACACAAAAATTCCAGAAGATAAAGCTATGGATTTATTTGATTCACAAAATAAATCACAAATAGACAAATTAAAATTTGATATTATTATTGGCGAAAAACCTGAAAATTTAAATAACTTAAAGTTTATAACTTCACTAAGCGAAATAGGATTTACAAGATCTCAAATTCCTCAATCTAAATTTAAGGAAATTAATCAAATTTTCACCGAAAAAACAGTTTATGAAAATTATGCAGCAGCTTGTGTTGCAGTTTATCGTGATATTCTTGTCTTTAAAAAAAATAAGAAAATTATAGGATTTTGTAAAATATGTTTTGATTGCCGTTTATTCAGAATCATAGGAACAAATGCAAATACAGAAAACTTCGGTCAAGATGGAGATTTTGAGAAACTTTCCAACTTATTAAAAAATTAAAAAAAACGTCGCATAACATTGTATTGGCAAAATGCGGGGTTAAAGTCTAAATTAAACATTTTGTAATATTTAGCCGCCAATATTTTCCAATTCCACATTTTTTCTTAATTTAGTTCCATTGAAAAAATATCGGCTACGATTGTGAATTCTTGAACTTTCAGTTCTCCGAATTCCCGCACTTCGCCAATACTTTTTCCGTTGTCTGCAATTTCACCAAAAAACTGTTATTATAGTGAAAAAAAACTTATTCTTAGTATCTTTTTTATTAATTGGATGTAAAAAAAATCCAAATAGAGTTGAAGAAATGAGTGTAAATAATGGAGCAAATATTGTTAAAGAATATTATAAAGATGATTTCAAAATCAAAATAGAAGTGTATGATAAAAACACTAATAAAATTTTAGCTATTACAGATTTTGATAAAGATACTATTACAAAAATGGTTGAGTTTCACACAAATCAAAATAAAAAACTAGTTGCAACATTATTACAAAAACCAAATTTTTTTGAAATAAAAAATTATTTTGAAAATGGAAGAAAAGAAAATGAAGGTTTTGTTGTTTATAATTATAAATCAAAAAAAATAATTCCAGTTTCCGATTGGATATTTTATAATCGCAAAACAGGTGAAGCTGATTCAATTGGTCATCATTTTAGTGATGGAAATATTTCAGTTCTTGCAGAAGTAGAAAAGCCTGATAAGAAAAAAGGAGGAATTCAAAAAATTAAATATTTTGAAGTTAAACCAAAAGATACATTAAAAGGCTTTGTTAATTGGGAGGTTAAGAGAATACGATAAAAACTGCAGACAACATAGGCTTTGCAAAATGCGGGGTTTAGTCATGATTGAAATTTAGTCAAAATTATTCGCAACTGCTTTTCATATTGTTTTTTTGACTAAATTAGACAATCTGAAAAAGCATTTGCTTCGTTTCTGAATTCTTGAACTTTCAGTCCTTCGAATTCCCGCACTTCGCAAAGCCTTTTTCCGTTAGGCGACATTGTATGTAAACACTGCCCTAAATTGAAATTCCATCTTAATAATGAAAGCAAACGAAACTAAAGTAGAAGACTTTTTATCATCAAATAAAACTCAATTTGTAATCCCAGTTTACCAAAGAAACTATGATTGGACAACAGGACAATGCAAACAACTTTTAGACGATATTCTTGAAGTAGGAACAAACAAAAAAATGAACGCTCACTTTATTGGGAGCATTGTCTATGTTCACGATGATGTTTATACAGCTTCACGAATAAAGGAATTAACAATTATTGATGGACAACAACGTCTTACAACACTTACTTTAATTTATTTAGCTTTATATCAACTCGCTAAAGATTTAAAAGATGACGGACTTGAAAGCGAAATAAGCGAAACATATCTTATAAACAAATTCGCACCAGAAGAGGAAAAATTAAAATTAAGACCAACGGAAAACAACGATAAAGCATTAAAATATCTGTTACGTGGGCATTCTGACGAAGAATATACCGATTTTTCAAAATTGATAGACAACTTCAATTATTTTAAGGGGAGAATTTCGGAAGAAAATTATCTCGTGGTTTTAAAAGGCTTGTCAAAACTTATGTTTGTTGAAGTTTCACTTGACAGAGAAAAAGACGACCCTCAAAGAATTTTTGAAAGTTTGAACTCAACAGGTTTGGAATTGACACAAGCGGATTTGATTAGAAACTATATTTTAATGGGACTCAATCGAAGAGACCAAAACAAAATCTATCAAAATTACTGGGAAGTAATTGAAAAACTTGCAAAAGATGAATCTTCTAATTCAAGTCGAGTTTCTGATTTTATAAGAGATTATTTAACACTTGAAAATAACAATATTCCCAATAAAGGAAAAGTGTATTTAGAGTTCAAAGCTAAATATCCAACTTCTTCACTCGAAGATTTAGAAACAAATCTCGGAAATATAAAATCGTTAGTAAAACATTACAACAAGCTACTAAACCCGAAAAATGAAACTGACAAAGACATCAGAAAACAATTAGAATATATCAGTAAGTTAGAAATTAATGTCGCTTATCCGTTTTTAATGAAAGTTTACGATGATTATTCTAAAGAAATCATTGACAAATCTACATTCGTCAAAATTTTAGAACTAATTCAATCGTTTACTTGGAGACGTTTTATTCTTGGTTTGCCAACAAATGCCTTGAATAAAATATTTATGAATCTTTACGACAAAGTTGAAACTGACAATTATTTACATTCAGTACAAAAATCACTTTTACAAAGAACTGGTGTACAAAGATTTCCAAGAAATGCAGAAGTTACTGATGCTTTAAGGATAAAAGATGTTTATAACATCAAATCTAAAAACAGAACTTATTTATTGGAAAGACTTGAAAATTTTGAAAATAGAGAACCTGTTTTAATTGAAGGAAACCCTGACATAACAATTGAACACATTTTTCCTCAAAATCCTGATGCTAAATGGAAATTAGATTTAGGAGCAGATGAATACAACTATATCAAAGAAAACTATCTTAATACTATTGGAAACCTAACATTATCAGGAAATAATGGAAAATTAGGTAACAAACCATTCCTTGACAAAAGAGATTTAGCCGAGGCAGGTTATAAAGATAGTCGATTATGGCTAAACAAATATCTTACAATTCTTGACAAGTGGGATAAAGCAGAAATTGAAATACGATATAATCTAATTTCTGAACGCTTTTTGAAAATTTGGGAAATTCCCAACATTACAATTGACGAAAGTTCAGATAATGATGAAATAAACATTTTTGAAGCAGAAGACCCAAAAGGGAAAAAGTTAGAATATGCTGTATTCTTTGACCAAAAAATTGAAGTAAATCAAGTTGCAAAACTATATTTTGAAGTTTTTAGACAACTTTTTGAACTACAACCTGAGACTTTTTTCACAACAGAACTTGCTGAAAAAATTGGCTTAACTAAAAATCCAACAGAAGGAAATCCAAGACAACCTGTGCCAATCAATGAAACTTATTTTATAGAAGGAAATATTGACAATAACGGAAAGTTTGACAGGATAAAACTTGCTCTTACTTTGTTTGATTTCGAAGACGAACTATTGATAAAATATGCTGAAGAAAAAACAACGATCGCCTAACAGCGCATTGGCAAAATGGCGGGGTAATTGCTAAATTGAAACTTTCTGCATATTTAGCCGCCGAATGTGTTCCACATTCAACTTATTTTAATAATTTAGCTTCTGTGGAAACACATCGGCTAGGTTACTGCTAAATTGAACTTTTCGCCCAATTTATCCGCCACTTCGCCAATGCGTTTCCCGTTATGTGCAATTCTCCCAAAACCACGCAATGAAAGTTAACACAGAAGATTTAGTGAAAATTTGTGATAATTATCTCTCTGATAAAATTACTGAAAATGAAATCGAAACTTTTGCAGGAAAAGCAATATTTGATGATGAAATTGAATTTGAAAATGATATTGTTTCAGATATAATATTTCAGTGGGATAATACAGAAATTAATTTCAAAATAAATAAATTGAATATTAGTCTATGGAAACATTATCTAATGACGGGAGAAGACAAACTTTTAGAATATAATAATTGGAATTTTCATATAAAATTACAGAAGGAACTTTGCGAAAAGTACAAATCTGAATGGAAGCCTATTAATAAAAAATTAAATATTGGACTTTCACAAAATTATGATCTTGAACCAATTAATGGTTTAAGACATTCCGCTGAAAAAGGGACTTCAGGTTGGTTTATTTGGTTTGGAGAATATTCAGAAGATCCTGATTTTTTTCAACCTATTTGTGCTGAACATTTACTTAATATTTATCCAAAAATAATTGATTTCTTGGGTTTAGAGATTGGTTACAGATTTCAAATAGATAGAAATGGCTACGAAGATGTTTGGAAAGATGAAAATATAAAGTAAGAACTGCACATAACATTGTATTGGCAAAATGCGGGGTTTAAGGCTAAATTGAACTTTTAGTAATATTTATCCGCCAATATTTTCCAATTCCACTTTTTTGTTTAACTTAGTTCCATTGAAAAAATATTGGCTACGATTGGTCTGAACTTGAACTTTCGTTCAAATTAAGCCCGCACTTCGCCAATACTTTTTCCGTTAGCAGAAATTTTAAAACAAAATCACGTGAAAAAAAAATACCTTCTTTTTTTATTATTGTTTACTGTGTTCAATATTTATGCGCAAAAAAAAATAAAGTCTAATAATGATTCTATTAAAATAGAAAAAAAACTTTATGAAAATAACGTAAGTAAAAGTAATAAAATAGAAAATCAAGAAGATTTATATAAGTTACTATATGAAAATTCCAAAGATTTTAATGAGCAATTAACAACAACTATTCAATGGACTATTGGTCTTTCACTTGCATTTCTTTTAGCAATATTTGGAAGTCAAATATTTTTTAACTGGAGAGTTAATAAAAAAGATTTGGAAAGTATAAACAAAGACATTATGGAAAAGTTTTCTGAATTAAAAGCCGATATTTTAAAGGAAATTACACAAAATGATAAGCTAAATAAAGAAAATATTGATAAAATCTTTGTGAAAATGGAAAACAAATTTTCTGATAAAATCAACGAAGACTTTAAAGAAAAGCAAAAACAAATAAATCTAATTGAAAAATTAAGCACATTTCAAAATGAATCAACAGAAAAGTCATTAAGTTCAGATTTAAAAAGAATAAAAAATGAAATCGAAAAAATTAACGGAGACATATGGAATCTCAAGGGCGTTAAATCAAATGCACTTTCTTCCTATGTAAATTCGGCGATCAGCAGATTAGAATCAGGAGAATATATAAAATATTTGCTTGACGAAATAATAACAACTTTAAAGGATGTTGAAGATATTCACGATACTCAATATAAAAAATTAGATGAGTTAGTTTTAAAAATAGAAGGAAAATATGATACAGAAAAAGAATTAATTAAAAATAATTATTTGGATAAACCAGTCTATGAATTTACTGGTAATCAGAATCCATTTTTTAATTTATTTCCTTCAATCAGATACATAAAAAACAAGAAATAAAAAACTTCTGCTAACATTGTATTGGCAAAATGCGGGAGAAAGTGCAAAGTTGAACTTTTGAAAAAATATTCCGCCGCTGCTTTTCAATTCCGTAGTTTTTTTGTAAGTTTACTTCATTGAAAAAGCATCGGCTCCGCTTGGTCGTTCTTGAACTAAAGTTCTTCGAAAGCCCGCACTTCGCCAATACTTTTTCCGTTGGCGGTAACTTTATGAAAAGACTACTTTACATATTACTATGTGTCGGACTGACAAATACGTCATACGGATGTTGCGCAGAAGATGACAGGACTTTGACTGAAAGGTTGTTTAATGGAAACTCTGGGACAATTTTTTCCTGCCGCATTTTGACTTTTTCAACTCCAAACTACGGAGATAATATAGCTATGATTGCCTCAGACGGTAGTATTGACGGGACAGCTACCGCAGAAATAATAGAAGTTTATTTTGGTAACGTTGATACTAACATTATAACGCTTAGAGCTGGTTCATACTTGACAGTTGGCAAGTCATACTTAATTTATACAGGTGGCAGCGGACGGGTATTTAGTTTTGGAGGCAACTGTGACAGATGGACAAAGCAAATTAGTGATAACCCGATTGTTGTAAATGAACTTCACATTTTGAAACAGTTTGCTGACATTTTCAAAAATAAATTATCGGGTAAATTCAAATTCATAAACTCAAACAATATTGTCATTGCGGAAGGTCAATTCAAGAAAGGTAAATCTGTAAAAATTTGGAGACACTTCTTCGACAATGGAGTAGTTAAATCAGAGTTCGACTTGACAAATGGTTTAACTTCATATTTCTATCAAAACGGCTTCATAAAAACAAGACAGACTGCACTTAAAGACACCTCAATTTTTGAAAAATATTGCGAGTTACAAAAAGACGAATTGGTTTTTAAAGTGACAGAGATTAAAGATAAAAATGGCAAAACTGTATCTTCTGTTTGGTGGGAAAATAATCACGAACATTATCCGAATGGCAAGATAAAGTTTACTGGACTGACAAGTGGAGGAAAGCGGATTGGAGTGTGGAAGTGGTTTAATGACAAGGGAGAAATGACTGCCGAATGGGATTACAAGGACGGCACATATGGACAATAGAAAAGCTACCGCCAACATCGGTTTTGCGTCAGGCGGGGTGTCGTGCTTCTATTGACAATTTTGTGTATAATTGAAGTGCGGTTCTTCGTATCGGGTGCAGTGCTAAAAAGCCCGCCCGAACGCAAAGCCGAAAAACGTTATCTGCAAGCGTATCACAAAAAAACCGCACAAAATGAGAAAAAATGTCTTAATATTTTTTGCTTTATTAGCATCAATTTGTTTTTTACAGATAAACGCTAAAAAATTCTCTACAAATTATAAAAGTAATGTTCAAGACACTATTATTGTAAAACACAAAAATTCAATAGAAAAATCTTATGAAGTTGGGTTTTATTCAAAATCTTATAGTTATTATTGGATTGTTGGAAAAGACACTCTTGATTTTGCAATAAGCGCTCACGAATATGAAAGAGACAAATCTATGAGCATAAATATTTTTCACAAAAATCCCATTAATTTAAAAACTGCAATAAAAAATACGGAAAATTGTTTAACTCTAATTAAACAAGATTTTAACATTGAAAAACTTAATTACCTATATTTTACAAACACTTTTATTTATTATCCAGATATAGTTACAAAACTATCAAATGAATATAACGCAAAATATGGTAAAAAAAGAATTGAATATAAAGACTTAAACAAATTTCTTCTCAGTTCAATTTTTAATACCAAAATGAATGAGTTTCTAAAATTGCAAAATAAAAAAGTAATCGGTTATGGAATTGAAAAATTTAATTTAATCGATAAACAAAGTATGAAATATCAACTGCCAAATATGGACTTAAAAGATTATCCTGAATACTCAATAAGTGGAATGGGTATATCAGTAAAATTGGATAAAAAATAAAAAATACGCCTGCAGATAACATTGTATTGGCAAAATGCGGGGTTAAAGTCCAAGTTGAACTTTTTGTAATTTTTAGCCGCCAATATTTTCCAATTCCACTTTTTTGCTTAAATTAGTTCCATTGAAAAAATATTGGCTACGATTGGTCTAAATAGAACTTTTCGTTCCATTTAGCCCGCACTTCGCCAATACTTTTTCCGTTAACTGCAATTGTAAAAAAACTTCTCGTAAATGAAAGAAATTGAAACCGTTGAAGATTTGAATGATTTATTAATCAAAAAGTATAAATCTGAAGATGATTTTTTATTAATAGCACAAGTTTATGAAGAAGGTTTAATAGATGAAAATAATTTAGAAATTAAACAAAATTTCGAAAAAGCTTTTGAGATTTATTTAGAAGGTTCACATTATAATTATTGTAAAATAAGAGTTGCTGATTATCTATCAGAAGGAATAGGATGTAAAAAAGACATTAACAAATCAATTGAACTTTACAACGAATTAATCAGAGAAAATTTAAGTACTGCTGCATTTAATTTATCCACTATTTATCGTGATAAAGGTGATTATGTAAAAGTCGTCGAATTACTTTATAAAGTTTTTGAAATTGATAGCATTTTTCCGATTGAATTAGCCTTTCATTATTTATACGGATTAGGAATAAAAAAAGACAACTTGAAAGCTAAGGAAATCTTTTTATCAATTATAAATCAAGTAGATAAATATTCCGTATACGAAATCGAACAAGCGAACTATCAATTAGCATTATTATCATTAGAAAACAATGAAATTCAAAATGCAAAATTTTTACTTTCCCAAAATGATAATGAAATATCTAATGATTTATTAAACATTATTGGAAGATAAGAACATTACACAACTGCAGTTAACATTGTATTGGCAAAATGCGGGGTTAAATGCAAGTTGAAAGATTTGAACTATTTAGCCACCGCTGCTTTTTCGTATTGATTATTTTTGTAATTTAACAATCCGAAAAAAGCATCGGCTTCGTTCAGACTAAATTGAACTATTCGTCCAATTTAGCCCGCACTTCGCCAATACTTTTTCCGTTATGTGCAATGCACCAAAAAGACCGCTATGAAACAGTTTCTAATAATTATTAGTCTTTTTCTTCTACAAAATTGTATAAAAACGAAAAACACAGAAATTGGTAATAAATATTATGACCAAAATGATTTACAATTTACCTTTCTAGTGTTTGACAACCAAAAAATTGATATTTTTTTAAAAAACTATCAATCATTTGATTTTCAGAATGAAAAATTAAAAAATGATTTAAAAAAATTATCACAAATAAATCCTGTATCTCAAGATACTTTATCAAAAAAATACATACATAACACAAAAAAAATAGAAGCGACTGATTATGCATTAGCAGAAGAAGTTATCGAATCCACTTTAAATGGAAACAAAGAATATTGGAATGCAGGTTTGGATTATCTATTTTTTAAAGAAACATTACCTGAAAAATTTCAACAAAAATGGGTTCAAAGTCATTTAGGGAATTTTGAATTTAAAATTAGCTTTTTATCTCTATTACGAGAGAAAAATAAAATTTTTGATGATTTAATTTATGGGAACATCTATAATAATGATAAAAGATTAGAACAATTTAATTCAGAATATATTACAAATGAAATTACTCCGGAAATAGCTCAAAGTTTAAAATACACTCTTGAAACTGATAAAAATTTCCAAGATGTTAAATTTCAAAATGACAAAAAAATATTTATCGAATTCTTGGATAAAACAATTCAAAAAGAATGGAAAATGTTCTTATTAGATTGGAACTAAGAAGCACTGCACATAACATTGTATTGGCAAAATGCGGGGGAAAGTACAAAGTTGAACTACTCTACTTTTTTAGTCGCCGCTATTTTTTCATTCCACAATTTTTTGTAGTTTAGTTCCACGAAAAAAATATCGGCTACGTTTGGTCGTTCTTGAACTTTCAGTTCTTCGAAAGCCCGCACTTCGCCAATACTTTTTCCGTTATGTGCAATTCTCCCAAAACCACGCAATGAAAGTTAACACAGAAGATTTAGTGAAAATTTGTGATAATTATCTCTCTGATAAAATTACTGAAAATGAAATCGAAACTTTTGCAGGAAAAGCAATATTTGATGATGAAATTGAATTTGAAAATGATATTGTTTCAGATATAATATTTCAGTGGGATAATACAGAAATTAATTTCAAAATAAATAAATTGAATATTAGTCTATGGAAACATTATCTAATGACGGGAGAAGACAAACTTTTAGAATATAATAATTGGAATTTTCATATAAAATTACAGAAGGAACTTTGCGAAAAGTACAAATCTGAATGGAAGCCTATTAATAAAAAATTAAATATTGGACTTTCACAAAATTATGATCTTGAACCAATTAATGGTTTAAGACATTCCGCTGAAAAAGGGACTTCAGGTTGGTTTATTTGGTTTGGAGAATATTCAGAAGATCCTGATTTTTTTCAACCTATTTGTGCTGAACATTTACTTAATATTTATCCAAAAATAATTGATTTCTTGGGTTTAGAGATTGGTTACAGATTTCAAATAGATAGAAATGGCTACGAAGATGTTTGGAAAGATGAAAATATAAAGTAAGAACTGCACATAACATTGTATTGGCAAAATGCGGGGTTTAAGGCTAAATTGAACTTTTAGTAATATTTATCCGCCAATATTTTCCAATTCCACTTTTTTGTTTAACTTAGTTCCATTGAAAAAATATTGGCTACGATTGGTCTGAACTTGAACTTTCGTTCAAATTAAGCCCGCACTTCGCCAATACTTTTTCCGTTACACGCAATAGATTAGCGCGTTTTCGGATAATAATTTCTCTTTTTTAAACATTGATATTTTAGGTTTTATAAGAAAAAATTCAATAGAAATATTGGGTTTAAAAAGTTCTTAAATTTTCTTGAAAACACTTTTCTCGACAAATAAACTTCGAGGTTTTTTCGCTTAAAATTTCGCGTGATTTTTAAGCTTCTTCTACTCTTTTCTTTTTATAATTGAAATTTTTCTCATTTGAAAAAATCAGAAAATATCAACTTCATAAACCATAGTTGAAAGTTTTGCCATTTTTTAAGATTTTCATAAAAATAACTTTTATTTTTTACGAATTTTCAATTTTACTTTTCGCAGAAACCATCGAGAAAAATTTCAGATAATTGAGTTTTAAATTTTGCTGGAAAAATGCAGTTTGAAAACTGGTTAAGCTTCGTTTTATTCATCTGATTTGTTTGTGATTTAATTGCTCATAATTTTTTAGAACTATTTTTCAGCGTTGAAAAGTTCTCATTTTCTACTGCGCGTAACAATGTATTGGCAAAATGCGGGATTTAGGGAAGAATTGAAAAGCAGAAAAAATAATCCGCTCATGCTTTTCAATTCCACATTTTTTTCTTATTTTAGTGTACTTGAAAAAGCATTCGCTACGCTTGGTCGTTCTTGAACTTTCAGTTCTTCGAAAGCCCGCACTTCGCCAATACTTTTTCCGTTACACGCAATAGATTAGCGCGTTTTCGGATAATAATTTCTCTTTTTTTAACATTGCTATTTTTGGTTTTTATAAGAAAAAATTCAGTAGAAATATTGGGTTTAAAAAGTTCTTAAATTTTCTTGAAAACACTTTTCTCGACAAATAAATTTCGAGTTTTTTTCGCTTAAAATTTCGCGTGATTTTTAAGCTTCTTCTACTCTTTTCTTTTTATAATTGAAATTTTTCTCATTTGAAAAAATCAGAAAATATCAACTTCATAAACCATAGTTGAAAGTTTTGCCATTTTTTAAGATTTTCATAAAAATAACTTTTATTTTTTACGAATTTTCAATTTTACTTTTCGCAGAAACCATCGAGAAAAATTTCAGATAATTGAGTTTTAAATTTTGCTGGAAAAATGCAGTTTGAAAACTGGTTAAGCTTCGTTTTATTCTTCTGATTTGTTTGTGATTTAATTGCTCATAATTTTTTAGAACTATTTTTCAGCGTTGAAAAGTTCTCATTTTCTACTGCGCGTAACAATGTATTGGCAAAATGCGGGATTTTGTAAACGTTGAAATTTTGTAAAAATATTCCGCCGAATGCTTTTCAATTCTGCAATTTTTTTGTAAGTTAGCAGAAGTGAAAAAGCATCGGCTACGTTTCTGAATTCTTGAACTTTCAGTCCTTCGAATTCCCGCACTTCGCCAATACTTTTTCCGTTAGCAGAAATGCTACAAAAATTCGTGTTCAAATTCAAAATCCAAAAATAATTCAGTAAATTTGATTCAAATATTATTACAATGGATTTAGAAAATAGAAAATTAAACTTAATCACATACCTTGCTCAATTGCAGGATGAAAGTTTCTTTGAAAAAATCGAAAATTATATTTTAAGAAAATTCGAAAAAGAAGATCATTCTGAATTCAGACCATTTACTGTTGAAGAACTTATTAACAGAATTGAAAAATCTGAACAAGATTTTAAAAATGGAAAATATAAATCTCAAGAAGATTTGGAAAAATTATCAGCAAATTGGTAGAAATGAAAATTATTTGGACCGATTTTGCAATAGAAAATCTTAAAGATATTTTTGATTATTACTCAAATAAAGCAAATAAAAAAGTTGCTCATAAAATTCGGAAGCAAATTTTGACCTCGACAAAACAATTAATCAATAATCCTAAATCTGGCCAAATTGAATTAAATCTAGAAAAACTAAATCAAAAGCATAGATATATTGTTTGTGGAAATTATAAAGTCATTTACAAAATTGTGGATACTAAAATAATCATCAATGACATTTTTGATGGAAGACAAAATCCAATAAAAATGACTGATGAAAGAAGAAAATCAAAATAAAAATAAAAAGCACTTCTGCTAACATAGTATTGGCAAAATGCGGGGAGAAGTCTTAGTTGAACTTTTTGTAATATTTAGCCGCCAATATTTTCCAATTCCACATTTTTGTTTAACTTAGTTCCATTGAAAAAATATTGGCTACGATTGGTCTGAACTTGAACTTTCGTTCAAATTAAGCCCGCACTTCGCCAATACTTTTTCCGTTATCTGTAATTCTATGAAAAACCGTGTCATAAAAGTAATTATAGGAATTTTTCTAATCTTTATTATTGGTCTTTTTATTCGACCTCAAAAAGTAATATATGAAGCAAAAATTTCTGGAAAAGTTATCGACGAAAATGGAATTCCAATAAAAAACGCTGTAGTTTCAAGAATTGAAGAAAAACGGTGGAAAAATAAAAAATGGGGTTACGAAGAACACTCTGAATATAAATCTCAAACTACAAAAACTGACGATAATGGAAACTTTTTTCTTGAACAAAAATCTCGAATAGACTGGTTTCATACACCACTTGATTTACCTTTTGCTTGGTGTTATGCAGATTTTGAAATTTCAAATAACGGTTATGAAACTTTCAAAACAAAATTTGATGAATACAAATCTTATAAAAAGGATGGTTGTTATGCGTGTGAAAAAATTGAATTCAAACCCAAAATAACTTTAAAAAAGAACTACAGATAACATTGTATTGGCAAAATGCGGGATTGAAGTTTTAATTGAAAATTTAATTGTATTTCGTCGCAAAAAACTTTTTTCTTTTACAATTTTTTGTATTTTAGCAAAAGGAAAAAAGTTTTTGCTTTTTGCAGTTTAAGTTGAACATTTTCAGTGTTTTAGCCCGCACTTCGCCAATACTTTTTCCGTTAGCGGAAATCTTAAACCAACTGTCTGCATAAATGAAAAATTATTATTTCTATATATTCACAATATTATTGCAAACATTTACTTCTTGTTCTATCAATAAAGAATTGAAAGATGAAAGAGAAGCATGGAATTTTAATAATTGGGATAAAGAATTTAAATCAAGAGCTTTTTGCTTATGTCAATTGAAAGGTTACGAAAATAAAAATATAGAAAAAAAATTATGGGATAATGATCGGTCTTATTATAATGCTTTAGCAATAGCAATATTTGATGATTCTCTTGAATTTCAAGTTAAAAAGGAAATAAACTTAATTAGATTAGACTCAATAAATTCAGAAGGCACATATCCTGAAGATTTAAAGCCGCTGTATCAAAAAAGAAATGTTTTAAATCACTGCTTAGAGTTTTATGGTAGTAAAAGACTAGATAGCTTAACAAGAATGCAACAGAAATATTGGGAGTCGATTCCAAATATTATGAATAAAATACACGAAAAAATACCCACCTATTAAAAATAATAAGACTTCCGCTAACATAGGTTTTGCAAAATGCGGGGTTTAGGTCAAAGCTGAAAATTTTGTCAAAATAATCCGCAAATTGGCTTTTCATATTGCTCTTTTTTGTAATTTAACAATCTGAAAAAGCCATTTGCTACGTTTGTGAATCCTTGAACTAAAGTTCTACGAATTCCCGCACTTCGCAAAGCCTTTTTCCGTTAGCAGAAAGTTTATCCAAACAATCGTCAAATCAAATACTAAATGAAATTTTCACTGACTTTTGCAACCTTATTTATTGGAACTTTAAATCTAATAGCTCAAAATTTTAACGTAATCCTTCAAGTAAATGATCAAAACATTAATGGAGAAATTACTAATTTATATTTGAGTAACAATAATCAAAAAACTGATGAAAAAATATATGCAAATTATTATCCTGGAGATTTGATAGTTAGCAATTACGATAAAGAAAAATTTGAAAATCTTGATGAATACTTTACTCTGACTTTCACATATAACACATTTAAAAAAGGAATACAGAATCTTAAAACCTTTAATATAAAATTGCAAAAAAAAAATCTTGAACAACCATATTTAATAATTAATGTTTATGATTTTAGAAACCGTAAATATAAAAAATGGTTTCAATACATTACTAAAGAAGATTATCTCGCACAAATTACATTTCCAAATTCTGGAATTTATATTCGACAGAAATAAAAAACCTTCTGCTAACATTGTATTGGCAAAATGCGGGATTTTGTAAAAGTTGAAATTTTGTAAAAATATTCCGCCGAATGCTTTTCAATTCTGCGATTTTTTGTAAGTTAGCAGAAGTGAAAAAGCATCGGCTACGTTTCTGAATTCTTGAACTTTCAGTTCTTCGAATTCCCGCACTTCGCCAATACTTTTTCCGTTGTCTGCAATGCTATGAAAGATACCGCCAATAATTATTATATTATAAAATTCTGGATTTTATCAATAATTTTTGCAATTTTGATTTTTATTCTTGGAAGTGCTATAAAATCCAAAAGTCTTGATTTAAGTTTTATAGGTTTCGGAATTTTTATGTTTTTTTATTCTATAATTTATTCCTTTCCAACTTTCCTCGTTGTATTTTTAATTTCTAAGTTTGGAATGAATAATCTTTACACAAAAAATAAATTGATACTAAGTGGAATTTCTACATTATTAATATTATTAACAATATATGCATCCTTTGGAAAAGAAAAGTATGATGTTAACGGGAATTTTAGTGCTCTAACTTTTTCTATTGTATCCGCAATTGGTATATTCATTTCAACAATTTTTTTGAATATAAAAAAGACTTATACTAAAAAATAAAAAGCACTGCAGACAACAGTGGTTTTGCAAAATGCGGGGTTAAAGTCTAAGTTGAACTATTTTAGATATTTATCCGCAAATTGGCTTTTCATATTGCAATTTTTTATTAACTTAACAATCTGAAAAAGCCATTTGCTACGTTTGTGAATCCTTGAACTGAAGTTCTTCGAATTCCCGCACTTCGCAAAGCCTTTTTCCGTTACACGCAATAGATTAGCGCGTTTTCGGATAATAATTTCTCTTTTTTTAACATTGCTATTTTTGGTTTTTATAAGAAAAAATTCAGTAGAAATATTGGGTTTAAAAAGTTCTTAAATTTTCTTGAAAACACTTTTCTCGACAAATAAATTTCGAGGTTTTTTCGCTTAAAATTTCGCGTGATTTTTAAGCTTCTTCTACTCTTTTCTTTTTATAATTGAAATTTTTCTCATTTGAAAAAATCAGAAAATATCAACTTCATAAACCATAGTTGAAAGTTTTGCCATTTTTTAAGATTTTCATAAAAATAACTTTTATTTTTTACGAATTTTCAATTTTACTTTTCGCAGAAACCATCGAGAAAAATTTCAGATAATTGAGTTTTAAATTTTGTTGGAAAAATGCAGTTTGAAAACTGGTTAAGTTTCGTTTTATTCTTTTGATTTGTTTGTAATTTAATTGCTCATAATTTTTTAGAACTATTTTTCAGCGTTGAAAAATTCTCAATTTCTACTGCGCGTAACAGTGTATTGGCAAAATGCGGAATTTTGAGAACGTTGAAATTTTGTAAAAATATTCCGCCGAATGCTTTTCAATTCTGCAATTTTTTGTAAGTTAGCAGAAGTGAAAAAGCATCGGCTACGTTTCTGAATTCTTGAACTTTCAGTCCTTCGAATTCCCGCACTTCGCCAATACTTTTTCCGTTACCTGCAATGTTATGAAAAATTCGTCTATAACAATAAATTTCAATCCTACAGAAGAAAACTTAAGCGAAATTTTTTCTTGGACGACTTTTCCTAAAAATAATTGGTCTGTTATTCAAAAATGTTTTGAAAAAAATAATTTATGTGTTGCAATGATTCAAAATGAAACTGTTGGATTTTTCGCATATGAGCTTGAAGCAGTTTGCATTTTTATAATTATTGCAGAAACCAAAGAGAGTCACAGAAATCGTGGTGTTGCAAAATTTATTAAAAAAGCGATTGAAAAAAATTTCAAAAATTCAGATTATAAAGCAATGCATTTATATTGTGCACCTAAATCATCTGAATTTGCTTGGAAAAAATTAGGTTTTGAGTATTATCCTGAAAATGCACGTAAAAATAATGATGACAAAATTTATATGTTTAACATTTTCGGTGATGTTTTGCAACTATCCTCAACAAATTATGAAATGCTAAATAATGATAACACAATTGAAATATGGAATTCGCAATTTCCTAAAAACACAATGCCAAATTGGTTTTCAAATTTAGATTTCAAAGAAGATAAAAAAACCTTTTTAAAACCTTTATTATTGTTCGGAAGTGATGAATGGAAAGTCAGAATAAAATATAATGGAAATTGCTTTGAAGGTCGATATAAAGATTTCGATAAAAGAAGCGAAGTTTATGAATGTTTTTACATTGGTGAAATTAAATAATAAAAACACTGCAGGTAACATAGTATTGGCAAAATGCGGGGAGAAGTGCAAAATTGAAAAGCAGAAAAAATAATACGCTCATGCTTTTCAATTCTGCAATTTTTTGTAAGTTAGCAGTATTGAAAAAGCATTCGCTACGTTTGGTGTGAACTTGAACTTTCGTTCAAATTAAGCCCGCACTTCGCCAATACTTTTTCCGTTGTATGCCATTTTACCGAGCAACTATCCTTGAAAGGAAGATGAAATACAACGGGGAAGCCGAAAACCACATCTTGAAAGAGTAGGCAAAACATAAATTGTAAAAAATGAAAAAAGCAATTTTATCACTAACTTTTATGTTAGTTGCAGTTGTAGGGTTTAGTCAAAACATAACCTATAAGAAAGATGCGTGGGGTAACACAGTAGCAGTTGATGATAGAGGTAATACAATTGCCACACAGAAAACTGATGCGTGGGGAAACAAGGTTTGGGTTGATGATAGAGGAAACACTATAACAACACAAAAGAAAGATGCGTGGGGTAATACAATCGAGCAAGACAGTAGAGGAAACACACAATCCACTTACAAAAAAGATGCTTGGGGAAATACCATCCAACAAGACAATCGGGGAAATACCGAGTACACTTACAAAAAGGATGCTTGGGGAAACACAGCTGTCTATGACAACAGAGGAAATAAAGTAGGAACTTACAAGAAAGACGCTTGGGGTAACACTGTTTTCGTAAAAGAATGACAAATCTTTAAAGTAGAGTTTTTGGATAGTGAAACTCTACTTTATCGTTTTCATTAGAGGTTTCAACCTCTGAAATATCTTTTAGCACTGTTTTTTTTGTTTTTCACCCAACAAAAGCATACAAGTTGTGAAAAAATCACTACATTTGCATCAGTAAAAACAAAAGATATGCTAATCAGGTTTTCAGTTGAGAATTTTTTGTCATTTAGTGATAGACAAAAATTTTCTATGTTGCCAGGTAAAGGAAGTTTAAAAGCAGACCACAAAACCCCAAAGGTTAATGGTGTTTCTGCATTGAAAACATCTGTTTTATTTGGTGCAAATGCTTCGGGAAAATCTAATTTGATTAAAGCTATTGATTTTGGGAAAAAATTAGTTTTAAGAGGAACTAAGCCAGAAAAACCAATAGACTATCAAAAATTTAGACTTGACAAAAATTCCAATACTAATAATTCAAGAATTGAATATGAAATACAGCATAAGGGGAAAAATTATGCTTATGGTTTTGTATTCGATAATGAGTTAATCAAGGAAGAATGGCTTTATGAAGTCGGAGCAAAAAAAGAGGTTAAAATTTTTGAGAGAAACTTTTCAAATAAGCAAATATTTGATTTAGATTATATTCTGCAAAAGCTAAAAAAAGAGGAAGAAAAACAATTTCTTCGCTTTATTGCGAAAGGAACGCCTAATAATCAGCTCTTTTTGACTGAAATCAGAACAAGAAAAGTTAAAGAAAATGTTTCAAAAATAGAGGATTTACTCAATGTTATTGATTGGTTTCAAAATTCCTTAAAGGTCATTTTTCCAGATGACAAATACAACGAGGGGTTGAAATTTGAGTTAAAACAGGACGAAGAATTACTGACAACCTTTGAAGAATTTTTATCCTATTTTGACACAGGAATTGACGGTGTTTGCCTTGAAAAGATTGATTCTGAAAATATAGATATTCCCAAGCCTTTATTAGAGAAAATCAGAGAGGATTTATTGAGTAAGAAATCAGAGAACATAAGAGCTTCTATAATATCCAAAGGAAATACTACTTACTTTTTGTCGGTTAAAAATGAGGATATTGTCATTGAGAAATTTATGACAAAGCATAAGGTAAAAAATGCCAACAATCCTGAAAAATTTGATACAAGTGATGAATCAGACGGCACTAACAGGATAATGGACTTTATTCCTCTGTTAATGGACTTGTTAAAAGGGGACAATGTTTTCATAATAGACGAAATGGAAAGAAGTTTGCACCCCAATCTGATTTATGACTTATTGGATTTGTTTTTATCAAAATCAACAGGTGTAAGTAGTCAGTTAATTTTAGCAAGTCACGAATCTTCTTTATTAACTCAAAAATTATTAAGAAAAGATGAAATTTGGTTTGTTGTAAAAGACAATTACGGAGCTTCAAGACTGCATTCGCTCGAAGAATACAATGTTCGATTTGATAAAGAAATTCGCAAAGACTACCTATTAGGCAGATTTAAGGCTATTCCTCGAATTGGTAACAGAAATAAACTTACAGTAATTAACAAGTAATTTTTTTGTTATGCCAAGAGAAAGAGAAGATTTTTTCAGAGAAAGTAACACTACCGAAAGGGAGAAAATATTCGTATTGGCTTTCGAGGGGAATAAAACCGAAGAAAAATACTTTTCTGAATTTAGAGATTCCAATAAGTTTAATGACGAACTGATTTACTTACATTTATTAAAACGTGCAAACGATGATACCAATAGTGCACCTAATCACGTTTTTAGTAAATTGAAAAAGGAGGCAAAAGACGAGTTTAATTTCAAGACAGGAGATGAACTTTGGATGATTATTGACACCGACAGATGGAGGAATATTCCTGATATTATCCAAGCCTGTAATGATTTGGAGAATATGTTTGTTGCTGTAAGTAATCCGTGTTTTGAATTTTGGTTATTGCTACACATCAAAGATATTCAAGAATACGGTGCAGAAGAATTAGAGCTAATTTTTAGAAATAGAAAGACGGGTAACAGAAATTATGTGGACACTAAAATCGTTAAAATTGTAGGTTCTTACAATAAAACGAACCTTAAAGTGGACGATTTTCTTCCAAACATTGATTTAGCCATTTCGAGAGCAAAAAATCTTGACCAACCACAAGAAGAATATCCCACTAAATTAGGTTCTCATATCTACAAACTGATTGAAAAAATAAAAAGAGATTAAGAGGGCTTATAAACACAAAAAACGGCATACAACATCGGTTTTGCGTAATGGCGGGGTAACGACTTCGATTGAACATTTGTACAAAATTGAAAGTTAGTGCTTCGATTAAACATTTCTGCAAAAAATCCGCCACTACGCAAAGCCGCGAACCGTCGTTAGGCGTAATTTTATGAAAACCGTTATAATAACAATATTCTTTTTAACAATTTTATCTTGTAACAATTCAAATCAAAATAATATGGAATTTTTTGACAACCTTTTTGGTAAAAAAAATAATGAACAACCTAAACCAAAAGTTGATAGTCTAAAACTTGAAAAAACAGCAGAAATGCTTGATGAAGATATATTTTGGAAAATTATTGATAATTCACTAAAAAACACGAATAACCAAACTGATCAAGAACAATTTTTGATTAATGAAATAAGCAATTTGACTCCAAAACAAATGATTGGTTTTCGATTGCGAACCGATAAACTTCTCTATGATACATACAATTCTGAAATGTGGTGTGCAAGCTATTTGATGAATGGAGGAAATTCAGATGATGGATTTGAATATTTTAGAAATTGGATAATTTCTAGAGGTAAAGAAGTATATTATAAGGCAAAAGAAAATCCTGATAGTTTAATTTCTCAAAAAGAATTTTCAGAAGAAGATTTTTATGAATTTGAGTTATTTTGGTATGTTGCTTTAGAAGCATTTGAAAAAACAACTGGAAAAGACCTTTATGATTATATTGATGAAGATAATTTCACAACAAAAGAAGGAAATTATCCACAATTTGAATTTACTTGGCAAGAGGAAAATCCAGACAGTATGAAAAAAATATGTCCTCAACTTTTTGCTGAATTTGAAAACAAGTAAAACTACGCCTAACATTGTATTGGCAAAATGCGGGAAGAAGGGCAAAATTGAAAAGCAGAAATATTATTCCGCTCATGCTTTTCAATTCTGCAATTTTTTGTAAGTTAGCACTATTGAAAAAGCATTCGCTACGTTAAGTCTTTCTTGAACTTTCAGTTCTCCGAAAGCCCGCACTTCGCCAATACTTTTTCGTTATGTGCAATTCTCCCAAAACCACGCAATGAAAGTTAACACAGAAGATTTAGTGAAAATTTGTGATAATTATCTCTCTGATAAAATTACTGAAAATGAAATCGAAACTTTTGCAGGAAAAGCAATATTTGATGATGAAATTGAATTTGAAAATGATATTGTTTCAGATATAATATTTCAGTGGGATAATACAGAAATTAATTTCAAAATAAATAAATTGAATATTAGTCTATGGAAACATTATCTAATGACGGGAGAAGACAAACTTTTAGAATATAATAATTGGAATTTTCATATAAAATTACAGAAGGAACTTTGCGAAAAGTACAAATCTGAATGGAAGCCTATTAATAAAAAATTAAATATTGGACTTTCACAAAATTATGATCTTGAACCAATTAATGGTTTAAGACATTCCGCTGAAAAAGGGACTTCAGGTTGGTTTATTTGGTTTGGAGAATATTCAGAAGATCCTGATTTTTTTCAACCTATTTGTGCTGAACATTTACTTAATATTTATCCAAAAATAATTGATTTCTTGGGTTTAGAGATTGGTTACAGATTTCAAATAGATAGAAATGGCTACGAAGATGTTTGGAAAGATGAAAATATAAAGTAAGAACTGCACATAACATTGGTAACTGTTGCACAACTCCTTTTTTTTAGAAAATAGTTTTCAAAAACATGAAATTTTGACCTCTTTAGAAGCAATTTTAGAGAGGTTTTTTTTTAGTTGTAGTTCAAAATTCTAGAATTTGAATAGCTTAAAATCGAGTTTTTATAGACTGAAAAGGCGCGTTTTGAAAAAGCAAAGTTCTTCCCTTGTTTTAGAGATAGAACTTGGGCTAAAATACTTGGTTTTTTAATGGTAAAACGCATGTATTTCTTCAAGTTGTAGGTTAAACTTGCCATCAGTACATGTTTGTTTGCGTTTTTGATGCCTCGAGTGTTGACTCGTTTCATGTTGGTAAAGTTGATCAACGTTCCAATGACGGGTTCTACCGTTTTGCTTCGCACTCTAACCATTTTCTTGGCATATTTCTCGTTTTGGGTGAGTTTTTGATGCATACGGTCGTAATGTTCTTTGTGGATGCTGTCGTCTAGCTTTTTAAACTTGGTGCTTTTGCCACAGCATTGTTCTCTTAGTGGACAGTTTTTGCAATCTGTTTCACTGCTTCGGTACGTTCGTTTGGTGTAGCCTTTACTATCCATTTTTCGCCTTTGAAAAGCAGTTTAGCTTGCTTACCTTCGGGTTTTGTGCATTGATAATAGTTTTCTTCTTTGTGGTAAGTAAAACCTTCTCGCTCTGATTTGTATTGTCCGAAGTTAGGGATGTAGGCGTTGATGTTTTTTTCGTGCAAATACGCCAATGCTTCGCCACTGCTGTAACCACCATCGGCTAAAAGTTCTTGTAATTCTATTCCGTTTTCCTTTAGGTTTTCTTCTGTGAGTTCTACAATTTGTTCTAAACACTGACTGTCGCGTTTATCCGCAAAATCTGAACACGCTCCTGTAATGACATGGTGCGCATCGTCAACTGCGATTTGTCCAAAATAATTTAATTGTCGCGCTTTGCCGGGTTTTACACTCACTCTAGCATCGCTATCTGTGGGAGAATAATGGGTGTGATTAGATAGGTATTTGGGACGGATGAGATTGCCGTTTTCATCTATCTGTCTACTATTGCTATTTGCTGGCATTCCTTTATACGCTTCTGCTTTCCAATCATGGTGGCGTTCAACGAGTTTCTTGCGGGTGGTAGTTACTTTGTATTCGCTGTTTTCTTCTAGTTCGTTTACAAAAGCACTGGCGTCTTCTAAAACTTCTTTCTCTACCAAGCTATCCATAGAAGCATTAGCTTTGATGAAAACGCTGTCCACCGCTTGTCGTTTACCACGAACCATATTTTTAGAAACGCACATTCTCAAGACTTCTTTAAACAAGTTTAAAAAGACTTCTTCGCCATACAAACCGCGAGTTCGGCTAATGGTACTGTGCCAAGGAAGCTGCTCATGTACATCATAACCTAAAAACAATCTTATCGACAAGCTATCACTACAAAAAGCTATCAACTGTCTATCTGAATTGATATTGTTTAAATATCCCACCAATAATATCTTAAAGAAAACAACAGGATCTATACTCTCCTGTCCTTCCTTACCATAATACTTTTGAGTTGCTTTATAAATGAAATCTAAATTGAGTTCGGATAACATTTTTCTATAAAAATTATCCTCTGGAACTAGGTCTAATAAATTGACCGAAACAAATAATTGTGGTGTAAAACTCTTCTTTCCTTGCATACATCAATTTACGAAATATCCCGTTTTTATACAAGTTTATTTGTATATTTGAGTTGTGCAACAAGCACATTGTATTGGCAAAATGCGGGGTTTAAGGCTAAATTGAACTTTTAGTAATATTTATCCGCCAATATTTTCCAATTCCACTTTTTTGTTTAACTTAGTTCCATTGAAAAAATATTGGCTACGATTGGTCTGAACTTGAACTTTCGTTCAAATTAAGCCCGCACTTCGCCAATACTTTTTCCGTTAGCTGATATGCTTTCCGAACAGAACTCACAAAATGAAACTATCCGAAAAATCCAACCAAGAAATTATTGAACAACTGACTAAAATTGCAAATAATTTCGACTCAACTCAAGAAAATTATCTTCTGTCCTACCCTCACTTTTTGAACTATTTCAAAAATTTACAATCCATAAATATTGAAAACTTAATAATCGGAATAAGTTTTACTTATTCTTGGATGCCGACAATATTAAAATCAATAAAACTCGAAAATACCGAAAAAACACTTTCGATTTTAAACGATGTGAAAAACGGAAAGAAAATAAATGAAGAGCAACTTGCAACATTAAAAAGTGCATTTAACAATTCGCTTGTCGGAACTTCAAAACTTTTACATTTTATCAATCCAAAACAATACGCAATTTGGGACAGTCGAGTTTTTAGATTCTTAAACAACGAAGAACCTCATAAATACAAACTTGAAAGACCAAAAACTTATATCGAATATCTTGATTTTATAGAAAAACTGAAAGGCGAAAAAGCATTTAACAGTTTTTACGAACTGATGAAACAAAAAGTTGGTTATGAAATAACAGAATATAGAGCTTTAGAACTTGCATTTTTTAAAGGAGAATAATTATGGAACTAACTTATCGTGAACAAATCATTGAAAACATAAATAACTTAATCGAAGCAAGACACATCATTTTTGAACAAATTTTAAATCTTGCAATGTCAAATGAATTTAGTCATTTAAAAGAAGCATTTGACCAAGGAGATATTTATTCATTTTCTTTAAACCATTTTGACGATATGGAAGATATAAATGTTCAAAAAATGGTAAAACTTTGTAGAAAAACCGAAGAAACTGTTTTTACAATTATGGACTTGAACGGAATTAACGAAAACGAAGTAAATCTTAATGAAAAATAAGCACATCAGCTAACATCGCATTGGCAAAATGGCGGGTTAAGTGCTAAATTGAAAGTTTCTACATATTTAGCCGCCGAATGTGTTCCACATTCAGCTTTTTTTAATAATTTAGCTTCTGTGGAAACACATCGGCTACGTTACTGCTAAATTGAACTTTTAGTCCAATTTATCCGCCACTTCGCCAATGCGTTTCCCGTTACACGCAATAGATTAGCGCGTTTTCGGATAATAATTTCTCTTTTTTAAACATTGATATTTTAGGTTTTATAAGAAAAAATTCAATAGAAATATTGGGTTTAAAAAGTTCTTAAATTTTCTTGAAAACACTTTTCTCGACAAATAAACTTCGAGGTTTTTTCGCTTAAAATTTCGCGTGATTTTTAAGCTTCTTCTACTCTTTTCTTTTTATAATTGAAATTTTTCTCATTTGAAAAAATCAGAAAATATCAACTTCATAAACCATAGTTGAAAGTTTTGCCATTTTTTAAGATTTTCATAAAAATAACTTTTATTTTTTACGAATTTTCAATTTTACTTTTCGCAGAAACCATCGAGAAAAATTTCAGATAATTGAGTTTTAAATTTTGCTGGAAAAATGCAGTTTGAAAACTGGTTAAGCTTCGTTTTATTCATCTGATTTGTTTGTGATTTAATTGCTCATAATTTTTTAGAACTATTTTTCAGCGTTGAAAAGTTCTCATTTTCTACTGCGCGTAACAATGTATTGGCAAAATGCGGGATTTAGGGAAGAATTGAAAAGCAGAAAAAATAATCCGCTCATGCTTTTCAATTCCACATTTTTTTCTTATTTTAGTGTACTTGAAAAAGCATTCGCTACGCTTGGTCGTTCTTGAACTTTCAGTTCTTCGAAAGCCCGCACTTCGCCAATACTTTTTCCGTTACACGCAATAGATTAGCGCGTTTTCGGATAATAATTTCTCTTTTTTTAACATTGCTATTTTTGGTTTTTATAAGAAAAAATTCAGTAGAAATATTGGGTTTAAAAAGTTCTTAAATTTTCTTGAAAACACTTTTCTCGACAAATAAATTTCGAGTTTTTTTCGCTTAAAATTTCGCGTGATTTTTAAGCTTCTTCTACTCTTTTCTTTTTATAATTGAAATTTTTCTCATTTGAAAAAATCAGAAAATATCAACTTCATAAACCATAGTTGAAAGTTTTGCCATTTTTTAAGATTTTCATAAAAATAACTTTTATTTTTTACGAATTTTCAATTTTACTTTTCGCAGAAACCATCGAGAAAAATTTCAGATAATTGAGTTTTAAATTTTGCTGGAAAAATGCAGTTTGAAAACTGGTTAAGCTTCGTTTTATTCTTCTGATTTGTTTGTGATTTAATTGCTCATAATTTTTTAGAACTATTTTTCAGCGTTGAAAAGTTCTCATTTTCTACTGCGCGTAACAATGTATTGGCAAAATGCGGGATTTTGTAAACGTTGAAATTTTGTAAAAATATTCCGCCGAATGCTTTTCAATTCTGCAATTTTTTTGTAAGTTAGCAGAAGTGAAAAAGCATCGGCTACGTTTCTGAATTCTTGAACTTTCAGTCCTTCGAATTCCCGCACTTCGCCAATACTTTTTCCGTTAGCTGTAATAGTTCCCAAAATGCCGTTAAAAAATACTGTTATGAAAATATTTGTTCTAATTTTTACTTTTAGTTTTGCTTTAATTTCTGCTCAAACTCATCGCTTTATCTACGAATTCAAATATAAACAAAACCCAAAACAAACAGAATTTCAAAAAGTAAATATGACTTTAGATGTAAATCCTGAAAATGTGAAATTTTATAATTACCGTTATGTAGAAATCGACTCAACAAACATAACAAAAGGACAAAACAGTCAGCTTTGGGATAATTCTACAAATGTTATCGTTCGATCAAAAAATTCAAATACAAATAGTAATTATACTATGATTAATGATGTGTTTGTTTTTGACACAGAAGACAAAATTGATTGGAATCTCGATAAAGAAACCAAAAAATTTGAAAACTATACGTTACAAAAAGCGACCTCAAATTTTGGTGGCAGAAAATGGACAGCCTGGTTTTCTAAAGAAATAAATATTTCAGAAGGTCCATATAAATTTCGTGGTTTGCCTGGACTAATTTTCCAAATATATGATGACCAAAATAATTTTGATTTTACATTAGTGAAAAGTTTTAAATTGAATTCTACTTATAAAACGCCATTCATTGAAAGTTTTTATGGTCAAAAACCGATAAAAACAACCCAAGAAAACATAAATAAAATGTTGATGAATGAATATAATGATCCATATCACGAAACTCGTGAACAGTTCAAAAAAAATCCGAAAACGACTTTTAGCATTAATGGTACTGATATAAAAGACATCAGTCAATTTAAAGAATTGACCGAATCAAGACGAAAATTCATTCGTGAAAATAACAATCCTATTGAAATTGATAAAGCACTAAAATATCCACAAAACTAAAAAAAAACTACTACAGCTAACATTGTATTGGCAAAATGCGGGATGAAAGTCTAAGTTGAAAAATTTGTAAAATTTAGCCGCCAATATTTTTCCAATTTATCTATTTTGTTTAACTTAGCTAAAGTTGGAAAAAATATTGTCTCCGTTTGGTCTAAAATTGAACTAAAGTTCATTTTTAGCCCGCACTTCGCCAATACTTTTTCCGTTAGCCGCAATTTTATAACAACCGCATGGACACAGAAACCAAAATAAATATTGTAATTATATTAATAGTTTTTTTAATTATATTTTTCATTTGTTTTTGGGTTTGTCTTCTCATTTTTCAACTCTTAAAATTTTTAAGAAACAAACTAAAATTAGAAAATAAATATTTGTCAAATAAGTCGTTAAAGTATTATTTGCTGATATGCTCTTTTATTTTTTCGATCTATCAATCTTATACGGCAGTTTATCCAAATGATAGCTTTTACTATAAAGAATTTGAATATGTAACAAATCAAAAAATTCCAAATTCGGCGAAAATTATTAATAAAAAATCAAGTTATCCAGATTTTCACGGAGATTATTTTTCTAAATCAGAAATTAAATTGTCGGAACAAGACTTTAATATGTTATTAGAAAAATTACAAAATGACAAGACATTAATTGAAACAAAACCTTATAAAAAGAATGAATTAAGAGTTTTTGAGCGAAAAATAAAAGGTGAAAGTGATAGATTTCTATTTATACATTTTCTTAATGACAATAAAACAATTTTGGTAAATGTTGATTTTACATAAAAAAACTGCGGCTAACATGGTATTGGCAAAATGCGGGGTTTAAGCCAAAATTGAACTATTTTTCAAATTTATCCGCCGCTCCTTTTCATATTGTTTTTTTTCTTAATTTAGACAATCTGAAAAAGCATCGGCTTCGTTTGGGAATTCTTGAACTAAAGTTCTTCGAATTCCCCGCACTTCGCCAATACTTTTTCGTTACCTGCAATTTTTCCAAACATAACGCAAATGAGCATCAATAAAGAAGAAAATTGGAAATCATTTTTCAAAGACAAATTAAAAGAATCAAATTTATATTGTCGAATTGATCATGGAAAACATGGAGATACTGATATAGAAGAATATATATCAATAAATCAAAATGAAAAAACGAAAATAAAAATTGGATATTTAGGTGACAAATTAATTTGGATGCATTTTGAAAATCCAAAAACAATTGGTTTTACGAAACAACAAGAAATTGAATATTTTTATGCCAACGATTTTACAGAAAATGAATCGTACGGAAATCCAGGTCTAGAATTTAACGAAATTAACAAGAACGCCATAAATAATCAACTTGACAACGGATTAAAAGGAACTGAAGTCCAATTTTATAAAAATGGAAAATTATTTAAGTCAAAAATATATATTGATGAACAAGATGAATATTCAACAACTATAAATTTTGAAAAAAAGACTTTTTGGGAGAATTTAAAATCACTTTTCAAAAATAGTAACAACGAAATTATTACAGAAAAGCGAATAGAATTAAGAGAAATATTTGGAGGAATAAAGAAATAAAAAAACTGCAGGTAACATTGTATTGGCAAAATGCGGGGTTTAAGGGTAAGTTGAACTACTCTACTTTTTTATTCGCCGCTGCTTTTCATATTGTTTTTTTTCTTAATTTAGACAATCTGAAAAAGCATCGGCTTCGCTCAGTCTGAATTGAACTTTCAGTTAAATCCAGCCCGCACTTCGCCAATACTTTTTCCGTTATATGACATTTTTAGACAACAGATAAATACAATAATTGTAATTAATTTATGTTTACACATAAGGGAAAAACAAGGACATTAAAACATAATTTAAATATTGCTTCATTACTTTCTTTTGTTGCTGGAATTGTGAATGTAGCCGGTTTTTTATCTGTTCAACGTTTGACAACCAATGTAACTGGACATTTTGCTTTTTTTGTTGACGAAATTTTTCAACTTAGATTTTGGCAAGCATTTATCTTTTTTTTATACATTTTTTTCTTCTTTTTAGGTTCATTTGTGTCCAATTTTATAGTTGAAATTATTGCTAAAAAAAATGACAGATTAATTTATATTATTCCAACCATCCTTGAAAGTATTATACTTTTTTCTTTGGCTATTTTTGGACAATTTTTAATCTCGCAAAACCCCAACCTTCTTGTTTGCTCCTTACTTTTTTCAATGGGATTACAAAATTCATTAGTAACGAAAATATCTAATGCAACTGTTCGAACTACTCATTTGACAGGACTATTTACAGATTTGGGTATTGAACTATCACAACTATTCTTTTATAAACAAAAAGATCAAAAGGACAAACTAAATTCTTCGATTAAATTACGATTAACTATTATTATATTTTTCTTTTTGGGTGGACTTTTAGGAGGTATTCTTTATTCAAACTTGAAATTGTATATTTTAGCAATTGCTGCAGCTATTTTAATCACTGGAATAATATATGATGGACTAAAATTAAGAATGATAATGCATCATAGAAAACATAGTGACAGCAAAAAAAACGTCATATAACATTGTATTGGCAAAATGCGGGGTGAAGTGTAGAATTGAAAAGCAGAAATATTATTCCGCTCATGCTTTTCAATTCTGCAATTTTTTGTAAGTTAGCAGTATTGAAAAAGCATTCGCTACGTTTGGTGTTTCTTGAACTTTCAGTTCTTCGAAAGCCCGCACTTCGCCAATACTTTTTCCGTTATCTGCAAGCGTATCACAAAAAAACCGCACAAAATGAGAAAAAATGTCTTAATATTTTTTGCTTTATTAGCATCAATTTGTTTTTTACAGATAAACGCTAAAAAATTCTCTACAAATTATAAAAGTAATGTTCAAGACACTATTATTGTAAAACACAAAAATTCAATAGAAAAATCTTATGAAGTTGGGTTTTATTCAAAATCTTATAGTTATTATTGGATTGTTGGAAAAGACACTCTTGATTTTGCAATAAGCGCTCACGAATATGAAAGAGACAAATCTATGAGCATAAATATTTTTCACAAAAATCCCATTAATTTAAAAACTGCAATAAAAAATACGGAAAATTGTTTAACTCTAATTAAACAAGATTTTAACATTGAAAAACTTAATTACCTATATTTTACAAACACTTTTATTTATTATCCAGATATAGTTACAAAACTATCAAATGAATATAACGCAAAATATGGTAAAAAAAGAATTGAATATAAAGACTTAAACAAATTTCTTCTCAGTTCAATTTTTAATACCAAAATGAATGAGTTTCTAAAATTGCAAAATAAAAAAGTAATCGGTTATGGAATTGAAAAATTTAATTTAATCGATAAACAAAGTATGAAATATCAACTGCCAAATATGGACTTAAAAGATTATCCTGAATACTCAATAAGTGGAATGGGTATATCAGTAAAATTGGATAAAAAATAAAAAATACGCCTGCAGATAACAGTGTATTGGCAAAATGCGGGGTTTAAGGGTTAATTGAACTATTTGTAATATTTATCCGCCAATATTTTCCAATTCCACATTTTTTCTTAATTTAGTTCCATTGAAAAAATATTGGCTACGATTGGTCTAAAATTGAACTTTCGTTCAAATTAAGCCCGCACTTCGCCAATACTTTTTCGTTATGCGATATTTTATGAAAAACATCCCTTGTATTAAATTTTTAATATTATTAATTTTCTCAAACATTAGTGTATTTGGGCAAAATAATAATATTAAAATTTCAGATAATCTATTCATAGAAAGGAGAAATAATATTCATGGTGTCGTTGATAGCTTAAACAATATTATAATTCCTTTTGAATATAATTATATTTCTTTCAAAAATTCTGTATTTATCGTAGAGAAAGGAGAAAATAGTGGCATTTTGAATTTTCAAAATAAAGAAATTGTTCCTATAAATTTTAAATACATAATACCCAAAAAAAATAACCTTTTTATAATTTGTACTAAGAGTCCAAAATGTGGTTTGATTGACAATAAAGGAAAAATAATACTTCCAACAATTTTTAATGATATAAATTCAAATTTATACGAAGAATATTACTTAGTTGAAAATGAAAAAGGGCTCTTTGGAGTTTATGATATTAAGGGAAATAATATTTATCCTGAAGAGTACATATTTTACAAAGAAGATAATTATAAAGTATTTGCCCAAAAAGATAATAAAGCTTACATTTTAGATTTAGAAAACCTTTCAAAAACAGTTATTTTAGACGAAAACATTTCTTTTATAAAAACAGCAAACAATTTCACTATTGGTGAAAAAAGATATCAAATTTTTAAACAAAACGGAAAATTTGGTGTAATTAATTCCTCAAATACAGTTGTTATACCACCAAGCTATGATAAACTCACACCTTCACAAAATTGGAAATATTATATCATTGAACAAAATAATAAGAAGGGATTAATTAATATTGAAAACAAAATCATCAAGGATATGAAATATGATGAAATTCAATTGATAAAGGAATATATTATTTTAAAAGCAGCCGGTAAAAAAGATGAATTCTATTCTTATGAATAAAAAAACATCGCATAACATAGGTTTTGCAAAATGCGGGGTTTAGTCATTGACTGAAATTTCGTCAAAATTATTCGCAACTGCTTTTCATATTGTTTTTTTGACTAATTTAGACAATCTGAAAAAGCATTTGCTTCGTTTCTGAATTCTTGAACTTTCGGTTCTTCGAATTCCCGCACTTCGCAAAGCCTTTTTCCGTTACACGCAATAGATTAGCGCATTTTCGGATAATAATTTCTTTTTTTTAAACATTGATATTTTAGGTTTTTATAAGAAAAAATTCAGTAGAAATATTGGGTTTAAAAAGTTCTTAAATTTTCTTGAAAACACTTTTCTCGACAAATAAATTTCGAGTTTTTTTCGCTTAAAATTTCGCGTGATTTTTAAGCTTCTTCTACTCTTTTCTTTTTATAATTGAAATTTTTCCCATTTGAAAAATTAAAAAATATCGAATTCAGAAACCATAGTTGAAAGTTTTGCCATTTTTTAATATTTTCATAAAAATAATTTTCAGTTTTTACGAATTTTCAATTTTACTTTTCGCAGAAACCATCGAGAAAAATTTCAGATAATTGAGTTTTAAATTTTGCTGAAAAAATACAGTTTGAAAACTGGTTGAATTTCGTTTTATTCATCTGATTTGTTTGTGATTTAATTGCTCATAATTTTTTAGAACTATTTTTCAGCATTGAAAAGTTCTCATTTTCTACTGCGCGTAACAGTGTATTGGCAAAATGCGGGATTTTGTAAAAGTTGAAATTTTGTAAAAATATTCCGCCGAATGCTTTTCAATTCTGCGATTTTTTGTAAGTTAGCAGAAGTGAAAAAGCATCGGCTACGTTTCTGAATTCTTGAACTTTCAGTCCTTCGAATTCCCGCACTTCGCCAATACTTTTTCCGTTAGCAGAAATCGCTCACAAAATTCTGTAACAATAAGAAATAATTATTTTTGTATGATTAATAATTCTATCTTTTTAAATGAAAAAAAACAATTTTATAGGATTAATTTTATTTAATAGCATATTATGTATCGTTATTACTTGGTTTATAACAGGTAAAACTATAACAGAAAAAGATGTTTATCAAAGTTGTATATCAGGAGTTGTAAAAGAAACTAGATTTGTAGGTAGAGGAAATGGATATGTTCAAATCAAATTTAAAACAAATGATATTTTTAATAGGTTAAGTGTTATAAAAGTTAATCAAGAAGATGACATTTTAGAAAATGATTCTATCAACAAACCAATGTATTCAAATAAATTTGATATCTATAGAATCGATAAAAGCGGTTTATACAAAAAGATAAAGACTTTAGAAAAATAAATGCAACTTCTGCTAACATTGTATTGGCAAAATGCGGGGGAGAAGTGCAAAATTGAAAAGCAGAAAAAATAATCCGCTCATACTTTTCAATTCTGCATTTTTTTGTAAGTTAGCAGTATTGAAAAAGCATTCGCTACGTTTGGTTTTTTGTTGAACTTTCAGTCCTTCGAAAGCCCGCACTTCGCCAATACTTTTTCAGTTAACTGCAATTGTAAAAAAACTTCTCGTAAATGAAAGAAATTGAAACCGTTGAAGATTTGAATGATTTATTAATCAAAAAGTATAAATCTGAAGATGATTTTTTATTAATAGCACAAGTTTATGAAGAAGGTTTAATAGATGAAAATAATTTAGAAATTAAACAAAATTTCGAAAAAGCTTTTGAGATTTATTTAGAAGGTTCACATTATAATTATTGTAAAATAAGAGTTGCTGATTATCTATCAGAAGGAATAGGATGTAAAAAAGACATTAACAAATCAATTGAACTTTACAACGAATTAATCAGAGAAAATTTAAGTACTGCTGCATTTAATTTATCCACTATTTATCGTGATAAAGGTGATTATGTAAAAGTCGTCGAATTACTTTATAAAGTTTTTGAAATTGATAGCATTTTTCCGATTGAATTAGCCTTTCATTATTTATACGGATTAGGAATAAAAAAAGACAACTTGAAAGCTAAGGAAATCTTTTTATCAATTATAAATCAAGTAGATAAATATTCCGTATACGAAATCGAACAAGCGAACTATCAATTAGCATTATTATCATTAGAAAACAATGAAATTCAAAATGCAAAATTTTTACTTTCCCAAAATGATAATGAAATATCTAATGATTTATTAAACATTATTGGAAGATAAGAACATTACACAACTGCAGTTAACATTGTATTGGCAAAATGCGGGGTTAAATGCAAGTTGAAAGATTTGAACTATTTAGCCACCGCTGCTTTTTCGTATTGATTATTTTTGTAATTTAACAATCCGAAAAAAGCATCGGCTTCGTTCAGACTAAATTGAACTATTCGTCCAATTTAGCCCGCACTTCGCCAATACTTTTTCCGTTAGCAGAAATCGCATCCAAGCTTTCCGCTTTAAAAATATTTCAGAATAAACTTGCAAATTGATAACTTTTAAGTTAACTTTGTAACATGAATTTTGAGAGAAAAATTATTTTCTACGAACGGTATTTTGTTAATTTCTATTTGGAACAAAACGAAAAAGTTCAAGAGAAAATTGAATATGTTTTTAAACTTGTCAGAACAGTTCAAAATGTTCCGAAGAAGTTTTTGCAACATATGGCAGAAACAGACGGACTTTACGAAATTCGAATTGAGTTTGAAAGTAATATTTATAGAATTTTTTGCTGTTTTGATAAAGGAAATTTAGTTGTTTTGTTCAACGCTTTCCAAAAGAAAACTCAAAAAACACCAAAAAAAGAAATTGAATTAGCTCTTAAATTGAAAAATAAATATTTAAATTCTAAAAAATAGAAAATGAAAAATAAAATAAGTGATGTGAATAATTTCGATGAATTATTAAACATCAAATACGGGGAAATAGGAACTGAAAAACGCGATGAATTCGAAGAAAAAGCACAATATTTTGTAATTAGTGAAATGTTGAAAGAAGCACGTAAAGAAGCGAAAATGACACAAGAGCAACTTGCTGAAAAAGTTGGAACTAAGAAAAGTTATATTTCAAGATTGGAAAATGGTAAATGTGATATTCAACTTTCAACTTTATATAAAATTTTTGAGTTTGGACTTGGAAGAAGAATTAATTTACTAATTAACTAAAATTGCGACTTCTGCTAACATTGTATTGGCAAAATGCGGGGTTTAAGGCTAAATTGAACTTTTTGTAATATTTATCCGCCAATATTTTCCAATTCCACATTTTTGTTTAACTTAGTTCCATTGAAAAAATATTGGCTACGATTGGTCTGAACTTGAACTTTCGTTCAAATTAAGCCCGCACTTCGCCAATACTTTTTCCGTTATCTGCAAGCGTATCACAAAAAAACCGCACAAAATGAGAAAAAATGTCTTAATATTTTTTGCTTTATTAGCATCAATTTGTTTTTTACAGATAAACGCTAAAAAATTCTCTACAAATTATAAAAGTAATGTTCAAGACACTATTATTGTAAAACACAAAAATTCAATAGAAAAATCTTATGAAGTTGGGTTTTATTCAAAATCTTATAGTTATTATTGGATTGTTGGAAAAGACACTCTTGATTTTGCAATAAGCGCTCACGAATATGAAAGAGACAAATCTATGAGCATAAATATTTTTCACAAAAATCCCATTAATTTAAAAACTGCAATAAAAAATACGGAAAATTGTTTAACTCTAATTAAACAAGATTTTAACATTGAAAAACTTAATTACCTATATTTTACAAACACTTTTATTTATTATCCAGATATAGTTACAAAACTATCAAATGAATATAACGCAAAATATGGTAAAAAAAGAATTGAATATAAAGACTTAAACAAATTTCTTCTCAGTTCAATTTTTAATACCAAAATGAATGAGTTTCTAAAATTGCAAAATAAAAAAGTAATCGGTTATGGAATTGAAAAATTTAATTTAATCGATAAACAAAGTATGAAATATCAACTGCCAAATATGGACTTAAAAGATTATCCTGAATACTCAATAAGTGGAATGGGTATATCAGTAAAATTGGATAAAAAATAAAAAATACGCCTGCAGATAACATTGTATTGGCAAAATGCGGGGTTAAAGTCCAAGTTGAACTTTTTGTAATTTTTAGCCGCCAATATTTTCCAATTCCACTTTTTTGCTTAAATTAGTTCCATTGAAAAAATATTGGCTACGATTGGTCTAAATAGAACTTTTCGTTCCATTTAGCCCGCACTTCGCCAATACTTTTTCCGTTAGCAGAAATTGCATACAAATATTCCGCAAAGATTATGAATTGGAAATTTTCAAAAACAATTAAAGATGGAGAACCATATTTGATTCAAAACATTAATATTTGGAGTAAACAATGGAATAATACAGGCGAAAAAATAAATATTAAAGATCCAATTTATAATCAAAATTATATTTTTGATGTTTATGAAATAAATAATAACGGAAAGAAAATTATATTTTCAGCTGGAGAATTTTCAAACAATATTTGGGGAATTTATGAACCTGAAAACATTAAATCCAAAAATAAAGTATCGATTCGTGGAAAATTATTTATAAGTGGAATAATTTTACTTCTTTCATCAATTTTAATGTTAATATTTGGTGCTGGAATGTTTGTTTCGCGAGGTGATTATAGTAAATTTATCATAAAATTGTCTGAATTTTGTTTCATATTCTGGATTCCATTTTTGATAATTGGAATTTCACTAATGTTAGTATCAATTATTTTAACAGGAATCAAATCTTCAAAAACAAAAAAGCAGTAAAAAAGTTCCCAATTGCAACTTCTGCTAACATTGTATTATATAAACTTTGTTCCAAAAAGCCTATAAATACAGGGTTATCTTACTCACTTACTTATCATTGTACAACATAAATACAACAAATTAGAAAACATCAGTAAATTGGTAGATTCCCTGCTTTTGCTGTTTAGCTTGTAGGTTTAACGCTTGATATTTAGGAAGTAGTTGACAGTAATAATTATTACTAGCTTTTGCATATCCATTTTTTATTAGTTCTTCGTTCAAGCACAAACCATTCGGCAAAATCACATAAGCCAATTGCCTTTTCCAAAAATCCAATTGATGTTTTCTTTCCGTGAGTAATGTTACTCTTGTTCCGATTGGTGCTACTTGCAATACAAAATCCAAACTCATCAAACCATATTGCAATAGCATAGAACTTGGAATATGGCTCTTGGCTTCATCTTCCAACATTTTACGGTTTATTCTCACTTCTGGGGCATCTAATCCATACAAACGGATTTCCTTCGATATTTGCCCGAATTCCTGCTTTACTTTTATCGTGTCTCCGTCCAATACTTCTTCTATTTTGACGTGAGTTTCTTCTATAAAGTCACTAATTTCGTTGTATTTCATTGGTTTACAGTATTTTAACTATTGATTTTATAAAGATAATAAATGATATTTGTAAGTGTCTAGACAACAGTGTTTTTCAATCTTTTCTAATTACAAAATCGTATTACAATGGCAAGACAAAAAGGTCTTATGAAGTACACCGGAACTATTGGTGACGTAAGACATTTCAAAATCAAAGGTCAGCAGGGATTTTTTGCCGGATTGGTAGGAGGTCCTACTGCTCAACAGGTTAAATCTGCTCCGGAGTTTGAAAGAACTCGGGAAAACATGAACGAATTTGGCGGATGTGCCAAAGCCGGAAAATCGCTAAGAACTGCTTTATCCGCTTTGATGGGTAAATTTACTGATCCACAGGTTACAGGTCGTTTAACTTCAATTATGAAGAAAATCAATTTGGAGGACGGAACCGAAGCCAGAGGTTACCGAAAAGTTGAAATTTCCACACAAAGAAAATATTTGGACGGATTTGAGTTCAATAAAAATCTTTCTATCTCAGGTATTTTCAATGCTCCTTATGATGTGAATCACGATGTGGACAGAACATCTGCAGATTTCATCGTAGATGAATTTCTGCCAGTGGATTTGATTTCTGCTCCGTCAGGTTCTACGCATTTCCGTTTATTGAATGCTTTAGCCGTATTGGCTGACTTTTCCTATAATCCAACGACAGGAAGTTATGAACCTGACGATATGGACAATAACGAATTGAATGTAGTAGAATATTCTCCTTACATCCCTTTAAACCAATCTTATTCAGGAGCAACGATAACCGCTACTCTACCTGGAACGCCAACACTTGGAGCAAATGTTTCTGTTGTCCAATGTATAGGAATTGAATTTTTTCAGGAAGTTAACGGTCAATATTATCCTTTTGCTTCCGGTAACTGTCTCAAAATTGAGGAAGCTTTTTAAAATGGTTCAGTTGAAAGCCTTCTTCAAAAAAGAGGGCTTTTATTTTTCATTCGTCGAACTTTTAAAACATTTATGAATTATGAGAATAAAAATAATCAGAGTTGCCGAAGGCAAACAAAGTACATTATCCCATTTGTATATTGACGGAATTTTTCAATGTTTTCTATTAGAGGATAAAATACGTTTGGTTAAAATAATGAAACAAACCGCCATTCCTACGGGAGAATTCTATTTAACCTTAAATACTTGGGGCGGTATGAATAAGACTTACGCCAATACTTATCCCGTTATGCATCGGGGAATGATAGAAATTGATGGTCTACCTACATTTGATGCTGTATATATTCACGTTGGAAATACTATTACGCAAACTGCAGGTTGTCCGCTTACCGGATTGAGCTGGATTAAAAAAGATGGGGATTTTCAGGTTCTTCAAAGTCGTGAAGCCTACAAAATTATTTATCCAAAACTTCTTAAAGTTGTTCAGGGAACGGATAAAGGAATTTTGGTAGAAAACAATTTTCAATTCTAAATATCATAAAGAATGGAAAATGAATACACCATAAACATCCTTTTCGGAGCATTAAGCAGCTTACTTTTAGGCATCGTTGCCTACTTTATAAAACAGTTGCACACTGATTTTAAAAGTATGGAAAAAGACATTTCCGAAGTCAAAACAATGGCTTTGGTCATAAAAACAGAGTTCAAAAATTCGTATGATCTTATCAATCAGAAAGTAGAATATTTAGAACAAAGAATCAATAAAATCGAATTAAACCTCATTAAACATTCAGACAATGAAAAATAACAATTTGAATTTAGTCAGCAGAATTAAAGAACCCACTCCAAAATGGTTCAAAATTATCCGTTCTGCAGGTTTGGTTTTATCCGCAGTTGGCGGTGTTTTAGTAGCCGCTCCGGTTGCTTTGCCTGCTACTTTGATTACAGTCGGAGGTTATTTACTTCTTGGAGGAACTTTAGCAACAGCTATTTCACAAACCGCAATCAATTCTGAAGAACCGGACAAAAATTCGGAAGTAATTCCGAAAAATTCCGCCGAAAATCAGGAAAATTAAATAGTTTATCTATTTTAAAACATTCCTTATGTACCAAAATACCCGCTTTTTAAGTGGGTATTTCTTTTATATTCATTTGCTTTCAGCTCCTTATTTAAGTGGATGAAATAGGTAGCAATTATCTATGAAATAAACTGCCTTTATTGTTCATTCAGAGTTATTGCAATAAAAAAGCCCTTAAAGTAAGGGCTAAAATCATCAAATCTTGTAATAGTATTTCTGTACAAGAACACTACGAAGTTCTGCAAGTTGCTTCAATTGTTTGGAATAATGTTGTTCGAGTTGATAGACCGCTTTGATGTCCTGCAGGATTTTTCCGTTTTGTTCCATTTTGGAAAAACTTGGAATAATCCATTTTTGAAGGACTTTTTTGAGTTCTGAAAGTCGAAGCATATCAATTACACTTCCGCAGAGATACGGATGGAAAAATCCGTTTTTCCAAAGGGTGTAAAATATCCAGTACAGGTTTTCTTTTTCGGTTTCGTTCCTACAATATAGGATAAAACAATTCGGGCAAGGTTCAAAAAGCGGTTTTCCTGCGTTTTTTCCTCTTGATAAAATGAAAATTGAATTTTCAGGCGTTTCCTTTTCGGAATTGTACGTGCGTACTTTGAAATTGAGCATAGTTTTCGATTTAAAAATTGATGCTCCGCCGAAATATTTTTAAAAGAAAACCAAGAAAAAAACCGAAAAAAAAAGAAAAAAAGAAAGCCCTTTCAAAAGGGGGCGGGGCGTTCTGTCAAGGTTTTTTGGAAAAAATTTTTGCGTATATTTTATACGAAAAAATCTTTTTCCAAAAACACGAAGTGCTTGACCTTTACAGAACTTAGCGGCTGGATTCAGGAAGCCCCCTAACTTACTTTCCTTTTTTTATTTTTTGTAGGAACCCAAATCTTCAAAGAATGACCATAAAGCGTTGGGAAGGAATGGAAAAAGCAGAGGTATGTTGCTTTGGATTTAGGAATTGGCGACATACTTCTGCAAGCCGTGACGAAACGGCATACATAAGCCTGCTTTGTATGGTGTGAAGGAACATTGGAAAGCGTTGGCAAAAATGGGTAAAACAACTCGCACAAAAATGATGTTTTACGAAATGGTCAATTATCAACAAATCTGTTTTGTAAATCTATCGTGAAAAGGTGTTGGAACGACAGCGGTATGGAGTGCTGAAAGAAAATGCTTTTTGCTTGGATTTGCTTCAGGAAAGCAATTTTATTCAGTACGGAATACTGCTGTGCGGGAAGGAAGAACCTGCTGAACAGTCGGAATATTTTTTTATTGCTTTTAAAATATTTCCGGATGTGAAGCGGGTTTCTCCGATGGCAATAAAACCAAACTTTCTGCATCACTTTTTGTGCATCCTATGAAAATGGGTGGGTGGGAAAAAAGCGTTGGAAAGGCGTTGGAGCAAAAGGGCTATGCCCGTTGCAAGGAAAGCATTTTACATAATCTCAAATTATAGGCAAAGATGGTGCTGGTTGCGGTGTAGCGTAGTGGAAACGCACGTTGTTGCGTAGGCTTTTGCGTATAATTTCGATTATGTAATTTGCTGTGGCTGAGCGGAAGTATAAGAAGAGTAAAGTCTTTTATATAATAATATGATTTTCTACAATCAAATTACCTTTGGTGTCATAAATGCCTAAATAAGTTTTTTTACGCCCTACAATAACTAAAAATATACGAGATGTATTTAAATTGACAGTTTTAATTTGTTTTTTAATAGATCTTATATCAAGATATGAAGGAGTAGGAATATCTTCTGGGTGAGTATGCCATTCTCCAAGATAAATCTTTCTACCTTTACTTTTTTTAAATAGTTTACTTATAAAACTTTGTGCACTTCCTTTAGCTCTATTAAAAAAATATTTTCCTGACCTATCTAATTCTGTAGGAACTGATGCATCAGTAATTCTATATGAATATTCGTCCAAATAAAAACCTGATAAAACACCTCCTGATTCATTTTTATTATTTGCCTCTTGTTTATATTTTTTAAATACTAAAATTACTTCAGAATATATTCTTAGCATTATCACATCGAAGTCAACCAATAACTCCTCTATCATATACTAACATTGTAAGTATTACCATTTTGAAAAACAAATGGTCCATAAGACTTTCCTATTACTCCTGTTGCTAAGATACCTGGACACAATGAAGAATATATAGCAGTACGATATCTGCTTCCATATCCATCAAAAACAATTAAATCATTATTAATTTTAGGAGATATAAATGCGGATAAATGGGTTAATTCTAATTTTTCATTTATTAAATGAAATCCGTCATGAAAATAATTATCGTGGCTAGATATTTCTTTGATAAATTTCAATAATTCTACTTTACCTCTAATTAGCTTATTTGAAAGGATTGCATTATCTTTCATTAGAATAAAATCCAAATTATCTAAAGAAGAATATAGAATTAAACCTATTCCAGAAAAATCTACATCTTGTATTTCAGCAAGTTCAATTAGTAATTCTGTAAATTCGGAAACAGCTTTCATATAAATCTTTTTAAAAGTTTTTTTTGTTCAAATATTACTTCGATTTTACCAGTATTACCTCTTCTATTAAAATAGGTGCCATCCAACTTTTTTATATCTTTAAAATACGATAAAGAACCTGCTCCTTCATGATCGTTAAGATTTACTTCAATATCTGAATTATTCTTAAAAGTATAAATTAATCTATTTAATTTATTTGGCTCACATATAATTTCTTCTGTATGGCTTCTAGACTCCGAAGATATTTCTCCGGTTGATAGATTCCCAAAATAACAATACAATTTAACGATTGATGCGGTTTGGATGATTTCAATGATACAATCCATTTCAGTTCTACCATTATAGTTTGAAACTAATGTCCCTTTATACCTACCATTGAGATTTGGCACATCAATTAACCAATTAAAACAAATCCATTTCCAACCAATTTCATCAATGAACCATAGTACTAGTCCCAGCAAGCCAACCACACTAAAAACACCCATTAAATCATTAATTTGTTTTAGTATTTCATATTCATTAATGTGGGGTTCAAGATAAATCATTATTTTACCAAGTGCAACCGACAGCACAAGAATAAAAATAATAAGATTGGCTCGTTTATAATATTTGAAATTCATTAGATGTTAGTTTTATGTAAAGAAAATGATTCTTTATTTTGTGCAAAAGTAGTCAATTTAAGATTTTTAGCTTTCACAAAATCCAAATCTCCAAACCATGTAAAAATGGTAGAATAATTTTGTTGGCGGCTGATTATTTTATAAATCTCTACAAAAATTGATGATAAATATAAATTAATATGCTCCATCGAATATGGCATATATGTTCCTTGGCAACTCCCTTCCTTCAAATATACTTCTTCATCTAAAACTCGATATTGAAAATTAGAAACGAGTTGTTTCGCTTTAGAAAAGTCATTCGGATGCGAAAAAATCATTTGACCTCCTGATAAATATGCCTCTACCCAAATAATTATTACTGGCTTGTTTATTCCATTTTTTATTAAATAATCCAAAATGAAAATTTCATATCTCGTTATTCCTAATACAATGAAAATAAAATCGTCATTTTCAAAAAAACTTGTATTCTCATTCAAAAGGTTTACTATTGATTTATTGTATGTTAATACTTTAACAAAAGGATTTTTTTCTAAAATATTTCTTTCAGCTATATCTACCTTAAATTTATTTATCTCGGAAAAACCATATTGGTGACGTGCAATATTTTCAACTTTCAAGAGATCATGATCCACTAATTTGTATTGGTTAAATGATATTTTAGTTAATAAATGAAGCAATTGAGAACCAATACTTCCTAATCCTATTATACAAACTTTTTTATCATCATCAATTAATTGACCGGCAGTCCTTACATCCAATCTTTTTTTGCCGATATTGGAAAAGGATATCCTTCTAACTTTACTATTTTTATAAAGTGGTAAATTAATTTTCTCCCAATTACTATAAGTATGTCCTTTTACTATTTTAGGATTTATCTTTGGAATAAATTCTTCATACCACCATCCATAGCATTCATTTTTATTATTCCTAAAAAAAAGTATTACAGAATCTAGTCCTTCTTTATTAATCTTCTTTCTTAGAATATTAATTTGTTCTGCTGAAAGGAGTTTAATAGATTCTGTAAAACTCAGGTCGAAAGGTGGTACGGCTTTATCATATGTAGCTTCTATTGCTTCTATCTCGTAATATTTAATTTTCCGTACATCAAAAAAATTAAATAAACGGCTTGATTCTTCTGAATCTGTGTAAAGCAAAAATGTGAAAAAATTAAAATTGTAAGTAAATCTTACACATTTTATAGGTGCATCATTTGTAATTAAAACCATTCCAGCTTCATAAATAGCCTTTTCTCCATTATACTGAATTTCCCAATAAGCTTTAAACTCATCTTCAAATTCAGACACTTTATCAACATTTTTTATTGATAAAATCTCTTTTGCTTTATGAATAAAATATGTTGCAATTCTAGGAAGATTTGATTCATGAAAACTTATTGATTCATCTTCAACAATGCAAATACTAAAATCCTGATTTACATGCGGAATAAATTTTATTAATTCATAGCTATCCTCGTTTACATATAATTTAGGTAACTCGGCATTTTCTAAAGTCAGATATAGAACAACTGAAATATACCCAGATTCAGATGATAAATCTGTATTTATTTCAATAACATTCTTATTTTTTTTTAAATGTGAAATTTTACGAATTTCATCTAAAGATAGAATGCGACAGTTTTCAGTTTTGGAAATTTCATTAATAATTTCATCAATCATTATGCTGATTTATTATCGTGTCTAAAAATTTCTTGTACTGAAAATGATTTTGCTAATTTTTCTGAATCTTCGGTAATATTTTGACAAGGAAATCTATCCCCTAAATGTTTTTGCCATTTAGAACAAGAATCTTTTGCACTTTCCATTTCTATTGCTTGATTACCAGATTCTATAATTTTTTTTAGCTCATCAAGGAAATTATTTTTTACAGTTTCTGCAGAAAACTTATTTAACAAATCTTCATTTGTATCTATCGTAGGTCTATAACACTCGTAAGAACCATAGAATGGAAAACGATCATCAATACTTGATTGAATATTTTTTAATGTATCCAATAGTGATTTATCATCTCTCGAATTATCAGAAAAATGTTTACATGCTAATATTGTGAAGATTAATCCATTTGGGAATTTCAAGCTTTTGTTTTTTTCACTACGATGATCTGCCCAAGCTTTTAAATATCTTATTATTCTTTTTAGTTGGGGTTTACCATTCGCCTGCTCATCAAACCATTTTACAAACTTATACGGATCACTCTCAATCCATCCATTTGTTTTGTGTGCGAGCAAAGGAATTTCTTCATCAATTTCAGATTCATGTCCCTTCTCTGTTTTATAGTAAATAGGCAAATCAATATGGTATTGTGCTGCATACTGAACTCTAATACATGATTTTTTATCTAAAGTTTCTTGATCCGTTCTATTTTTTACAGCATCATAAATCCAGTCATGAGCTGTTTGTACAGAAGGTCTATCTTCAGATTTACCAAAGATGTAAACACCATCATCAACATCGTACTCATTATTTATAGGTAAAATTGTAGTGTCCATAGGAAAAGATCCTTGTCCTTTGAAACTAACCGAATGTTTTTCTCGATTATCTTTAAAGTATTTAGAAATATCGTCTCTAACCGATTTTCTTGAAGTTCTCAACTGTTTCTTTTTAGTAGAATTTAACCGAATAATATCATTAAATTCTAAAAATGTAGAATGATTATCTGCCATTATTACATATGTTTTTTTTAATATTAATTATCTTATACTTTATAATGAAAAGTCATTAAAAAATGAAAAAATAGGTTCTTAAGAGGAACACTATTTTCATAAATTCTTCATTAGAAAATAAACAATGCAATTTAATGAAAAAAACGTGATTTCTGAAATAAGTAAGTAACGTAACCAAAAAATAAAGAAAAAGAATTTTTAATTTTTGAGATTTTGAAAAAACTATTTTATTTGTCGATTTAGAAGCGGTTGAGTGAAGTCTAATGAATAGATTGCTTTGGATTATCCTCAATCAGCATATTTTTTGAGAATGAAAATTTTTAAATTTTCTTTTGCTAAAATCTGCTTACGTTACTTACTCACATAAAACAGAGTAAAATGGTGGATTTGAAAGAATATCATATAACATTATTATCTATAATTTCAATTATCAAATCGGAAGGGTATTTTTTGTTGTGTTGGTGGTTCAATTGGTGGAATTCCGTTGTCTTTATTTTTGGCTTCAACTTGTTCATAAGACATTTCTTTTACAGCATACACATAAGCATGGTTTCGTGAAAATCTTTGAAATTGATGTTTCTTCAATGCTTTTCCTAATTTGTTTACCGTTCCATCAGTCACATTTAGTTTGGCAACTTCGGACAACCTCACTGCTATTTGCGAAGCATTGTAATAGGCATTTGCATTTTCTCTTGTTGCAGGTTCAAACCATGTTAATAGTAATTCTTCTTCAGGACTTCGTAATTGGTATTGCTCATTGTTCTGATTGATTTCTTTGATTTCCTCCTGATTGAACCAATGGCGAAAACCTTCATTTTTTAATTTTAAAGCCTGAACATAAACTTTATTAATATCAATTTCGTGGGTATATTCTATATGTTCTACTTCAAAGCAAAGAAAACGGCGTGAACCTGTGGTATCATTCAGAAATTGTGCAGTGTTTACACTTCCTGCAAAACTGGCTCTTCTCGGCATATTTTCATTATTGTGTCCATAGGCTTTCCGCATTCTGATATGGGTTTTCGTAATGATTTCTTTAAGCGTTCCAATTTCGGTTCTGTTCAGATTTTCTAATTCGTCCAAATTTATGAGCATACATTCTGCAAGGTGTATCAAAGTATCTTTATTGCTCGGATTGATGGTTCCTGAAAAAATGTATTCTTTAAGTGTTTTCGGCATTAGCTTTTCTATCCATGTTGTTTTTCCTAATCCTTGCTTTCCTGAAAAGACAATTACCGTTTGATTGACCTGTTTTTCGTCCAATACACAAGCCACCATAGCCACAAACCATTTCTTAAAACATAACCGCCACAAATCCTGTTTTGTTGTTGTAATGGTATCTGCCAATTGTTCTATCCAATCGGTTTCATCTGTATTTTCAGGGAGATTGTTGAAGTATTCTACAAAAGGATCATACATTTCGCAATAATCGGAATGCAAGAGATTCCGTAAGGAATTGATGTTGCATTTTACTTTGGCTTTCAGGATTTCTCTTAATATGGAATTTTCTGAAAAGTCAGTCATTGGTTTCCATTTGGAGGAATTCAAAAGTTTAAATTCTAATTTTCCTAAAACGGTATTGTATCTGAAATTGTAACGATTATTGAGAAACATTTCCAATTTATCGATAAAACTTGGTTTTTCTTCTTCGTCCTCAAAATCGGGATCTCCTTCTTTTACTCTTTTAGACACTTCGACACCGCTCAATGTGACAGTCTTTTTATTCTCGTTTCTTCCATTTGAATTTCTTGGTTTGAAAGTATCGATATTATGCTGTTCGGAATTACCATAAGCACTTTTTACCGCTTCCGTAACTTCTTTGTCATTATATCCATAATCTGCTAACAAATAACCTAAAGCCATAGATTCCGGAAGCCCTTTTCTATTGAGATTATTTGCCAACTGAAAAACAAAATTATTACGGTTGCCTTCCACGAATGATTCTTTTTTTTCAGTAAATCGAACACAATGTTCGTAGATTGTAGTATAGTTGTCGGTTGATGATTGGTATTTTTCGGGGACACTTCGACTTCGCTCAGTGTGACAGTCTACAGGTTGTTCAATTATAGAAAATATTGCAGAATTTTCATTTAAGTATAATTCGGAATCAAAGGAAACAAAGCATAGTCTTGTACTATCTTTTCCGGATTTGTCTATTTCGATTTCTAAAAGTTTTTCAAAATAGTTCTGCAGTTTTATGAATGCTTCTTTATGTTGTTCTAATTCTGAATTTACTTTTACAAATACTTTCAAACCATTTCCTGAAGGACTTATAAATGCTGAAAATACAAATTCGTTCTCTTTTGCTTTTTGCTTCGTATCAGTTAGTTTTTCCAAACTCAATTTATCAATATCCAAAACAACCAATTGATTGTATTGTTGCAAAAATTCCATTTTCCGACCTCCTTTGAATGTAGCACTTGGAGTAAATGCCGGAAGTGATTTCTTGGCTCTTTCTGCTGCTTCGGTTTTATTGTCTGCCAAAGATTTTCGTAAATACGTGATTTGATTTCTGTAAACTCCAGATTGGATATTGTTCAGAATTTCTATGATGTTTTTGTTTTCTACAACTTCGTTGAAGTTTTTGAATAATGAGGTTTTCATTGGATTAGATGTTAGATTTCAGACGTGAGATTTCAGATTTTCATTCATATTATTTATAGAAATAGTGACTATAAATTTTGAAAAAAGCCCAGCGAGTAACTCTGGGCTTTCTTTTTCGGATGTATAGATTGTTCATAACCGTTACTTTGCGAAAGATTTGTTGTAATAATTCTGTAAGGTCTTTTCTACATCCGACAATTTGTAGTAAATCTTATTACCCACCTGCGAAAATGAAATCTTTCCTTCGTCTCTCCACGTTTGAGCGGTTCTGCGGGAAATCTTCATCATCTTTAGAAATTCTTCATTATCCAAAAATACATCCTGCTTCGGATTGTTCTTTGAATTTAGTTTTTCTGAAATTTCATTTACTTTGAACATCAGACCATCGAATTGGTCTTTGGATAAAATTATTGCTTCCATAATTCATTTGGTTTTATGATTATGAAGCAAATGTGATAAAAGAAAAAAAGTCTTTTAGTCCTAAAATGGTCTTTCAGGACTAAAAACTTTTATAGCAATTTGTCGATGTCTATTCTTTTATGAGGTTTAGGACGTTTATCCGTCCTTGATGGTGTCAATAGTGTTCTGATGGTTTGAGGACTTAATTCTCTTCCATCTTTGTCGACAAAAGAATTGACAATTACTGCTGTAATATCATTGATATGCCCATCAATAATAGGTTTTCCATCTGTAAATAATTCTCTGTGCAGTTGATAATACACATCTACCAATTGATTGATATTGCAATTGATTTTCAATTTATTATGTGGCATAATTCCAATATTGCTTTGTGATACATCAAGAGAAAACTCATTGGTCAATCTGTTGATATGCTGAATCTGGTCAATTTCTTTCTGACATTGTGTAGAATAATCCGGCAATTTGGGATTAATAAAATCGATACTTGCCTGTTCATAATCGAACTTCTCCTTTGTCAGAAACATTATTTTGTCCGTATAACTTCCCGCCAAATGAACTTTCTTTTTGGTTTCCTTAAAAGAAAAATACCGTTCTTCGCATTCTGCATTGACATACATCATCGGAAGTTTTGCTGCTGTATGCTTATAGCCTGTTTGTTCTATTTCTTTCCGTTTGCTTTCAATAATTGTATAGCATTTTATCATTCTTCCCTGATTCCCTGAAGTGGTAAATAATTCTTCGTTTTCGGAAATTAGTTTCTCAAACTTATTGAGCCATTTTATAGGATCTGCAAGAAAAATACAATGATGACTAAAAAACTCCGGAAGTTTAGCATAAGGCAGGTTGAAAATTTTATCTATTACTGCCTGACAATAAGCTTTATTAGTTTTTGTTTCTTCTTTGTAAATATTGTATACCGAATTATCTGCCTCCTCTTTATAAACCGAAGTCAGTTCTGTAAATTGTACTATATGCTTAATTTTACTACTTGGAGACATCTTAATTTTTAAATTTTATAATTTACTAATAATAAAAAATCATTGTTTATTATTTTAAAACAGACTACACTATTACAATCCAAAATTTACAAAAACACTGAACCTGGATTTAGCTTCAATATCTCCACTTGCTAAATTGGTATAAGCAGGTAGCATCAGTTCACTTCCCAAACTGAATTTTTTATATGAAAACTCAAAACCCAACTTTCCGTACAATGCGCTTCCGGCGGTTCTCGGCATAAGCTCCCCAAATTGTTTATTCCAGTCATAGACTTCGCCTTGTAATCCTAATTTTCCAGAGAAAATACTGTTTTCGTTTCTCCAAAGCCTTTGAAATCCTGTTACTGCATAATTCCATTGGTTCCCGAATTGATAATGTTTTTTGTTTTCGGTTTTAATGGTATAGTCGGAGTTTAGCATTAATGCAAATAAGTTTTTTTGATATTTATAACTTAAAGCCAATTGATAATCCCAACTTCCTGTTCCCAATTGAAAACTTGGATTAACGCCTGTAATTCCTTTTTCATCAAATTTTCCGATTGGAATTTTTACACCAAATCCTCCACTTAATTGGTGGTAGCTGTCTTTTGATTGTAGAATTTCATAAATTCCCATTAGACTTGCGTCTCCAATTCCATTAATTTTAATATCTCCTTGGAGCGTTCTTTTTTCATGAAATTGAAATGGTATGTTTCCGTATATGCTTAATTTTTTTGATACCGGAATTTTGCCCCAAAGTTGTAAAGTATTGAAGTATTGATTTTGGGTAACACCATTTACAAATAAATTTTCTTTGGCTTTGTAGTGTTGGTTAAAGTATTTAATCCCGATAAATTGCGGATTCAAAAGTGATTCGAAACCAGATGAGCCATTTCCGGCTGCACAACCACAAGCATCACAATCGTCTAATAAAATGTAATTCCCGGATAATAGAGGTTTTGGAATATATAAACTGTCTTTTTCTATGGCAAAAACAGAAATATTTGAGATAAAAAATAAAATTAAAATAAGCTTCTTCATTATTCTGCAAATTTTGGGTTTGTAATAAAATTTTTGTCACTTAATGTTTTCAGAAAAGCGATGATGTATTGCTTCTCCTGAGCATTCATCGGGATTCCGATATGTCCGTTCTGTTTTAATAAAGGGTCGAGATTGGGTTGGTTTTCTACACCGTCTGTATAAAAATTGAGCACAGCCTCTAATGTGTAAAATCTTCCGTCGTGCATATAAGGTGCTGTATATTCTACATTTCTAAGACTTGGCACACGAAATTTCATGTTGTCGTCCCAATCCAATGTAACTCTGTATCTTCCTCTGTCATCATATTGCGAATTGTAATACATTCCGGTATTTCGGTAACTTTGGTCTGTAAATAATTCTCCGGAATGACAACTGATGCATTTGTTCTGAAACAGCTGATACCCTTTGGTTTCATCATTGGTAAAAGTGGCTATTCCTTTTTTCATTTGATCGTACTTGGAATCTGAGGAAACCATAGTTACCATAAATTGTGAAAGAGCTTTTAATATTCTTTGTCCTGTGATTGTTTCATCTCCAAAAGCCGCTTTAAACATTTTTTTGTAATTGGTGTCTGCATTTAGCTTTGAAACTACTTCGGGTATAGAACTGTCCATTTCAAAATCAGTTGTGATAGGCACTAATGAACGTTCGTCCAGATTATGACTTACACCATCCCAAGTATAATTTTTAAGAAAAGCCATATTCTGAATCGGAGGTGCATTTCGTATTCCGAGTCTATTATCAATTCCGTGACTTACAGGATGCCCGTGATGGGTAAAAGCATTTTCCTGAATATGACAAAATCCACACGAAATAGTATTATTTCTCGATAATTTTCCTTCGTAAAACAGTTTTTTTCCAAGAGCAACACCATTTACAGTAACGGGATTTCCTGTAATATCAAATGCTATTTCGGGAAAACCATTTGGTTTTTCTAGATTGTAAGCTTCATCTTTATCCATCGGGATTCCTTCATATTCATCCGAGCAGGATTGAAGAAATCCAATCATAAGAATAAAAACCCAGAGAGAACAATTGTGTTCTCTCTGGGTTTTAGTAAAAAAATTAATCATTGTGAACGTGATCTACTTTAAACATTTTAGACAAATTATCCGTTACATTTACCAAATGCTGACTACTTCCCATTGCCATATTATTAGCAGTGTTCAACGTTAACGCAGTTTGTCCGCTTAAATACTGATTAAGGTCTGCCAAAATATGAATAGATGGTGTAATATCTTTTGAAACTCTTGCTGTTGTTGGCAAATCCAAAGTAATTTCCCTGTAAAGATCTGGTGTTCCGTTGGCAGTGGTATCGCCCATATTTCCTGCGTGATTCATAAATTCGGTGTCAGGAGAAGATGTTCCGTATTTTCCTTCCAGTTTGGTGAAGATATATCCTGCTGCCCAGGACCAGGCCATGCCTGCTGTTTTAGCTTTATCCCAAAATACGCCTTGTCCGTTTTGTCCTAATAAGTAAGCTTGTGGACTTACACCCAAACCGAATTTAACTTTTTTATAGTTTCCTTTTTGAATATCGTTAAGGTTAAGATAAACAACTCCACCTGTTGCCTCTGCCTGATCTACAATGAAAGCTCCTTTATCAGGATTATTATAATTGTATTTGAATTCGTTTCCGCTTTCATCAATCAGAGTGATGTTACTGACAATATATTTTAAAGTGGAAAACTGATGCTTTTGTCCATTACTAGAAGTTTGTGTTGTTTGATTCAAAACAATATTCCCAAGGTTGTTGAAACCATTTTCAAATTTAATTTGGAGGTTTCCCGGAGTTGTGTCTTGAATATCTTCATCATCGTTGTTTCTACAAGATGAAACGATTAATAAAGCAAAGGCAATAAAGAATAATGATAAAAATTTGTAAATTTTCATTTTTAAATATTTTAAGTTTTAATTGAATGATTAGAATCCTTTGTTGGACTAGTTGTCCAACAAATAGGATTGTTATAAAAAATTAAAACTTAAAAAATAGGAGGTCGGAAAATATGCTTAAGAAATAGATATGAATAATCTGCTTTATAAATAAAGAAAAAACTTGTATAAAATTCTTTTGTTACAATTTGAATTTCAGAAATTTCGGCAGGAAGATAGAAATCCAGCACTTTCTGCGGCTGATTTTTAGTTTTTGAGAAAGGTGAAGTATCTTCCTGCGAAGACTTTGCAAGTTCTTTGGAAAGATAGCATTTCCCATTGCAATGAAGCTCCGGCTGAGTTTTGTTGACACAAAGTTCCGTAGAAATATAATCGTAATTAACAGCATAATCCAATACTGGAAACAGAGGTTTCAGCATTAAGTAAAATACAAGGAATATGTGAAGAGTATATTTCAAATTTTAGTTTAAAAGTTTACGGATGTCTTCGATTAATTTTTCACGATCAGGGTGATATTTTCCTCGTAGATTTGGTGTTTTTCCTTTTTCATCTTCGTAATTAAGTCCAGAATAATAGAGAATCGGCATATTATTTTCGTCAAAACGGCAACGAAGATTTCCTTCTTTGTCTACCAAGGCAATCATTCCACTGTGATTGAGACTTTCTGCTTCGTCCTCTTTGTCTCCAACATAAATATTAAATTTATCCGCTATATTGCCAATATAATTTCTATCTCCTGTCAAAAAATGCCAATTGGGGGAAGTTGCGCCCACCATTTTTGCATGATTTTTTAGGACTTCCGAAGTATCGTTTTCAGGATCGATACTGATGGAAATAATTCCAAAATCCGGACTGTTTATTTCATTTTGAATATATTTCATATTCTGGTTCATTATGGGGCAAATAGTTGGACATTTACTGAAAAAAAATTCTACGAGATACACTTTTCCTAACATGTCTTTATTGGAAATTGCTTTGCTGTTTTGATCTGTCAATTCAAAATCTGGAACTTTCATTACTGTGTACAAGTTCTTTTTGAAATAAGACATTCCGAATCCGATTGCTACAAAAAGTAAAGCGAAAACAACCACGGGAATGATGATTTTGTTTTTAGATGAGTTTGTTCTTTTTTTATTTTTGGACATACTTTGCTGGATTTTTCTTAAATTCTTTTTTGCAATAATCGCTACAAAAACCGTAAGTTTTACTTTTATAAATTGCAGTGTCTTTAAGAAATTCTGCGGTTTTCATATGACAAATTGGGTCTTCAGAATTTACGACCTTTACACCTTTTATTTCTTTTTTAGGTGCCATTTTCTTAACTTGTTTCACTTTAGGAGTTTCCTGAGCACATGACATGACAGATACTGAAAGCAGTATCATAAGAATATTGATTTTCATTTTTTCGAAATTTGATTTAATTATAAAATAAATGCCTGCTTTCTGTGGAAGAAAACAGTAAAAATGGTAGAATAAATAACTAAACCAAAGGTGGATGAAATATACTTGAACTTATAGAAAAGTTATAGAATAAAGCCAAATATGAATTTTGCTTCGGTGTTTCATTAATACCAATATTTAGCTGGGAGAATGAAAATATATCTCTGACAACAAATGAGTCTACCAATAGTGTAATATTAATTTTAGAATTATCCTGTTTTGGAATATTATCTGTAGTTTTTGCAAGCTCTTTACTAAGATAGCATTTGCCATTACACATCATTTCAGGCTTTTCCCTGTTTTCACAAAGATTTTGTACAATAAAATCATAATTAACCATATAATTAACAATTGGCATTACTGGACGTAGTACCATCATGAAAATGATAAGTATGGGAAACAAATGTTTCATTAATTATATTAAGTTGTGCAAATATACTACATTTTGCATAGTTATTTATGGGTAAAATCAATTGTAACATTCAATTTAGTAATATTATTATTTATGTTTTGACAACTAATTATTTAAACCATTTCTCTAAATCTTTAACAAACTATTTTTACTCTATATAATAATAATTTCCAAAAAAATTATTCAATTTCTTTACTCCTTTCAAACAAATCGTGTAATTTCTGCTGAAGCAGTTTTTTATCCGGCAATTGGGTTTGATATTCTGCGACCATTGTAGGCGAAAGGCTTCTGCTCAAAGCAAATTCTACCACTTCGGTATCTTTATCTTTGCAAAGTAAAATACCAATGCTTGGATTTTCATTTTCTCTTTTCACATTGCGATCCAAAGCTTCTAAATAAAAATTAAGCTGTCCTAAATGTTCCGGTTTAAATTTATCGGCTTTCAACTCAAAAGCTACTAAACACTGTAAACCACGATGGTAAAAAAGCAAATCAATATAAAAATCACTATTACCAACCTGAACCTTGTATTCTTCACTAATGAAAAGAAAATCCCTTCCCAACTCAAGAATGAAATTTTTCATCTGTTTGATTAGTCCCTTCTGCAAATCTGTTTCGTTGTGAGGTTCCGGAAGATTTAGAAATTCAAAAACATAGCTATCCTTGAATGTATTTGCAATATCCGTATGAATTTCTTTTGCTGCAGGAGAAAGTTTTTCGTTACCAATCATTGTACGCTCAAAAAGACTTGCGGAAATCTGACGGTCTAATTCTCTCACGCTGTAATTTTCTTTGATGCTCATTCGGATATAAAACTCTCTTTCTTCTTCCGTTTTGCATCTTGAAAATATGGTGCGATGATGCGTCCAACTCAACTGTACCAAAATAGTGTTTTTAATATCCTGCGGTTCAAATTGTGTCCTCGATGAGGCGACAATTATATCGTTTTGGTTTTCAGCATTTTGTAATTGTGTCCTCACTGCGGACACAATTGAGTGAGAAGCGTAAGTTTCATAAAATTGAATCATCCTGTAAAGACCTCTACGATTGAAGCCTTTCAGTTCCGGATTGTTTTTCTGAATATAAATCGCCAATTCTTCCACTGTTTTATCTCCCCATTCCGAAACCGAAAGTTTTTGCTTTATGTAAGCTCCAACATTCCAATACAGGTTTATCAGCTCCACATTTACGGCTTTTATCGCATTGTTTCGGGATTGCTGTATAAGATGCAGGATGTCTAAAAATTGTGTGTCCATATTCAATTTTATGATTTACAAATTTAAAAATAATATTACCGAAGCTCCATAAAAACTAATTGATGTACTGCTCCACTGCTTTGTCCAATTCTTCACTAATCACTTTGGCATAAATCTGAGTAATCCCAATATCCGAATGGTCTAATAATTTTGAAACGTGTTCTATTCTCATTCCGTTATTCAAAGCATTGGTAGCAAATGTATGTCTGCTGATATGAAAGGACAATCTGAACGGCAATTTCATAGCCTTTTCCATATTTCTAAGATGCAAACTTGATAATGACGTACATCGCGCCATTTCTGCTAAAGCAAAATTTCTATTGGTAAAATAAGGCGTTTCTTTGTCCAACATCGGGAAAACAAAATCATCTTCCTCCGAAGTTTTTGAATGGTATTTAGTTAAAACATCCAAGGCTGATTGTCCAAATTTAAAACTATGCTGTCTTCCGGTTTTCTTAATCGTTTTTATAATTCTGTTTTCATCGAGGTTAATATTGCTCCATTTCAGTTCCAAAACATCACTCAACCTCAAACCTCCTGCATAAATACTGAACAAAAACATATCTTTTATAACGGGAGCTTTTGAATCCTGATTGACTTCTAAATTTTTAAAATCCTCAATTTGCTTTTTATTGAGATACATTCTTTTACTGGGTTCTTTTTTAATGCTTATTTTATTAAAATTGTACAGATTAGCATAAACTAAATCTTCATTGATTGCATCTTTAAAAAACTGCCCCATAATGATAAGCGAATGTTTTATCGTTGTATTGCTATTTCCCAACTTGGAAGAACAGTAATTGACATAATCTTTCAGAAAAGTAACCGTCATATCATCAAAATTCAAATCTCTATTTTGATTGAATCGCTTCAACTTATCCAAAACGCCTTTGTAACAAACATAGGTTTTCAATGAAACTGTCGACTTAATCTTCTCACAACGATTGTAGGAATAATCAAAATAGTTCAACGATGATTTTCCTTTAATAGCTTCCTTTAGTTTTCTTGCAGAAACACTTTTTGTTTGTCTTTCCATATCCGCAACCTGACCTTCAGCATCTGCCACTTTCTGAGCAAGAAAAGCATTAACCCTTGCAGAGCTTTTATAAATCTTTTTTACACGCTGCTTTTCTTCATCCCATTGTGAAGGTTTGAATTTGTATCCAGTAGATATAAACTTTGCCTTACGATCTTTTATAACACGGATATACAAAGGACATTCTCCGTTTTTATCTTCCTGAAATGTTCGAAGTATTAATTTAACCGTTGCCATAATCTTAAAATTTTAGATGAATTAAACAGTTTTGGAAAAGAAAAGCAATCGAATAAATCAAAAGAAAATCAACGATTTATAATTGACTGCAACCTGAAACAAAGATACAACTTTAAGTACAACAAATTACAGTTTTTGTTACTTTTTTATGCTTTATTTTAATCAGTTTAATTTTATAAACACTTTATTAATAAGTATTTAAATGAAAATAGTTACATAAAATTTAATTATTCATATAACATTGTATTGGCAAAATGCGGGGTTAAAGTCTAAATTGAAAAATCTTCCACTTTTAGCCGCCGCTATTTTTCCATTCCACTAAATTTTTGTAAGTTCGTTTCATGGAAAAAATATCGGCTACGTTTGGTCGTTCTTGAACTTTCAGTTCTTCGAAAGCCCGCACTTCGCCAATACTTTTTCCGTTAGCTGTAATAGTTCCCAAAATGCCGTTAAAAAATACTGTTATGAAAATATTTGTTCTAATTTTTACTTTTAGTTTTGCTTTAATTTCTGCTCAAACTCATCGCTTTATCTACGAATTCAAATATAAACAAAACCCAAAACAAACAGAATTTCAAAAAGTAAATATGACTTTAGATGTAAATCCTGAAAATGTGAAATTTTATAATTACCGTTATGTAGAAATCGACTCAACAAACATAACAAAAGGACAAAACAGTCAGCTTTGGGATAATTCTACAAATGTTATCGTTCGATCAAAAAATTCAAATACAAATAGTAATTATACTATGATTAATGATGTGTTTGTTTTTGACACAGAAGACAAAATTGATTGGAATCTCGATAAAGAAACCAAAAAATTTGAAAACTATACGTTACAAAAAGCGACCTCAAATTTTGGTGGCAGAAAATGGACAGCCTGGTTTTCTAAAGAAATAAATATTTCAGAAGGTCCATATAAATTTCGTGGTTTGCCTGGACTAATTTTCCAAATATATGATGACCAAAATAATTTTGATTTTACATTAGTGAAAAGTTTTAAATTGAATTCTACTTATAAAACGCCATTCATTGAAAGTTTTTATGGTCAAAAACCGATAAAAACAACCCAAGAAAACATAAATAAAATGTTGATGAATGAATATAATGATCCATATCACGAAACTCGTGAACAGTTCAAAAAAAATCCGAAAACGACTTTTAGCATTAATGGTACTGATATAAAAGACATCAGTCAATTTAAAGAATTGACCGAATCAAGACGAAAATTCATTCGTGAAAATAACAATCCTATTGAAATTGATAAAGCACTAAAATATCCACAAAACTAAAAAAAAACTACTACAGCTAACATTGTATTGGCAAAATGCGGGATGAAAGTCTAAGTTGAAAAATTTGTAAAATTTAGCCGCCAATATTTTTCCAATTTATCTATTTTGTTTAACTTAGCTAAAGTTGGAAAAAATATTGTCTCCGTTTGGTCTAAAATTGAACTAAAGTTCATTTTTAGCCCGCACTTCGCCAATACTTTTTCCGTTATGTGCAATTCTCCCAAAACCACGCAATGAAAGTTAACACAGAAGATTTAGTGAAAATTTGTGATAATTATCTCTCTGATAAAATTACTGAAAATGAAATCGAAACTTTTGCAGGAAAAGCAATATTTGATGATGAAATTGAATTTGAAAATGATATTGTTTCAGATATAATATTTCAGTGGGATAATACAGAAATTAATTTCAAAATAAATAAATTGAATATTAGTCTATGGAAACATTATCTAATGACGGGAGAAGACAAACTTTTAGAATATAATAATTGGAATTTTCATATAAAATTACAGAAGGAACTTTGCGAAAAGTACAAATCTGAATGGAAGCCTATTAATAAAAAATTAAATATTGGACTTTCACAAAATTATGATCTTGAACCAATTAATGGTTTAAGACATTCCGCTGAAAAAGGGACTTCAGGTTGGTTTATTTGGTTTGGAGAATATTCAGAAGATCCTGATTTTTTTCAACCTATTTGTGCTGAACATTTACTTAATATTTATCCAAAAATAATTGATTTCTTGGGTTTAGAGATTGGTTACAGATTTCAAATAGATAGAAATGGCTACGAAGATGTTTGGAAAGATGAAAATATAAAGTAAGAACTGCACATAACATTGTATTGGCAAAATGCGGGGTTTAAGGCTAAATTGAACTTTTAGTAATATTTATCCGCCAATATTTTCCAATTCCACTTTTTTGTTTAACTTAGTTCCATTGAAAAAATATTGGCTACGATTGGTCTGAACTTGAACTTTCGTTCAAATTAAGCCCGCACTTCGCCAATACTTTTTCCGTTAGCTGTAATGCGTCCAAAATTGCGCACAAAACAAAAAAGATGAACCAAGAACTAAATAAATTTGAAAAGTTACTTTTTGGTACTACTCTATCTCAAATTTCAAATCTAATTGAAGACGAAGAAGCAAAAGAATATTTCGGTTATAATTTTCAAACTGAAAAACTGAATTTCAAATTTAGAAAAGCGAAAATTACTCCTAAGAAAGTTGGTCAATTTGTAACTTTATGGAAGCGAAACTCACAAAAAGAAACCGAGCCATTTAATGAATATGATAATTTTGATTTTTATATCATTGTAACTGAAGAAAACGAAAATTATGGATTCTTCTTGTTTCCAAAAAATGAATTAATAAAAAGACAAATTCTTACAACAAATTCAAAAGAAGGAAAACGTGGTTTTAGAGTTTATCCAAACTGGACAAAGACAGAAAATAAACAAGCTGCAAAAACTCAAATTTGGCAAACTCGATATTTTTTAGATTTTACAAAAGAAAATAACGAAAATCATATGCGTTTAAGCGAAATATTAAACTCGCACTACAGCTAACAAGGTATTGCCAAAAGCGGGGCTAAAGTGAAAAACTCAACTTCTGCCCTACTATTCCGCCAAAAACGAATTTTATTCGTTTTTTATTTTTAAATTTAACTCACAAAAATTCGTTTTGGCTAGCCTCAGTGCAGAATTTAAGCTTTCAGCCATAAATTCCCCGCCTTCGGCAATACCCGAAACGTTATCTGCAACCAGATTTGACCAATATTACGTAAATAAATTTGGTTTAAATACCAAAACTTGGTATATTTGATTTTGAATATTAAATCAAATTGTTATGGCAAAAAATACTTCGATTTTATTGGGCGATTATTTCGACAATTTTATCAATTCACAAATTAAAAATGGAAAATATTCTTCCGCAAGTGAAGTTGTAAGAGCCGCTTTAAGAATGTTTGAACACGAGGAAACTAAGAAATCTGAATTAATTAAAGAACTTAAAAAAGGTGAAAAATCTGGATTTTCGGCTAGTTTTAATCGAGAAACTTTCAAACAAAACTTACATCAAAAATATTCTGCAGAATAATGAATTACAAAATCAGTAAACAAGCAGAAATTGATTTAGAAAATATTTGGCTTTATACTTTTGAAGAATGGTCGATTGAACAAGCTGACTATTATTTTGATTTGATTATGGATGAAATCGAATATATTTCTAAAAATCCAAAATCTGGAAAAGATTATAACGAAATTAGGAAAGGATATTTTCGTTCTCGAGTAAAATCTCATTTTATATTTTACAGAATTAACTTTAAGGAAGAATGTATAGAAATTATCAGAATACTTCATCAACAAATGGATGTCGAATCTCACATAAATGATTAACTAACCGAAATTCTGGCTGCAGATAACATAGTATTTGCAAAAGGCGGGGTTGAAACCAAGTAGAAAGATTTTTTGCATTTAGTCGCAACTTGCTTTTCATATTACTTTTTTTTGTAATTTGGTAATCTGAAAAAGCAATTTGCTTCGTTCGGTCGAAATTGAGCTTTCAGTTAAATTTAGCCCGCCCTTCGCAAATACTTTTTCCGTTACACGCAATAGATTAGCGCGTTTTCGGATAATAATTTCTCTTTTTTTAACATTTATATTTTTGGTTTTTATAAGAAAAAATTCAGTAGAAATATTGGGTTTAAAAAGTTCTTAAATTTTCTTGGAAACACTTTTCTCGACAAATAAATTTCGAGTTTTTTTCGCTTAAAATTTTCTAACGTTTTAAGCTTCTTCTACTCTTTTCTTTTTTTATAATTGAAATTTTTCTCATTTGAAAAAATCAGAAAATATCAACTTCAGAAACCATAGTTGAAAAATTTATCATTTTAATATTTTCATAAAAATAACTTTTATTTTTTACGAATTTTCAATTTTACTTTTCGCAGAAACCATCGAGAAAAATTTCAGATAATTGAGTTTTAAATTTTGCTGGAAAAATGCAGTTTGAAAACTGGTTAAGCTTCGTTTTATTCATCTGATTTGTTTGTGATTTAATTGCTCATAATTTTTTAGAACTATTTTTCAGCGTTGAAAAGTTCTCATTTTCTACTGCGCGTAACAATGTATTGGCAAAATGCGGGATTTAGGGAAGAATTGAAAAGCAGAAAAAATAATCCGCTCATGCTTTTCAATTCCACATTTTTTTCTTATTTTAGTGTACTTGAAAAAGCATTCGCTACGCTTGGTCGTTCTTGAACTTTCAGTTCTTCGAAAGCCCGCACTTCGCCAATACTTTTTCCGTTATCTGCAATAATATTACAGCATTATGTTTGAATTAGGCTTCACTTTTGAACATTTACAAAAAAACAACAAAGGATTAATTTTCGATCTAGAAAATCAAATTGTTTTGTACAAAATCAAAAATAATCATATTTCTAAAAGGACATTAATATTGTTTAAGAGAATTAATTCTTTAGAGGAGTTTGATTATGCAGAAAAGATCATCGATGTGGAGGATCTCCAAAATAGTAATGTTTCATATTTGTTTTATAAAAACATAACAAGTACAAAACATAAGAACTTAATTTTAGAAAAGAATACAAGCATTCGAAAATTAGAAGGAATAATATCTAATTGGCGGAAGATTTATGAAAAAGAATCGTTCAAAGAAAATCTTTTCAAATCGGTAGAAGTTCATATAAACTTTCATAATTTCAAAAAATATATAGATTGCTATTCTTTTGAAACGAAAAGCCACATTCAGTACAAATGGGATGGAGATAGTCCGTATCGAGTTTTTCTGGTTGGAGATTTTATTGACAATTCAAGGAATGAGACAAAATATAAAAATACGGATAAATTTAGCGACACTTACATTTCATCATTCCTTAAATACAACAAATGCTTATATGACGATGGTAGACCATTAAGAGAGGACATAAGTTTTATTTTGAGTGATGAGGGAAAATTTGATTAAAACAAAATATTATTAGAAAAAAATAGAATCATTAGAAATTCAATAATAAATTATGATCATGAAAATCACATAAAAACTATATTACAGGATAAAGGACTTTATGATCTAACTTTAGATCAATTTCCGAATATTAAAGAAGACTTATCAATTTATACAAAATCATTTATTGAACATTTTGTAATAAAATTAGAACGAATTAATAATAAAGAGTTATTATTACTGCAGATAACATAGGTAACTGTTGCACAACTCCTTTTTTTTAGAAAATAGTTTTCAAAAACATGAAATTTTGACCTCTTTAGAAGCAATTTTAGAGAGGTTTTTTTTTAGTTGTAGTTCAAAATTCTAGAATTTGAATAGCTTAAAATCGAGTTTTTATAGACTGAAAAGGCGCGTTTTGAAAAAGCAAAGTTCTTCCCTTGTTTTAGAGATAGAACTTGGGCTAAAATACTTGGTTTTTTAATGGTAAAACGCATGTATTTCTTCAAGTTGTAGGTTAAACTTGCCATCAGTACATGTTTGTTTGCGTTTTTGATGCCTCGAGTGTTGACTCGTTTCATGTTGGTAAAGTTGATCAACGTTCCAATGACGGGTTCTACCGTTTTGCTTCGCACTCTAACCATTTTCTTGGCATATTTCTCGTTTTGGGTGAGTTTTTGATGCATACGGTCGTAATGTTCTTTGTGGATGCTGTCGTCTAGCTTTTTAAACTTGGTGCTTTTGCCACAGCATTGTTCTCTTAGTGGACAGTTTTTGCAATCTGTTTCACTGCTTCGGTACGTTCGTTTGGTGTAGCCTTTACTATCCATTTTTTCGCCTTTGAAAAGCAGTTTAGCTTGCTTACCTTCGGGTTTTGTGCATTGATAATAGTTTTCTTCTTTGTGGTAAGTAAAACCTTCTCGCTCTGATTTGTATTGTCCGAAGTTAGGGATGTAGGCGTTGATGTTTTTTTCGTGCAAATACGCCAATGCTTCGCCACTGCTGTAACCACCATCGGCTAAAAGTTCTTGTAATTCTATTCCGTTTTCCTTTAGGTTTTCTTCTGTGAGTTCTACAATTTGTTCTAAACACTGACTGTCGCGTTTATCCGCAAAATCTGAACACGCTCCTGTAATGACATGGTGCGCATCGTCAACTGCGATTTGTCCAAAATAATTTAATTGTCGCGCTTTGCCGGGTTTTACACTCACTCTAGCATCGCTATCTGTGGGAGAATAATGGGTGTGATTAGATAGGTATTTGGGACGGATGAGATTGCCGTTTTCATCTATCTGTCTACTATTGCTATTTGCTGGCATTCCTTTATACGCTTCTGCTTTCCAATCATGGTGGCGTTCAACGAGTTTCTTGCGGGTGGTAGTTACTTTGTATTCGCTGTTTTCTTCTAGTTCGTTTACAAAAGCACTGGCGTCTTCTAAAACTTCTTTCTCTACCAAGCTATCCATAGAAGCATTAGCTTTGATGAAAACGCTGTCCACCGCTTGTCGTTTACCACGAACCATATTTTTAGAAACGCACATTCTCAAGACTTCTTTAAACAAGTTTAAAAAGACTTCTTCGCCATACAAACCGCGAGTTCGGCTAATGGTACTGTGCCAAGGAAGCTGCTCATGTACATCATAACCTAAAAACAATCTTATCGACAAGCTATCACTACAAAAAGCTATCAACTGTCTATCTGAATTGATATTGTTTAAATATCCCACCAATAATATCTTAAAGAAAACAACAGGATCTATACTCTCCTGTCCTTCCTTACCATAATACTTTTGAGTTGCTTTATAAATGAAATCTAAATTGAGTTCGGATAACATTTTTCTATAAAAATTATCCTCTGGAACTAGGTCTAATAAATTGACCGAAACAAATAATTGTGGTGTAAAACTCTTCTTTCCTTGCATACATCAATTTACGAAATATCCCGTTTTTATACAAGTTTATTTGTATATTTGAGTTGTGCAACAAGCACATAGTATTGGCAAAATGCGGGGAGAAGTTCAAAATTGAAAAGCAGAAATTTTAATCCGCTCATGCTTTTCAATTCCACTTTTTTTCTTAATTTAGTGTACTTGAAAAAGCATTCGCTCCGTTTGGTCGTTCTTGAACTTTCAGTTCTTCGAAAGCCCGCACTTCGCCAATACTTTTTCGTTAGCAGAAATTTTATGAAACAACCCTTAAAAACAAGATGAAATGAGAAAATTAATTTTTACTTTTTTAGTATTTTCTTTTGCGATTACAAATTATTATTCACAAGATTTAAAGAAAACATTAATAAATGATAATTTGGATGAATTGTTCATTAACAAAGACAATCCTTTTGGCTCCATCCCAATTAAAACTGTAGAAAAATATTTTTCTGAATCTTCAAAATTATATTTCTTTGAAATTGTTTATAATGGAAAAGTAATATTTCGTGAAGGAGTAAAGAAATCAATTCCGCAGTCTAGAGATTCTGAAACAATGTCGAATCAATTTAGGTTTAATTATGATAGCATCTACCTAAATGCTTCTGAAATTAGCGACTCTGACAAAATAAAACTTTTAGAATCATATAAAAATAGAATTGTTGATATTTCAGGACAAAAACTTTTATATTTAGGAGATTATCAAATTGTAAAAAAAGATATAAATAAAAATAAATTTGTTATTGTTAATCCATTGGAGAATATGCAAATCAAAATTTATAAAATAGAATCACTTTAAAAAAACTTCTGCTAACATGGGTTTTGCAAGATGCGGGGTTGAAGGAAATCTCAGAAATATTCTAGAAAGTACCCGCAAAAAACCATTTCATTTTTTTTTGTAAATTTGAAAAAATGAAAATGGTTTTTGCTAGAGATTGTTTCTCCTCCCGACTTTCGGTTTGCAGTAGCCCGCACCTCGCAAAGCCCTTTTCCGTTATACGAAATATAAAATCACAAAACCCAATTTGCACTTAATTATACTGTAAATTAAGCAGTTATAAAATACACTTATGCAGATTAAAGCACAAAAACGCAAGTAAATACTTGTTTTGTTGTACTAAAAGTTGTACCTTAGTATCACGTTGCACCGCTTTGAAACATCAATAAAATAAACATTTTCACTGTTTTGCATCGGATAAAATAAATAGTACAACAATCCAAATACTGTTTTATTATGGCTTCAATAAAATTAGTACAACGTACACAACAGGAAGATGCAACAGGACAAAGCCCTATCTACATCAGGTTAATCAAGGATCGCAAAGCTAAATTTGTCACTACCGGAGTTAAAGCAAAAGTTAGTGAATGGGACGACGCAAAACAGAAACTCAAAAAGAACTACCCCAACAGTGCCAGGATGAATGCTTTCTTAGCTCAAAAGGTAGCGGATGCTCAGGCACAGGTAGCAGACCACGAAAGAACCAGGAAATCAGTTTCAGCCCGAAAGCTCAAAGAAGCTATTAAAGGAAAAGCAGATCCCAATTTCTTTGACTATTGCGATAAACGTTTAGAGGTTCTCAAAGGAATTGTTTCTTATCGTACTACGGTTATTTACGATGGTTACATTAAGAAATTTGAACGCTTTCTGGGATATAGAGATTTCTATTTCTCTGACATCAACGTGGGTATTTTGAACGATTACGCTAACTACTGCAAAAAGAAATTAAGCAACGGAAATACAACGGTTTTTACTTCATTGCGAATATTGAGTTTCTTTTATAACGATGCAATGGAAGAAGAATTGATACCTTTATTCCCTTCCCCATTCTACAAAATAGATATTCCAAAAAGTAAAGTAGAACGCCTGTACCTCAACAAAAAGCAAATAGAAGATTTAGAAAACTTAGATTTAAGCCAAAGACCAAAAGCTGTAGTTCACAGAGATATGTTTTTGTTTAGTTCCTTTGGTGGCGGTTTGCGTATCAGCGATGTAATGTTGTTACAGTGGAAATGTTACGATGAAAAAACACAAAAGATTACAAAGGTTATTCAGAAAACACAAAAACAACACAGCTTCAAATTAGGAGCAAAATCTGTTGCTATACTCAACAAATACAAACCGAAAACAATAGATCCTGAAGCCTTCATATTTCCTGTATTGGAACATCCCGAACGAATATTTAATGATGAAGTATACAAGAGTACAAGGATACGTTCAAAAGTAAGATTAGGTGATGTACACCTAAAGAAAATGGGTGAAGATTTGAAATTACCTTTTAACCTGCATTTCCATTTGAGCCGACATACATTTGCCACAAATGCACTGAACAACGGTATGCGTATCGAGTATGTAAGTAAGTTGCTTGACCACGCTACCATACAACAAACACAGGTATATGCAAAAATTGTAAGTGAAGAGTTAGACAATGCGGTTGATAAATACATAAAATAAAACTAAAAATATATAGGTAAAAGTGATTGATAAATTTGTATAATTTTGTAATGTTTAAGTTTTAATTAGTAACAACAGTAAAGCGACTATAAAAAATGAAAAGCAAGTGGGAAATATTCAGCCCTTATTTCAAACAGGTAAAAGTTCCTGCGAAAACTATTCTTTTGGAGGAAGGAAAAATATCCAAAACAATGTACTTCATCGAAAAAGGTTGTCTGCGTACCTGGGTAAATAATGATGGAAAAGAAATCACCACACAGTTCTTTTTTGAGGGCGACAGTGTTTCTTCCATAGAAAGTTTCAGAACCAACCAGCCAAGTTTATACAATATTGAAAGCATTGAACCTTGCATACTTCAAAACCTATCCCAAAAAGACTTTCAGACTGTTATTGAAAACTCCTCTGAACTTAAAAAGGATTTTGAAGAACATCTATTCAGGCGACTATTCCAAACGCAACAGCTTGCTTTTTCTTATCTTAAAAACAATCCCCAAAAACGCTACGAAGAATTGTTAGAGCAATTTCCGCATATTGTACAGCGTGTACCGCAACATTATATTGCATCTTATTTAGGAATTACTTCTGTTTCGCTGAGCCGGATTAGAAATAGGCGGTAATATTTATTAACAATTGTTATCGTCCGACACCTCTTTAGCTTCTCAATTTTGTACTGTAATTAAAACAGTAAAAAATGAGAACGGTAATCGTATTCAATCATCCGTATGAAGGCAGTTATTGCAACGCCATTTTAGAATCGGTAAGTAAAGGACTTCAAGAATCAGGTCACGAGATTGACCTGATGCATTTAGATAATGACGCATTTAATCCTGCAATGTCGTCTGCCGACCTTAAAGCATTTATAGAACACCGTGCCATTGATCCGCAGGTTACTGACTACCACGAGCGATTGAAAAAAGCAGACCACTTGCTTTTTATTTTTCCGATCTGGTGGGACATAATGCCTGCCACAACCAAAGGATTTATTGATCGTGTGCTATCTCCCGGACTGGCATATGACCATCATCCGAGAGGTTTCGGATTAATTCCGCTATTAAATAATTTAAAAAGAGTAACCGTCATTACTACGATGAACAAGCCAGGGATAATGTATTCACTGCTGATTGGCAATTTAATCAAGAAAGTTATGATAAAGAGTGTTTTCAAAACAATGGGCTATAAAAATGTCAGTTGGATAAATTTTACATCAGTAAAAAGAGTAAGTCACGAAAAACGGGTAAAATGGCTGACTAATCTCGAAAACAGATTTTCAAAATTCAACTAACTAAATCCTTGTATTATGAAACCGAATAGAAATTATGTCACCCCTTTCATATCCTTGGTTTTCCTTGTGGTAGGTATTTCAGGACTACTGATGTTTTTCCATCTGTTTGACGGTTACACCGAAGTGGTTCATGAAATACTCGGTTTATTTTTTGTGGTATGTGCCATCTTTCACATTATCCTTAATTGGAAAGCATTAAAAATCCATTTTAAAAAAAGCGTTTTTTTACCTGCATTATTCGCTGTACTAACGCTATCTGCCGTTCTTGTTATTTCTGAAAGAATGTATCCGCCTGTCGATTTGCAAATGATGGATAGAATTGTAAAAGCTCCTGTGAACGATGCTTTCAGGGCGTTAAATATCAATTACGAAGAAGCTGCCGCTAAGCTGAAAGAGAAAGGTATTTCAGTGGAGAGTGCCCGAACTTTTGAAGATCTTTGGAAGAGCAACAATGCAGATGCTGAGGAAATTATTGATTTGCTCTTGGAATAAACTCAAAAATTTGATTATGAAATACATTGTCGTAGAAAACAAAGAAGATCAACAAAATGAATTCCTTTACGATATTGCCGATTTCTTTTGGAATAATGGTAATGAAGTATATATCAGCAGCAATTATAGTACTGCCAATTTTGAACAAATCATACAAGAATGTGATTGCATAGTTATGTTGAACTATCAGAATGTTTGTTTTAAAAAAGCGATAAAAGCATTTCAAAATAGTGTTGCATTGAAAAAATCCATTCGTCAAAAAAACTTTTTTCTTTTTTCTGAAAATGGTGTTTATACGGATGCAATTCCTTTTCCACATAAAATTTTCCATTTCGACACATTTTGTAAAAGAGAACTGACACGCTTTTTTATTTGGTGCAGTAAACTACGTCTTTTTCAACAACACGAAATCATTAATTGAAAACCCTATGAGCGATAAAACCCTGTTACGAATCGAGAAAATTGTTAAGGAATGCCCAGATACGATTACCATACATTTTGCTCACCCCAAAGAACCTTTTTTCTATCACTCCGGGCAATTTCTGGTCTTAATATGTAATATTGACGGAAAGGAAGAAAGACGCTCATATTCGCTATGCTCTTCGCCTTATTTTGATAAACATTTATCCTTAACGGTTAAAAGGGTTAAAGGCGGTAAAATGTCGAATTATTTAATCGACTATCTAAAAGCCGGAGATAAAATTGCCGTATTGCCTCCAACCGGAAATTTCTATTATAAACCCCAAGATGCTTCACGACATATTGTATTAATTGGTGGAGGAAGTGGGATTACGCCATTATTTTCCATCATCAAGTCTGTTCTTGTCCAAGAACCAAATTCAACGGTGTCCCTGATATACGTAAATTCCGATCGGAAGCATACGATATTTTATGACCAGTTGGGAAGCTGGTCTTCCGAATATGCGTCACGTTTCCTGATTGTTCATTATTGGAGTGATGAAGCAACCAAACAATCGAATATTGGCTTTTTTTCCATGCTATTCAGGAAGAAAAACGATCACAGAATAAACGCAGAACGTCTAAAAGCAATTTTTGAGGATTTGGGAATAAAGAAGGAATCTAATAACGAGTTTTACTTATGCGGTCCGCAGGGATTGATGGAAATGGCAACTTCTACCATACAGAAAATCGGATTTTCAAAAGAGGTCATCCATAAAGAGAGTTTTTATATCCCTGAAAAAGCCGAAAACCTATCCGCTAAATCCAGCCAGGAACATGAGGTAAAAATCTTTTTCAAAGGAAAGGAACATCTGGTAAAAATAGCTACCGGTAAGTCTGTTCTGTTTGCTGGATTGGAATCTGGAATCGATTTACCCTATTCCTGCCAAAGCGGAAATTGTACGAGCTGTGCAGGAAAATGTCTTTCAGGAAGCATTACAATGTCCGCAACAGAGGGGCTGACACAGGAACAATTAAACAATGGTTATGTACTTACCTGTGTAGGCTATCCCCAATCGGATGATGTAGTTATTGAGTTTGATTGAAATAACTGTAAGTAAAAATTATTTGTTATTGGATAAAAAAATAAACAAAATAAAAAATATGCCAAGTAACTATCAGATAAAACATACTGTTCAATTTCCCGAGCAATCGGCTGTTCCAAAAGAGCAGTCCGATAATATTTTGTTTGATATTTTACTGGAGGATATATTGGATAATAAATCATATTGTCAGGAATTAATTAGAAATATCCTGAAACTTCCTTATGCTCAGTTGCCTGAATTCTTTTCTCATCATTGCGATTTGGTAGAAGATCCTATAAAATGGATTAACAAATTTGAAAAACTAATTTCTGAGAATGAGGAATCGTTTGTAAGTAGAACAATGCGTGGCAGAATGATGAAATGCTACACCATTATTGAGAGCAAACGAAAGGAATTAGAAATTACACGTAACCGTCACGCAAGACGAAAACCACCAATGCAATACATAAATGCTGAATGTGAAGAAAGGTATTTTTCATTCAGAGAAGTAAAAAGTAAAGTAAACGGTATGGAAGATTACACCGAAAAAATAATGTTTTTGACCAATGAAAAATTTGATTACGAACAGGCAAGTATCGATTTCATCAACCCCAAATTACCCGATTATTCTGATCAATGCCAGAAAGAAATAGACCAGATACAGCATTTAATTCGTTTAACCGATGAATTTTCTAAACAGCAAATGAGAAAAAATGCGGAGGGCATTCCGTTCAATAAACTAAAAATCAATTGCAACATCAATCAGCTCGTGGATATATTTTACCAGTTACATAGAGAGTTATTTGTAAATGGAAAGCCCATCCTGGACGGTAATATCAATGATTTTGTCGCAGTCATCGTCAATTCATTCGTAGATAAAAACGGACAGGAATTAAGTCCCGAAACCATCAAAACCGTTATCACACCTTCCAAATCCGACAAACGACCCAAACCACATAAGCGGATAGATATTGATAAGTTGCTCTAAATAAATATTGTCCCGAAAGACCATTTCGGGATTTTTTGACTTTGTATCGTTGCAGTCCTTTGCTTCCATAACCATAAAATTTTTAGAAAATGGAAGCAGTAATTTTATCAAAAGACCAGTACACCGAAATCATCGAAAAACTGGACGAACTCGTTAAGCGTATCAATGCCAAAAACGAACCTAAAAAAGATACGTTCCTAGACAATCAGGAATTTCTTTTGCTAATGAAGATTTCCAAACGTACCGCTCAAACCTGGCGTGATGAAGGTCGTATTTCGTTTTCACAAGTCGGAAACAAGATTTACTACAAATTATCTGATGTGGAAAAGCTCCTGCAGGAACACTACAACAAAGCGTTCGCTAAAAAATAGTGCTAACCTCAAAACATCAGAACTATGGTAGTAAGTATCTTTCAGAACTTCAATGAAGTGGTGCAAAACCAGAAAATCATTGAAGTATTACACGACATCAAGACAGGTAAATACATCAATGTGATTACCTATCTGCGGAAATCATTAGCCGAAAACAAAATTGAAGCGTATGAGCGGGTAAAGAAATCTTTGCCTGCTTTCACTCCGTCAGCAACTTTTAAAGGCGGACGAAAACCCGAATATCTTACCGCTTATAATCCTTTGTTGATATTGGATATTGATAAACTTTCCAAAGAACAATTACAGAAAGCTAAAGCATTGGCAAAAGAAGAACCTTATACTTTTTCCTGTTTTACAAGTCCGTCAGGTAATGGATTGAAGATTCTAGTTAAAGTTAATTCATCAAAGGAAAACCATAAAGAAGCATTTTTGATATTGCAAAAGCATTATGAAGAATTGCTTCAATTGCCTATTGATAAGTCTGGAAAGGACGTTACAAGACTGTGTTTTGTTTCGTACGATAACGATTTGTATCTGAATGAAAACGCAGAAATCTATCCGGTAATTTCAACCGAAGATGTACGACCTTATATAGATCAATCAAGGAAAGCTCTCGTAACAGAACCTATCAACAATGATTATTTAGCAGTATATGAACATTGCATACGATTTACGGAAAAGAAGGAAAGTTATATCAATGGCAATCGGAACAATTTTGTTCATCTGCTGGCAAATAATCTCAATCGTAAAGGTGTTCCATTAGCAGTAGCTACAGGATATATTTTGTCTGATTATGGATATGATGCTAATGAAGTAATGGCAACGGTAAAAAGTGCATACAGCAATACCAATGAACACAACAAAAACAATAACCCAGCCATTTCAAAGTCCGAAACCAGTAAAACCAAAGAGGATGATATGGAAGAGGAAGAAGAAAAGCCAAGTTATATTGACCGTTTGGAAACCTTTCTCGATTATCGGTATAACTTTCGGTACAACATCGTTACGGGAAAATTGGAATACAAAACCATCAAAGCCAATATCTGGAAACCCATTACCGATTTTGTCGAAAACTCCATTCTAAGAGAAATCCTCAAAGCAAAAGTAAAATGCAATATCAATACATTACGAAACTTGTTGCATTCCGATTATTGTCAGCAATATGATCCGTTCAGAGATTATTTTCAGAATTTAGAACCCAATGAAGATGAAGTTGATTATATCGATCAATTAGCCAATACAGTTAAAACCACGAAGCAGGAATTATGGCAGATATGTTTCAAAAAATGGTTTGTAGCGATGGTTGCCTGTGTAACGAATGACAAAGCCATCAATCAAACCGTAATTGTATTCAGCGGAAAACAAGGCGTAGGAAAAACAACCTGGATAGAACGATTAATACCGAGAGAACTTAAAGAATATATGTTTTCAGGAACGATAAACCCGAACAACAAAGATACACTCATCCATTTAGCCGAATGTATGTTGATTAACTTAGATGAATTAGAAAACCTGAACCGTACCGAAATCGGAACACTCAAAGAACTGATTACCAAAACCCATATCCGAATGAGAAAAGCGTACGGACATAACAATGAAACCTTACCTCGAAGAGCCTCATTTGCAGGAAGTGTAAACACCGCTCAGTTTTTGAATGACACCACAGGTTCACGCAGATTTTTATGTTTTGAAGTAGAACACATCGAATATACCCATAATATCGACATCAATATGGTGTATGCACAGGCAATCGAATTGTATAAAAATGGGTTCCGTTATTGGTTCAATCAGGAAGAAATCAAGGAAATAGATTTGAATAACGAGCAATACCAGATCCGAAGTCCGGAAGAAGAATTGCTATTAACCTGGTTTGATATTGCCGACAGAGAAACCGCTAATAATTTTTTGAACACCACACAAATCGCAGCCAAGTTAGCCGACAAAGCCAAACTCAATGTTACAGATGGAACGGTAATGAAATTAGGAAAAGCCTTAAAGAAATACGGTTATCTGCGATTGTCCAAAAAGAACGGATATGTGTATGCGGTAAAAGAACTGACCTGGGAAGAAGTCGAAAACAAGAACAAAGAAAAAGAACCACCACCAAAACCACCCGAACAATCAAGCATTTCGTTTGATAATCCGTAATGGTACAGTTTGCATTGGTTTACTTCGGTTGGAGTGGATAAGTAGGATAAGCATTTTTCAGCACAAACATTTTCATTTTTTGTACCGAAAAAAAAATCAAGCCAAAACAAATACAATCAAAGCAAACTAATCTTAACCCTTCATCTGTTTACACTATTATATTCCAATAAATCCGTTTTTGTATTCATTCGGAATAACAAAAAATCTTTTTCAGAAAATGAGCTTATCCTACTTACTTTTTTAATCAGGTGTAATCTGAAGCAACAGAAAAAAATAAGTTTTTGATTGCAAAAGAGGAAGAAATTAAGGGCTTATTGCAAATTAGGACTTAAGGGATTGTGCATACAGTGTGTGCATTATTTGATTACCATACAAAGTATTTACGATTTATTTGTCTAAAATCATATCATTTAGTGAGATGTTTTTATAAAACTACTTATATTTACTGTTTTAAACAGTTTCTCCTCATGAATAGGATAAAAGAAGTTTTAGAACAAAAAGGGATAAAGCAGGTTTGGCTGGCAGAACAACTTGGTAAAAGTTACAATATGGTTAATTCTTATGTTCAAAACCGCAGACAACCTAGTTTGGATATATTAAATCAAATAGCCGAAATACTTGATTTAGATGTAAAAGAACTGATTGTTTCCAACAAAGAGAAACAAATAGAAGAATACAAATAGTTGTATAAGAAAAAGCTTATAATGAATAGATTAGAAACAGAAATAATTCACTTGGATAGTCAATTGGACTTGTTGACTTCTTATGACCATAAAGTACCTCATATAACTAAATATATGGGTTCCAAGAGAAGTATTTTGGATTTTGTGATTGGTGCTATTAATGAAATATATACAGAAGGTAAAGTGTGCGATTTATTTGCGGGTACGAGTGTTTTATCTGGTGCTTTAGGTAAGTTGGTTCCAATCCATTCTAATGACATTCAAGAATATTCAGCAGTATTGTCTAAGACATATTTGTCAAATTATGATTGGCAACAATTTAGTAATACTCTATTAGAAGATATCTTGATCGCGGCAAGTGACCATGTTAAGGATTTCAAGGAGAAATATGCTAATTTGAATTATACTTATTCTGCTGAAATGACGATTAAAGAATTCGTCCAGTTAGAAAAGAAACAGCAAAAATTATTAGATCATAATTTTGATGGTTCATTATACCATTTGTTTACAAAATATTATTCTGGAACATATTGGTCATTCGAACAATGTTTATGGATTGATGCTTTGAGAAGGGTTGCAGAAGATTATAGAAATACTCCTGTCTACTATGTTATTCTTTCAAGCCTTATGTATAGTATGTCTTATTGCTCTCAAAGTACGGGACACTACGCACAATATCGCGATGCTAAAAGTGAGTCTTCTAAAAATGACATATTGATTTATCGTTTAAGAGACATTAGACCTTATTTTGAAACAAAATTCAATCAACTTAAACAACATCTGGGTGATAACAATCTTGATCATACAGTTACTTCATTAGATTACAGAAAATGTTTAGATAAAATAGAACCAGGAACTTTGGTTTATGCTGATCCTCCTTATGCATTTGTTCATTATTCCAGATTTTATCATGCTATAGAAACATTGGTGAAATACGATTATCCACAAGTTGATCATAAAGGAAGATACCGTTCAGATAGACACCAATCTCCTTTTGGAAGAAGAACAGAAGTGAAGAAAGCCTTTCAAGCTTTGTTTCTGGGAATTAAGAAGAAAAAATCAGATCTAATTCTTAGTTACAGTAATACTGGAATGATATCATTGGAAGAAATAATACAAATAGCAAAGGATAACATTGGTAAGAACTATGATGTGAGTTATAAAGAACAAGATTATAAGCACAGTACAATGGGACGTAGTGATGATAAATCCAAAGATGTTAAAGAATATTTAGTAATCGTTAAATTAAGATAATAGTAATGATTGATATTGATTTTACTAAGCTTAAGACTTCATGGACGAAGTACGATATTGTCCAAGTTATGGAAGTGATTCATAGTGTGGATACTATTGAGAGATTCAAGAAAAAAGAGGCTGGAATTGACGAACCTATTTTGAGATCATTCTTAGGGATTAAATCACTTGAAGATCCTACGCCAAGTTATTGGATAGAAATTCAGAAATATCCGAACGAAAAAAAGCTTTTTGCTTTTTTTGCTCTACTCTTTACACATGGAGGTGTTGTAAATGATTTTGCGGAAAAATATTCATCGGGAGAGATGAAAGGGGTATTTGTTGTTGAAGATAAACATAAGCAATACACAAACATTAGAAGTGCACTAGTTGAGTCTGGTGCAGCTGATCCTTCTTTTAGAAGAAAAGATAAAGTTCCTTACGAGTTTTCTCCTATTTTTCAAAATTCTGAAGTTGGTAAATTATTTAAACAGGTATTATTAGAAAGAATTTCAAGATTAGTAAATATTGATGAATTCTCTGATCAGGATTTTTATGATGTATGTTTAAATAATAATTTTCATAAAGCATTGAGTGTTTCCGAACAACAATTTAAAATGTGGATTGAAGGAGAAAATGTATCAGAAACAGGGTTTATCAAGTCAGTTAATATCTTAGATTTTCTATCTGTAGAAAATGTTTTATTAGATTTCAACAATTCAAAAGAAATTTATTTTCTAGGTGAAAACGGGGATGGGAAGTCACTAATATTAATGGCTACATATTTAGCTTTTAATGGAAATTTTATTACAGAAAAAACAGATCAGGAAAAAACTGGAAAAGCTTCGGACATTTTAAGAAACAATAAAAAAATTCAATTGTCTGCCATTGACGAATATGGCTCCGAATACAATCCCCAAAGAGGACTTTTTTTAAATAACTTTTTTGCCTATGGAACACATAGAGGTAGAGTTAGTACAGATAATCCCGAAGAGTATGGTTTTATGTCTTTGTTTGATAGTGACGAAACAATGATTAATCCAGTGTCTTGGCTCAAAGATCAAAAATTACTAGAACTAGAGAAAAGTTTAGACAAACATAATATGATAGCTGAAGAGAAAGATTTACCAAATTCTTTTTCAGTTGTTGAGCTAGAAGAAATGTTTTTTGATTTATTAGAAAGACATGTTGAAATAAAAATTGATGGTACAGGAGTAACATTTAAAGAGAAAAATGCGACCTTAACATTTGATCAACTTTCAGAAGGTTATAAAAGTATTTTAATATTCGTATCAGATTTGATTTACAGATTGAATAAAAATGCAAAAGAAGGTCAAAGCATTAAAGATTTAAAAGGGATTGTCCTAGTTGATGAAATTGATCTGCATTTACATCCTAAATGGCAAAGAATCGTTGTGAAAAAATTGCGTAGTATATTTCCAAATGTACAATTCATCTTCACTACTCATAGTCCTACAATTGTTCAGGGAGCTTCAGACGATGCAATTTTATATCGAGTTTATCGTAATCCGGAAGATGGGAAAACCAAAGTAAGTGATCCTTATTTTAGAAAAGATCTTAACCGATTAATGATTAATACACTTATTACCTCTCCTTTATTTGGTTTAGAGGACTCCCGTCTTAATTCAGAAGAAGATTATGCAGACACAAGTGAAACGTATTTGTTATATAGAATAAATCAACAACTAGAAAATACTTTAGCAGAACAAAGGGAAGCAGGTAAAATATTTTTGAGTGATGCTGATATAGATGCGATGATTCAGCAAATTATTAACGAAGAACTTGAGAATAAGAATGATAAAAAGAACTAAAAATTTAAATAGTATTCCTGAATCATTAAAACCCGCTTTTCCTGATTTATTTCCAGAGCGTATAGGGAGGAAAGTTGTTCCAGTTCCTCAGAAATCTAGAACTACACATTTACGAAGAATGGAAGTTATTGATATTGAACAGTATGTCAATCACGATAATTATAACTCACGATATAAACTGGATGATGTTAAAGAAGCTTTGAGCATTATATATAAAGGGAAATGTGCATTCTGTGAGCAAAAAGAGGAATTAACTCATGTGGAGCATTTTAGACCAAAAGACACATATTATTGGCTAGCGTTTTCTTGGGATAATTTACTCATGTCATGTCCAACATGTAATACACATAAAAGTACAAATTTTGAAATAGATGGTGTTGTAGTAAATTTTGAAAACACAGAATTAAACATCCGAAATATTAATTCTAGTTCAGCAATATATGACGCAATTGAGATTCCTAAAATGGTTAATCCTGAAGTAACTGATCCTAATGGTTTAATCTATTTTGAAAAAGATGGAAGTATAAAATCAGACAATCCTCGTTTTTTATATACTATTGAAACTTGTAAAATAGACAGAAAAAGTCTTAATGACAGTAGAAGAAGTGTTTTAGATCGATTTCGGGAGCATATTCGAGATGCTTTTATTATAAATGCCAACGAACACGATCAACAAATTGCTATAACTACTAATACAAGAAATTTCATTCGCGATTCAATAAACGAAAATGAAGACTTTTTAGCATTTAGGCGATTTGCAATTGCTAATGATTGGATGAATGACATCATTAAGGATATGAATTAAATTTTGATACGATTTGGTATCTGATTAATATAAGAATTTTATTATTTATGAATAAGTTTCAAATCAATCTGAATGTAGGCAATCGCTTTTGGACACCAAAAGGATTAGGAGCAATGGGTATGGAACCAACACAAGCTATTGCTGAGTTAGTTGCAAACTCACTTGATTGGCGTACTGAGAATGAAAATACGAAGCCTCTAATTCAGGTCATCATTTCTAAAAATTCGATAGAAGTAAAGGATAATGGAGTTGGGATGACTGCTGAAGAGCTGCAGAATGCTATTCAGGTTTCAGTAGCCAATGATAATTTACGACCATCTCTTCGTGTAAGAAAAGGAATGTTTGGAATGGGGATGAAAGTAGCTTGCTTGAGCTTAGGATGGAAAATCACAATTCATACCCGATCATTAAGTGAGAAAAATATAGAACATACACTTTTGCTAAATACTAGAGAATTAGATTCTGATGGTGTAAGCAATGAATATAGAAATAATATAACAGGTGAATCGACTGAAGAGCTATTGAATGGTCCTTTGAGTGATTGGACATCTGGAACTTCAATTCTAATTGAAGATTTAAGTCATCGTTCTTTGACAGCAGTTGCTGTAAGAGATTCTCTTCAAGAAATTTTTAGTCCTGAGATATCAATAGAAAATGTTAGCATACAAGTTATAGATAGGGAAAATGATATTGAGTATAATTGTGGAAAGATTGAAGTACCTGTTTATCCTGAAACAATTATCAAGCTGGACGAACTCAATCTATTCATCAATGATGAAGTAACTGGAAATCCTGTGCAAGTAAAAGGTTGGCTTGGATTAATGAAAACGAGCTCATCTGGTCTGGGGAAATGGGGTCTGCATCTTTTTAAAAATAATCAAGTAATAGAAAGATTCCATCAATTACCTAGTAGGTTGGGTGGTTTAATGCCTAAAAATCCACATCCAAAATTTGGTAGAACTTATGGAGAAATTCATTTGAATATGTGTGTGCCTTCATTTCACAAAGTTGGTTTTGATTATTCAAAAGAAAGCTGGAAGGAAGCTGCTGAAATTTTAGAATCTTCGATTACAACCATTATGCTAGCATCTGAAGAATTTAAAGCAGGTGATCATGAAAAGGTAAAAGAAACAATTAAAAAAGTTCAAAAGAATAAAAGAGCCATAAAAAAAGCTCTCTCAAATGTAATACCAACTGTAACGACTACAGAAAAGGTTGAAGCTCCAGAAAACGCTATTATTCTCACAACAGGAGATTGGTTTATAATTGTAGATCCTATCATAGATAAATTAGGTGAAAATGAAAAAAATAAGCCTTGGATTTATCATTTTAGAAAAGAATCCAGAGAATTGGCAATTATTATTAATGAAGAGTCTCCGATTCATAGAAACCTCATTAATAGCAATAGCGATGATAAAACTATTTCCCTTTTAGTAAGTTGGGCTATATCAGATTGTATTTTATTGCTATTATGTGAAGAGTTTGGTTACGAATTGAAGGATGCTGTTGCTTTTCGAGATGAGCAATTAGTTTGGTTAACATCTGAAAAAGGAGGGGGTGATGAAGGATAAACTAAAACTATTAGATACATCTATCCCTCTTCAAAAGCGATATGATGATTTTCTGCTTTGGCAGTCATCTATTAATCATGTTGTCATTGAATTTATGGCTCAAGAACTTAGACTTACTGTCAGTGAAGTTGCCGTATTTAATGAATTAGGTGAATTAGAAGAAGATGAATTTGATATTATAGATAAAACAGGATTTGATATCGGACTTCTTTTTATTGTGGTGAGAGCTCCTGAGAAAGTGAGAAGAATAATGTATGGTCGTTCTGAAGAAATTTTAAAATCTTCTCAACCTTTAACCTTTCTAAAAGAAATTGTTGATCAGCATAGTGATTATACCAGTATTGAAGAATTAGTAAAACAAATTTCTGGTGATTGTTTGAAATCTATAGCAAGTTATTTAAGACAAAGAAATATTGAGTCAGGTACAATTACAAAGAAGATACGAAGTCTGCTAGTTCAAGTGGGAAATAAAATTAATTCTGAAGACATAGTTAGTGACAAGCAAATAGCCTGGATAATTCGAGCGATTCAGCATGATTATGCACAGTCAATAGGAGTTTTTACGAATGAAACAATTAAGACGGATTTTCATGATGATTATCTAATAATAACTAAAGTTCATGAACATATAGAAAAGTATGAAACAGACTAATGCTGAGGTGTTTAGTAACATAATTTTCAGTCTCCCTAAACAAAGGGATGAAAAAAGCATTGAGGACTATTTAAATAATGTTTATAATGATTATTTAAATGAACTTAAAAAGTTTAATGGCGATTTGGGAAACCAAGTAAAATCTAAAATTCCATTTATAGAAGATCAAATTACAAAGATAAAAGCAAGTCTTGTATCTTATTTGCAAGGTTTTCCGTCCTTAGCTTATACTACTTTATCGGAAGCCTTAAATTTATTGGATAATATTAGTTATTTGCCAATACAAAAGGTAGATTTAAACACTTTTAATTCTCCATTTTATCGTGTGAGAATTTCTAACAATAAAACATTAAAAAAAGAAGAATTATTTCATATACCTTTTGAGATAAGAGAAAAAGTATCTACCCAACGATATAGCATTCCAGGTTTACCGTGTCTATATCTTGCCGATTCTATATTTGTATGTTGGGAAGAACTTGGGAGACCTGATATAAATACATTTCATGTAGCAAGAGCAGATCTTTCTCAATCAAAATTGAAATTTTTATTTTTTGACACTTCTCCAAACGAGATTAAAAAGAAATGTTTTCCAACTAAAAGCCCCGAAGGAAAATTATTAAACTTATTAATCCCCTATCTCTGTTATTGGCCAATTTTAGCAGCATGCTCGTTAATAGTAAAAAAACCTAATGAGGTGTTTAAACCAGAGTACATAATTCCACAATTACTTTTGCAATGGGTTGTATCAGATCAAAAAGTGGATGGAGTGGTTTATAAATCAAATAGAATAAAAGTTTCAAAACATAACATGGGAACTTTTCGGAATGTGGTGATTCCTGTAAAGAAGATTGAAGCGAAAGGAATATGTCCTCAATTGAAAAAGAAAATTAAACTTACCAACCCCATATCTCATCAACTTCTTGAAATATCAGGAAATAAGGCAAATACTAAAGCTGTTGAGGTGGCTGATTTGCAAAGAGCAATGTATATAGAATTGATTGAAGGAGAAAAATCGGCTTATTCAGAAACCATTTTTGGTAAGTTAGAAGAAAAGTTAAAAACGATACAAGCTAAGTATCTATAAAAAATATTTCCCCTCGCTCTGCCCACGCACAAAAAAAATACGGCTTTAGCCAGACGCCAACCGCACAAGCCCAATGCTTCGTCTGCCTTCTATGGCATTGCCGCCTTTTGCAACTGTCATACTTTTTGCGTTGTTTTTGCCAACGTTCCACAGCACATTGCCATCCTCGTTCCTGCGGTGGCAAAGAGCTGTCCAATACTAAAAAACAAAGCAAAAAGACACTTCACTCCAACCACCACCACCGTTCCGTTTATGCCAGTATGCAAATCGGCGGAAGCTAAGTTACATAATGTGGCATTATAGTACATTTTCCCCACGCTTATAGGCGACTATGCCAACGCTAAAATGTCCTATAATAACATTATGCAAAATAGCCAATGCCATAGTCTTCACCCCGAAAAAATATCCCTACGCTCAAAATCCAACGCTGATATTTTTCGGGGTTCAGAAGCCGTATTTTTTCTTCCCACCGCATAGCCCAAGCTTCTTTGCCACGCTCCCCACCACCCATTTTAGCGGTGCAGTAAAAAATAAAGCATTGATTGGTTGTTTTACCAATGTGCTGCATAAAGTGTTTAGTCATTTCACTTCATTACATTTCGGTAAGCTAAAACAAATTTACCTTCATTTACTCCGTTCCATTTCCGCATACCTTATTGCATCACCGCACAGCAAGCGTATTTCGTACCTCATACCCTTGCTTTTTGCCAACGCTTGAGAATATGGTATGCTTTATTTTTTACTGCGGAGTGTTTGCCCCATTGCCAACGCTCAAAAGGAAGTCATCGGACGTTTTCCAAAAGAAAAAAGAATAAAAAGGAAAGCAAAAGTAGGTGGCTCCGCACAATGCCAACGCTCAATAAAAAATCCAAAAGACTACGGCATAATGGCAAGGCAAATAAGGTGCTTCGCAAAGTAATTCTCATTGCCTTGCCACCCTTCGGGACTTATTCCGTTTCCTTTTGGCTTTTTTGCCCCGCCACCTTTGAAACGGCTTTCTTTTTTTTCTGTTTTTTTCTTTGTAAAAAAGTTTTGGTTTTCAGCCATGTCAAAGAATTAAACGGAGCTAATCTCAAAAATTGTGCGATATGAAAGCCGTTAAAATCTTTACTTACAATCCAAAAAATCAAAAATCAGAATTTGAATTTTACGCCTTATCCAAAGGTTTAAACAGTGGCAAACCATTAGATATACCTTGCCCGAATTGCTTTGTTATTTCGTGTCGTAATGCGGAAGAAAAGGACAGTTACAGCAGTCTGTTGTTTGGATTATGGAAGTCAAAAGCATTTCATAAACTCTTTGTCGGTTCGGTCATCCCTTTCATCCGTATTGCCGATTTTAAAAACTTCATTTTTGAGCAAATGTTACATCTGCAGGAAAAGCAAAAAGCCTATCAGAAAGATGTACAAAAGTTTAAAGCTTTGGAGCAAAAAGAGCGTGCAATGTATGAACAATTGCTTTTGATTTCAGAATTGAAACGTATTTACATTGCAAGGCATCTGAAACGATAATCTTTATCGTTTAATCCTTTGTTTGCACATATAAAGCCACATAAAGGACACATAACCGCACCTGATGGAAAAACGGGTGAAGTAAATCATTCCTGATTTTAGTGGAGTCTTTAATCACTTTTGTAAATTTGATGAAAATACATTTCATCAAATTATGGCTGTACTCATTAATAAAGAAGAATTACAAAAGGCTATTGAAACAAATTATAATAAGCTTAAAAATGAATTATCCATTATTCCTATTGAATTGACCTCTATAAAAGATCTTGAAGGACACGCAAAAGATACTACAATGAGTATCAATAATCTTATTTCTTACTTGATTGGGTGGGGAGAATTAGTGCTTAAATGAAATCGGAAAAAAGATAATAATGAGCCAGTAGATTTTCCTGAAACTGGGTATAAATGGAATGAACTTGGCAAGTTGGCTCAGAAGTTTTACAAAGATTATGAAGACATTGACTTTAATACATCGTGTAGTAAATTAGATGAAACGGTTTCTGAAATTCTTAATCTAATTGAGCAAAAATCTAATGCTGAATTATATGAGGTTTCCTGGTATGAGAAATGGACTTTAGGAAGAATGATTCAGTTTAACACGTCTTCGCCTTATACCAATGCAAGAGGGAGAATTCGCAAATGGAAAAAAGAACATAACATCAAATAAAAATCCTGCCCAAACGGACAGGATTTGCATCTTCAGAAAATCAGATCTGATTACTCAGGATTTTCTTTTTCTTTATCTTCGGAACTCATTGCCGTTTGAGCAATCGCAGTCGCCACCGTTCCGCCTAATAACACATAACCGGCTACGGTTACAATCGTTGCAGGTAAAGCTACCGGAGAAGCCAAAATCGCACCGCCTACGGCTGTTAATGTAATTCCCACATTCCGAATAATTTTAAACCATTTCGGAGTTGGAGCTTTCACACGCTCCACTAAATTTAAACTATCTTTTTTCATTGTCTTGAATTTTAAAATTGAAAATTGTTTTCGATACTAATGCCGTTTTGATTATCCTGTGCTAAGGCTAAAAGTTTTGGATAGATCATCTGGTAAGCATCTTTACTTCTTAATACCTGGTAATCGCCATTCACCATTTCAAAACCGAAACCACATAGCGGACAGCCTGCCGTTTGTCGGTAAGTGTTTCCAATGTGGATATACACAAAACTGAAATTCGGTAATCCGTTAATCTCAATCATTCCCTTGTGGAGCTTCGGGAACTTCTGCCGATACTCGGCATTCATTCCTCCCCAGGTGTTAAGCCTTAACGTGTAGTTTCCTTTTGGAATGGCAGTTTGCTTTGGTATTTTGACATCACGGATCTTATCTTCCAGTAAGTAACATTGAAAGATATTATCAATGTATAATTGGCTTAATGTACTTTGCCTGCCTTCGGCAACTCGTATGATTTTTGTACGCATTGTTTTTGATTTTAAGGGTTAAATAAAAAGCCCTCTTATATAGAAGGCTTTGATTAGTTTGCTTAAAAGGCATCTTCTATGCGTAAGCTGTTACCAGAATTGAGCGTGTAATAAGTACCGTTGACTTCCTGAAAGAATTCAATACCGATACATTGAATAACTGTTACGTTTGCTCCAAGCGTTGGTGTTCCCGGAAGTGTAGCGGTTAATGTTCCACCTGCATAATCCGCATTCAAAGGAATATAAGCCGAGTATTCAACGATATTCAATTCATTGTTTACAATATCATCAGGATCATATGTTCCTGTAGTCGCATTATAAACAAAATCAGAAACCACCGCTAATGCATTAACCAAGCGAAAATGTGTAGCACCAATTGGCGAAGCAATCAGATCCACAGGATTGAACGGTGCAACGATGAAATCGGCACTTTCACGACCTGCAGTGTGCTCTACATCATAAGGAGCATTGAAAACCGTACTCAGAGAAATTCCTTTGTTGAACTCAAAACCTAACAAATAGGTTCTTTGTGTTGAAATTTCGACTTTACGATAACCTCTGGCTTCCGTTCCGTCTTCCAAGTTGATTTTCTTCATTACGGACGTTAAACGTCCTGTAACCTTGCTATCTGCCATTTTGGACATCAACGAAGAAAGAGCGGTTCTTACCGATTTGCCAGCTCTGGCACATCCTCCAAATTCGTTCATATTCTCACGGGTACGTTCAAATTCGGGAGCAGTTTTGATTTGTTCAGCGGTGGGACCGCCAACCATTCCGGCGAAAAATCCTTTTTGACCTTTTATCTTGAAGTGTCGCACATCGCCAATCGTTCCGACATACTTCATAAGTCCTTTTTGTCTTGCCATTTTTCTAAAAATTAAAGAGTTAATAAATACTTTGCTGCAGCTATTACAAAGTTCATTCTCTCAATTTTCACGGACAATACACAGGATATTAGAATGTAATGCAATACGATGCTAACGCACCGAAAACACTAAAATGTTTGGGTTAAATTTGCAATTGGTGGAAAAAACAGGATGCAGATTAAGAATAAAAAGCGAAAAAACATAGCGTTCCAATGCCGGTAATTAACTATTTTTATACAGTAGATATTTATCAAATAAAAGGTTCTCAAAAGTTGTACTTATGTTGTACTTCTAAAAATAAAGTAAGCTAAAACCCTTTATTTACAAGCATCTACAAAGTAATTACCGATAATTGAGAGTTATCTGCAATCGCTTGACAAAAATTCTGCATAATAAATTGACAATGAAAATAGTTCAAATTTTATCAATTTTAATTTTACTAATTTTCAATAATTGCTCTAAGAAAATGGAAAATAATTTTAATTCTGAATATAATTATTCACTAAAACTTCCTGAAAATTGGAATGAATATGAAACCGAAGAAAAAAGTACAAATGCATTTTTTGATACAATAAAATGGACTGGAAATTTGAGAATAACTCTAATGAATTACAATATCGATAATCCAGATAATTTTCTAAATAAAATATTGATTGAAAAAGAAGGAGAAAATATTAATTGGAAAAATATCAGAGGAATTTATTACGTTGAAACTAAAAATAATGAAGAAATGAATTATTGGTATTTAATAGAAAATAATAAATTTTTCATTTGTTCATTTTTAGTTGGTAACTTAAAAGGAAAAAAAGAAATTGAAAATGAATTGATCAAAGTTGAAAATACTTTGAAAACACTAAAAACTAAATAATTGCGACTGCAGATAACAGTGTATTGGCAAAATGCGGGATTTTGTAAAAGTTGAAATTTTGTAAAAATATTCCGCCGAATGCTTTTCAATTCTGCGATTTTTTGTAAGTTAGCAGAAGTGAAAAAGCATCGGCTACGTTCGGTTCTGAATTGAACTTTTCGTCCAATCCAGCCCGCACTTCGCCAATACTTTTTCCGTTAGCCGTAATTTTATGAAAACTACCCTTTTATACTAACTAATATGAAGAAAATATTTTTTTTAAGCCTTATCTTAAGTTCTTTTGCATGTAGTTCGAGTCATGATGATTCTCAAAATTTTGACAACAATATTACTGGAATTTGGAAAATGGAAAAAACGTCTACAATTTCAGGTAGCGATATAGTTACAATAATAAGCGAGTATATTCCAGATGACTGCAAACAAAAAAGCACTTATGAATTCAATGTAAATGGGAAATATATAGTAAATGACTATAATTACGTTGGTCAAGATTGTCAACATATTAATAATGTCTCAAATTATACTTATTTAAGTTCTGAAAACAAATTAATTATTAATAATGCTGAATCGAAGATTATAGAACTAACAAATAATAAACTTGTAATTCTCGTTTCAGATGACTATGATTCAAATGGAGATGGAATTGATGATTATTTAAAATATACATTTAAAAAATAAAAACTACGGCTAACAGGGTATTGGCAAAATGCGGGTTTAAAGTCTAAATTGAACTATTTTTCGAATTTATACGCCGCTGCTTTTCATATTGTTTTTTTACTTAAATTAGACAATCTGAAAAAGCATCGGCTTCGCTCAGTCTGAATTGAACTTTCAGTCCTTCGAATTCCCACACTTCGCCAATACTTTTTAGTTATCTGCAAGCGTATCACAAAAAAACCGCACAAAATGAGAAAAAATGTCTTAATATTTTTTGCTTTATTAGCATCAATTTGTTTTTTACAGATAAACGCTAAAAAATTCTCTACAAATTATAAAAGTAATGTTCAAGACACTATTATTGTAAAACACAAAAATTCAATAGAAAAATCTTATGAAGTTGGGTTTTATTCAAAATCTTATAGTTATTATTGGATTGTTGGAAAAGACACTCTTGATTTTGCAATAAGCGCTCACGAATATGAAAGAGACAAATCTATGAGCATAAATATTTTTCACAAAAATCCCATTAATTTAAAAACTGCAATAAAAAATACGGAAAATTGTTTAACTCTAATTAAACAAGATTTTAACATTGAAAAACTTAATTACCTATATTTTACAAACACTTTTATTTATTATCCAGATATAGTTACAAAACTATCAAATGAATATAACGCAAAATATGGTAAAAAAAGAATTGAATATAAAGACTTAAACAAATTTCTTCTCAGTTCAATTTTTAATACCAAAATGAATGAGTTTCTAAAATTGCAAAATAAAAAAGTAATCGGTTATGGAATTGAAAAATTTAATTTAATCGATAAACAAAGTATGAAATATCAACTGCCAAATATGGACTTAAAAGATTATCCTGAATACTCAATAAGTGGAATGGGTATATCAGTAAAATTGGATAAAAAATAAAAAATACGCCTGCAGATAACATTGTATTGGCAAAATGCGGGGTTAAAGTCCAAGTTGAACTTTTTGTAATTTTTAGCCGCCAATATTTTCCAATTCCACTTTTTTGCTTAAATTAGTTCCATTGAAAAAATATTGGCTACGATTGGTCTAAATAGAACTTTTCGTTCCATTTAGCCCGCACTTCGCCAATACTTTTTCCGTTATAGGCAATTTTGCCAAAAAAAATCGTCCAACTATGACACATAAAGAACTCTTAAGAAAAGTAGAATGGAAAGATTTGAAAAAATTGACATTGAAAGAAATGTTGATTGAAAACAATTTGACAATTCCTTGGTTTCTAATCTCAATTACACTTGCATATTTTGGATATTACATTTTTGCATTACCATTTTCTGCTTTTTTCTTTTTAACAGGATTAAGACAAGTTCATAACGGATTTCATAATTCACTTGGAACAAACAAATTCTTGACTTGGCTATCTCTTTACCTCAACAGTATTTTAATGTTGGTGTCCATACATGCGGTTAAGTTTAATCATATAAGACACCACAAATATTGTTTATCAGAAGACGACTATGAAGGAAAATCTGCAAAAATGACTTGGTACGGAGCTATTTTGTATGGACCAGTGCATATGTTTTTGATACACAAAGTAACTTGGCAATTAGGAAACAAAAAATACAGAAGAAATATGGTTTTAGAACTCATTTCAATAGTAATATTTGTTTCGATTGTTTTTTACTTCAAAATAGATTTTTTAATTTATCACATAATAGTGATGATTGTAGGAGAATTTTTAATGGCTTTTTTCGCAGTTTGGACTGTACATCATGACACACACGAAAGCCCAGAATACGCAAGAACTCAACGAAGTTGGTGGAAAAACAAGTTAACTTTTAGTATGTTTTATCACTTAGAACATCATTTGTTTCCAGCCGTCCCAACGATAAAACTTCCCGAACTTGCTAAAAGAATTGATGAAGCATTGCCTGATATAGAAAAGAAAAACACATTCTAACAAATAAAAAAACTGCCGATAACATGGGTTTTGCAAAAGAGCGGGTTAAGTGCAAAATTCAACGTCTGTAATTCTATCACCGCATAAGCCATTTTTATTTCCTTTTTTGTAATTTAGTAAATAGAAAATGGCTTATGCTACGGTAGTGCTAAACTAAACTTTTGTGCTTTCTTTTCCGCTCCTTCGCAAAGCCCCAAAACGTTACACGCAATAGATTAGCGCGTTTTCGGATAATAATTTCTCTTTTTTTAACATTGCTATTTTTGGTTTTTATAAGAAAAAATTCAGTAGAAATATTGGGTTTAAAAAGTTCTTAAATTTTCTTGAAAACACTTTTCTCGACAAATAAATTTCGAGGTTTTTTCGCTTAAAATTTCGCGTGATTTTTAAGCTTCTTCTACTCTTTTCTTTTTATAATTGAAATTTTTCTCATTTGAAAAAATCAGAAAATATCAACTTCATAAACCATAGTTGAAAGTTTTGCCATTTTTTAAGATTTTCATAAAAATAACTTTTATTTTTTACGAATTTTCAATTTTACTTTTCGCAGAAACCATCGAGAAAAATTTCAGATAATTGAGTTTTAAATTTTGTTGGAAAAATGCAGTTTGAAAACTGGTTAAGTTTCGTTTTATTCTTTTGATTTGTTTGTAATTTAATTGCTCATAATTTTTTAGAACTATTTTTCAGCGTTGAAAAATTCTCAATTTCTACTGCGCGTAACAGTGTATTGGCAAAATGCGGAATTTTGAGAACGTTGAAATTTTGTAAAAATATTCCGCCGAATGCTTTTCAATTCTGCAATTTTTTGTAAGTTAGCAGAAGTGAAAAAGCATCGGCTACGTTTCTGAATTCTTGAACTTTCAGTCCTTCGAATTCCCGCACTTCGCCAATACTTTTTCCGTTACCTGCAATTTCATCAAAACAGCGTTTATGAAAGGAATTTTCAGAATTTTAATATTATCATTTTTCTTAATTTCTTGTGCTTCAAGTTCTAAAATTGAGAATGGAAATTACACGGAAAAAATTGATAACTTAAATATCAATTATACAGTAAGAGGAAAAGGTCCAATTATGCTTATTGGACATCCAAGTTCGGGAAAAATCGGTTACGAAATGACTTTAAAACCACTTGAAGAAAAATTCACAATGGTTTATTATGATTCTCGCGGAACAGGAAAGTCTGAAACACCAAAAAAAATTGAAGATTACACTCCTGCAAATTCCGTAAAAGAAATTGAATTGTTAAGAGAAAAACTTGGTGCAAAAAAGATTTGGTTGTTTGGACATTCAGACCAAAGTGCAATTGCTTTGCAATACGCAGTAGAATATCCAAATAATGTTTCGGGGATAATTTTATCAGGAACAAGTTATACAGGAAGTCAAAACGAATCTATTGAAAGAAGAAGAATTTCTGAAAACAAGAGGATAAAAGAATCTACATGGTTTGCTAAAGTTATTGAGGATTGGGATTACATGAATGCAAACAATACAATTTTTGACAAAAATGGAAATGACATTTCTACTGCAAGAACAAAATGGTGGACTTATAATGAAGAAACCTCTCAAAAAGTTATTCCAATTGTGAAAGAAATTACAAAAGCAGGACGAAGAAAACCAATCGGAAGTAATTATTATCAGGAAACACCCGAAGAACGCCAAAAATATTTGGAATTTCAGAAAAAGTTTAACAATTTAAAAACAAAAATTTTAATAATTAACGGAAAATATGACACAAACAATTTACCTGAATATGCAACAGAACTGCACTTCCGCTTACCAAACTCAAAATTGGTGATTATTGACAAAGCAGGTCATTTTCCCTGGATTGAACAGAGCGAAAATACTTTTAACGAGATAAATAAATGGCTTCGTGAATAAAGAAACTGCAGGTAACATTGTATTGGCAAAATGCGGGGTAAAGTGAAAATTGAAAAGCAGAAATATTAATCCGCTCATGCTTTTCAATTCTGCAATTTTTTGTAAGTTAGCATAATCGAAAAAGCATTCGCTACGTTTGGTCTTCCTTGAACTTTTTGTTCTTCGAAAGCCCGCACTTCGCCAATACTTTTTCCGTTAGCTGTAATAGTTCCCAAAATGCCGTTAAAAAATACTGTTATGAAAATATTTGTTCTAATTTTTACTTTTAGTTTTGCTTTAATTTCTGCTCAAACTCATCGCTTTATCTACGAATTCAAATATAAACAAAACCCAAAACAAACAGAATTTCAAAAAGTAAATATGACTTTAGATGTAAATCCTGAAAATGTGAAATTTTATAATTACCGTTATGTAGAAATCGACTCAACAAACATAACAAAAGGACAAAACAGTCAGCTTTGGGATAATTCTACAAATGTTATCGTTCGATCAAAAAATTCAAATACAAATAGTAATTATACTATGATTAATGATGTGTTTGTTTTTGACACAGAAGACAAAATTGATTGGAATCTCGATAAAGAAACCAAAAAATTTGAAAACTATACGTTACAAAAAGCGACCTCAAATTTTGGTGGCAGAAAATGGACAGCCTGGTTTTCTAAAGAAATAAATATTTCAGAAGGTCCATATAAATTTCGTGGTTTGCCTGGACTAATTTTCCAAATATATGATGACCAAAATAATTTTGATTTTACATTAGTGAAAAGTTTTAAATTGAATTCTACTTATAAAACGCCATTCATTGAAAGTTTTTATGGTCAAAAACCGATAAAAACAACCCAAGAAAACATAAATAAAATGTTGATGAATGAATATAATGATCCATATCACGAAACTCGTGAACAGTTCAAAAAAAATCCGAAAACGACTTTTAGCATTAATGGTACTGATATAAAAGACATCAGTCAATTTAAAGAATTGACCGAATCAAGACGAAAATTCATTCGTGAAAATAACAATCCTATTGAAATTGATAAAGCACTAAAATATCCACAAAACTAAAAAAAAACTACTACAGCTAACATTGTATTGGCAAAATGCGGGATGAAAGTCTAAGTTGAAAAATTTGTAAAATTTAGCCGCCAATATTTTTCCAATTTATCTATTTTGTTTAACTTAGCTAAAGTTGGAAAAAATATTGTCTCCGTTTGGTCTAAAATTGAACTAAAGTTCATTTTTAGCCCGCACTTCGCCAATACTTTTTCCGTTAGCTACAATCTCGCCAAAAATTTCGCAACAAATTGAATTTTAACGAATTGGATTTAACGGGCGTAAAATTTAATTTAAAAACATATTTCCTTTTCGTCCTTAACTTCAAAGTGAAGTAAATTGGAAATCTTATATCCAGATGAAAAATTTATTCATTCTCTCTACGCTTTTTCTCTTTGTAATTTCGTGTAATCGAAATGACAGTGAATCTGAAACTCAAAATTCCTATAATGGAAAATGGTTCGTAAAAACTATTGAAATCACCGAAATTTCGAGTTCTGGAAATTCCACTTCAACTCAAACATTGGGAGAGTGTCTTTCAAAAACAAATTTTAATATTTCCGCTCAAAATGTAATTTATCAAGAGTTTTCAAGTTGTGCGAATTATGAACAATTTAACGGATCTTATAATAATTCTTCAAAAAAGCTTATTCTTCATAATTATGAAAACCAAAATTCATATAATTATGATGTTGAGTTTTTCAAAGATGAGATGTTTTTAAAACATAGGGAAACAATAACTTATGGGAATCAAACAATAACTTATATATACACTTTAATCTGCAAAAAATAAAAAAAAAGACTGCAGCTAACATTGGTAACTGTTGCACAACTCCTTTTTTTTAGAAAATAGTTTTCAAAAACATGAAATTTTGACCTCTTTAGAAGCAATTTTAGAGAGGTTTTTTTTTAGTTGTAGTTCAAAATTCTAGAATTTGAATAGCTTAAAATCGAGTTTTTATAGACTGAAAAGGCGCGTTTTGAAAAAGCAAAGTTCTTCCCTTGTTTTAGAGATAGAACTTGGGCTAAAATACTTGGTTTTTTAATGGTAAAACGCATGTATTTCTTCAAGTTGTAGGTTAAACTTGCCATCAGTACATGTTTGTTTGCGTTTTTGATGCCTCGAGTGTTGACTCGTTTCATGTTGGTAAAGTTGATCAACGTTCCAATGACGGGTTCTACCGTTTTGCTTCGCACTCTAACCATTTTCTTGGCATATTTCTCGTTTTGGGTGAGTTTTTGATGCATACGGTCGTAATGTTCTTTGTGGATGCTGTCGTCTAGCTTTTTAAACTTGGTGCTTTTGCCACAGCATTGTTCTCTTAGTGGACAGTTTTTGCAATCTGTTTCACTGCTTCGGTACGTTCGTTTGGTGTAGCCTTTACTATCCATTTTTTCGCCTTTGAAAAGCAGTTTAGCTTGCTTACCTTCGGGTTTTGTGCATTGATAATAGTTTTCTTCTTTGTGGTAAGTAAAACCTTCTCGCTCTGATTTGTATTGTCCGAAGTTAGGGATGTAGGCGTTGATGTTTTTTTCGTGCAAATACGCCAATGCTTCGCCACTGCTGTAACCACCATCGGCTAAAAGTTCTTGTAATTCTATTCCGTTTTCCTTTAGGTTTTCTTCTGTGAGTTCTACAATTTGTTCTAAACACTGACTGTCGCGTTTATCCGCAAAATCTGAACACGCTCCTGTAATGACATGGTGCGCATCGTCAACTGCGATTTGTCCAAAATAATTTAATTGTCGCGCTTTGCCGGGTTTTACACTCACTCTAGCATCGCTATCTGTGGGAGAATAATGGGTGTGATTAGATAGGTATTTGGGACGGATGAGATTGCCGTTTTCATCTATCTGTCTACTATTGCTATTTGCTGGCATTCCTTTATACGCTTCTGCTTTCCAATCATGGTGGCGTTCAACGAGTTTCTTGCGGGTGGTAGTTACTTTGTATTCGCTGTTTTCTTCTAGTTCGTTTACAAAAGCACTGGCGTCTTCTAAAACTTCTTTCTCTACCAAGCTATCCATAGAAGCATTAGCTTTGATGAAAACGCTGTCCACCGCTTGTCGTTTACCACGAACCATATTTTTAGAAACGCACATTCTCAAGACTTCTTTAAACAAGTTTAAAAAGACTTCTTCGCCATACAAACCGCGAGTTCGGCTAATGGTACTGTGCCAAGGAAGCTGCTCATGTACATCATAACCTAAAAACAATCTTATCGACAAGCTATCACTACAAAAAGCTATCAACTGTCTATCTGAATTGATATTGTTTAAATATCCCACCAATAATATCTTAAAGAAAACAACAGGATCTATACTCTCTTGTCCTTCCTTACCATAATACTTTTGAGTTGCTTTATAAATGAAATCTAAATTGAGTTCGGATAACATTTTTCTATAAAAATTATCCTCTGGAACTAGGTCTAATAAATTGACCGAAACAAATAATTGTGGTGTAAAACTCTTCTTTCCTTGCATACATCAATTTACGAAATATCCCGTTTTTATACAAGTTTATTTGTATATTTGAGTTGTGCAACAAGCACATTGTATTGGCAAAATGCGGGGTTAAGTCTGAGTTGAACTACTCTACTTTTTTAGTCGCAACTTGCTTTTCATATTGATTATTTTTGTAATTTAACAATCTGAAAAAGCAATTTGCTTCGTACAGTCTTTCTTGAACTTTTCGTTCTTCGAAAGCCCGCACTTCGCCAATACTTTTTCGTTGGTGGCAATGCTAAATCAACGTTTCGGATAAAATTCAACATTTCAATTTGAAACGACTGAAAATCATTCGCTACCGTAAAACGGGAAAGGCGAATGCAAAAACAAGTGGCACTTGACAAAATCAAATCTTTGGTGCAAAGGTTTGACGAACAAAAAGAATTTTACAAACGAACAGAATACAACGAAACCCAAACAAGACGGGATTTTATCGACCCTTTTTGGAAAGCGTTAGGTTGGGATATTGACAACGAAAACGGTTATGCAGAAAGTTATCGTGAAGTAATCCACGAAGACCGTGTAAAAGTTGGAGGAGCAACCAAAGCACCCGATTATTCTTTCCGATTGGTTGGAGGAAAAAGACTTTTCTTTTTGGAAGCAAAAAAACCGAGTGTTTCCATAAAAAGTGATATTCAACCAGCCTATCAAGTTCGCAGATATGGTTGGAGTGCCAAAATGCCGATTTCCATTATTACCGATTTTGAAGAATTTGCCATCTACGATTGCAACACAAAACCTAAACCCAACGACAAAGCCAGCAACGGAAGAATAAAATATCTGACATACGACAATTACATTTCGGAGTTTGATTTTATTTGGGACACATTTGCTAAAGAACGTGTTTTGCGTGGTAGTTTCGATAAATACATAACAAGCGACAAACACAAAAAAGGAACTTCAACAGTAGATAACGAATTTCTGCAATCGCTTGATAAATGGAGAAAAGAACTTGCCTTAAACATTGCTTTACGCAACAAAAATATTACTGAAGAAGAACTTAATTTTGTAGTTCAGCACACAATTGACCGCATTATTTTTCTTCGCATTGCGGAAGACAGAAGTGTGGAGCAGTATGGAGATTTGCAAACCGACATTAAAAGTGGAGACTTTTATCAAAACCTTTTATTCCGTTTTCATCAAGCCAACCAAAAATATAATTCCGGACTTTTCGACTTCGAGAAAGACAAAATAAGCAAAGAAATTTCCATTGATAACAAAGTTGTCAAAAGCATTATTTCCGAACTCTACTATCCTATTTGTCCTTATGAATTTTCGGTTTTATCGGTTGAGATTTTGGGAAGTGCTTACGAGCAATTTTTAGGAAAACAAATTTCACTTTCTGCAAACGGTCGGGCAATCATCGAAGAAAAACCAGAAGTACGAAAAGCAGGTGGAGTCTATTATACACCGCAATATATTGTTGATTACATTGTAGAAAACACCATCGGAAAACAAATACAAAATAAGACACCAAAAGAGATATCAAAACTGAAAGTCGTTGACCCTGCCTGCGGCAGTGGCAGTTTTTTGATTGGTGCTTATCAGTATTTGTTGGATTGGCACAAAGATTATTATTCCAACAATGGAAAACCGAGCAAAGGCAATAAAAACAATCCTTTGACACCACTTGGAGAACTCACGACAGCCGAGAAAAAACGTATTTTGCTTAACAACATTTACGGAGTGGATTTAGACAGTAACGCTGTGGAAGTTACCAAACTTTCGTTGCTTCTAAAATGTATGGAAGGTGAAACCAAAGAAACCATTGAAGCACAAACTAAACTGTTTCACGACCGTATTTTACCGACTTTGGACAACAACATTAAAAGCGGAAATTCTTTAATAGACCTTGATTACTACGACAACGAAATCGACTTTGGAGAAGAACGAAAAGTAAAACCTTTCTCGTGGCAAAAGGCATTTCCCGTAGTTTTTAAAAATGGTGGCTTTGATTGTGTAATTGGAAATCCGCCTTATGTTGTAATTGAGGGAGAATTTAGAAATGAAGAAACATTAAGCTACTTCAAATCGAATTACAAAAGTGCTTCCTATAAAATTGATTTGTACCATTTGTTTTTTGAAAAAGGTTTAGAACTTCTAAAACCAAATGGACAATTAGGATTTATTACACCAAGCAATTTTCTTGCAAACAACAATCTTTTGGGATTGCGTGAAACCATTTTGAATAATTCTTATATCGAAATGCTAAATGTAATTAACGGAAAAGTATTTGTTGGTGCTTCGGTTGATACAACCGTTTCGATTTTGGCAAAATCAAACAACAAAAAGAAATCAAAATTTATTCATTCGCAATGGAATAAAAACAGATTAGACGAAAATTCAAACGAAGAATTCAATCAAGATGTTTTCAATCAAAATGAAGGAAAAATGTTTGTTTCCACGAAAAAGAAAAGCAAATTGAACGCTAAAACTTTTGAACTTGGAACAAAATATTTTGTGAAATTCGGAATGCAACTTCGTGACAGAAAAAAGTTTGTAGCTGATGTTATTGATAATTCTCAAAATGATTTAATCACGGAATTTCACAGACCTTGCTACACAGGTAAAAATGTTCAAAAATGGAATATGCAATACAGCAATCTATTAGCATATTTCAATCGTGAAGCCAAACGTGGTGGATGTTGGGATGAAAATATGCACTATGCTAATCCAAAAATTATTGTACGACAAATTGGAGCTTATCCAATTTGTGCGTTGGACGAAAAAGGATATGCTTGTTTGAATACCGTTTTTATGATTGTTCCAAAATCTGAAACAAACATTGATTTAAAATTCGTTTTGGCTGTTCTGAACTCGAAATTTATTGCTGATTATTGGACTGAAAACTTTTCGGATTTACGCCAAACTTTTCCAAAAATAAAAGGAAGCTATTTAGAAAAACTACCTATTCCCGAAATCGGCAAAAACCAACAGAATCAACACAACGAAGTTGTAAAGCAAACAAATCAACTATTAAACCTGATTGAAGAACTGCAAAATACAACTTTACCAAACAGAATTGAGCTACTAAAAAACAGAATTGAATACACAGAAAACAAAATCAACGAATTAATTTACGAACTTTACGGAGCGAATTAAAGAATATCGAATAAATGGACGTTCAAAGTAAGGAATACAGAGAGCATAGAATTTTTACGGAACTTGACGAATATCAAGAATTTTATAAAGGAATTTCTTATACAATAATGAGTTTTGTAACAATGGGTACTAAATCAATTATAAACATTGATACCTATTCCTTTTCTTCGATGCAAGGAACAATTGATTCTATCAAAATGACATTAGCAAATGGTCGAATAAATGATGCATATGCCTTATTGCGAAAATACTATGACTCAACAATAATAAATATTTATGCTTCTTTATATCTACAGAATGAAGTAAGTCTTGAAAATTTCATAGTCAAAAAGATAGATAATTGGCTAAATGGTATTGAAGCAATACCTGAATACAGAATAATGTCATCATACATCCGAAATTCTGAAAAGTTTACAGAGTTAAATAAATTGTTACACAAAGACGAAAGATATAAAAGAATAAGAAAACGCTGTAATGACCACACTCATTATAACTTCTATCACAATGTATTACTAAATGATAATGAAATATATCTTCCCTATCGTATAAAAGCTTTATCTCAATATCAAAATGACATTAAAAATATTTTCATTTTACATTTGGCATATTTATTCTACTTAAATGAACATTATATGGCTTCGACTGACTATATTGACGCTTTAGAATGTGGGTTGACACCAGAAGAAAATTCACAATACTGGGTTGCACCTTTTATTCAAGAAATATTTGACAAAATCATTAAAACTAACAGACTAGATATAGCAAATCTTATTATCGAAAAAACTTGTATGAACTTAAAATAAAGCACAGCCACCAACACGGTATTGCCAAAAGCGGGGCTAAAGTGCTAAATTCAAAGTTTGTGCTTCTATCTCCGCCAAAAACGAATTTTATTCGTTTTTGTTTCTTAAATTTAACTCATAAAAATTCGTTTTGGCTCTCCTCGGTGCAAAATCAAACTTTCAGCTTCGATTTCCCCGCCTTCGGCAATACCCAAAACGTTAGCTTCAAGCTTTCCAAAAATGCCGTAATAATCAAATCAAAAAATATTAAATATGAATAAAATAATCAAATTAATTATATTTTCCATCGTTATAACTGCTTGTAGTAATGAAAACAGTAGAAAATCTGTAAATACAATTAATGTAGAAAATATAGATAAGGATTATAATGTAATTTCAACCACAAAATTGGTTACAGCAAATGCTAAAAAGACATATTCAGCAAAAAATAGAAAAAATACTCAATTCGAATTAGATATAAAATCAAGAAAAGAAAAAAACGAGAATTATAAAATAAAATTATCAGATAAGAAGATTTTAATTTGCGATTTAAATAATAATATAATTAAAGAATTTTCTGTTAAAAAAAAATGGACAGATGAAACAGGACCTTCGACTGTGTATGATCTGATAGATAAAAATGGAACTGAATATTCTTTGGATCATTATGTAGATTATAATAAGAAAGATTTTTTAGCATTTAGATTCAATAAATCTTTAGAAACATATACAAACGAATAATATATATAGTTTCATATTAAGCCTGCAGCTAACAGTGTATTGACAAAATGCGGGATTTTGTAAACGTTGAAATTTTGTAAAAATATTCCGCCGAATGCTTTTCAATTCTGCGATTTTTTGTAAGTTAGCAGAAGTGAAAAAGCATCGGCTACGTTTCTGAATTCTTGAACTTTCAGTCCTTCGAATTCCCGCACTTCGCCAATACTTTTTCCGTTATATGCAACCATATGCCAACATCGTCTACAATTGAAATGTTTAAAAATCAAGATTTAAGAACTGGTGGATTTTTTGAACTTTGCATTCAAGTTTCAGAAAGTTCAAAAAATGATATTGTTCAGAAATATTTTGATTTTTTTTGGAATCAACCAAATGTTGAAGGTCCATTTGATAATAACTTAAAGCCAATTAATAAAATAATTGATTACCGATTAGAAGGGATTTTAAATATTGAAAATGTAAAAATACCATTCATAAATTTTAATATAAAAGAAGAAAATCCAATTGAAACAGGATCTTATTGGTTTGACATCTCTTTCTACATTACAACTATTGAAAAACTATTTCAAATCGAACCGCAGAATTGGGACGAAAAAAGTAACTGTCCAAAAGAATTGTTAGAATATCTTTTACAGTTAATGAAAAAATTATACGAAATACATCCTTTTAAATTAGCTTTACTTGACTTTGAGATTTCAGGAGAATATCGTATTGAGGATTTGAAAAATTTAGACTTCGTAAATTGGTCTAATTCAATTTTATATATTGGAAAAGAAAACTTAGACAAAGTCAACGAAAAAAACTTAAAATATGTAAAAATATTGAATGAATAATATGGCTGCATATAACAAAGGTAACTGTTGCACAACTCCTTTTTTTTAGAAAATAGTTTTCAAAAACATGAAATTTTGACCTCTTTAGAAGCAATTTTAGAGAGGTTTTTTTTTAGTTGTAGTTCAAAATTCTAGAATTTGAATAGCTTAAAATCGAGTTTTTATAGACTGAAAAGGCGCGTTTTGAAAAAGCAAAGTTCTTCCCTTGTTTTAGAGATAGAACTTGGGCTAAAATACTTGGTTTTTTAATGGTAAAACGCATGTATTTCTTCAAGTTGTAGGTTAAACTTGCCATCAGTACATGTTTGTTTGCGTTTTTGATGCCTCGAGTGTTGACTCGTTTCATGTTGGTAAAGTTGATCAACGTTCCAATGACGGGTTCTACCGTTTTGCTTCGCACTCTAACCATTTTCTTGGCATATTTCTCGTTTTGGGTGAGTTTTTGATGCATACGGTCGTAATGTTCTTTGTGGATGCTGTCGTCTAGCTTTTTAAACTTGGTGCTTTTGCCACAGCATTGTTCTCTTAGTGGACAGTTTTTGCAATCTGTTTCACTGCTTCGGTACGTTCGTTTGGTGTAGCCTTTACTATCCATTTTTTCGCCTTTGAAAAGCAGTTTAGCTTGCTTACCTTCGGGTTTTGTGCATTGATAATAGTTTTCTTCTTTGTGGTAAGTAAAACCTTCTCGCTCTGATTTGTATTGTCCGAAGTTAGGGATGTAGGCGTTGATGTTTTTTTCGTGCAAATACGCCAATGCTTCGCCACTGCTGTAACCACCATCGGCTAAAAGTTCTTGTAATTCTATTCCGTTTTCCTTTAGGTTTTCTTCTGTGAGTTCTACAATTTGTTCTAAACACTGACTGTCGCGTTTATCCGCAAAATCTGAACACGCTCCTGTAATGACATGGTGCGCATCGTCAACTGCGATTTGTCCAAAATAATTTAATTGTCGCGCTTTGCCGGGTTTTACACTCACTCTAGCATCGCTATCTGTGGGAGAATAATGGGTGTGATTAGATAGGTATTTGGGACGGATGAGATTGCCGTTTTCATCTATCTGTCTACTATTGCTATTTGCTGGCATTCCTTTATACGCTTCTGCTTTCCAATCATGGTGGCGTTCAACGAGTTTCTTGCGGGTGGTAGTTACTTTGTATTCGCTGTTTTCTTCTAGTTCGTTTACAAAAGCACTGGCGTCTTCTAAAACTTCTTTCTCTACCAAGCTATCCATAGAAGCATTAGCTTTGATGAAAACGCTGTCCACCGCTTGTCGTTTACCACGAACCATATTTTTAGAAACGCACATTCTCAAGACTTCTTTAAACAAGTTTAAAAAGACTTCTTCGCCATACAAACCGCGAGTTCGGCTAATGGTACTGTGCCAAGGAAGCTGCTCATGTACATCATAACCTAAAAACAATCTTATCGACAAGCTATCACTACAAAAAGCTATCAACTGTCTATCTGAATTGATATTGTTTAAATATCCCACCAATAATATCTTAAAGAAAACAACAGGATCTATACTCTCCTGTCCTTCCTTACCATAATACTTTTGAGTTGCTTTATAAATGAAATCTAAATTGAGTTCGGATAACATTTTTCTATAAAAATTATCCTCTGGAACTAGGTCTAATAAATTGACCGAAACAAATAATTGTGGTGTAAAACTCTTCTTTCCTTGCATACATCAATTTACGAAATATCCCGTTTTTATACAAGTTTATTTGTATATTTGAGTTGTGCAACAAGCACAAAGGCTTGGCGAAATGCGGGATTAAGTGCTAAGTTGAACTTTTGTGTATATTCAATCGCCAAAAGCCAATTTTATTGGCTTTTTAATTATATTAGCAAATAGAAATTGGCTTTGGCTTAGTTTCGGTCTGAATTGAACTTTCGCTCAATTTAAGCCCGCACTTGCGCCAAGCCTCGAAACGTTATCTGCAACCAGATTTGACCAATATTACGTAAATAAATTTGGTTTAAATACCAAAACTTGGTATATTTGATTTTGAATATTAAATCAAATTGTTATGGCAAAAAATACTTCGATTTTATTGGGCGATTATTTCGACAATTTTATCAATTCACAAATTAAAAATGGAAAATATTCTTCCGCAAGTGAAGTTGTAAGAGCTGCTTTAAGAATGTTTGAACACGAGGAAGCTAAAAAATCTGAATTAATTAAAGAACTTAAAAAAGGTGAGAAATCCGGATTTTCGGCTAGTTTTAATCGAGAAACTTTCAAACAAAACTTACATCAAAAATATTCTGCTGAATAATGAATTACAAAATCAGTAAACAAGCAGAAATTGATTTAGAAAATATTTGGCTTTATACTTTTGAAGAATGGTCGATTGAACAAGCTGACTATTATTTTGACTTGATTATGGATGAAATCGAATATATTTCTAAAAATCCAAAATCGGGAAAAGATTATAACGAAATTAGGAAAGGATATTTTCGTTCTCGAGTAAAATCTCATTTTATATTTTACAGAATTAACTTTAAGGAAGAATGTATAGAAATTATCAGAATACTTCATCAACAAATGGATGTCGAATCTCACATAAATGATTAACTTACCGCAATTCTGGCTGCAGATAACATTGTATTGGCAAAATGCGGGGTTTAAGGCTAAATTGAACTATTTGTAATTTTTAGCCGCCAATATTTTCCAATTCCACATTTTTGCTTAACTTAGTTCCATTGAAAAAATATTGGCTACGACTGGTCTGAACTTGAACTTTCGTTCAAATTAAGCCCGCACTTCGCAAATACTTTTTCGTTAGTGGCAAGGCTAACGGAACTCTCGGCTAAAAATCAACATTTTGCCAAAATTCACAAATTCCGTTTAGACTTTGTTTGCTAACGGGACGGATGGCGGACAAAAAAGCAAGTAACAGAAATTTAACCAAAGCTAAAAACACAAAAAACGACGAATTTTACACACAATATTTCGATATTGAACGTGAAATAAATGCGTATTTGGAATACAATCCAAACGTATTTCGTGGCAAAACAATTTTACTTCCTTGTGATGACCCCGAATGGAGCAACTTTACGAAATTTTTTGCACAGAATTTTGAAAACTTTGGACTAAAAAAACTCATTAGCACAAGTTTTGCACCAGATAGTAAAACTTTCAAAGATGGTTATCAACCTACATTATTTGAGAAAAACAACCCACAATTTGACGAAAAGAAGACCATAACAAACGGCAAAATTTTTACGCTTACTAAAGACAAATCAGGAGACGGAAAAATTGATGTAAACGATTTGGAATGGGAATATCTAAAAGGCGATGGAGATTTTAAAAGTGAAGAAATTAAAAATCTTCGCAATGAATCGGATATTATTATTACCAATCCACCTTTTTCTTTGTTTCGAGAATTTTTGACATGGATAGTGGAAGCCGAAAAACAATTTGTAATCATCGGAAGTATGAACGCTATTACTTATAAAGAAGTTTTTCCGCTAATAAAAGAAAATAAAATGTGGTTAGGAAATGGCTTTAAAGCAGGAAATGCTTTTTTTTCTTCGCCTGTAAATAATGATTATGCTGATGGAGTTTTCAATCCTGATACAGGGCTTGTAAAGTTTAGAAATGTTGTTTGGTTTACCAACATTGACCACGGAAGACGACATCAACCTTTGCCTTTGATGTCAATGGCTGATAACATCAAATTCAGCAAACACAAAGAAGTTAAAAATATTGGTTATCAAGAATTTGATAATTACAATGCCATTAATGTACCATTTACTGATGCAATTCCAAATGATTATAAAGGTGCAATGGCAGTTCCTATAAGTTTTCTTGACAAATATTCGCCCGAACAATTTGAAATCATAAGCTCAAACGAAATTAGAAAAAATGAAAATGTTCCTTTCAAAGAACACGGTTTAATAAAAGACAAAGACGGAACTATAAGTGGTAAACCAACCTATGTAAGACTTGTAATAAAAAAAAGAAACTAAATGGAAACAACTTTACGAACAGAAATTACCATAAAAGATATTTGCGAAGGCTTTGTTTATAACGAATTGGAAGGAAAAGGTTTGTTTGGCTTATCGGGAACTTTAACCATTCAACCTGAATATCAACGAAACTATATTTATGCAGACGGAAAACGTGATGTTGCAGTTATAGAATCCATTTTGAAAGGCTATCCGCTTGGACTAATTTATTTCAACAAAGTGAAAGACAACAATTTTGAGGTTTTAGACGGACAGCAACGTATTACAAGTTTTGGACGTTTTGTAACCAACAAATTTGCAATAAAAGACCAAAACGGAATGGAGCAATATTTTTCGGGAATTGCAAAAGACAAACAAGACAAAATCTTAAACACAAAACTTTTGATTTACGAATGTGAAGGAACAGAAACCGAAATAAAAGAATGGTTTAGAACTATCAATATTGCAGGTGTTCCACTAAACAGTCAAGAACTTTTAAATGCAGTTTATTCTGGACCTTTCGTAACGCTTGCAAAAGAAGAATTTAGCAATAGTACAAATGCTAACATTCAAAAATGGAGTGCTTATGTTTCGGGAAGTGCCAACAGACAGGAGTTTTTAGAACGAGCTTTAGATTGGGTCAGTAAAGGAAACGTTGACAATTATATGAGTAAACATCGTTTTGACAACAACATTACGGAACTCAAAAATTATTTCAACAGCGTGATAGATTGGATTTCTTCCGTTTTTACAGATGTTGAAACCGAAATGCGAGGTTTGGAATGGGGACGACTTTACGAAACCTACAAAAAACAACCTTACGACCACAAAAAAGTTGCTGAGCAAGTTCGAGAACTTTACGCTGACAGTTATGTGAAAAACAGAAAAGGCGTTTTTGAGTTTATTCTTGGTGGTTCGACAGATACAAAACTTATTGAAGTTCGAGTTTTTGACGAAGCAACCAAAAAATCGGTTTACGCAAAACAAACAACCGAAGCAGAAAAAAATGGAATTTCAAATTGTCCTTTATGTGCAATCGGGCACGATTCTAACAAAACAAAAATTTGGAAACTCAACGAAATGGATGCAGACCACGTAACAGCTTGGAGTAAAGGCGGAGCAACTGACATTAAAAACTGTGAAATGCTTTGTAAAACACACAACCGAGCAAAAGGAAACAAATAACGTGAAAACAAAAGCCCAGCCACTAACATCGCATTGGCAAAATGGCGGGCTAACGGCTAAGTTGAAAGTTTTTACATATTTCGCCGCCGAATGTGTTCCACATTCAGCTTTTTTCTTTAATTTAGCTTCTGTGGAAACACATCGGCTACGTTCTCGCTAAATTGAACTTTTTGTCCAATTTATCCGCCACTTCGCCAATGCGTTTCCCGTTATATGCAATGCTACAAGCGCGGTTACAAAAGTCAAATTCATCAAAATTGAACTAAAAAAGCAACCGCATAAATTTCTTTCCCAACGTAAAATTTATTCTTTTTTTCAGCACCTTTTTTACCAACTCACATTAGCACATTTGCAAAAAGCCTTTGCTAGACCAACATCTTATTTTGCAAAAGAGCTAATTTTCTCATTTTAATTCTCTGAGCAAAAAGTTAATTTGCGAATTTCATTATAATTTCTATCTTTAGCAAGACAACCATACAAAATAAAAACCAATGAAAAATCTTTTCCTTTTATCACTCTTAACTATAGGACTTTTCACTGCCTGCAAAGACCGAGAACCCGATCCCAACGTCCTTCCACAAGCCACACAATCTGGCAAAAACACAGCCGGCGCGCTTGTAGATGGCAAAGTATGGGTGGCAACGACTGAATTTGTTTACCCACCCGGAACAGTTTGTGAAAATTTTGGTAATAAAACAAAAATCGTTCTTGATTTAAGAAAAATAAAGAATATGGGGCGTAACTCTATTGACATAAAAATAATAATTGAAAATTTGGAGTTAAACAAAACATATGAATTGAACCAAAATCCTGTTTCTGATTTTAATTATGCTATCTATACGAATAACGAAGGTATCAGTTATTCGACTCAACTTACTTCAGATTATACAGGAAAAATAAAAATTACGCGCATTGACTTGCAAAACCAAATCGTATCTGGTACTTTTGAGTTCAAAGCAATCGACCATAATGGGAATGTTGTAAATATCACCGACGGACGTTTCGATAAAAAATTCGACTAATCATCAAAAACATATTTTATGAAAACAAAACTCCTTTTGTGGGCAGTAATATTCTTACTGTCCAAACCTTTCTACGCACAAATTATCAATCAACAACAGATAGTAGTGCAACCAGATAATCCACAGGTAGAGCTCAATACTATTTTATTACCTTTTTCCGAACTCGACAAAACCAAAATAGGAACAGGATTATTACTGGATGCAGCAGTAGAATTTGCAGATCTCAGAAAATTCAATGGCACTCCTACGGACAGTTCTTTTACCACATCCAAAATCATCAATGATGTTTACAGTACGCTTGTAATGAGCAGGATTTCTTCCAATGGTGGAACATTAAAATCTCCCGCCAATTTTCAAACAGAGTGGTTTCAGGCACAGACCATAGACCTTATTCCCATTAGCGGAGCTTACTTCCGATACAATCAGTTTTCTGAAAGTAACCAAACTGCCTTTAGAAATATGGCTTCAAGCATTGCAAACCCTAGAACAATAGATATTACCATAGGATCTTTAACACTTACACCTCAAAATAAAATTAAGGATGTCTATACAAACGGAGTTTGGCAAAATCCTTATGAGATTAATAATGTATTTGCCATGGCTCCTATCGCTGGTAATCACAATAAGCTCAACTTCAATGTTGTGTTTCCTCCCACTTTGTTTTTAAGTAATTTCAGCAGTGAAGTTTCCAAAATGGAAGTCAAGTTCTCAGATACCGATAGTTTTCAATTAGTCGCTTTCGGACAAATGATGCCTGTACACTATACCACAGCAGGCGAATATACATAGACCTATAAATTAACTTTAACTAATGGGCAGATTTTATACTCAAAAAATAAGTTCTCAGTTACTTCAGATTTAGAAAAATATGTAGATGTCAATAGCCAATCCAGTGCTCAGACTAATCTTACTGCTGGCAACTATTGGAGAGTAGAATTAGAAAAATACCAATACTACATTCCATTTCCGCCAATGGTGGTCAACAAACCAAAATTAACGCTTTATATTAAATTAAAAGACGGTCAGACACAGATTACAAATCCTTTAATAGTTGCCGAAGGTTTTGATTCAGGGCACATTACAGCGCCAAGACAGGAAGCTGGAGATAACAATATCGAAACTTTTCTTTATAAAAATGGGATGAATTATGATTTAAGGACATATCTTACGGGCAATTATGACATCATCTACGTAGACTGGGGCATTGGTACCGACTATATACAAAACAATGCAGAGCTACTAAAAAAAGCAATCCGCTGGGTAAACCAAAACAAAGTAGGTACAGAAAAGAATGTAGTAATGGGACAAAGCATGGGTGGGCTCATTGCAAGATACGCGCTTAAAGATATGGAAGACCAAGGAGAAAATCATAACACCAAATTATTTATTTCTCATGATGCGCCTCATCTAGGAGCCAATACACCTCTTAGTATACAATATATGTTGCGTAATATTTCCAAGACATTTCTAAGTTCACCAATTGTTGCCGGACTTAACTATGTGTTTAGTCCTTTTTTTACAGGTGGGGCACCTTTCAGCGAAATTGCAACAATTGCAGATACACCCGCATCTAGACAAATGTTAATTAACTATGTCAACAACAATTATAATATCGATAATTCTATTCACAACACATGGCAAAGCCAACTAAAAGCTAAGGGATATCCTCAATTAACAAGAAACGTTGCAATCTCCAATGGTAGCGAGTGTGGCACAGATCAAAACTTAGAAGACTTAGTAACCATGCATCACAGCAGCAAAGGTTGGTTTGTAGATATTCTTGGCGCACTGATTGGCGGTGTAACATTAGATCCTGGGCAAATATTACTTTCTCTTATTCCTGGAGAATCTCGATATTATTATGATTTTGTTGCTCGTCCTATGATAACTCTTAATGAGTCTAAACAATTATATTACGGCAAAATTGTATATAAGAAAAAAATACTATGGGCTATTCCTGCGCAGAATACGCTCTTGTCTGGTAGTAGAAACCAACCTCAAAATGTACTTCCTATAGATAAGTATGGTGGTGGAAAATTTACATTTCCAAAATCATCGCTTCCACCATGGATTGGGAATCACATCGATGTACACGATTTTTCATTCGTACCGACTCCAAGCGCATTAGATTATAAATTTGGAAATTCTGCCCTTTCAGAAAGCGATTATCAAAAATCATATTCTCCTGTAGATGATAAACTTGACGTTCCGTTTGCCAATTTTGTAGCCGAACAAGTATTGAGTTATGGGGATGAAAACAACAATCATATTAATTTTAGTCCAAGAAATCGACAGTTTCTCATTGCTCAACTTTCAGGTAACAATCAAAACCAACCCATCACATCCTCTTATCTATGCGGTAGCAAAGTAAAAATAGGTGGAGAAAATCTACTTTGTGGGAGTAACATAGCAACTTACACCACAGGCTTTGCACCAACAATACAATGGTCTATACTGAACGGCTCTAACCTTATTGATATTAATGGACCTTCTAACCAACCTCAAATTTCATTCACACCCAAAACCAATGCAAATGGATTTGTAAAACTTCAAGCATATCTTTCAGGAGGGGGAGCAAGTAATACGGTAACTAAAGATATCTGGATAGGAAAACCATTTTTCGATGTCACTCAAATAGATAATCCCAATTATTATAACGAGTCACATTTTTATTTAGATGGTGGAGTAAATTTTCCAATAGAATCACAGGGTATAACCAATATTAAATGGACGAAAATTTCTTCAAACCCATCTACTGTAAGATTATTTGCCATGCAAAATCATCGGGAAGCTTGGGCGATAGGCGACAATAATTCATGGAATATGGATATAAAAGTTGAGGTAACTAATGCTTGTGGCACAACAGAATATTTTACAACAATAACACCACCTCCTACACTTCCTTGCGAAACATACTCTTTAGCAAAAGATAATACAACAGATAGTTATGCAATATTAAAAATTGTTGAACCACCATGTAATTTAAACAAAACAGTCACCTCAAAGCAAGGAGACCAATATCAGATTACTGTTGCTAATGGTATGGGGATAATAATAATTTCAAAAATAGGAGATGCTTTTGATTTACAAGGTTTCCCAACAGGGATGTATGTAATCAATATCTCAAAAGATAACCAAACCATTATCAATCAAACTTTAATGAAGAACTAATATAGTATGGCTTAACTTCTAAAATCGGATAGAATTTTCTATCCGATTTTTTATTAACTTTATCTCATAACAATTTAAAACACGAATACCATGGCATCACAATCAGAAGTAGGACACGCTAAAAATGTAGCGAATTTTCAAGATTTAATTACGTACTGCGCTGCTTACGGAACCACCTACAATCCGTCAAAGACTGCTTTGCAATTAGCCCCTTTAAACACTTTACTTACCTCCGCACAAACAGAAATCGCCCACGTAACCACAGCAAAAAATGCTTTCGATACCACTACTGGAGACCGCCAATTAGCATTTGAAAACCTAAAACCATTAGCAACAAAAGTCTATAACGCCCTTTCTGTTACCGATGCTACTGCACAAACACTTGCAGATGCCAAAACGATTAATAATAAATTGCAAGGCAAAAGAGCAAAAGAAATTACAGAAAATCCCACTCCCGAAAATGGAACACCTCCTACAAATACCGTTTCCGTATCTCGTCAAAGTTACGATAGCCTTACCGAAAACTTTTCATCATTAATAGATTTGGTCTCGTCTGTTCCATCTTATACACCAAACGAAGCAGATTTAAGTGTTGCATCGCTTACCACTTTCCGAGATAGTTTAGTGGTTGCAAATACCAATGTCATCACTTCCGAAGTAGCTTACAGCAACGCAAGAATTTCAAGAGACAACCTACTCTATGCAAAAGATACGGGTTTAGTAGAAATCGCACAAGACGTAAAAAATTATGTAAAATCCATATTTGGCGCAACATCCCCACAATACAAGCAAGTAAGTGGAATAAAATTTACAAACCGAGTTTCATAATCAATATTTGAAATCGAAATTTTAAGAGTTGTTTCCAAAATCGAGACAACTCTTTTCATTTAAAAGCATTCAACAGCCCAAAAATAGTATTCTATCACCATATTTTTGAAAACTTTCGACAGTATTCAGTATTCTTCCGAGATATTTTAGAAAGTAAGCACCATACTTTAGTATTTTAGCATCAACAATTAGAAAACTACCGCAGGAGTTTAGTATTCTTGCGTCGGAGTTTAGAAAAATAGCACCACACTTTAGTTTTTTAACACAAACATTTAGAAAACTACCATCGGAGTTTAGTATTCTGTCACAAACAATCATAAAACAAAGAAAAAAAACCACCGCTTAGGAAAAAGCACATTTGCAAACTGCTCCACCCATCGCAAAACCAAAGTTTGCAAAAGAACTTTTCCCTTCCATCTTTTCCCCTCCGCTAAAAAAGAATAAATTTCCCAAGCTAACTCCTGCATATTTCCAATTCAAAAGACAAAAAAGCACTGCATATAACATTGTATTGGCAAAATGCGGGAGGAAGTATAAAGTTGAAAATTTGGAAAAATATTCCGCCGAATATTTTTCCGTTCACGATATTTTTGTAATTTAGTTCACGGAAAAAATATCGGCTTCGTTTGGTCGAAAATTGAACTTTTAGTTCTTCGAAAGCCCGCACTTCGCCAATACTTTTTCCGTTACCTGCAATCTTATAAAAAATCGCACATGAAAAGAAGTCTAACAATAAGTTTAATGTTAATTTACAATATATTTTTCGGACAGGAATATAAGATTATTACATTTAAAGATTCAATTCCTGAAAAAAAGAATTATCAAATTTTTGAATTTATCAACAATAAAACTTCTGTGGAAAATTTAAAATATTTAGCAAGTATAAGTTGTGAAGGAGAAAAATCTGCTTTTTCAAATATTTTTGAGATTGCTAAATTTAAATCTCAAAATCTTGGAGCCAATTCTTTTAAATACATAAAAAAAGAAGAAAATGATAAAATGATAAAAATCTTTTTTGACATTTATTATTCTGACGATAAATATTTGTTTGAAAATAGAAAGAATGAAGAAGAAAATAAAATTTACATTTTTGGCAGTGACAATTTGAGTGAAAAGAAAAAACGGTATTACAAATTAAACGGACAATTAAAAACTCTTCCAATTGCAGGATTTGACTCTATAAATTATGAACTTGGTCAAACTCTAAAAATTGCAAAAAAAGATTTTATGTCACCACCTGCAATTTTTACTGCAAATAAGAATTTTAAATCAATATTTTTAAACACAGATGGTTGGGGAAGAAACGAAAGTCAAGAAAGTGTTAAAGACTATGGAATTGTACAAGTAATAACTTATGAACTTTTTTATCAATTTGACAAAAATTTAGGATTTACATTGTTAGAAATTAAGAAATAAAAAAGACTGCAGGTAACATTGTATTGGCAAAATGCGGGAGAAAGTACAGAGTTGAAAAGCAGAAATTCTTAGCCGCTCATGCTTTTCAATTCTGCATTTTTTTGTAATTTAGTTTCATTGAAAAAGCATTCGCTACGTTTGTGAATTCTTGAACTGAAGTTCTTCGAATTCCCGCACTTCGCCAATACTTTTTCCGTTATCGGCAATTTCACAAAAATGCGCATAAAACAAAACGACTTCGAAATTGAGCTATTTCCTGACAATTTATTTGAAGAAAATTCTTCGGATAATATAAATTGTTACAAAAATATTTATGCAAATAATTCAGAATATCAGCCTTTAACAAAAATTGGAATTAAAATTTTTAAAAATCATCTTGAAATTAAATCTGCAATAATTATTTCAGAAGGAGGAGCAACAGGAATTTATGAAAATTCTTTCGTTTTAAAAGATTATGAAATTTTAATTTGTTGTGGTTGCACTATTTTTTGTCTTTCAATTCCTAATTTAGAACTTCAATGGAAAACAAAAGCTGACGAAATTACTTGCATAGAAATCTTGAAACATAAAGAAGATTATATAATTCACGGTGAATTAGAAATATCAAAACTAAGTTCAAATGGAGAAATATTGTGGTCAAATTCTGGTGCAGATATTTTCGTATCCCTAAATGATGAAAACAACGTAATTCTTTCCGACAAATATTTAAGTGTAAAAGATTTTGAAAACAGAACATATAAGTTTTCATATTATGGAGAAAACTTGACGGATATGAATCAATTTAAATAATAAAGAAACTGCCGATAACAGTGTATTGGTAAAATGCGGGGTTTATGGCTAAATTGAACTACTCTACTTTTTTATACGCCGCTGCTTTTCATATTGTTTTTTTTCTTAAATTAGACAATCTGAAAAAGCATTTGCTTCGTTTCTGAATTCTTGAAATTCCAGTTCTTCGAATTCCCGCACTTCGCAAAGCCTTTTTCCGTTATCAGCAATTTTATACAAACCAGTGGAAAACAAATTAATTACATTTAAAAAATTAGAAAATGGGAGATATTTTTTTGATCTTCATAAATATTTGATAAATTTTATTATTTCATTTATTTTAATTTTTCCATTAATATATTTTCCAACAAAAAATTCTATTTTCGCATTTTTATGCGTAATTATTTTTGGTATTATTATATCAATTTTTATTGAGATAAGTGACTATGTTGGGAAAAAATTTCATCACAAAATTTTTGAAAAAAAAATCTTTAAAGATTTGAGATTAAGAAATTTTGAAAAAGAAAAAATTGGTAAATATGAAGGTCTAATAAAAACAGAAAATGGAAGGACAATTAGAATTTTTTATAATTGGAATAAAACAGCAGAAGGTCCACTAAGTTTTGGAGATATTGAAATTAATATTTTTTATGAACCGCAATTTATTGAAAATGATTTTAATAGAGTTAATATTAATAAATTAAAAGCATTGAATAAGAAATATGATAAATCTTTTTGGTCAAAAACAAAGAGAATTATGTTTACTTTGGACTGCTTAAAGGTATGTTTTAACTATTATCCTTGGACAAAAAGTGATAAAATTGAACGAGAAATAATAATAGGTTTAAAAATATTAAACGATACAGATTTAAGTCCTTTTGATTTAAGAAATATTAAAAATAAAGATTTAAGACAAAAAGAACTTGAAGGATGTTTTTATCCAGATATGCAATTTATTTGGGAATACTTAGAAAAAAACTGCCGATAACATAGTATTGGCAAAATGCGGGGTTAAACGCAAGTTGAAAATTTTGTAGCATTTATCCACCGCTGCTTTTCCGTATTGATTTTTTTTGTAATTTAACAATCCGAAAAAAGCATCGGCTACGCTCGGTTCTGAATTGAACTTTTCGTCCAATCCAGCCCGCACTTCGCCAATACTTTTTCCGTTAGCAGAAATGCTACAAAAATTCGTGTTCAAATTCAAAATCCAAAAATAATTCAGTAAATTTGATTCAAATATTATTACAATGGATTTAGAAAATAGAAAATTAAACTTAATCACATACCTTGCTCAATTGCAGGATGAAAGTTTCTTTGAAAAAATCGAAAATTATATTTTAAGAAAATTCGAAAAAGAAGATCATTCTGAATTCAGACCATTTACTGTTGAAGAACTTATTAACAGAATTGAAAAATCTGAACAAGATTTTAAAAATGGAAAATATAAATCTCAAGAAGATTTGGAAAAATTATCAGCAAATTGGTAGAAATGAAAATTATTTGGACCGATTTTGCAATAGAAAATCTTAAAGATATTTTTGATTATTACTCAAATAAAGCAAATAAAAAAGTTGCTCATAAAATTCGGAAGCAAATTTTGACCTCGACAAAACAATTAATCAATAATCCTAAATCTGGCCAAATTGAATTAAATCTAGAAAAACTAAATCAAAAGCATAGATATATTGTTTGTGGAAATTATAAAGTCATTTACAAAATTGTGGATACTAAAATAATCATCAATGACATTTTTGATGGAAGACAAAATCCAATAAAAATGACTGATGAAAGAAGAAAATCAAAATAAAAATAAAAAGCACTTCTGCTAACATAGGTAACTGTTGCACAACTCCTTTTTTTTAGAAAATAGTTTTCAAAAACATGAAATTTTGACCTCTTTAGAAGCAATTTTAGAGAGGTTTTTTTTTAGTTGTAGTTCAAAATTCTAGAATTTGAATAGCTTAAAATCGAGTTTTTATAGACTGAAAAGGCGCGTTTTGAAAAAGCAAAGTTCTTCCCTTGTTTTAGAGATAGAACTTGGGCTAAAATACTTGGTTTTTTAATGGTAAAACGCATGTATTTCTTCAAGTTGTAGGTTAAACTTGCCATCAGTACATGTTTGTTTGCGTTTTTGATGCCTCGAGTGTTGACTCGTTTCATGTTGGTAAAGTTGATCAACGTTCCAATGACGGGTTCTACCGTTTTGCTTCGCACTCTAACCATTTTCTTGGCATATTTCTCGTTTTGGGTGAGTTTTTGATGCATACGGTCGTAATGTTCTTTGTGGATGCTGTCGTCTAGCTTTTTAAACTTGGTGCTTTTGCCACAGCATTGTTCTCTTAGTGGACAGTTTTTGCAATCTGTTTCACTGCTTCGGTACGTTCGTTTGGTGTAGCCTTTACTATCCATTTTTTCGCCTTTGAAAAGCAGTTTAGCTTGCTTACCTTCGGGTTTTGTGCATTGATAATAGTTTTCTTCTTTGTGGTAAGTAAAACCTTCTCGCTCTGATTTGTATTGTCCGAAGTTAGGGATGTAGGCGTTGATGTTTTTTTCGTGCAAATACGCCAATGCTTCGCCACTGCTGTAACCACCATCGGCTAAAAGTTCTTGTAATTCTATTCCGTTTTCCTTTAGGTTTTCTTCTGTGAGTTCTACAATTTGTTCTAAACACTGACTGTCGCGTTTATCCGCAAAATCTGAACACGCTCCTGTAATGACATGGTGCGCATCGTCAACTGCGATTTGTCCAAAATAATTTAATTGTCGCGCTTTGCCGGGTTTTACACTCACTCTAGCATCGCTATCTGTGGGAGAATAATGGGTGTGATTAGATAGGTATTTGGGACGGATGAGATTGCCGTTTTCATCTATCTGTCTACTATTGCTATTTGCTGGCATTCCTTTATACGCTTCTGCTTTCCAATCATGGTGGCGTTCAACGAGTTTCTTGCGGGTGGTAGTTACTTTGTATTCGCTGTTTTCTTCTAGTTCGTTTACAAAAGCACTGGCGTCTTCTAAAACTTCTTTCTCTACCAAGCTATCCATAGAAGCATTAGCTTTGATGAAAACGCTGTCCACCGCTTGTCGTTTACCACGAACCATATTTTTAGAAACGCACATTCTCAAGACTTCTTTAAACAAGTTTAAAAAGACTTCTTCGCCATACAAACCGCGAGTTCGGCTAATGGTACTGTGCCAAGGAAGCTGCTCATGTACATCATAACCTAAAAACAATCTTATCGACAAGCTATCACTACAAAAAGCTATCAACTGTCTATCTGAATTGATATTGTTTAAATATCCCACCAATAATATCTTAAAGAAAACAACAGGATCTATACTCTCCTGTCCTTCCTTACCATAATACTTTTGAGTTGCTTTATAAATGAAATCTAAATTGAGTTCGGATAACATTTTTCTATAAAAATTATCCTCTGGAACTAGGTCTAATAAATTGACCGAAACAAATAATTGTGGTGTAAAACTCTTCTTTCCTTGCATACATCAATTTACGAAATATCCCGTTTTTATACAAGTTTATTTGTATATTTGAGTTGTGCAACAAGCACATAGTATTGGCAAAATGCGGGGAGAAGTCTTAGTTGAACTTTTTGTAATATTTAGCCGCCAATATTTTCCAATTCCACATTTTTGTTTAACTTAGTTCCATTGAAAAAATATTGGCTACGATTGGTCTGAACTTGAACTTTCGTTCAAATTAAGCCCGCACTTCGCCAATACTTTTTCCGTTAGCAGAAAGTGTTCCCAAACTTTGTGTTAAAACTAATGGAAAAATTTTATTAATTTTAAAAACAAAAATTTATGAAAAAGAATTATTTTTTAACAATGCTTGCTTTATTATTTTTATTCTCGTGTACAAGAGAATATCTTATGGAGTCTAATGACACAATTCAATTTCATTCAAATTCAAGAGTGAATAAAGTAAGTTTTGAGGAAATGGAAAATTTTATTCAAAAAAATGCAAAAAATACTCTTCCAGATTATTTAAAACCCAATAATCTAAATAAAAATACAAAACAATATATTACTGCTATTGACACAGCAGATATTATTAAAGTTGTACATAACGATATTACTTCTTTCACGTTAAAAGTTAACACAGTAGATGATAAAGACTTTACATTTTCAAATCTTGTAATTAATGTACATAACGGCAATATAGAAGAATATATTTATAATTATATACCAGATGCTCAATGGTTAAAAAATTATATAATTAATAAAAAAGGAGATTATCAAGGTGTTTTAAAAATAACGGATATTAATGGAAATAACAAAACAGAAAACCATGCAAAGAATTCTACTACATGTATGGTAGAAATGCATGTCCCTTGTTTTGGTGCGGGTTGCCCATGTAGTGATTATAATGGAGTAACCTATTATATAATGGATATTTGTACAACAGGAGGTGGCAGTGGATCTTCGGGCGGAAATACTGGTGGGCCACCATCAGGAGGAGGAGGTGGTGGTACAGTGCCCAATGTACCTACTACAGAACAGATTAATAATTTCATAGCATTTCTATCTCCATCTTCTCATGCCTATATCACAGAAAACATTGGCGCACTAACCGATATAATCAACTATTTTTCACAAAATGGATTAGCTCCCAAGCACCAAGGTTTCATTACTTCTGTTTTAGAATATGTTACCAAAAAGAATATAGCTTGGTCTAGTTTTAATCCAATTTTCACATCTGCAGTAGCATACAAAAATCAAAATCCAAATGAATGGACAAGCATAAGCACAATACAAGATTTTGCTTTCGATTTTATGTTGCAAAACCCCACTATTTCATGGTTGCAATTTCAAAATGAGTTTATTACCTTTCCGCCTCCACATACAGCTATTCCTAATATCCAAGATTTTTTAAGTGTTTTTGACATACATCAATCAGCAAATCTGACGGTTTATGCTCAAAAAATGTTTGGAGGCAATGGTGTTGGTCATGCTTTTATTTCTATTAGCCAAGGTAATAATGTTAGAACATATGGATTTTATCCAAAATTAGGATTTCCCGCCAATACCAATGGACCAGGTATTTTTGGAAATAATTCAGGTTTCCCCTATACCTTTGGTTGGAATCTTGGAACTATTTCGTCCACACAACTCCAACAAATTATTGGCAATTCAATTGCTTTTTCTCATAGTGACTATAATATTCTAATGAATAATTGTAGTGATTTTGCTCTATATGCATTACAAGTTGTGGGAGTTAATGCACCTACATCAGGTATCGACACTCCAAATACTGTTATAAATATAATTTCGAGTCATGCACAATACACAAATGGAAATGCACCGTAAAAAAAGTAAATTTTATATGCAGATTTTAAAGCATATAAATATAATATCATTTCTTGCTATCTTTAGCATTAATCAAGATGGGTTACCTATATTTATTTATTTACTTTTCTCAATCATAGAATTTGTAAATAGTTTTACTTATCATAATACCGGTATCAATTGGGAATTAGGTATTATGCCAATTTTAGTAATGGGTACCTTAATTATTTTTTCCTCGTATAAAAAATTCAAAAATCCATATTTGATGATAATATGCTTTATTTCATTATTCCTATTTATTATTTCTGAATCTGGCATTATTCATTTAAATGATTCTAATAAAATTACCCTTCAATTTCTAATACCTTTAATAGTTTACGCAATATCATCAATTATCTTAATATTTAAAGTTAGAGAGTGGTAATAAATTAATCGGCTTGCTTGTAGCAAGCCGATATTATTTTAATCATCAGCAAAACAAAATATTCCTTATATTTGAAACACTATCAACCAAAAAACATAAATATCATGAAATCCACATCAGAAACAGGACACGCCAAAAACGTAGCCAACTTTCAAGACCTAATCGAATTTGTTACCACTTACGGAACAAACTATAATCCATCAAAAGAAAGTCTAAAACTGCCACAGCTCATTACACAAAAAACATCCGCTGAAACCACATTAACAGATGTCATCACAAAAAACACTGAGTATAATAACAAAGTAAACGAAAGAGTTTCCGCATTCAGTGGTTTAAAATCACTTTCCACAAGACTGATTAACGCATTACAAACCACGGATGCTACTAAGCAAACGATTGACGACGCCAAAACCTACAACCGAAAACTACAAGGCAAGAAAGCAATATCAACCCAAATCCCACCCGACACCAATACACCTGCACCAAACACCATTTCCACAAGCCAACAATCCTACGACCAACTCATACAACATTTTATAGGTCTCAAATCCGTATTAGAAGCCGAACCAAGCTACACTCCAAACGAAACCGATTTACAAATCGCTTCTCTTGATACAAAAATTTCAGACCTCACTTCAAAAAATACTGCAGTCTCAACAGCCTATGCCAACGTCAGCAATTCAAGAATCTCACGAAACAAAGTACTTTATACAGACCCTACTTCCCTTGTAGAAACCGCCAATGAAGTAAAGAAATACATCAAATCCGTATTTGGAGTCACCAGTCCCGAATACGCACAAGTAAAAGGAATAGAATTCACAAAACCTAGGATTTAGAAAAAGTCAGAAAAGATTTCATAATCGTAAGTTTAGAAATACCCAATAATGAAAAAGAAATACGACATACGGATTTAGTATTATTCGATGCGATAAGAGAAATATTCAATGACGGAAAAGAAATATGACATACAAATTTAGAATTATTCAATGCGATAAGAGAAATATTCAATGACGGAAAAGAAATATGACATACAAATTTAGAATTATTCAATGCGCGGAAAGAAATATACTATGACTGTTTAGGATTATTCAATGACAGAAAAGAAATATAATATACAAGAAAAAGAAACTATAAACCTCTTTCAAAGATGAAAATAAAGCATTATAAAAAACACCTTCTGCTAACATTGTATTGGCAAAATGCGGGATTTAAGGGCAAATTGAACTTTTTGTAATATTTATCCGCCAATATTTTCCAATTCCACATTTTTTACTAATTTAGTTCCATTGAAAAAATATTGGCTACAATTAGTCTGAACTTGAACTTTCGTTCAATTAATCCCGCACTTCGCCAATACTTTTTCCGTTGTGTGCAATCGCCCAAAAAATTCCGCTTGAAATTTTGAATTTTAATTCTTCAAAAATCTGAAAAATTTGGCGCTGAAATTTGACAAAAATTATTCTGAAAAAAATACTCTGAAAAATATTTTTCTCAAAACAAAATCGAAAAAATAAACGCTTGAAAAATTTGCAGTTGAAAATCTTCAAACTGAAAAAAATTGTTGTTTATTATTGAGAAAAACCGAATAAAATTATTTGAAAAGCAACCGAAAATATTTTCTTGAAAATGAAAATGGATAAGTTTTGACATTTTAATCCTGAAATTTTGACAAATTTTCTTGAAAATATCTGAAAAAACTGCTGAAAAATGGAAAATTACGCTGCACACAACATTATATTGGCAAAATGCGGGGTTGAAGTTTGCGCTGAAATTTTAAAATTTTCATTCGCCGCTGCTTTTCATATTGTTTTTTTATTTAATTTAGTCAATCTGAAAAAGCATCGGCTTCGTTTGTGAATTCTTGAACTTACAGTTCTTCGAATTCCCCGCACTTCGCCAATACTTTTTCGTTAGCAGAAAGTTTATTAAAATGCGAGTTAACAAAAGAAATCTAAAAAAAAACAAAAATGAAAACTAAATCATTTCTAATTATTTTAAATTTATTAATTGGAATTTCAAGTTTTGGTCAGAGTAAACATTCTGAATATAAAAAAATGTTGAATGGAAAATGGGAATATAATGTAGCTTATGATACTATAGCTGTTGCAATTTCTGAAATGGAAAAAAACGATAATTTTTTCTTTACAGATATGAAAATTAATAATGATAATATTGTAATTGATGATTCAACAGATAAATGGAATGGAAAATGGGAGTTGAATAATAATGAACTCATCATAAAATTAGATAACCGAAAAATATTAAAATATTACATTACAAAACTAACTAAAAACGAGATTGAATTACAAGAATTTGGAGCTAAAATTCCATCACTTGGATATAAAAAAAGGAAATAAAAACCTTCAGCTAACATTGTATTGGCAAAATGCGGGGTTTAAGTCAAAGTTGAACTTTTTGTACTTTTTTGCCGCCGCTATTTTTTCATTCCACAAATTTTTTATAACTTAGTTCCACGAAAAAAATATCGGCTACGTTTAGTCTTTCTTGAACTTTCAGTTCTTCGAATTCCCGCACTTCGCCAATACTTTTTTCGTTAGCAGAAATTCCCCTACTCGAAAACGAAGTTGTTTTTAGCCGCTAACGAGATAAGTCGGTACCTCATATTAATATCTTAAATTCTTTATTCTTATCTTAGTAATCGCTCCTTGAAAAGACCGGTTTAAGCAATGGTGTTTAAAAACCCGTCTGCAATTCAGGTAAGATTGCACAAAAGTCTTTGGTAGTAATACTTCAGACGGCGTTAGTTTTTAATGGCGAGTCTGCGATAAGCAGATATCCCGATCAGAATAATTTCAAATTTAGCAAAGTGCAGTCCTTGGAGTTTTTTATTGGTTTAATTGAAAAAATTAAGACATGGAAACTAAGAAGCAGATTTCACTCGAAGTGGTAAATTCCAATGCTGCGGGAATAGATATTGGAAGCCGTAGCCATTGGGTAGCAGTAGGGCAAAATGCAGAGGATGTAAAAGAATTTGGCGTGTACAGCCAAGACCAGTTGGAGATGTGCCACTGGTTACACTCGAATGGCGTTACCTCGATCGCCATGGAATCCACCGGAACTTATTGGCAAAATCTGTTCTCAACTTTGGTGGGACAAGGTTTTGATGTGATTTTGGTTAATGGCAGACAAACCAAAAATATCAAAGGAAAAAAGACAGACATTAAAGATTGCCAATGGATTCAAAAACTTCACTCTCTGGGGCTTTTGAGTGCCAGCTTTTTACCCGATTCGGACACGGACACCGTACGAACCTATTCCAGACACCGTCAAAACCTGCTCAAGCAATCTGCATCATGCACCAGGAGGATGCAAAAATATCTGCGATTGATGAATATGAGGCTTGAAGTTGTGGTAAGGGATATAGTCGGTCTTACAGGATCTTGCATTATTGAAGCTTTTCTAAACGGAGAGCACAAGGGAGAGGAATTGGCAAAACTCCGTCATTACAATTGCCGAAAATCAGAGGAGGAAATCGCAAAAGCTCTGCAGTTCAATGGGCGCAAAGATTATCTCTTTGCCTTGAAGCAAGAGTGGGATTCCTACAAACACCTCCAGCAACAAATCATGGATACGGATTTGCAGATCGACCGGCTCCTGAAGGAATTCATCGAAAAGGACGAGCATAAGAAACAGCATACCATTGAAAAAAAAAGCACAAGCGTAAAAATAAAAACGCAGTAAGCCAAACCGACATGAATTTAATTGCTTACCAATATTTTGAAGGGATAGACTTGATGGCGATTGAGGGAGTAAGCGAAGGGTTGATTATGGCTCTCATCGCAGAAGTCGGATTAGATGGGATTAGAAAATTTCCCACTGCAAAACAATTCACTGCATGGCTCAGGCTCGCCCCCAACAACAAAATAAGTGGTGGCAAAGTATTATCCAACCACATTCCGAAGGGAAGTTCGCGGCTGAAAATAGCATTCAGAAACACGGCCAATGCCATGGGCAACCTAAAGGAGGGATGGCTCGCTGAGTTCTTCAAAAGATTAAGCTACAAAAAAGGAAGGGCAACTGCTGTTTCTGCACTCGCCCGAAAGCTCGCCGTCATTATATGGAATATGCTCGTTAAGGGGCAAGGTTACAATCCGCCTTCACAATACCTTTTTCTGGACGAGAAAAGAAAAATAGCAGCAGCCAAAAGAATACAAAAACAAATCACTAAATTTGGACTGACTAATAAGGATATTGAATTCAAAACAACTTGATTATCAATAGTAAAGTTTAACGTTAGTCAGAAGTGGCAAACAACTTTCCGCAAAATTATGAGCATAGAAAAACATATTCCTTATGAACAAATTCGTAATCGTCCATGCGATTTTATTGTAAAATATAAATTTTATTCAAAAAAAGAAGGCGGAAGAAAAACGGGAGAACCATTTCAAGGTTATCGGTCAGATTTTATGTATTACGAAGATGAAGTTGAAAATATAATTCAATCACAAATGTGGATGATTCATCCCGAATTTTTGGACTCTGAAAACAATGTAATATTAAACAAAACAATATCAGTTCCAAAATCTGGACATGCAAAAATGTGGATTTTAAATGAATCATTTTTTGAGTTGCATAAAAAACGAATTAAGATTGGACAAAAAGGTTTCTTTATGGAAGGACCACATAAAACAGCTGAATGTGAAGTTACCGAAATAGTTAATCTGAATAATTTATAACTAAAAAAAACATACCACCTGCAGCTAACATTGGTAACTGTTGCACAACTCCTTTTTTTTAGAAAATAGTTTTCAAAAACATGAAATTTTGACCTCTTTAGAAGCAATTTTAGAGAGGTTTTTTTTTAGTTGTAGTTCAAAATTCTAGAATTTGAATAGCTTAAAATCGAGTTTTTATAGACTGAAAAGGCGCGTTTTGAAAAAGCAAAGTTCTTCCCTTGTTTTAGAGATAGAACTTGGGCTAAAATACTTGGTTTTTTAATGGTAAAACGCATGTATTTCTTCAAGTTGTAGGTTAAACTTGCCATCAGTACATGTTTGTTTGCGTTTTTGATGCCTCGAGTGTTGACTCGTTTCATGTTGGTAAAGTTGATCAACGTTCCAATGACGGGTTCTACCGTTTTGCTTCGCACTCTAACCATTTTCTTGGCATATTTCTCGTTTTGGGTGAGTTTTTGATGCATACGGTCGTAATGTTCTTTGTGGATGCTGTCGTCTAGCTTTTTAAACTTGGTGCTTTTGCCACAGCATTGTTCTCTTAGTGGACAGTTTTTGCAATCTGTTTCACTGCTTCGGTACGTTCGTTTGGTGTAGCCTTTACTATCCATTTTTTCGCCTTTGAAAAGCAGTTTAGCTTGCTTACCTTCGGGTTTTGTGCATTGATAATAGTTTTCTTCTTTGTGGTAAGTAAAACCTTCTCGCTCTGATTTGTATTGTCCGAAGTTAGGGATGTAGGCGTTGATGTTTTTTTCGTGCAAATACGCCAATGCTTCGCCACTGCTGTAACCACCATCGGCTAAAAGTTCTTGTAATTCTATTCCGTTTTCCTTTAGGTTTTCTTCTGTGAGTTCTACAATTTGTTCTAAACACTGACTGTCGCGTTTATCCGCAAAATCTGAACACGCTCCTGTAATGACATGGTGCGCATCGTCAACTGCGATTTGTCCAAAATAATTTAATTGTCGCGCTTTGCCGGGTTTTACACTCACTCTAGCATCGCTATCTGTGGGAGAATAATGGGTGTGATTAGATAGGTATTTGGGACGGATGAGATTGCCGTTTTCATCTATCTGTCTACTATTGCTATTTGCTGGCATTCCTTTATACGCTTCTGCTTTCCAATCATGGTGGCGTTCAACGAGTTTCTTGCGGGTGGTAGTTACTTTGTATTCGCTGTTTTCTTCTAGTTCGTTTACAAAAGCACTGGCGTCTTCTAAAACTTCTTTCTCTACCAAGCTATCCATAGAAGCATTAGCTTTGATGAAAACGCTGTCCACCGCTTGTCGTTTACCACGAACCATATTTTTAGAAACGCACATTCTCAAGACTTCTTTAAACAAGTTTAAAAAGACTTCTTCGCCATACAAACCGCGAGTTCGGCTAATGGTACTGTGCCAAGGAAGCTGCTCATGTACATCATAACCTAAAAACAATCTTATCGACAAGCTATCACTACAAAAAGCTATCAACTGTCTATCTGAATTGATATTGTTTAAATATCCCACCAATAATATCTTAAAGAAAACAACAGGATCTATACTCTCTTGTCCTTCCTTACCATAATACTTTTGAGTTGCTTTATAAATGAAATCTAAATTGAGTTCGGATAACATTTTTCTATAAAAATTATCCTCTGGAACTAGGTCTAATAAATTGACCGAAACAAATAATTGTGGTGTAAAACTCTTCTTTCCTTGCATACATCAATTTACGAAATATCCCGTTTTTATACAAGTTTATTTGTATATTTGAGTTGTGCAACAAGCACATTGTATTGGCAAAATGCGGGGTGAAGTGCAAAATTGAAAAGCAGAAAAAATAATCCGCTCATGCTTTTCAATTCCACTTTTTTTTCTTATTTTAGTGTACTTGAAAAAGCATTCGCTACGCTTGGTCGTTCTTGAACTTTCAGTTCTTCGAAAGCCCACACCTCGCAAAGCCCCTTTCCGTTAGCAGAAATGGTTGACAAATACTCCGCTGAAACCTAAAACCAAAGAAAAATAATATGAAAAAATATTTTTTAATTATTACTATAATTTTGACAAGTTTAATTTTGTTTAACTGTAGCGAAGATGATTGCTTTATACCACCTGAAAATATTGTATTTGAATTCGTGAATGTGTCTGGAGAAAATTTATTGCAAAATGGAACATTAGATAAATCCAAAATTATTGTTCAGCAAAATGAAGGAAATGGAAATTCAATCGGAATTAAAACAAATATTAGAGAGGACAATAAAATTTCTTTAGAGGGAGTTGGTTGGAGTGAAGGAAGTAAAGATTATGATGTTTACTTAACAATAAATCCTGTAAAAACATTTAGATTTAAAACTACATCTTCAAAAATAACTGGAAAATGTTCTGGTTACAAAATTGATAATATTCAAATTGAAGATATAAATTCAACCAGTGAAAATGGCTATTATAAGATAATCGTTGAATAGAAAACCACTTCTGCTAACATTGTATTATATAAACTTTGTTCCAAAAAGCCTATAAATACAGGGTTATCTTACTCACTTACTTATCATTGTACAACATAAATACAACAAATTAGAAAACATCAGTAAATTGGTAGATTCCCTGCTTTTGCTGTTTAGCTTGTAGGTTTAACGCTTGATATTTAGGAAGTAGTTGACAGTAATAATTATTACTAGCTTTTGCATATCCATTTTTTATTAGTTCTTCGTTCAAGCACAAACCATTCGGCAAAATCACATAAGCCAATTGCCTTTTCCAAAAATCCAATTGATGTTTTCTTTCCGTGAGTAATGTTACTCTTGTTCCGATTGGTGCTACTTGCAATACAAAATCCAAACTCATCAAACCATATTGCAATAGCATAGAACTTGGAATATGGCTCTTGGCTTCATCTTCCAACATTTTACGGTTTATTCTCACTTCTGGGGCATCTAATCCATACAAACGGATTTCCTTCGATATTTGCCCGAATTCCTGCTTTACTTTTATCGTGTCTCCGTCCAATACTTCTTCTATTTTGACGTGAGTTTCTTCTATAAAGTCACTAATTTCGTTGTATTTCATTGGTTTACAGTATTTTAACTATTGATTTTATAAAGATAATAAATGATATTTGTAAGTGTCTAGACAACAGTGTTTTTCAATCTTTTCTAATTACAAAATCGTATTACAATGGCAAGACAAAAAGGTCTTATGAAGTACACCGGAACTATTGGTGACGTAAGACATTTCAAAATCAAAGGTCAGCAGGGATTTTTTGCCGGATTGGTAGGAGGTCCTACTGCTCAACAGGTTAAATCTGCTCCGGAGTTTGAAAGAACTCGGGAAAACATGAACGAATTTGGCGGATGTGCCAAAGCCGGAAAATCGCTAAGAACTGCTTTATCCGCTTTGATGGGTAAATTTACTGATCCACAGGTTACAGGTCGTTTAACTTCAATTATGAAGAAAATCAATTTGGAGGACGGAACCGAAGCCAGAGGTTACCGAAAAGTTGAAATTTCCACACAAAGAAAATATTTGGACGGATTTGAGTTCAATAAAAATCTTTCTATCTCAGGTATTTTCAATGCTCCTTATGATGTGAATCACGATGTGGACAGAACATCTGCAGATTTCATCGTAGATGAATTTCTGCCAGTGGATTTGATTTCTGCTCCGTCAGGTTCTACGCATTTCCGTTTATTGAATGCTTTAGCCGTATTGGCTGACTTTTCCTATAATCCAACGACAGGAAGTTATGAACCTGACGATATGGACAATAACGAATTGAATGTAGTAGAATATTCTCCTTACATCCCTTTAAACCAATCTTATTCAGGAGCAACGATAACCGCTACTCTACCTGGAACGCCAACACTTGGAGCAAATGTTTCTGTTGTCCAATGTATAGGAATTGAATTTTTTCAGGAAGTTAACGGTCAATATTATCCTTTTGCTTCCGGTAACTGTCTCAAAATTGAGGAAGCTTTTTAAAATGGTTCAGTTGAAAGCCTTCTTCAAAAAAGAGGGCTTTTATTTTTCATTCGTCGAACTTTTAAAACATTTATGAATTATGAGAATAAAAATAATCAGAGTTGCCGAAGGCAAACAAAGTACATTATCCCATTTGTATATTGACGGAATTTTTCAATGTTTTCTATTAGAGGATAAAATACGTTTGGTTAAAATAATGAAACAAACCGCCATTCCTACGGGAGAATTCTATTTAACCTTAAATACTTGGGGCGGTATGAATAAGACTTACGCCAATACTTATCCCGTTATGCATCGGGGAATGATAGAAATTGATGGTCTACCTACATTTGATGCTGTATATATTCACGTTGGAAATACTATTACGCAAACTGCAGGTTGTCCGCTTACCGGATTGAGCTGGATTAAAAAAGATGGGGATTTTCAGGTTCTTCAAAGTCGTGAAGCCTACAAAATTATTTATCCAAAACTTCTTAAAGTTGTTCAGGGAACGGATAAAGGAATTTTGGTAGAAAACAATTTTCAATTCTAAATATCATAAAGAATGGAAAATGAATACACCATAAACATCCTTTTCGGAGCATTAAGCAGCTTACTTTTAGGCATCGTTGCCTACTTTATAAAACAGTTGCACACTGATTTTAAAAGTATGGAAAAAGACATTTCCGAAGTCAAAACAATGGCTTTGGTCATAAAAACAGAGTTCAAAAATTCGTATGATCTTATCAATCAGAAAGTAGAATATTTAGAACAAAGAATCAATAAAATCGAATTAAACCTCATTAAACATTCAGACAATGAAAAATAACAATTTGAATTTAGTCAGCAGAATTAAAGAACCCACTCCAAAATGGTTCAAAATTATCCGTTCTGCAGGTTTGGTTTTATCCGCAGTTGGCGGTGTTTTAGTAGCCGCTCCGGTTGCTTTGCCTGCTACTTTGATTACAGTCGGAGGTTATTTACTTCTTGGAGGAACTTTAGCAACAGCTATTTCACAAACCGCAATCAATTCTGAAGAACCGGACAAAAATTCGGAAGTAATTCCGAAAAATTCCGCCGAAAATCAGGAAAATTAAATAGTTTATCTATTTTAAAACATTCCTTATGTACCAAAATACCCGCTTTTTAAGTGGGTATTTCTTTTATATTCATTTGCTTTCAGCTCCTTATTTAAGTGGATGAAATAGGTAGCAATTATCTATGAAATAAACTGCCTTTATTGTTCATTCAGAGTTATTGCAATAAAAAAGCCCTTAAAGTAAGGGCTAAAATCATCAAATCTTGTAATAGTATTTCTGTACAAGAACACTACGAAGTTCTGCAAGTTGCTTCAATTGTTTGGAATAATGTTGTTCGAGTTGATAGACCGCTTTGATGTCCTGCAGGATTTTTCCGTTTTGTTCCATTTTGGAAAAACTTGGAATAATCCATTTTTGAAGGACTTTTTTGAGTTCTGAAAGTCGAAGCATATCAATTACACTTCCGCAGAGATACGGATGGAAAAATCCGTTTTTCCAAAGGGTGTAAAATATCCAGTACAGGTTTTCTTTTTCGGTTTCGTTCCTACAATATAGGATAAAACAATTCGGGCAAGGTTCAAAAAGCGGTTTTCCTGCGTTTTTTCCTCTTGATAAAATGAAAATTGAATTTTCAGGCGTTTCCTTTTCGGAATTGTACGTGCGTACTTTGAAATTGAGCATAGTTTTCGATTTAAAAATTGATGCTCCGCCGAAATATTTTTAAAAGAAAACCAAGAAAAAAACCGAAAAAAAAAGAAAAAAAGAAAGCCCTTTCAAAAGGGGGCGGGGCGTTCTGTCAAGGTTTTTTGGAAAAAATTTTTGCGTATATTTTATACGAAAAAATCTTTTTCCAAAAACACGAAGTGCTTGACCTTTACAGAACTTAGCGGCTGGATTCAGGAAGCCCCCTAACTTACTTTCCTTTTTTTATTTTTTGTAGGAACCCAAATCTTCAAAGAATGACCATAAAGCGTTGGGAAGGAATGGAAAAAGCAGAGGTATGTTGCTTTGGATTTAGGAATTGGCGACATACTTCTGCAAGCCGTGACGAAACGGCATACATAAGCCTGCTTTGTATGGTGTGAAGGAACATTGGAAAGCGTTGGCAAAAATGGGTAAAACAACTCGCACAAAAATGATGTTTTACGAAATGGTCAATTATCAACAAATCTGTTTTGTAAATCTATCGTGAAAAGGTGTTGGAACGACAGCGGTATGGAGTGCTGAAAGAAAATGCTTTTTGCTTGGATTTGCTTCAGGAAAGCAATTTTATTCAGTACGGAATACTGCTGTGCGGGAAGGAAGAACCTGCTGAACAGTCGGAATATTTTTTTATTGCTTTTAAAATATTTCCGGATGTGAAGCGGGTTTCTCCGATGGCAATAAAACCAAACTTTCTGCATCACTTTTTGTGCATCCTATGAAAATGGGTGGGTGGGAAAAAAGCGTTGGAAAGGCGTTGGAGCAAAAGGGCTATGCCCGTTGCAAGGAAAGCATTTTACATAATCTCAAATTATAGGCAAAGATGGTGCTGGTTGCGGTGTAGCGTAGTGGAAACGCACGTTGTTGCGTAGGCTTTTGCGTATAATTTCGATTATGTAATTTGCTGTGGCTGAGCGGAAGTATAAGAAGAGTAAAGTCTTTTATATAATAATATGATTTTCTACAATCAAATTACCTTTGGTGTCATAAATGCCTAAATAAGTTTTTTTACGCCCTACAATAACTAAAAATATACGAGATGTATTTAAATTGACAGTTTTAATTTGTTTTTTAATAGATCTTATATCAAGATATGAAGGAGTAGGAATATCTTCTGGGTGAGTATGCCATTCTCCAAGATAAATCTTTCTACCTTTACTTTTTTTAAATAGTTTACTTATAAAACTTTGTGCACTTCCTTTAGCTCTATTAAAAAAATATTTTCCTGACCTATCTAATTCTGTAGGAACTGATGCATCAGTAATTCTATATGAATATTCGTCCAAATAAAAACCTGATAAAACACCTCCTGATTCATTTTTATTATTTGCCTCTTGTTTATATTTTTTAAATACTAAAATTACTTCAGAATATATTCTTAGCATTATCACATCGAAGTCAACCAATAACTCCTCTATCATATACTAACATTGTAAGTATTACCATTTTGAAAAACAAATGGTCCATAAGACTTTCCTATTACTCCTGTTGCTAAGATACCTGGACACAATGAAGAATATATAGCAGTACGATATCTGCTTCCATATCCATCAAAAACAATTAAATCATTATTAATTTTAGGAGATATAAATGCGGATAAATGGGTTAATTCTAATTTTTCATTTATTAAATGAAATCCGTCATGAAAATAATTATCGTGGCTAGATATTTCTTTGATAAATTTCAATAATTCTACTTTACCTCTAATTAGCTTATTTGAAAGGATTGCATTATCTTTCATTAGAATAAAATCCAAATTATCTAAAGAAGAATATAGAATTAAACCTATTCCAGAAAAATCTACATCTTGTATTTCAGCAAGTTCAATTAGTAATTCTGTAAATTCGGAAACAGCTTTCATATAAATCTTTTTAAAAGTTTTTTTTGTTCAAATATTACTTCGATTTTACCAGTATTACCTCTTCTATTAAAATAGGTGCCATCCAACTTTTTTATATCTTTAAAATACGATAAAGAACCTGCTCCTTCATGATCGTTAAGATTTACTTCAATATCTGAATTATTCTTAAAAGTATAAATTAATCTATTTAATTTATTTGGCTCACATATAATTTCTTCTGTATGGCTTCTAGACTCCGAAGATATTTCTCCGGTTGATAGATTCCCAAAATAACAATACAATTTAACGATTGATGCGGTTTGGATGATTTCAATGATACAATCCATTTCAGTTCTACCATTATAGTTTGAAACTAATGTCCCTTTATACCTACCATTGAGATTTGGCACATCAATTAACCAATTAAAACAAATCCATTTCCAACCAATTTCATCAATGAACCATAGTACTAGTCCCAGCAAGCCAACCACACTAAAAACACCCATTAAATCATTAATTTGTTTTAGTATTTCATATTCATTAATGTGGGGTTCAAGATAAATCATTATTTTACCAAGTGCAACCGACAGCACAAGAATAAAAATAATAAGATTGGCTCGTTTATAATATTTGAAATTCATTAGATGTTAGTTTTATGTAAAGAAAATGATTCTTTATTTTGTGCAAAAGTAGTCAATTTAAGATTTTTAGCTTTCACAAAATCCAAATCTCCAAACCATGTAAAAATGGTAGAATAATTTTGTTGGCGGCTGATTATTTTATAAATCTCTACAAAAATTGATGATAAATATAAATTAATATGCTCCATCGAATATGGCATATATGTTCCTTGGCAACTCCCTTCCTTCAAATATACTTCTTCATCTAAAACTCGATATTGAAAATTAGAAACGAGTTGTTTCGCTTTAGAAAAGTCATTCGGATGCGAAAAAATCATTTGACCTCCTGATAAATATGCCTCTACCCAAATAATTATTACTGGCTTGTTTATTCCATTTTTTATTAAATAATCCAAAATGAAAATTTCATATCTCGTTATTCCTAATACAATGAAAATAAAATCGTCATTTTCAAAAAAACTTGTATTCTCATTCAAAAGGTTTACTATTGATTTATTGTATGTTAATACTTTAACAAAAGGATTTTTTTCTAAAATATTTCTTTCAGCTATATCTACCTTAAATTTATTTATCTCGGAAAAACCATATTGGTGACGTGCAATATTTTCAACTTTCAAGAGATCATGATCCACTAATTTGTATTGGTTAAATGATATTTTAGTTAATAAATGAAGCAATTGAGAACCAATACTTCCTAATCCTATTATACAAACTTTTTTATCATCATCAATTAATTGACCGGCAGTCCTTACATCCAATCTTTTTTTGCCGATATTGGAAAAGGATATCCTTCTAACTTTACTATTTTTATAAAGTGGTAAATTAATTTTCTCCCAATTACTATAAGTATGTCCTTTTACTATTTTAGGATTTATCTTTGGAATAAATTCTTCATACCACCATCCATAGCATTCATTTTTATTATTCCTAAAAAAAAGTATTACAGAATCTAGTCCTTCTTTATTAATCTTCTTTCTTAGAATATTAATTTGTTCTGCTGAAAGGAGTTTAATAGATTCTGTAAAACTCAGGTCGAAAGGTGGTACGGCTTTATCATATGTAGCTTCTATTGCTTCTATCTCGTAATATTTAATTTTCCGTACATCAAAAAAATTAAATAAACGGCTTGATTCTTCTGAATCTGTGTAAAGCAAAAATGTGAAAAAATTAAAATTGTAAGTAAATCTTACACATTTTATAGGTGCATCATTTGTAATTAAAACCATTCCAGCTTCATAAATAGCCTTTTCTCCATTATACTGAATTTCCCAATAAGCTTTAAACTCATCTTCAAATTCAGACACTTTATCAACATTTTTTATTGATAAAATCTCTTTTGCTTTATGAATAAAATATGTTGCAATTCTAGGAAGATTTGATTCATGAAAACTTATTGATTCATCTTCAACAATGCAAATACTAAAATCCTGATTTACATGCGGAATAAATTTTATTAATTCATAGCTATCCTCGTTTACATATAATTTAGGTAACTCGGCATTTTCTAAAGTCAGATATAGAACAACTGAAATATACCCAGATTCAGATGATAAATCTGTATTTATTTCAATAACATTCTTATTTTTTTTTAAATGTGAAATTTTACGAATTTCATCTAAAGATAGAATGCGACAGTTTTCAGTTTTGGAAATTTCATTAATAATTTCATCAATCATTATGCTGATTTATTATCGTGTCTAAAAATTTCTTGTACTGAAAATGATTTTGCTAATTTTTCTGAATCTTCGGTAATATTTTGACAAGGAAATCTATCCCCTAAATGTTTTTGCCATTTAGAACAAGAATCTTTTGCACTTTCCATTTCTATTGCTTGATTACCAGATTCTATAATTTTTTTTAGCTCATCAAGGAAATTATTTTTTACAGTTTCTGCAGAAAACTTATTTAACAAATCTTCATTTGTATCTATCGTAGGTCTATAACACTCGTAAGAACCATAGAATGGAAAACGATCATCAATACTTGATTGAATATTTTTTAATGTATCCAATAGTGATTTATCATCTCTCGAATTATCAGAAAAATGTTTACATGCTAATATTGTGAAGATTAATCCATTTGGGAATTTCAAGCTTTTGTTTTTTTCACTACGATGATCTGCCCAAGCTTTTAAATATCTTATTATTCTTTTTAGTTGGGGTTTACCATTCGCCTGCTCATCAAACCATTTTACAAACTTATACGGATCACTCTCAATCCATCCATTTGTTTTGTGTGCGAGCAAAGGAATTTCTTCATCAATTTCAGATTCATGTCCCTTCTCTGTTTTATAGTAAATAGGCAAATCAATATGGTATTGTGCTGCATACTGAACTCTAATACATGATTTTTTATCTAAAGTTTCTTGATCCGTTCTATTTTTTACAGCATCATAAATCCAGTCATGAGCTGTTTGTACAGAAGGTCTATCTTCAGATTTACCAAAGATGTAAACACCATCATCAACATCGTACTCATTATTTATAGGTAAAATTGTAGTGTCCATAGGAAAAGATCCTTGTCCTTTGAAACTAACCGAATGTTTTTCTCGATTATCTTTAAAGTATTTAGAAATATCGTCTCTAACCGATTTTCTTGAAGTTCTCAACTGTTTCTTTTTAGTAGAATTTAACCGAATAATATCATTAAATTCTAAAAATGTAGAATGATTATCTGCCATTATTACATATGTTTTTTTTAATATTAATTATCTTATACTTTATAATGAAAAGTCATTAAAAAATGAAAAAATAGGTTCTTAAGAGGAACACTATTTTCATAAATTCTTCATTAGAAAATAAACAATGCAATTTAATGAAAAAAACGTGATTTCTGAAATAAGTAAGTAACGTAACCAAAAAATAAAGAAAAAGAATTTTTAATTTTTGAGATTTTGAAAAAACTATTTTATTTGTCGATTTAGAAGCGGTTGAGTGAAGTCTAATGAATAGATTGCTTTGGATTATCCTCAATCAGCATATTTTTTGAGAATGAAAATTTTTAAATTTTCTTTTGCTAAAATCTGCTTACGTTACTTACTCACATAAAACAGAGTAAAATGGTGGATTTGAAAGAATATCATATAACATTATTATCTATAATTTCAATTATCAAATCGGAAGGGTATTTTTTGTTGTGTTGGTGGTTCAATTGGTGGAATTCCGTTGTCTTTATTTTTGGCTTCAACTTGTTCATAAGACATTTCTTTTACAGCATACACATAAGCATGGTTTCGTGAAAATCTTTGAAATTGATGTTTCTTCAATGCTTTTCCTAATTTGTTTACCGTTCCATCAGTCACATTTAGTTTGGCAACTTCGGACAACCTCACTGCTATTTGCGAAGCATTGTAATAGGCATTTGCATTTTCTCTTGTTGCAGGTTCAAACCATGTTAATAGTAATTCTTCTTCAGGACTTCGTAATTGGTATTGCTCATTGTTCTGATTGATTTCTTTGATTTCCTCCTGATTGAACCAATGGCGAAAACCTTCATTTTTTAATTTTAAAGCCTGAACATAAACTTTATTAATATCAATTTCGTGGGTATATTCTATATGTTCTACTTCAAAGCAAAGAAAACGGCGTGAACCTGTGGTATCATTCAGAAATTGTGCAGTGTTTACACTTCCTGCAAAACTGGCTCTTCTCGGCATATTTTCATTATTGTGTCCATAGGCTTTCCGCATTCTGATATGGGTTTTCGTAATGATTTCTTTAAGCGTTCCAATTTCGGTTCTGTTCAGATTTTCTAATTCGTCCAAATTTATGAGCATACATTCTGCAAGGTGTATCAAAGTATCTTTATTGCTCGGATTGATGGTTCCTGAAAAAATGTATTCTTTAAGTGTTTTCGGCATTAGCTTTTCTATCCATGTTGTTTTTCCTAATCCTTGCTTTCCTGAAAAGACAATTACCGTTTGATTGACCTGTTTTTCGTCCAATACACAAGCCACCATAGCCACAAACCATTTCTTAAAACATAACCGCCACAAATCCTGTTTTGTTGTTGTAATGGTATCTGCCAATTGTTCTATCCAATCGGTTTCATCTGTATTTTCAGGGAGATTGTTGAAGTATTCTACAAAAGGATCATACATTTCGCAATAATCGGAATGCAAGAGATTCCGTAAGGAATTGATGTTGCATTTTACTTTGGCTTTCAGGATTTCTCTTAATATGGAATTTTCTGAAAAGTCAGTCATTGGTTTCCATTTGGAGGAATTCAAAAGTTTAAATTCTAATTTTCCTAAAACGGTATTGTATCTGAAATTGTAACGATTATTGAGAAACATTTCCAATTTATCGATAAAACTTGGTTTTTCTTCTTCGTCCTCAAAATCGGGATCTCCTTCTTTTACTCTTTTAGACACTTCGACACCGCTCAATGTGACAGTCTTTTTATTCTCGTTTCTTCCATTTGAATTTCTTGGTTTGAAAGTATCGATATTATGCTGTTCGGAATTACCATAAGCACTTTTTACCGCTTCCGTAACTTCTTTGTCATTATATCCATAATCTGCTAACAAATAACCTAAAGCCATAGATTCCGGAAGCCCTTTTCTATTGAGATTATTTGCCAACTGAAAAACAAAATTATTACGGTTGCCTTCCACGAATGATTCTTTTTTTTCAGTAAATCGAACACAATGTTCGTAGATTGTAGTATAGTTGTCGGTTGATGATTGGTATTTTTCGGGGACACTTCGACTTCGCTCAGTGTGACAGTCTACAGGTTGTTCAATTATAGAAAATATTGCAGAATTTTCATTTAAGTATAATTCGGAATCAAAGGAAACAAAGCATAGTCTTGTACTATCTTTTCCGGATTTGTCTATTTCGATTTCTAAAAGTTTTTCAAAATAGTTCTGCAGTTTTATGAATGCTTCTTTATGTTGTTCTAATTCTGAATTTACTTTTACAAATACTTTCAAACCATTTCCTGAAGGACTTATAAATGCTGAAAATACAAATTCGTTCTCTTTTGCTTTTTGCTTCGTATCAGTTAGTTTTTCCAAACTCAATTTATCAATATCCAAAACAACCAATTGATTGTATTGTTGCAAAAATTCCATTTTCCGACCTCCTTTGAATGTAGCACTTGGAGTAAATGCCGGAAGTGATTTCTTGGCTCTTTCTGCTGCTTCGGTTTTATTGTCTGCCAAAGATTTTCGTAAATACGTGATTTGATTTCTGTAAACTCCAGATTGGATATTGTTCAGAATTTCTATGATGTTTTTGTTTTCTACAACTTCGTTGAAGTTTTTGAATAATGAGGTTTTCATTGGATTAGATGTTAGATTTCAGACGTGAGATTTCAGATTTTCATTCATATTATTTATAGAAATAGTGACTATAAATTTTGAAAAAAGCCCAGCGAGTAACTCTGGGCTTTCTTTTTCGGATGTATAGATTGTTCATAACCGTTACTTTGCGAAAGATTTGTTGTAATAATTCTGTAAGGTCTTTTCTACATCCGACAATTTGTAGTAAATCTTATTACCCACCTGCGAAAATGAAATCTTTCCTTCGTCTCTCCACGTTTGAGCGGTTCTGCGGGAAATCTTCATCATCTTTAGAAATTCTTCATTATCCAAAAATACATCCTGCTTCGGATTGTTCTTTGAATTTAGTTTTTCTGAAATTTCATTTACTTTGAACATCAGACCATCGAATTGGTCTTTGGATAAAATTATTGCTTCCATAATTCATTTGGTTTTATGATTATGAAGCAAATGTGATAAAAGAAAAAAAGTCTTTTAGTCCTAAAATGGTCTTTCAGGACTAAAAACTTTTATAGCAATTTGTCGATGTCTATTCTTTTATGAGGTTTAGGACGTTTATCCGTCCTTGATGGTGTCAATAGTGTTCTGATGGTTTGAGGACTTAATTCTCTTCCATCTTTGTCGACAAAAGAATTGACAATTACTGCTGTAATATCATTGATATGCCCATCAATAATAGGTTTTCCATCTGTAAATAATTCTCTGTGCAGTTGATAATACACATCTACCAATTGATTGATATTGCAATTGATTTTCAATTTATTATGTGGCATAATTCCAATATTGCTTTGTGATACATCAAGAGAAAACTCATTGGTCAATCTGTTGATATGCTGAATCTGGTCAATTTCTTTCTGACATTGTGTAGAATAATCCGGCAATTTGGGATTAATAAAATCGATACTTGCCTGTTCATAATCGAACTTCTCCTTTGTCAGAAACATTATTTTGTCCGTATAACTTCCCGCCAAATGAACTTTCTTTTTGGTTTCCTTAAAAGAAAAATACCGTTCTTCGCATTCTGCATTGACATACATCATCGGAAGTTTTGCTGCTGTATGCTTATAGCCTGTTTGTTCTATTTCTTTCCGTTTGCTTTCAATAATTGTATAGCATTTTATCATTCTTCCCTGATTCCCTGAAGTGGTAAATAATTCTTCGTTTTCGGAAATTAGTTTCTCAAACTTATTGAGCCATTTTATAGGATCTGCAAGAAAAATACAATGATGACTAAAAAACTCCGGAAGTTTAGCATAAGGCAGGTTGAAAATTTTATCTATTACTGCCTGACAATAAGCTTTATTAGTTTTTGTTTCTTCTTTGTAAATATTGTATACCGAATTATCTGCCTCCTCTTTATAAACCGAAGTCAGTTCTGTAAATTGTACTATATGCTTAATTTTACTACTTGGAGACATCTTAATTTTTAAATTTTATAATTTACTAATAATAAAAAATCATTGTTTATTATTTTAAAACAGACTACACTATTACAATCCAAAATTTACAAAAACACTGAACCTGGATTTAGCTTCAATATCTCCACTTGCTAAATTGGTATAAGCAGGTAGCATCAGTTCACTTCCCAAACTGAATTTTTTATATGAAAACTCAAAACCCAACTTTCCGTACAATGCGCTTCCGGCGGTTCTCGGCATAAGCTCCCCAAATTGTTTATTCCAGTCATAGACTTCGCCTTGTAATCCTAATTTTCCAGAGAAAATACTGTTTTCGTTTCTCCAAAGCCTTTGAAATCCTGTTACTGCATAATTCCATTGGTTCCCGAATTGATAATGTTTTTTGTTTTCGGTTTTAATGGTATAGTCGGAGTTTAGCATTAATGCAAATAAGTTTTTTTGATATTTATAACTTAAAGCCAATTGATAATCCCAACTTCCTGTTCCCAATTGAAAACTTGGATTAACGCCTGTAATTCCTTTTTCATCAAATTTTCCGATTGGAATTTTTACACCAAATCCTCCACTTAATTGGTGGTAGCTGTCTTTTGATTGTAGAATTTCATAAATTCCCATTAGACTTGCGTCTCCAATTCCATTAATTTTAATATCTCCTTGGAGCGTTCTTTTTTCATGAAATTGAAATGGTATGTTTCCGTATATGCTTAATTTTTTTGATACCGGAATTTTGCCCCAAAGTTGTAAAGTATTGAAGTATTGATTTTGGGTAACACCATTTACAAATAAATTTTCTTTGGCTTTGTAGTGTTGGTTAAAGTATTTAATCCCGATAAATTGCGGATTCAAAAGTGATTCGAAACCAGATGAGCCATTTCCGGCTGCACAACCACAAGCATCACAATCGTCTAATAAAATGTAATTCCCGGATAATAGAGGTTTTGGAATATATAAACTGTCTTTTTCTATGGCAAAAACAGAAATATTTGAGATAAAAAATAAAATTAAAATAAGCTTCTTCATTATTCTGCAAATTTTGGGTTTGTAATAAAATTTTTGTCACTTAATGTTTTCAGAAAAGCGATGATGTATTGCTTCTCCTGAGCATTCATCGGGATTCCGATATGTCCGTTCTGTTTTAATAAAGGGTCGAGATTGGGTTGGTTTTCTACACCGTCTGTATAAAAATTGAGCACAGCCTCTAATGTGTAAAATCTTCCGTCGTGCATATAAGGTGCTGTATATTCTACATTTCTAAGACTTGGCACACGAAATTTCATGTTGTCGTCCCAATCCAATGTAACTCTGTATCTTCCTCTGTCATCATATTGCGAATTGTAATACATTCCGGTATTTCGGTAACTTTGGTCTGTAAATAATTCTCCGGAATGACAACTGATGCATTTGTTCTGAAACAGCTGATACCCTTTGGTTTCATCATTGGTAAAAGTGGCTATTCCTTTTTTCATTTGATCGTACTTGGAATCTGAGGAAACCATAGTTACCATAAATTGTGAAAGAGCTTTTAATATTCTTTGTCCTGTGATTGTTTCATCTCCAAAAGCCGCTTTAAACATTTTTTTGTAATTGGTGTCTGCATTTAGCTTTGAAACTACTTCGGGTATAGAACTGTCCATTTCAAAATCAGTTGTGATAGGCACTAATGAACGTTCGTCCAGATTATGACTTACACCATCCCAAGTATAATTTTTAAGAAAAGCCATATTCTGAATCGGAGGTGCATTTCGTATTCCGAGTCTATTATCAATTCCGTGACTTACAGGATGCCCGTGATGGGTAAAAGCATTTTCCTGAATATGACAAAATCCACACGAAATAGTATTATTTCTCGATAATTTTCCTTCGTAAAACAGTTTTTTTCCAAGAGCAACACCATTTACAGTAACGGGATTTCCTGTAATATCAAATGCTATTTCGGGAAAACCATTTGGTTTTTCTAGATTGTAAGCTTCATCTTTATCCATCGGGATTCCTTCATATTCATCCGAGCAGGATTGAAGAAATCCAATCATAAGAATAAAAACCCAGAGAGAACAATTGTGTTCTCTCTGGGTTTTAGTAAAAAAATTAATCATTGTGAACGTGATCTACTTTAAACATTTTAGACAAATTATCCGTTACATTTACCAAATGCTGACTACTTCCCATTGCCATATTATTAGCAGTGTTCAACGTTAACGCAGTTTGTCCGCTTAAATACTGATTAAGGTCTGCCAAAATATGAATAGATGGTGTAATATCTTTTGAAACTCTTGCTGTTGTTGGCAAATCCAAAGTAATTTCCCTGTAAAGATCTGGTGTTCCGTTGGCAGTGGTATCGCCCATATTTCCTGCGTGATTCATAAATTCGGTGTCAGGAGAAGATGTTCCGTATTTTCCTTCCAGTTTGGTGAAGATATATCCTGCTGCCCAGGACCAGGCCATGCCTGCTGTTTTAGCTTTATCCCAAAATACGCCTTGTCCGTTTTGTCCTAATAAGTAAGCTTGTGGACTTACACCCAAACCGAATTTAACTTTTTTATAGTTTCCTTTTTGAATATCGTTAAGGTTAAGATAAACAACTCCACCTGTTGCCTCTGCCTGATCTACAATGAAAGCTCCTTTATCAGGATTATTATAATTGTATTTGAATTCGTTTCCGCTTTCATCAATCAGAGTGATGTTACTGACAATATATTTTAAAGTGGAAAACTGATGCTTTTGTCCATTACTAGAAGTTTGTGTTGTTTGATTCAAAACAATATTCCCAAGGTTGTTGAAACCATTTTCAAATTTAATTTGGAGGTTTCCCGGAGTTGTGTCTTGAATATCTTCATCATCGTTGTTTCTACAAGATGAAACGATTAATAAAGCAAAGGCAATAAAGAATAATGATAAAAATTTGTAAATTTTCATTTTTAAATATTTTAAGTTTTAATTGAATGATTAGAATCCTTTGTTGGACTAGTTGTCCAACAAATAGGATTGTTATAAAAAATTAAAACTTAAAAAATAGGAGGTCGGAAAATATGCTTAAGAAATAGATATGAATAATCTGCTTTATAAATAAAGAAAAAACTTGTATAAAATTCTTTTGTTACAATTTGAATTTCAGAAATTTCGGCAGGAAGATAGAAATCCAGCACTTTCTGCGGCTGATTTTTAGTTTTTGAGAAAGGTGAAGTATCTTCCTGCGAAGACTTTGCAAGTTCTTTGGAAAGATAGCATTTCCCATTGCAATGAAGCTCCGGCTGAGTTTTGTTGACACAAAGTTCCGTAGAAATATAATCGTAATTAACAGCATAATCCAATACTGGAAACAGAGGTTTCAGCATTAAGTAAAATACAAGGAATATGTGAAGAGTATATTTCAAATTTTAGTTTAAAAGTTTACGGATGTCTTCGATTAATTTTTCACGATCAGGGTGATATTTTCCTCGTAGATTTGGTGTTTTTCCTTTTTCATCTTCGTAATTAAGTCCAGAATAATAGAGAATCGGCATATTATTTTCGTCAAAACGGCAACGAAGATTTCCTTCTTTGTCTACCAAGGCAATCATTCCACTGTGATTGAGACTTTCTGCTTCGTCCTCTTTGTCTCCAACATAAATATTAAATTTATCCGCTATATTGCCAATATAATTTCTATCTCCTGTCAAAAAATGCCAATTGGGGGAAGTTGCGCCCACCATTTTTGCATGATTTTTTAGGACTTCCGAAGTATCGTTTTCAGGATCGATACTGATGGAAATAATTCCAAAATCCGGACTGTTTATTTCATTTTGAATATATTTCATATTCTGGTTCATTATGGGGCAAATAGTTGGACATTTACTGAAAAAAAATTCTACGAGATACACTTTTCCTAACATGTCTTTATTGGAAATTGCTTTGCTGTTTTGATCTGTCAATTCAAAATCTGGAACTTTCATTACTGTGTACAAGTTCTTTTTGAAATAAGACATTCCGAATCCGATTGCTACAAAAAGTAAAGCGAAAACAACCACGGGAATGATGATTTTGTTTTTAGATGAGTTTGTTCTTTTTTTATTTTTGGACATACTTTGCTGGATTTTTCTTAAATTCTTTTTTGCAATAATCGCTACAAAAACCGTAAGTTTTACTTTTATAAATTGCAGTGTCTTTAAGAAATTCTGCGGTTTTCATATGACAAATTGGGTCTTCAGAATTTACGACCTTTACACCTTTTATTTCTTTTTTAGGTGCCATTTTCTTAACTTGTTTCACTTTAGGAGTTTCCTGAGCACATGACATGACAGATACTGAAAGCAGTATCATAAGAATATTGATTTTCATTTTTTCGAAATTTGATTTAATTATAAAATAAATGCCTGCTTTCTGTGGAAGAAAACAGTAAAAATGGTAGAATAAATAACTAAACCAAAGGTGGATGAAATATACTTGAACTTATAGAAAAGTTATAGAATAAAGCCAAATATGAATTTTGCTTCGGTGTTTCATTAATACCAATATTTAGCTGGGAGAATGAAAATATATCTCTGACAACAAATGAGTCTACCAATAGTGTAATATTAATTTTAGAATTATCCTGTTTTGGAATATTATCTGTAGTTTTTGCAAGCTCTTTACTAAGATAGCATTTGCCATTACACATCATTTCAGGCTTTTCCCTGTTTTCACAAAGATTTTGTACAATAAAATCATAATTAACCATATAATTAACAATTGGCATTACTGGACGTAGTACCATCATGAAAATGATAAGTATGGGAAACAAATGTTTCATTAATTATATTAAGTTGTGCAAATATACTACATTTTGCATAGTTATTTATGGGTAAAATCAATTGTAACATTCAATTTAGTAATATTATTATTTATGTTTTGACAACTAATTATTTAAACCATTTCTCTAAATCTTTAACAAACTATTTTTACTCTATATAATAATAATTTCCAAAAAAATTATTCAATTTCTTTACTCCTTTCAAACAAATCGTGTAATTTCTGCTGAAGCAGTTTTTTATCCGGCAATTGGGTTTGATATTCTGCGACCATTGTAGGCGAAAGGCTTCTGCTCAAAGCAAATTCTACCACTTCGGTATCTTTATCTTTGCAAAGTAAAATACCAATGCTTGGATTTTCATTTTCTCTTTTCACATTGCGATCCAAAGCTTCTAAATAAAAATTAAGCTGTCCTAAATGTTCCGGTTTAAATTTATCGGCTTTCAACTCAAAAGCTACTAAACACTGTAAACCACGATGGTAAAAAAGCAAATCAATATAAAAATCACTATTACCAACCTGAACCTTGTATTCTTCACTAATGAAAAGAAAATCCCTTCCCAACTCAAGAATGAAATTTTTCATCTGTTTGATTAGTCCCTTCTGCAAATCTGTTTCGTTGTGAGGTTCCGGAAGATTTAGAAATTCAAAAACATAGCTATCCTTGAATGTATTTGCAATATCCGTATGAATTTCTTTTGCTGCAGGAGAAAGTTTTTCGTTACCAATCATTGTACGCTCAAAAAGACTTGCGGAAATCTGACGGTCTAATTCTCTCACGCTGTAATTTTCTTTGATGCTCATTCGGATATAAAACTCTCTTTCTTCTTCCGTTTTGCATCTTGAAAATATGGTGCGATGATGCGTCCAACTCAACTGTACCAAAATAGTGTTTTTAATATCCTGCGGTTCAAATTGTGTCCTCGATGAGGCGACAATTATATCGTTTTGGTTTTCAGCATTTTGTAATTGTGTCCTCACTGCGGACACAATTGAGTGAGAAGCGTAAGTTTCATAAAATTGAATCATCCTGTAAAGACCTCTACGATTGAAGCCTTTCAGTTCCGGATTGTTTTTCTGAATATAAATCGCCAATTCTTCCACTGTTTTATCTCCCCATTCCGAAACCGAAAGTTTTTGCTTTATGTAAGCTCCAACATTCCAATACAGGTTTATCAGCTCCACATTTACGGCTTTTATCGCATTGTTTCGGGATTGCTGTATAAGATGCAGGATGTCTAAAAATTGTGTGTCCATATTCAATTTTATGATTTACAAATTTAAAAATAATATTACCGAAGCTCCATAAAAACTAATTGATGTACTGCTCCACTGCTTTGTCCAATTCTTCACTAATCACTTTGGCATAAATCTGAGTAATCCCAATATCCGAATGGTCTAATAATTTTGAAACGTGTTCTATTCTCATTCCGTTATTCAAAGCATTGGTAGCAAATGTATGTCTGCTGATATGAAAGGACAATCTGAACGGCAATTTCATAGCCTTTTCCATATTTCTAAGATGCAAACTTGATAATGACGTACATCGCGCCATTTCTGCTAAAGCAAAATTTCTATTGGTAAAATAAGGCGTTTCTTTGTCCAACATCGGGAAAACAAAATCATCTTCCTCCGAAGTTTTTGAATGGTATTTAGTTAAAACATCCAAGGCTGATTGTCCAAATTTAAAACTATGCTGTCTTCCGGTTTTCTTAATCGTTTTTATAATTCTGTTTTCATCGAGGTTAATATTGCTCCATTTCAGTTCCAAAACATCACTCAACCTCAAACCTCCTGCATAAATACTGAACAAAAACATATCTTTTATAACGGGAGCTTTTGAATCCTGATTGACTTCTAAATTTTTAAAATCCTCAATTTGCTTTTTATTGAGATACATTCTTTTACTGGGTTCTTTTTTAATGCTTATTTTATTAAAATTGTACAGATTAGCATAAACTAAATCTTCATTGATTGCATCTTTAAAAAACTGCCCCATAATGATAAGCGAATGTTTTATCGTTGTATTGCTATTTCCCAACTTGGAAGAACAGTAATTGACATAATCTTTCAGAAAAGTAACCGTCATATCATCAAAATTCAAATCTCTATTTTGATTGAATCGCTTCAACTTATCCAAAACGCCTTTGTAACAAACATAGGTTTTCAATGAAACTGTCGACTTAATCTTCTCACAACGATTGTAGGAATAATCAAAATAGTTCAACGATGATTTTCCTTTAATAGCTTCCTTTAGTTTTCTTGCAGAAACACTTTTTGTTTGTCTTTCCATATCCGCAACCTGACCTTCAGCATCTGCCACTTTCTGAGCAAGAAAAGCATTAACCCTTGCAGAGCTTTTATAAATCTTTTTTACACGCTGCTTTTCTTCATCCCATTGTGAAGGTTTGAATTTGTATCCAGTAGATATAAACTTTGCCTTACGATCTTTTATAACACGGATATACAAAGGACATTCTCCGTTTTTATCTTCCTGAAATGTTCGAAGTATTAATTTAACCGTTGCCATAATCTTAAAATTTTAGATGAATTAAACAGTTTTGGAAAAGAAAAGCAATCGAATAAATCAAAAGAAAATCAACGATTTATAATTGACTGCAACCTGAAACAAAGATACAACTTTAAGTACAACAAATTACAGTTTTTGTTACTTTTTTATGCTTTATTTTAATCAGTTTAATTTTATAAACACTTTATTAATAAGTATTTAAATGAAAATAGTTACATAAAATTTAATTATTCATATAACATTGTATTGGAAAAATGCGGGGAGAAGTCTGAATTGAAAAATCCTGCAACTTTCGCCGCCGCTATTTTTCCATTTCACTAATTTTTTGTAAGTTCGTTTCATGGAAAAAATATCGGCTACGTTTGGTCGTTCTTGAACTTTTAGTTCTTCGAAAGCCCGCACTTCGCCAATACTTTTTCCGTTACACGCAATGCTATCAGAGCGGTGACTAAAAATTAAAATTTATCAATAACTGATCTGAAAAATAACCCGAATAAAATCTATAACCCTTCCAACACAAAATTTATTCTTTTTCCGGCCGCTTTTTTGCCAACACACATCAGCACATTTGCAAAACACCAAAGCTAAACCAACAACATATTTTGCAAAAGAGCTGATTTTCCCACCCTTTATCATAGGCTGTAACTTAGATTTTCACATATAATTATTATTCTTAAAATTATTTATTCAAAAAACGTAAATTAGCATTACAGGAAAAATCTAATGCTCTATGGGAGAAAAATCTAAACTTATTGGAGAATACGGCGAAAAATCAGTCGAGAATTTTCTAAAATTAATCGGCTGGGGAGAACCTCCTCGAAATATAGAATTTAGTTGTAATAAAGATGTTCATGAAAAGAGAACTCATGGTATTGATTTCTTTTTCTCATATTTATCGCCTTTAACAGATGGTGTTCTAAAGCGAATATGCGTGTCTGTAAAATTCACAGATAAATCTTATCCTAATAGTCTCAGTACAAAGTTCAAAGAATATTATGATGATTTAGCACAAGCAATTGACTGCTTTAAATATAGTCCTGAATTAAAAGAACTTAATGGTATAAAAGGATATTCTTCTGCTGAAAATATAGGATTACTCTTTTGGCTCTCAAATGAAGATGATGAATCTGGGGACGTACTATCTAAAATTGAAAATATTCAACTGAACTCCGATTACAGTTTTGCCAGTTTTTATGTTGTTGATAATAAGCGAATAGATTTTACCTACAACTCAATCACGTATGTCAAAAACAAATATCAAAATTCTGATATTACATTTTTTTATCCTGATACCGGAAAGAATTTAAATCCGACTACCAAAAAAAACTATGGTAAAGTTCTTCCTATTGAATATATAAATTCAACACTTCTACCATTTAGAGTTGAAGATACACAAAGTAAAAAAACATCACTTGTTCTTTGTACTAATGATGGCTTCGAGCTTGGAGATTTAAAAAGATTGATAGGATTAAGTAGAGAGCTGTCTAAATCCTGGCCTGGTGAAATCATTATCTGCTTCCCTGATTATAATGAACTTCGACATTCTAAAGATGTTAGAAATGCAAAAAATTCATTTGAAGATGATACATTTACAGAAAATGTATATGTAGAATGCTTTAATGATAACTTTAAAACATTACAAAAATAACTATGAAAACTCAACATAAAGATATAGACAAGTTTCTACCGTATGGAGAATTAATTCGTGGCTTCGCCAATCAATCCTACCTCAGTAAATCTGACCTTAAAAAATCGCTTCGAAAAAGAGGGATATTTTTCACAAATTCTGAAAAAGAAACATTAGTTCCTTGCATTTCCACACTCCTTTTAAGTCCTACGGAATTTGATGATTTGAGAACCTGCCAAAATACAAGAGAAGATAATATAAAGAAAAATACAAGTCGTCTCGAATGGCATTCTGATAAATCAATAATAGATACACTTACAGACTTTTCGTTTCAGAATATCATTCCTGATGATGGTATTAATTTTTGGTTCAATTCCGAACCTAGTATATCGGTTCTTGACAAAAATCAAGATACGATAGCTATTGATTATGAAATAGAAAGACACGATCTGAATAAAAGTTGGTATGAGTCTAAAAATATTTTTAAGGGAAGAATCGTAGTTGAAAAAGTAGATGATAACGAAATTAAATTTATAAAATCTTACACATCTTTCGAAAGTAATTTTGTAGCAGAAAATATTCAACGAAGCCTTGTTCAACACTTCAAAGCAATAAACATTGTTCAAGAAGACAAAGAATTAAAAAAGATTCTATTTGGCGATTTTTCAAATGAAGATCGTATTGTGTTTTTTTACAGGCTATCATCTTACATGCAAAATAGCATCTATTTTACTTTTAAGGATATTATTAATATGGAATTCAAACCAGATGATAATGTCCCTCTACCAAAGCAAATTGATTGGATGGAAAACAAAAGTGCTTTAAAACTAAAAGGAAATCAAATTCATGATACTTTCTTCATTAGGGAAAAAGAGTATCATCCTAATTTGCAATTTTGGGAAATGGAATCCTCTTTTGATTTCACATATCAACAGCATAAAGGTTCTTGCAATGTAGTGTTTTCTTTTAGAGATTTCCCTACAAAAGGAAACAATGCCGAGTTTGAAATTAACATTTCAAACTTTAGCTTAGAAAATGGTAGTGATTATTCAACAAAAGACAAATCTCACATCAAAAATGCTTTATTAGATTTATTTGAAGCGAAGAAAGATGATACCTATCGTAATTTCTTAAAACATATTGAATCTAAAAAAGAAAGTGCTACATAAAACAGTCTAAACCGCCACCCTTTCCTCATACATCCTGTCAAAATAATTACTTAGAGACAAAATCCTATCCTTATCCACAGGATTGATATATCTCAGAAACATCTGTTCCGTACTATGCCCGATGGCTTCAATTAGAAGAGGGGTTGGGATTTTACCGTAAAAATTCGTGGCAAAACTTCGTCTGCCAATGTGGCTTGATAAAATTTCCCATTTCTCTGCTTCAACTTCCTTAGTGCGAAATCCCAAACGTTTCCTTGCTTTCACCGATTCGTTCAGATTAGCGAGTTTCGCAATTTCCTTTATTTCGTTATTGTAATGCTGAATATCCATCAGTCTAGGAAAATTATTTCCATTTCTTTTAACCTTATTTAATACATTTGGATGCAATGGTAACAAAATATCTTTTTTAGTTTTCTGTTGTATAAATGGCAAACATTTTTTTTCACCGATATATTGTAAGTTTTGAAAATCAAACTTCATAAAATCTGAAAAACGCTGTCCGGTATAACAACTGATAAGCAACCAGTCTTTTGCTGCCTGTAATTCTTTAGGAACTTCTGTTTGTTGTATTGTACTGATTTCGTTTTCCGTTAAAGTAACAACTTCTTTTTTCTGTCTTTCCCTTCGTATTTCCAGTTCCCGAACACAGGTTCTTATTCCTTTTCTTTCCGCAAAATTCAAAATTGTTTTTACGAAATGAATGGTTCTGTAAATCGTATTCTCACTGTACTCTTCCTCTTTACCGAAAACCATAAAATCTTTAATAAAATCTGAATTGATTTCTCCTATATAAAGTTTCTTGCAAATATAGCCTTCAAAACGCTCCAGAAGATGAAAAAAAACCATATAGCGTTTGAACGTAGAATGGCAAATAAGATCTTGCTTTACTTCAATGTACCACTTCATATAATGGAGTAATGACTGTTCCGGAAGAATATTTTTTTTACCCGAACAAATATCTTTAATCTCACGTGACATTGCCCTTTGAACCAGCAATTTTTTTTCCATCCGCATTTTACAGACATACTCTGCAAGTTCTTTCTTTATCATATCCAACTTGGTATTCAGTTTCTTGTATTTTTTCAGGTAAATGTTTTTCGGGCGTTGTTTTCCCGTGTCCCAATCTTCTTCAGAGATTATTAAAAATGTTCTGAAGCTAAAGGTCTTATTCTGTTGTTGGTCGGTAAGTCTGAGTTGGATGTTTTTTACGGTACCTGCGGAAGGCAAAAAGAATTCAAATGTCATTTCGTTGGGGTTTTTAGGTTATTCGCCAACGAATTTAACATAAAAAAAGTAGTCCTATGTAGACTACTTTATTAACAAATTGATTTACAAATCAATATTTTTCAGATTTGGTATTTGTAATCATAAGTATTTATAAGTGTATTAACTATGATAGAAAAGACACATTTAGATGAATTCATATAAAAGCAATTCATTAATTAGCAATCTTTTATATTATTTGCGTCTTAATATATTTTGTTTAAATTTGTGCGGATAAAAGTAGTCTACATAGGACTATTTTGATTCCAAAAGCAATCAAATGGATGAAATGAAAAACACAAAAGTACCACTAAGAATGAGGTCATGGTTCTCATTCTTTCTTTTGTGTTTTTTTCCTTTGTGTATATGGTCCCAAATATATGTAAAAGATAGCTCCTTAATACACATATCAGACAAGGCTGTTATTATCCAAATCCCTCAGGAACCCCAGGCTACAATTTATATTACAGATGGCACTACAGTCGTAAACTTACAGAATTTCTCTTCTGCCAAAGTAGCCTACATCACCAAAGACAGCAATAAAAATAGACAAATCTATGCAGTAGAAAAGGGCGGAAAGGTAGAAAAGAAAAATAAAGAACGAGCAATCATAAAAAAATCGGTATCGGATTTACAAAAAGTCTTTATTAACAATGATCAATCCAATCCCTCGGCTCTGTACATAACAAAAAGTAATCTTGCCACTTCTCCATCTTCAAATAATCAAAAGAAATTTATATCCGATAATAGTCAGAAATACATTGACAACATTATTCCAATAAAAGAAGTAAAAAATAAGGTCAATAAATATGAGAATAAACGGATTTTAGATATTTATCAATGTTGCTCTTTTATACGACCTCCTCCAATATTTGAAATTAAATTTTAAATAATGTGATTTGGACTTAATTGGACATATTAAGTTTAAACAAATACTAATTTATATATAATAACAATGAAATAGTTGATTGGACGACCTTCATTGGCAAAAATAATACTATGATAAAAAAAATTTCTTTTTTACTCGCTTTAGTAGTATTGTCTTGGGGCAATCTGCTTAAAGCACAATACGGTCCAAACGATGATTTGGATGGGGATGGCATTATTAACGCCATCGATTTAGATGACGACAATGATGGGATATTAGACTGTGAAGAAAACGGTTTTACAGGCCCCGTAAGTACCTATTTCCAATTGAATGGAACTGCAACCAATTCTGATTATTATGAAATAACCTTGACAACTGCTTCTAATAGCCAGTCTGGTCAAGCTTGGTCTAAAGGAAAGATTGATTTTTCTAAAAGTTTTCAGTTAAGATTTCAAGCAAATTTAGGAACTAATATTTCAGGAGCCGATGGCATAGCTATTGTCTTCCAAAATTCTTCTGCAGGTACCAGCGCAACAGGTGCTGATGGCGATGGTTTGGGAGCAAGAGGTATTGCCAACGGTATTGCATTGGAATTGGACACATACGCCAACACCGGCTCTCCGGCCTATGATCCCACAGGAAGCAACGGACATGGAAGAATTTGGAAAACATCTAATCAATCCAATCTTACCAATAATATTGAACTGGGGAACTTAAAAGACGGTCAATGGAGATTGGTAGAAATTACCTGGAATGCTGACACTCAAACCATTTCATATACGGTTGATGGCACTAATGCCGGTACTTATACATTTAATTCGGGGGGAATTGTCAGCGAAATTTTTGGCGGAGCCACTAATGTATATTTTGGATATACAGCATCAACGGGAGGATTTAACAACTTGCAGAAAATCAAGTTTGTAGATCCCTGCCTGGATTTGCCCATTGAAATGGACAGTGACAATGACGGTATTCCGGACTATTTGGATTTGGATTCGGACAATGACGGCTGTCCCGATGCCATTGAAGGAGGCGGCAGTTTTACAAGTGCAAATTTAGTTACTGCAGGCGGTAGTTTATCTGCCGGCACAGGTTCATCTGTCAATCAGAATCTTTGTGCATCAAGCAATTGTGTAGACAGCAACGGAATACCAACTATTGCAGGAGCTTCGGGACAAACTTATGGTACATCTAAAGATGCAACTGTTAATAGTTGCTATTGTTACAAACCCGCCGCAACATCCGGGACAGTCTTAGATACCAATCATGGCATTACAGCTCTTAGCAGAGCCGGTGCAGGCGATGCAGATCAATGGCCTATGGTTCGTAAAGGTGCATGGACAGCTTTAGAATCAAAAGAAAAAGGATTTGTGATTAATAGAATTCCCACAACTGCACAGGTAGAAGCTATCTCCAATCCGGTGGAAGGTATGATGGTATATGATGAAGAAGCAGATTGTCTGAAAATCTATACCACCACAGATGGCACTACATTCAGCTGGCAATGTTTTAATACCCAAGCGTGCCCAAATTAATAAAAACACAAATGTTTATATAGAACTTAAAGGAAGGCTTTCAACCATTGTGTTAAAAGCCTCCGAAAAGTTCGGTTCAACTAAATTTTATACAATGAAAAAAATCACAATAATATTTACAATCTTTATTGCCTCTTTATCAACAGCACAAGTGGCAATTGGTAAGACTGGAATAACAAAATTAGCAGATGGTATTACGCCAAACCCAAGTATTTCACTGGAATTTTACGATTCCGCAGATAATACAAGAGGAATTGTTGTCCCTTGGGTATCAACAGTTACCAATAATCCTGTATCATATAATTCCGTAACCAAAACAGGTTATCGGGGAATGCAGGGTACGGTAGTTGATGGCACCATCATCTTTGATCTTTCAGACAAAAAAATGAAATACAGGAAAGCGGGTGCTTGGTTTGATCTTACGGGAAGCCCTACTTTTCCATTAATAGTGAAAGATGCATCTAATAACGATGTTACGTTCACGGCTTTCAACACTATTGATTCCTCTTTGCAAGACAATAAAAATGAGCAGGAAAATGCCAAAGCAGCCATCGGAATCAATGGAGCTACAGATACCACTACAGGAACCTTAGTCCTAACTGATACGGATAAAGCAATGGTTTTGCCAAAGGTGGCGAGTCCGCATGTTAATATCATCAATCCTGCACCGGGAATGATGGTATATGATACAACTGCTAAACAATTAGCAGTTTATAATGGTACGGTTTGGAGTTTCTGGAAACCGTAATACAACTAAATATACGATGATTTCAAGTTTGCAGGTATTTTATAATACCTGCAAACAGTTTTACATGAATTGATATGAACTTCAAAAACATCCACATAGGACAAATGATTGAAAAAAGAATTGCAGAAAGCGGGATAGAACTATCTCGCATCTGTAATTTCTTTAAATGCACGAAAGAGGAAATTCAGAAAATGTATCAAGCCAAAAGTTTGGATACGGAGGTTTTGTTGCGTTGGAGCAAATTATTGGAATATGATTTTTTCAGGATATATTCTCAACATCTGATCCTCTATGCTCCTCCTTCTGCCGGAAAAGAAAAAGGAAACAAAAAATCAAACCTTCCGAGGTTCCGTAAAAATATTTACACCAAAGAAGTGATCGACTTTATTATTGAACAGATAGAGACCGGTGAAATGACGAAAAATGAAGTAATGGCAAGATATAACATCCCAAAAACGACCTTATACAAATGGATCAGCAAGCACAAATAAAAACTCCCAATTACAAACGCATTTATTCGGATATCCTTGAAAAAAAATATCCGGAGAAAAAAGAAGTGTGTAACTATATTATCGAAAAAGAAAACTTATCATCCTTTGATATCATTTCACTTAATGAAAAAATCTTCGGTGCAAACCCGATACAAAACCAGAAACTTCGTTCCTACTCCCAATCCGACATTCTCAAAATACTGGACTTCCAGAAAAAGAACAACCTGAACAATTCTGAATTAGCAAATCATTTCAGATTAAGCAGAAACACCGTAACGAAATGGAAGAAAATGTTTCTTCCCTAAATTATAAATTATCATTACCTAACATCAAAAACAAAATATCATGGCATCACAATCAGAAGTAGGGCACGCCAAAAATGTAGCCAACCTGCAAAAGCTAACCGAACAAGTCACCGTATATACCTTATACAATCCACCTGTAGAAAACCTGACAATCGTAAGTCTTCAAACACTTTACACAACAGCTTCTACAAAACTTACCGAAGTCGAAGAAAAACGAAACGCCAACAAAAATGCGATTGCATTACGCCAAACTGCATTTGAAAACCTAAAACCAACTTGCACCAAAATCATCAATCATTTAGGAATTTTGGGATTAGCAGAAGGAATATTGGAACAGGCAAAATCTTTAAATCGAGTGATCCAAGGAGGACAAAAGAAAACCACCACTCCACCCGATGAAAACGGACAACCAGCACCAACCGTTTCCACATCCCGACAATCTTACACACAAATGGCGGATAATTTTGGGATTTTGTTACAGTTATTGGCAACCATTCCAACATATGATCCCAACGAAGACGAGTTGAAGTTAACAAATCTAACAACCTATCAAGCATCATTGATGAGTGCTACTCAATCCGTAGACCAAACCGAAGCAGAACTCAACATCAAACTAATAGAACGGGACAACATTTTATACGCAGACGGAACAGGACTCTACACCATTGCTCAAAACGTCAAAAAATATGTAAAAAGCCTTTACGGAGCCACCTCTCCCGAATATGCAAATGGGTCTTCAATTAAGTTTACCACTCAAAAGTAGTATTGCAGCAGGAAGATTTTCAATTAGACCATCTTGATTTTATATTCTTGTATCCTAACGGAATATTCTGTTAGGATTTTTTTATATTCTTACGTTTATAAATTATATTGGCACGATGTGTAGTTATATTCTTGCATTTGTAAATTATATTTTCGTGTTTGTAATTTATATTGGAGCGTTTGAAAGTTCTATTTTCGTGTTTGTAAATTACATTCTTCCGATTGTAAACAATATTCTTACATAATTGAAAATCAGACTTGCAAAAAAGTCCACCGTAAAGGAAAAAGCACATTTGCAGTCCGCTCCACCAGCCGCAAAACCAAAGACTGCAAAAGAGCTTTTCCCGTTCCTCTTTTTCCCACCGTCAAAAAAGAATAAATTTCCCTCCGCTACTCCTGCATATTTACAAACTGTATGAACAAAAAGCACTGCATATAACAGTGTATTGGCAAAATGCGGGATTTTGTAAACGTTGAAATTTTGTAAAAATATTCCGCCGAATGCTTTTCAATTCTGCGATTTTTTGTAAGTTAGCAGAAGTGAAAAAGCATCGGCTACGTTTCTGAATTCTTGAACTTTCAGTCCTTCGAATTCCCGCACTTCGCCAATACTTTTTCCGTTACCTGCAATTTTTCCAAACATAACGCAAATGAGCATCAATAAAGAAGAAAATTGGAAATCATTTTTCAAAGACAAATTAAAAGAATCAAATTTATATTGTCGAATTGATCATGGAAAACATGGAGATACTGATATAGAAGAATATATATCAATAAATCAAAATGAAAAAACGAAAATAAAAATTGGATATTTAGGTGACAAATTAATTTGGATGCATTTTGAAAATCCAAAAACAATTGGTTTTACGAAACAACAAGAAATTGAATATTTTTATGCCAACGATTTTACAGAAAATGAATCGTACGGAAATCCAGGTCTAGAATTTAACGAAATTAACAAGAACGCCATAAATAATCAACTTGACAACGGATTAAAAGGAACTGAAGTCCAATTTTATAAAAATGGAAAATTATTTAAGTCAAAAATATATATTGATGAACAAGATGAATATTCAACAACTATAAATTTTGAAAAAAAGACTTTTTGGGAGAATTTAAAATCACTTTTCAAAAATAGTAACAACGAAATTATTACAGAAAAGCGAATAGAATTAAGAGAAATATTTGGAGGAATAAAGAAATAAAAAAACTGCAGGTAACATTGTATTGGCAAAATGCGGGGTTTAAGGGTAAGTTGAACTACTCTACTTTTTTATTCGCCGCTGCTTTTCATATTGTTTTTTTTCTTAATTTAGACAATCTGAAAAAGCATCGGCTTCGCTCAGTCTGAATTGAACTTTCAGTTAAATCCAGCCCGCACTTCGCCAATACTTTTTCCGTTACCTGTAATTTTTCAAAACAGAAGGTTTAATGAAATATCGAGCAAGTGTAGAAAATTTTTTTGATGAAAACAATTTTTTCTTATTTCGAATAAAAGAGTTAGGAAAATGGAGATTTTTTAAATATAAAAGCACATTTCAAATTGTAGACATAAACGATAAAATATTACTCGAATATCAATTTACAAGAGGTCTTTTTAATACTTCACGAAAAAATTTTATAATTAATGAACAAAATTTGTCAGAAAACATAGAATTTCTCGAAAAGCAAAATTCAATAGAATTATCTGTCAGAAATAATATTATTTCAATAGAAACAAAAAGCAAACTTATGGGTTTTTATGAAGGCAAAATTCAAATAAATGGAAATAATTTTGGAGTTGTAAAACAGACTGGAAAATTTTTAAATCCTATAAACTATAATTTTGAATTCTCATCCAAAAGTCCGTTTGAAATTTATGCATTAATACTTTTTGCAATAATATCTACTGAATTAAATATTGGTGCATAAAAACTACAGCTAACATTGTATTGGCAAAATGCGGGGTTAAGTCTGAGTTGAACTACTCTACTTTTTTAGTCGCAACTTGCTTTTCATATTGATTATTTTTGTAATTTAACAATCTGAAAAAGCAATTTGCTTCGTACAGTCTTTCTTGAACTTTTCGTTCTTCGAAAGCCCGCACTTCGCCAATACTTTTTCGTTAGCTGTAATTTCAAAAAAAAATCATCCATAAATGAAAAATTCAATAAAATTGAGAACTTTGGTTTCCTTAAGTTTTATGATTTTTTTACTTCCATTTTTACAAACTTGTTCTGATAGTAAATTAGAAAAGTTGCCTATTCATAAAGTAGAAACTGTAGAAATAACTCAATTAGAAAATGGAAAAGTTATAAATTCCCCTACTGCTGAAACTGAAGTAATTAAGAATAATAAACAAAGAGATCAGGAATTTACTGAAGCTAAGAAAAAAAGCACCCTAAACTTTTATGAACTAATATTTCAGGTTTTTGGAGAAATAAAATTGAAATCAATTTTAGATGATAAAACTTTTTATCCATTATTTGGATTTTTGTTAATTTTACTAAACTCAGCTGTAATATTAATTTTTACTTTTATCAATAATTACAGACTAACCTTCAAATTGGGTATTTTAAATTTTGGAATTTTAATTTTATCAACATTTGGATTAATTATTACAGAAATTGTTGAAAATATAAATCAATTTAAAATTGGTTATTATTTGTTTGCAATAAATTCAATTTTCATAATTATGATTTCAAAAAAACAATTGAAAAAGCAAAGAAACTACAGCTAACATTGTATTGGCAAAATGCGGGGTTAAATCAAAGTTGAAAAGCATCAACAATTTACACGCAAAAATGCTTTTCATCTTGATTTTATTTGTAATTTAACAATCTGAAAAAGCATTTTGCTCACCACAGTCTGAATTAAACTTTCAGTTAAATCCAGCCCGCACTTCGCAAATACTTTTTCGTTACACGCAATAGATTAGCGCGTTTTCGGATAATAATTTCTCTTTTTTTAACATTTATATTTTTGGTTTTTATAAGAAAAAATTCAGTAGAAATATTGGGTTTAAAAAGTTCTTAAATTTTCTTGGAAACACTTTTCTCGACAAATAAATTTCGAGTTTTTTTCGCTTAAAATTTTCTAACGTTTTAAGCTTCTTCTACTCTTTTCTTTTTTTATAATTGAAATTTTTCTCATTTGAAAAAATCAGAAAATATCAACTTCAGAAACCATAGTTGAAAAATTTATCATTTTAATATTTTCATAAAAATAACTTTTATTTTTTACGAATTTTCAATTTTACTTTTCGCAGAAACCATCGAGAAAAATTTCAGATAATTGAGTTTTAAATTTTGCTGGAAAAATGCAGTTTGAAAACTGGTTAAGCTTCGTTTTATTCATCTGATTTGTTTGTGATTTAATTGCTCATAATTTTTTAGAACTATTTTTCAGCGTTGAAAAGTTCTCATTTTCTACTGCGCGTAACAATGTATTGGCAAAATGCGGGATTTAGGGAAGAATTGAAAAGCAGAAAAAATAATCCGCTCATGCTTTTCAATTCCACTTTTTTTTCTTATTTTAGTGTACTTGAAAAAGCATTCGCTACGCTTGGTCGTTCTTGAACTTTCAGTTCTTCGAAAGCCCGCACTTCGCCAATACTTTTTCCGTTAGCAGAAATTTATCACCAAACAGCATGACAAAGAAAATCATTCCATTAATATTAATCTTAAGTGTTCAAACTTTTGCACAAAAAGTTTTATTTGATACACTAAAAATTGATAATACTACTAAGATAATTGGACGATATCCTCAATTTGACAAAAACAAAACTTATGAGAATTATAATTTTGTAATTGAAGACCAAAGTCAAATTGAAAAATTTACAAAAAATATAAAGCTTGGAGAAGAAGTTCCAAACTCATTGGAAAATCCAAATTTTAAACTTACTGTAATTAAAAATTATAAAGAAATAGGTTCTTGGACAATTAATCCTACTCAGAAAAGTGCTATGACACATGACGGTCATACATATAAATTCGATTTAAATCAAATTTCGGAATTAAACAAAACTAATCCTTTTGATTATGAATTTAAGAAAGTGAAATTTAATTCAAAAGAAAATTACAAATCCTTTCTTTTAGAACAGAAAAAGAATCCAAAATATTTATTTAATTATTCACCGCAATTTAAATATGAGGGAAGTTTCAAAATGGAATTTAAAAAATCTTCAGAGTTCCCACATCCAAAAGGTATTAGCGAGTATTTAGATCCGTTGATTGAAAAAATTACAAAAAAGGGAGAATACAGTGTTAGCTATGTTTTAGATGAAAAAAATATGAGTAACCGTGAACAATATACCATGACAATTCAAGGAACAAAGGAACTTTATGAAAAACTGAAAGTCAAAGGTATAAAAAACCAAGATTGGAAGGTAACAGAAGAAGAAGGAACATTCTTTTACAAAAAATAAACTTCTGCTAACATAGGTTTTGCAAAATGCTGGATTTAGGGAACGTTGAAATTTTGTAAAAATATTCCGCCGAATGCTTTTCAATTCTGCAATTTTTTGTAAGTTAGCAGAAGTGAAAAAGCATCGGCTACGTTTCTGAATTCTTGAACATTCAGTCCTTCGAATTCCCGCACTTCGCCAATACTTTTTCCGTTAGCAGAAATATTATCCCAACAATATGTTTAAAAATCTATTTTCAAGTGAAAAAACTAAAAGTATTTTTCTAGTTCTACCTGAAATAAACTTTGAAAGCGAAGATGAATATTTTGATATCCTAAAAACTCATTCTGTGAGCAAAGAGACCGCATTAAAATTTGATGAATTTCGGGAATTAATTTTTGAAGATGAAAAATTGACTAAAATGTTTGATTATGAAAATCAGGAAAAACATAATAGAATTTTATTGAAAAAAGAGAAAAATCTTACTTTCAGAAAATTTAAAGAACATACATTTTCTAATATTAATCTTTCAGAGAATGGAATTAACCAACTTGGAGGAACACCACCACCTGAAATTTCTTTTATAAATAATTCAAATATCAAATTTCAATATTTAGGTTTTATCAGTCAAAGAAATAAATATTTGGATTATTTGACTTCACCATTACACCTTTTTGTTCCAGTTTACACAGATTTTACAAAAATTTATTTGGACTACAGTAAAGAGAATGTAATTTCAATTCTAGATACAGATGATGAATTGGAAGAATTAGAATATCTATACGATGAATTAGAAGAAAATAATCAAAATGTAATTTACAAAACTTTGAAATTCAATTTCCATGAATCTGATGAATTAGGAGAAATTGGTCATTCGGGAATTCCACTATGGGTGCAATATCCTGAAATTCCAAAATGTCCAAAAACTAATGAAACTATGAATTTCATATTACAATTGAATAGCGGCCCCGAAATTACTAGTTCTCCTGTAAATTTTCCTGAAGAAAATCTTCAATTCGGCAGTGGAAATGGAAACTTGTATGTTTTTTACTCACCAAAATCTAATATTGCCTGTTATCTTTTTCAAGGAAGTTAAAAAATACTTCTGCTAACATTGTATTGGCAAAATGCGGGGTGAAGCTCTAAGTTGAACTATTTGTAATATTTAGCCGTCAATATTTTCCAATTCCACATTTTTGTTTAACTTAGTTCCATTGAAAAAATATTGGCTACGCCCGAACTTTCTTGAACTTTTAGTTCTTCGAAAGCCCGCACTTCGCCAATACTTTTTCCGTTAGCAGAAATCGCATCCAAGCTTTCCGCTTTAAAAATATTTCAGAATAAACTTGCAAATTGATAACTTTTAAGTTAACTTTGTAACATGAATTTTGAGAGAAAAATTATTTTCTACGAACGGTATTTTGTTAATTTCTATTTGGAACAAAACGAAAAAGTTCAAGAGAAAATTGAATATGTTTTTAAACTTGTCAGAACAGTTCAAAATGTTCCGAAGAAGTTTTTGCAACATATGGCAGAAACAGACGGACTTTACGAAATTCGAATTGAGTTTGAAAGTAATATTTATAGAATTTTTTGCTGTTTTGATAAAGGAAATTTAGTTGTTTTGTTCAACGCTTTCCAAAAGAAAACTCAAAAAACACCAAAAAAAGAAATTGAATTAGCTCTTAAATTGAAAAATAAATATTTAAATTCTAAAAAATAGAAAATGAAAAATAAAATAAGTGATGTGAATAATTTCGATGAATTATTAAACATCAAATACGGGGAAATAGGAACTGAAAAACGCGATGAATTCGAAGAAAAAGCACAATATTTTGTAATTAGTGAAATGTTGAAAGAAGCACGTAAAGAAGCGAAAATGACACAAGAGCAACTTGCTGAAAAAGTTGGAACTAAGAAAAGTTATATTTCAAGATTGGAAAATGGTAAATGTGATATTCAACTTTCAACTTTATATAAAATTTTTGAGTTTGGACTTGGAAGAAGAATTAATTTACTAATTAACTAAAATTGCGACTTCCGCTAACAGTGTATTGGCAAAATGCGGGTTTTTGTAAAAGTTGAATTTTTTGAAAATATCCCGCCGCTGCTTTTTCCTCTATCTTTATAATCTTTCAATGGAATCGGAGATTCTGAGAATTCATATTGTTTTATTCTTTAACTTTAGCAACCTGAAAAAAGCAAAAATTTAATAAAACAAAAAGACACAAATGGAAATACAGATCATAGAAGCATTGAGATTGAAAAACGAGATTTCTAATCATGTTAGAGATTTGGAATTTAATGCAAAAAATAATATGGTGGTAGGAAACATCTATGAAGACGGTGTAAAAACTACAGATGGCGAAGGTTTTCCTTATAAAGAAACAATGGAAAAACTTGAACTTGTTTTGAAGTTTTCGGAAGAAATTAATGGAAAAATAGCCGATTTTAATAGAGTAAATCATATTGATGATTTGATAAGACAGAAGCAAAATCTAAAAATGCTGAAAGAAGTCTATGAAAGTATTTTACCCAAAACCAAACCTACAGCTTCAAACTCTTGGGTTATTTTAGGCGAAGTTCGAAAACAAGTATTAACGGAATACAGACCCTTATTACAATCGAAAGAAATTAAAGAAAAAATAAAAATCTATAAAAACAGCATCAGAGAAATACAAACGAAAGTTGAAAAATTGAATCAAAAAATGATTGAACTCACTTTTGAATATCAGGATGTTGATAATTTGAGTTAGGATAAAAAAATTGGCTTTCAGAAAAGTAAGGACGCAACAAATTGCCGATGAATTTGTGTAGGTTTTTGTCCGAATACAAAATAGGCTGAATAAGCCGAAAAAAAATTGCAACAATTACAGTTACATTGACGTAAAAAGGATAAAAATGTAAACCGTAAAAATGTAAAATTGTAAAACAGTATTGAATTTGGGTTCGACTCCCAAATGTATGTAAAGGGTATGATTTTCCCGAAATTCTGAAAGTTTTTAATCATAGGTAACTTAATAAAAAAACACCACCTCATAATATTGCCTCGGTAAAACATAACGAATTGGTTCGACAACAGAAGGGAGCTCAAATGCAGAGAGAAGGTGTAGAATTTAAAAAGCAGAAAATTCATGAAACAATTACAATTAATATCTTTTTTAGTATTATTACTAACAAATTGTCTTCCACTATTAGCTCAAAAAAACAACTCAATTTCAAAATACGAAGTAAAAGATAATACAGGAAAAACCATTACAATTTTAAGTGATACTAAAGGAACTCTAGATGAAAAATCATATGACAACTTGATTAGCCAATTGAATGAAATTTCAAGTTCTAAAATTGATAAATCTAAAAATATTATTATTAATTATATTGATGACAATCCACGAATCAATAATAAAAACTATCAGGTTCCTTGGGATATTTTTAACAGAAATTTAAGTTCAAAATCAAATAAAACCAAGCAATGCTCACATTTTTGGGTTATAAATAAAAAAGTAACAAATTTATATTATTATCACGGTAATAAAATTAATTGGCTAAAAGACCAGAATTCAATAATAAAAAAAATATTTTTTAATTATGAGAGTTTGAATGGTGGTTTTGTAATCATAAAACCCAATAAAGAATATTATCTAAAAAATGGAGAATATTCAAAAAAAGAGCTATTAAGCGTTTACAAAGATTTTTAATAAAAAAATCTTTGTAAACCTTAATTAACAAAATTCAGGAGTAATCACAAGTTCTGCAATACCCTATTCCTTTCGCTACTGATATTTTCCAATTTTTTGTAATGCAGTGAAATGTTATTCATTATTTTGAAATTAATAAAGCTTTTGTAAAAATTACTTTTACACTCTTATACAAAAAAAATCATCGATTTTGAAATTGAAAAAGTGTTTAAATAATTTAGTACGATTGGTATTGTTCCTGCTATATTAATAGCTCGTACAGAAACTATTTTATCAATCTTAAAAAACGTAAAATGGCATTAAATTTCAAAACAACTTTTGTGTTAATCCTGTCAAATGGATTCTTTTTATTATCTTGTAAAAATACGCAACAACATATTCATAAAAAGATTATTGAAATAGCTAAAGAAAAGCTATCTACAACAGATTTGTCCGTAAGTGAAATAGCCTACGAATTGGGTTTTGAACATTCGCAGTCTTTTAATAAGCTATTCAAATCCAAAACTCAAGTAACGCCATTGGAATATCGCAAATCCTTTCTTTAAATTTTATATTTATAACCTGTTTTTAAGATAAAGATTATAAAAAAACATCAACAAACTGAGTAAGAAAATAATGCAGCAGTTAAATCAAAACAGAATATCATCACCCATCATATGAGTGATTTTGAGCTTAATAATATTTCTTTTTCAACCATAAACTTGCTTTTACCAATAGAATCAAAACAGGAACTTCTACCAAAGGACCAATAACACCAACAAATGCTTGAGGAGAATGAAGTCCAAAAACAGCAATAGAAACAGCAATAGCTAACTCGAAATTATTACCAGTGGCAGTAAATGCGATAGATGCGTTTTTATCATAAGGAATCTTTACAGATTTATTAAGAAAGAAACTCACAAAAAACATCAATACAAAGTAGATAATTAAAGGTATTGCAATTTTTAAAACATCCATTGGTAATTCTAAAATTTGATCTCCTTTTAAACTAAACATTAATACAATTGTAAATAATAATGCATATAATGTTATTGGAGAAATAGCAGGAATAAATTTGTGATGATACCATTCTTTACCTTTAAATTTCATTAAAAAATAGCGACTTAAAAAGCCTGCTAAAAATGGAATTCCTAAATATATGACAACACTTTCTGTAACGTCTTTCATAGAAACGCTGACATTAAAGGTGGCTAATCCTAATTTGTTTGGTAACACATTGATAAAAAGCCATACGAAAAAACTGTACGATAATACTTGAAAAATAGAGTTTAATGCTACCAACATCGCTGTGTATTCTCTATTTGCTTTGGCCAGATCACTCCAAACAATAACCATTGCGATACATCTTGCTAATCCTATCAGAATTAAACCAATCATATAATCAGGTTCGTTTTGTAAGAAAATAATTGCCAAAACAAACATCAAGATTGGCCCAATAATCCAATTGAGTAACAAGGATATCCCAATCACTTTTTTGTCCTTAAATGCAGTTGGAAGCAAAGAATAATCGACTTTTGCTAAAGGCGGATACATCATTAAAATAAGTCCAATTGCTAACGGAATATTTGTTGTGCCTACGGATAAAGCATTGGTAAAATTTGAACTATTCGGAAAAATAACGCCTAAACCAATTCCTAATGCCATTGCAAGGAATATCCAGAGAGTAAGGTATCGGTCTAAGAATTTTAATTTTGGTTGCATTTTTATTTATTGATTTTTGAAAAGACATAAAACATTTCTGTGGCGATTTGCCAACTTCGTTCTGTGTAAACTTTATCTTGTTCAGGGGTATTATCTGCAATTTTAGGATCTTCAAAAGTTATGGGAATTCTTTTTTCTGCACCTGCTACAAAAGGGCATTCCTTGTCTGCATGTGAACAAGTCAGAATGGCTGCAAATTTTGAAACTGGATTGTAAAGACTATCATATTTTTTAGAAAAACCAATAATAGGCCGCGCATTTTCATCAAACTTAATAGCATAAATTGGATTGTTACTTTCCGCTATTTTTAGAATTTGAAAACCTTGCTGACTTAATGTTTCTACGATTTTTGGAAATAAAGCCGTTTCTTCTGTACCACCCGAATAACAATTTACATTGTATATATTAAAATGTGCGGCTGAAACTTGAGCCCAAATTTGTGCAAAATGGCTTCTACGCGAATTGTGGGTGCAAATGAAATTGAGATTTATTTGCTGTTTTTCATTTATTTTATTTTGAATAAAATCTATCAATGGCTCTAGTAGAATTTTTCGGTCTTCGTTAATTTTTAATAAATGAAAACTTTCTACTGTTTTTTTTATCGCTGGGTACATAGATCTAATTGATTTCGAAATGCTTAGACAAAAAATCTTCAATTTCTATAACTGTTTGTTTTGCAGTCCTGTTCACACCTATTAACGTTGCGGAAGCGTAACCCGACCAATTCCCATACCCAACAAACCACAAGCCTTCAACTTCTAAAGATTTGGTTTCATTGGTTTTAGCCGCTCCTTTCTCATCTGTTTTTACTAAGGATTTTAGGAAAGAAGTATCGTAACCAAAGCCTGTGCACCAAATAATAGCATCAAATTCTTCTTGATTGCCATCATTCCAAATCACTCCTTTTTCGTATAATTCGAGGAATGAGCCATTGGAAATTAAAGCTCCTCTTTCACGAGCTTCTTTTACAGGTGGAACCATTACAACACTACCTAAACTATACTGTGAAGCGTCAAAGACTTTGCCCTCTAATTCTGCTTTATATTTTGCATTAGCTACTTTAAAAAGATAATATCCATCTACTTCATCTGGTAAAAAATCAGGAGCTTTTTTTGTTGCCCATTTTACTGATGTAATTTTTGAAACTTCAGCGACAATTTGAGCACCCGAATTACCTTCTCCAACAACTAGGGTTTTTAAGCCGTTAAATTTCTCTGGATTTTTATAGTTACTAGAATGAATTTGAATTCCCTTGTATTTTTCTATTCCTTTTGTATGGGGAATAAAAGGATTCCCCCACGTTCCAGTTGCAGAAATAACAGCTTTGGTTTTAAAGAAACTTTGGCGCGTATGAACGTAAAAAATACCATCAACTTTTTTAATTTCAATAACTTCACTATTCCGTTTGATATGAAGTTGATAATGCTTTTCGTACTGTTCTAAATAATCTATAACCTGTTGTTTCTGTGGAAATTTATGTTCTGTTTTTGGCATTATCCATCCAGGCAACGAGCTGTAATCTGCTGGAGAAAAAAGCGTTAAACTATCCCAAGCATGAAGCCAAGCGCCTCCAGGAGTATTTTGTTTATCTAAAATAAGATAATTCAATTTTGCACGTCGTAGATAATAGCCACACGCCAATGCACTTTGACCGCCACCAATAACAATAACATCAAAAATATCCTCCATTTCGTTGATTTTTATTGATTTATTTTACATTCTTAGCAACAACCCGAATTAGGTGTACAACAAGTATTGTTTAGTTCCGACAAATTCACTTTTTGTTTTTGGCTAGGAATTCCACACGCATCTTCTGCTAAACATGCCGTTGTTTTGTTTTTTAAAACAAAAGATTTTCCGTTAAAATCTAAATCAAATTTTCCAATCGTTTCGGCTTGATACTCTACTTCAATTTCAGCATTTTCAATACCTAATTTTTCCTCGGATAATTGAATGATGTTTAATAGTTTACCTGGTTTTAGACGATGTTCGTAATCATCTGCATTCCATAACTGAAAGTTAACTACTTTTTCGTTCCGAATGGTTCCACCACAATCGATAAAGTTTTTTGTAATTTGACCAACTTCTGTTACGTGAAAGTGTTCGGGAACAAAAGTCCCATTTTCTAATTGAAATTCAACATTCTCTAATGTTGGTAGAATTTCTTTAATTTGTTCAAGTGTCATAGCTTATTATTTATAATTTAACTTGTTATGATTAATATTTATTTACTTTTACCATTATCGTAATATTACGATGATAATTAATATAAAAAAAGTCTTAACAGCATTGTTGAATGTGAACATCTTGTTTGAAAAATGCAATCAAATCGTTTTGAACATCATTCCAAACTTTTTCATCAATACAATAGCAAACAGACTTTCCTTCGATAGTACCTTTAATAATTCCAAGTGTTTTGAGCTCCTTTAAATGCTGAGAAATCGTTGCTTGTGCCAAGCCTAATTCATCAACCAAATCATTGCAAATACACGCTTTCTGATTGATAATGTATTGTAAAATAGCAATACGTGCCGGATTTCCAAATACTTTGAACATGAGTGCTAATCTATTTTGTTCGTCTGTAAACATTTCTGATTTTGTAGTTCCCATAGATTAATTTCGTATCGCAATATTACGATATATTTGTTTGATGACAAAATAATTTAAGCTTTCAAGACAATGTTTCTTATGATAAAAAAATTAACATCTTAGGAAAATAATCTAAAAATTAAACATCATCAATATACTTAAAGACATCACTAAATTCTAAAAAAATTATACAAGGAAAATACATTCATTTCCCTTTCTTATTTAATTTAAAATAGTTAATTAACTTTTTTATTAACGTTCTTTTCACCAACTATAATCTATTTCATCAATAAAATAAATTTAGATAAAAATGAAATCCGAAACACAACAAAACAAGTTTATTTTTATCTTCCAAAAGCAAAATAGGTCGCTAAAGGATGTTTTTTATTTTTTAGCCAATAGGATAGCATTTCCATTCCCACTACCGAAAAAGTGATGCCATTCCCACCAAATCCTAAAACAAAATAGGCATTTTTATAATCCTTGTGAGTTCCAATATAAGGCAGTCCATCTTTGGTGGAACCAAAAGTTCCAGACCATGCGAAATCTTCCCTAAAAATAAAAGACGGAAAGTTTTTATGAAACTTTTTATTCAGAATTTTAGCTTTTTTGTTTAGTAGCTGATCTCTTAATTGAGGATTGTAAAAGTCTTCATCTTCGCCACCTATCAGCATTCGGTGATCGTCCGTCGTGCGCAAATACAAATACGGATTTGCAGTATTCCAGATAAGAAGATCTTGGTAAGCTTTGGTTAATTCTTCATCCACCTCGGAAATAATTGCATAAGTACTCAACAGATTCACAAATTTTTCTTTAATCAAATTGGTACTTTCATAGCCTGTACAAAAAACCACTTTCTTAGCAATGATATTTGCTCCCGTATTTAATTTTATATGAGTTTTTTTCTTTATTGATTGTATAGCAATCATTTCTGTTTTGTCATAAACTTCTAAACCTTTTTTAAGATTATAATCCAAAAGCTCATGCACCAGTTGAAAAGCATCCACACTTCCCCCCTGCTCGGAGAGAATTCCGCCGTGGGAAGTTGGTATTTTAAATCGTTTGTCGATTTCTTTCTCGTCTAACCACTTTACAGAAAAACCAGCTTTCTTTCGAGCTTCAAATTCTTTCTTAAGCCATTGTTTATCTTTTTTGAACGCCGCAAAATACAGAGATTTCTTCTTTCTAAAACCTGCTTTAGAATGAATTTCCTGACAAATATTTTGCAACAAATCGATCGATTCTGCGCAAGCTTTGTAGCAATTGACCGCCGATTTTCCGCCCATTATTTCCGAAAGTTGATACAGCGGAATATCAATTTCATATTGAAGCATAGATGTGGTAGCAGAAGAACTTCCGTGTGCAATTTCCCGTTTGTCAATCAATATTGTTTGATAACCATCTTTGATGCATTGGTGCGCCATAAGACTTCCTGTTATTCCACCTCCTATTATCAAAACATCACAAGATTTATCCTCGTGAAGTGAGGGATAAGAATGGATGATTCCATTTTTCACCAGCCAAAATGCTTCATTAGATTTTAAATCCATACCTGTTGTTTATATTAAAAATTTTGATTTAGAAAGAAAAAAAGTCCCATCAAAATTCGCGACAGGTCCTAAAAAATGATATTTTTATTAATCTTGCTTAGTCCACACCAGTTTGCTCACGTCGTAACCATGTTTTTTGGCAAATTCTAAATAGGCTTGTTTGGTGGTTTCTGGAAGATTTTTGCTTCGGGACAGCATCCAAATATAGTCGGTGCTTTCTCCAAACACTAAAGCCGATTGGTAATCTGGATCCAACATTACCACATTATATTCTGAGTAAAATGGTCCAAAAAAAGAGACTTTCAGAGCTGCGGATTTTTCAGAATCTGCAAATTTTGCTTTTCCCGTGGCTTCTTCCCATTTGTTTTTCACATAATTGTAACCTTTGTTGACGACTTTTATTTTGCCATCTTCTCGTTTAGAATAATTTGCGGTAACATTTTTGAGATCTTTTTCATATTTAAAATCCAGTCTTGCGATTTCGTACCATTGCCCCAAGTATTTTTCTGAATCAAAGTTTTGTACAACTTTCACTTTAGAACTCATTTTGTTATTGCTGGAACAAGCCAATAATCCATACATCAATCCAAATCCTACCAAAGCAGCAAGCGGATATTTAAGATTTTTTCGTTTCATAATATTCTGTATTTGAAGATTAGAAATTCATCTTAGAATTTTTAATTTTATCTTCTATATTCTTGATGATTTTGAGGTAAATATCGAAAACTAAGCCAAACATAAAGATTCAAGTGATAGCATTTACCTTAATTTTATTTAATTCACTTTAAACCGCCTATAATAAGTGTTTTCAGAAAAATAAAAGAATTTATCTATATTCTTGATATTATTTAAGGCATAATACTTGTTTTAATTCAAAAACATCATTGAGGAAACAATCAATTAATACACAATAAAAAATGGAAAACAATCTTACAAACAACCAAGCCCACATTAGCAAAACAGCGGTTATCACTGGAGCTTCTAGTGGTGTAGGCTTGGCTACAGCGCAACTATTTGCAAAAAAAGGCTACAATTTGATACTTGCCTCGCGAGGACTTCCTGCTTTAGAAAAAGCGGCTGAAGAATGTCGAAGGCTAGGTGCAAAAGTAATTGTTAAATCCACAGATATGTCCATTGCAAAAGAGGTTAAAACATTGGTACAAGTGGGACTAGATGAATTTGGGAAAATAGACATTTGGGTTAATAATGCTGGCGTTATGGCGAGTGGAAAATTTGAGGAAATTCCTTTAGAAATTAATGAGCAAGTCATCAAGACCAATCTTATGGGATATATGCTCGGGGCATATTATATTTTGCCCGTTTTTAAAGAACAAAAACAAGGTATTCTTATTAATAACGTTTCTATTGGTGGTTACATGCCAGCGCCTTACAGCTCGGTTTATTCCGCCACAAAATTCGGAATAAAAGGTTTGATGAGCGGTTTACAAAGTGAATACAGTAATGAAAAAAACATCCATATTTGTAATATTTATCCTCAAATTCAACAATCAACAGGAAATATGCATTCTGCGAAATATTCAGGTTTAGATTTTAAAATTCCACCTTTTGCTGCCGACCCCAAAGACACTGCAAAAGTCATTTATGAGCTGACAAAAAAGCCTCAAAATGATAAATTTCCAGGGCTTATGTCTTATGCTTTAAAAACTATTTATGGGCTTTTTCCGCACAGCATCAGCAATATTGCCACAACTGCTTTAAGAATGATGATGAAAAATGACCATTCCGAAGATACATCAGGAAATATCTTGCAGGCGTCGGGAGAACCCCATCAAATATATGGAGAAACTAGTTTTCCCGTTCCTTCAAAAACAAGCAACAATATTATTTCTGCAGGATTAGCAATTGGCATTGGTGTGTTGATTTGGAAAAGCATTAATCATAAAAACAACAAGCCGAAAAAAAGTCTCAAATATGCGCTATAAGAATTTATGGCATTAAAAAGAATATAGGTATCCATTATCTATATTAATAAAAAATTTGTTTTTATAAAACTGAAAAATATTGTAATCATAAATAAGACATAAAAGAGTCCAACTTCTGGAATCGTTTTTGATACTAAAAAACCAATAAATACAACAAAATCATGGATACAAAAAGAATTTCATCAAAACTAGAACAAGCCTTAAGCGCTCAAATGAATGTAGAAGATTTACAATCTCATGTCTATCTTAGCTACGGTATTTGGGCAACGGATAAAGGCTATAACGGCATTGGAAATTTCCTTTTTCGTCATGCCCAAGAAGAACGCAACCATGCCATAAAATTCATGGAATATATCCTAAACCGTGGTGGAAAGCCTAAAGTAGAAGCTTTGCCTGCGCCAGGAAATGATCCTAAAAATCTGGCAGACTGCTTCAATTTGGTTTTCAAACATGAAGTGGAGAATACAGAAAAAATCTACGCATTAGTCGATTTAGCTTTTGCAGAAAAAGACTGGGCCACATGGAATTTTCTGCAATGGTTTGTAAAAGAGCAAATTGAAGAAGAAAGTTTAGCAATGGACCTTATTGATAAGCTGAATATCGCTGGAGGTGACCAAGCGACGGACGAATCCTTGTTCACATTAGATCAAACTTTAGCTAAAATGCCTGACGAAGCCGAAATGGCAAGAAATGCAACGGCCGAAAATCCTTAATGTAATCATTATTTGCTGTAAAATACATTAAAGCATACCCGAAAATAATCTTAAAGAAATTCTAGATTGTGGAAGTTGCTGACCGCCAAAAGCTATTTGAAATAGTAACAATATTTTGCTAGAAAACTTGGATATAATACCTATGCTCAGATCTCGTCCAAAGGGTTCCAAAATAGATTTTTGAAATTTTTAACTCTGTTATTTTCCACGAGAATATCTTCCCCTTCTAGTATTTCTTTAAACCCAACAACTGATAGATGTCCACAACTTGCAACCACACGATGTGCAGGGACATCTTTGGGACAATTTCCCATTACTTTTCCAACCTGGCGCGCATGATTCGGAAAGCCCATCGCTTTTGCAATGCTTCCATAGGTGGTGACCCGACCTTTGGGAATTAGTTTTGTAATTTCATAAACCTGATTTTTGAAAAGCTCGTTCATTGGAATTAATATTTAATAAAGATAAAAATTATAAAGCTTATTTGGCCACCACTCTGCTACAAAATCACCTGTTATAATCTCTAACTCTTAACTCTTAATTCGTAACGTCTTTTCTAGCCCTGATTGAGCGGCGTGTCTGAGCTCGCTACAAAAAGTAAAGGCTTAGGATTTTGGCTTTGTAACAGCGAGTAGCGAAAGCAGGTTCCTGGCTTCTAAAATATTTAACACTGATAATCAATAAGTTAAATATAATATTTAAATTTATTTACTACTTTGTATTGCATAATACCAAACTAAATACATATCTTTGCTATGTAATATTACTTAAAGTGCGAAAAGTCTATTTGACTTTTAAGAGAATTTGATCTATTAAATACCAAAAAATAATGAATACAGAGAATACAAAAGCGCAAATGCGTAAAGGAATTCTGGAATTCTGTATTTTAAGTTTGATCCAAAGTCGCGAAATGTATGTTTCTGATCTTATGGACGAACTGAAAAAAGGAAAGTTGGACGTGGTGGAAGGTACACTCTACCCGCTTCTGACAAGACTAAAAAATGCTGAATTCCTTACTTATCGTTGGGAAGAATCCACAAGTGGTCCCCCACGAAAATATTATCAAATAACAGAAAAAGGAAGCCTATTCCTAAAGGAACTACAATCGACTTGGAATGAGCTGACAGAATCGGTTAATCAAATAACCAAAAACTCACAAATCTAAGAAACTATGAACAAGACATTATCAATAGCATTAGCAGGATTTTCCTTCATCATTGATGAGCATGCTTATATAAAACTTAGCGACTATCTTAGCGCTTTGCGTAGTTCTCTAGACGCAGAAGAGGCTGATGAAGTGATGCACGATATCGAGATCAGAATGGTTGAAATCTTTAAAGAAAGCCTCAGCAAAAGAGACGTTATCAACGATACAGATGTAGAAAAAGTAATTGCGCAAATCGGTACGCCAGAGCAAATCGATGAGCAAGAAGAAGCCTATTACTCAGAAAGTAGACAAAATACAAAAAGAACTTCTAAAGCATCTTTTGCCAACCGAAACAATGGACAAAGACAACTTTTCCGTGATCCAGGACAACAAAAGATTGCGGGTGTCTGTGCTGGTTTAGCAGAATATTTTGGACTAGATGTGACATGGATGCGTCTTATTTGGGTAGGTACTTTTATTCTACTTTGGGTAGCGCCAGGATCTTCGTTTTTAGTGGTTGTACTTTATGGTATTCTTTGGGCAGTGCTTCCAAAAGCAGAATCGGCTTCAGATTATTTAAAATTAAAGGGTAAAGCGCTTAATTTTGATAACTTGAAAGAAGAATCCAACAAGATTATTCAGTTTGCCAATGATTCTACACAACGAGTTGGAGAAATCTATAACTCGAACAAGCAAAATATCAACAACGCAGGAAGTAGCTTTTGGAACATGATGAAATATATCATCGGTATATTCGCTATCCTTTGTACAGCGGGCTGCTTTATAGGCATGTTTGCTATGTTTGCAGCGTTCAATTCTGGACAGTTTAATGTAGGAGACAATTTGTCGTTCTATCTACAGGAAAACAACTTGCATTATCTAATGCTGGCTTTGGCAGGAATACCAGTTCTGATGTGTGCAATTGGATTTTTATTGCTATCAATCAAAATCTTTGCACCAAAATCAAAATTTAACTACGTATGGCCATTCATGGGATTATTAGGAATTATTTGGTTAGCCGTAATCGGTATATTTTCTTACAGTGCCATTTCTGTAGAAAGTCAGTACGAAGGACATAATGAGGAAACAGAAAATATCTCTATCAACACAACATCTGATAGCATCTATGTGGGAAGCAAAAATGTAGCAATTCCACAACAATTCAAAAGCTATTGGGGACGCATCTACTCCGACAAAAAAAGCATCTACAAACAAGATTATCCAAGTCTTGAAGTTGTGAAAAGAGCAGATGTTAAAACACCTTACCTGATAATTAACAAAGACGGCGAAGGTTACAACAGCCCACTTAGGATGTCGGTTCCGGTAGAAGTGGTTGGGAACAAAATTTCACTTCCAAATTATTTTTCCTATCCTTACGACTATCGTTTCAGAAATTACAGAGTAGATTACGAATTGGTAATTCCGTCGCGCATGACTGTTATAAAAGAGCATGGTAACGGGGTAAGCTTCCGCGGCGATATTAATGACGATTCGGATGACACGACCGACAACATGGATTTTGATTATGACAACTATTCTAAAGGAATCAGCATCGAAAAGAATAGAATCAAAATCAATGGCAGTACTATAGAATATAACTCAAACGATGAAAATTTCATCAAAATAAATGGTAAAAAATACCCAATAGACAGCGCTGAGAATGTTTTGGATAGACTTAAAATCGATAGAAACGAGTTGAAAGATCTTGACATCAACATCAAAAATGGGAACAACGAAGTGAAAGTTAAAGCAAGCAAATAATTTTCATTAATCCATTCGAAACGCCCATTGTAATTAAATTTAAGACTTTTTTAACTTAGATAAAATTACCAGTCTGAAAATAATTATTAAATTTGCTAAACATTAAAAACAATTATCATGATCCAGATCGTCATCGAGTTTGCTATCACAATTGTAGATTTTATATCAAACTTATTCTAAAACATTAGAATCAATAAGACATTCCGTGGATTTTAGCTTTTAGAATATACGGAAATAAAATAAATATTCCAATCAAAAATTAAAGCTAAATTTGTGTAGCTTTGTAAAGTATAGCCATTATGGTTATACTTTTTTTTATCATAAATAAAGACTTATGAAAAAACTTATTGGTAGTTTGATGCTTAAAATAATGGGATGGAAAATCCATCTTGATGGAGATGTCAATAACCTCGATCGTTGTATTTTAGTTGTGGCACCGCACACCCATAATCTTGAATATATTTTAGGAAACTTCGCCTATTGGAAATTACAAAAACCCCTGAAGGTCATCATAAAAGACGCCCATACAAAAGCTTGGTATGGCTTTGTAGTAAAAGCTTTAGGAGGTATTGGTATCGACCGCACTCAAAAAAATAATTTGGTGCAATTCGTTGCTGATTTGTTCAAAAAAGAAAGTTTCAGTTTGGTTATCACCCCAGAAGGTACACGATCTCGCGTGGAAAAATGGCGCAAAGGTTTTTACCATATGGCATTGGAAGCCAAAGTGCCTATTGTTATTGCAACAGGAGATTTCGCAACCAACACCATGTATTTGGGTTATAAAATAAGTTATGAAGATTTGGTAAATCGCCCTTACGAAGACGTGATGGAAGAAATCCAAAACTATTTGAAAAAAATCACCCCAAGAGTTCCAGAAAATTGGAATCCTCAAATTTATTAATCAGAGATTTAGAAATGGATCAAGCAACGAAAGAAGCTAAACTAAAGCACCTTAACGATTGGTGCAAGCATACAATATTAGAAGTTTTAGAAATTACTTTTACAGATATTACCGAAGACAGCCTAACGGCAACAATGCCTGTAACCTGGAAGGTACATCAACCGATGGGACTTATGCATGGCGGCGCAAGTTGTGTATTGGCCGAAAGCCTTGGCTCTACCCTTTCCGTAACCGCTTTGGATACAGAAAAATATTATTGTGTAGGGACTAATATCAACAGCAATCACCTGAAAAGCGCTACCAAAGGCATCGTAACTGGTACAGCGAGATTCGTCAGAAAAGGCGCAACTTTGCACTATTCTGAAATCGAAATCCGTAATGAAAAAGGCGACCTACTCAACCATACAACAATGACAAACATCGTCATTCGCAAATAGTCATGTTATATTTCCGATTTCCAGATAGTGAAACTTTTTTTACCACAGACGATGATTCTTCTGCGGTAAACATAAGTTTTATAAGTTTTGATCGTAAAAAAGAATTGGACTTCAAAGGTAATCTCATTCCAATTTCTAGCGAACAAATTGCTCAAGAAGAATACATTCCGAAATCTAAAAAAGAACGTATCGAGCTTTATAAAGATACCGAGGATTCTTATTCTCGAAAAGTCCAACAAGCTATCGACTACATTACGACCAATCAGCTGCGTAAGCTGGTTATTTCTCGTGGAAAAATTTTGATGTACACCGATATTTCGCATGATAAAAAGTTATCTCTGGGAAAAAGTTTTCTTCAGTTTTCCAAAAATTACCCCAATGCTTTTTGTTATCTTTTTGAGAAAGATGGACAATGTTGGATGGGCGGGTTTTCGGAAGTTTTAGGAAAATACAATAAGAAAACCAATGCTTTTGAAACCATGAGCCTCGCAGGAACTATGCCTGTGGACGAAGCCTGGACCGAAAAAGAAATTGAAGAACAAAAACCTGTTACAGAATATGTACAATCTGTTCTGAAACGCTTTGCAGTTGACATTAGCATATCAAAAGTTCAGGATCATATTTCGGGAAATATCAAACATTTAAGGACTGACTTCAAAGCCACCGTTTATCCGCAAGATCTAGAAAACTTAATTAAAGAACTTCATCCCACGCCTGCTGTATGTGGCTTCCCAAAAGATGTTTGCATGCAAGGCATTAAGATTATTGAGTTTAATAGCCGCGAGTTTTATTCAGGTTTTATAAAAGTGGAAACCGAAGAAGAAATCTATTATTTCGTAAATCTTCGTTGTGCAGAATTTTTCAAAAGTTATGCAATTCTGTATGTTGGCGGCGGTATTACAGAAAAAAGTGATCCCCAAAAAGAATGGACAGAAACCGAATTAAAATCTTTAGCCATACAACATAATCTCGTTTTCGAATAGATGTCTTTATTTCCAGAATTTATTAATCCTACAAAGAATATTCTGCCTTTTGATGGTTGTGTTCTATATTATGGAAAAATATTTTCAACAGAAGAAACTTTAGAATTTTATTCGAAATTATTAAATGATATTTCGTGGCAACATGATGAAGCTTTAATCTTCGGAAAACTCATCACGACCAAACGTAAAGTCGCTTGGTACGGCGATGACACCTCTCCCTATACTTATTCTAAAAGGACAAAAGTTGCGAAACAATGGACGCCCGAGCTTTTAGAAATTAAAAAAAATATCGAAAAAATCAGTCAAGAAAGTTTTAATTCTTGTTTATTAAATCTTTATCATGACGGCGCCGAAGGCATGGCTTGGCACAGCGATGCCGAACGCGAAATGAAAAAAAATGCTGCCATTGCTTCGGTAAGTTTTGGGGCAGAACGCAAATTTTCTTTTAAGCATAAAACTTCTGGCGAAACAGTTTCCTTGACTTTAGAATCTGGAAGTCTTTTAATCATGAAAGATGAGACACAGCAACATTGGCTACATCGCCTTCCGCCTTCCAAAAAAATTGCAACGCCACGCATTAACTTAACTTTCCGAACTTATGTTAGCGAATCTTTAACAGCAAAAAATCAGGAAATAAAATAAAAATCCGCTATTTTTGTAACTTTAACAATAGAATGATAAACAAAATTTTGACTTTTCCGTTGGTTGTTTTGATCAAGTTTTATCAACTTGCGATTTCGCCTTGGTTGGGGAAAAATTGTCGTTATGAGCCAACCTGCTCCCACTACACCGTTGAGGCTTTGCAAGTGCACGGTCTTTTTAAAGGAAGTTGGTTAGCTATAAAACGAATCATGAGTTGTCATCCTTGGGGCGGCGAAGGCTACGATCCTGTTCCGCCAAAACACAAACATTAAATTAAATCTAAATGCAACAGAAATTTTTAAGCTTTTATTTAACCATCTTAGTTGGACTTTTCCAAATCTTCTCAGCACAAAATCCAGATTTTGAAACGAGTGCTGCAGAACTTAACATCCAGGGAAAGAACATTCCTGTCGAAGTTTTCGCAACAGTTAACGGTAACAAATTCAGTCAGTTTTCTTTTGAAGCACCTGCAAAAAATACTTTGGTTATTGTTAACAAAGACAATATCGAACCTGTCAGCACAGATTACGAAAACTTTATTCTTTCAACAATTCAGAATTATAAATCAAAAAATTATCAGTTTTTAGATAAGGATTTGAAATTATTGGCAGATCCGACAACCATTACAGATGTACAAACGATAAAATATTTCTATCACGCCAACAATGCTGAGGACACGATAAAACCTACAGATTATGTAAAATTAAATTCAACATACAACATTTGGGATCCCAACACAGGTATCCATCTAGGACCATTTACCTTACATTATTATAGTTTGATGTTTGTGTTTGCATTTGGATTTGGATATATTTTAATGAAAAAAATCTTCAAAATCGATAATGTTGACGAGAAGTTTTTGGACCCATTATTCACGTGGACACTTGTAGGGACAATTCTTGGTGCAAGATTAGGACATGTTATTTTCTATCAGCCAGAACTTTTTAAAGAAGATTTTCTAAGTGTTTTCTTACCAATTTCTACAAAAGGCGGACTACATTTCACAGGATTTTCGGGACTTGCAAGTCATGGCGCAACCATTGCTTTGATTTTCACGACTTTGTATTACAGCTTCAAAATCATTAAAAAGAATCCGTTTTGGGTATATGACCGTCTAGGCATTGTTGTTGCTTTGGGTGGTGCTTTTGTGAGAATGGGGAACTTTTTCAACTCCGAAATTATCGGAAAACCAGTTGATCCCACTTCGCCATTCGCTATTTTGTTCCCACAACAAAGCTCAGAATATGGCGTAACAATTCCGCGTTATCCAACGCAATTATTTGAAGCAATTGGTTATGTTTTACTATTTGTCTTGTTATGGTTTTTGTACAGAAAAACAGACAAAAAATACCAGCAAGGTTGGCTATTTGGATTATTCTTCATCATACTTTGGGCGATAAGATTCTTTGTTGAATTTTTAAAAGAACCACAAGGCGACGAGTTTATCCAGTTTGCAGGACTTAACACGGGACAAATATTAAGTATTCCTTTTATGCTAGCTGGATTTGTCATCATGATTTATTCTAAAAATTGGAAACTTGAGAAATAAATTTGTCGAAGTATTATTTTGATAAATCTAAAAAAAGACTAGGCTTTTCGGCTTAGTCTTTTTTATATAGTTGTTGAAAAATTAGTTACACGAAATAAGGTGAAACGCTCAACATTAAAAATTAAATAATGTATTAAAATTCTTTTTCTACTTTCCAAAATGAAATTTCTGGCGGCCGCGCAAGAAAGTTTCTAGAATCTAGAATAAACTTTTACAGATGACTGGTTTGCAAATGTTTGGAATTGTAATACGCTGCATCATTCCACTCTTCGTAAAGCAAAATATTGCTTTTATCTTTTGAATCTATATGAAGTTTAATCTTCACAAAATGGGGTTCTTTCTTTACACTTTCTATGAGATCCGATAAAGCAGAAAGCGTTTCTTTTTCTTTTGATGGCTGCGTTTTATATTTCACCAAAACAACAATATTTTTCGAATGCTCGATTTCGTTCTTATCGCTTGAGCTACAACTTAAAAAAAATAAAGCAGAGAGCATAAGAACTGATTTTATAAATAATCTGTTATTAGTTTCCATGTTTTCAAGTTTTTATTTTACTAATCAAATGTACAGACAATTTTCATGGCTTGTACAGATTGGTATTTTGAAATAAACATCTTGAATTTTACAAGTATTTTACAGATAATTTCAATACTAATTCTTAAAATATTTAGAAAAAAGAAATAAAAAAAAGCCCAATAAACAGGGCTTTTTGTGACCGCAGAAGGATTCGAACCCTCACCGTCGGAGCCGAAATCCGAAGTTCTATCCATTAAACTATGCAGCCTTTAATTGTTGTGCAATTAGAAGGAAATTTTAACACCTCCCAAAACTTGAGCGCCCAAAACTTTGTAGCCATAGAACGTCTGATATTTTGTGTTGAGAAGATTATTTCCGAGCACAAAAATACTGAAATTTTTATGGATTTTGTACTCTGCAGACAAGTTAAGATCAACATATCCGCCAACTTTCTGATTATCATTTTCTTTGATGTCGTAAGACGCTGGCATATTGGTTGTATTTTCGGAAATTTCAAAACTATTTGCCGTTCTGTCTGTTACAAAAATCCCTTTGAAACCGAGATTCAACTTCTTAGCCAACATCGAATATTTCGCACCAAAACTGGATTGCACCAAAGGTTTGTAATAAACTTCGTTAAGATGATCCAACTTGTATTTTGCAAAATGCAATTCACCATCTATCGCTAAATTTTCTAACGGAAAAACCTGCACACTTGCTTTAACCTCGCTAACTGTTCCGTTGTCATAGATTGCACCGAAAGTATTGGCAAAGTCATAAGCTTTACGATTGTTGGTCACTGTCGCGTCAATCACAGAATTGTTTTGGAAAAACAAAATATCATTCTGTTTACTAAATCCTGCGTGGATATCATATTTCAGAGTCTGGTCAACATCACCTTTTATTCCTATATAAAAACGGTATTTAGTTTCCGTTGGTTTTAGATAAAGATCCGAAATCATATAAGGATTTTCGTCCAAAAGTTGGTTGTAAGAATTCAATTTTAGTCCACCTTCTACCCCGCCATAAAATTTGAAATCCTCTGTCGCAGCAATCTGTAATTCGGCTTTTGGAAACCAATAAAATTTGCTGTTTTTTTCTTGTTCTAAAATTAAACTTTGATGTTTTTGATTAAAAAATGAAAAGTCCGAACCAATGCTCAAATAAGAATTGCCTTTATAAAATGTCAATTTTGGACCTAAATTAAAATTAAATAAATCGCTTTGATTTTTATCTAAAATTCCGAATTTCGTATTGACCGTTTCTAGACCAGCGCCCAAATCAGCGTTCATTTTAATATCGGTATAGATATCCAAATCGTGTTTAGAAAAATTAGCTAAAACCTCGGCATGTGTTTCTTTAGAATCAAAATAATCGCTGAGAATTGACGATTTCACACGAACATTGTTAAGATACTCATTCGAATAATGGTCATAGAATCCATTAATTTTAAAACGATTAACACGCTGTTCCAAATCGATATTTGAATCTGGATTAAATGCATATATACCGTAATAGTTGTATTTATCCGATGCAAAATTAGCATCGATATTGAATTTACCTTGCTCTGTATAAGCATTCAGGAATATTCCTGCACTCAGTTGCGTTTGTTTCGATGACCAGTCATATTCTTTTTTCAGACCATTCGTAGAAAGATAATGGATATCGGCACCCACTTCCACATTATCATTAACTTTTCCCGAAATATTAGCATCTGCTAAAAATTTAGCGTAGTTGCCATAACCGATTTGGAAATAATTATTTTGCTTTTCAAAATCAAATTTTGGTGAAATATCTTCCGCTTGTATTTCGGAGGTTTTGAAATCCGAAACTGGCGGAACGTCGGTAATATCGTATTTTACAACTTCGTTAGCTTTGGATTCGGGTGGATAATTTTTTTCTTGCTGCACAGAAGTTTTCTTTTTTTCGATACGTTTGACTTCTGGCTCGCGCTTTCTATCCAACACCAATTTTTCTTCTTTGAGTTGCGCGTAAGAATATTGAGTGCCAAAACCACTCAAAAATGCAATAACTGCTATGTATTTTAATTTGTTCATTATCTATAATTAGATTGAAAAATCTTATTTAATCTTTATTTATTTCGAATAATAATCGAAACTTGCTTTTGCAATATCTGCTATAATTTTTTCGTTGGTCGCATCGTTTTCGTAAGAATCGCTCACAAAAACACTCACAATCATATGCTCTTTATTGGGTAAAGTGATAACGCCAATATCGTTGGTTGCGGCAGTTTTCCCGTTTTCTGTGGCCGAACTTCCGGTCTTATGTGCAACGATGGTCCCGACTGGCAATTCGGCTTTTAGACGATTAAGCCCCGTATTGGTTTCTTCCAAAATTTTGATTATTTCTTTTTTGGAAGCTTCTTTTAAAATAGGTTTTGTATAAAGTTTATTTAACAAATCGTTTGCAGAATTGGCATTCCAATAGTTTTGATATTGGAAGCTTGGTGTTTCGTGCATAATTCTTTCGTTTGAAACAATTTGGAAATCTTTAATCCCAATTTTGTCCATATATTTCTGTACAACTTCTGGACCTCCTATTCTATCCAGCAAAATATCACATGTATTGTTATCGCTGTTTGCTACGACATATTTCAACATTTCGCGGACGGTCAACGCGCCACCTTCAGGATATGCATCACGCATTGGACTGTGCGTTACAGGCATCATTTCTGCTTTGGTAAATTTAATTTTTTGATCTATTTTAAATTTTCCTTTATCCACCAAATCCAAAACTGCCAAACCAATTGGAAGTTTGAAAACACTTTGCATTGGCAGATGGCGATGTCCATTTACACTCAAAGTATCTTGCTTTTCCAAATGCCAAACAGCCACACCAACGTTGGCCTTTTTATCTTTAAGAATAGTCTGTATTGATGTTTTAAGATCTTGTTGCGCAAAAGATTTAATTCCAAAACCACAAACAGCAACGGCAAAAACGATGTATTTTAATTTGTTCATTTTTTTCTAATTAAAGTTTTACAATCGCTATTTCTTAATTTTCGCTTTTACCTCTTTCGCTTCCGCCACAACATCGGGGAAATCAGCATAATTGGAAATAATCTGGTCACAAGTATATGAGGCTTGATAATTATCTTTGAGACCCACATAATTTTTGGCCATAATTACCAAGGCTTTTGCGCCCCAATATTCTTCTGATGCGTAATTATTAGCGAGTTTAAAAATCGTTTCGTTACTCGACTTAAAGGCTTTTCCTTTATTTTGGTAAAAAGCTTTTGCATATAAGGCTTCTGCTGCCACTTCCGGATTTGATGATTTTTCTAAACCCGAAAAAGCCGCTTGTGCTTCTTTATCTTTGCCATTTTGCATTGCACTTCTCGCCTTCACAATTTTAGCTTGTTCGATAACTGCTACCGAGTTTTTGGTATTCTTCAACACAGCATCTGCATATTGTTCCGCTTTCGAAAAATCTTTTTTATCAGCAAAAATCTTCATCAATTCTAAAGAAGCAAAGTTTTTGATATTAACATCCGCCGAAGTAGCAACAGCTTCCAAATAAGCTTGCGCCTCCGCCGATTTGCCCTGATTGATATAAATCTGCGCCAATCTCACCTGTGCATCTTGCTGATAATCATTTTGGAAATCTGCAACATTTTGTAGAATTAATAAGGCTTTACTAAGATTTTTGGTTTGATAATAACTTTCGCCTAACTCATATTGCGCTTGGTAAAAACTAGAACCCGAAGGATCGTTTGCTAAATATTTTTCGTAATAAACAATCGCTTTAGTAAAATCTTTTTTTGCATAACTTTCTTGTGCTAAAGAAAGATTAAGCTGGTCTTTTTCGGAGCTCGAAATGTTAACGCCCAAACTTTTTGCAAAGCTTTCATAACCCCAAATATCGCCTTTTTTAACAAAAGCAGGTCGAGAAGCCGCAACTATTTTATCAGCATAAGCCGAGTTTTTGTATTGAGTTCCGAGTTGTTTTAGTTCCGATAAAGCTTTATCAATTTGGTTTTGATCAATAAAATTCTGTGCACGATAGATTTGTGAATTAGCAACTAAGTCTTTATCCGAACTTGTTTTGATAACTTGATCAAAATAATTATTAGAATTGCTGTAATCATCGTTGGCAGCGTAGGCCGTCCCGATTTCGTATTGTGCATCGTCTTTATATTCGCTGTTAGAATATGACGAAATCAACTTTTTAAGCTCATTAATTTTCGAAACCGTATCGCCTTTAAAACCTAAAGCCATAGCCTTTTGAAACAGCACATAATCTGCGGCACCTTCGGTTTTATTATAAATATCGATAGCCTCGTTAAGCTTGTTATCTGCATAATAGGTATCGGCCAAACGAAGTTCTGCATCTGTCTTGAACTCGGGTCTTGGGAATCTCAAATATTCTTTAAAATGCTCTTGCGCCGATTCAAAGTTTTTATTTTTAAAATAAGCATAACCCAAATCATAATCTAATTGTTCACGTTCTGGAAAATTTTCAGAAGTTTCGTTTTCTAGTTTTAAATAAGCAATAATCGCCGAACGGTAATCCCCTTTTTGATAGTAAGTTTGACCTAACCAATATTGTGCTTTTTTAGAAAAATCTTTGTTAAGATTGTATTGCAGACTTTGTTTAAAATATTGTTCGGCCGCGTCGTAATTACCTTTATTAAATTCTTCACTTCCCAAAAGATAGGCTACCTCTTGCTCTATTTTTTTAGTTTCGGGCGTTTTGTTATCAATCTTTTTTAAAGCATTTAAAGTTTCTTGATAATTACCAGAATACAAATAAGATTTCACCAAAAGGGATTTCATTTCTGAGACTTTCGGCGATTTTGGATATTTATCGATATAGCGTTGTAGAACTTTTGGCGCCGTTTCGAATGGATTTCCAATATCGTAACTCAACTTTGCATATTGCTCCATCGACAATTGTTGAAGTTTGGCATCGTAATTCATTTCTGCCGCGTTACGATAAGCCGAAAGTGCTTCTTGCTTTTTGTTGGTTTGCAAATAAGCATTCCCTAATTGATAATAAGCATTTTGCGCCAAAGGCGAATTACTGTTAATCAACTGATTATAATAGTAAACCGCTTCGTCCGCTTTGCCAGCTTTCGCTGCCACAAATCCCATTTCGTACAAATCACTTTCTGTAGGATTTCCTGCTTGATCCAGGTATTTTTTAAGATAAGGATAAGCCGATTGGTAATCTCCTTTCATAAAATAACTTTCACCGATAATTTTCTGAATTTCGGTTTCGTAATTGGATGATGTTCCCGAAGCTAAAAGATCTTGCGCTTCAGAAATCGCTTTATCATAATCTTTATTATTAAAATACATCTGGACATAATATGGACGTACCATGGTCGCATATTGTTCATTATATTTTACCTGATCAAAATAGGAAAATGCTTTGTCCGTCTGATAATCTGCATAATACAAATGTCCCAACATATAAGAAATCCCAGCTTTATCGTTTTCATTACTTGCATTTTTGCTAGCTTCTTCCAAAGCCTCAATAGCGCCAGAAGAATCGCCCGTCATGAATTTGGCATAACCCAATTTCATAATATATTGCGTATTTTCTTCTTGACTTAGCTGATATTGATTAATCTTTTGCAAAGTTTCCAAAGCTTTTGGGAAATCTTTTTTAGCCAAATAATAATCCGCCAAAGGTCCATTGGCTTGCGCAAAGTATGATGAATTTGGATATTCTTTCATGAATGCTTCAAAACCTTCCTCCGAATGATTTTGTTGCAATATCATAGAAATGACTTGATTAAAAAATAAAGCCGCCTCTTTTTTGGACTGCGATAAAGTTTGGTTGTAAAAATACTGTCTAGCAAATTCGTATTGCGAAGCTGCGTAGATCTTGGATTGATAAAGGTTTTCGGCCAGATTGTAGCGGTAAGCTTCTTTATCGTTAAAGTATTTTGATTGTTGTCCTTGTGACAGTCCATAAATGGAAAGTAAGGATGCTAAGATTATTTTTTTTGAATTCATCTAAGTCTAAAAACTTTATATCTAAAACTTAAGTTATAGTAAAGGAACGAAAATAGGCAAAACTTATTATCTAAGCAACTTACAAAAGGATTTTATAATTTAATTTTTTTTAAAAAAACAAGTTTAAAAAATTAAAAATTTCTTAATAAAGCGAATTCAAAAATCCATATTTGATAGAAATAAAAGCTTCATCCAAATATTTTTATTTTATAAGTTAAATTCTCTGTTTAACAATATTATAAAGATTTTTTAATTAAAAAACAAAAGAATTATAGAGAAATATCCGAATCTTATGAAAAAATAAACTTTAACAAAGTTTAAGTTTATTAACACAAATCTAACAGCCTATCAAAAAATCGTTACATTTGCTTTTATTTTCAAAAATTAAGCATCTTTAATGAACTCACTTTTTAGAAGGAAACAATATTCAAGCGATCTCAACGAAGGACAGCTGAATCGCGTTTTGGGGACTTGGGACATTGTATTTTTTGGTATTGCCGCAATTATAGGAGCAGGAAGTTTTAGCAGCTTGGGTGAAGCCATTTTTCGGGGCGGTCCAGGTGTTATTGTTTTGTACCTTATTTGTGGATTTGCCTGTGCCTTCACCGCAATTTGTTATGCCGAATTTGCCAGTAGAATTCCAACTGCAGGAAGTGCGTACACCTATGCTTATGCAAGTTTTGGAGAATTAATTGCTTGGGTTATTGGTTGGGCTTTGATTATGGAATATAGCTTTGGTAACATCTATGTCGCCTTTTCTTGGTCAGATTATTTCACCAGTTTCATGAGCCGAATCGGCATCCATATACCTGATTATCTGACATGTAGCTATACTGAAGCAAAAAAAGCGGTTTTAAATAATTCTACCAATAAAGAACTTCTTAACGCTTGGAGCTCTGCACCAACCATTGGAAATTTGCGTTTTATAGTAGATATTCCCGCTTTGGCAATTAACGGAATTATCACTTGGCTTTGTTATCAAGGAATTAAAGAAAGTAAAAACTTCAATAACTTTTTTGTAATATTAAAGCTATTTGTAATTCTTTTGGTGATTGCCGTTGGCGTTGGTTATGTCAATACAGGTAACTGGTTCCCAAGCAATCATGAAGGAATACCGAGTCTAATGCCCAACGGTTTTTCTGGTGTTATGACAGCGGTAAGTGGCGTATTTTTCGCATACATCGGATTTGATGCTTTAAGTGTTTTATCCGAAGAAACTAAAAATCCACAACGTGATTTGCCCCGCGGAATGATGATTTCGTTAGGAATTTGTACGGCGATATATATTGTTTTAACATTGGTGCTTACAGGCTTGGTAGATTACAGAAAATTCGACGGGGTTGGTGATCCATTGGCTTTCGTCTTTCAAAAAGAAAATCTTAATATTCCTTGGATGGAGTTTGTCGTTGCACTTATTGCAATTGTAGCGATTACAACTGTACTTTTGGTATTCCAAATGGGACAGCCGAGAATATGGATGGCCATGAGCCGCGATGGTCTTATTCCAAAGAAATTTCAAGAAGTACACAGTAAAAACAAAGTCCCTTCTTTCGCAACAATTATCACAGGAATTGTGGTGGGAATCCCGATTTTATTCACCGATAAATCTTTCATTTTGGATTTTACAAGTATTGGGACAATTTTCGCATTTGTATTGGTTTGTGGGGGTGTTCTGATGCTTCCCAAAAAGGAAAAAATTAAAGGTCGTTTTCACATGCCTTATATCAATGCTAAATTTATATTTCCCTTATTTTTCTTAGGAGGCTTAGCATTTTTCTACTTTTGGCAACCCGAATTTTTCCACAACTTACTTAATTGGAGCGATCCAGTAGAAGGCGAATTCCGATTATCTGTGACTGTATTTTTATTGATTAATTTTGGTTTAGTCGTTTTAGCATTCATCAAAAATTTATCATTAATTCCGTTGGTTGGCCTAAGCTCTTGTCTTTATTTATTAACTGGAATGACGCATAACAACTGGTTTTGGTTCGGCGTATGGTTCGCTATAGGCCTTGTAATTTACTTTGCTTACGGAAGAAAACATAGCAAACTTAATAGAGCTTAAAAAGCATTCAAAAAAACACTAAGAGTCGGATACTTAAAAAGAGTTCCGACTTTTTTATTTGAATTAAAAATCTGATGGCATAATAATTGAAAACTTCGAAACATTAAATCTAAAAGTATGAAATCAGCTATTAAAATCTTTTTTCTAGGTATTTTCCTATTTGTTTTGGCACAATGTAGCGTACAAACTTCCGAAAATACAAGTATTAAAACACTTTTCGTAAGTGCAGAACAGAAAGATTGCTCGAATGGCGCTGGAACTCAAAAATGCATGTTGGTTCGTGAAAAACCAACCGAACAATGGTCTTATTTTTATAGTAACATCGATGGTTTTAATTATGAACCTGGCTACGATTATGTATTGACAGTTTCTACAGCCAAAATCGCCAATCCGCCAGCGGACGCTAGTTCTATCAAATATACTTTGATAAAACAAATTTCTAAAACAAAACGAGAACAATAAAAAGAAAAGAGCCTCAATTATGAGGTTCTTTTTTCATTCTAAATACTTAGTTATTTTATCGCTTGTTGGCTTGGTCGTACTCACAAAACTGTCGATAACTTCGCCATTTTCATTCAGTAGAATTTTGGTGAAATTCCAAAGAATTGAAATATTCATTACGCCGTTTTCATCTTTATCGGTTAAGAATTTATAAATCGGAGCAATGTCATTTCCTTTCACTGAAATTTTTGCAGCCATAGGAAAACTCACACCATAATTTTTTTGACAAAATGTGGAGATTTCTTGATTGGTTCCAGGCTCTTGACTTCCAAAATTATTCGCGGGAAAACCTACTACAACCAGTTTATCTTTATACTTTTCATACAATTCTTCAAGCTGAGCATATTGTGGCGTAAAACCACATTCTGACGCCGTATTAACTATCAAAATCTTCTTTCCTTCAAATTTCGCAAAATCGATGGTGCTACCATCCAATGCTTCAACTTTATAGCTGTGAATGGACTTTGCTTGTGACGTTCCTTTCGAACAACTGAATAAACCAAATAACATAATTAATAGATATTTCATAATGATAAATATACTTCTTTTAAACACATTGATTTTAAAAAAAATTAAATAATTGAGCAATTAAGACTTATTATCTATCGTACTCTACATTATAAAAGTCGCGCCCGAAGCAAAGCTTCGGGCGCGATTACTAACTATTACTTAATCAATTCATTAATGTAGGAAATGTCTCATTCCTGTGAACATCATTGGAATTTTATGCTCATTAGCCGCGTCGATACTTTCTTGATCTTTCACGCTTCCTCCTGGTTGAATAATCGCTGTAATGCCTTCTTGTGCACAAAAATCGACAACATCACGGAAAGGGAAAAATGCATCAGAAGCTAAAACCAAATCACCAGAGAATTTTCCTTTTGCTCTTTCTATTGCTTGTTGTGTGGCCCAAATTCTATTAACTTGACCACCACCAATTCCAAAAGCCTGAATGCCATTCGACACCACAATTGCATTGGATTTCACATATTTAACAACACGTTGAGATAACAATAAAGCTTTCTTTTGCTCTTCGGTTGGTTGAATTTCGGTAACAACTTTTATATCTGTAGAAAACTGATTGTCATTATCTTGAACCAAAATACCTCCATCTACTTTCACCCAAGTTTGCTTATCTGAAACCGAATTTTTTATTTGGATAATTCTTAAATTCTTTTTCTTTCTTAAAACCTCTAAAGCCTCTTGTGTGAAATCTGGAGCCATAACAATTTCTAAAAATGTTTTGTTAAGTTCTTCAGCTGTTGCAGCATCGATGGTATAGTTCATTGCTACAATTCCACCAAAGATAGAAACTGGATCGCACTCGAAAGTTTTTTGATAGGTTTCTAAAGCGGACGTTCCAATGGCAACACCACACGGCGTCGAATGTTTTACAGCACAACAAGCCATTTCTTCTTTAAACTCGTTAACCACTTTCCAACACAAATCCATATCTCTCAAATTATTGAAAGACAATTCCTTACCACCTAACTGTTCAAAATCCTTCATGGCGCCATTCTCAACTGTTGATACGTAATAAGCCGCAGATTGATGTGGATTTTCACCATAACGCAAGTCAGCAACTTTTTTGTAGGAAGCATTCAAATATTGCGGATAATCTTCGTTCAATAACATTTTTGCAATAGCAGCGTCATAAGCTGCAGTAAGGTTGAAAACTTTGCCCGCTAATGTTTTTCTTGTTTCTAAACTGGTGTCACCCAAGGTTTCCATTTCTTGTTTTACCAAGTCATAATCTTCCACATTGGTGATAACTGCTACAGATTTGAAATTTTTAGCTGCAGAACGCAACATAGAAGGTCCACCAATATCGATAAACTCAACCTTCTCGTCTAATGAAATATCTTTGTTAGCGTTTTCGAAAAATGGATAAAGATTAACGATTACCATGTCAATAAGCGCAATTTCGTGTGCTTTCACAGTATCCATGTGTTCTTGGTTATCACGAACCGCTAAAAGACCGCCATGCACTTTTGGATGCAAAGTTTTAACACGACCATCCAACATTTCAGGGAAATTGGTCACTTCATCAATTTGGATCGGGTTAAGCCCCGCATCTTTAAGATGTTTAAAAGTTCCTCCTGTAGAAATTAATTCCCAGTCTTTTTGTTCCAAAAATTTTGCAAAATCCTGCAAACCACTTTTGTCGGAAACACTAATTAATGCTCTTTTTTTCATTTCAATTTTACTTTTTACAGTTATCTCAAAACTGCAGTTTTACCGGTTCTTTCACCTCCGGATTTTATTTTTTACTGATTTATTTATAGGTTTAATGAACTTAAAGTTTTAATTTAACTAACTCGTTCTTTAACACCTGATAAACAGGTTACTAAATCATTTAATTAAATTTAGGTTTAATATTTAAAATTCAATTATTAAGTACTTTATCAATTGCTTTTGGAAAAATTTCATATTCAATATGATGAATTTTTTGAGCTAAACTTACTGCTGTATCATCAGAATTAACATCTACTTTTCCTTGCAAAATAATTCCACCTTCATCAATCTGAGAAGTCACAAAATGTACAGTCGCACCACTCTCTTTTTCTTGAGCTTGTATAACAGCATCGTGAACATGATGTCCCCACATCCCTTTTCCTCCAAATTTTGGCAATAAAGACGGATGAATATTAATAATTTTATTATCCCATTTTTGGCAGAACTCAGGTTTTAGTATTGATAAAAATCCGGCCAATACAATTAAATCTGTGTTTGCAGGGATGATCTTTTCCAACTCATCTGAAAATGCTTTCCCTCTCGGAATTAAAACATTGTCAATATGATGTTTTGAAGCCCTGGCAAGACCATAACACTCACGATCTGCGATTACCAAGCTGACTTTAGCATTTCGGATTTCTCCTGTCTCTGTACAATCGATAATTCTTTGCAAATTGGTGCCTGAACCGGAAACTAAAACAACTATATTTTTCATATTAAGTTAACTTGAAAATATTGTAATTTAATCTTGGTTTAATTATCAAATTTTCAAATCAATTTTTTCATTAGATTCAGTTATTTCACCAATCTCATAAGCATCATCAATTAATTCTAATACCTTATGCGCATGATTGGCATTCACCACAACAATCATCCCTACTCCCATATTGAAAGTCCCGAACATCTCTTCGCGGGTAATATTTCCGCGTTTTTCCAACTCCAACATTACCTTTGGAATTTGGATTTTAGAAGCGTCAATCGTCGCACAAAGTCCATCGGCAATAATCCTTGGAACATTTTCGTATAATCCGCCGCCTGTAATATGCGCAATCCCATTGAGTGGCATTTCGTTCAGTAACTTTTGTATATCTTGATAATACAATTTTGTAGGCACTAATAGTGTTTCATATAAAGGTTTTCCATCAAATTCTTCTTCAAAATTTGGAAACACTTTTCTCACCAATGAAAAGCCGTTGGAATGGAAGCCCGAACTTGGCAATGCAATAATCTTGTCACCAACTTTAATTTTTGTACCATCGATAATTTCGTCTTTTTCAACAATGCCAACGCAGAATCCTGCTACATCGTAATCACCTGGCTGATACATTCCTGGCATTTCTGCCGTTTCGCCACCAATTAATGCACATTCGTTGTCTTTACAAGCTTTTACCATGCCTAAAACGATTTCTGCTGCGATGTCAGAATCTAGCTTTCCACAAGCGAGATAATCTAAGAAAAACAAAGGTTTTGCACCATGACATAGAATATCGTTGGCACACATTGCAAAACAATCAACTCCGATAGAATCGTATTGTTTTGTATCCAAAGCTACTTTTAATTTTGTCCCAACACCATCTGTCCCAGATACCAAAACAGGGTTTTTATAGTTTCCTATTTCGTAGAAAGCGCCGAAGCTTCCCAAATTGTTAAGGACATTTTTGTTATGTGTTTCTGCAACGGCAGATTTAATTTTGTCAATGGTTTTGTAACCTTCTTCTTTGTCTACGCCTGCAGACTTGTAGGTGTTGCTCATGATTTCTTTACTTTTTAAGGTTTTTTGGAATCCTAAAGACGTAAAATAGATTAGGTTTCACGCCTTTAGATCCAGATCGAAATCCGACAATGTCGTACTTCCTTTTCACTTTTCATTTTTTGTTTGTAATAGTTTACAAACGCTTTCAGATTTATTTCAAACTTATATTGTTTGCATGTTTTCGGTTGTCCAAAAAAGGACAATAAAAAAGCCGACAATCTTTCAGATCGTCGGCCGTTATTTTAGTTCAGTATTTCAGAGCTCACAATTTTCCCTTTGTTGGAATCGTAATGTTGCTTCATGAAATTGGTCTGAATATTCACTTTCGTTCTTTTTGACAAAATTAAAACTTTTTATATAAATATCCTAACTAAATTTTAATTCTATTTTGAAAGGATGCTTTCTAACTTTTCAATTTTCATTATTTTTTCTTTTAATTCATTGATTTTATCAGCATTAATCAATCCTTCTGTTTTGCTCAAATTGTCATTATAAAACGGAACAGAGAAAGTTTCGATAATATTACCGCCATGTAAAGGGAATCTTTTGCTCGCTGCCTCCAACACGCCTGCACCACCACGTGCACCCGGCGAAGTCGCCATCAACAACATGGGCACTTCTGCCCAAACTGTTCTGTCTTTAATTCTGGAAACCCAGTCGAAAACGTTTTTAAATGCTGTTGTATAAGTCCCGTTGTGTTCTGGAAGAGATAACAAAATGACATCTGCTGTATCAACTTTGTCAGCAAAATGTTGTGCTTCTACAGGAATTCCAGAGTTAACTTCAACTTCGTGACGGTAAATTGGCATTTCAAAATCGGCCATGTCCACAAAATCAATGTCGTTTTCTCCACCAAATTGTTTTGCTGCATATTTTACCAAAATACTGTTCATTGAGTTACTGGCATTACTTCCAGAGATTGCTAATATTTTCATGTATCTATTTATTTTCAAAATTAATGTTGCAAAGATAAAGGACTTTTAGAAGTTTCGCATTGATGTATCGTAAGATTTTCAAATTTTAAATCTTGTTTGTTATTAAAAGAAAGTTTATTTTCGGCTCAATAAAAATTTAAAGGATATGAAAATTTTAGAAAGCGCTACACTTCCTACTCCTGCGGGACATTTTTCTCCTGCTATAGAACACAATGGCGTATTATACTTGTCTGGACAACTTCCAAAACACCCTGAAACCAAAGAAGTTCCTGATGGCATAAAAGCACAAACACAACTGGCACTTGAAAACGTAGAAAATGTTCTAAAGGCTTTTGGACAAGATAAAACTTCGGTTATACGTATGGTGGTATATATTACGGATATTGCCTATTGGGCAGATGTTAACACCGTTTATTCAGAGTTTTTTGGCGATCACAAACCGGTGCGTTGTATTATCCCAATTGGTCCTCTTAATAGCGGTTGTCTTATAGAAATCGAATGTACAGCGACGCGAATTTAAAAATGAATGTATAGTGGTTACAAACATGGTCGGATTTTTCCGGTCATATTCATTTATGTTTGTTCGTAATTCTTAATAATTTTTTATTTTTTTTAAGATTCTATATGCATACATAAAATAAGTAAAAACAATGAATCATAAAAAACTACATAGAAGTGATTTATAGACAAAAAATATATTTGAGCCCACGCTTTGTTCGATTAAGCAGAACGGGCTTTATGAATGCATAAGAAATAATTCATTAGAAATTAACCGACCTGTTTTGTCGTTTTGCTTGTTTACATTTGCTGTATCAAAAAAACTAATATGGCTAAGAATGAACAAATGCTCCGATTAAAATATATTGAGGAACTTCTTCGTAAGAGAAAGGAAAAAGGTGCTTCTTTTCAGGAAATCTACGATTATCTGGAAGAGAAATTTGAAAATAAAGATATCGGTGACAAACTAAAATTCACGGAAAGAACTTTCCAGAGGGATAAAATTGCTATTCTTGAAGTTTCGGGTATCGAGATTTCTTATTCCCGAAAAAACAACGCTTATTATATTGAAGACGAAGAGTTGGAGCTTTATCAAGAAAATATCTACGATAATCTCTTATTGGTGGGAGGCTTACCGAGAAACCAAAGAGAGAACGAATGTGATGTTTTTTGAAGCCAGAAAATCCCGTGGTCTTCATCATTTGCATGGCTTAATTCACGCCATCACCAACAAAAAAGTGGTGAAATTTACGTATCAGAAATTTTGGACGGATGAGACTTTTGAAAGAACAGTAGAACCTTATGCGTTGAAAGAATTTCGTCACCGTTGGTACCTTTTAGCGAGAGATTTTAAGTCGGATGGTAGTTTTTTCATCAAGATTTTTGGTTTGGACAGAATCTCTGAACTTGAAATTACCAAAACCAGCTTCCAAAAAGAGAAATGTGACATTCAGAAAATGTTTGAAAACTCTTTTGGGATTATTAATGCTGATGATGAAAAACCGCAAAAAATAAGACTTTCTTTTGATCCTGTTCAGGCGAATTATATTAAAGCGCTGCCTATTCACCACTCTCAACAAGTGATTTCTGAAAATGAAACCGAAACAATTTTTGAAGTCTTTCTAGTCCCTACTTTCGATTTTGAAAGGGAAATCATCTCTTACGGACAACGTGTAAAAGTCTTGGAACCCTTGAGTTTTAAAGAAAAAATGCGTTCTGAAATTGAAAATATGCTTCAAAATTACTCTTAATCTAAAAACACAAATGATGAAAAATATTTCTAAATCCCGATTTGTTTCGGGCGTACAATGTTCCAAAAAAATCTATTTCGATTACCATAGAAAAGATTTAAAACCTCCTGTGGATGAAGCTCAGCAAAGAATATTCGATCTAGGCCATCATATTGGTTTTCTTGCGCAAAAGGCTTTTCCAAATGGTGTGGATGTTTCGCCAGAAGATTACTCTAACTTTTCGAAATCTATAAAAGACACTCAAGATTTAATCAATTCCAAAAATAGTATTTATGAAGCCACTTTTTCGTCAAAAAACACCTTGGTGATGCTGGATATTTTGGAGCACAAAAATGGAAAATGGAATGCCATTGAGGTTAAAAATTCCACAAGCGTTAAAGATTATCACCTTACAGATGCGGGTTTTCAGTATTTCGTAATGACTCAAACTGGTTTTACGCCAGATCGTTTTTATTTGATGCATATCAACAATCAATATGTGAAAAATGGGGAAATTACAACTGAACTTTTCCATTTGGAAGATATTACTGACATTATTATCGAAAAACAAGCTTGGGTAGCTGAAAATCTTGATTATTTACTCCAAATTATACAATCTGAAAAAGAGCCAGATGTAAAAATTGGTGGACATTGTGGAAATCCTTTTGCATGCGAATATCAGCATCATTGTTGGTCTCACGTTCCCGAGAATTCGGTTTTTGAATTGAACCGAGCGGGTGCAAAAGCTTGGGATTTGTATCATCAAAATATTCTGGCTATTGATGATATTCCTGAGGATTATCCGTTGACGAATTTCCAAACTTTACAAGTTCGGGGAAGCAAGTTTGGGGAGAAATATATAGATGTTTCTAGCATTCAAAATTTTATTGATAAGTGGCAATTTCCGCTGTATTTCTTCGATTTCGAAACCATTTTTCCTGCAATTCCTGTTTTGGACGGAACACGACCTTACGAGCAGGTTCCGTTTCAATATTCGCTTCATCAATTAGATGAGCAAGGAAATTTAAAACATTTTGAGTTTTTAGCCGATCCAAATTCCTTTCACAATTCAAGTGAAAACCCACTCAAAAGCCTTATTCATCAAATGAAAATTCATTTTGGAAATCACGGAAGTATTGTGGCCTACAATATGACTTTTGAAAAAAAAGTTTTGACGAGTTTAGCAGAAAAGTTTCCCGAAGACCGCGAATTTTTAGAAGAAATTATCTCAAGAATGGTAGATTTAATGGTGATTTTCCAAAAGAATTGGTATTACGATCCCCAAATGGGAAAATCTTATTCCATAAAAGCGGTTTTGCCTGCATTAATTCCCGAGCTTACTTACAAAGATTTGGAAGTTTCTAATGGCGATTTGGCAAGCAGTTTATTTCATGATTCAATTAAAAACGGAGAATTTTTAAACGAAAATTTAAAGAACAATCTTTTGGAATATTGCAAGCTAGATACTTATGCCATGGTTGTTTTGTGGCAATTTTTGAAAAATCTGAACGGTTAAAAAAATCTATTTTTACGGTTTTCCGTAAGCATTTTCATCGAAATTTATTGTATTTTAGAGACCTTTTAAAAAAAAATAAAACATGATTCTAAATAATGGCGGTATTGCCGTTGATATTTCAAAAGTAAAAGCCATAAAAACCGAATTTCTTAAGCAAGGTGGAAATCTAGTTTTCGAGTTTGATAATTTTGTAATTCCCGTGGAAAACCCTGATACTGAAGAATTAGAACTTCGTTCGTTTCCCAATAATGCGGTAGAATATTATATCGAAACTTCAGATTCCCTTCGTGTTATTTTTGACGAATGGGTGGAATTGTGGGGAAAATTTAGAAAATAAAAAAACGTTGTAGGCTTTACATTAAAATTCAGAATAATGCTTAAAAACGGACAATCAATTAAATAATGACACAACAACATATCAAACAACTCGAAATAGAATTATGGGAAGCAGCAGACGAATTGCGTGCGAATTCAAAACTGACTGCTGGTGAATACAAAGACCCTCTGTTGGGATTGATTTTATTGCGATTTGCGGAGAATAAATTCATAGAAGCCAAAGCACAATTAGCAGAAACACTTCCGATCAATCCACGAACGAAACAACGACGCGAAGCGACCAAAGACGATTATGCGGCTATCGGTGCGATGTATCTGCCCGAAAAAGCGCAATATTCGTATTTAGCGGCTTTGCCCGAATCCGAAGATTTGGCCGAAGCAGTAAATACTGCGATGAAGCTCATCGAAGCGGAGTACGAAGATTTAGCTGGTATTTTACCGAAAAATTTCCACGATTTAACGCCGGAAGATGATACCGACAGCAACCTGTTGGCCAACCTGATCCGTATTTTCAACAGCGACTCGGTTCGCAATGCCAAAGGCGACGTGTTTGGGCGTGTGTACGAATATTTCTTGATGAAACTTTCCATGATGGGAGCAGGTGCGCAAGAAGGAGGCGAGTTCTTTACGCCACCGTCTTTGGTACAGTTGATTGTCAATTTCATTCAGCCGAATCACGGCATTGTCCACGATCCGGCTTGTGGATCGGGCGGTATGTTTGTGCAAACAGCGCATTTCATCAAAGATCATCTTAATAAAAAAGTAAACGAAGCTATTACGGTGTACGGTACCGAATATAAAACTGGTACTACCAAATTGGCGAAGATGAACTTAGCGATTCACGGCATTGAAGGGAAAATAGCCAACAACAATTCCTTCTATTCGGATCCGCACGAGTTGTACGGAAAATGTGATTTTGTGATGGCCAATCCGCCGTTTAACGTGGACAAAGTCGATGCGAAAAACAAGTTTTTGGCAGAAGATAAACGTTTGCCTTTTGGTGCGCCTTTAACAGGAAAAGGAAGCATTGGTAACGGAAATTACCTGTGGATTCAGTACTTTATGAGTTACCTGAATGATACAGGGCGTGCCGGATTTGTGATGGCGTCTTCGGCGACTGATGCCGGAAATGCCGAAAAACGCATTCGTGAAGAATTGGTAAAAACCGGCAATGTAGATTGTATTGTTTCTATCGGGAACAACTTCTTCTACACACGCTCGTTGCCTTGCCACGTTTGGTTTTTTGACAAAGGAAAACGTGAAGCAAACAAAAACAAAATCTTAATGATCGATGCACGAAATGTGTACCGAAAGGTAACGACCACGATTAACGATTTCTCGGAAGAGCAATTAGAAGGCTTAACCGCAATTATGGCGCTTTACAGAGGCGAAAAGCCCGAAGTAGCTGCGGATAACGCCTGGTTCAACGAGCATTTCCCAGATGGAACCTATCGTGATATCGAAGGCTTGTGCAAGATTGTGACTTTAGATGAAGTAGCCGAACAAGATTATAGCCTTACACTAGGACGTTATGTAGGTGTGAATATTGATATTGATATGGATTTTGATTACCAAAGCCGTATGCAAGAGCTCAACAGTGAATTAGCGACCTTAAACGAAGAAGCTAACCAATTGATGAACCAAATACAAGCGGTGAAATTATGAGAGAGGGTTGTACTATAAGTTCGCAAAAAGATTGGGAAGAGATTAGTTTAAAAGAAGTTACTACAAAAATTGGTAGTGGTGTTACTCCTATAGGTGGTTCTAGTGTTTATATTAATAATGGAACATCGTTAATTAGAAGTCAAAATATTTACAATGGGTATTTTGACACAGGTGGTCTTGTTTATATAAATGATGAAACTGCTAAGAAAATGTCAAACGTAGAAATATTTGAAAATGACGTTTTAATTAATATCACTGGAGATTCTGTTGCTAGATGTACGATTGTTCCAAAGGAGATTTTGCCTGCTAGAATAAATCAACACGTTTCTATTTTAAGATGTAATAAAAATAAAATAGAATCTAGATTTTTAAAATATACACTTATTTCTCCGTATTATCAGTCTGTTTTGTTAAGTATAGCTACAGGAGCAGGAGCAACACGTAACGCTTTAACAAAATCTATTTTGGAAGATTTAAAAATCAATCTTCCCCCACTCGAAACCCAAAAGAAAATAGCTTCGATCTTATCCGCTTATGATGATTTGATAGAAAACAACCTCAAGCGCATCAAAATTTTGGAAGAAATGGCACAGCAAACCTACGAAGAATGGTTTGTGCGTATGCGTTTTCCTGGGTACGAATCCGTAAAGATTAATAAGGAAACTGGATTACCTGAGGGGTGGGAGAGATTGTATTTCAAAAATATTTTAAATTTTAAGACAGGAAAATTAGATTCAAATGCTTTGGATATAAATGGCGAATTTGATTTCTATACTTGCGCGAAAGAAGTTTATAAAACTAATTCATATTGCTTTGAAGGCGAGGCAGTATTATTAGGAGGGAATAATGCTACTGGTGATTTTGCTTTATTCTATGCTGATTCTAAATTTGATGCTTATCAAAGAACTTATATCGTAACAAGTAAAATAAATGATTTGCCATTGGTTTACGTTTATCAAGTATTAAGAACTTATTTACCACATTTTAAAATAGTAAGTTCTGGAGCTTCAACAAAATTTTTGACAATGCGAATTTTGGATAAAACTAAAATTGTTGTTCCCAATGATGAGATTTTAAAATCATTTTTTAACATAGCTAAACCTTGCTTTGAAAACATTTTAAATCTTCAAAACCAAAACCAACGTTTACGTGAGGCGCGTGATATTCTGTTGCCACGCTTGATGATGGGGATGATAGAGGTGTAAATACAACAAACAAAAACTAAACTACTATAAAAAATACGAATACATGTTTGCAGAATTAGAAAAATACAAAACAAACGGGCATTTTTTCTTCGAAAAAAATGACAACCTTAGAAATAAAAGTAAAGATGTTCCTAATCTACCAGGAGTTTACTATATCCTAAAATTAGCTAGAGGTAAAGTGGAATTGGTTTATATAGGAAAATCTGGTTCTATGTTACAAAATGGTCAATTCAAAGATCAATTATTGAATAAGAGATTAAATAATAAACAGGATGGTATTCGAAGAGAATACTAATTCTTGAATAAAATAGAGGAAGAAAACATTGAAGCTTTGGATATTTATTGGTTTGTTACCGTGGATGATGAACATAATGATTTACCAGGTTATGTTGAGGGATTGTTATTACAACGGTACTTTGAAGTCTACGGCTGTTTACCACCATGGAATAAATCTTTTTAAACCAAAACCAACGTTTACGCGAGGCACGGGATATTTTGTTGCCAAGATTGATGATGGGGATGATAGAGGTGTGACTTCGAGAGCCTCAGTCACCGTAAAATAAAAAACTAACAAAGAGAATACTATTATTTATGAAAGAAAAAGAGTTTAAAGACTATTTAAAAGATATTATTTTACAAAAAAAGGAAACCATAGCTTCGCGTATTAGTAATTTAAAACGAATCGAAAAAGCTTATGGAGATTTAGATGAACATTACGATAAAGATACATTTAAATATTTGTTGCACGAATTTACAATAGAAAAAGGTGAAGACAAAAAACATCAAATTTTAATATTACCGGTAACCAATTTAGTATATCATCTTTATAACGAGTATTTCATTAATCTATATCAAATTGCAATAGTTATGTATTATGATAAATTTGGTAACGAAAATATCGAGGCATATAGTAAATGGTTTGAACATTTTTTAGGAGCTTTTAGAATGAATAGAGCCTCTATAGTAGAACAGTCACCAATTGTACTTTTGAGAGATTATGGTAATATTTTACAAGTTATAGAACAAGCTTATTTAGTTCAAGAAGTATTATCAACATTAAAAAGTTTTGTGCCTGAAAGATATTACGAAGGATTTGCATATAAAGAAGATATGAATGGATATGTAAGTATCCATCTTTCTGATGCAAATCAAACTAAATTATCTCCTGCAAGGCAAAATTATTATCAAAAAATCCCAATATTCATAAGCTCTATTTTGGAGCAAAAATATTGGTGGGCATGGTCGAGTTGTGACCTATAAGAATTAAATTACCGAAGACCTTTTAATCATTTTTAAATTATTAATAGTTATCGTCTTGTTTTATATTTCTATAAACTTAAAGAATTTTTTAAATTAGATGCATACGTATAAGAAAATGAGAGCACACCAATTAAAAATCAAACTAAAATCTAACAGTGGGCAATATTTGTCTGCGTCCCTATCCTACTTATTTCTTAAATAAAATTTATCAATTTTGGAATTTTTCACAAATATTATTTCGAATAAATTAATATGAAATCATTAAAATTAAATAACTATGAATTTATAAAAACAAAAAAGCCGGAAGATTGTTCTTCCGACTACTAATGCTCAAAAGGAGCCTTTTTTTAAAGATATCTTACCAACGGCCACCGCCACGGTTTCCTCCGTTACCGTAACCACCGCCTCTATTATTATCAAATGATCTTCTTGGTTTTTCTTCTCTAGGTCTAGCTTCGCTAACGTTCAAAGTTTTTCCATTAAAATCTTGTTGATTAAGTGCTTCGATAGCTTGCTTAGCTTCGTCGTCGTTTGGCATTTCAACGAAACCAAAGCCTTTTGATCTTCCTGTATCACGGTCCATAATAATCTTTGCAGAAGAAACTTCTCCGTGATTTTCGAATAATGATAACAACTGTTCTTCTTTAGTTGCGTAATTGATGTTTGAAACAAAAATGTTCATTGTATAAAAAAATTAAATTGGTAATAAAAATTTGTCGTTATAAGAGAAGACAAAATAGAATGAACATATTGAATTCGACTATAAAAACATGTGCAATTTACACTTTTTAATTTTAATTGTTTAGATTTATTTTATAATGTTACAAAATTGTAAAGAATTTTTAACTTTGATAAAATTTTAGTTATGAAAAAAACTCTATCCTTAATAGCTGTAATGGCTTATCTTGGAGCATTTGCTCAGTTTACAAGTCCTAATACAGGCGTCACATACAACCTGACAAGTCTCGCGCAAGCAGCTCCAGGAACTGTGACTAACAATGGAGATCACTTTTTAATCTCCCAGAATGTTACTATTTCTGCCAATGATAAATTAATTATTGACGAAAACACAATCGTTAAGCTTAACAAAGATGTTATGCTTTATATTTTCGGAACTTATCAAACCAATTCTCCACAGCTTATCTACACAACCAATGTGGAAGGCGAAGCTTATAAAGGTATCCGTTTTGAAGATACTTCTACAGTAGATATCAAAAATACGACTATCGAGAAAGGTGGCGGTATGAGAGTAAATACGTCAAACTTTGTCATGAATAACTGTATTATTCGAAAAAATGTTACAATGAGTGGTGGTGCCACTTCTAGCGCCGCTATACAATTTGGAAGCGTTAACAATACCTTGATAAAAAATTCTGGATTTATAGAAAATTACGGTTCTGCACTAGGATCAGGTGCTAACATCAGCGTATCGGGAACTATTGACAGCAACTATTTTTATGGCAACAATACTAGTAACCAAAATCGACCACAAATCAATATGGGACCTGGTGGCACAGCAGGTATTGTCATCACCAATAACGAAATTATTGGTAACAGAAATCTTACAATGACAGGTGGTATATCTGCTTCTGCTTTGATAGGTGGCGCTAATAATGTTAAAATCGAATACAATATTATTCGTGACAACCGTTACGGGATAACCGTTGCGGGTAACTCTTCTTACGGAACAGTCACAAGAAATATTATTGAAAACAACAATACCCAGAACAATCCTTTACAAGGTGGCAGTGGAATCAACTTTATTGGATCAGGAACTGCCGTTATGGATATTAAAGTAAGCGGAAACCAAGTACGCGGAAATCTGTGGGGTGTAACTTTACAAGGAACTGCGCAAGCTAATTTTGGCAGCGATATCCCTGGAAAAGAAAACGAGGGGAAAAATATTTTCAAAAACAATATTAATGAGGGTAAAGTCTATGCTTTGTATAATAATACACCGAATAATATTGAGGCAAAATTCAATTGTTGGAGAGAAGGCGAATTATCTAACGATGCTATGGTAGAAGATGTTATAACCCATCAAGTTGATGATACCGCTTACGGCGTTGTAAATTTCAAACCTTATAATTGTGGCGCTGTACAAGCTGTTACTGACTTACAAAAAGCAAAACTTCAAGTGTACCCAAATCCTAGCCAAGGAACATTTAATTTAAAATCGGAATCGGAAGGCAATGTTGTAATCACCGATTTTTCAGGACGAACAGTTTATTCTGGTTCGGTTATTAAAGGTGAAAACAAAATCAACCTGAAAGCAACCGCAGGAGTTTATATTTTAAATTATCAAAATGAAACGGCAAAATCTTCAACAAAGATTGTCATTCAATAAATAATTATAACAGAGTATTAATCGGTACAAATTAATTTTTGCACCGATTTTTTTTGATTTGTTGAGAGCTTCTTTCTCGCTTTATATTTTTCATTTGGATTGAGAAACCTTCAACTATAAAGTAAAAAACCCATATCGAACTACTCACAAAATAAAAACTAAAACAATCTCTAAGATTAAATGTGACATTCCATAAAACACCTACGATTATTTTTTTATATATTTACTTAGTTAAGCAAAAATGTAGATGAAAACACTGAAAGCCAATATCCCTTCCATAAAAACTTTCATGGTTAATGAAAATGGTGAAATCTTCAACCAACATGGAAAACAACTGAATGGTAAAAAAAACCCTTCCTTTCCTTATCTTAAAGGTTTAGATTTTCTGAATCTTGATAAAAAAAGACAGACAATCTCTTTCGCAAAAATTGTTTGGAATACTTTTAATCCTGATAATATGACGCAAAAAAGCGATATTATCCAAGTTATTGATCAAAATGCAGAATACGTTTTTGCAATAAGTAATCTAAGAAAAATAAAACGTAAAGATCGTGTCGAAGCCCTTAATAAAGTTAGGTTTGAGAAGATAAAACAACGACAATCTAATGTTTGATTTCCGATTAAAATTATTTTCTTGCGTTGCTAAAAGATTGAGTTTTACTAAAGCAGCACAAGAGCTGCATATTTCGCAACCTGCGGTTAATAAGCACATTCAGGAATTGGAGCAACAGCTTAGCACCAAACTTTTCACCAGAAATGGCACCAGCATAGAGGTAACGTCGAGCGGAAAAATACTTTTAGAAAAATCCAATCTTATTTTTGAAATTTATCGCGAGGCAGAATTTGAGATTAATAAACTTAACAACAAATTAAAAGGAAATCTCAAAATTGGTGCTAGCACAACGATTGCACAATATATTCTACCGGAAATCTTGGTTAAATTCCATTCTTATTATGAGGATATTCATATCGAATTGACTTCCCAAAACACGGACAAAGTTTCGGAGCTTTTAAAAAACAATTCTATTGATCTTGGTATTATCGAAGGGCCTTTCCAGTCGCCATTATTTGATTATATTCCTTTTATTTCTGATGAAATTGTATTGGTCGCAAGAACGGGACATCCGCTAGCCAACAGAACTTTAGCGATGAAAGACCTTCATGATATTGATCTTATCAGTCGGGAAAATGGTTCTGGCACTCAGGATTTTATCGATTCGGAACTACGAAAAATGAAAATCCCAACAACGGAGTTCAAAAAAATTATGAATCTGGACAGCAGCGAAATTATCAAAAACTATTTATTACATTCTAACGCAATGGCTTTTCTATCGGTAAGCACGATTACCAACGAGCTGAAATACAACAAACTAAGCATTATCGACGTCAAACAATTTGAAATTAAAAGGCAATTTCAATTTATAATTCCGAAAGGCGAAACGCCCGAACTTGTCAAGTTATTTATGAAAACCTGCGGCATCATGACACAATAAAAAAGTCCGAAAGCTAAAGCTTTCGGACTTCTATTTGGGAGTAAATTATTCTTAATTAAAGTTAATGATTTCTGCCATTTTAGCATTTTCCTCATTTACCAACTCATCATCTACAAGGATTTTTCCACTGTTTTCATCGATAATGATTTTCTTTCTTTGTGCAATTTCCATTTGTTTTTGAGGTGGAATTGTGAAGAAAGATCCTTTCGGTGCGCCTCTTTCAAGACCAACAACCGCTAAACCGTTGATAGATCCTAGACGAATTCTTTGGTAAGAGGATAGTAATCTTGCATCAATTTTTTCAGAAAATTCTTTAGATTTTTCTAATAAAAAATCTTCTTCTTTTTGTGTTTCTGCGATCAACTCATCCAACTCACTTTTTTTATGCGTAAGGTGGTTGCGTAGATCATCAATTTTGCTATTTAGCTCGCTAAGTGTTTCGTTTTTGTGAGCAATTTTTGCGCTGTATTCTTTGATTCTTTTTTCAGCTAATTGAATTTCCAAAGTTTGGTATTCAATTTCTTTATCCAAAGACTCGTACTCTTTGTTATTTCTAACATTATCTTGTTGAGATTTGTATTTAGAAATAAGATTCTGAGCTTGTGTAATCAATTCTTTTTTGGCGTTAATTTCACCGTTCTGCTCTTTAATATCCGCATCGAATTTGTTGGCTCTTTTCTCTAAGCCTTCAATTTCGATTTCTAAATCTTCAACCTCGATAGGCAATTCTCCTCTCGTATTGCGAATTTCGTCCAATCTAGAGTCAATGATTTGTAGGTCATAAAGTGCTCTTAGTTTCTCTTCAACCGAGATATCGTTTGCTTTTTTAGCCATATCTTAAATAAAATAATTTACAGGGTTGTTTTTTTTGCTCGTTTTAGCGATTGCAAAGTTAATAAAATTTTCGGACAATATTTCATATAATTGTTGAGTAACAAATTGTTCGCTTTCAAAATGTCCAATATCGGCAATTAATATTTTATTTTCACCGGAAAAGAAGTCGTGGTATTTGACATCTCCAGTAAGATAAGCCTCGCAGCCCGCAGCCATGGCCGCTTTTATTCCACTAGCACCGCTTCCACCGAGAACGCCTACTCTTTTTATAGTTTTCTGTTCTGTATTACTGTATCTAATGACCTCGAGGTTAAAGGTATTTTTAACTAATTTTAAAAAATCTTCAACGCACATTTCGTTCTCCAAATCTCCAAATCTTCCCAAACCAGCGTATTGATTATCATTTTCTAAACTAATAATTTGATAAGCAATTTCTTCGTAAGGATGCGTACCAAACATAGCTTTCAGAACCGCCGATTGTCTATAATTTTCAAATATAAATGATAATAAAACTTCATCAGCATTTTCGCGTTGATTAACCTCGCCTAAAAAAGGATTGGCGCCATGTTTTGGTCGAAAACTCCCTTTACCTTCTATTGAAAAACTACATTCGTCATAAAAACCAATATTTCCCGCTCCGGCTTCAAAGATAGCTTCTTTCACTTTCTCAGCTTGAAGTATAGGAACATAGACTTCCAGTTTTTTTAAGTTTTGGGACTTTGGCATTAATATTTTCTGATTTTGCAAACCTAAAGCTTCACATATTTTAAAATTAACACCAAAGAAATCATTATCAAAAGCCGTATGCATGGCGTAGATGGCGATTTTGTTTTCAATTGCTTTGAGAACTGCTTTTTCAACATAGTTTTTCCCTGTTAAAGATTTTAAACCTGAAAAAATAATGGGATGAAAAGCTACAATAAGATTAAAGCCTCTTTCTATCGCTTCATCAACGACATCTTCTAAGGCATCATGTGTTATCAAAATACCTGTCACTTCGCGAGCAGTATTTCCACATAACAAACCGACATTGTCAAAATCTTCGGCTTGTTTTATTTTAAAAATTGTATCTAACTGATTGCAAACTTCTTTTAATGTTTTTGGGCTCATATTTCTTCTAGAACTTTTTCTTATGTCAAAACTAAGTGTAAATTTACATTTATTTTAAAAATTATGAGAAGAATAATAAAACCTGAGTTTGACTTGACTCCTGAAGATGGCTGGCTCAGAAAAGTTTATAACGTTATCTATCTCGACAACACGCGTCAAGGAAAAATTTTTGATATTAGCCTTCTTATTTTAATCTTGATAAGTGTTGGCCTTTTGATGGTCGAAACCATACCATTAATCAACTTAAAATATCATAATACTTTCTACACACTAGAGTTTATCATTACAATGATTTTCACGGTGGAATATATCCTGCGAATCGCTTGTATCAAAGACAAAAGAGAATACATTTTTAGTCCAATTGGGATTATAGATTTCTTATCGATTATCCCTTTTTATCTAAGTTTATTTTTTCCTATTATTCATTATATCGGTATTTTAAGAATGTTGAGAATGCTGAGAATTTTCAGAATTTTCAACCTTGCCGATTATATGCATGATGGCCAATATATTTTGAGAGCGCTAAGTCACAGTTCTAGAAAAATTTATATTTTTCTATTGTTCATGGTCATTTTCATTGTGATAATTGGCGCATTAATGTACTTAATAGAAGGTGGAAAAAATGGATTTACTAGCATTCCACAAAGTGTATATTGGGCGGTTGTAACCATAACAACCGTAGGGTATGGTGACATTTCTCCAGCCACGCCAATTGGTAAATTCTTGTCCATTATCGTTATGTTGTGCGGTTATAGCATCATTGCCGTTCCTACAGGTATTGTAACCTCAGAATTCCGAAAAGGGAAACGTTATCATTTGGTATGTGGACGTTGCGGTAACGAAGATAACGACAACGATGCGCGATATTGTAAACAATGTGGTGAAAAATTCGCTTAATTAAATTCCAAATTAATGAAAAAATTAGTTCTTACATTAGCTGTATCTTCCTCTATTTTTGGATTCGCGCAAAGCAAACAAGATTCCATTAAGTTTAAAAATATCTCGGATAAGATCATGACAGAAGGTCAAGCTTATGACTGGCTTTATGATTTAACAAAAAATATTGGTCATCGTCTTAGTGGTTCTTTAGCGAATGAAAAGGCCGTAAAATGGGCAGAACAAAAACTGAAAGAAGCGGGCGCAGACAAAGTTTGGTTAGAAAGAGTGATGGTCCCGAATTGGTATCGCGGTGACGAATCGCTACATATAAAATCTGCCGATGGCACTTGGAAAAATATCAAAATGCTTTCGCTAGGAAACTCAGAAGGAACCAAAGGAAAAGACCTAATTGGCGAAATTTTGGTTGTCAATTCTTTAGAAGAATTTGCAAAAACCCCAACTGAAAAAGTTAAAGGCAAAATTGTTTTATTCAATAACGAATTTCCACAAGAACACATCAAAACCATGCACGCCTACAGCCAAGCAGGCAAAGTAAGACGTGTCGCCGCTACGGAAGTAGCCAAAAAAGGAGGAAAAGCGGTAATCATACGATCGCTAAGTTCTGCTTATGATGATGTTCCGCATACGGGAGCTATGAAATATGAAGATGGTATAGAAAAAATCCCTGCAATTGCCATCGGTCCAAAATCTGCAATGGAACTTTCGGAGCTAGCAAAAACACAACAAATATCAGCAAAAATAAACTCCAATTGTAGCATGAAAGGTGTTGTAAGGTCTTACAATGTCATTGGCGAAATTACTGGAAAAGAAAGCAAAAACGTGATCGTTGTCGGTGGTCATCTTGATTCTTGGGATGTCGGTGAAGGCGCGCACGACGACGGCGCTGGAATTGTACAATCCATCGAAGTTTTAAAAACTTTTAAAAATCTGAATATCCCCAATAGAAATACAATTCGTGTGGTGTGTTTTGCCAATGAAGAAAACGGCGTAAAAGGCGGAACTGCTTATGCGAAAAGTATCGCTGAAAAAGGCGAAAAAAATATTTTTGCCATCGAAAGCGATACTGGCGGATTTAGTCCAAGAGGATTTGGTCTCGATATGTCTGACGATAAAAAAGAGATTATAAAATCTTGGAAAACACTTTTTTTACCTTATGGCGTTTATGATTTTACAGAAACTTATGCCGGAACAGACATCACGCCGATGAAATCAACAGGAACTGATCTCGCAGGACTGGTTCCAGATTCGCAACGCTATTTTGATATACACCATACCGAAGAAGATACTTTTGAAAAAGTGAATCGTCGGGAACTGCTACTCGGGGCAACTGTTATGACGCAGCTTGTCTATATGGTTGATCAATATTGGAAATAATTAATTGGAATTAAAATGAAAAAACGACTTATAACTACATCAATTGTTCTGGGGTCTTTTGTAATTTCTTGTGAAAGTCAACCCAAAAACCTTGCCGATGTTTCGCAAGATAAATTCAATTATAAAAGTATAAGCTTCCCATCAAAAGATAATAAAATAAGAGTTTATGCGGATTATTATTCTGCAAATTCTAAGTCGGCGCCACTTATTTTAGCCTTTCATCAGGCTGGCTACAGTCGCGGTGTTTATCGAGATATTGCGCCAAGATTGGTGGCTTTAGGTTTTAATGTCTTGGCGGTAGATTTGCGTTCTGGTGAAAAATTTGGAAACGTTCCCAACGAAACTTTTGAAGAAGCCAAAACTAAAAATCTACCCACAGAATTTGAAAATAGTATTCCAGATATAGAAGCCAGTTATGACTATGCAAGAAAGGTTTTGAAAGCAAAAAAAATCATCTACTTCGGAAGTTCTTATTCTGCTTCTTTAGGTTTTTATAATGTAAGTCAGCATCCTGAAGATTACAAAGCTTTGGTTGTCTTTTCGCCTGGAGAATATTTAAAAATTGATCAAAAGAAAATTGAAAACTATGCGAAAGAGGTCACTATTCCGATATTTTTAAGTTCTGCAAAAGGCGAAAAATCGACTTGGATCGACATATTTAATAATACAAATTCGCAACAAAAAGAGTATTTCCTCCCCAACAATTGGCAAGGTTATCATGGTGAAATTACGTTAAGCAGTAATTTTATAGGCTCGGAGGAATATTGGACTGCGCTTACTAAGTTTTTAAAAACAGTGAAGTAAAGTCCTCTTCTTGTTCATAAAAAGTTTTTTTGGCACTCTCATAACCAATTTCAAAAATCTCTTCAAGACGCTGTGGTTTTCGCTCGAATGTACCGTATTGTGCTAATTTCTTAGACGTTATAAACCAATCGCAATAAGCGAATTTATGAATTTCGGTTCTGTGTGAAAGTAAATCATAAGCGCGTGTTGTAATGGCTCGGATGCTATTAAGATCACTCATTTTCACATCTTGTATTGGCGTAACATAGACGCCAATTAATTTTTTACATTCGTTTAAAATAATGTCGGCAGGAAAATTATTAAGCACACCTCCATCGCTGTACATCGCATCACCAATGATATAAGGCGTCGCAATCCCCGGAATGGAAGACGATGCGATAATGGCATCAACAACTTTGGCCTTTTTATCAAAAATATCTTGTTCGCCACTGATAAGGTCTGTCGCAATGATACGAATATCTGTTTTTAAATCTCCAATCTTAGAATTTCCAAAAATAGGATCCAAATAATGTGTGAATAATTGTGATGACACAAAACCTGGCTTGTTAAAGGTAAAATGTTTCCAGTTAAAAAAATAAATAGATTTAAAAAAGTCTAGAATTTCCTCTGGTGTTTTCCCCACAGCATAAAACGCTCCAACAATAGAACCTGCGCTGCAACATGATAAAACGTCTGGTTGGATGCCTATTTCGTTCAAAAATTTAATAACGCCAGCATGTGCCAAACCTCGCGTACCTCCTCCTGAAAGCACCAATCCTATTTTATTCTGCATCTTTTTCATTAGTCTAAAATAAAACAATGCTGCATCTTATACAAGACACAGCATTGTTTATTTGTAAATCAAAAGTTGATTTATTTTTTATCATATTCTTCGAGAAGATGGATCATATCTTCGCGGGTTTTGAGCTCATCAATTTTAGCAATTAGATCAGGATGTTTTGCAAATAATTCTTTTAGTTTTTTATCTCTTCCAGAAAATAAATTAGAACTGATAGCATTATTTCCATTTATAATATATTCTACTGCGTTAACGTTGCCATAAATATTCGCTATAAAAAAGTCAACATAATAGCCGGTTTTAACCCCTTCAAATAATACTAAAAGCAAATCTTTTTTTGATTTTAATACTGGAAAACGTTCAGAATTTACAAATTTCTTTTTGCTACCATCAAAATCTGTAATTTCGATAAAATCAATTTCAGCATCTTTTATATTTGTTTTCTTTCCTATACTATCAACAAAACTTAATTTGTTAATAATAGTTGTTGGATAAAAATAATTTTTCTTAAAAGCCCACTGCGCCAGTATTCTCGTATGTACTGTGTCGCTTGATTTTTTAAGAACGTATTTTACTGGTAAATGATGTTCTTTATACTCAAATTTCTTTTGGGCAAAAGTTAAATTACCTAAAAATAACAAAAATCCTAAAAGTAAAATCCTCATGTTAAATATGAATAACTTCTCCATAAGCTGCTGCTACCGCTTCCATTACCGCTTCTGATAATGTTGGATGCGGGTGGATTGATTTAAGAATCTCATGTCCTGTTGTCTCCAGATTACGTGCAACAACTGCTTCCGCAATCATCTCTGTAACGCCAACACCCACCATGTGACATCCTAACCATTCGCCATATTTAGCATCAAAAATTACTTTTACAAAGCCGTCGGTATCGCCGTTAGCAGTAGCTTTTCCACTTGCAGAGAATGGGAATTTTCCAACTTTAAGTTCGTAACCTTTTTCTTTAGCTTGCTTTTCTGTAAGACCTACAGAAGCGATTTCTGGTAAACAGTAGGTACATCCTGGGATATTACCATAGTTGATTTTCTCAACATGAAGACCTTTGATTTTTTCAACGCAAGTAATACCTTCCGCAGAAGCAACGTGTGCTAAAGCCTGCGTCGGGATAATATCTCCAATTGCATAATATCCTGGAACCGAAGTTTGGTACCATTCGTTAACCAAAACGCGGCCTTTGTCTGTTTGGATACCAACTTCTTCTAGTCCGATATTTTCGATATTAGCAGCAATACCAACAGCAGAAAGAAGAATATCAGCTTCTAAAGTAATATTTCCGTTAGCCGTTTTAACATTTGCTTTAACGCCTGCTCCACTTGTATCTACAGATTCTACTGATGCATTGGTCATTACTTCGATGCCTGCTTTTTTCAAAGATTTTTCTAAATGTTTAGAAACTTCTTCATCTTCAACAGGGACAATGTTTGGCATAAATTCTACAACGGTAACTTTCGTACCCATTGTTGCATAGAAGTAAGCGAACTCTACACCGATAGCTCCAGAACCAACAACAATCATAGATTTTGGTTGCTCAGGAAGAGATAAGGCTTGTCTGTAACCTATTACTTTTTTACCATCTTGTGGAAGATTAGGAAGTTCTCTAGATCTTGCACCAGTGGCTAAAATAATATGATCTGCACTATATTCTGTAACTTTTCCCTCTTTATCTGTAACATCGATTTTGCGATCTTTCTTCACTTTTGCAGCGCCCATAATCACATCGATTTTATTCTTACGCATTAGGAATTGTATTCCTTTGCTCATATTTTCGGCAACGCCACGACTTCTTTTAATAACGTTTGGAAATTCGAAAGAAGCTTCAACTTTGTTAAGACCGAAGTCTTCAGAATGATTGATATATTTGAAAACTTGAGCAGATTTTAATAATGCTTTTGTTGGAATACATCCCCAGTTAAGGCAGATTCCTCCAAGATTCTCCTTCTCTACAATGGCTACTTTGAAGCCCAATTGCGCAGCTCTGATTGCTGTAACATATCCTCCTGGTCCACTACCGATGACAATAATATCGTATTTCATTACTTTAAAAAATTTTTACCAAAAATAAGGATTTTTTTATTTTATATACCTATTAATTTTAATGAAGTTTTTTTATCGATTTTTCAGTCAGGCAAAGTTTTAATTTAAATTATAAAAATCAATATTAAAAAGTCTTTTCAATTAAAAACCTAAAAATTTAAATTTTAACTGAATTGCAAAATTTTCACTGAATTTATTAGTTGAATAATATCCAACTCTATAAAACAAACCTAGATTAAGTCTCGTGCTCAAAAAGTTATTGTATTCTAGTCCGACTTCCTGATACAGATGATCCAGTTTATCATAGTTGAACGTATGTTGATCCATATTTTTCATATCGCCAATCGTTCCTTTATAAACCACGTCAAAACTAGAAGTATTTCTACCAAAACTCTTGAAATACCACGGTATTCTGTGTGTCACATAATAACCCATGAATTTGTCATTAAAATACTTCCCCGCCTCCATTGTTGCAAATCCCAAATAGGTCGTCAAATTGAAATGCGAAAAGAATTTATCATTATTGGAAGTGTTCAAGCCACCCATCTGGAAATGATGCCAAATAGGAGCATCGCCTGTCATAAAACCGCCATACAAACGTGTTCCCGTAACGCCTAGTTTGGTTTTGAACTGGTGTGCAAACAACACATCAAACCTTGAATAAGAAAATTCGCCACCCAAAACTTTCCCAGCTTGTTCGAAATTAAAATAAACTTCTGGATATTGTTGCTCATACGTATATTTCCCAGACGGTGTCATGATGTTTTTAGAATTGGGCGAATATTTTAAAGTTAACATCGTCGCAAAGTTCTTAAAAACACGCTTTTCGCCTTCGTAATAATAATCGAATTTGGTTTCTTCATTTTGGCGTTTTGCAGAAATCTTCATAGTTAAAGCATTATTAAGATCAACTTCGTAGCTGAGTTTTCCTCCTTGGAAACGATAGAATCTATCATTCTGAAGGTCGACACCCGAATTCATAAACTGCATTTTGAAGTTCCATAAATTTTGGCTAAATCTTCCCGAAGATTCTACATCGTCATAATATTCGGCTCGGAAAAACGAGTTATAATCCAAAGTCGTTCTAATGTCAACGCCAACAGCATATTTTAATTTAGAATCTTTGAAGCCATAAGCTATATAAATATCTGGAGAAATATATTGGTTAAACTTCTCGTTTAGTTTTGCTTTTAATCCTAGTCTTATGCCTTCGTAACGATTATAATTGCTGCCAAAAGGATCGACATCCAATACACCAAGACGAATTTTGCCTCGTACCAAATTGCTTATGAAACTTGCTTTTTTGTCAAGATTATATTTTTGTCCAAGGCTATCGATTTTTACATAGGTCATCTTTTCTCGCGAGGACAGACTATCTGTTCTGTATTGATCCAAAAGACTGCCATCTGTATTTTTGATAGACATTGTATAACCTTTAAAATCTTTAGCACTAAAATCCACTGGTGTTTTAAAATCAAAATAATCGACTTTCATAGAGACATAATTCCCGAATTTGGTACGTCGTTTTTTTAATTCTTCTCTTTTTTCTTCTGTGGATTTTTCGGATTTATCTTTCTGGTCCGATTTATTTTCGGTATTATTAAAACTCATACTTCCTGCACGAAGTTTAAGATTTTCTTTTTGTAAAAACCATTTGTTTTCAATAGGAATCCAAATTGATGTTATGCTACCATCATTGATTTTGTTGCTGTTACTTTCAATTTTTTTTATGGCAAACGTTTGTTGATCTACATACAGGTAACCATTATATTTTCGTCGATTGGGTTCCGATTTTTTACCAACCTGACGAAACCGAATCACATAATTCTCGCGTCCGTCAATCTCTATAGAATCGGTTAAATAGTAGCGGTAAAGATTTCGATTTTCTGGAATAATCTCACGAGGAATTTTGTTACGGTTAGAACGCAAAGCCAAAAGCTGATAAATAGGCTCTTTGAGTCCAGAAACACGATTATCCAACACATTGACTTTTTCGCCATATTCTTTGGAATAAAGATATTCGTTCGCCCGTTCCCAAAGGAAAAGTTTGCTTTGCATCATCGTTTTGGTCATGTCATTTTCCATCAAAGAATCTTTTTTTTCACCTTTGGATTGTTTAAGATTTTTAGCAGGAACCAATTTTAAAGAATCCAAACGTTTTGTCATATAAGTTTGATAGAGTTTAATACTATCTTCATCAAAATCAAACGACATTTTCTCGTAGGATTTGAAGGCATAAGAATCCAAACTTCGTGGCGAATTGTCTTTGAAATGATTATTAACTTTATCCAAGATTGCTATCGCTTTCGGATCGCTTTTATCATTGACAATGACAGCTTCTATCTTGTTAACCTTGGATTCTTCTTTTTCTAAAGACACTTCCATCACCTTGTCAACAACAACATCGGCATCTTCATAATCGGGATGTTTTACTGTAACTTGATCGCATTTTGTCTTGAATTCTAATTTACCATGATTATCGGTATTGCCCAATAATTGCTTGTTACAATAGACTGAAGCATGTGACAAAGGCATATTTTTACCAGCAATTCTCACCCAAATTGTTGATTGTGAAAATGTGAAAAGACTGATACAAAAAAATAATAAACTATAAAGTTTTTTCATTGTTTAAAACATGTAAGAACCTACGAAAATAAAAATATATCTTGACTTTAGCACTAATAGATTGTAAAAGCTTAATTTAACCTCCTTTTAAAATTCTAAAATCCGTAAATTTGAAAAAATTTAAAACATGGGAGTAGCTGATTTTTTAGCAAAAAAGAAAAAAGCTTTAGCCGAAAAAAACCTTAACGAAGGTAAAGCCTTTCAGGAAGAGTTTGGCAAACAAGAAGGCGTTGTAACATTGGAAAGCGGATTACAATATCAAATTATCACGGATGAAGAAGGAAGAAAACCCGAGGCTAGAGATACGGTAATTTGTCATTATCATGGCACAACCATCAAAGGAGAAGTTTTTGACAGCTCTGTAGAAAGAAACAAACCAGCCAGTTTTCCACTTAATCGCGTTATTTCTGGTTGGACAGAAGGTTTACAGTTGATGTCAACGGGCAGCAAATGGAAGTTTGTAATTCCACCGCATTTGGCCTATGGCGGTCAACAAATCTCGAAAGAAATTGGACCAAATTCTACTTTAATTTTCGAAGTCGAATTGATTGGGATTAAATAAAAAAACCTGAGCTAATGCTCAGGTTTTATATTGATAACAAAATTGATTAATTATTTTACTTGATCTACAACAGCTTTGAAAGCTTCAGGGTGGTTCATTGCAAGGTCTGCAAGAACTTTTCTGTTAAGCTCGATGTTGTTCTTTTTAAGAGCTCCCATGAACTGAGAGTAAGACATCCCGTGCTCTCTAGCTCCCGCATTGATACGCGTAATCCAAAGTGCTCTGAAGTTTCTTTTCTTCTCTTTTCTACCGCGGTAAGCATATTGCATTGCTTTTTCCACGGCGTTTTTAGCTACAGTCCAAACATTTTTTCTTCTACCGAAAAAACCTTTAGCCTGCTTCATAATTTTTTTTCTGCGCGCTCTAGACGCTACAGCGTTTACTGATCTTGGCATAATGTAATTGTTTTTTTGAAAAGGGCGTAGTTGTTATAACTCTCTTTTGTGCGCCGTTTCAGGGTTAAAATTTTGAATTGTTTTGTGAATTCTTATAAACCGAAAATTGGTTATAAAAACTACTTAATTGCTAATTGACGTTTAACACTTCTCTCGTCCACATTAGCAACATAAGAAGTTTGCGTAAGATTTCTCTTTTGCTTTGTCTCCTTTTTTGTCAAGATGTGGCTTTTGTAAGCATTTTTTCTTTTGATCTTACCTGTTCCAGTAAGAGCAAAACGTTTCTTAGCACCAGATTTCGTTTTTAATTTTGGCATTGTTTTGCTTTTTATAATTTGTTATCAATATTCTTTGAATCTGCAAAATTACAAAATTATTTTGAATCTTGCGGACTTATATTAAAAGCAAGAGACCTAAATTAATCTCTTGCTATATATTTAAAAAAAACAGTTATTATTTAGCAGGTTTTTTAGGACTCATCATCATAATCATCCTTTTACCCTCTAGCTTAGGAAGTTGATCCACTTTACCAACATGCTCTAATTCTTGAGCTAGTTTTAAAAGTAAAATTTCTCCTTGATCTTTAAAGATAATAGAACGTCCTTTGAAGAATACATAAGTTTTAAGTTTAGAACCTTCTTCTAAGAATTTTTCAGCGTGCTTTTTCTTAAATTCGTAATCGTGCTCATCTGTCTGAGGACCAAAACGAATCTCTTTAACCACAACTTTTACTTGCTTTGCTTTTAGTTCTTTTTGCTTTTTCTTTTGCTCATATAAGAACTTTTTGTAATCCAAAATCCTAGCGATAAATGGCTCGGACTTATCTGATATTACTACCAAATCCAACTCTTGCTCTCTAGCAATATCTTTTGCTTTAGCCGTAGGATATACGCCTGGCTCGACATTTTCACCAACTAGACGTACTTCTTTTACGTGGATTTTGTCGTTAATCATATGCAAATCTTCCTGTACTGGACGACGCATTGGACCTCTTCTGCTGTTGTTACGTTTTAGTGCTATTGTATTAAAATTTTAAAGTTATTACTAATTATTTTCGCCGAAAGGTTTAATGCCTTTCATACTTTCTGTTTTAAAATAAGAAACGAAATCTTCGATTTTCATCTCGCCAAGATCGCCCTCGCCTCTTCTTCTTACCGATATCGTATTGTTACCAGCTTCATTTTCGCCTACAATTAACATGAACGGAATCTTGTTAATCTCTGCATCGCGAATCTTTTTCCCTGTTTTCTCGTTACGCTCATCAATTAGACCGCTAATATCGTGATTTTCCAACAATTGTGAAACTTTTTTAGCATAGTCTACATATTTTTCGCTAATAGGGAGAATAATAAACTGATCTGGACTCAGCCATAATGGAAAATCACCAGCTGTATTTTCAATTAAAATCGCGATAAAACGTTCCATAGAACCGAATGGTGCTCTGTGGATCATTACTGGACGATGCTTTTCATTATCATTACCAACATACCAAAGGTCAAAACGTTCTGGTAGGTTGTAATCTACCTGAATGGTTCCTAGCTGCCAACTTCTACCCAATGCATCTTTCACCATAAAATCCAGCTTCGGGCCATAGAACGCTGCTTCACCATATTCTGTTACCGTCTTAAGATTTTTAGCCTTTGCAGCATTGATAATGGCGCTTTCTGCTTTTTCCCAGTTGTCGTCGCTACCGATATATTTTTGTTTATTTTCAGGATCTCTTAAAGAAATCTGCGCTGTAAAATCTTCGAATCCTAAAGAACCAAAAACGTAAAGAACCAAATCTATAACTTTTTCAAATTCTTCATTCAACTGATCTGGCATACAGAATAAATGCGCATCATCTTGCGTAAATCCACGTACACGTGTCAAGCCATGTAATTCTCCTGATTGTTCGTATCTATACACCGTTCCAAATTCTGCATAGCGTTTTGGAAGATCTCTGTACGACCATTGTTGCGCTTTGTAGATCTCGCAATGGTGTGGACAGTTCATTGGTTTTAATAAAAACTCTTCCCCTTCGTTTGGTGTTTTTATTGGTTGAAAACTATCAGCACCGTATTTTTCGTAATGTCCCGAAGTTACATATAAATCTTTGTGCCCAATATGTGGAGAAATCACAAATTCGTAGCCTTGTTTTCTTTGAGCAGCAGATAAGAAATTTTCTAATTTTTTTCTAAGCGCAGCACCTTTTGGTAGCCAAAGTGGAAGACCTGCTCCAACTTTTTCTGAGAAAGTAAAAATCCCCATCTCTTTGCCTAACTTACGGTGGTCGCGACGTTTTGCTTCTTCAAGCCTTTCAAGATATTCGGTAAGTTCTTTTTGTTTTGGAAATGAAATACCATATACACGCGTCAATTGCTTGTTCTTTTCATCTCCTCTCCAATAAGCCCCTGCAGCATTAAGAATTTTAACAGCTTTCACAATTCCTGTTGCAGGGATGTGTCCACCACGACAAAGGTCTGTAAAGTTATCGTGCGTCACAAAAGTAATTTCGCCGTCTTGAAGATTGTTTATTAATTCAGTTTTAAAAGGATTGTCAGCATATTCTTTCAATGCCTCTTCTTTTGAAACATGTCTTAAATTGAAAGTTGAATTCTTTTTAGCATTTTCAATGATTTTCTTCTCAAGCATTTCAAAATCTTTTTCTGACAATGCTTTATCACCAAAATCTACATCATAATAAAATCCATTAGCAATCGCAGGACCTATTGTCAACTTAGCTTCTGGATAATACTCCATAATGGCTTGTGCTAAAAGGTGGGCTGAAGAATGCCAAAATGCTTTTTTTCCCATATCATCATTCCACGTCAACAATTGCACGGTAGAGTCGGTCGTTATTGGCGTGTCAACTTCTGTCTGTTGGCCATTAACAATTGCAGAGATGGTATTTCTTGCTAATCCATCGCTGATACTTTGTGCAACTTGAAGTGGAGTCACTGCTCCATCAAATTCTCTGATGCTAGCATCAGGAAGCGTAATTTTAAGCATAATGATATAAAAAATTAAGATACAAATTTAGTGTTTTTTTCAAATATTTAACAAGGTCTTAGCCAAGATGCTATAATTTAATTTTAAATATTTAAAATAACAAAAAATAAAACACCCCGAAAATTCGGGGTGCTTCAATATATTTATTCTATTCTTACTCGCAAAGGATAATTCCTTTATCGTTGTTAAATTCTAGAACACCACTTCTTATCGGAAAAGAGAATGCTGTGTTAGCCTCGTCTTCCTTGGTGAAATATTTAGAATACTGTGCAGAAATTTCTTCGGTATAGATTTTTATATGACCATTCACTAATGCTGAAACAATAGCGGCGTGGTTTTTAAAAATATGAAACTCACCTTGTTTTCCTGGTAATAAAATCGAGTTCACCGAACCTTCAAATACTACATATTCTGGAGTTATAATTTTGATTGTCATTTTAATTTAGATTAAAAGATTTCAGATTTCAGATTTCAGACATTAAAGTCTCATGTCAAAACTCTGATACCTAGTGTCTAATTATTAAGCTTTGTTATCAGCTAACATTTTTTCACCAGCTTCGATAGCTTCATCGATAGTTCCTTTTAGGTTGAAACAAGCTTCTGGAAGGTGATCTAACTCACCATCAATAATCATGTTAAAACCTTTAATTGTATCTTTAATATCTACTAAAGATCCTGGAATACCTGTAAACTGCTCTGCTACGTGGAAAGGCTGAGATAAGAATCTTTGTACTTTTCTAGCACGGTAAACAACCAATTTATCTTCTTCAGAAAGTTCTTCCATACCAAGAATCGCGATGATATCTTGTAATGCTTTATATCTTTGAAGAATTTCTTTTACTCTTTGTGCACAGTTATAGTGCTCCTGACCAATAATTTCTGGTGCTAAGATTCTAGAAGTTGATGCCAATGGATCTACTGCTGGATAAATACCTAATGAAGCAATCTTTCTATCTAGTACCGTAGTTGCATCTAAGTGAGCAAAGGTTGTAGCCGGCGCCGGGTCTGTTAAGTCATCCGCAGGTACATAAACCGCTTGTACTGAAGTAATTGAACCGTTTTTAGTCGATGTAATTCTTTCCTGCATCGCACCCATTTCTGATGCTAAGGTTGGTTGGTAACCTACCGCTGATGGCATACGTCCAAGAAGTGCTGACACCTCTGAACCTGCTTGTGTAAAACGGAAGATATTATCTACGAAGAATAATACGTCACGACCTTGTCCTGACTCTCCACCATCACGGAAATATTCTGCAATTGTAAGACCAGACAATGCAACACGTGCTCTTGCTCCAGGTGGCTCATTCATCTGACCGAAAACGAATGTTGCTTTAGAATCTTTCATTTCTTCAAGATCAACTTTAGAAAGATCCCAACCTCCATTTTCCATAGAGTGCATGAACTCATCACCATATTTAATAATACCAGACTCCAACATCTCTCTCAAAAGGTCGTTACCTTCTCTCGTTCTTTCACCTACTCCTGCGAAAACCGAAAGACCACCGTGTCCTTTAGCGATATTATTAATCAACTCCTGAATAAGTACTGTTTTACCTACACCAGCACCACCGAATAATCCAATTTTACCACCTTTTGCATAAGGCTCAATAAGGTCGATTACTTTAATACCTGTAAATAAAACTTCAGCAGAAGTTGTTAATTGATCAAATTTAGGTGCAGGTCTGTGAATTGGCAAACCTCCTTCTTTTGACAAACTTTGGATACCATCGATAGCATCACCAACAACATTAAATAGTCTACCGTTAACACCTTCACCAATTGGCATTGTGATTTGTTTCCCTGTTCCTATTACATCTTGTCCTCTTTGTAAACCGTCTGTTGCATCCATCGCGATACATCTTACTGTATCTTCTCCGATGTGTTGCTCAACTTCTAGAACAAGGTTTTGCCCGCCAGTTTTCACAACTTCTAGAGCGTCATATATTCTTGGTAATTCTTCAACTTCATTAAAAACCACGTCGATAACTGGTCCAATAATTTGTGAAATCTTTCCTTTAATTTGGTTTGCCATTACTAAATTTTTTCTTGCGCACAAAGATAATAAAAGTTTGTAAATCTGCATTGTCACAAATAAAGATTTTTATCATATTTGCAAAATAGAACTTTAGGTTCTTGAAATTCTATTTTTAAAAGTTCAAGAAGTCTTGATTTATCTATTAATATTAAGACTTTTTACAAAATTATTTTGTTTTGAAAATCATCCAAGATTTAGATCAATATCATAGCGCAAAGCCACTTGCTTTATCTTTAGGAATGTTCGATGGTGTCCACCGTGGGCACTTTTCCATCATTGATAAACTCAACCAAATTGCCACCGAAAAGGAATTGGAATCTGGCATTTTAACTTTTTGGCCACATCCACGCAAAGTGCTCAATCCACAAGATGATGTATTATTATTAAATACATTGGACGAAAAAATTGAACTTCTTGACAAAGCTGGCATTCAGAATTTATTCTTAAAAACATTCGATGAAGCCTTCCGAAATTTGACAGGAGAAGAATTTTGCCGAGAAATTTTAATTAAAAAACTAAATGTTAAACATCTTATTATAGGATACGATCACACTTTTGGAAAAAACAAAAGCGGTAATTTTGAATTGCTGCAACAACTCTCAAAAGAATTAGATTTCCAAGTTGAACAGCTCGGTCCAGTCGATTTTCAGCATCAACATATTAGCTCGACGAAAATAAGAACGGCCTTGGCAACGGCTCATATTGTAGAAGCTAACGACATGTTGGGTTACGCCTACTCGCTTTCGGGAATGGTCATTCATGGTAAAAAAATCGGTAGAACAATTGGTTATCCTACTGCAAATATCGAAGTGCCCGAAGGAAAAATTCTACCCAAAAAAGGCGCTTATATTGTGGAAGTTTGGTTAGACAATCAATTTTACAAAGGCATGTTGAGCATTGGCACCAATCCGACTGTTAATGGTGAAAAGTTGAGCACCGAAGTGCACATTCTTAATTTCGATGGCGATTTGTATGACCAAATAATTCGTGTGAAATTCCGAGAGTTTTTACATGATGAAATTAAATTCGAAGGTTTAGAAAAACTTATTGAAAAACTAGACGATGACAAACGTCTTACAGAAGAATTTCAGTTTTAAAATCGTTTAAGAATTTTCGTTCATTAGTTCTTCACGCAATTTTTTTGTTAAAGATGCGAAAACCAAATCATAGGAATGATTAATTAATTTAATTAGAAAATCTCTCTTTAAGCCCTCTGTTATAATGGTATTCCAGTGTTTCTTGTTCATGTGATAACCTGAAACAATTTGCACATATTCTTCACGAAGTTCGATACTCCAATCAGGATTAGCTTTTAGATTGATTGTCGTGGGCTGCTTTTCCAAAGACATCAAAAGAAAAATTTTTCCGCCGATTTTAAAAACCAAAGTTTCGTTATCGAACGGAAAATCTTCTGTAACACCAACTTTTAAAAGACAATATTCTCTTATTTCTTCAGCATTCATATTATTAAAACTATACCTCAAATTTAATTAATTTTAAAAGTAATTAAAAGAATATTTCCGAAATTGATTTTCATCATCTACAAAGCTTTCAAAAAAACTTTATTTTCAGCATACAAATCATTAGCTTTGCGCATCACGAATTTTAGAATTTAAAAATGAAAAAAACAGCATTATACGACAAACACGTTGCCTTAGGCGCAAAGATGGTTCCGTTTGCAGGATTTGATATGCCTGTACAATATTCTGGCGTTACAGAAGAACATTTCGCCGTGCGCGAGAAAGTGGGACTTTTCGATGTGTCACACATGGGACAGTTTTTTATTGAAGGTCCACAGGCTATTGATCTTTTACAAAAAGTGACTACCAACAATCTAAATACATTAGAAGATGGCAAAGCGCAATACTCTTGTCTTCCCAACGAACAAGGCGGTATTGTTGACGACCTTATCATTTACAAAATGAATGATGAAAAATATTTTGTAGTTGTTAATGCTTCTAATATCGATAAAGATTGGAATCATATTTCTAAATACAATACAGAATTTGGCGCAACAATGACCAATGCTTCAGATGATATGGCATTGTTAGCAATCCAAGGTCCAAAAGCTGTTGAGACTTTACAAAAATTAACAGATATCAATTTAGGAGACATTCCTTATTATCATTTCACAATAGGTACAGTAGCAGGTGTACAAGATGTTATTATTTCTAATACAGGTTATACTGGTTCTGGCGGTTTCGAAATTTATTTTAAAAACGAAGATGCCGAAACACTTTGGAATGCGGTGATGAAAGCTGGTACAGACTTCGGAATTGTACCTTGTGGACTTGCTTCTAGAGATACTTTGAGATTAGAAAAAGGCTTCTGTCTTTACGGCAATGATATCGATGATACAACATCACCCATGGAAGCTGGATTGGGCTGGATTACAAAATTCGATAAAGATTTTGTGTCTAAAGATATTTTTGCAAAACAAAAAGAAGAAGGCGTTACTAGAAAATTAGTTGGTTTTGAGTTAACAGATAAAGGCGTGCCTAGACATGATTATCCAGTGGTTGACGCCGAGGCTAATGTTATCGGGAAAGTAACTTCTGGTACGCAATCTCCCATGAGAAAAATCGGAATTGGATTGGCTTATGTTAACACATCGCATAACAAAATTGGTTCGGAAATCTTCATCCAAGTAAGAAATAAAAACATTCCTGCAAAAGTTGTTAAAACACCTTTTGTATAAAGAACAGGTCTTCGAAAAAGCCGATTAACTTTCGTTTGTTAATCGGCTTTTTTTATATCTTTATTAAAAATGATTAAATGAAAAAACTCTTATTGGGATTCAGTGTTATTGGGCAGTTTGCTTTTGCTCAGGATTATCACATCACATATAATTTTAGATTTAAAGAAGATTCTTTATCATCAAATTATACAAACAAAAATTATGTTTTGCAGGTTGAAAAAGACAAAACAAAATTTATTCTTAAAGATCTGATTTCGAATAATAAAATATTAGAGTCTAATACTAAGATGTTCTATAATCTTCCAATGGAGCAGGTTGTTTCTCATCCACGAAATACAGATGACTATATTAATTACAATGTTATCTTTCAAAATTATTATAGTTATCCATCAAACGATCCTATCGTATGGGAAATAAAAAATGACACAAAAGAAGAAAACACTTACAAACTACAAAAAGCAATAACAAGATTCGGAGGACGCCAATGGGAAGCTTGGTTTATCCCAGAAATCCCTATTATGGAAGGCCCTTTCAAATTCCGTGCTTTACCAGGATTAATATATGAAGTTAAAGACAATAACGATAATTTCGCTTATGAATTGATTGAAGTTAAAAAACTTGATACAACCTACGACACTTCCAACATCATCGAAACTCATTTTGGAATAAAACCTATTGCCATTACCAGAAAAAAGTTTGTACAACTTATAGTTGATGGTTATAAAAATCCGTATTCCGAATACAGAAGTATGAAACCTGGCACTTGGAGTATAAATCCAGATCAAAATAGGAAAATTGATAATATAAAAGATTTAGATATTTACGCTAAAGAAGTCCAGGAGCAAACCAGAAAAAAGAATAATCCTGTAGAACTTTCCAAAGCCATACATTTTCCTTTAAAATAAAATAACGCCGATTCTGAAATTTCAGAAACGGCGATTTTTGTATATAACTCAATTTTCTAATTAATGAGAATCTGCATGTTTTGGCTTGTCTGGAAACAAAAACGAAATAAGAACCGAAATTACCAAAATACCTCCAACAATTCCTAAAGAAACAGGGGACGGCACATGCAACCAAGGCGCAACAATCATTTTGGCACCGATGAAAGCAAGGATAATTGCTAATCCATAAGACAGTTTACTGAACATATAAATGAAGTTTGCCAATAAAAAATACAACGAACGAAGTCCTAGAATCGCAAAAATATTAGAGGTGTAAAGAATAAATGGATCGTCCGAAATTGCAAAAATCGCCGGAATAGAATCTACCGCAAAAATAACATCTGTAAACTCGATAACCGCTACAACAACCAAAAGTGGCGTTGCCATCTTAACTCCATTTTCTATCGTGAAGAACTTGTCACCATCGTAGGTTTTTGATATTTTATAAAAACGTTTTACCAATCTAGCACCAGCATTGTCAGCGAAATCTTCGGCATCGTCATCACTCTCTTTGTGTCCGCCCCAAGATTTAATCCCAGAATACAATAAAAAGAATCCGAAAATGGTCATTACAGCATTGATTTTCACAACTTGTTCAAATAGTTCAAACTCTGGTAAATACGTTAAGTTAATAATCTCAACACCTACAAAAATAAATATCGCCCGGAAAATAAGTGCACCAATAATGCCCCAGAACAAAACCTTGTGATGCAAATGTTTTGGAACACGAAAAAAGTTGAAAACCATGATAAATACAAACAAATTATCGACGGATAATGCTTTTTCTATCCAATAGGCCGCTTGGAATTCGGTGAACTTTTCAACGGCTAACTTGTGTCCGCCCATGTCATGATTGAAAACCCAATACACAACACCCGAAAATGCCATGGCCAAGGATATCCACACAATGGACCAAACGGTAGCTTCTTTGGACGATACGACATGTGCTTTCTTATTGAAAATCCCTAAATCTAAAAGAAGCATTATAATGACAACAATTGCAAATCCCCAGACAAGTCCAGGATGCAATTCCATAATGCTTTGATGTTGATGATGCATTTTTTAAATAATTTATTTTTAGCTTAAATTTTTGAAGTACAAAATTAGGCATTAATCAAATCCTAACGTCTCGATTTTTAAAAATATTTCCGATATATCAATAATCATACAAGAGATAAAAAAACTCTTAGAAAAATTCTAAGAGTTTTATCATGTATTTATTCCCACTCGATTGTTGCAGGTGGTTTGCTGGAAATATCGTAAGCTACTCTGTTAATTCCGCGGACTTCATTAATAATTCGATTAGAAACAGTTTCCAAAAACTCATAAGGCAACTTGCTCCAAGTAGCTGTCATAAAATCTATTGTATTGGCAGAACGCACAACAGCTGTATATTCATAAGTTCTCTCGTCACCCATTACGCCAACTGATTTTACGGGAAGCAAAACCACAAAAGCTTGAGATACTTTTTCATAAAGATCATTCTTGTAAAGTTCTTCGATGAAGATATCGTCCGCTTCTTGGAGAATTCTAACTTTCTCAGCATCTACAGCACCCAAAACCCGAATTCCTAAACCTGGTCCAGGAAAAGGATGACGGTACACCAAATGATGCGGAATACCAAGCTCCTCTCCTACTTTTCGCACTTCATCTTTGAAAAGTTCACGAAGTGGCTCAAGAAGTTCAAAGTCCATATCTTCTGGAAGTCCCCCAACATTATGATGTGATTTGATAACCGCTGAAGGTCCTTTCACAGATTGAGATTCGATAACATCTGGATAAATGGTGCCTTGCGCTAAGAATTTTGCGCCTTCTATTTTATGAGATTCTTCATCAAAAACAGCGATAAATTCGTTACCAATGATTTTACGTTTTTGCTCTGGATCATCTACGCCAGCCAATTTTGAAAGAAAACGATCTGCAGCATCAACCAATTTGATGTTCATGTGAAAATGCTCGCCATAATTTTCCATCACTTTTTTAGCTTCATCTTTGCGAAGAAGTCCTGTATCTACGAAGATGCAAGTCAGTTGATCTCCAATGGCTCTCTGGATGAGCACTGCGGCAACCGAAGAATCAACACCGCCTGAAAGTCCCAAAATCACTTTTTGGTCACCTACTTTTTCTTTAATTGAAGCAACGGTTGTTTCGATATAATTGGTAAGTTGCCAGTTTTTTTCAGCTTTACAAATGTCGAAAACGAAATTTTCTAACATTTTACCACCTTCCTCACTGTGTGATACTTCGGGATGGAATTGTACGCAGAATATATTTTTAACAGGATCTGAAATCGCTGCAATAACGCCTGATTTGGCATTCAGTTCGAAGCCTTGTGGAAGTGTTGATACTTCATCAAAATGGCTCATCCAAACTACTGAGTTTTGAGAAACGCCTTTCAATAAAGCATTTTCTTTGATGATTTCTAGATTGGCCTTTCCATATTCTCCTTTTTGGCCTTTGTCAACCTTTCCGCCCAATAGATGTGCCGTCAACTGCATACCGTAGCAAATTCCTAAAACGGGAATACCTTGTTCAAACAAAGCTTTTTCTATCAAATTGGCATCTTCTGCATTGACAGAGCTAGGACCTCCAGAAAGGATAATCCCTTTGGGTTGTTTGGCTAAAATATCTTCTAAAGGTGTATTGAAAGGGATGATTTCTGAATAAACTTCCATCTCGCGAATACGACGTCCAATGAGTTGGTTGTACTGCGAGCCAAAGTCTAAAATGATAATTCCGTTTTGCATAGGTTTTTATATTGTATTGAAATTTTTAATTGTTGGTTGTTGTTAAAATAGCCCCGATCGACGTGGAAATCCTTTTTTGGATGGCTTCGGCTCCGCTCAGCCATCCAAAAAAGATTGCAACAAAGAGCGGAAAATAGCTCCAAATAAAAAGAGACATTGGTCGCCCAACATCTCTTATCCTTTATTTAGAATTTTCCGATATCATCTCTGTAGAATCCGTAATCGAAATCTACCGGAACGGCATCTTCGTACACTTTCTTTCGTGCTTCTTCGTAGGTGTCGCCGGTTGCCACGATGTTAAGAACGCGTCCACCGTCTGAGATAATCTTGTCGCCTTGTTGTCTTGCTCCTGCGAACAAAACTTGACTGTGTTTCACCTTTTCTGTTCCGCTAATTTCAAAACCTGTTTCGAAATTCTTCGGATAACCGCCTGAGCACATTACCAGACAAACGGCTTTTTTATTTTTAAACTTAAGGTTAATTTCTTTTCCGTTGTAGCAATCTTCGATGACGTCTAATAGATTGTTTTCTAACAATGGTAATAATACTTGCGTTTCTGGATCCCCCAGACGCATATTGTATTCTAAAAGATAAGTTCCGTTTTTGGTAACCATCAACCCGAAGAAGATAAATCCTTTGAAGCTAAGACCTTCTTTTTTGAGTCCTTCGATGGTTGGATGTAAAATATTTTTTTCAAAATCTGCTTGATGTTCTGCGGTGTATTCTGGGCTTGGTGCAACAGATCCCATTCCGCCAGTGTTAGCGCCTTTGTCGCCATTTCCTACTTTTTTATAATCTTTAGCAGAGATACAAGGGAATAATTTGTCGCCATTTGAAAAAGCAATGATTGAAGCTTCGAAACCTTTAAGGTGTTCTTCTACAACTACTTTTATACCAGCGTCGCCGAAGATTCTTTTGATCATGAAATCGCGTAAAGTTGCTTCTGCTTCTTCTAGATTTTCGCAAATTACAACGCCTTTTCCACCAGCCAATCCGCTTGCTTTAATCACCAATGGAAACTTCTCATCTTTTACATATTCTACAGCTTCCGTAAAAGCATCAAAAACTTTTGCTCTTGCAGTTTTGATATTATAAGTTTGCATGAATTTTTTAGAATAGGCTTTTGAGCCTTCCAAAGAAGCCGCTTTTTTTGTTGGTCCGAAAACCGCTAAATCCGACTTTTTGAACTCGTCAACTAGACCTTCTACCAAAGGGGCTTCTGGTCCTACAATGGTCATATCTATTCTTTGCTTAATGGCAAAATCTTTAAGTTCTTGAATGTCTTTTTCGTAAATATTTTCGCCTAATTGCTCAGTTGTCGCATTCCCATGTGAAAAATACATTTTGGTAATGCGTTGATCCTCACTAAGTTTTTGAGCGATTGCAGATTCTCGACCTCCGTTGCCAACGATAAGTACTCTCATTATGTTATTTATTTCTTATTTGATTTATTGTGTCAAAAATACTACTTTTTCATCAAAAAGCCTCATAATAATTTTATTACAAGGCTTAAAATTTCTTAAAAAATTATTAAATATTATACAGGCAAACTCATAGGAACTTCCATTAATAATATTTCTGAAGATTTTTTTACTTTTAAATCTAATTGATTGATGTCCCAAACGCCAATCGCATCACGACGACTCAACTTTTGATCGCCTATCGTTGCAGCGCCTTCTAACACAAAAATATACAAGCCATTTCCTTCTTTATGAAATTGATAATCGATATCTATATCTTCCGTGAATTTGCCCCAGTTGAACCAAGCATCTTGATGAATCCAAACGCCATCATCATCTTTATTAGGTGATAAAATTTGAAGTAATTGATTGGGAACTAATTTTTGTTCAAAGTTTTGTTGGTCATAACGCGGTTTCACATCATTTTCTTTTGGCATTAACCAAATTTGCAAAAACTTAACATCATCAACATCACTCGCATTTTCTTCAGAGTGCATAATGCCAGTACCTGCTGACAAAACTTGGATATCACCTTTTTTGATAATGCCAACATTCCCCATATTGTCACCATGTCGCAACTGACCATCTAATGGGATAGATATTATTTCCATATCGCGATGCGGATGACGTCCAAAGCCCATTCCTGCTTCTACAGAATCATCATTAACTACTCGAAGCACTCCGAAGTTAACTCTTTCTGGATTGTAATAATTGGCAAAACTAAAAGTGTGATGGCTTTTTAGCCAACCATGATCCGCATATCCGCGACTGTCTGATTTATAAAATATTGTTTTCATTTTAATCTCATTTTTATAATACAAATCTCTACAAATAAGATTAAAAATAAATTGATGTGTGTTAATAAAAATGTTGCATTTTATTTCATCCTTTCTAAAAGAGCTTCTTCTATAGGTGATTTCACTTTCAATATATCGTTAATAACATCATTCGGAATAGTCATAGAAAGTACATATTGTTTAACTTTCCATTTTCCCCCTATTTTTTCGAGAACTCCAGAACCGCGACAAATTTTCATTTGGGTATCCAGAATTTCATCAAACCATGCGTAATTTCCGTCTTTACTAAAATAGATATTACGTTTCAAAGATTTGAAATTCCAAGTTTTTTTGCTATCAAAAAATGGTTTTGCCCAATTCATAAATTCTTTTTTGTTCCAAACTTCTGTTGCATCCGTCCCAATAAAAGTTGATTCTTCAGCAAAACAATCGAAATAATTTTGAAAATCGGCATTCCCCGCAAATGTGTTGAAGTCGTCCAACAATTTGTTAATATTTTTCTTTTGTACATTTTCGTAAAATCCTTTTTTTTGGGCATTTACACTCAACGAAATCCCAATCAAAAGACATATTAAAACTAATTTTGACTTCATATTTTTAATTTTTGGTTTAAAAATACATCAATTTCTCGAAATTTGTTTCGAACCTGTATTTAATATTATTAGCATTATCAATCAAAAGATTAAAATACGTACTTTTGCAACATAAAATTTTACATATAAGAATGTCAAATAAAAAACTGATTACGGCGGCGTTGCCTTACGCAAACGGACCGGTTCATATAGGCCATTTGGCGGGAGTTTATATTCCTGCGGATGTGTACGCAAGATTCGAGAGAAGATTAGGAAAAGACGTGGCTTTTATTTGTGGTTCGGATGAACACGGAATTCCCATTACGATTCGTGCAAAAAAAGAAGGGGTTACGCCTCAAGATGTGGTGGATAAATACCATGAAATCATTAAAAAATCGTTCTCAGATTTAGGAATTTCTTTCGATGAATATTCCAGAACTACCGATAAAAAACATTACGAAGTAAGTCAGGATTTCTTCAAAACTTTATACGACAACGGAAAGTTTACGGAAGAGGTTTCTGAGCAGTATTTTGATGAACAAGCAGGTGAGTTTTTAGCCGATCGTTACATCGTTGGAACTTGTCCAAATTGTGGCAACGACAATGCTTACGGAGATCAATGCGAGAAATGTGGCTCTACACTTTCGCCTTCGGAATTGATTAATCCAAAATCGATGTTGAGTGGAAATATTCCTGTTTTAAAAGAAACCAAAAACTGGTATTTGCCTTTAAATGACTATGAAGATTTCTTAAATGAATGGATTATTGAAGGTCATAAAGACGATTGGAAACCCAATGTTTACGGACAAGTAAAATCTTGGTTGAATGATGGTTTAAAACCTCGTGCGATGACCAGAGATTTGAATTGGGGCGTTCCAGTTCCTCTTCCAGATGCCGATGGAAAGGTGCTTTATGTTTGGTTTGATGCGCCAATTGGTTATATTTCTTTCACACAACAATGGGCTGAGAAAAATGGTAAAGATTGGAAAGAATATTGGCAAGGAAACGATTCGGATTTAATTCATTTTATTGGAAAGGATAATATTGTATTCCACTGCATTATTTTCCCTGCAATGATGAAGGCTCACGGGAATTACAATATGCCGAAAAATGTTCCCGCTTTTGAGTTTTTGAACCTTGAAAACGATAAAATTTCAACTTCAAGAAACTGGGCGGTTTGGGCGAATGAATATGTGGAAGATTTCCCTGGTCAGCAAGATGTTTTGCGTTATGCATTGCTTTCTTCAGCGCCAGAAACTAAAGATAATAACTTCACTTGGAAGGATTTTCAAACCAAAAATAACTCAGAATTGGTGGGGATTTTCGGAAACTTTATCAATAGAGTTGCGGTTCTCATTCATAAATATTACAACGGAGTTGTTCCGCAAGGTGATATCAACGCTCCTGAATTAGCGGAAGTTTCTAAATCCGCAAAAGAAATTCATGAGTTTTTAGAGAAGTTTGAATTTAGAAATGCTTTAACAGCTTTAATGAATTTAGCTCGTTTCGGAAACCAATATCTTCAAACCGAAGAACCTTGGAAAACGATTAAAGATTCTCCTGAAAAAGCGGCTCATTCTTTATTTGTTAGTGCCCAAATTGCAGTTGGTTTAGCACAGTTGTGCGAGCCCTTTATGCCTTTCAGTTCAGAAAAATTATTGAAGATGTTCAATGTTCAAAAAATGAATTGGATGGATATTGAAAACACACCCATTTTAATTGAAACGGGTCACCAAATGAATGAAGCATCGCTACTTTTCTCAAAAATTGAAGATGATGTTATTGATGCTCAAATTCAAAAATTGGAACAAACAAAACAAAATAACGCAAAAACAAATCCTAACGCTAATCCCATGAAAGAAGAAATCACTTTTGACGATTTTACAAAAATAGATCTTAGAACTGCAACCATTTTAGAAGCTGAAAAAGTGGAAAAAGCAGACAAACTTTTAAAACTAAAAGTAGATACTGGCGTTGATGTAAGAACGGTTGTTTCGGGGATTGCGGAGAGTTTCACTCCTGAAGAAGTAATTGGAAAACAAGTGATGATTTTACTGAATTTGGCTCCAAGAAAAATCCGTGGCATCGAATCGCAAGGTATGTTGTTGTTGACGACTAAGGAAGATGGAAAATTGTCTTTTGTGACGCCAGATAGTCCCGTACAAAACGGTATTGAGATTGGGTAAGTTAGAGTCAAAAGTCAAGATTTGAGATTTGAGATTTGAGATTCGATGTATAAAACAAGTTTTCGGCGCCTGCGGCGCCGAAAACTTTTCAATTTAACGTGAAGTCAGTCATGTTTTTCTTCCAATCTCTCATGCTCCTTTTTGAAAACTGCGGATTAAGCGCGAAGACACTGGTTAAGGTTTTGATATTCAGATAACGGTTATTCATTAAAATAAATTGTACATTTATTTTTACAAAAAAAAAATTGCCATGCGAAAGATTGACCAACTATTCAACGAATACGGTGAAAGCCACCAAAACGGAACCAATAAATTAATTCATTGGATTTGTGTTCCGCTTATATTTTGGACTATTTTAGGTTTTATTTCGCTGATTCCGGCACCACATTTTTGTTTGGCCTACTTCGGTTGTATTTCGGTTGCGAGTATTATTGCTGTTATTTTTGTAACCATTTTCTATTTCCGCTTATCTTGGGTGATCGCCATTATCATGCTTGTTGTCATGCTGCTGATGGAACATTTAGCCTATGCGGTAAATATTCATGTTAGTTCTCCTTGGTTGGTTTATCTAATTGTTTTTGTAGTCACATGGATTCTACAATTTGTAGGTCACAAAATTGAAGGTAAAAAACCGAGTTTCCTGAAAGATCTTCAGTTTTTGTTAGTTGGACCAGCGTGGTTGCTGAGTTTTATTCTGAGAGAATTGAATATCAAATATTGAGAAAACTTTCGGCGCCTGCGGCGCCGAAAGTTTTTTTTAACGTTTTTTGGTTTTCGGAGCGGCGGCTTCGCCGCCGCCCCGAAAAAGAAAAAAATCATCCAAAAAAAAGAAGCCCCACTATCTTGTGAATAGCAGAGCCTCCGTGAAAACAAGGTATTTTATAGCGGATTAATTCCGCCAGCATCTTTTATAGGATTTAGCGTTTGACTAAGTGCAATTTGTTCTCTGCGTCTGCGTTTTGCGATGAAGGCTTTTCCTTTCAATACACGAATCATACGAATTTGAGTGTATTTTGTTTTTCCAAATCGATGAAAATAAACGTAAATCTGAATCAAAAATCCAGCATAAATAATATAACCTAAAAGCTTTTTATTGGCAACTAACATTGCGTTCAGTTGCATTGGTTTTAACTGCGTCATTACCGCTTGTTGGCTAACTTGCAAACTGTCCCAATGTACCGCTAAATCTCCAATGGCTTGAATTTGAAACTGATATTGAATCCAAGAAAACAACGCAGAAAAGAAACCTATCGTTATAAAGGATCTCCAACACAACACAAATCCGAAAGCGGGCAAAAGATCGTTCACCTCCAATTTATCCATGGTGTAGTACCAAACCGCGATAAATAAAGAACACATGCCATAGCCCTTCAAAAACATCGGAAGATACCAACGTTCAAAATTCATTTCGGGAACCATGGAAAAATATAGGATAATGGTAAACATCAACATCGCTCCAAAGCCCGAAAAAACGAACATTCTTAAATTAATAGTATGTTTAAACCAAACAATGGCGACAATGGCACCAACAATTAAACCTGGAATCATTAATAAATTCAGTTTAGCATTTGTCAATTGGTCGTATTGTAAAACCCCTATGGCAAAACTGGTTTGCATAGATCCTAGCGCCATATAAATCCCTAAACAAAACAGCATGAACAAGCCATGAACGACGTTATTCTTTTTAAAAATATTGAAGGACAAAAACGGACGTTTCAAAAAAGATTGACGAACAATTAACAAAATAAAAGTCACCAAAAATCCAATGCTATTCCAAATGATATAAGACGAATTAAACCAATCCTGCTGTTTCCCGAAAGATAAAACATAAGAGAGCATGGTAAATGTCGCGATGAACATCAGCATACTCATCCAATCGATATAATACATCGGCATTTTCAGCGCAAATCTTTTATCGTGCATGAAAATCCAACTTATTAAAGCCAAAATCAAACAAATAATCGCGGTTAAAATGAAGAAATATTCCCAGTTGTATAGAATAGAATATTCAACCACGTAATAATTCACCAATTGTGATAAGGTTAAAACAAAACCATAAAGAATGGAATAAAACGCGCCTCTACTCGGTGTTATCATCATTAATGGAAGCATAAATTCCATTATCACAGCCATTTTCAGAAAACCAATCAACAAACAATTGATGATGATAATCCACGGATTGTCTGTTGTTCCGTTCACGAATAAGAGCAACGCCAGTAAAACCAGAATAAAAGTTACTTTATCCCGAATTTTAAAACGTAATTTTAAACGAACGGCAATAGGCATAATGGCTCCCATCCCAATAGATGAAGCAAAATTTGCCATCATATAATATTCCGTCATCGTTCCGGTATCACTCATCATGAAGGTCAGGTTTCCCGTATAAATCCCACTCATTGGCATCAAAATACCCGCAAAAAGTATAATGAGCAAAAGCTGAACAGGTTTGGGAACCCAATTATTAAATATACCTTGATTGTACATTGTTTAGTATTTTTTTTGAGTCAAGAGGCAGGAACCAAGAACTAAGATTTTCATGTCTAAAAATCTCTCATCTTGACTCTTGATTCTTGATTCTTAATTCTTAGTTCTTAGCTCTCTTTTTACTTTTCAAGTTTCAAAACCATGTTCATTCCGGCTCTCAGTTGCTCAACTTTTTTAGAATCGTTTTTCTCAGTAAATTCAATTCTTACAGGAATACGTTGCTGAACTTTCACAAAATTCCCCGTAGAATTATCCGTAGGAACGGCAGAATATTTAGAACCTGTCGCCGCAGAAATGGCAGTAACCACGCCTTCAAAGGATTGTCCACCCAAAGCGTCGGCGGTCATGTTGATTTTGCTTCCCAATTGAATATTCGGCATTTGCTTTTCTAAAAAGTTAGCAGTAACCCATTTTTGACCGTTCAAAACAATAGTTCCAATTTGTTGTCCAGGTTGTATCAATTGTCCTTCAGAAATCGTTCTTCTTCCCATCACCCCATCGTAAGGAGCGGTAATTACGGTGTAAGACAAATTGAGTTTTGCCATGTCCAAAGCGGCTTTTGTTCTTTTAATTTCGGCATCGTTAATTCCGATTTTAGATTTCACTTCCTGAGTAGAAAGTTGCGCTGATTGTTTCTGATTAATTAATGTTTCGTAAGACGCTTTTGTAGCATCATATTCGGTTTTTACCGCATCGTATTGTTGTTTGGTAACCGCTTCCGCAGCCAACAAATTTTTATATCGGTTTAAATTTTGTTCTGCATTCCACAATCTTGCTTTGGCTCCTGCAATATTCGATTCCATTACATTGACGCTGTTCGAAACGGTATTTACAGAGTTTCCTGTCGCGTTTTTCTGAGCTAAAGCATTTTGATAAGCCGCTTCGGCTTGACCCAATTGTGTTAAAATTTCGCGATCATCCAAAACCAAAAGCGTGTCGCCTTTTTTCACGGCTTGATGTTCATTAAATTTTATCTCTTTAATATATCCGGAAACCCTTGTGTTAATGGGATTAATGAATTCCTCAACTTGTGCAGCTTCGGTGTAATTTTTATCACCAATGTGGAAATATTGCGTCACCAGCCAATAAATCCCGAAGCCAATAATCGCCAATACAACATAGTTGGTAATGGTAGATTTGGTTTTATTTTTCTTATTTTGTTTTACCTTTTCGGCAGTCGTTGGTTTTGCAACATGCTGCGTTTTTGGTTCGGCAGGTTGTGCGGTTTGTTGTGTAGTATTTTCTTGTGGTATATCCTTGTTTTCCATTGTAATTGTCAGTTTTTATAGCGTTCCTGTAGTTTTTAATAAGTTGTAATATTGATACAGAATATTGATTTCTGCATTGGCATAATCCAATTCGGATTGTAATTTTTGGTTCTGAGCATCCGTCATTTCAGCTTGTACAACCAACTGATTGAGGTATTTAGCTTCTGTAATTTTGTAGTTTTCTTCGGCTAATTTTTTAGCTTCGTTCAGAATTTCAGCTTGTTGTATGGCTTCTTGATGTTTGATAAATGCAGCATTTACGGCGATGTCGATATTTTGTTCGGTAAGTGTTAAAGCTTCATTGGCCATTTCCTTTTGCATCTCGCCCAGTTTTACTTTTTCTTTGGTTTTGTACAGATTATCAATATTATAACTCAAAGAAACCCCAGCTTGCCAAGAATTGGTGTACATATCCATCGCGGGTGTTCTCGTGGTAATAGGTCTTTGCATATTGTAACCTCCAAAAGCACCAATGGTAGGCATTTTATCGGTATTAATGATTTCAATATTTTTGTCCGCCAATTGAATATTGGTTTGCGCAGATTTTAAAAGTGGATTGTTTTCCAACGCCAATTTTTTGAAGGAAGCAATGTCTAAATATTCCTGTTTTGCTTCGATATCTTCAACGGGAACAAGCTCTGTATCGGTTGGCAAGCCCAAAGCGACATTCAATTGATAGTTTAAAATTTTACGATTGTTTTCTAAAACTAAAATCCCTTGATCCAAATTTTTAATCGCCAATTCCGCACGAATTACTTCGTTACGAGTCAGCATTCCTTGATTATAAAATTTTTGAATGTTTTTTAATCGTTCCTGAGCGAGTTTTTTGTTGTTTTTGTAAACTTCGGTTTGATTAATCAATCTGTAAATGTCCAGATAATTAGAAGTCACCAGAAATTTTACATTTTGCTGATCTTTTGCTAGATCCAATTCCGCCAATTGCTCTCTTAAAGTGGATGCTTCAATAGATTTATTCACCAATCCGCCTTTAAAAATGAGTTGCTGCGCCTGTACAGAATACGTGCTTCCGTAATGTGGCATGCTCACTTTTGTAGAATTGGAAAAATCTTTATCGATAATTAATGCATCTCCTAAAAAGAACTGACTTGTAGATGCCGTGATAGAAGGAAGTTTCTGCAATTTTGCCACTTCCGTTTGTTGTTGAGAAATAGAAATATTCTTTTCTGAAATCTTAAGCTGCTGATGGTTTTTTACCGCCATATCTGCAACTTGCTGAACAGACATTTCTACGCTTTGCGCACGAAAAAGCGATGAAAAGCCTACGAAAAGCAATCCCAACACTTTTATTTGTTGTTTCATTGTACCTTGTTTTACGGCCGCAAAGTTAGGCTGCGCATAAGGTCAAACAAATGTTTAAGAAAAGGAAAAAGATGTTTAAAAGTAAGATTTATGCTTAGAATTGATTTCGGTATTCTTTGGGACTCAAGTTTTCATGTTTTTTAAAGAAATGAGAAAATGAATATTGATCGCTAAATTGTAATTGACTTGCGATTTCATTAATAGGTTTGGATGTTGATGAAAGTTGCGCTTTGGCTTCGTTTAAAATGAATTCATTAATAATCTGGATCGCACTTTTTCCAAATATTTCTTTTAAAACTACCGTCAAATGTCGGCTTGATAACATTAATTTGTTGGCGTAAAATTCCACTGAACGTTCCTGTTTAAAATGAATACTAACCAATCGAATGAAACTGAGAGCCGTTTCCTGAGAGCGTGACATTTTTTGCTTGGAAATTTTCCTTTGATAAGAGACAATATTGGCCAATTGATAAATGAAAGCAGTGAAAAAAGATTCCAAAACTTCCATTCCGTATTCTTGTTTTTCGCTGTTGGAAAGATAATACTGGATGTTCAAAACATTGTTCCAAAGCGCCATGAATTCGTTTTCTGTCGATTGATAACTTTTTCTTAGTTCCAGTTTTATGGCTCTAAAAGCGTTTAATCGATTGAATCTAAGGTTTAGTTTTTCAATGAATTCCCTTTCGTAGACAACAATTTGGATTTCTATATCCTTGCTGTATTCAATGATTTCATAAACGGAAGCCGTGTCCAATAAAACAATGCTGAATTCGGAAAGATTGTGAATGTTAATTTGTTCTTTCAGCTTTAAATTTCCTTTTTTAAGCATGAAAAACGCAGGTTTGGTTGGATAATACGGATGTCCAACGACCAAATGTTCCAAAAGGTTTTCCTGACTGAAAACTTTTATACCATCAAAATTCACATGAATTTATTTGTTCAAAAGTAAGAATATTAAGTTTTACAATCCTATTTTTTTATTTTAATGAAACTGGAATTGTTGAATTTTAATAATATGCTGATATTAAAATAAGTATTACAGATCTCTAGCCCCGATAGCAGCGGCATCCTTTTGGCTTGGCGCGAGGCGGCGGAGCGTAGCGGAGCCGTCCGAGCGTCAAGCCAAAAGATATAGCGGATAGCGGGAAATAGCTCCTAAAAAATGAAAAAGTCTGACCAGATAGTCAGACTTTTATTTTAAAACTGTCCACCGCCCAATGCGCGGTAAAACTCAGTCATTGCTTGCAATTGTTGCAACTTGTCATTCACCGCCGAAAGTTTGGCTTGTAAAAGCGCTTGTTCCGCAGTCAAAACATTCACATAATTAACTTTTGAGGAATATGTTAACAACTCATTGCTATAATCAAGAGCCTTTTGTAAGGATTGTATTTGCAGTTCACGTGTTGTCTCCTTGGACTTGGCTTTTTCGTAGCCGACCAAAGCATCCGACACTTCGGCACCTGCAATTAACAAGGTCTTTTCAAAACCTAAATAAGCTTGTTGTTGACGCGCTTCCGCAATTTTCACTTGGGCTTTTCTATTACCTTGTTGGAAGATATTTTGTGTCAAACTTCCACCAATTGAATAAAACAAGGATTCTGTGAAAAAGTCTTTTAAATTTTGGGAAGAAAGTCCCAATGTTCCTGTAATATTCAATGAAGGATAGACTTGTGCCAAAGCGATATTTTTATTTTCAAATGCTTGTCTAAAAGCCATCTCCGCGGCCAAAACATCTGGACGATTTTGTAATAAAGATGCTGGTAATCCTGTTTTGAAATCCATAAGGATGGCTTGCGAATCGATGGTATTTCTTTCAATTGATTTTGGCGTTTCTCCCATTAATATATTTAATGAGTTCTCTATCTGCTGAATCTGCGTTTCCAAATCTGGCACCATTAATTGTACCGCATAAAGATTAGCTTTACTTTGCTCAACATCCGCACCTGTCAAATAAGCTGCATCCATCAATAGTTGTACAGCTTCTACATTTTTCTCACGGAGTGCAATGGTCTGTTTTGTGATTTCCAACTGTTTGTCCAAAGACAATAATTGATAATACAAACTTGCTGTTTGGGATACCAACTGCGTCTGTACTGCTCTTTTGGCAGCTTCTGTTTGTAGAAAGCCCGCATAAGCAGAACGTTTCATGGATGCCATTTTTCCCCATACATCAATTTCCCAACCGGCAGAAATCCCAAGTTGGTAATTCATAACATCTGGCATTCGGAAGTTGTTACCTTGCGCGGCGGCGCTATTTTTAGAATCCTTAATACCTGCAACGGCATCTACAGTAGGCAGATTATTAAGCTGAGATTGTTTGAAAACAGCATCAGCTTCATTAATTCTGGCTACCGCAATTTTCAAATCATAATTATTCTCAATTGTTTTTTTAATAATTCCTTGCAGTTTATCATCCGTGAAAATTTGACTAAATGCCAATTTTGCAACCGATAAAGAATCTTGATTGGTTTGATTTCGGAATAAGGAATTTTCCCACTCCGATTTTATGTTGGGTTTCTGATAGGTTTCCGTGACTTTACAAGATTGTAGCAAAGCCGCTAAACCAATAGTGGAAAAGATATGTGATGTTTTAATTTTCATTTCTAAATAAAATTGAGTGTGGTGTTATTCGCTAAGCCTACTTCCGTAATCTTCTTCAAAAACTTTCTTTTTAGAAACTCGTTCTTGTAAATATTGGAAAATTGCAAACAATGCAGGAATGAACAAAACACCGAAAATAGTTCCTATTAACATCCCTCCGATTGCTCCAATACCAATAGACTGGTTACCTATTGCACCAGCACCACTTGCATTTGCTAAAGGTAGCAAACCAAAGATGAAGGCAAAGGACGTCATCAAAATAGGACGTATCCTTTGTTTTGCTCCTGTGACTGCTGCTCGACCTATAGAAAAACCTTTCTTACGCGCATCTAAAGCAAATTCTACAATCAAAATTGCATTTTTTGCCAAAAGTCCAATCAACATAATAAGGGAAATCTGGGTGTAAATGTTATTTGATTTTCCAATCCAGCTAGAGAAAATCATCGCTCCTGCTAAACCAACTGGCAATGATAACATTACTGCAAATGGTAGCAAATAACTCTCATACTGTGCAGCCAATAAGAAATAAACAAATACACAACATAATATGAAAATAATTATCGTCTGACTTCCGGAGTTAACCTCTTCTCTTGTCAATCCAGAAAACTCATACCCATAACCTTTTGGCAAAGTTTCGGCAGCAACTTGTTTAACAACATCAATTGCGTCACCAGAGCTATAACCTGCGTTAGGCGTACCATTGACCCCAACAGATGTAAAGAGGTTAAACCTACCAATAGCTTGTGGACCATATACTTTTTTGGTTGTTACAAAACGGCTTAAAGGTGCCATAACGCCATTTTGATTACGAACCATCATCGAATTTAAGTTTTCTAAACTTTGGCGATGCTCCGCTGGTGCTTGATAAATTACACGATATTGTTTTCCAAATAAGTTAACATTAGAAGAATATACTCCTCCAAAATAACCTTGCATCACCGACAAAATATCATTCACAGAGAAACCTGCAGCTTTAGCTGTCGGCACATCAATATCCACCATATATTGTGGGTAATTAGGATTAAATGATGTAAATGCATTTTGGATTTCTGGTCTTTCTTTCAGCGTATTGATAAAATCATTGCTGACCTTGGTAAGGTCTTCTATACTTCCTCCCTTCTGATCCTGAACTTGGAATTCGAAACCTGCTGCATTACCAAAACCTTGCAAAGTTGGACGTCCGAAGAATACCAATTTCGCATCTTTAATACCAGCAGTTAGTTGATATAATCTTGCGATCAAAGCTTGTGTACTTTCTTCTTTAGATTTACGTTCTGCCCAAGGTTTTAATTTTAAAATTAACATCCCGTTATTACTACCTACACCAGACATCATCCCTCGTCCAGACACTTTCAGAACATGTGCAATTTCTGGTTGTTTTTTCACAATAGCTTCCAGCTCGTCCATAACGGCTTGCGTACGAACTTCATTAGCTCCTAAAGGCAATGATATATCCGCCATAACACCCCCCATATCCTCGGAAGGTACAAAAGATTTGGGTGTTGTATTCATCAAGTAAACAAAGATGGCAGTAAAGGCAGCAAGTCCTAAGCCTGTAATCCATTTTTTCCGAACTAAAAATAATACCCATTTTGAATAACGTTTTACAAATGCATCAAAAATGGTATTAAAATATAGGAAAAATCGCTCCATAATATTCATTTTCTTTTCCTCATGTGAGTGAGGTTTTAAGAAAATAGCACATAATGCAGGGCTCAATGTTAATGCATTAACCGCTGATAATACGATTGAAATTGCTAGTGTCAAACCAAATTGCTTGTAGAAAACTCCTGTAGAACCAGTAATAAAACTTACTGGGACAAACACCGCAGACATTACCAAAGTAATACTGATAATCGCGCCACTAATCTCGCCCATCGCATTAATCGATGCCCGAAGTGGAGATGTTTCCCCTTGTTCCATTTTACTATGTACGGCTTCCACCACCACAATGGCATCATCGACAACAATACCAACTGCCAGGATTAAAGCAAACAAGGTCAATAGGTTAATGGTAAAACCAAAAACATTTAAGAAGAAAAATGTTCCAATAATCGCCACTGGTACGGCAATAGCCGGAATTAATGTTGAGCGCCAATCTTGCAAGAAAATGAATACAACAATAAATACCAAAATAAAAGCTTCAATTAGGGTGTGAACAACTTTTTCTATTGAGGCGTCCAAAAACTCGTTAGCATTAATAAGTGTTGTCCATTTTATACCATTTGGGAAGCTTTTTTCTGCTTCTGTTAATACAGCGAGTGTTTGGTCAATAACATCTTGTGCGTTAGAACCTGCCGTTTGCGAAATAGCAATACCGATACTCGGGTTACCATCTGTAAAACTTTTCCCAGTATAATCTTGTGCTCCTAGTTCAATTTTAGCAACATCTTTTAGACGAAGAACTTGTCCATTTTCAGTACTTTTTAAAACGATATTTTCGAATTCTGGAATTTCTGTCAAACGTCCTTTATATTTTAAAGTGTATCTGAAACTTGTATTGGCCTCATCGCCCAAACTACCAGGTGCTGCTTCAATATTTTGGTCAGCTAAAACAGCATTAATATCGGAAGGAACCAAACTGTAGGCAGCCATCTTTTGTGGATCTAACCAAATTCTTATGGAGTAATCTTTTGTTCCGAAAACTGTAGCATCACCTACACCAGGCACCCTTTTAATCTGTGGAATAATATTAATATTCGCAAAGTTTTGTATAAAAGTTTGATCGAATTGTGGATTCTCGCTGTATAAAGAGAAAATCAACACATTGGAACTTTGTCGTTTAACAACGGTAACCCCAGCTTGCGTTACCTCACGAGGAAGCAAACTATTCGCTCTAGAAACTCTATTTTGTACGTTAACCGCAGCGATATCTGGATCGATCCCTTGTTTAAAATATACTGTTACAGATCCGGATCCATCATTGGTTGCTGAAGATGTCATATACGTCATCCCTTCAACACCGTTAATTTGCTCTTCTAGTGGGACAATAACACTTTTGAGAATGACATCTGCATTGGCTCCCATATAATTAGCATTAACCACCACTGTAGGTGGTGCAATGTCTGGATACTGCGCTACTGGCAATGTTACAATACCCAATACTCCCAAAATCACGATAATGATGGAAATTACCGTGGAAAGTACGGGGCGTTCTATGAATTTTTTAAACATAAATCTTATATAAAAATCAGAAAAATCTCGTATTAATTAGTTTTTAAAACCGTTTGAAGATTGGTTTCCTTGGGTATAACCTCGGTATCATCTTTCAAAATACCAATCCCTTGTACTACAATTTTATCTCCATTTTTCAGTCCTGATTCTACAGCGTAAGTCACTCCGTCCGCCAATTCAGTTACTTTTATTTCTTGAGATTTCACTTTATTATTTGCACCGATTACATAAACAAAAATTTTACCTTGAAGCTCAAAAGTTGCTTTTTGAGGAACTATGATAACATCTTCCAAATTGTTAGGCAAAATAATTGTCGCGCTGTATCCACTTCTCAACAATCCTTGTGGATTAGGAAAAGTAGCACGCATACTGAAAGATCCCGTATTAGGATCGACCAATCCACTAATGGATTCTAATTTCCCCTTTTCGTTATAAATACTTCCATCTGAAAGACGCAAAGTAATAAGTGGCGTATTTTTAATTTTCTCTTGAATAGATGCGCCAGGAGAATGCTTTAAAAAGTTAAGTTGATCTTTCTCGTTAATTGAGAAATAAGCAAATATTTTGGAAATATTAGAAACCGTCGTCAAAGGCTGAGACGTGCTTGCGCTAACATAACTACCCGCTTTTAGAGGAAGTGTTCCTACAACCCCCGAAACTGGACTTGTAATTATCGTATAGCCTTGATTAACTTTAGCGTTGGTTAATTGCGCTTCTTGTTCTGCAAGACTGGCCTGAGCTGCTTTCAAATTAAGTTGTGCTGCTTGCAATTCGTAAGCGGAAACAATTTTACGATCCACCAAAGGCTTTGTTTTGGTAACCTGCATCTGCGCAGTTGCCACAGCTGCTTGCGCACTATTAACTGAAGCCTGTGCTACACGTACGAATTGCTCGTACTGAGGATTTCGGATACGGAAGAGATGCTGTCCTCTACTTACCATTTGTCCTTCGTCAACATAAAGATTTTCTATAAATCCATCGATTTTTGGACGAATTTCAACATTTTCCACACCTTCTAGCCTAGCTGGATATTCTGTATGATTGTCGGCAGCACCAGATTTCGCCACAATATATTCATAGGGTTGCGGTTTCACTTCCTTTTGACCATCTTGTTTTTTTTCTTTTGAACAAGATGCTAACATCAATGCTGAAGTCATCATCAGTATCGAAATTCTTCTCATAAATACATAAAATTAAATGATTCGCTAAAATAGAGTTTTAAAACCAAACAAATGATTGATTTATATCAATAAAAACGATTAAAGATAATAGATAAAATGCATAGAATAACATCTTAAAACAAGGTTTAACGTTTACTTAACAAAAAAAATCCGAAAGTTTATGCCTTTCGGATTATTGGTAAAATTTCATTTTTATTGAGTCCAAATCGGATTTGGTCATACTCAGAAAATTGTTGTGAATAAAAGTTGACTTCAGCTTCAAAACCCACACTTTTAAGTCTTTCAAAATAATCCATCCCATACCAACGGACATGATCGTATTGCCCAAAATGCTTTTGCTTTTCTTTGGGATCTGTTATTGAAAAATCCTCATACGTTTTCTCCAAGCTATTTTTCATAGGGACTTGTACAATTCCCCAACCGCCTTTTTTCATCACGCGATACAATTCTGACATCGCTTTGCGGTCATCAACAATATGCTCTAAAACATGATTACAAATGATAACATCAAAACTATTATCCTCAAATGGTAAATCTAAAATATCAGCTTTTACGTCTACAATTGGAGAATACAAATCCGCAGAAGTATAATCCAAATTGTTCATCTTTTTGAAACGGCGAAGAAACTCTTGCTCTGGTGCGATATGTAAAACCTTAAAAGAGTCAGAAAAAAAGCTTGTTTCATTTTTAAGATACAACCACATTTGACGATGTCTTTCCAAAGAAAGTGTACCTGGCGAAAGCGCATTCTCTCTTTGTTTTCCATAACCATAAGGCAAAAACTTCCTATAAGATTTTCCATCTATAGGATCTGTAAAACGGTCCCCTTTGAAAATTTGATAAATAAGCGGGCGAGCCAAAATACTTAGCTGTATAAGCATTGGCCTTGGCAGTTTGTTAAGAAGAAATTTTGCAACTTTTTTCAAAGGCTACATGTCTATATTTTACTTTAAATAAATTTCATAACAACATGTAATACAATTATTATTAAGGTTTATCTAAAATTGATTTTAAATTTAAAAATCTAATTGAAAAGCTTTTTCCTCATCCGACTTTATTCCTAAAGCCTCGTAAATATATTGATAAGTTGATAGCAAAACAGGTTTACCTTTTATAATACATACATCATGTTCGAAGTGTGCTGAAGGCAAATTATCAAGTGTTGTCACTGTCCAACCATCATCATGGAATTTTACTTTTTCTGTTCCTAGATTTGTCATCGGTTCAATCGCTAAAGCAATACCATCTTTCAGAACTTTTCCACTTCCTTTTTTTCCATAATTAGGCACTTGTGGATCTTCATGCATTTTTCGACCTAAGCCATGCCCCACCAACTCGCGAACTACGCCATAACCTTCTTTTTCACAATGCACCTGAATTGCATTAGCAATATCGCCAACACGTTTTCCACGAATACATTGTTCGATACCTTTATACAAAGATTCTTTGGTGACACGAAGTAGTTTTCTAACTTCTGGTGCGACTTCTCCTACTTCGAAAGTATAGGCATGATCGCCATAAAAATCGTTCATAAAAACGCCACAATCAACAGATAAAATATCGCCATCTTTTAAAGGTTCATCATTTGGGATACCATGCACCACTTGATCATTGGGTGAAATACACAAATTTTTAGGAAAACCATACATTCCTAAAAAAGCGGGATAACCGCCATTGTCACGTATAAATTCACCACCAAGTTTGTCCAAATAATTGGTCGTAACTCCTGGTTTTATTTCTTTCGCTAACATACCCAAAGTCTTGGAAACCAATTGGGCACTTTCTTTCATTAGTCGAAGTTCTTCTATTGTTTTTAACTGTATCATGATATAAAAAAAATTAAAATGCTGATTAAAAAAACCAGCATTTATAATGTTTGTCTAGGCCTCTTACCAAAAAAGGCCTTTCTTTTTTTCTTTTTTCATTTTAGAATAAGCATGTACTTCGCCTCCCGCTACCTGGAATTCGATACGCTCTTTCACGATTTGATAAACTTCTCCCCAACCTGGAAAACCACCTAAGTTGCGGTCATCGATGAACAAATCGGCATCAATTTTTCTACTTTGGGTTTCAGAATCAAAAACTTCGCCTTCGAAGCTTGAGTTAACAGCATAAAACTCTAATCCATTTTTTCTACAAAACTCCACTGCTTCATCCAAAGTTTTACCATGGCGATATGTCCAAAGTATCAATCTATAACCTTCTGATTGTAATTTCTTCAAGGTATCAAAAGCGAAAATTTTAGCTTTTCCAATTCCTGGATAAGCGTCATCTACGATTGTACCATCAAAATCAATTGCCAATTTTTTGTTGTTAATCATCATTATTTCAAAGCTTAAAAAGTATGCAAATATAAGAATTTTTAAGAAGTTATATTTGATTTTATAAAAACAAAATCCAGCACTAATACGACTGGATTTTTATGATATGTAAATTACAAATTAACTTTTCACCCATTTAAAACTATATTCTCTATCTGGCGTGCTGATACGATCTGTAATGCGTTGTAATCTAGATGGTAACTTCATCAGATAATCTCTGGCTTTTTCTGCAGACTCATTAAGCCCTGTAATACCATCAATCTTCCAGTCTACTAATAGATCTTTCAAAATATCAATGTAATCTTGCGCTGTGTAAACCATGCAACGCTGTGCAGCATCTGAGAAATGCTCCCAAAGTTCGCCTGCTTTTTGTCCAGACTCTCTCATCAAGTGCGCGGGCATTACGATTTTCTTTTTCATCATATCTTCAAAAGCCAGCATCATTTCGCTAGGATCCAATTCAAAGATTTTCTCTACAAAATGCTTGTAGGCTTTAGCATGTCTTGCCTCATCTGCAGCGATAACGCCGCACATTTTAGCCAATTTGACATTACCTGTTTGTTTTGCTAAAGTCCCTACACGACGGTGCGAAATATTAGTCGCTGTTTCTTGAAAACTTGTGTACACAAAATTTCTGTAAGGATCCATACTGGTCTGAAGATCAAAACCATCATTTATCAAATAATGCGTTGTAACTTCCATTTCGCGCATATTGACACGTCCACAGAGATAAAGATATTTACCAAGCAAATCGCCATGACGATTCTCCTCGGCAGTCCATGCACGCACCCATTGTGACCAACCTACTCTTTCTTCTTGGTTAATCCCATCGATTCCCATAATCCAAGATTCGTAGCTAGGAAGTGCTTCTTCTGTTATACAGTCGCCAATAAGTGTTACAAAAAGATCATAAGGCATCTCATGAGCAAAAGTCTGCAACTCATCGAGCTGATCTTTGAAATCGGCACTAGAAGTGTCTGGCAAAAAATCCGATGGTTGCCATATTTTCTCAATTGGTGTTAAAAATTTCGAGATAAAGCTCGACATTTCAACCTCCAAATTTTTCATTACTTCTTTTCTTACCAATTCAGCGTACATCAATTATTTAATTTTAAGTTTTTGCAAATTTAACAATATTATGCATAAGATAATACTGGTTTTTTATATTTTTATTATTTTACTAATGAGAAACAAGACTATCCCCTGTCATTATCTCTGGTTTAACAACATTCATCACACTTAGAATTGTTGGAGCAACATCACCAAGTTTGCCAGGTTTTAAGTTCCAAGTATGGTCTTTATCCATTACAATGAAAGGAACCAAATTGGTCGTATGTTGCGTGTTTGGCGATCCGTCGTTATTTATCATAATATCGGAATTTCCATGATCCGCAAGGATAAACACCGCATAACCATGTTCGTAAGCCATAGTTGCCACTTTTTCAATGCAAGAATCTACAACTTCCGCTGCTTTAACCGCTGCTTCAAAAACACCTGTATGTCCTACCATATCGGTATTCGCAAAATTAAGACAAATAAAATCAGCTGTTTCGTATTCTAATTCTGGGAGAATAGCGTTTGTAATATCGTAAGCGGACATCTCTGGTTTCAGATCATAAGTTGCCACATCTTTTGGACTTGGACAAAGCAAACGTTTTTCACCATCGAATTCTTTCTCGCGCCCTCCGGAAAAGAAGAAAGTTACATGCGGATACTTTTCGGTTTCTGCAATTCGAATTTGAGTTTTTCCTGCGCGTTCCAAAACTTCGCCCATCGTATTTTCTAAAACATTTTCATCAAAAACAACGTCAACATTTTGGAAAGTTTTATCATAATTGGTTAAGGTAATATATTTTAAATCCAACTTGTGCATGTCATAATCAGGAAAATCTTGCTGAGACAATACTTCGGTAATTTCGCGACCTCTATCGGTTCTGAAATTGAAACAAATTACAACATCTCCTTCTTCAATCATTGCGATAGGCAGTCCATTTTGGATACAAACGATTGGTTTAATAAACTCATCTGAAACTTCATTAAGATATGACTGTTCTATCGCTTCCAAAGGATTTTTTGTTTCTTGTCCTCTTCCTTTTACTAAAAGATCGTAAGCCAATTTAACACGCTCCCAACGTTTGTCGCGGTCCATGGCATAATAACGCCCAATAACAGAAGCCAAGCGGCCTGTAGATAATTTCATGTGATCCAAAAGTTCTTTGACAAAACCTAATCCAGAATGCGGATCGCAGTCGCGGCCATCGGTAAAAGCATGTACAAAAACATTTTTTTCTAAACCGAAATTATGTGCTGCAGTCAAAAGTGCCTTTAGGTGATTAATGTGAGAATGCACACCGCCATTGGAAACCAAACCTATAAAATGCACTTTCTTAAAGTTAACTTTCGCGTATTCAAAAGCATCTTGAATTTCTTTTTGAATTCCTAAAGTTCCGTTTTCTACAGCCATATTAAGCTTCACCAGATTCTGATACACCACGCGACCAGCACCCAAATTCATATGTCCCACTTCAGAATTTCCCATTTGTCCAGCTGGCAAACCAACGGCAAGACCGCTAGCTTCCAAAGTTGTGTTGGGGAAGTTTTTCAGACAACTATCGATAAAAGGTGTTTTGGCTTTTGCAATTGCAGAAACTTCTGGATTTGTCCCCAAACCCCAACCATCCAAGATGGCAAGTAAAGCTTTTTTTGACATGATTTCGAAAATTTTTCTCTCTACAAATTTAGAAAATAAGCAGTTAGAATTCTAGTAAAATTAATGTTTTTAGTATTGATATTTTCGTTATCTTTAAAACCTTTTTCTAAAATCAAAAAATTATGGATCTTAGAGACCAACTTAAGAATCTTTTTCCCGATCACGAAGAACAAGATTTTATAATGCCAGAGGAAAAATTTGAGCAAAAAGAAGCCCTTATTTGTAAGTTCGAAAAAAAGGGCAGAAATGGAAAACCAGTCACCTTAATCGAAGGTTTTGAAGGAAGTGAAGAAGAACTAAAAGTAATTTCTAAAAAAATTAAAACGACCTTAGGAATCGGTGGTTCGGAAAAAGATGGCGTCATCATTATCCAAGGTGATAAGCGTGATAAGATTATGACTATTTTAAAAGAAATGGGTTACAAAACCAAACGTGTAGGAGGATAATCAATAAAAACCTTACGTAACAATAAAAATAATTTAATTAATAAATAAAAATAATATGCTTAATAAACTTGCAGCTTCGGAGCTAGTTCTTAATGACGACGGAAGTGTTTATCACCTTAATCTTTTACCAGAAGATATCGCTGACAAAATTTTGTTAGTTGGAGATCCCGATCGTGTCCCACGTGTTTCAAAATATTTTGATACTATCGAGGTTAAAAAAAATAAACGCGAATTCTACACCCACACAGGAACACTTCGCGGCGAAAGAATTACAGTAATGTCAACAGGTATCGGGACAGAAAACATCGATATCGTGATGAACGAATTGGACGCTTTGGTAAACATCGATCTGAAAGCCAAAGAATTTAAAACCGAACACAAAACACTTCAACTTTTCCGTATGGGGACTTGTGGTAGCGTTAATCCAGACATCCAAGTGGATAATCTTTTGGTAAGCGAAAATGTTGTTGGTCTTGATGGGCTAATGCATTTCTACAGCGATTATAAATTTGAAAACGATTTTAGTAAGAACTTTTTAGAAAACTTTCCTTACGCGAATATCAAGCCGATGTTGTATTTCGCAGATTGTGCTCCAGAATTATTAGAACTTTATAAAGATGCAAAATACTTCGGTAACACGGCAACTTTCCCAGGATTCTATGCACCACAAGGACGCCAACTGCGTCTGAAAGCTTTGGACGATCAATTCTTGGAAAAACTAAATGACCTTGGCGTTGCTAACTTCGAAATGGAAACATCTGCAATCTATGGACTTTCTAAACTTCTGGGACACAAAGCCATTACAGTGAACTGTGTCATCGCCAACAGAAGACGTGGCGAATTCGCAGCAGATCACCACGCATCAGAAAAAATGATGATCGAATGGGTACTGGAACGTGTTATAAAATAAGACTGTTATAATTAAAACGCGCGGAACAAAAATTTTTGTTCCGCGCGTTTTGTTTTCAGCCAAGTCCAAAATAAAGGATGTTGCTTGCGCTTATATCAATTTGTTTTCGGCTGCAATCCTGACCAGCTCGATCATATTTTTTGCTTTGAATTTTTGCAAAAGATTCCTACGATGCGTTTCTACAGTAATAATGGATATAAATAAATTATCGGCAATTTCGGCAGAAGTTTTTCCCATAGCTACAGCTTGCAAAATCTGTTGTTCGCGTTTGGTGAGTCTTGGTAATTCAAAATTATTAGACGAAGAATGCAACATAATCTCTTGCACTTCTTTACTTAAAGCCAAATTACCGTTTAATGCATTATTAATACAATTTGTTATTTCTTTTGCATCTGCATTTTTAAGAATATAGCCACTTCCGCCATTTTCTAAAAAACGAAAAATAATGCTTCTTTCCGCCTGATTGCTTATGGCGATGATATGGGTTTGGGGTGATTTCTGTTTGATACTTTTACAAAAATCCAAACCGCTTCCATCGTTTAAAACAATATCCAGCAAAACAACATCAATTTTATTTTCTTGGATAAAATCCAAAATAGCCAATCCTTTGGTAAAAGAAAAAATCTGAAATTTTTCATCTTTTTCCAAAAGCGATTTCAATCCTTCCAAAATCATGGGATGATCGTCAACTATCGCTAAATTCAAAATAGTTTTATTACACATTACATTCAACATTTATGGTGGTTCCTTCCCCTTTAGAGGAAATAATATCGACGGTCCCGTTGATCAATCGTACGCGGTTTTCCATATTTTTAAGACCTAATCCATAAACAATTTCGGACTTTTCGAATCCAATTCCGTCATCTTCAATAGTTAGATTAAGTATGTTTTCATTTTGGCTTATTTGCACAATAACATTATTAGCTTGTGCATATTTTATAATATTACTAATGCTTTCTTGCGCAATGCGATAAAACACCAACTGAACTTGAAACGGAATGTTATCTGACAGATTAAACGACTCAAACTGAATAGAAAAATGTTTGTGACTCATCGACTCACAAAGTTCTTTAATCGCTATTTCTAAACCTAAGTTTTTTAAAGTTTCGGGCATTAGATTTCGGGAGATTCGTCGCATTTCAGAAATAGACTTATCGATTTTTTCATAAATGTTTGTTGATTTTTCTGGATCTAATGCTGCGATGGACATTCTTATATTAGCAAGCATTCCGCCCATGCTATCATGCAAATCTTGCGCGATGCGTTGTCGTTCTTGCTCTTCGCCTTGTAAGACGGCTTGTGTGGCTTCATACTTTCTTTCATTTTCAATATGTAAAAGATCTTGTTGATGCCCAATATTGATTTGATGGTTTAATTTCTGTTGTTTTCTATAGGTCAGATAAATTAGAAACGCGATAATGATACTCAATCCCAAAGCAGTTGCTAAAATACTTATACGCAGATTTTTGTTATTTGCGATCAATTCGTTTTCTTTTTTCTCGAGTTCGAGTCTTTTAATTTTTTGTTTTCTATCGGCCGTTTGGTGCAAGATTTCGAGTTCGTTCATTTTCTCCAGTAGTTTTTTTTCTTGCAAACTATCATTCAAAGCGCTCGACTTTTTCATCCATTCATAAGCTTGTTTATAATCTCCCAATACATTATTAACAGCCGCCAGTTGCGTATAGGTAATCTTTCGGTTAACCGCTTCTTTGCTCAAGATATTTTCTTTCAGAATATATTCTAATTGCGACTTGGCTTTATGATAATCTTTTTGCATCAAATAAACATTATACATCCGAAAATACAGCATGTGCAACAATTTGGGCTGATTATTAGCTTTGGCTAATTTTGCACCTTTATCCAAACTTGCCAATGCCTTGTGATAATCCTGAATGGTTGTAAAATACATGGCTTCCTGATAATAATAGTTGGAATAATGTTGAGAGTTTGGGTAGGATTTTATAATATCTTTTGCTTTATCCAAATACATCTTAGCCGATTTACTATCTGGTTTGTAACAATAATTACTAACAAGATTGAGATAAGTAAGCAAATGAATTGTATTGGGCGTTGTTATTTTCGCCAATTGTTCCAAAGCTTTTTTATGATATTCTTCTGCTTTAGAAAACTGTGCAACAGACATAAAACTTAATCCTAACTTCGTATAAGAGTATGCCAACAACTCAATATTCCCAGACTTTTTGCTCAACGGAATACAGCGTTCTGTCAAAGTTTTAACCATAAAATCATAACCTTTTTCTTCAACCTGTAGATAGGCAAAATGATACAAAGCTTTTATTAACAAATCTGTGTTTTTCGTGTCTTTCTCCAACAGATTTATTGCATTTTCATAATGTTTTTTAGCTTTAGCCTTATCGTTTTGATGCGAATAAAAAATGGCTTGATAATATTCTAAAACACCTTTAGATAAAGATTCTTTTAGCGGAATTGAAAATACAACATTAAGTGCTTGCCTGCTTTTTATGCTATCTCTTTGTGCCCAATATTCAGAAAGCAAGAGATGATTTTGTAATCGGATGCTATCATTTTTAGCAGTTTCGATATTAATATTTATTTGTTTTAAATAATTCGATTCGTCTAGCGGAATTAATTCTTGTGCCTGCAGCTTATTAAAAACCAGAAAAACACCAATGAAAAAGAATATCTTTTTGAACATTCATACCTATTTATGTTACAAATATCCAAATAAAAAAAACGCTATTCCAAAAAATACAAAAATTCATGGTAAACCATTAGAAATAAAATCATAGTTAATTACGATTGTCTTTAAATTAATAATAATTGAATTTTGCTAAACATATAACAAAATATAAAAGTTATGAATAAAGTAAGTTCAAAAATTGCAATGCTAAGTGTTTTATCAACATTAACTTTCGGAACAATCGCGACCAGCTGTAGCAAAGACGAAGAAAGACATGATGAAGTTGTAACAACAAAAATTGACGAAGCTGTCGGAACCTATAAAGGGAAATTGACATCCCCCAATCTTGATGATTATGAACATTTCGATGTTGTAATGTATGTTACAAAAGTGGACGATCAACATTTAAAAGTTACAGCCAAAACTGGAGAAGCTTATTCTACTGTGACGTCCAAAACTTTTAAAGTAGAAAATTTATACAATGGAGACATCCACAATGTAAGCGGAATTTTAGAAGGTTATTTTTGGTACACAAAAGAGGTTAAAACACTCGAAATGGGGACACAAAAACAATCTGCTACAGATGTAACTTTTTATTTTGATGGCGTGAAACAATAGTTTTAAGTTTTTGATTTTAAAAAAGTAAATACAGTATCAAAAAAATCCCTGGACATATCTAATGTAAAACATGAGAAAAATAAAACTTTTGCTCGCTTCCGCTGTCTTGATAATCTCTTGTGACAAAACCGCCAAAGAAATTAAAAACACAGAAATAATGCGTGATGACATTGCTGTTAAAGAAAAAACAATTGAGACAACAGAAAATTTTAATATTGAAGATATTCCGTTTTCAAATGCTGACTTAGGTGATTTTCCTTTCTTTACTTTGCCCAAAACTTTGGTCGCTGGGAAAAGTCCAATGCAAAAAAAATTGGATGTTTGTTTTTTTCCTATAAACGCTGTAATGACGCCTTTTGAAGGTCAACTTTACAAAGCAAATATCGGCGCAGAACGAGGTGAAGAATTTTCGCAACGCTACTTTGAAAAAAGCATGGCCGACTATTTAACATCTATCGGCGCGGTCAAAATTTTTGATGGTGAAATTACCAAAGAAGAATACGAACGTTACAACAAACAAGATCCAAACAAAGGTGGAACTGGAGACATCGGTTATTGGGATGAGCCTATTAAATTTTATGTCATTCGAAGTCAAGAAAAAGGCAATATTTATGTTCAGTATTCTTCCAATAATGCTGGCGCCAAGCTTAACATTTTGCAAGAAGAAACCTTTGTGCAAACGATGACAAAAGTTAGTGCAGATGACATTGCAAAAGACTTATCCGAAAAAGGAAAATCGGTACTTTACATTAATTTTGAAACCGACAAAGCCCATCTTTCTACAGAAGGTCAAGATGTAGTAAAGCAAATAAGTGAAGCGCTTAAAAATAATACATCTTTAAAAATAGCCATAGAAGGACATACCGACAATACTGGCGACGCCACACGCAACAAAAAATTATCAGAAGATCGCGCCAATGCAGTTTTAACCAATTTGATAAAACAAGGTATAGAAGAATCGCGATTATCTGCTAAAGGTTTCGGAACAGAAAAACCTTTGGTGGCTAACGATTCCGAGAGCAACAAAGCTAAAAACCGCAGAGTAGAATTAATAAAAATAGATTAAGTACAATAAGCTGTTTCTTCAAACTAAGGAACAGCTTATTCTATCAAAACTTAATGAAAATTAAATGAAAATTAAATTAAAATCATAAAACAATCATCGTGCGCAACAATCGACAAGATGATCATTTACCATTCCCGTTGCTTGCATGTGCGCATAGACAACGGTGGAACCTAAAAATTTGAAGCCCCGTTTTTTCAAATCTTTTGCTAGCGCGTCCGATATTTCGGTTGTTGCAGGAACATCTTTTAAAACTTTCGGTTGGTTTTCAATAGGTTTTCCGTTAACAAATCCCCAGATATATTTTGAAAAACTTCCAAAGTCTTTTTGAACTTCCATAAAACGTTTGGCATTATTCACGGTGGCTAAAATTTTTAATCTATTTCTGATAATTCCTGCATTTGCCAGCAATTCTTCAATTTTAGAATCATCATAATTCGCAATTACTTTATAATCAAAATTATCAAAAGCGCGTTTGAAGTTATCACGTTTTCTAAGAATCGTAATCCAGCTAAGTCCCGCCTGAAAACTTTCTAACACCAAAAACTCAAATATGGTTTCATCATCATACACCGGTTTTCCCCATTCGTTATCGTGATAGTCGATGTACAACGCATCTTTGCCGCACCAACCGCAACGTATTTTTTCCATATTGTGAAAAATTTATTATGAAACTTTTGTGAAAATACAGATTTTATTTAACATCCTTTACAAATCCTATGGAACAATATTTGAAAATAATTAAACACAAACATTAAAATCAAAATACAATGGAAAATCAGGATTACAACAAAGCCAAAAATCTTGTGAATGACGCCAAAGAATCTTTGAACAGCTTCACGAACGATACCCAAGAAAAAATCACACAACTGGCTAACCAAGCCAAAAACTACATAGAAGAACAAAAAAGAAACAATCAGGAACCTAGCAAAAATGGCTTTTTTGATCAATTAAAAAATTCAGTTGCCAATGCCTGGGACGATACGAAAGATTTTGCGGAAGAAGCTTGGCAAAAAACAAAACATACAAGCTCGGAGCTTTACGACAAAGCATCGGACAAGGCTGAAGAAATCAAAGACGACATCAATGACAAACTCGATTCTCAGAAAGAAAATTAACTTGAGAGTCATCTTCATATTAACACACTATTTTTCAGAAGAGAGGAAATTGAATTTCCTCTTTTTTTTGTTTAAGAATAAAATTATCTTTGACAATCAAAAGTTTATCAATGACAATTAAATCATATTTAATAATTGGAGCAAGTTTATTCGGAAATTGGATGTTTTCGCAAGCGGTGCCTTACTATTCGTCTATCGCTAACCAAGTTACACAAACCAATATTACCAACCATCTTCAGGAGTTTGAAAATATCGGTGTTAAAACAACAGGAAGCTCCAAACTTAATCAGGCTTTAGCTTGGCTTAAAGGAAAATACACCAGTTTTGGTTATACAGCATCCCAAATTACAGAACAAAGCTTTAGCTATCAAGGTTCTACTTCCAGCAACTTAATTGTTACCAAAACTGGCACCAAATATCCAAATACTTTTGTCATTATTTGTGGACATTACGACACGCTTAACGGGCCTGGGACCAACGATAACGGAAGTGGCGTATCGGTAATTCTGGAAATCGCACGACTTTTACAAAATATAGAAACCGAGTATTCTATTAAATTCATCAACTTTGCAGGTGAAGAACAAGGCCTTATCGGAAGTTCGCGTTATGTAAGCAATGTGGTGAATGCTACTTCTCCAAAAATGAATATCAAATTAGTCTTCAACATCGATGAAGTGGGCGGAGTTAAAGGAAGGATTAATAACCAAATTACTTGCGAGCAAGACGAAACCTACTCACCGAGTTCCAACAATGCAGCTTCGGCAGCCATTACACAGGATTTAATGACTTACGTTGGCTACTACTCGACGCTTCAGCCAAAATTAGCCCATGCTTACGGATCAGACTATATGCCTTTCGAAGCCAATGGCGAGGTGATTACAGGATTTTATGAAGGCACAGAAAGTTCTTATCCACACACGCAGAACGATACACTTGCCAACCTGGATCCAACTTATGTATATAATGTTGCTAAAGCAGCTACTGGCGCGGCACTTCATTTTACAAATGCCAAAATTTCGAATTTAGCAGTATGTACGCCCGAAGATCAAGTTAATAGTCTTCAGATTTCTCCTAATCCTGCTAAAGATTTTATCACTTTAGAATTTTTAAATAAAAAACTTAAAACCTTCGAATTCAGCTTGGTAGATGTTTTAGGAAAAACAATTTTATCGGTAAAAAATGAAGACCGTATCAACATTCAGAATCTGAAAAAAGGGATCTACTTCGGGACATTAACAATTGATGGCATTTCAAAAACCAAAAAAATATTAATCGATTAAGTAAAGTTATCCCCACTAAGTTCAATAATTAATTATAGCACAATTTTTGTTAACTTTGCCCTATGCAAAAAATTCTTATTGTAGAAGACGAAAAAGCCATTTCTGGTGTACTTCACAGCATCTTATCAGAGGAGCTTACAGATTACGAATTCCAAATCGCCAACGACGGTTTAGAAGCTTTGAAAATTCTTGAAAAAGAAGATTTTTCATTGGTCATTTCTGACATCAAAATGCCAAAACTTTCTGGTACAGAACTACTGAAAGAAACATTGCAAATAAAACCAGAAACAACGTTTGTGATGATTTCTGGACATGCCGATATCGATACCGCTGTTAGTTGTCTTAAAGATGGCGCTTATGATTTCATATCAAAACCCATTGATATTAACCGACTGATTACTAGCGTTAAAAACGCTTTAGACAAAGGTAATCTTCAAAAAGATAATAAAAGTTTAAAGTCCGAAAATTCTCAACTTAAAAAGAAAGTCAATAAAAAGTATCAAATGATTGGAGAATCTCCAGCCTTGAAAATGATACAAGAAATGATCGAAAAAGTAGCGCCTTCGGATGCTAGAGTTCTTATCACAGGTCCCAATGGTGCTGGTAAAGAATTGGTCGCACACGCCATCCACTCTCAAAGCGAAAGATCAAAAGGTCCAATGATTGAAGTTAACTGTGCTGCAATACCGTCAGAACTTATTGAAAGTGAACTATTTGGACATGTTAAAGGTTCTTTTACTGGCGCGATAAAAGATAAGTCAGGGAAGTTTGAGCAAGCCAACGGCGGAACCATTTTCTTGGACGAAATCGGGGATATGAGTTTGGTGGCTCAAGCCAAAGTGCTTCGCGCTTTACAAGAAAGTAAAGTTTCTCCTGTAGGTAGCGACAAAGAAATAAAAGTTGACGTTCGCGTGGTTGCTGCCACCAACAAAGATTTAAATAAAGAAATTGCAGAAGGCAAATTCCGTGAAGATTTGTTCCACAGACTTTCTGTCATCGAAATCAATGTTCCAGCGCTTGATGATCGCAAAAATGATATTCCACTTTTGGTAGAACATTTCGCAAAAATTATTGCTGATGAGCAAGGTACCGCAATTAAAAAATTTGATGATAAAGCGATAAAAGCACTTCAACAATACAGTTGGACAGGTAACATCCGCGAGCTTAGAAATGTTGTAGAAAGGTTGGTAATATTAGGTGCAAATCCTGTATCTACAGAAGATGTAGCTAATTTTGTAAGAAAATAATCGATTTTAATATTCTTTGGAAACCGCAGAACATTAAAATCTGCGGTTTTTTGTTTAAAAAATTAATATATGAAATTTCTAAACCCGAGATATACCCGAGAATCCTTGACCTTGGCGTTACCTGTTATGTTAACACAAGTTGGGCAGGTTTCTGTTAACTTATTCGATAATATTATCGTGGGAAAACTACTAGGTGCCCAAGCTTTAGCATCTGTTTCGTTAGGAAATGCGGTATTTTTTTCGATTTTTGTTCTGGCATTAGGATTTTCTTTTGCCATTCCGCCCTTGGTATCAGAAGCCAAAACTCAGGAAAATCATTCGATGATTAATAATGTTTTTCGGCATGGTTTTGTAATTAATATGACAGTCGGCATTGTTCTCATGCTCGCATTAATTTTTGCACTTCCTCTACTTTATCACATGGATCAACCGAAGGAAATCCTTCCTGACACCATTGATTTTTTGCACATTATGGCGATAAGTATGATTCCGTTTATGATGTTTCAAACTTTACGCGAAGTTTCGGAAGGTCTTAGTTATACGATAGGCGTAACAAAAGCGACAATACTCGCCAATATCATCAATATTATTCTGAATTATGTTTTAATTAAAGGCATGTTCGGATTACCAGCAATGGGCGTCCAGGGTTCGGCAACGGCAACTTTAATTGCTAGAATTTTCATGGTTGTTTTCTTGTATTTTGTGCTGATTAAAGAACCGAAAACAAAACGCTACATCCAAGAATTCAGTTTAAAAATATCAGAATTTAGCAAATCGATGTTCAACAAAATGATAAAACTTGGACTTCCAACAGCATTGCAAATGTTTTTTGAAGTAACCGCTTTTGCAGGCGCAGCTTTTATTTGTGGTTTGATAAGTTCCAAAGACATTGCGTCGCACCAGATTGCATTGTCGATGGCATCTTTCACATTTAATCTGTGTATAGGATTCAGTGTTGCTTCTACGGTTATGATTGGGAACAGGCTAGGAAATCATGATTTTGTTGGTTTACGAAAAGTCGGTATTAATAATCTGAAAATGGCCTTTATATTTATGATTTTTTGTGGTTTAATATTTATCTCATTCCGAGACATTTTACCACATTTCTTCACCAAGAAAAGTGAGGTAGAAGTTATAAGTTTGGCTTCACAATTATTAATTATTGCGGCTTTATTCCAATTATCAGATGGCATACAAGTGGCGGCTTTAGGCGCTTTGCGTGGCATTCAGGATGTTAAAATCCCAAGCATTATTACCTTTGTCGCTTATTGGATTTTTACCATTCCGTTAGGATATTATCTTTGCTACATTCAGAAAATGGGGGCATTGGGAATGTGGATCGCATTAGGAATTGGATTAACAATTTCGGCAGTCCTGTTGGTAACACGTTTTTTAAAATTATCATCTAGATTAATTCATTCAAAATCAAACAATTAAAAAAACACAATATGCAAGTAGACATTAGAAAATTATCTATTGATGATTATGATGAGCTGGCAACGGCAATGAAAAAAGCTTATCCCGATATCGAAGATAATGTTTGGGCAAAACGGAATATTCAGAAGCTAACTTCTATTTTTCCAGAAGGACAATTGTGTATCACCGTTGATGGCAAATTGGTAGCTGCTGCGCTTTCCATTGTTGTAATCTATGAGATTTTTGGCGACCAACATACTTATGAAGAAATTACGGGGCACGAAAGTTTTAACACCCATAGCAATATCGGAAATACACTTTACGGCATCGAAGTTTTTGTAGATCCTGAATACCGAACTTTGCGCTTGGGACGGCGTCTTTATGATGCGCGAAAAGAACTTTGCGAAATCAAAAATCTTAAGTCCATTGTCATCGGTGGTCGTATCCCAAACTACCATCTATACAGCGATGAGTTAACGCCGCGAGAATACATCAAAAAAGTAAGACAAAAAGAAATCTACGACCCTGTACTTAGCTTTCAGTTGTCGAATAATTTTTCGCCCATCAAAGTTTTAAAAGGTTATCTAAAAGGCGATGTCGAGTCCGAAGAATACGCAGTGCTTTTGCAATGGAACAACATCTACTATACCTCCAAAAAAAATACGATGAAAGACAGCGTTATTCGATTGGGATTAGTACAATGGCAAATGCGACATTTCAAAGATATTGATGCTTTTTATCAACAAGTCGAGTTTTTCGTCGATGTCTTAGGAAGTTACGAGTCCGATTTTTGTGTATTCCCAGAACTTTTTAACACACCATTGCTGGCGCAATTCAATGAAATGCACGAGCGCGAAGCCATGGAAAAACTAGCGGAATTAACAGAAGAAATCAGAAATAAAATTTCGGAATATGCCGTAAGTTATAACGTAAACATCATCGCAGGAAGTATGCCAATTATGGAAGATGGCAAAATGTATAACGCCAGTTATCTACTCCACCGCGATGGCAAAATAGACGAATACCGCAAAATACATATCACGCCCAATGAAAGAAGATACTATGGCATGCAGGGTGGTAGCGACATCAAAGTTTTTGATACAGACTGTGGAAAAGTCGGCATCGTTATTTGCTATGATGTCGAATTCCCAGAGTTACCGAGAATTCTCGCAGATGAAGGGATGAAGCTTTTGTTTGTCCCTTATCTTACAGATACGCAAAATGCCTATACACGCGTGCGAAATTGCGCAGCAGCAAGAGCTATAGAAAACGAATGTTACGTAGCCATAACAGGTTGTGTAGGCAACCTTCCAGGGGTTAGCAACATGGACATTCAGTTCGGGCAAGCTGCGGTTTTCACACCGTCGGATTTCGCTTTTCCTTCCAACGCGATAAAAGGTGAAGCCACACCCAATACAGAAATGACACTCATCGTCGATGTGGATCTTAACCTGTTGAAAGAACTCCATTTCAACGGATCTGTACAAGTTATCAAAGACCGTCGAAAAGATCTTTATGAAACGATTAAAAAAGATAATTCGTAATTTGGGTTTTAATCTTATTATAATACAAAGAACTAAACTTTAATAATTTAAAAATGAGCTTAGCAGAAAACTATCAACATATCAAAAACCAACTTCCAAAACATGTTACATTAGTAGCGGTTTCCAAAAATCATCCCATTGAAAAAATCCAAGAAATTTATAATCTTGGACAACGAATTTTTGGTGAAAACAAAGTACAGGAGATGACGGAAAAACAACCCAATCTTCCCGATGATATCCAGTGGCACCTTATCGGACATTTGCAAACGAATAAGGTTAAATATATCGCACCTTTTGTAGCTTTAATACAAAGTGTTGATAGCGAAAAACTCTTATCCGAAATAGATAAACAAGCAGCCAAAAACAACCGAATTATAAAAGTTCTTCTACAAGTTAAAATCGCTGAAGAAGACACCAAAACAGGTCTCGAAGTTTCAGAAGCTAAAGAATTATTTTTAAAATATTTGCAAGACGAATTCCCAAATGTAGAAATAGTTGGATTAATGGGTATGGCAAGTTTCGTAGATGACAAAGCACAAGTTGCCCGCGAGTTTTCTTTTCTAAAAAGACTTTTTGACCAACTATCTATTCAAAAAAAGCTAGAGATTTTATCCATGGGAATGAGCGACGATTTCCCTTTAGCCATTGAGAATGGTGCCAATTCTGTACGTGTCGGCTCAGCCATTTTTGGACAAAGAATTTATTAATTCTTTTTTAATCTTAAAAATAAAAAACATCCAACACAAATAACTTAAGACTAGCAAAATTACCTTCAAAAAATGCTCGAACAACTTCAACAAAAAATAGATTTAAAAACAAAACCACTAGGCGCTTTAGGACAATTAGAACAGCTAGCCTTCAAAATTGGCGCTTCTCAAAACACTTTAACTCCAGAGCTTAAAAATCCACATCTTATCGTGTTTGCTGGTGACCACGGCATTGCGCAGGAAGCTGTCAGCGCATATCCTCCAGAAGTAACCTATCAAATGGTTTTTAATTTTCTAAACGATGGCGCAGCAATCAATGTTTTTTGTAAACAAAATAATATTAATCTAAAAATTGTTGATGCTGGTGTTAATGGCAATTTTGAAGCCCATGACAATTTGCTTCATCGCAAAATCGCGAAAGGAACCAAAAACTTTTTAAAGCACAAAGCCATGTCAGAAGACGAGCTAAAAGCTTGTTTCGACTATTCTCAACAAATGATAGACGAGATTGCAAAATCCGATTGTAACATTATTGGTTTCGGAGAAATGGGCATCGGCAATACCTCGTCGGCATCTATGATTATCAATGCTCTGACAGATATCCCTTTAGAAAATTGCGTAGGACGCGGCACTGGTCTTGATGAACAAGCTGTTCTTAAAAAAATTGAAATTCTCCAAAATGCAAAAAATTTCCATGCTGAAATTAAAGATCCACAACAGGTTTTACAAACTTTCGGAGGTTACGAAGTTGCCCAAATGACTGGTGCAATGTTATCGGCTTTTGAAAACAAAATGCTACTAATGATTGACGGTTTTATCGCAAGCGCCGCATTTTTGGTAGCTTACAAAATGAATCCTGACATATTAAATAATGCCATATTCTGTCATCGTAGTCAAGAAGCTGGGCATCGTTTATTATTAGAATATTTCGGAGAAAAAGCTTTGCTGGATTTAGATTTAAGATTAGGGGAAGGCACAGGCTGCGCGCTCGCCTATCCTTTGATTTTGGCTTCGGTTAATTTTTTAAACGACATGGCAAGTTTCGAAAGTGCAGGCGTTAGCAACAAATAATACACAGCTTTGATTGTAATTTAAAAATGAAAAGAGAATTCCATATTTTTTTAACGGCATTAATGTTTTTTACCAGAATCCCGATTCCGAGTTTCAAAAACTATGACGAAAAACTTCTTAACCAATGCACACGCTATTTTTCTTTGGTAGGAATTTTAGTGGGCGCGATTTCATTTCTGGCTTTTGCATTATCAAGCTTTCTGTTCCCTACAGAGATTGCAGTGATATGGTCTTTGGTGGCAGGTGTTCTGGTAACAGGCGCTTTTCACGAAGATGGTTTTGCAGATGTCTTCGATGGTTTTGGTGGCGGTTGGACCAAAACAAAAATCCTTGACATTATGAAAGACAGCCGACTAGGAACTTACGGAACTGTGGCTTTGATTTTTCTGTTTGGTCTAAAAGTTTATACATTGACCACTTTTATCAATTTTGCAAAAGGCGATTGGCTTTTCATTTTTGCTGGTTTTATTTGTTATCATGCTTTGGCAAGAACTGCGGGCATTACGCTAAGTTTTTTGATACCTTATTCTCGCGAAGATGCAACGAGTAAGAGCAAACCATTGGCAAAATCTTTCACTTGGAAAGAGGTTTTTGGCGCTTACATTTTTGGTTGTTTTAGCTTGATATTTTTAGTAACTTTCTCCCTGCATTTTTTAGCGACAATCCCTGTTTTAATGCTATTAATAATCTATTCAAAATATTATTTTAATAAATGGATAGATGGCTTCACAGGAGATTGCCTCGGCGCTGTAGAACAGTTTGCAGAGATTTTTATTTTATTAACGATAATTGCAGTATGTCAATATATATAGTACGTCACACCGAAGTGGATATTCCGAAAGGGACTTGTTATGGGCAATTGGACGTGCCTCTGAAGAAAAATTTTGAAAAGGAATTTGCGAAACTAAAACGACTGCTTCCCAAAAAAATTGATCTTGTTTACAGTAGTCCTAGCCAACGTTGTACAGCTTTTGCTAAATTTCTTGATCCTAAATATAAAACCGATAAAGCTTTACTCGAACTTAATTTTGGAGATTGGGAAGGTCAACTGTGGCAAGAGATTCCAGAAAACGAACTAAAAATATGGAGTGAAAATTTCGTAACCGAACGCCCTACTCATGGCGAAAACCTTCTGGAATTGTTTGAACGTACTGGCCATTTTTTTAACACATTAAGATTGTTAGACGATCAAGATATTGTGGTTGTCGCGCATGCTGGCGTCATCCGTTGTATGATTGCAAATATGTTACAAATTCCTTTGGAAAATATTTTTAAAATTCAGGTTGGTTTTGGAAAAGTCTATAAGTTTGATCTTAAAGATGACTCGCAAATGGACCAATGGTTTATTTAAATTTTATTTATTTAAAGCTTTTGTCTTTTTAAAACTAAATATCGCCATCAACACGCCAGAAGCGACCCAAAACAACAAGCCACAAGGCCAATATTGATGATATACAATTTCGAAAATTTCTAAATTTAATAGATAATCTAAAAAGTAAAGCGACATCATTCCGGCTGAAAAATAGGCGAAATAATTAGAAATTTTCTTCTTATAAAATAGCCAAGACAAAACCAAAGTGATGTTGGAAAACCACACAATAAAATCTGGAACATACTCCAAAAGCATTATCCAGCCCAATGTTAAAAACTCGTATCCAAAACCTTCTAGACCATAGCCAGAAGTCGTCGTGTTTAACGGAAATCTTAGATAAACTGGCAATATTAAACTCAGTACAAAACAAATAATGCTCGCCAAGAGCCCGTACTTTTCTTTTGGAATTTTCATCATCTATAGAATTATTTCAAAATTATCATTAAAACTCAAACTACCTTCTTGTATCGTATTTGGGTGAGAAGTGAAACCTTTTAGTTTCGATGTTTTTCCTTTTTTCACTAAATCAAAAATCTGCTTTTCATTTAATTTTTTTCCAAAAACGTCAAACGGAACTTTGAAACCACAAGCTTTATAATCCGAACAGCCAATTGCAGTTTTGCCCTTCATCAACTTATTCGCCTTACATTTTGGACAATTTTCTTCTTCCCAAATAATGACTGTCGGTTTTCTTGGTGCGCGTTCTTTCTTCTCTTTAACTTCAATAGCATCCTGATGAACAATTACTTTCGGTTTTTCGTGAATAACTTTTCTGGTAAGATTGGTCACCATCTGGATCAGTTCATCTTTAAAATGATTGGCTTCATATTCGCCACGTTCGATTTTACGAAGTTTAAACTCCCATTCTCCTGTTAATTCAGGGCTTTTGAGGAGTTCGTCTTCAATGGTATCAATGAGTTCTATACCGACTGAAGTTGCAAAAATATTTTTCTTTTTACGATCAATATATTTTCTTTTAAACAAAGTTTCGATGATATTGGCTCTTGTAGAAGGTCGTCCGATACCATTATTTTTGAGCATTTCGCGAAGCTCTTCATCTTCGACTTGCTTACCCGCAGTTTCCATAGCACGTAGCAAAGTTGCCTCTGTATAAGCTTTGGGTGGACTTGTTTTCCCTTGATGGATCAAAGGTTCGTGCTCACCTTTCTCTCCTATTTCAAAACTCGGAATTGCTTGTTCTTCGTCTTTATCTTTTTTTTCAGAATCGTCTTTTTTGTCTTTTGCATAAACTTCGCGCCAGCCAAGTTCCAAAATTTGTTTTCCCGAAGCTTTGAAAGGGATTGTTCCTACTTGCGCTTCTACCAAAGTGTTCGAGATTTTACATTCTGGATAGAATACAGCAATAAAACGTTTTGCTATCAAATCATAAATCAGCTTTTCTTCCTTGCTAAGATTGGAACTCGGTGGAATTTCTGTCGGAATAATCGCGTGGTGATCCGTCACTTTAGAATCATCAAAAACCGCTTTTGATTTCGGAATTGCTTGCGATAATAAAGGCGCAGTCCATTCAGCATAAAACTTCATCGATGCTAAAATCCCAGCAATTTTTGGGTACAAATTTTCCGAAAGATAAGTCGTATCAACTCTGGGGTAAGTCGTGTGTTTTTTCTCGTAAAGACTCTGGATATATTTCAGCGTATTCTCAGCAGAAAAGCCATATTTTTTGTTAGCCTCAACCTGAAGCGCCGTCAAATCAAATAAACGTGGATTTTTTTCTCGTCCTTCTTTAATCTCAAAAGCTATGATTTCAAACAAATGTTGTTTGAGATATTCTAAACCTTTTTCGGCTTTGTCCAAAGTTTTTAAACGATCGATAGCGGCATTAAAAACGACTTCTCTATATTTCGTTTTCAGCTCCCAATATTCTTCTGTTTGGAAAGCATCAATCTCTTTTTGACGCTGTACCAACATCGCTAAAGTTGGCGTCTGGACGCGACCTATGGACAAAACTGCTTTGTTTCCGCCATATTTTTTTGTGAAAAGTCGGGTAGCATTTATGCCTAAAAGCCAATCGCCAATGGCGCGTGCATTTCCTGCTAAATATAGATTTTTGTAATCGTCTGCAGATTTCAAATTCGAGAAACCATCTTTAATAGCATCTTCTGTCAAAGACGAAATCCAAAGGCGCTTCATCGGTTTGTTACATTTTGCTTTTTGCAAAACCCAACGTTGTATCAACTCTCCTTCTTGTCCAGCATCCCCGCAGTTGATGACTTCGTCGCATTCTTCAACTAATTTTTCTATGGTTCGGAATTGTTTTTCTACGCCTGGATTTTGGATTAGTTTAATTCCAAAATTCTGTGGAATAATGGGAAGAAAAATTAAATCCCAAGATTTGTAATGTGGGCTGTAATCTTGCGGTTCTTTGAGGGTGCAAAGGTGACCAAATGTCCATGTCACACAATAACCATTACCTTCGTAATAGCCTTGTTTGGGCATATCTGCGCCCAATACTTTGGCAATATCTCGGGCAACACTTGGTTTTTCGGCAATACACAATTTCATAGGAACCACTTCATTTTTTGAAAGTTTTACAAACTTCGACAATTTTTAGTTAAAAGACAATTTGCTTTAGTTTTAAATTTTTTATTAAAGATCTTTGTTGGAAAAATCAATTGTCTAGAATTAAATTTAAAAACTAAATTTGTAAAATGACAGCTGAGAAACGACAACTTATAGAAAAAAGTTTTAACAATTCGGAAACGCTCAAATTTTACAAAGCAAACTTAGAAAAGCTTGACAAGGATTTTATATCGATAAAAATCCCGAAACAAGAGATGATGACGCGCAAAGCGGGCATGTTCAACGGTGCAATGATGGCTTCATTGGTTGATGTGTCGTCTGGTTATGCTGCTGTTAGTCATTACGAAGACGATTGCTATGTTGTGACCGTAGAACTAAAAGTTAATTATCTGAGACCTGCAATTGGTGAAGCTTTACTAAGTAAATCCTATGTGGTGAAAGGCGGAAAAAGTATCAGTGTTATCCGTACGGAAATCTATTGCATCAGTGACAACGGAAAAGAGTCGCATGTTGCCACTTCTCTTGTAACCATGATGCGTTTAAAATAAAAAGAGCTTCAACAAATGTTGAAACTCTTTTATTAATTTATTTAGATTTTGTCATGATTTCTTGTGCTTTGTAAAGCTCGCGTTCTGCTTTGTAAATTCTGAATTTGGCTTCGTAACCATCTGGAATATAAAGTACAATCGGCATTCTTCCGTTATAATCTGTAAAGTAACCTTTAGATTTAACAAATTCATTTTTTGGTTTTGCATTAGGACAAGCCATCATCGTTGAAGGCGTTGCACCATCTGTTTTGAAGGTTAAATAATTATACCCCCAACCTTTCAGCTCCGAAGTTGAGAATTCTCCAGATAACCAAATTTTGTTACAACCATCTGTCTGCATGGTTTTACCAACAAAAATTTCAAGTTTTTTATTGATATCATTTTCAGAATGTGGCACTTCTATCACCACTTGCTTCATCCCTTTTTCAGCTTTTGGAAAAGGTGTAATATCTACTTTCATTGTATTTTGTGCAGAAAAAGTTCCGCTTATTAAAATTGCACCAGTAAAAAGGCTCACCGCCATTAATTTTTTCATAAACTTTAAATTTCGGTTTTAGTGGCAAGTTCTATACCAAACAATTGTTTAATTTCCTCTTTTATAACGCTTCACTCCCAAATAACATAAGTATAAAAATATGAGCCAAATCGGAATTAATTCCACTGAAATTTTAAGTCCTGTAAACCACATAATTACCAGAACCCCGAATAAGAAAACCAAACAAATATAATTGGTCAAAGGATATGCAAAACTTGGAAACTTTGTTTTTTCACCTTTCTGCGCTTGCTTGAATTTAAGATGTGTGTAGCTAATCATAATCCAGTTAATCACCAAACAAGAAACGACCAAAGACATCAATATCTCTAATGCTTCTTCTGGAATTAATTTATTAATAACGATACAGATTGCAGCAAAAGCGGCCGATACCAAAATCGCCATCACAGGAACATGACTTTTGTTTAATCTGGTTAAAAACTTCGGGGCATTTCCTTGTTCTGCAAGCCCGAATAACATGCGACTATTACTGTAAACACTACTATTATAAACAGATAGCGCCGCTGTTAAAACAATAATATTAAGAACATTAGCAATGAGTTTTGTAAAATAAATGGTCGTCCCAAACACATCTAATTGGAAACCATTTAGTCGTTCAAAAACCATAACGAAAGGACTACTTCCGGCCGTAATTTTTTCCCAAGGTGACAACGAAAACAAAATAATTAACGCACCAACATAGAAAATCAAAATTCTATAGATAACTTGATTGGTCGCTTTAGGAATATTTTTCTCAGGATTTTCGGCTTCTGCAGCAGTAATGCCGACAAGCTCCAAACCGCCAAACGAAAACATAATCAATGCCATAGCCGCCAAAAGTCCCACAAATCCACCTTGCCCGTCAGAATCTATCCAACCTTTTGGGAAAAATCCACCGTTGTTCCAAAGGTTTGAGACTTTGGCATCCTCGCCTCCTGTTCCACTTAACAACAAATAACTTCCAAAAATAATCATCGCTATAATCGCAACAACTTTAACAATAGAGAACCAAAATTCTGCTTCACCATACACTTTTACAGAAGCTAAGTTAAGGGCATTAATAACAAAAAAGAAAAACAAACTTGATACCCACAACGGAATCTCGGGCCACCAAAACTGTACATATACTCCAATAGCGGTCAACTCTGCCATACTTACGAGAATGTACAACAACCAATAATTCCAGCCAGAAGCAAAACCGGCAAAACTTCCCCAATACTTGTACGCGAAATGACTAAAACTCCCAGATACAGGTTCCTGAACAACCATTTCTCCTAATTGTCGCATAATAAAAAATGCGATAAGTCCTGCAACGGCATATCCCAAAATTACAGATGGACCTGCTAAAACCGCGGCCGGGCCAATACCAAGAAATAATCCTGTACCAATCGCGCCTCCCAAAGCAATCAATTGAATATGACGATTTTTAAGCCCGCGTTTTAATTCGGTTTTAGATTCTGTAGTTTGTTGTTGTGTCTCCAAATTTTTTGTTTTAAATAAAGTCCCTAAAATAGTAATTTAATTGAAAACTAAATTTATTTTTTTACGCCTATGTCCATTTCTGTTTAATATGACAGAACTTAAAAATAAAATTAATTTTTATTGACTCTTGCTTTAGATTAACTTTGCAAAATGCAAATCGATACTATTTTAGCTAAACTACAGATTGAGTCGCTCAATACCATGCAACATGCAGCTTACAAAACCAGCGACAAACATCAAGATTTAGTCTTACTTTCTCCCACAGGTTCTGGAAAAACCTTAGCCTTTTTGTTCCCGATTTTACGAAATCTAAAAAAAGACAAAAAAGGCGTACAAGCACTTATCATGGCGCCTTCCAGAGAATTGGCTCTGCAAATTGAACAGGTTTTCAAAAGTATGGGAACCGGTTTTAAAGTCAATTCTTGTTATGGCGGACACGCTGTCAAGATTGAAGAGAACAATTTTATCGAGCCGCCAGCAGTTTTGGTTGGGACGCCTGGACGAATTGCATTTCATATTCGGAATCAAAATTTTAATCCAAAAACTATAGAAACTTTGGTATTGGATGAGTTTGATAAATCTCTGGAATTTGGATTTACAGAAGACATGTCTTTTATCATAGGAAAAATGAATGGTCTGAAACATCGTTTGCTAACATCCGCAACCGACCTTAAGGAAATCCCTGATTTTACTGGACTTGAAGAAGCTAAGTACATTGACTTCTTACGCGAAAAGCAAGTTAAATCTAATCTCACTTTGAAAAAAGTAATGAGTGAACCAGAGGAAAAACTGGAAACTTTAATTGCGCTTATCGGAAAAATTGGCGCAAAAAACACCTTGATATTCTGCAACCATCGCGATGCGGTTAACCGAATAAGTGAACTTTTAAAACAAAACAAAGTCACCCACGAATCTTTTCATGGCGGGATGGAACAAGACGAACGCGAGCGCGCTTTGCTAAAGTTCCGAAACGGAAGTATCCGTATTTTGATAACGACAGATTTGGCAGCGCGCGGCCTCGACATTCCAGAAGTTGAAGCGATTATCCACTATCAGCTTCCTCCAAAAGAAGATGCTTTTATCCACAGAAATGGTCGTACAGCGCGTATGAATGCCTCAGGAATTGCCTATCTCATCATGACCACAGAAGAACAATATCCTTTTATAAAACCAAATGTTGAAGAAGTCAAACTAAGCACAGATTACAAACTTCCACAGACCGCAGCTTTCAAAACCTTGTACATCAGCGCAGGAAAAAAAGACAAAATCAACAAAGTCGATATCGTTGGATACCTTATCAAAACTGGTGGTTTGGAAAAAGATGATGTCGGTCTTATCGAAGTCAAGGATACCAGCGCTTACGTTGCGGTTAAAGAAACTAAAGTCAAAAACTTACTTGCCAATCTTGTTAATAGAAAGCTAAAAGGTAAAAAAGTAAAAATTGAAATCGCATTATAAAGCAATATAAATCCTCAAATAATTATTGAGGATTTTTTTATTTTTAAATATCAAAAGCTTAAAAAAGTCTAATTTTATAAAAATATCTAAGATGGAACATTATATTCTGGAATCTACTTTAGACTTTCTAAAAGAATTGCAACGCAATAACAAGCGCGATTGGTTCAACGAAAACAAAGCTTTATATATCGAAGCGCAACAGAACTTCATAAAAGTTGTTGACGACATCATCCACGGAATTGCGAATTTTGATGAAAGTGTCGAACGACTGGAAGCAAAATCTTGTGTTTTCAGAATTTATAAAGACACACGATTTTCAAAAGATAAAATACCTTACAAAACCAATATGGGCGCTTCTTTGCGAGAAAAAGGCAGCAAAACCTTGAGCCATTCTGGTTATTACATTCATCTAGAACCTGGCAAATCTTTTTTGGCGGGTGGCGTTTATATGACCGAAACTGCCAATCTGAAACTTATTCGACAAAAAATAAGTACTGAATCTCAAAGCTTTTTAAACATTATTAATAACAAAAATTTTAAGGAAAAACTAGAAATGCGCGGTGAAAAATTAGTGAGGATTCCACAAGGATTTGACAAAGAAGATCCTATGGAAGATTATCTAAAATTCAAGCAATTCACTGTTTTTCATGAATTATCGGATAAAGAAATTTTGGATCCTCATGTTGTTAAAAACGCTGTAGATGTTTTTAAAATCATACATCCGTTCAATCAATTTTTGGCTGATGCAATTAATAATGACTAAATAAAAATTATCTCAAAATTTCGGTCTTGAAACATAAAAAACAGCAACAATAAATTTTGTTGCTGTTCTTATTTTATTTAAAAAAGGATTAAAAATCCAAATATCAATTTTACATATAAGCTTCAATTGGCTCACAAGTACAGATTAAGTTTCTGTCACCATAAGCTTCATCAATTCTTGATACGGTTGCAAAGAATTTGTGATCGCGTACCCAATCCAATGGATAAGCCGCTTTCTCTCTACCATAAGGTTTGTCCCAAGCGTCAGAAATAATAACTTGCTCTGTGTGTGGTGCATTTTTCAAGACATTGTTGTCTTTGTCCGCTTCACCATTTGCAATTTCGTCAATCTCATGTTTGATTGCGATTAGCGCTTCCGCGAATCTGTCGATTTCTGCTTTACTTTCAGATTCTGTTGGTTCAATCATTAAAGTTCCAGCTACTGGGAAACTAACTGTTGGCGCATGGAATCCGTAGTCCATCAAACGCTTTGCAACATCAGCAACCTCAATTCCTAAAGCTTTGAATTGGCGGAAATCAACGATACATTCGTGAGCTACTTTTCCATTTTCATTCGAATATAAAATTGGGAAATGATCTGCCAAAATTTCTTTCAGATAATTAGCATTAAGAATCGCATGCTCTGTTGATTTTTTAAGACCATAAGTTCCTAACATTTTGATGTAAGCATAAGAAATATTAAGAATTAAACCTGAACCATAAGGCGCTGCAGAAATAGCATCAATCGCCTCTTTTCCACCCGTTTGGATATTGGCATTGCTCGGTAAGAATGGCACCAAATGTTCTGCCACACAGATTGGGCCAACGCCTGGACCGCCGCCACCATGAGGAATCGCAAAAGTTTTGTGTAAGTTAAGGTGACAAACGTCTGCCCCGATATTACCTGGACTTGTGAAACCTACTTGCGCATTCATATTCGCGCCATCCATATAGACTTGTCCGCCATGTGCGTGGATAAGTTCTGTAATTTCTTTCACGTTTTTATCGAAGAATCCGTAGGTTGACGGATAAGTAATCATAATCGCCGAAAGATTTTCTGAGTGTTGCTCAACTTTAGCTTTTAGATCTTCAAAATCAATTTCTCCGTTTTCTAAGTTTTTAACCACAACGATTTTCATTCCTGCCATCGCTGCCGAAGCTGGGTTGGTACCATGAGCAGATTGTGGAATTACAACGACATTTCTGTGATGTTCGCCTCTTGATTTATGATATTCGCGGATTACCATAAGTCCTGCGTATTCTCCTTGCGCACCAGAATTTGGTTGAAGTGAAGTTCCTGCAAAACCAGTAATTTCAGCTAAATCTTTTTCTAATTCTTGAATTAATTTTTGGTAACCTGCTGCTTGATCTCTTGGTACAAATGGGTGAACACTTCCCCATTCTGGCCAAGATAAAGGCAACATTTCTGTTGCAGCATTCAGTTTCATTGTACAAGAACCTAGAGAAATCATCGAGTGTGTTAATGATAAATCTTTACGTTCTAGACGTTTAATATAACGCATTAATTCGGTTTCTGTATGGTATTTGTTAAAGACTTCTTCTTTTAGAATTTCGTCTTTTCTAAGCATATCCGCAGGAATCGAAATTTCTTCTTTTAATTCTAATTGATAAGCTTGTTTGCCCTTAAAGCTTGCAAGCGTATTAACTAATTTCTGAAGTTTAGCAAGTGTGCTTGTTTCGTTAATAGCAATGCTTACAAAACCTTCTGTGAAATAGTTAAGGTTAATCTTATGATCAAGCATCAACATACGTAAAGCCGTTTTTTCCTCCTCTTGCATTCTGAATTTAACAGTGTCAAAAACAGGTTCTGCAACCACATCATAACCTAAAATTTGCAATGTGCTTTTTAGCGCATTCGTTTTGTAATGAATTTGATTTGCGATAAAATCTAAACCTTGAGGCCCATGATAAACCGCATACATCCCTGCCATAACGGCTAATAATACTTGCGCTGTGCAAATGTTGGAAGTTGCTTTCTCTCGTTTGATATGTTGCTCTCTCGTTTGTAAAGCCATACGAAGCGCACGTCTTCCATATATATCTTGAGAAACCCCTATGATACGACCAGGAATATCTCTTTTGTAATCTTCTTTACAAGCATAAAATGCCGCGTGAGGGCCACCATACCCCATAGGAATTCCGAAACGTTGCGTGGTACCAACGGCACAATCTGCGCCCATAGAAGCTGGCGATTTTAATTTCACCAACGCCATTGGATCACAAGCTACAACCACTTGTAGGTCTAATGTTTTATACTCCGCGATTTTTTCTGTATAGTCTATAACAATGCCGTTCTTCCCTGGATACTGCAATAATACACCATAGTAAGAATCGTTAAGTTGTTCTTCATAATTACCAACAACCAAGTCAATTCCTAAACCTTCTGCTTTGGTTTTAAGAACCGAAATCGTTTGAGGTAAAACTAAATCCGAAACAAAAAACTTAATCGCATTACTTTTCTTTTGATCTTTAGTTCTGTTGTTGAAAAACATGTGCATAGCTTCTGCAGCCGCAGTAGACTCATCTAGCAATGATGCATTAGCCAACTGAAAACCGGTCAAATCACAAACTACCGTTTGGAAGTTAAGCAAAGCTTCTAGACGACCTTGTGCAATTTCTGCCTGATATGGTGTGTAAGCTGTGTACCAAGATGGATTTTCTAAGATATTCCTTTGTATTGCCGATGGCAAAATCGTGTTATGATATCCAAATCCAATGTAATTATCGAACATCGCATTTTGCGAAGCCAAGTCTTTAGAATGTAAAAGCATTTCGTACTCCGAAAGAGCTTCCGAAATCTCTAAATCTTTTTCTAAACGGATGGCATCTGGAATGGTTTGCGAAATGAGTTCTTCAATAGAATCAACGCCTATTCTTTTTAACATTGCCGCTTTGTCAGCGTCATTCAGGCTAATGTGACGGTTCACAAACTGCTGTGTATTCATCTATACTTTTTATTAGAAATTATCAAATTAATGCGTGTAAATTTACGATAAATAACAGAAATCTCAAAGCCTATTATTGATAACATAACAATTGAAAACATGAATTTCATCATTTCAAAAAAACCACAAAGTATGTCTTAAATTATGACTGAAATCTATTATTAAATAATAAAAATTCAAACAAACTAAAAATTGTACATCAATTATGAATTGACAAATGCTTAAAAACTTTTAAAAATCAACTTTTACCAAACTACCAAAAGTATTTATGACATGACAAAAATCTTATAATGCTATTTAGAATTAATAAAAGTATTGTTTGTAATTATTCTAAATTAATTTATATTTGCATTATGAATCAGCCAATTATTGCTTTTAAAGTTCCAGCTTTGACACCTGCATTTTCAGCAAGTGATGAAATGTTTTGTAGTAAAAAAAATTGTTGCAAAAAGTTTAAAAAAGGAAAACGTTGCAAAAAATGTCCTGGAAGAGCCAAAATGGCTTAGAAGCATTTCTTTGCAAATAATAAAACAATGACAACAAATAATACGAAACTGATGATTTTTAAAATCTCAGTCTGACTTTTCCTTTCAGTGGTTTTCACCTTATCTTCTTGACGCGGATTTTCTAGTCGCTGTTTTCTTTCGGGCTTCTCCTCTACTTCATTTTCGCCCAATTTTGTAATCGTAATCGCCTGTACCACGGTTTTGTGTAAACTTGTATTGGTCGCATGTAACAATAGTTGAAATTTTCCCTGACTATCAAACTGCGTTATTTTGAAACGTCTTTCACCACTCGCTTTTTCTAAACCAAAAGGTAAAATCTTCACCAAATCGGCGTCATAAGTTTGCCAATACAATCGGATCTCATCGCCTAATCTTGCTCTAATTTTGTCGGAATGGAATTTCTGGATTTTTGGAGGAAGTTTAGATTTTATATTCTGGTGCGCGCTATTCAGCTGCTCATCGTAAGATCTGCGACGTTCGGTATCAATTAAAACTTCATAAGCTTCCTGAACTTCTCGGAACCGCAACTCGAAAAAATCATCGTTATCATTTTTATCAGGATGGTATTTCATTGACAATTTTCGATAGACTTTTTTGATGTCTTCCGCAGAAGCATCTTGAGAAATACCAAGAAAATAGTAATAGTCCTTCATCTGATAACTTGGACAAAATTAAAAAAACGAAGAGAGATTTCCCTTCGTTTCTGTATTTTTTTAGTTTTAAATAAAAAATTATCCTTCGTAGCCAGCGTCATTGCTGTAATTTACCATCCAGCCAATTCCGAATTTATCTTCGAAACTTCCAAAATAATCACCCCAAAACTGATCCTCTAATGGCATTTCTATTTTGCCTCCAGCAGAAAGTCCATTGAAAATACGTTCGGCATCTTCTCGGGATTCTGGAAAAATAGAAACATAATTGTTATTGCCTTTTACCAAAGCTTGCCCGAATTCTGGAATGGTATCCGAGCCCATCAAAAGGTCGCCGCCAATTGGCAAAGCAATGTGCATGACACGTTTTTTTGAATCTTCGGAAAGTTGCTCCATTCCTGGAGCATTGCCCATTCTGTGGATTTCTCCAGCAAATTCGCCTCCGAAAACGGATTTGTAAAAATTGAATGCTTCTTCTGCTTGACCATCAAAATTGAGGTACGAATTTAATTTTGCCATAGTTTTATGATTTAACGTTATATTAGTGATTAAAGTTAACAGACTAAACATAGCCTTGTTTTAATATTTAATTTCTGAATGAATCTCGTACTTCATGCCTTCGTAACCTAAGAGTTTTCGCATGAGCCCGAGTTGTCCACACAGATAATCTTCTCTGCTAATACACATTCCCACGAAATTGAGAGTGTTTTCTATGCAGAAATCAATGTTCATCCCCATAGGAAACATCTTGTCCAAATCTTCGTCTGTTGCTTCCAAAAGTTTTTGATAAACCAAAGGCGAGATATGATGAAAGTTCTTTTTTAATGCTTCCAAACTTGGGTATTTTAATTCGGTGTTCAAAGTTTTTCCTTGAAAAAACAAATCAGAATAAGGATCTTCTTCGCGAAGTCCCAAAACCCAAGCCATACCATAACGTATGTTCACAAAATTACCTGCCATCCAGATAATATGATTGGTTTTATCTTCAATTCTTTTCAAAGCATCTTCTTCAGAAACTGTATCGAGAACATTTATAAAATTCTGCGAATGCATTCTGTAAGCTGGAAGAATAATTTCTAATTTCTGTGATTTGGGTGTATCCATGAGATTATTGTTCAGAAAGTTCTTTAATTTTATTCAATCCTTTTTCAAAACCTTGATTCATAAAATCGACATAATCATCACTGGTTTTGGTATCAACATTGAGCTGTGTTTTTCCATTGTTGTCGATAAGTTCATAACGCTCTGTTATGCCAGACCACTGTTTTACTTCGTCGGAATCTTTGTCAACAATGCCATCTTTTATCATACCGAGGTGTTCAAAATTGACAAGTTCATTTTCTTTTAATTCTTTAATAGTGCTAATCATCCCATCTTTGGAATCTGCGTCTATAAATCTTGTATCGCCGCCAACTTTCCAATCGGTCTCAAAACTTGATCCTGGCGAGAAAAAAGCTGTCCATTGATTATAAGTTTTGGTATTCCAAAGAACATCCCAAACTTTTTCTTTTGGCGCATCTATCTCGATGCTGTATTTTAAATGTTTCATAAGTTTTTTTTCTAGATTAAATTATCCTTTTGGAAGTTTCGAAACGTCAGCGAAAATAATATTCCAGCCATGACCGTTGATATCCCAAAACGAATTTTGATACATCCAGCCATCGTCTTGTGGTTCTTCGTGTTGATAAGCGCCGTTTTGCAAAGCAGTATTAACGACTTTATCAACTTCTTCGCGGCTACCTAACGAAATAGCGACCAAAACCTGCGTTGTGTCGCCTTTTGCGACTGGTTTTTCGGAGAATGTTTCGAAATAGTCCTCGATCAAAAACATAGCAGAAATACTATTTTCTTTAAAAACCACGCAAACAGCTTTGTCATCAGAAAATTGTTCATTGATTTGAAAACCTAACTTTGACCAAAATTCTTTTGTCTTTTACACGTCTTTAATTGGCAAATTGATGTAAACTTCGCTAATAGTCATTGTCCTTTTTTTTAAATTACAATATTATTCTTTTGGAAACTGAGAGGCGTCCATAAAGAAAACTTCCCACTGATGTCCATCGATATCCGTAAATACACGTTGGTACATCCAACTATAATCGCGTGCCCCACTATATGATGAGCCACCGTTTTCTATGGCTATATCTAGCATATTGTCCACTTCTTCTCTCGTATTAACACAGATTGCAAGAAGTGTTTGCGTTGTATCGCCTTTCGCAATTGGCCTGTCTGTAAACGTCTGGAAAAAAGTTTCTAACAAAAACATAACATAGATGTTTTCCTCTTTCATGACGACGCAAATTCCGTTTTCGTTAGAATAAAGTTCGTCAATAGAAAATCCTAATTTCACCCAAAACGTTCTTGTTTTTTGGACATCTTTCACGGGCAAATTGACATAAATTCGAGTGATTGACACAGCTATATTGTTTGTCGTTATATTTAATTCTCAAGAAAAGAAAGAATCTTTTCGGTTGTACAATCAATTAACTTGTGATTAATCTTCCCCTCAAAATCGGGCATTAGATATGCGCCATGAGTTGCTGGTAAAATCAAAACTTCGGAATTCGGAATTAACTGATTCATTTCCAAAATATGTTCATTCAAAACAATATCTTGTGCTCCATTTATCAGCAAGGTTTTCGCTTGAATGGATTTCAAAATGTCCTCGTCCCAATTTTTAAAATTTTTCATCCTTTGGCTGTCTTTTTCGAACATATTAAGAAGTTTCTCATTACTAGGATTTAATTGTAAAAAATTATCTTGCAGGGACTTTGGCATCATTTCTAAACTTACATGTTCAAAATCTTTGAAAAAATTAGGAATCATGCCTTCCTGTTTATAAAAGGCGGATCCTATAATCAATTTTTCCACTAGTTTTGGGTGCCGATACGCAATCTGCATCACAGTATTTCCTCCATTGCTGAATCCTAGAAAAGAAGCACTTGAAATATCCAGTTGTTCTAAAAGTTCCGCAACATCGTCTGCGTCTTGTTCAAAAGTTTCAGGAGTAGATCTATGATCGCTTCTACCATGATTTTGCAAGTCGATTCCTAGGACTTTATAATATTTTGAAAGGACAGGAATTACTAGCCCAAAATCGTTTACAATAGAACCGCCACCGCCATGAATCAGTACCAAAGTTTTTCCTTCTCCATAGATTTCGTAATAGAGATTAATGCTATTAACTTGCTTAAAACCAGATTCTTTTGGTGACATTTTTTTTATTTATTCGAATTTACATTTAAGATGAATAAGCCATTTCGAGGTCTGCAATGATAATTTTTTTCATTTTAAGCATTGCATCAAAAACTTTTTTGGCTTTTTCAGAATCCGCATCATTCGTCAATTCAATCAATCGGCGCGGTGTAATTTGCCAGCTAACGCCATAAGGATCTTTCAGCCAACCGCACATACTTTCTTGTCCAGCATTTGCTGTTAACGCGTTCCAATATCTGTCGGTTTCTTCTTGATTTGACGTCATCACAACAATCGAAACACCTTCTGAAAAATTAAAATCATGCATCGTTCCGCCATCCATCGCATACAACGAATAATCGTCGATTGTGAACTGCGCATGCGCGATCATTCCTTTCAAATCGCCTTCTTGATGATCCATAATTCCATCGATTTTAGAATTTGGAAAAACCGAAGTATAAAGCGACATAGCTTCGCGACATTTTCCATTATTTTGTTGGATATACATTAAAGTCGGTACAAATTTTTGTCCCTTATGCTCACCGAGATAAAATTGCCAACTCACCCCGTATTCATCAGAAATCCACGCATATTTTTCACTCCAAGGATAAGCGCCCAAGTCCATCAAAATTTCGCCATTTTGTGAAAGTGCTTTGTAATATTTTTCAACTTCTTCTGGTGTATCACACATCACCATCAACGAAATACTTGGATTGGGTTGAAAAGTCGGTCCGCCATTCAGCAACATCATTTGTTGACCATTCATATCAAGCATAATGACCATCGGCGTATCTACTGTAATCTTGGTATTTGGGAACAAATTGCTGTATTTTTCCGCTGCTTCCTTGCCATTAGCATTAAACCAAAAACAAGGAAATATATTAGAACTAATCATAATTTTATTTTTTTACCTGAGTTGATTGTTTTGAATTAAAATTCGGTTTCGGTATATTTCTTAAAATTATTAAGAATTGCTTGCCAACCTTCGCGTTGCATTTCCTCGGGATTTTCGATTTCTGGATCGAATTGTTGAACAATTTCTGTACGATTGGCATCCAATTTTGAAAAACAAGTTTCCACCTCTCGACCGTCTTCCATGCGGTATTGTATACGTTCCAAGGTTTTCACTTCGTCATAAATACCGCCAAAGTCAAAACCAAAACTTCCATCTTTTGCCTCCATTCGGGATTTGAAAGCGCCACCTGTTCTCAAATCATTTTCTGAATGCGGACAATGCCAATCGTCATTTGCAAAACACCATTTTGTAATATGTTTTGGCTCATTGTAACTTTCCCAAACTTGGTTAATTGGTTTATTAATCTCTATTTTTACTAATATTTTATCCATAATTCAAGATTATAAAAAATACTATTATTTGTAAATATTATTAAATCAAATTTAATTAAATAATGATTTAGCTAAACTTGTCATAAGACAATTTAATTTTCTTTTAACAAAATTTATGACCACGCCAAAATAAAATGATTTGTAACTTTAAGCGGTTTTTAGAAACCTCTTATTTTTGTAACTATGACTAAAACAGCACTATTATTAAGTTTTGTATCGATTGGCATCTTTGGACAGAATTTTACCAAACAAGACACTTTAAAGGGTTCTAATACAGAATACCGTAATTTTTGGGACGTTAAAAAATACGACATCACTCTGGAAGCTGATTATCAAACAAAAAGCATAAAAGGGAGTAACAAAATCAGTTTTGAGATTACTACAGATGTGGTTAATCCAACTTTCCAAATTGATCTTCAACAACCGATGAAAACAGCAAAACTAAAAAGCAGTTTTGCCAAGAACACAACTTACAAGCATGAAGATGATTTTATTTTTATTCCCACAAAAAGGACATTTAAAAAAGGTGAAAAACTTAGCATTACCATTGACTACGAGGGCAATCCTGTAATAGCCCAAAAAGCCCCTTGGGATGGCGGCTGGATTTTCACAACAGACAACAACGGAAATCCTTGGATGACCGCTGCAGACGAAGGGATTGGCGCGAGCATTTGGTTACCTTGCAAAGATATTTGGGAGGACGAACCAGATTATGGCATTAGTTTTAAAATTATAACATCAAAAGATTTGGTCGGCGTTGCCAACGGAAAACTTATAGAAACAAAAAAATTAGGTAAAAAAACATCGTATTTGTGGGAAGTTAAAAATCCAATCAATGCTTACTCTATTATTCCATCCATCGGAAAATATGTTAATTTTAATGAAACTTTTGATGGTGAAAAAGGAAAATTAGATCTTAGCTATTGGGTTTTGGACTACAATCTTGATAAAGCCAAGAAGCAATTTTCTCAGGTCAAACCTATGATGAAGTCTTTCGAATATTGGTTCGGTGCTTATCCATTTTATGAGGATTCTTACAAAATTGTGGAGTCGCCACATCTTGGTATGGAGCACCAAAGCAATGTCGCCTATGGAAACCGATTTGAAAACGGCTATCTGGGTCGCGATCTTTCTGGTTCTGGCGTTGGGCTAAAATGGGATTTTATTATCATTCATGAATCTGGACACGAATGGTTCGCCAATAATATTACAGCGAAAGACCAAGCCGATATGTGGATCCATGAGGCTTTCACAAGTTATTCGGAAACGCTGTACACCGAAAGCCTTTTTGGAAAAGAAGATGCCAATGCTTATGTGATAGGAACCAGAAAAGCCATACAAAATGACCGACCTATTATTGGAAAATTTGGTGTTCGACACGAAGGCAGTGGCGATATGTATTACAAAGGCGCAAATATGTTGCACACCATCCGACAAGTAATAAATGACGATGAAAAATTCCGTCAAATACTACGAGGACTTAACAAAGATTTTTACCACCAAACCGTTACAGGAAAGCAAATTGAAAATTATTTCATTCAAAAATCGGGGATTAATTTACAGTCGATTTTTGATCAATATTTAACAACAACCTATATCCCAACTTTGGAATATAAACAAAATGGAACTAAACTAGAATACCGCTGGACACATACAATTAAAGGATTTACTATGCCGCTTTATCTTCCTTCAGGAGAAAGCATCATTCCTAAAGACACTTGGCAAACAACGGAATTAAAATCTTTTCAACCAGTAGAATTTAGCAAAAACTATTACATTTTATATAATAAATTATAAATCTTAAAAACAGAAATAACGTCACTCCTACAGATTGGCGTTTTTTTGGATAAATATTTTATAAAAACGATTATCTAATAAGTCAATTTTATAACTTTACTTTTATAAAATAGGATTATGAAAGTATTAATTATTACATTCGTTCTAAAATCTGTTGGTTAAAAAAATCTGAGTTTGATAAAAGTCTCGAAAATAAAAACTATTTCACCAAAAAATAACTAGCAAATAATCCATAAGTCACACTTATCTAATGGCAGATATTCAATTACTTTATAAAGCAATTAAAATTGCACAAAAAGCCCACAAAAGACAAACTGACAAATACGATGCGCCCTATCTAGGACACGTTTTCCGTGTTATGGAAGCGGGCAAAACCATTGATGAAAAAATAGTTGGCGCGTTGCATGATGTGGTAGAAGATCATCCCCAATTTTCGTTTGAATACCTTTTGGAACAAGGATTTCCGGCTTATATTGTCGAGGCTGTGGAATGCTTAACCAAACGCGATAATGGAGATCCCGAATTGCAAGAAAATTATGATGATTTTATCAAACGTATTGAAAAAAATCCGTTGGCAGTAAAAGTCAAAATCAATGATTTGAAAGACAATATGGATCTTCGCCGTTTCACAAGACCCATAGAAAGTAAAGACCTAAAACGTCTTAACAAATATCTAACTGCTTATCAATATCTTACGAGCACTTATTAATCAGCCATTGGAATATGGATATCTCTTTCGTCATCCGAAGGGTCTATCGTAAAATTGAGGGCAAAATACAAGAAATGTAAAGTGGTATTGCCTTTGGAAGCAAATTCTCTTTGGAACATATAACCTGAAGTGGCATTCATATTATCATTGAATTGGTAGCCAATTCCTGCAAAAGTCCTACTTCTTTTGAAAAATTGATCCTGTGGTCCAACAAAAACTTCTTCAAAAGCATTTGCAAAAATAGTTCCTGGTTGGACTTTGGTATTATTAAGTGGCAAAGTCGCACTTAGTCTATAACGATAGCGCTGTGTATTCGTATTTTCGTCCGTAATAGCATTGTGAAAAAAACGTTGTTCTGCCCTCAGACGGTGATCGAACTTTAAACTTTTGATACGATTTGTCAATGTATATTGTAACCAAACGCGGTGTTCTTCTTGGCTTATTTTGTGCTTTTTATAAGTTCCGTAACGTCCTACACCTATAAATGCTTGATTGTTTTTATTAATACTATAGCCAACTCCTCCTTTGGTTTCGTAGTAATCGATATAAGTATAATCTTCAATTGAGCGTGTCTGAAGTTCTACATAAGCCATCCATTTTGGGGCAAATTTATACGTAAAAGAAAGCATATTAAATCCTGAAAGATTTTCTTTGTTTTGAGCCTGCGCGACAATTCCTAAGATTATTACAAATGGAAGGAGTAATTTTTTCATGTTGCAAATTTATTCTATTTTTTAGAATTCAAAAAAAATCCTTCCGAAAATCGAAAGGATTTATATCATAAGTATTTAGCTCCCAAGTTAGCCCAACAAAAGAGATAATGGATTTTCTAAATACAACCTTAATGTTTGTAAGAATTCTGCACCTGTTGCACCATCTACCACTCTATGGTCGCATGCCAAAGATAACTTCATAGTATTACCAACAACGATTTGACCATCTTTTACAATAGGCTTCTCGATGATAGCACCTACTGAAAGAATTGCTGAGTTTGGTTGGTTGATAATTGATGTAAAGGTTTCAATCCCGAACATTCCTAAGTTAGAAACTGAGAATGTAGAACCTTCCATTTCATTAGCTTTAAGACCTTTATTTTTAGCTCTAGAAGCCATATCTTTTACCGAAGCAGAAATCTGAGTATAGTTCATATAATCTGCATTTTTCAATACAGGAACAACTAATCCGTCAGGAATTGCTACCGCCACGCCAACATTGATATTAGCATGGTGAATGATTTTATCACCAGCCCATGAAGAATTAACCTGAGGATGTTTTCTTAAAGCCATGGCTGTTGCTTTAATCACCATATCATTAAAAGACACTTTCGTATCTGGAATGCTGTTGATTTCTTTACGCGCTTGGATGGCTTTATCCATGTTAATTTCTACCATTAGATAGTAATGCGGTGCTGTAAATTTGCTTTCAGCTAGGCGTTTTGCAATAACATTTCTAACTTGAGAGTTAACGGTTTCTGTATCTTCTCCTGCCACGAAATTAACCGCTGGAGCAGCAACTACTTTTGGAGCAGGTGATGCAGAAGTTTGTGCCGCTGGCGCTTGATAATTTTCAATATCTTTTTTTACGATACGTCCACCTTCGCCAGAACCTTGTACAGACTGAATGTCAATACCTTTATCCTCGGCCATTTTTTTAGCTAGAGGTGAAATATGAACACGACTTCCGTTAGAAGATGTTGTAGCTGGAGAGGTTGAAGTTTGGGTTGACCCCGTTGGCGTAGCAGTATCTTTTGGAGCATTAGACATCGTTGCAGCTACAGGTTTGCTACCTCCTGCCACAATTGCAGATACATCTGTCCCAGCAGGGCCAATGATTGCTAAAATTTTGTCCACTTCTGCAGCATCATTTTCTGCAACACCTTGGTATAATAAAGTTCCGTTAAACTCAGATTCAAAATCCTGAACCGCTTTATCCGTTTCGATTTCTGCTAAGATGTCACCTTCTTTAACAGCATCGCCAACATTCTTATGCCATTTCGCAACTTTACCTTCTGTCATGGTATCAGAAAGTCTTGGCATTGTAATAATTTCAACACCTGCTGGCATTTCTGCAGTTGTCGCAACCTCGTTTGCAACAGGCTCAGCTCCTGATGTTTTTTCTTCTACTTTAGCATCATTATTTGCAGGCATTTGACCGCCACCGATAAGTGCAGAGATATCTTCTCCTTGATTACCAATAATTGCTAAAACATTGTCAACAGGTGCTTGCGCACCTTCTTCAACACCGATATATAATAAAGTTCCGTTTAATTCAGATTCAAAATCTTGTACAGCTTTATCTGTTTCAATTTCTGCTAAGATATCGCCTTCTTTAACTGCGTCTCCAACTTTTTTGTGCCATTTGGAAACTTTTCCTTCTGTCATAGTATCGGACAGACGCGGCATTGTGATTACTTCAGCCATAATTATATTGATTTGAGATTCGAGATTTGAGATTCGAGATTTGATCCGAAGATTCAAACGTCAAATTTCAAACATCAAATAAATAATTTAATGATTAATTTTCTAATTTATCTAAAAAAGGATAATCCTGACTTGCATAAACAAAGTCATAAACTTGTGAAGCTTCTGGATATGGAGAATTTTCCATAAACTCTATGCATTCTTCCACAAATGCTCTTGATTTTTCATCCATCGTTTCAAGTTCTGTTTCTGTTGCCCAATTATTTTCTAGAATTCTGTGTTTCACAATTTCGATAGGGTCATCTTTTTTATGCTCTGCAACTTCCTCTTTAGTCCTGTATGGCTCAGCATCCGACATCGAGTGTCCTCTATAACGGTAAGTTCTGGCTTCGATAAAGGTAGGACCATCGCCACGTCTAGCTCTTTCGATAGCTTCGTAAGCAGCTTCGGCAACTTTTTCAGGATCCATAGCATCTACAGGAAGACAAGGCATTTCGTAACCCAAACCTAGCTTGTATATATCTTCGTGATTAGCGGTTCTTTTAACGGAAGTTCCCATGGCGTATTGGTTATTTTCACAAACGAAAACTACTGGAAGTTTCCAATTCATCGCCATGTTGAAAGTTTCATGCAAAGCACCTTGACGTACAGCACCATCTCCCATAAAACAGATGTTAACTGCTTTTCTGTCAAAATATTTGTCTGCAAAGGCAATACCTGCACCCAAAGGAATCTGTCCACCAACAATCCCATGTCCACCATAAAAACGATGCTCCTTGCTGAAGATGTGCATAGATCCACCCATACCTTTGGAAGTTCCCGTGGCTTTACCACAAAGTTCTGCCAAGATTCTTTTGGGATCAACCCCCATCGCCATTGGATGTATATGACATCTATATGCTGTAATCATGCTATCTTTTGACAAATCCATAGCATGTGTAAATCCTGCAGGAATTGCCTCCTGACCATTATATAAATGTAAAAAACCTCTGATTTTTTGTTTTAAATAAAGAGAACGGCATTTATCTTCAAACCTTCTCCACATCGTCATATCCTCGTACCACTTAAGGTAAACCTCTTTGGAAAATTCTTTCATATGATTTCGAAATATTCAGCAAAAATAAGAAAATATCTTTAGTTATTGGCACAGCCTTGTTTATAATTAGTATAAGCTTAAAAATCAACCGATTTATTAAGATTAAAATCACTCCTTTTAAAAATCTAAAACGTAAATTGCAACCTATTCTAATTGGATCAATGAAAGAGAAAACATCAAAACATTCTTTACTCATCAGTATTTCGAAAATTATTTCTAATTTTTTCAATCCTATTGTTTCTTTAATTATTTATTATATCGTTTTTAATAATGCCGAAACGACTTATGATAAAGGCTTTTCTAATCTTTGGGCTTTGCTCTTAATCTTAGCTTTGCCTTGCATCGTTTGGATTATTTGGAATGTTAAAAAAGGGCGTTACACGAATATGGATGTTTCGAATCGCGAACAACGCAAAAGTCTCTATGTCGTCATCGTTTTTCTGTGCTTTATCTATTTGGCTTTTGAATTTGTCGTACATCAACACCTGGATTATGAAATTTTGTTTTTGTGGATATTATTGATTTTGATGCAAATCAGTAATTTTTTTATCAAAAGTTCTATGCACACGTCGCTCAATATTTTTGTCGCTTTTTTGTTTTTAAATTTTGACATCCGTTGGGGAATTTTTTGGTTTATACTATCTATTATTATCGGCATTACAAGAATTATCTTAAAAAGACATACCTTAGCAGAAGTCATTTCTGGTGGCAACTTGGCTTGCCTGGTTGGCGTCGCTTATTATTTGGTTAATTAAAACATGAAAAGCATGAAAATTCTTAGTTTGACAAGTTCGGAAGAACAATTGATGTTGGTCATTTGGGGGCTGGATTCTGCGTATATGAAAGACATTATGACCGCTTATCCAGAACCAAAACCCCATCAAAACACGGTTTCTACTTTTTTAAAAATATTGGTTGAGAAAAACTATTTGAGCATTGAGAAGAAAGGCCGAATTTTTAAATATATCCCAAAAATTAAATTTGAGGATTACCGCAAGTTTCAACTAGAAAATCTACTCGACCTTTTTTATAATAATGACGAGCGGCTCCTGTTAAAGGATTTAAACATTTCTGTTGCTACAACTTCCAAAATTGAAGAAGCGCCTAAAGAAGAAAAAAGTCTTGCTGAAGTTATCGAAGATAGTTTAGACGAAAATGCGAAAACTAAAGACAATATGTCTTCTGAAGTCGAAAAACATACTATCGAAAAAAACAGCAAAAAGAAAGACAAAAAGGAAAAGAAAGACAAAGACAAGAAGAAAAAGAAACATAAAAAAAGCGACTCTTAGGAATCGCTTTTTTAGTTTTATCTATAAAGAAATTGTCTCTAAAATGTCATTTCGAATGAACATTCAGCTGGTCGAAATGAGCATGAGAAATCTAATTTATGAATTGATTATAAACCCTCATCACATCATTGGCAATTTTTTCATCACTAAAATTAGCAACTGCAAAATCATAAGACCTCTCAGCGCGGCGTTGTCTTTCGGATGCATTATTCCACATAAAATTAACTTTGGCTTTGATATCATCACTATTCAAAGGATCAACATAGACTGCATCTTTACCGCCAGCCTCGGGAAGACAACTCGTATTGCTGGTGATAACCGCCGTTTTGGAAAAATGAGCTTCTATAACAGGAATACCGAAACCTTCGAACAAACTGGGATACACAAAAATGTCCGCCAATTGATAAATACAAGCCAACTCCACCATCGATACGCCTTCCAAAAACTGAACCTGCGCTGTCATATTTTCTTTTTTTATAAAGCTTAAAATTTGGTCTGCATATTTGGTTTTTCGGCCAACCACAACCAACGGAATATCAGTTCCCTTCAAGGCTTTAACGACAGAGAAAAGATTTTTTCGCTCTTCAACCGTACCAACATTCAGTACAAAACGCTCTGGCAGATTGTATTTAGTTTTAACGGCATTAAGTTCTTCTAAGGTTTTTTCGGTTTTAAAAGCTTCGTGACAACCTTGGTAGATAACTTCTATTTTAGCTTCCGGAACTTTTAAAAATTTAACAATATCGCGTTTGGTTTGCTCGGAAATAGCAATGATTTTGTCTGCAGAATGTGCTGCTTTTTTAAATTTCCAAAAATGAACTTTACGATCAAAAAAAGAGTAAAATTTGGGATAATGCACAAATATCAAATCATGGATGGTCACAATTTTCTTAATGGGTTTTTTGTTCCATTTTAAAGGTAATTCGCCCGATAATCCATGGAAAATATCTGCATCGAGATTCTGAGCATCAATTCCCATTTTAAACTGTCGAGACATATTTCCTTTAGAAATAGGCTGAAAATCTACGGCTGAAAGTTCTAGAATCTCTTTTCCACGCTCACTTTGGCGTTTTGCCAAAAGACTGTATTGGTTATCGGGAAAATATTGCGCTAACATCCGCACCAAGTCGCGCGAATAATTACCCAATCCCGAAGTGTTATTAAAAAAACGTTTGGCGTCGTATGCGATTTTCAAATTTCTCTAATTTATGATGTCTACAAACTCTTTGATGGTACAAAATTTTTGCTTGTTTTTAACCAACCATTCTAGGAACGTATCAAACCTTGCAATCATATCTTGTCCTGTATTCTTGGTTGTAAAGTTAGGCAATTTAAACTCAGAATTTTTAATATCTGCAAACTCCCAAGGATGAAAATAAATGTTGAGATAGCCATTATCCTTCCAACTTCGCTTCGCTAAATAACGGTACAGAAAAGTCGGAAAATTATGAAAGCTCAACCAAAACAAAGGGATCCGAAAAATTGGAGAAACCGAGGCTGGTATTTGGATAACCTCTTTAAGTTTAAAATAGGATTTGCTTACACCTAGATTATTGTAACGTCCTGGCAAAAAAATCGGGTTGATGGACGAGTTGTACACGTATCCTGCGGTTTTAACTTCGGTTTCATCTACGGGGCTCATCCGCGGCATACGAAGGCCGATAACTTCTGTGTCGAAAAGTTCTGATAATCGTTCTCGCGAGCTTTTAAGATGTTCATTTTTAAAATCGGAGTGAAACCATGTATGGCTTGCCAACTCGTGACCTTCTTCTAGAAGTCTATGGATAATATCTTGATTGCTCTCTGCAAAAATAACGGTTGAAAAAAATGTTGCTTTGGCATTGTATTTTTTTAATACATCTAAAATCGCAATGGTTCCGGTTCTGGAAATTTGTAGTTGCTGCTCAAGTGAAATTTGGCCGTCATATTCCAAAGGCATATCAAATTCTTCAATATCGAAACTCAGTAAAATCATGGTTTAAAAGTTTTTTGACCTAATGATATAGGTTGGTCTTTGTTTTAGTTGTCGGAACATTTTGCCCATATAGATACCTATAATTCCTAAAATGATAAGTTGTACACCTCCAAAAAACACAATAGTCATAATAAGTGATGCCCAACCCGAAATTTCAGTTTTTGTAATGAAAGCGTAGATCACGTAAGGAATATACAACATCCCAATACCAGAAAACAAAAAGCCAAGATAAGCCGCCATATACAAAGGTTTTACACTGAAAGAGGTAATACCTGTAAACGCGAATTTCAACATTTTGTTAAAATTATATTTGCTATTTCCAGAAAAGCGTTGGTCTGCTACAAAGTGTATGGCGTATTGTTTATACCCAACCCATTTTGCCAGTCCTCGTAAAAAAAGGTCGGACTCGCCAATCGTCTTGACACTGTCCACCACTTTTCTATCCATTAGCCTAAAATCCGAACTTCCTTTATCAATTTGTACATCGGATATTGCACTCAGAAGTTTATAAAAAAAATTGGACGTTTTCTTTTTAAAATACGAAATCTGCTTAGGATATTTCCGAATGGTATAGACCATGTCATAACCTTCTTCCCATTTTTTTATCATATCTACAATTAAAACAGGCGGATGTTGTAGGTCTGCATCCATGGAAATTACAATTTGTCCGTGTGCCTCATCAACACCAGCTTTTACGGCAAATTGATGTCCAAAATTGCGAGAAAATTCAATGTATTTTATTTGTGGATACTTTATGGAAAGTTCTTCTAAAATATGTTGTGTATTATCGCGACTTCCGTCATTAACAAAGATTATTTCGTAATTGTAATTTTTTAAGTCTTTAAAAACCAAATCAATTTCATGGAAAATTTTATTTAGATTTCCTTCTTCATTATAGGCAGGGATAACAATGCTGACTTGTTTCATGCAATAACTTTATAATCGGTTTCGAAATTTCTTGTCATAAGTTCATAAATAATTCTCAGCCACACAATACTACATGGTAAAGATTTTAGCGAATATTTGATGATATAATTTTCTTTAACAAATTTTGGAAATAAATCCGAACTGGAGAAACAAGTCAGAACGATAACAAATACTAACAAAGCAATATCCAAAGTTTTTTTGTTTTTTTGAATTAAAAACCAAATCATAACTCCGGCAACAGCAATAATGTATGTTGGCGACTCCGACCCAGAACTGAACAACACTGTAAACAATAAAGTCGAAGACAATATTAAAAGCTTAAATGCTAAATGTTTGTACTGACTGATTCTGATATAAGGTAAAGCAAACAATGGCAAACCAAACATCAAAAATGATAAATTAGAAATACTGGCATCTTGCAAAACACGACGTACAAAACCCATCAAGGATATATCTTGATAATTTCCAAGAACTTGGTTTTTATTGTTTTTAAGAACCAACTCTGTGTACCAATCGACATAAGATTGTATGCCAAAATGTGTCGATGAATACAGCATTGGAATTATAAAGAATAAAACACAAAATACGGCTAAAGCAAGAATGAATTTGATTTTATTTTTAATAAAGAAAAAGGCGGAAAAACCGACAATTCCGTATATTTTGACAAAGATTCCTATGGCAATTGCCAAAGCAGATTTTATTTCTTTTTGCTTGTAAATATAAGTTGCGGAAAGTATTAAAAGCCCTGTCAATGCGATATTAAACTGCAAACTCACCGCTGCGGTAATAAATTCTTGCAAGCATAACCACGCAAAAAAAGCTTTATTCTTAGAACTGAAAGGCAGATTTTTTATCGCGAAAAGAAAGACCAAAGTATTAGCAACATTCCACAATATAATCCCTAACCAATCTGGCATTATAGCAAAAGGAGCAATCAAAGCACTAAATAAAATCCCGTAATGGTTGCAATCAAAATACAAATCGGGATAATATGCATAAAGGTTGCGTTGCTGTAATGTATTGAAAAATACATTTTTAAAGATTAAATAATTATTATAAGCGCCGGGTCCTCTGTTGTACTTTGCCAAGGCCGACACGGCACTTATAACAATATAGATAATCCCTATATATCGTGGATTCGATATAAAATTCAGGAATTTGGTTTTCAAAGTTTAGTTATTAGTTTTTTATAAATAAATGCTATACCGCGACATTATTTTCTCTTAAAGCATCATTAAGAGAGGTTTTCTTGTCGGTAGATTCTTTTCTTTTTCCAATAATCAATGCACAAGGAACTTGGTATTCTCCTGCTGGGAATTTTTTAGTATAACTTCCAGGTATCACCACAGAACGCTCCGGAACATAACCTTTCATTTCCACTGGCTCATCGCCTGTAATATCAATAATTTTTGTAGACATCGTTAAACAAACATTAGCTCCTAAAACAGCTTCTTTACCCACTCTTACACCTTCAACAACAATACAACGTGAACCAATAAATGCATCATCCTCAATAATTACGGGGGCAGCTTGAAGAGGCTCTAAAACACCACCAATACCTACACCACCAGAAAGGTGAACATTTTTACCAATTTGAGCGCAGCTTCCTACCGTTGCCCAAGTATCCACCATGGTTCCAGAATCTACATAAGCTCCAATATTAACGTAAGAAGGCATCATAATAACGCCACTTGCAACAAAACTTCCGTGTCTTGCAATAGCATGAGGAACAACGCGCACGCCTTTTTCTGCGTAGTTTTTCTTCAAAGGAATTTTATCATGAAACTCGAAGGGTCCCACCTCAATAGTTTCCATTGTTTGAATAGGGAAATACAAAACCACTGCTTTTTTCACCCATTCATTCACTTGCCATCCGTTTTCTGTAGGTTCAGCAACACGAAGTTCTCCCAAATCTAATTTTTCAACAACATTTCTAATAGCATCTGTGTACTGAGTTTCTTTCAAAAGCTCTCTGTTTTCCCATACTTTTTCAATGGTTTCTCTTAATTCCTGTAAAGACATATTTAATAATTTACTTTTATTTATAATTTTGGGCGTGCCCCTTTGTTTTTCCCAAGCACTAAAGCCTTCCGAAAAAACACGCGGGTCGGTCTACGCACAGTCGCTGTTATATTGCGGACTTCGCTACCGCTCAGCCCGCAATATAACGAGCTCCGACAATGTGCTTCGCCCTCACGCAAAACGCATCGCAAAAATAACAAAATTAAAGAATGCTGCGCGCAAAAAGAAAAGCTTTATTCCAATAAGACTCATTGAGAGATGAAATAATAACGCCTTTGCTTGTCGAAGCGTGGATAAATTTAATTTCGCCATTTTTTTCAATATTGTTAACAATCCCGACATGAGAAATGTTGCGTCCTCCAGCAGTTGCAAAAAACAACAAGTCACCTGGCATCACTTCTTCCACACGAATAGAAGAGCCAACCTCAGCCTGATCCGAAGAACGTCTTGGAAGCTTGTAACTGTTTTCATCAAAAACCTTGGTCACAAGACCAGAACAGTCCAAACCCGTTTTTGTATTACCTCCATATTTGTAAGGAACACCTAGATATTGCTGTGCATCTTTCACAACAGAGTTGCGGTCTTTAGAAACTTTATAACCAGAATTGTTTGATGCGTATTTTTTAATATTGCTCGTCGACTTATAGGATTTAGACTTTGAGTGACTACGACTCACCGTTTTGGAGGTTGAACAAGAATACAAAGTCACCGAAGCAATAAGAATATAGACTAGACTTTTCATTAAAAATCATTTAAACCTCCCAAATATAACGAAAATGCTTTAAATTTCTTTGCGAATGTCAAGTTTTTGTGTTAACATTGCAAACTATAAACTCTGGGGGATTGGCGCAGTTGGCTAGCGCGTTTGACTGGCAGTCAAAAGGTCACGGGTTCGAATCCCGTATTCTCCACTATTATAAATTGCAACATACTGATTATAAGGAAGTAAAAACCAAAACAAAATATAGAATGTTTGGTTTTTGTTTGGTAAAAAAATAGATTCTTTTAGATTGCTTTTGATTCTATTGAACGCAATTTATAATATTTCTAAATAATTTTCAGTCTTTTTACTCTAAAATTTGCCTGTAGAGACCGAAAGTAGGATTGTAGTTTCCCCCTTTCCCTCTTTATTGATTTTAAAAGTGCTATTTTCGAACTTTTGAAACCAAAAGTGATTTCAAACCACTTTGGTTTTATAATACGGTTTGAAACCGTATTTAAATTTAATAAACTTTTATTACTCCTTTTTCAAGAAATTTGCGGATATAGTCACTAAGTAAGCAACTAAATTCTATATTGAAACGTTCTCTGTCAGCATCAAAACTTCTATATTTTGACCTGCGATTAACATTGTTACTATCAGTTTTTAATCCATAAAACAAAATCAGTGAATGATAAAAAAACATTCACTGATTTTGTTTAGTTACAACCTATCATAAGCTAAACTTCGTTTCTCGAATGATAAAGTTTTAGGGTTGATATCGAAAAGCGCTAAGTAAGACATGTTAATTCCTTTTATTTTTGCAATTTCCAGCATCTTATTAATAGCTTGATAAGATTGCTCATGAAGATCGTAAAATTCTTTTCCTTGTGCTGAATTGATACTTTTCTCATGCTTTTTTTTCACCGCTTCAATATACTTTTCAGATAGTAAAAACCCATCATCTTTATAAATAAATTTTTCACTTTTAAAGCATTTATAAACTTCTAACTCACTAAACATTTTTTTTAAGTACGAACCAACTTCATCTTGAGCTAATTTCTGTAAGTAGGGTGATTTTATTTCACTAAATAACTTTTGTATAAAATCTTTAGTATTTAATTTTTGCAAGAATATGTCTTGTGTTTCCTTGCTGCTTAATTTTAAATTGAATTTATTTTTAAATTCAATTATTGCAGTATTCCATTCGCTTAGAATTTCTTCCAGGACATTTATTTCCTCATTAAAACTCACCTCATCGAAAGAAATTATAATTCTTTCAAATTCTACTTTTTTTGTCTCGTTTTCCATTTTTTAAAATTTACTAATTATTATTTATTGAATTTTATTTTCTTCAATGCATCTTTAATGTTATTCCATTCTGCCTGAAACACATTATCAGCTTGTAGAGTTGCACCCGTCAAAACGTCTAGATTTTTACTCTCAACATACTTTGCATACTCCATACCTGCTACTAGAACACATACAAGTCCTTTATCCCCATCTTCTTCAGCAACACGTTTAGCAAAAGCTAATCCTGTTTCAACCCCCTTTTTTCCATCGCCACCCGCTCCCGAACCAGAAGCTGAGAAACTTGATTTTATTAACTCTCCATCTTGGTAAATAACATAACCTATTGACGAACGTAAATTATTTGTCTGATCTATGTAGGTATTAGTCATTTTAGCATAGTTAACCAGCTCAATCATTGCGGATTCCAAAGCGTAGTACACAACCGCTGAAACATTATCTACATACTGCGCGCTATATCGCTTAAACTCTTCCAAATCAAAATCTGATGTAAATCCCATCTGTATAAAATTTTTAAATTAATCCGTTAGCTCTCAAATCATCGTTATTTGACTTTCCCATTGCGGCGTAAATCAATCGTAAATATCTCGTGTTAAATTCGATCATTACGAGTTGGTTAAGTTGTTGTTGCATTAAGTCGAATCCACTTTGTTGCCCTTGTAAGGCTTCCGCTTGCATAATTCTGATAGCGTTCATTTGACCTGCTATGATAGAAGCCGTTTCTTCACTTACGCCTTTTATTGCGCCTTCAAGATTTGAAGCTGAAATACCATCGGCAAATAATGAGCTGTAAGCATCAAGAAAGCCTTGTTGTTGTAATCCAACCTGCGCAATGAGATTTTTGTAATAGGCTATCTGCTCTGGTGAGAATCCTGCAAATGATCCGTTTCCGTTCTTATCAAAACCTGCAGCCGCTAAGACTTGATTTAAGACATCTTGTAAACCATCTTGCATTCTCATTTGAAGCGCGTGCTTCACCATGTTTTTGAACACATCATTTGCAACTTTATCTAGTGACTTTGCCGCATCTTCGCCTTTTTCAAAAGCATCTACTAATGCATCAGCAAGTCCAGAAGCTAGTTGCTTAACATCGGTTTGAAGAACATCTTTAATGATATTATCGCGTATATCATCAATCATTCTATCCATTTGTCTGATCTGGTTTTCCCAATCAGCAATTTTACCGTCATCAGTATCTTTCTTGCTGCGTTCCTCGCTAATCATTTGTCGCAATTTCGCTTGTTGCTGTTGAAGGTTTTTAACTTGATCTAGTTGGTTTTTATAGACATCTTCTCCCAATGCTTTATTGATAGCGTGCTGGAGTTGCTCATATTGTTCTTTTAAATTTGCGACTTCATTTGCCCATTTTTTAATGTTTCTTTCTTTTTTTCGGTCATTGTTAAAAAGAGAACCCACAGCTTTTACAATACCACCAATCGCTTTGATCCCTCCAGTAACCATTTGGATTGGATTTCCTGTTGCAAAGCCTTTCGCCATATCTGTTAAACCATCTGACATCTGGTCTAATCCATCTAAAACCCCTCCTATCTTTTCTAAAGCATCTCCAAACGCATTATCTAAGCTTAATCCTAAATCTTTTGCAATACCTTGGATGTCATTAACGGCTCCTTTTAAGAATCCAATATTAGATTGCACTTTCTGATTAGCTTCATTTATTAAGGCAATCTTTTGAGATGTAGTTAAACTCTCATCTCCTAGGTCTTTTATTAGCTTTTTTAAATCAACAAAAGGATTTCTGGAAGACAACATATCGTTGATGCTTCCAATAGAGTTTTTAAGTTGTTCAATAGCTTCTATCGTTCCTTTTCCAGATGCTTTTAAATCTTCTAATTTTTTAATTAATTTTCCACGTAAAGCTTCTAGGCTTGAAGTAGCTTGATGTTCCATGTTTGCAAAAGCCTGTCTGAATGCTGGATTGTTTGAAATACTATCCATAAAAGCACGAGAAAACTCGTCTGCTTCTGCTTGCCCTGCTTTCGCCATAGCATCACTTTTTTGAGAAGCCGACAAAGTTTCATCACTTGCGATCTGCTCACGAATTTTTGCGAACCTTTCAGTAATTATCGCTTTCTGCTCTTCAAAGCTTCTATGGTCATTAAGGAATTGCTGGTATTGTTGGCGAAGTTGGTCTTGTATTGCGCGTTCCTGCTCCACAACATAAGCATACTCACCGCTGTCTTTTGAAGCTGTTTTTTGAATATCTTCTAAGTACTTAATTTTTTCCGCTTCTGTGGCCATCGTAGAAAGAGTGTCAGCGACATTTTGCTTAAATTGGTCCAGTTGTGACTGCTTGCCCAACATCTCATTAATGATTTGGGAAACCTCGCTTAAAACCTCTTTTTCTTCATCAGTGATTAAAGATTTACCATCTTTATCGGCCGTGTTGGCTTTCGCCAAAAGTTCTTGCTGTTTCTTTTGCAATTGCTCAAATTGGGAAGAATCATTTGCGAGTAGATCACCATAAATTTTGTCAGCTGTTGGTTTTCCAAGGCTTTCGATCGTTGAATAATAATCAGTCCAAAGCTTTTGAGATTCGTCAAATTGCTGTTGTAAGCTCTGTATTTGGATTTTCTTTTCAGCTTCTGCCAATTCTTTAGCTAAAGCAATACGCTTCGTTTTTAGATCAGCAATTTGTTTGTCGCCAGTTGCTTTTGAAAGTGCTTTATCAATTTCCGATAATCTTTTCTGAATTTCAGCAACAGAACCAGGAGGAAGAAACTCGTCAGCCGCCTTTTTAGCCGTTTTGGTTTTGGGTGTTTTCCCACTTCCTCCATTGTATGGATTAGCAGCTTTTTTTCCTAGTTCATCAGCTCTTTTTTTGAGTTCAAGTTCTTTCTCAAGTTCTTTTTGAGCTTCTACCCTTGATTTGTCACCACCTTTACCGCCTACAGCAACATCCATTCTATTATATGAAGCTTTTGCCCCCAGCCATACTTTACCAAAAAAACCAGCGTTTTCCCAATCTTTGTCGAATTGTTCTATTTCTTTATCGGCTAAAATCGCTTCTTTATATTTTTCAACCGCGATTTGGGCGTGAGCTGCTGCCTCAGCTCGTAACTTTAAAGATTCTATAAAATCATTTGAATTAGTATTAAAGAATTTTTCAGCTTCATTAACATTATTAACTTCTCTACCAAGCTCATGGAACTTATCTTTATTTTCTTCAATGTATTTTTGTTGCTTCTTCAAATCACCACCAAGTGCATTCCAAGCGGTTTGTAATTGCTTATACTTAACAATGTTTTCGGCCGCACCGTCTGCTGTGGCTTTATTTAACTTTTCTTGATCTTCTGCCGCTTTCTTAGTCTTACCAGAAAACATAACCAACGCGCCTACAACAGTAACCAAACCAGCAGCCAATAAAACATAAGGATTAGCTTTTGCGACTAGATTAAAAGCTCTTTGCGCTATTGTAGCGCCGATTGTGTTTTTTGTTGCTAATGCTTCGGCTTTCGCCTTTGCTAAAGTCTGCACTGCTACAACGGACTGTATAACGCCAGATTCTTTGGCCAAACTATTTTGGATTTGCTGAATACCTATCGCCGCCGACATTGTAGCCTGCAAACGAACCATAATTTTGTCTAGGTTTTCATTATTACCTGCAAACATTGCCATAAATCCATTGGCGGCAGAAAGTCCTCCAGACAATAATCCTAATGAATTAACCATCGCGGTGATGCTAGTGCTTCCTGATAAAGACTTTAATTCTTTATTCATCTGTTGAAGCTCACTTTGGTACGCGATAGCTTGCTTTCGCAATTCGTTATATTGCGCTGAATCTTTTTCGCCAGCAGCAGCCAATTGAAGCATTTCTTCTTTTACAGCACGTAGCTTGGATTGTAATGTGGTGTTTTTTTCTTCGAGCGGCTTAATATCTTTAGCGACTTGGACAATCATTTGAGAATACTCTTGGGCCTTTCCCTTCAATTCTTCATATTCTTCGGATTGTCCTTTACCGGAAAGCATTAAAGCTTCCATTTCTGTTTTTACAGAAGAAAGTTTTTCGCGAAGATTATCATGATTATCAATGTTTGGCTTTAAATCGTCAGCAACTTGTTTTAATTGCGCTGAATATTCTTGAGCCTTTTCTTTAAGCTCATTATATTCAGCTGTATTTCTTTTGTTATCTGCTGATAACGCTTCCATTTCTGAACGCACAGTCGATAATTTTTCACGTAAAGAAATATGCTCTTTTTCCGTATTACGTAAAGCTTCCTCTAATTCTAGTAAAGCCTTTTTTTCTAATTCAATTTCTTTAGCTATCGAAGACGCTTCTCCCATAACAGTAAGTTTAGCCTTACTAGGTGCCATGTCGTCAATAGTTTTCTGAAGTTCTTTTAATTGTGACTCCAGTTCTTTAATATATTGCTTTTGGATAACTATATTTTCTTTTGTTACGCCAAGAGCTTCAATAGTGTAGTTTTCAGATGTGGTTTTAACTATTTTTTCGCGGACTTCTTCAAGATCCTGCGTTAGATTGACATTTTTATTGCTGAATGACTCTAAAACAAGATTCATTTCATTGATTTTATTTTTATACAAATCAATTTCTTCCTTGAGTCGATTAATCTCTTGTGTAAATGCCGCTACTTCTTCATCATTTCCAATTTTTGTTGGTGTTTTTTGAAGATCATCATATTTTTTCTGCAACTCGGCTAATGCCGTTTTTTGTGCTTCAATAGTTTTTAAAGCTTCAACAAAAGCACTATCAATGTTTTCGCCTGCTTCACGTGCAAATTGAGTAAATCCCTTAAGTCTTATACCACTCTCTTCTACAGCCTTCATAAACTCGCTGTGATCGGCTCCTATCTTAAATTTTATTCCATCTTCTAATCCTGCCATTTTAATTAAGTTTTCTTGGTTATTAGTTTTTTAGTTAAGTTTTTGAAAAATTCTATCTGTAAAATTTGAAATAATATCGCTTAACTTTTCTTTCAAATTTTGTCCATTACTTTCAGCTTCTTGAATTTTATTTTCTATTTCTAAAAAGACATGTCTCAATACTGACATCGGCAAAAAATCTTTTAACATTTTCTTTAAAAGTGGATTTTGCTCAACTTTCTCATTTACAATTTTTATATCATAGTCATGTTTTGCGAAAAAATTAAAAATTTCGATTAACATAATTGATTTACTAGTAAAAATTGGAAGTTCCCCACGAATCACATATTTGCAAAATAGAGTAAAACAGAAATCATTAATTTCTGAATGATGGCTAACCTCTTTAAAATGATTATCCAGCTCTATTAGGTAGTTTGTTGCTTCATCTTTTGTTTTTGCTATTTCAAAATCTTGAAGTATTGGAGCATTATAAAACGCTACATGAATCATATTTCGTGTTTGACAACGGTCAATAAAGCCAAATTCTATTTCCGAAAGAAAAGGATTAGAATCATTGAATAAGTATCTATAAACAGACTCTTTTTCAGCTCTCAATTCATACAACGCAACCATAGCCGCAACTTTATTGAATCTCGATCTTTGTTTTAATTTTCTATTATTCATCGGTTTTGGTGAATATTAAATTGTTTTTCCTCCAAGCGGCCCCTTCGCCATCAAGTTTTGTTTTGCTCGATCAAAGTCAAGCCCACGACCTCCAAGGCTTTCGCCTGAAGCATCTTTTAGATACTCTTTTACGCCTGAACTTGGCTCTTTGTCTTCCAAATCATCTTGATCCGTTTCTTCTTTTTTTTCTAATCCAACGGAAACCGCTTCTAGTGCAGTTTTTACCGCGGTTCCAATTGCGTTTGCAACTGCTGATTCTTCATAATAGACTTTCCCGTCTTTTTCGATTTTCTCGCTCATTTCAAATATTTGTTTTATGGTTAATAATTGTTTGTTTAATTGCACCGCTTTTTCTTTAAAATCAGTATAGAATCTAAAGAAAACAGCATAGTTTTGTACATGATAATGGGAAGTTGACCTGTGCTGTTTGGTAAACTTGGCAATTTCACCAAATGAAGATCCGTTATCATTTGCAGCATTAGAAAATAATGCGCGTGCAAAAACAATTCTTTGCGTCTTTGTCTTTCCAAAAAAATCATTTAAAGAAATTCTGCTAACTTTTAGTACATTCGCTAAAATTTCATAGTTGGATATCTTCATTTTTAATGAGTTTTCACATTACCAAACCTTTACCAAACAACTTAGGTTAAATTATTTTTTAAAGTCTTGATTTTTAATACTTTAATAAATTCTATAATAGAGTAATAAGGATTCGAACTTTATAAATCTGCGAATGCTACCCTCTGTAATTCTGGAAATTGTGGCTTGAATATTTTATCAATGTCTTCCAATGATCGTAGTGTTAAATCTTCTCCTTTAACTCGCACGATGTAACCATCTTTTAAAAGATGTTCTATTTCACAAATCATATCTTGCGGTGACATCATGGGAAGATCATTTAATGAATCAATGTACATAACCGATCCATTTACGCCAGCTAAACAATCTTCTTCGCTATCATAAATAACACTTCTTTCGAAAGTAATCTCTTTCACATCTAAGCCATATTCATTTTTAGCTCTTTGAATTAGTAATTGTTTGAAAGTCTCGCGATTCTTTTGCGCAATGAAAAGATCATCAGTTAACTTAGCGGCTTCTTCTTTCATTTCATGCCATAAAGAATCCTTTTCACTGCAATCTCTCATTCTTTCGATAGCAATCATTAGATCTTCTTCCATTCGATCCAGAATAATGTCTAAAAGGACATCTTCAGTAGTTTTGTTTACTCGTGTTTCACTAATTGCACTTTTTTGAATAGTTGTTTCCATTTTTTTGAAATTTTGATTAATAATTATGTTATGTTTCGTTGTTTTCTCGTTGTTTTTAGTTTTCATCTTCTAGTATTCGCTTGTATCTTTTAATTTCTTCTTGCGTGATTACGCGCGCTTTAACGGTTTGAATAATTTCTTGCTGAGATTGGCCAAACATAAAATTTCGTAGATCGCGAATAATTTTATTTTTGTTTTTTGAGCTTAATTCTGCTAAGATTATTCTTAGAGCTAACGGTGTGTTTTTATCACTTTTAAGCGTATTTATTTCGGCTTCTGTAGCATTCATTATCCTACTGAACAATTCAATGTATTCCGACTTAGAGACAGGCTGAATGCCTTTGTCTTTAAATATATCATTGATTACGGTATAGGTTTTTCTAGGTCTTCCTTTCCTATTAATGTTTTGAGGGTTCTTATCGAATCCTTTCCCGGCAATGTTATTCTGTCTTGGATCTTTCATAATTTCAATTCAAAGAAAAATCTTGATTTATTTCACATTTAAATTTTAACTCTTCTATCAACTTTCTTATATTAACGCGAGAGCTTTTCTCATAAAAATTAGTTTCGTTAATTTTATAAACAACATAAATTAGAGCCGACTCAGTTAAAAGAATATCAATTACATTATTACGATTAATTATTTCATAGTCTTCCAAGTATTCTAAAGCAGGAAAAAGTCTGGACATTTGTATCAAATTAGATAATCTTTCTGTATGTAGTTCAAAAAGGCTTATCCCATACTTTTTTTTGAAATAATTCCACGAATAGCTTTTTTTTATTTTACGTTTAAAATTTTTCATTCGACAATTTCTATATCTATTGTAGTATTACCGTTTTCTTTATTTCGCTTAGTATTTTCTGCAAGTCGCTGTGCGAGTATCGTCCTAGCCGAAACCTTGTCTTTTTGTCTAGCTGGAAAATCAATATGTACACTATTTAACTCTTTTTGAATAAACAATTTGAGTTCTGTTGCTGTGTCCCATGCTGTACGATTCTGAAACCTCATTTTGCCATTTTCGCCAGTTTGTTTGAAGACATCAATAAATTTTCGCAGATATTCTTTTCTGTTTTTTCCGCCAACTTTTTCAACCTCCTCACAAAATTCTTTTTCCGTCCAGTTCTTGTAATTATTAATGACAATCGGTCTTTTGGATAACCAAGATTCAAAATGTCTTGCGAGATCAGAATTATCAATCCATTTATTTTTATTTACACTTTCAGCATAATTCACAAATTCATCAATTTTAGAGTCTAGTTGATCTTTGGAAAGCTTATGCTGCATCATCAATCTATCCATTTGGACTTGTTGATTATTTTTTAAATAAATTTTTGCTTTTTCGGGCTCATAGTAAGTAGTAGTATTTATTTTATTTAGATTATTACTTATATTATTATCGTTCGGATTATTTTCCGAAGGTCCTTCGGATTTATTTCCGTACCCCTTCGGAATATTTTCCGAAGGTTCGAAGCTTAACGCAAATGATTTTTCGGAGATAGCGTAATAAGATCGGTTTAGTTTTTGACTTGCTGGAAATTTTATTAAAAACCCTTTTTCGCAAAGCTTGATTAGACGCTTGTAAACACTATCTTTTTTAAGCTTAAGCATAGGTAATTGGCTAATAATCGCGTCATGTGAAAACCAAAAGAAAACAGTGTTGCTTTCTATGATTTTATCAATTTTAGGCGAAGCAGAAAAAGAAACCATAAAGTCAAGTATGGCAGCATCCACAATATCAATATTGGCACTATTTTCCATTATGGCGCGCTGATTTATGTTGATGTTATATTTCACTTTTTTATCGAGTAAAAACCAGCCCGATGACCCGAAATAGGGCACAAATGGAATCCGTGGAAATTGACAATATTTTTTCTTTCGAAAACCGCGATATAACGGCATACGCTCGCGCGCTCGATGCCTGTCGCCTTAGCTGCCATTAGCATAGTGGCACCATTCCGCTGGTGTCTGATAAAGAATTGCCGTAATTTTTGCTCCTGAACCGGAACAGTAGTATATTTGTCCATATCATTTTTTTTAAGATTTAAATTAAAGCCTGTCTCCCTTCACTGATTAGGCTTTTTTTTATTTTAAAAGTTCTTGGATTTGGCTGCGTTTGCAGTATCTTTTTGCGCCGATGCCATATTCTTTAAGTTTGCCGTCTTTTACCCAGCGCCAATATGTTCCGCGTGAAATCCCTAACATAAAAAGAACTTCATTTTTTGAAATATGTTCGGAGATGGGTTCTTGTGTTTTTTTTACGATGGAATCGAATATTGTATCCACCTTTTGAAGTAGATTTTTATATTCACTTTCTGGTACCATTACTAATGTCGTTTTATCCATTACTTTTCGGTTTTAAAATGTTTTAACAAAAGTAGACCACCGAAAATCAAAAAAAATAACACGTAGCGTGTTATCAATAGACATGCTACGTGTTATTTTGTGTTCAAAAAAAAGAGACTGTCTTAAAAGGACAGTCTCTCTAAATAAAAGAATCTTTTACTTCTTTATATTTTATTATTCTAATATTATTATCCATTAATCCGGGCTCATTTGGTCGTTTTAATTGATTCCTATTTATTACATCTTCGTCAAAAATTTCATTAACAAAATCAATATAATTCCTGTGCGTTTTTCTAGGTCTTTCTTTCCCATTTTCATCTTCAATGAAATTATCATCTACCATTTTCCAAAATAAAAAAGAAAAATGTGTTAAAGCGTGTTTTTTTCCAAAAAACAATTTCCACTCAGTAAATATTTTTGCTGGTAATTCAGCATTATAAAAAAACTTTAAAACTCTCTCATCAAGCTCGACTCTATGTGGCTTTTCAAGATTATTTATCTCTATAGGAATTAACATTCTCAGATCCCGCTTAAGCTTTTCAAAGCTTTTTTTAGTAAAATCTAAATCATCCTTCTTAGTTCTGTTTTTTAATCCGTCAAATCGTACGGCTTCAAGCTTAGACATACTGTTATCAAACTCTCCTAACTTAATTCTTGTCGCTATACTATTGTCATCTATAATAGCTTTTAATACAGCCTGTTGATTATAGGGAGATAAAATACTTCTAATTAAGTGAATTAATGTTAACTTGTCATTTTCGTAATCTTCATCCTTTACAATTAAATCCAAAATAAAATCATAAGCCTCTTGTATTTGTACTAAAGCCTTAAATGTTTTAGTCGTTGCTATAGACGGCTTAGAGTATTCTAACAACTTCAATTTGCCAGCTTTGCTTTTGTCTTTCATTAATGCAAGAAACTCAGCTTCTTTTTGAAGTACAATTTCATCATTAATTAAGTTTTCACTAATGTTTTCAAAAGCTTTTGATAGAAAAATATTAATGTCTGGAAATACGTCGGTTTCTCTATATTCTAGGTAAAAGGCTTCTTTGTCAATTACATCTGAAAAAGGAATACTTTTTATATCATTTTCAAAATACTTTTTATAGTCCATAGATTACATAAATTAAATTCTATATTGATGTTTCTGATACAGTTCTAAAGCTTTTTCTTTGTTTTAGACTTTATTTGATATCTTTCCTTTTTATCGAGCTGGGCAAGAATTTGGGCTTTTTTTCTTTCTCTACTTTCCACTGCCCCTAGTATCAAGTTTTCTAATTTTTTACGTTCGCCCAAATCTTGCACTTGCTCTATTAAAGTTTTTATCGCTGGGTAAGCTTGTTCTGCTGTCATTATTGTACTTTTTGTAAGTGATCTTCTTCTATTTCACGCTCTCGTCGTAATAAATCATCAAATTTTAGCCGGTCTGACTGATTAAGTTTGTTCCTATATTCATAATACATGTTTGTTTTACTAAAAGCCAGTGGATTATCCCATGCATAAGCATACCTATGTGTATCATGATATTCATTGAGTAAATTGTTTTTTCCTAACAAACTATACATCGAATTTTTTAAATACTTTTCAGTTTCAAATTTTCCTTTAAGATCATGTTTTTCTTCATTCACTTTGTGAAACATTATGTTTTTATCATAAATAGAATCGAGTAAATAAGATAGATTATCAGCTATCTTCTCAACTCTTTTAAGTATATTATCTATATCTAATCCTGCGTTATTATCTTGCGTTACATCATAAAAGCTACTATTAACATTTTTTGCAATATTTACCAAAATATCTATCTCCATTTCTGGTTCATATCCTGGCAATCCCTTTTCTTTAATGTAACTGTTTTGTAGTGTAGTTGATCTCATAATTAATAATATTTATAAATTAAAAATAATTTGCAATGTCTTTTGAAATATCAGCATCAGCTTTTTTCAAATATTCTAGTAATTGTTTTTCTGAAGAATGTCCAGTTATAAGACGTATGTATGATGTTGGCATTTTTCCATAATAGTTAGTCGCAAAAGACCGCCTTCCTGTATGTCCAGAAACCAACTCGCAGAACTCATAATCCTTCGTAACACTTCGAAATTGATCTTCTTCATTTTTGATTTTTTTCCGACCTCTTACCAGCTGAGTAAAACCAGCTAGGCGACAAACTTCTTTTACGTATTTATTATATTTCTGATCACTAACTTTTGGAGGAAAATCATTATCATACTTTTCTAGTATTCTTTTAATTTCTGGATGAAGTGGAACCGCAATTTTCTTTTTCGTTTTTTCTTGAATGAAATAAATGATATCATTTTCTATCATACTGTTTTCAAACCTTAAAAAATCAGATATTCTTTGTCCAGAATAACAAGATATTATGCACCAATCTCTGTATTTGTCAAGGTATAAGTCTTCTGTTTTTAATTCAAGATCTCTTATTTTGTCTAATTGCGAAAATGACAAATAAACATCTTCTATTGATTTTGTAAGATTTTTTATTTTCACATCTGCGACATCATTACTTATTTCCATACCAAGAGATTCGGCTTTGTAGCAACAAGAGCGAATGAATCCAAGATCTTTCTTAATAGTATCATAAGCGTAGTTTATAGACATGCAATAATCAAAATATCTATTTTTGAAACTTACATTAACATCTCTTATCAATATCGGACGTCCTTCCAGATTTTGCAGTTCTAAAACTTTCTTTTGGATTGTTTTTAGCTTCTTACGTAGTGTTATCGGGTTCTTTTCACGCATTGACTTATCTTCAAGTAAAGAATTGTATTTTTCAAATTCTCTTGCCTTATCATCAGCATAAAATTGTAAAAAACTATAAAGATCTTGCGGGACGGAATTTTCTATCTTCTCCTTGGGTGAATAGTAATGCCCCACAGTTGCCTTCAACCAATCTGTATTGATTGATTCTAGTGGGTATTTGCTAATTTCATCAGTTAAAAATATTCGAAGCTCGTTTTCTTTCTGACTTATCTCAGCTTGCCTTTTTTGAATTGATGAGTCTTTAGATTTTGAATTGTATTGTTTTAGATAAAAATGTTTTTCGACTTCAATTTTAGTCGCAGCAACAAGAACCACATCCTTGATATATCTTTCTCTATTTTTCTCTTTGGTGATTTCCGAAATAACGGGACCGTTTTTCCGCTTTATTTCATAAACGTCTTTAAAGCCTTTTATTGGCTCAGAAGACTTCAATCTGAAAGTAACGCGAACGGTTAAAAAACCTATTGGTTTAGTTGATCGATATAAGTAGGAAACAGTTGCCATATTACCAAACAGAATTGTTTATTTTTGTTTGGTAAAATTAAACCTTTTATTTTTATTTGCAACACTTTTAAACACAAAACAAGATACAAATACTTAAAATAGAACATTTTGGAAAATTAGTATGTTTTATAAAATCTAAAAAAGTAGAGCCGTATTCTCCACTATTACAAACTGCCTACACATGCGGTTTTAGACAGATTTCTACAGGCTGTTTTCTGCTATTTTTCACTAAACAGTATTAAAGGCTAAATATCTACTCCAAATAATTTATAATTTTATATTTCAAAAAAGCATAAAAAAATCGAGACCCAAAATTAATTGAATCTCGATTTCTGTAAAACGTAAAATTTAAAATATGAAATTATTTTTGGTTCTCTTGTAAATAAGCATCAATAATCTCAAATGCTTTTTGTTCTTCTCTTAAATCCACTTTCAGCATCATATTGGTAGCAGTTGGTGTCGTCATAAATGATAAATAACTATTATCAACCTCACTTTGTATCCCCGCAGATTCTAATTTAGATTTTATCAATTGTATCTCCTGCTGGTTATTACTTTCAAAAACTGAAACTTTTGTTGTAACACTCATAAAATGAATTTTTAATTCAACTTCCTCTATCTTTCTGCTTTTAAAATTACAAATTTTCTAACAAAACAACAAAAGTTTTTGGATTTATTTTTTTAATAAAATTTCTTCTATCTTATCTAAAACAATTTGTAATTCTTCTTCCTTTACGTTAAGGTGTGGTCTGAAACGTAAAGACTGATCGCCACAAGTTAAAATAATAACTCCTTCTTGGTACAATCTGCTTTGCAACCAATTTCTGGTTTCAGCATCTTTTAAATCAAATGCGCACATTAGACCTTTTCCTCTGGAAGCAAATACTTCATCTGGGAATTTTTGTTCCAAAGCTTTCAATCCATTCAAAAGATAGTCTCCTGCTTTTTTTGATTTTTCGATTAAGCCTTCTTGTTCAATAACTTCCAATACCAATTGGAAACGCAACATATCAATAAAATTACCGCCAAAAGTCGAATTAATACGCGAACTTTCTGTGAAGACGTTATGCGCCACCATGTTCATTTTTTCCTTATTGGCAAGAATGCCACAAACTTGAGTTTTTTTCCCAAACGTGATGATATCTGGATTGATACTACTCTGCTGAAAAGCCCACATTGTGCCTGTCATCCCAATACCTGTCTGCACTTCATCAAAGATTAAAAGCACATCGTTCTCATCACAGATACGTCTTAACTCCACAAAAAACTCATCACGGAAATGATTATCACCACCTTCCGCCTGGATGGGCTCTATGATAATACATGCCACTTTATCAGGATTTGTTAAAATAGCTTCTTCAATATTTAGTAATGCTAAACTTTCGTTTCTCATCGTTTCCTCCATTCCGGCTTCCGTAATTGGGAAATGGATTTTCGGATTAAGAATTCTTGGCCATTCGAATTTTGGAAAATATTGGTATTTTCTAGGATCCGAAGTATTGGTTAAACATAATGTATAGCCACTTCTTCCGTGGAATGCTTGTTTAAAATGTATCGCAATGCTTCCTTCGGTTTTGATATCTTTTTGCCAGTTTTTTCTGGTTTTCCAGTCAAAAGCAGCTTTAAGAGCATTTTCAACAGCAAGTGCGCCACCTTCGATAAAGAAGCAATATTCTAATTCTTTTGGAATGGCAACACGTTCAAAAACCTTCATAAAATCTGCATATTCTTGCAAATAAACATCACTAAGTGTGGGCTTGTAAACGGCCATTTTGCCCAACCATTCTGCTCTTTGCAAAACGTATGGGTGATTGTACCCGATAGATGCTGACGCAAACATCGAAAACATATCGAGATATTCTTTGCCTGTTAATCGGTCAACAATCCAAGATCCATGAGATTTTTCGTAATCCATTACGAAGTCGAATCCATCTGCAAGAATATGTCTTCCTAAGACTTCTTTCACTTCATTGGTTGTAACTGTACTCATATTATTTTAAGTTATTTTGGTTTGATTTGGTTAAATTTTAAATATCGAATTTAATTCCTTGTGCCAAAGGCAATCCTGTCGAATAATTGATCGTATTGGTCTGGCGTCTCATATAATATTTCCAAGCATCGGATCCACTTTCGCGGCCACCACCAGTTTCTTTCTCGCCTCCGAAAGCACCTCCAATCTCGGCGCCAGACGTCCCAATATTAACATTGGCAATACCGCAGTCTGATCCTGCATTGGAAAGGAATAACTCCGATTCTCTAAGACTCTGAGTCATAATAGCAGAACTCAAACCTTGCGGCACATCATTTTGTAAAGCAATAGCTTCGTCTAAAGTTTTGTATTTGATTAAATATAAAATCGGTGCAAAAGTCTCGTGTTGAACAATTGCAAAATTATTCTCAACTTCTGCAATACAAGGTTTTACATAACAACCGCTTTCATAACCTACACCTTCTAATACACCACCTTCAACAACAAAGTTGCCGCCTTCCTGTTTGCATTTTTCAATGGAATTAAGATATTGATTTACGGCATCTTTATCGATAAGCGGTCCCACATGATTGTGCTGATCCAATGGGTTTCCGATTTTTAGTTGTCCATAAGCTTTAACCAATCTGTTTTTAACTTCATCATAAACATCTTCCTGAATGATTAATCGTCTTGTTGATGTACAACGTTGCCCTGCTGTACCAACAGCGCCAAAAACAGCACCAATAATACTCATATCCAAATCGGCTTGGTTAGAGATAATAATTGCGTTGTTTCCACCCAATTCTAAAATACTTTTCCCGAAACGTGCTGCAACATTTTTGTTAACCTCGCGACCAACTCTTGTTGATCCTGTGAAAGAAATAAGTGCCACTTTTTTATCATTCACCATTTTGTCACCAATAACATGATCCGCAACGATAAGGTTAGAAATTCCTTCTGGCAAATTGTTTTCTTTGATAACTTCTGCGATAATATTTTGACAAGCAATCGCACATAGAGGCGTTTTTTCTGAAGGTTTCCAGATACAAACATTTCCTGCAATCCACGCAAGCGTGGTATTCCAACTCCATACAGCTACTGGAAAATTGAATGCCGAGATAATCCCAACAATTCCTAGAGGATGATATTGCTCGTACATACGATGTCCAGGTCTTTCTGAATGCATAGTAAAGCCATGAAGCTGTCTGGATAATCCAACTGCAAAGTCACAGATATCAATCATTTCTTGCACTTCACCAAGTCCTTCTTGTAGAGATTTCCCCATTTCATAAGACACTAACTTTCCTAAGTCATCTTTATAATGTCTTAATTTTTCTCCAAATTGTCTTACAATTTCTCCTCTTTTAGGCGCTGGTATTTGTCTGAATTCTAGAAAAGCCTTCTCCGCTTTTGCAATAACTTTGTCGTAATCCGCCTCCGAGCTTGTCGCAATAGATGCTATCTCTTGCCCATCTGTCGGCGTATAACTTTTGATAATTTCTCCTGATGCAAAAAAATCAACACCTGTAGAGCTTCCTAAGTTCTTGGCATTGATTCCTAAATTCTCCAATGATTTCTGAATTGAAAATTGGTTTTGTGTATTCATTATTATATTTGATTTGTCTTTGGCTAAAATAGACAATAATTTTCAAATCCTAACAAAAATCATGTTTCAAAAATAAAAATCATACAACAGAAATCCACAAAAAGTCAATAATAATGGGCACAGAAACAAACTAACCATTGTTTGTTAATTATTTACATTAAATCTAAATAACTTGTTTAAATCAATTCCAAGTTTTAAATTTGTTAAAAATTTTTAATGGAACAAAACGATAATAAAAACTCCAAATTGAAACTTTGGTTCAAAAGAGTTGGCATTGGCGGATTGATATTTTTCACCGCAAAAGGCTTAGTTTGGTTGGCTATATTTTATTTTGGTGCCGATGCAATTTTCGGAAGTTGCAGTCAGAAATAAAAAATTCGTTACCTTATCTAGTAACGAATTTTCTTTTTTGTAAATAATTGATCTATTGAGAATCGTCCTGGCCCAATAAGCATCAAAACGATATAATGGAAAAGGTATAAAACCGCCATCTCTTTACCTGAATATGGATCTGCGCCATGCGCCATAAATATAGCAATCAACATGGTCATGATGAGAACCGAACTTGCAAATCTCGTTAAAAAACCTAGTATTATAAATACGGAACATATAACTTCTGCAATGACTACTAAAACCAAAGTAATAATTGGTCCCAATCCTAAGAAATCCATAAACTGAATTTCGCCATTACCCATTAATTTCTCTAATTTCGGATAACCATGCGTCAACATTGAAAAACCTACAAAAAGGCGCAGAACAAGCGCTGCTACATTAACTAAGCTAGGATTAGTTTCGGATGAAATAAGTTTCATTAGTATGTTTTTTGGGATCGTTTTTAGCCAAAGCTACAAAATAAGTTCCAAAAGGCCTATCTGTAACCGAAATTTTTGAGATCACGTTCGTTTTTTCTCCAATCTTTTTTCACTTTTACAAAAAGATTAAGATGGATTTTTTTTCCAAAGAATTTTTCTAAATCTATTCTTGCCTCTGTACCTACTTTTTTTATCGCATCTCCTTTGTGACCTATGATAATTCCTTTTTGCGAATCGCGTTCTACATATATAATAGAGTCGATTAAGATAACGCCTTCTTTTTCTTTGAAAATCTCCGTGACAACTTCTACAGAATAAGGAATTTCTTTATCATAATTCAAAAGGATTTTCTCACGAATACATTCGTTCACAAAAAAACGTTCTGACTTGTCTGTAAATTGATCTTTATCGTAATAAGGTGGATTTTCTGGTAAAAGCGATTTCAGTTTCGGAAGAATATATTCTGTATTATAAGCTTTAAGCGCAGAAACTGGTAAGATCTCCGCTTTCGGAATTTTGTTATGCCAATATTCTACTTTTGCTTCCAATTCAGCTTGGTTACTAAGGTCAACTTTGTTTAGTAACAATAAAACAGGAACTGGGATTTTATTTAGTTTATCTATTAAAAATTCGGACGGTTCCTCTTTATCCAAAGCATCTACAATAAACAAGAATACGTCAGCATCCTGAAGACTTTCTTTAACAAAATCCATCATTTTTTCTTGTAAACCATATTTGGGATCCAAAACGCCTGGCGTGTCAGAAAAAACAATTTGCAAATCTTCTTCATTATAAATTCCGAAAATTCTATGTCTTGTGGTTTGTGCCTTTTGGGTTACAATCGCCAACTTCTCGCCCATCAATTGATTGAGAAGTGTTGATTTTCCTGCATTTGGCTTACCAACTATGTTTACAAATCCTGCTTTGTGCATTTTTATTCTTTTAAGATTTGCAAAGTTAAGGATTTATAAATCGAGAATCACGAAATATGTTTAATAAAAGAGTTTAAAATATTAAGGCACAAACAAAAAAAGTAACGACCAAGTAGACTTCAAAATTTGAGACCTATTTTTTTACAAAAAATGCTTTGTTAAAATAAAACTATAGAATTTGATTACCTTTGCAATCTTATAAATTAAAAAAATCATGTTCAGCGACTCCGAACTTTCATCTATAAAACAACTACTTTCTCCCGATAAAAATATTGTCATCACGACACATCATAATCCAGACGGCGATGCTATAGGTTCCAGTCTTGGACTCAAACATTTTCTTGCAGCAAAAGGTATTGATGCAACGGTTATTACGCCAAATGATTTCCCGAAATTTTTAAAATGGATGCCCGAAGCAAAAAAAACAATCATTGGAGAATACAAAAGAAAACAAGCTGGAGAAGCCATTTATAATGCAGATGTTATTTTTTGTTTGGATTACAATGCCACGGTTCGTGCAGGAATTATTGGAGATTGGATTTATAAATCAAGAGCAAAAAAAATATTGATTGACCATCACCAAATGCCAGAACAATTTGATTTTGTTTATTCCGACACCAATGTGCCAGCGACTTGTCAAATGGTTTATCATTTTATTCAGGCTTTAGAAGAAGAAGATTTGGTTAATCAAGATATCGCAGAATGTCTTTATACAGGTATTATGACGGATACTGGTGGTTTCAGATTTCGGTCAACAAGTGCTACAACACACAGAATTGTTGCTAATCTTATCGAAAAAGGTGCAGATCCCGCAAAAATTTCTAGTAATACTTGGGATAACAACACCATTTCTAGACTCAATTTGTTATCGCTCGTTCTTAGCCGTATTGAAGTTGTAAACAATGGAAAAGTTGCCATTATGTGGTTAAAACGTGAGGAACTGAAAGCGTTAGGATTCGAAAAAGGTGACACCGAAGGATTTGTTAATTACGGATTAAGTATTTCTGGGACGAGAATGTCCGTGTTTTTCATGGAAGATCTTTATGAAGATTTCATCAAAATATCTTTCCGATCCAAAGATGATGTCGACACCAATCAGTTGGCAAGAAAACACTTCAACGGCGGTGGACACATCAACGCATCTGGCGGAAAATACTTTAAAAGTATAGAAGATACTATCGAAGATTTTAAAAACATTATAGAAAAAGAGGATTTTTAGTCCTCTTTTTTGTGTCCTAATTTCAGGAAAAATTTTTCAAAATATTGATAGGAAATATGAGCAAATATCAAAGTCAAAATTATATTTGCAAACGTAAAACTAATGATAAATAGATTTGGATTAATCGTCTCAAACGGAATAAATTTTAAAACCATAAATCCTACAATCTGCATAACGATGGCATGAAGCATGTAGATTCCGTAAGAGATTTTTCCGAAGTATTTTAGCGTTTTATTTTCTAAAAAAGAAATCGGTTGACTTATTAAACTAATAATCATCAAAGGAAAAAAAAGTGTACTTATCAATTGATACATCCATTCTGCCGTGTTTTCTAAAATCCAATCCGAAAAAAAGTAAAATAATACAAAAGCGTAAATCGATATTTTAATCCAATTCGGGATTTTATAATTCGGATATTGAATGGTAAAAATCGCAAAAAGCCCACTCACTGAAAAGAAATAAAAATACATCACATACTTCTTCAGAAATTCAATAACGTCAAAGTTGTACAATATAAAATAGACGATACTAAAAACAGCGAGTAACCAAACAATATTCTTTTTAGAGAAAATTAAAAAACAAGGGGCAATCAGAATGTAAAATTGTTCTTCAATACCAATAGACCAAAGAACTTCTATAATGCCGCCTGGCTGATAGGTTTTAAGAATATTAGAGAAAAAAGTGCCGCCCAACAATATCGCTTCAGTATAAGAATAAAGTCTTTCTATCTCGAAGCCAAAATAGGGCAAAATTACATTGTAATACAACAATCCGAAAATAAGAACCGCATAATACAAAGGGAAAATCCTGAAAATTCTTCGTTTATAAAAATCTTTGATAGACACACTTCCAGTATTCAACTTTTCGAGATAAAGGTTTCTGATGATTAAAAAACCACTCAACGAAAAAAATGCAAAAACAGCTTCTGTACCTTTGTTGAGAATTGCCCAATCTGTATTGCTCGGAAAACCGCGTTTTTCAGCAAATTGCATGACATGAAACAAAACCACCAACAAGGCTAGAAAAAATCTAGCCGAGGTGATATTCGGGAGATTATATTTCATTCAGCAATTCTGTATTAATAATCTCGGTACAAATACTTGGTTTTTCCCAATGTCCGTTGTGTCCACAATCCAAAAGATAGGCTTTGATATTGTCACGTTCTGGAAGTTCTGCAATCGTCTTTGTAGCATTAACAGCGTTATCAAATCTTCCCGCCAACAATAGGATTTTGCCGTCAAAATTTTCTAAAACAGACTTGCGGTCAGGACGAAGGATCATTCCTTTCGTACAAGCCAAAACACCTTCTATATCCGCAGAATAAGCAATTTGCTTGGCAAGTTCTATTTTATCTTTTTTTAATTTTCTAGCTTCGGGACCGAAAAGATTTGGTATCCCAGCAGCCGCATAAGCTTGGTAATTCTCTTTAATCACTCGAAGACTTTTTTCGCGAATTTTCTTTTTTTCCGCATCATCTTCAAAATAAGTTGAGAAAAACAAAGTAAAACTTTTCAAAAAATCGGGATATTTTTCAGCAAAAGCCAAACTGATATAACCGCCCATAGAATGTCCTACAAGATGGAATTTTTCTAAATCCAAATGTTCAACCAATGTTTTAACATCTTCCGCCATGGATTCCATCGTTTGTATTTCTGCTGTAGGTTTTGACTTTCCAAATCCAGGAAGATCCACTTTTACCAATTGAAAGTCTTTGGACAAACTCGGCACCATATCATCCCAAATCGTCAAATTCTCCATAAAACCATGAAGTAAAATCAACGTTTCTTTGCCTTTTCCTGAAATTTCGTAATTGAGCATTTTTTAAAATTTTATATAGATTTGATCCGGAAAACCCGCTTGGTTAACAGCATCGTGTAATTTAAAACTTTTGCCATCATCTTTTGTATAAAAGATTTTCTTGCCACTTCTGACATCGAGCATTCCGTTTTCGAAATCCTGGATTCTTTGTTCTATCCGTCCATGGAATCTCAGATTATTTTTAGAAATCATCTCTCCCGTTCCTTTTATTTTAATATAATTTTTGCCAGACTCTTGAAAACCATCCATTTTGTATTGGTCTTTACCTATTTTTTTGAAACTGATTTTCCCTTGACCTTTAATCATATTATGCGTTAAAACATGTTCGCCTTCCAGATCTTTGTATCGATTATGGCTCAGGATACTATCGTTAATCTTTTGTCTTACAGCGTTAATGGAATCTATTATTTCTAAAGAATCTGTCTTTTTATGTGTCGTTTCGTCTGTCTTCTTACAAGCGATTATCGCAACTAAAGCCAAAAAAGAAACCAGCTTTTTCATAAATTATATTTTTGCTCTAAAATATATAAAAAAGACGTTTTTGTCAATAAATACAAGACGAATTATTTTATAAATCAATTTTAAAACAAAAACCTTGAAAAATGTCTCAAGGTTACTTTAGTTTGTCATCATAGATTTTGGTTTCCCACTCTCGCATATCTGCGATGCCATAATGTTGACTTTTGGTCAGTGCCATTTCGTCGAGTGCATCAACGAAGTTTTTGTAATTGGCATCATCTGTCGGTTTAATAATGATGGTAAAGATGCTTGGATTCTTAGCTGCTTTTTTGGCTTTTTCTATTAAGTTTGTTAAACCAAATTTATCATAAGACACTTCTTTCAGAAGATTGGGAGTCAAGGATTTTTGATCCAATTGATGATAAAAAACACGGTTGCCTTCACCTAAAATTAAGGTGATAGAATTGCTAAGATCAATCTCATTTCCTTTTGATTCGGTCGTAGCAGGAAGGCTAAGATCCACAACATTGGGTTTGGAAAAATTGGTCGTAAACATGAAAAAAGAAATCAATAGAAAGCCCAAATCAACCATGGGCGTCATATCCATTTTCACTAGATTTTTGCGGGTTCTCACTTTAGAATCTCCTCTTGCATTGGGTTGAAAATCTGCCATAGCATTACATTTTTAAGATTAACAATTATTGAAATTCATAAGACTAGAAAATGTCTTAAAAACAGAACTACAATTTTCGTACCTAGTATTAAAATATGTTAATTACAGCATAATTCTTTATTCAAAGACAATAAAAATTAACACAAAAACAAAAAATACCAATATATGATATCAAATTAATTTTAAAGTTTGATTTGTTTTATCAGAAATAATAAAATGCTGAGATTGTCGCAATGGAAAAACGCCGAGAATTTGATCCTCAGCATCCACCAAAACCCGAACAGCAGCAGCATCGCTAATACTTAATTTTTCGTCACGCAAAAATTTTGAAACTTTCTTTTTCCCTTTCATTCCTTTTGGAGAAAAAACATCACCGATTTTTAGTGGTCTTAATTTTAAAGGCAGAACAATTTTTTCAGCATCAAATTCCCAAAACGGATTTTTAAAATTTTCAGGAACCGAAACCAAAATTTCCGCATCAGACACTATAGTTGTTTCTAAAATAAATTCTTCAACAACTTCGATTTCTTCTTTCAGTTCTTGTACTAAAATCTCTTGTCTTCCCACAGAAAACTGATGAGAATGTGTAAAGAAAATTTTCCCTTTCTCGGCTGTTATCAATTTTTTAATTTCTGTAGAACTTGTCATTCCGAAGCGATTCAGGATTTCATATTTTACAAAGTCGGTTTGTAAAGCCAGTTCGGTTTGATTAAGAATTAAAAGTTCATCATGCGGAATTTTAATCGTTTCAAGAACTAAATCAATTTGTTGGTCAATAAAGTTTTTAGAATCTTTTATAATCTCGAGTGAGGTTTTAAAATTTTCTAGAAAATCTTTGTTAAGTTCTTTCAACAAAGGCGTTATCTGATTTCTGATTTTGTTTCTTACATAAATATTTTCTGCATTGGTATAATCTTCGCGAAAAATTATTTGATGCTGTTTCGCATAATCTTCAATCTCTTGTCGTGAAAAATCCAATAAAGGACGCAGAATTTTTTCTGTTTTTTCTGGAATAGATTTTAAGCCTTTCAGGCCAGAAGCTTTGGATAGATTAATGATAAAAGTTTCCAATCTGTCATTAAGATGATGCGCCGTAATTACAAAATCGATATTATTTTTTATTAAAATTTTATTAAAAAATCTGTACCGAATGTCGCGCGCCCAATTCTCAATTGAATTTTTTGGTTGGTTATCTTTTTGTGAAACCTCGTAAAGATGAAATTTTATTTTTTTTTCGGAGCACCAATTTTCAACCAGTTGCATATCGAGCTTAGAATCCTCATTTCTAAGATGATAGTTAACATGCGCCACTTCAAAATTAAGCTGCAACTGATGGCACAAATCCAGCAAAACCATAGAGTCCACGCCACCACTCGCGGCTAAAAGGAATGTTTTTTGCTGCGCTTGTGGAAGAAGCTTTTTTAATGATTGGCTAAAATTAAAGGAACTAAGCAAAATGTATTACTAAGTTTTACGTTATAATCAAAGCAAAGATAAGCCTTTATTTAAAAGCATTTTGTAAATTTGACAAATTCTTAAAATCATAACTATGAGATTATTTAAAATTCTTGGTGTCACTGCAATGGCTATTACTGCAACATCGTGTGTGAGTAAAAAGCAATTCGACGCCCTTAACCTTAACTATCAACAATGTGTTAACGACGCCGCTGATAGACAAAGACAAATCCAAGATTTAACTTCCAAAAACTCTGGATTACAAAGCCAAAACGACTTGCTAATGGGACAAAATAATGCATTAAAATCTAGTCTTGATGCGTGCCTTAGCAATTCTGGAAAAAGCTCCACCAACATTGACAAGTTAGTTGGAGAAATTAATGCTTCTAACAAATACATCAAGCAATTGATCTCTACAAATTCTAAAAATGATAGTTTGAATATGGCATTGTCTAACAAACTAAAACGTTCTTTAGACAATATCGCAGATCAAGATGTTGACGTTAAAGTACTGAAAGGTGTTGTAATGATTTCCCTGTCGGATAAAATGCTATACCAAACTGGTAAATTCGATGTATTGCCAGCAGCGCAAGATGTTTTAGGAAAAGTTGCTAAAGTTATCAACGATTATGACACATATTCTGTATTAATCGAAGGTAACACAGATAACGCAACACTTAACAGCGCATCCGTACCGAGAGACAATTGGGATCTTTCCGCACTTAGAGCAACTGCTGTAGCGAAGATTCTGCAAACACAATTCGGTGTTAACCCTAACAGAATTACAGCTGGAGGTAGATCAGAATACAATCCTAAAACGACCAATGCTTCTGTATCTGGACGTGCAGAAAACCGTAGAACAGAAATCATCATCATGCCGAAGTTAGACGAGTTTATGAAGTTGATGGACATCGCACCAGTTAAGAAATAATGGGATTTTCAAAATTTCTAAAATCTATAAAACCTTGTCGCTTTGACAAGGTTTTTTTGTTTAAATAATCTTAACTTTGATTTTTAATTTTTTTAAACTTTGAACCTTAAGCAATGAGCTATTTCGAAGAACTTGACCTACCTATGGATCGTTATCTCGAAGCGCACGCTTCCACCGAACCAGACATCCTGAAAAAACTGCGTAAAGAAACTTATCAAAAAACAACGCAGCCACACATGATTTCGGGCTATTTGCAAGGACGATTACTAAGTATCCTTTCCAAAATGATTACGCCAAAAAACATTTTGGAAATTGGCACTTTTACTGGTTACGCTACACTTTGTTTGGCAGAAGGGCTTTCCGAAGATGGAAAAATTTATACTTTGGACAAAAACGAAGACCTAGCTTATATTCCTCAAAAATATTTCCAACAAAGTGACTATGCATCCCAAATCGAATTTATATTAGGCGACGCAGCACATACAATTAAGAATTTAGATATTATCTGGGATTTGGTATTCATTGATGCGGACAAAGAAAATTACGAAAATTACCTTCAACTTATAAAACCAAAATTAAAATCTGGAAGCATTATCCTAATTGACAATGTACTTTGGTATGGCAAAGTTTTGGAAGAACATCCCAACAACAAAGCTACACAACAGATAAAATTGGTTAATAAAATCGTGACCGAAGACCCCGATTTCGAAAATCTAATCTTACCTTTGCGAGACGGTATTCATTTAATCAGAAAAAAATAATGGAAAAAGGAATTTGTAATGTATCCATAGCACCAGTAAGGGCCGAAAATACTGACCGTAGCGAGATGGTCACACAAATGCTTTTTGGCGAATCTGCCGATATTTTGGAAGTGAAAAACAACTTTACCAAAATCAAAATGCATTACGATGGCTACGAAGGCTGGATGGACACCAAACAAATAACACCCGTTTCCGAGACTTATCTCAACACCCGAAAAACCAATTACATCACAGAAACTTTCGACGCTGCAGCCACAGACAATGGCAATATTCTTTTGTCTTTAGGTTCGGAGGTTACTTACAAAACACCCATTGTCACGCGCAGTGCTGACAAGCGCGAGAGCATTGTCATTTGCGCCAAAGAATTTCTTAATGTTCCTTATTTGTGGGGTGGCAAGAGCTTTTTCGGGTTGGATTGCAGCGGTTTTACGCAGATGATTTACAAAATCCACGACCTCAAAATTCTTCGTGACGCTTCACAACAAGCCGAAAGTGGCGAGCCATTGACTTTTCTAGAAGAGGCCCAACCTGGCGACCTCGCCTTTTTCGAAAACTCGGAGGGGAAAATCGTACATGTCGGCATCGTTTTAGAAAATCAAAAAATCATCCATGCCCACGGCAAAGTTCGCATCGACCATTTGGACTCTTTGGGGATTTTCAACAAAGACCAAAACAAACATACGCACAAATTGCGCTTCATCAAATCTTATTTTTAGGGCGCGTCCCTCGCCAAAGCTTTTCCCACAACTCGGGTCAGGCTATCCGCTGCTATCTTTTTGTACCATACTTTCCCAAGCTTACAAAAAGGATATCCGCTACTATCCTTCGCGCGCGAATTAGTTCTTATTTTGTTAGATTTCACTTTTTGAATAAAAGTTCTGAATCAAATTATAAAAAAATCTCTCAAGATTATGAGAGATTTTACTTTTAATCATTTTTATACAGATTTGATATTAATAATTAATTATGATGTTTCATATTAAGCTTTATTTTTTTAAGATCTTCTAGCTCATGGATTGGTCGTTCTATATCATAAGGAATTGGCATTTTAGAAAAACCTTGAAAATACAACAAGCACGCATCTTTCCACCAAAAAGCATCTTTAGCTTGGATTTTTAGTTTAGACTGTACCGCAAAAAATCGCTCTTTATCAACATACGATTCTACTTGATCCCAAATTTTTTGATAAGTTCTTACACCTTTTACACCTTTATCATATTTGTACGCCAGATTATCCCACATGGATTTGTTATTTTTCATTTGATAATCCCAAGGCACATGATGAAACCATAACAAGAGGTTTTCTGGCGTTGTGTTGATATTATTGTAGATTTCCTTAAGAGGAGAATTGTACTGTGACACGGCATTACTTCCCGACATTGTTCTATCAAAACCTAATCCGTTAGCATCTGCTTTGTGATAATATACAGGCGTCCAATCTGGTCTTGCTCCAGGATAATCTCCCCAAGGCTCTGGTCCATAATGATGTTCGTTTGCAAAAATATGGTGTAATCCTAATGGCATCATATAATCGACAGCCGTTTCACGCGATGTCAACATCATATTTTTAATTGGATTAACGAAGTTTGTTTCAGTGGTAAAAGTCTGCTTCAGCCATTCATCAGCAATATGATCAGATGTTAAATCGTTGTTCCAAGCCAATCTCCCGAAGGCATACCAATTGGCCTGTGCGAAATGATGTCCCGTCCAGTTGTTATCTTCTCCAATATTGGCAACAGCGGCAATCGCGGACAACTGTGTTGTTTTCAGCGTCCCATCGGTTATTTTTGCAATGCTAGAGCCTTTTCCGAACGCATAAGTGTCACTGTCTAAAGTTTCTTTAAACAAAGGTGCTAAAAATACCAAATGATTTGAAAAACCTAAATATTCTTGTGTAATCTGAAATTCTACCATTTTGGAAGTTTTTTTCATCGCCCCAAATAATGGACTAAAAGCTTCTCTTGGTTGGAAATCTACTGGTCCATTTTTAATCTGAATGATTACGTTATCTCTAAATTTTCCATCCAAAGGGACAAATTCATTATAAGCTTGTTTTGCACGATCTTCTGGCGTCGGATTATACACAAATGCTCGCCACATAACAATACCGCCAAAGGGTTTCAGAACATCTGCCATCATATTAGCACCATCGGCATGAGTTCTACCATAATCTTGCGGACCAGGTTGGCCTTCCGAATTGGCTTTTACCAAAAAACCTCCAAAATCTGGAATGAGCTTATAAATCTCAGAAGTTTTGTCCTTCCACCACACTTTTACACTTTTATTGAGAGGATCTGAGTTTTCGAGATTTCCAAGAACTTTTGGAGAAGAAAAATTAACGGACAAATAAACTTTAATACCATAAGGACGAAAGATATCCGCTAAAACTTTTACTTTTTCCAAATAGTCTTTTTTAAGAATATTAGGTGACGCGTTAACATTGTTAAGCACAACAGAGTTGATGCCAATTGATGCATTGGCACGCGCATAGGCCTCATAACGTGGCGAAATTACATTAGGCAACTCGTCCCATTTCCAAAGCGAATAACCAGCATAGCCACGCTCCACCGTTCTGTCAAGATTGTCCCAATGGTTTAGGATTCTTACGTCATAAGAAGGCTTCTCGGTGATATTAAGATTTTGCGTATCCGCTTTAGTTTCTTGTAATCTCAAAATATGATAAACCCCATACAACAAACCAATTTCTGTAGATGAACTTATAGTAATTTTCTTCGGATCAGAAGTTATTTTAAAACCATCTTTCAAAGATTTTAAAGAAGTATCAGTTTTTAGTTCTACTGCTTGACCTTGCCAATAATTTATTAATTCTTTTTTTGCAATATTAATAGTCGCCGAATTTCCTTTTACAAAAATTTGATTACTCGAAATCCCTTGTTTAATATGAGGAAAACGAAGCCACAATTGGCTTCCGTCTTCTGCTAAAACAAATGATGGAATACAGCAACAAATCAGTAAGAAGAAAGCTAATTGCCTCAGATTAAAATTCATAACTTTTATTTTTAAAACCGAAAAAATTAAGCTTCTAGACCTTCAATGGTTTTGAAAGTCCCGTCTTCATTATATTCTAATTCAATAACCTTCATACTACGAAGCCAGGTTTTACCACCACTCGGTACAGAATCATGGAAGAACAAATATGTTTTGCCTTTGTATTCCACAATACTATGATGCGTTGTCCAACCAACAACTGGTGTTAAAATTACACCTTGATAAGTGAAGGGTCCGTAAGGATTATCGCCAATTGCATAACAAAGCAAATGCGTATCGCCTGTAGAATAAGAGAAATAATACTTGCCATTGTGCTTATGCATCCAAGAAGCTTCGAAAAATCGATGCTGGTCACCATGAGGCAAAGGTTTTCCATTTTCGTCAAGAATTAAAACATCTTTTGGCTCTTCTCCAAACTCTAACATATCATCGCGAAGAATGGACACTTTGGGACAAATTGCTGCTTCGTCGTTTTCTGGAAGAATGGCACTTTCCAAAGCTTTGTTATCTCGGTAACGTTGAAGTTGTCCACCCCAGATACCGCCAAAATATATATAATGTTTTCCATCTTCTTCAAAAACACATGGGTCTATGCTGTAACTGCCCATTATCGGATGTTTCTCGGGAACAAAAGGTCCATAAGGTCTATCGCTTATAGCAACGCCTATGCGGAAAATATCGTTTTGATCCTTTAATGGGAAGTACATATAATATTTTCCATTTTTGTGCGCCACATCGCAATCCCACAATTGTCGGCCAGCCCATGGAATATCTTGTACCGATAACACAACGCCATGGTCTGTAACTTCTCCATTTTCTACATCATCCAAAGAAAATACATGGTAATCCGCCATATCGAAATGGTCACCGTTGTCATTTTCTGCGATACCGCTTTCGCGATCGTGTGAAGGATAGATATAAATTTTATCTTCAAAAACATGTACAGATGGATCTGCCATATAATCTTTTGGGAACAGATATTTTGCTTTCTTCATAATCATCTTTTCTAATATTTAAAAATCTAATTTTCTTTAGCTAAGTGTATCAGCTTTTTAACAATTGGTTTTTCCTTATATTTTCTATCAAACAAGAGCGGATAATCTGTTCGACCAACAATTGGGAAATCATTTTTCCAAGAATCGCCATCGGTAACGCCCCACAGCGTTACTCTTTCCACTTTGTCTTTATGCTTTAGAAATAGACTGAAAAAATCCAAATAGCGTTTTTCCCAAGCCGCTTCTACGTCAGCTGGTAAAATACCATTATTGTAAGGATTAAGTTGTTTTTCGTAAGCTTGTGTATCGGCAACGTTGGATGATATCCTATGCGGAGAAGGTAGAGCGCTAATTTCTAGTTCGGTTACGCTTACTTTAACACCTGCATTGGCATAAGCGACAATGGCTTTTTCATATTCTTCAATACTTGGGTAATCTAAGCCGACATGCGCTTGCATACCGATACCATCAATACGGATTCCACGAGATTTAAAATCTTTAATCATTTTGGTTATTTGTTGTACTTTTCCAGAATGCCATTCGTTATAGTCGTTATAATACAATTCGGCGTCGGGATCTGCCTCGTGAGCCCATTGGAACGCTAAAGGAATAAACTCCTCTCCTAGAATTTCATAAAATTTAGATTTCCTGTAAGAGCCATCTTCCATAATCGCTTCGTTGACAACGTCCCAGCCTTTAATCTTTCCTTTGTAGCGAGAAACAACGGTTTGGATATGATTTTTCATACGTTGCTTGAGAACGTCAGCAGATACATTTTTCCCGTCTTTATCAACAAAAAACCAATCTGGCGCTTGCGAATGCCACACCAAAGTATGACCAATGGTAAACATATTGTTCTGCTGACCAAATGCCACAAACTTGTCTGCATCATCAAAAAAGAATTGCCCTTCTACAGGTTGCAAGAACATGCTTTTCATGCAGTTTTCAGCGACAATGGAGGAAAAATCTTTTTTAATAATGTTAATTCCTTTTTTGTCTTTGTCATGAATATGTTGAAGATTAAGCGCGGTTCCGATATAGAAATCTTTAGCGTAAGCCTGCTTCAAACTTGCAGACTTCTTAGTTTGGGCACCAACTTTATAGGATACTAATCCTAACAAAGTCATTAAAATAATACGTTTTTTCATAATTATTTATTTCGTCTTTCAGCCAAATCATGTTCGATTTGAACTTCCATTTTTTTATTAATTGAGTAAAAAGCAAGTAATCCACAAGCCAAAAGAAAAGGAATTGCAGGGAAAACACTCACTAATAATTTGGCTCCTTCCGCAACGCTTTCTGGTTGTGTCATGTGTACACCACTTTCAATTGAAATATAACCATATTGGCTAATAACCCACGCCACCAAAGCACTTCCTATTGACAAACCAACTTTTAGCCCAACCATCATCGCTGAAAAAATAATGGCTGTGGCACGACGCTTATTTTTCCATTCGGAGTAATCAGCTACATCGGCAATCATCGCCCATAACAAGGGTGTACCAATTCCATAGAAAAAGCCATGCAAAATCTGTGATAAAAACATCATTGACACCGACTCGGGAGGGTAAAACATAAACATTAGAATAAACAAGGTTGATACAAACAAAGACGCCATGAACACATCTCTCTTACCATATTTATCCGCTAAGTTTTTAGAAAAAGTAATTCCGATAATCATCATAATAATACCGCCTGCATTGAAAAGTCCAAAACCAGCAGATTTAACATCTTCACCGAAAAAATTCATCCCAATGGAATTAAAAAAAACTGTTATTGGCGCGATAAAGCTTGCTAGAGCTTTTTCATCGACATAGTTATTAAAATAATACACGTAAGCACCACCCTTCATGGCAAGTGTAATAAAAACTAATGTTGTAACACTTAGCATAATAAGCCAAGGTTTGTTTTTAAATAAATCTTTCAAATCAGATTTCAGATCGGACTTCTGCGCTTCGGTAGGAACAACTCTTTCTTTAGTAGTAAAAAATGTAATGAGCAACATCAGCGTTCCAATAACAGCCAGCCATGTCATGACCACCTCTATTCCCGCAGCTTTATCACCATTACCAACGGATAAAATAATCGGCAACATAAAAACCTGAACAAAAAACTGCGCGAACATCACCGCTACAAAACGATAGGATGAGATGCTGTTACGCTCGCCCATATCGCCTGTAATAACACCACTAAGCGCGGAATAAGGCAAGTTATTAGCAGCATAAAGTAATAATAAAATGCTGTAAGTTATCGCCGCATATATTACTTTTCCTTTATAATCGAAATCTGGTGTACTAAAAGCCAACAGCGCTGCAATCCCCAACGGGATGGCAGTAAACAAAATCCATGGGCGAAATTTTCCCCATTTGGACAATGTTCTGTCCGCCAAAGCCCCAATAAGTGGATTGAATCCAAAGCCCGCGACCAAACCTACCGATAAAGTAATCAAAGACGCATCTTCGGCTTTTAATCCATAAATGTCTGTATAAAAATAAGCTAAATAGGTAACTAAAGTTTGGAACACCAAATTCGCGGCTAAATCTCCAAGACTATAACCTACTTTTTCGAAGACAGATATTTTTGAGGATATATTTTTCATTTCAAATTAATTTAATTATTCTTCTGTTGTAAATGGCGACGCAGGAAGTCCAGATTGGTTTCTGAGATTTGCATGATCCGGATTATCAGCCCACGCATACCTAACAGCAATTGGCTCTAACACCTCGTCATTCCATACAATAATCTTATCAGCTTGGATTTTGGCATTAGCCCAAAACCATTTGCCTTCTTTATTTTTAATAGCAAATCCTTTCAGCTCTTGAACATTTTGAAAATCATTAGTTCCTTTTTTAAAACTAAGTATAGCTTTATTATTTTCGAATTTCACGGATTGATAAATTGGTCCATCTGCAATAATATTGGCTTTGTAGGAAAGCTTTTCTGCTTGTAAAGCCAATCTATCGCCGATGCTTTTTTTGTCCAAAGGGTGAATATCATTCCATTCTCCTAGATCAATCGCGACAGCTAATCCTGTATGAGAAAGCTTTTGTGAAATTTTTCGTTGTTGATTTCTTAATTCTGCCCAATTACTTTCTAATGCTTGCTTTTTTGGTTCCATAAAATTGGCCAACTGAACGATTAAAAAAGGCATATTTTTTTGCTGAAATTTCGTTCGCCAATCGTCGATCAAACTTGTTAACAAATCGCCATATTCTTTTGGTTTGCTCGTATTACTTTCTCCTTGGTACCAAAGCGCGCCTTTTATATTATAGTTGATTATAGGATGTATCATTGCGTTGTATAATCCTGTTGGCTTCCAACGGATAAAAGTTTGTCCAGGTGCTATGCGATCCATTTTTGTCCCAATCTTGTAATACCAATCACCCCTGAGATCTATTTTTTGTCCGTCAATTTCTAAATAATAAGGTTTGTCTGCGATAAACTCGCCTTTTCCACTTCCGTTAATAACACGAACGGTGATAATATTTTTACCTGACTTTAATAAACCTGAGGGAATGTTGTACCAACGTGGCGGATATTCATACGTTATATTGCCGACTTTAATTCCGTTAACGTAGGTTTCATCAGCATCTTTTATTCTACCAAGATTAAGAAAAGCTGCTTTTCCTTCTTTATTTTTTGGAATAAAAATTTCTTTTTTTAACCAAACAGATCCGTCGAAAGCGCTTTCCTGATTCTCCCAAGAACTAGGCATTTTTATAATCTTCCAATCCGAATAATTTGTCTGATTACTTTTCCAATCTTGGCTAAGCCCAATATCATTTTGATTAAGCTCAGAATACCAAGTATCGGCTAATGACTTTTCATTCAACTCTGTAGATTTTATAAGTTCATCATTATTCCATTTTTGAGCTTCTGCAATATATTCGGGATATTTTCTTAATGTTTTAATATCCATCCAGGCTTGTATTGGAGAACCTCCCAAACTGGCATGTATTATACCTACAGGGATTTTATATTTAGCGTTAATATCTTTTGCAAAAAAATAAGCTGCCGCAGAAAAATTGTTTATCGTTTGTGGATTCGTGATTTCCCAAGTTCCGTTTTCCAAATCTGTTTGTGGACTTTTAAAATTATATTTTTGAGGAACTGTAAAAAACCGAATATTAGGATTGTTAGCATTTTGTAGCTCGTCTGGATAAAGTGTTCTTACACGATACATTGGTAGTTCCATATTCGATTGTCCAGAAGTCAGCCACACGTCACCTATGAGGATATCTTTTAAAAGAATATCATTAATCTGCATTGTGTATGGCCCGCCAGCTTTCACTGCTGGTAAGATTAAGGACCAATCGCCTTTAGCATCGGCTTTTGTTGTGTAATATTTGTTCTTAAAATGTACATCAACTTTTTCTCCCACATCAGCTTTCCCCCAAATTCTAAGTTTTTGGTCACGTTGTAAAACCATTCCGTCGGAGACCAAAGCAGGAAGTTTTACTTTGGCTTCAAGATTTTGAAGCGTTCCCAAAATGCAACAAACAAAAAGCGAGAGATAAGCTTTGACAAATATTTTCATAATAATTACTGGTGCTAAAAAAAGTTAAGTATGGCGATCTTGGTGTCTTAACGCCAATTCTGCATTTCAAAAAAAAATTAATGAGTTAAAAGTTTTATTAAAATGTGGTTATTCTCCATAAAATCCACTTTATCATTTTATAATCTACAAAACCATCAATTTGTGTTTTTCTAAAATAAAATTTTCTCTTAACAAACCAAAGAATCCAAATCAACAAAATGCGAATACAAACAAAAACACAACAACAAAACACCGAGTAATAAAGAGAAAAGCCCCATACTTATCATACAAAATAAGAAAATAAAACCGTCCAAATTATTCACGGCAACATCTTTAATAACAAGCTATAAAACAGTCTTATAAAGTCTATAAAAAATCTTTAGTTTACTTATCGTATTTTTTACAATATCCTTTTGGGCTTTTATTTTCTTTTGAAGCAAAGGACAATAGATTAACTTTAACATTAATTTAACATTTAATTATTAATAATTTCATCTAATAACTGCTTTAAAAACATCAATATTAACAATTAAATTCACCAAAAATAGAGGCAATCAAGATTTTTAAGATATTAAAAAATTAAAATCGCACTTATTACCGCAATACAAATGCTAAATATTGACCAATTTTTCGTTATTAATATTGGTTTTGTTATACATTATTTATTTGTTTATTAAAAATTTAAAAACTGTTTTGGTACGGTAGGTCTCATTTGGATTCAAGATAAACTTTGGAAATTCTGCCTGATTTGGAGAATCTGGAAAAGCCTGAGTTTCTATACAAAAGCCTGTTCTTTTTTTGAGCTTCTCATCAGTTTTGCATCGAATATCAGATTCTAAATGATTTCCCGAATACAGTTGAAAACCTGGTTGATCCGAGAAAATCTGCATTATTCTACCCGATGTCGTGTGGAAAATTTCCCCAAAATATCGAAACCCAGCACCATCCATCACCATAGTATGATCGTAACCCTTTCCGACTTGGATTTGTTCTTCTTCGCTGTTAATATGCTCGCCAATTTTTTTTGAAATTCTAAAATCGAAAGCGGAATTTTCAACACTTTTAACATTTCCCAACGGAATAGCATTTTTATCAATCGGAATAAAACTAGAGGCATTGAATTGACACTCATGATCCAGAATCTCTTTCGAAAAATCTCCCGAAAGATTAAAATAAGCATGTTGCGTGAGATTAATAATGCTGGTTTTGTCAGTCGTAGCTTGGTAAGTAATCTGGAGTTCATCATTATTGGTCAGTGTATAATAAACTATTACTTTAAGATTTCCAGGAAAACCACCTTTGCCATCTGGACTAATATAGGTCAATTTCAAGGTTTGGAAAACCGTATTTTGCAAAATCTCAACATCCCAAATTTGGTTATGGAATCCAGAGTTTCCACCATGCAAAGTATTTTCGCCGTCGTTAACTTCTAGATTATAAACTTGATGATTAATTTTAAACTTTCCCCCAGCAATCCTATTAGCATAAGGTCCGATAATGGCTCCAAAATAATTAGGATTTCCAAGAATATAATCGGCAGAATCCGAATATCCCAAAATAATGTCTTGGAAAACTCCATTTTTGTCAGGCGTTGATACTGATGTGATAATTCCGCCAAGATTGATAACTTTAAGCGACATTCCATTTTGGTTGGTCAACGTAAATTCTTTAACCAAAGTCCCGTCTGGCATTTCGCCAATTGTCTGTATGTTAATTGGTTTTATCGTCATTTTAATTTTGTGTATAAGGACTTTCTGGCGCGCCTAGATAAGACGGCTTTAGCCCGCCAGTGTTAATGAGTATTTTTTGAAGAACAATACCAGGTTCCAAAACTTTGAATCTCAACGAATGTTTTCCTCGCTTATCAATCGCTATTTTAGATTTTGATTTGATGATGTGCTCTGCTTGCCATTCTGCCAATTCGCCTTTATAATGTCCATTAAAATTAATTGTTTGAGGATTTTTTCCGTCTAAAGACAACTCGTAACGTAATCCTTTGTTGTGATTAAAATTAAGCGTCGGTGCTAATAATAATTCGATATCGAAAGTACCTGTTGTTGCAAAATCGATATCATACTCAACATACAAATCGTCTTTTGAAGTTGGGTAAAGCTTTTGTGGGAAAGTTGTAATCCCTGATTTTGTTTTTCCGAAATCCGGAATCACTTTCCATTCAATAGTTGTTGAATTATTTTTTCTGGCAAAGTTTTCGGCTTCTATAGAAACATAACCGTCTTGTTCTTTAAACAATTTTGAAGCAGTATGATCTTCTACATGAAGCACTTTGGGCATTTCATTCTTTTGAGGTTGTTGCCAATTGGTGTAACCAATATGGATTTGGTCCATCATATGTTTCCACTTTCCGCCTGCAATTTCGTTGTTGTATTTGTTACTCAAATGAGTATCGTACTCGAATTTTTGCTTTGCAATCTCCGCAAAAACATTAGCTTCAAGTTTATTTTCTGAGGCGAGTTTTTTATTTTTAGCGATATTGAAATACATTTCGTACAAATTACTAGAGGCATCTATCGGATACAAAACCAATTGAAAATAAGCATCTTTGTAAGCTTGGGGTATTTTGTTATACAATCTATTTGCTTCCAGCGCGAGGCTTTGGTATTCGTTAACAACACGCTCGAATTCGTTATAATTTTCGAGATTGTAAGTTTTATCATCCAGCATTTCTGGCGTTACGCGACGGTTGTATTTGGTGTACAAATTAATCATTCTGGCAATTGCTTTCGAATGTTGTTCTCCAAATTGTTGCGAAGCCCATTCTTCGGTATAAGCCATCAAATTATCTTGATTAAAACGTTTTGGATCCCATGCCATATCCATAAAAAATGAAATCGGAAATTCCATTGGTTTTAGATCCCCAACATTCACCACCCAAAGTTTTTTCACTTCATGTTCGTAGGTTAGATTCATTTGTTCCCAAATTCTTTGAATTGGGCTAATATTAATCCATTTCGTATTGCGCGGTCCTCCGACATAGTCAAAATGATAATACATCCCGTAACCTCCTTTGTGTAAAGGTTTTGTAAGATCTGGAAGTTTTCTCACATTGCCCCAATTATCATCACAAAACAATAACATGACATCATCCGGAACGCGCATTCCCGCGTCGTAATAATCCTGAACTTCCTTGTATAAAGCCCAAACTTGCGGTGTTTTGTTGGCTTTTTTTCCAGTTGATTTTTCGATAATCTTACGTTGATTGTTGACGATATTTTCCAAAAGAGAAATATTAGTCCCTTCCTCCATCGCTTCGTCACCATCGCCACGCATACCCATGGTTACCAGACGTTCCCAATTGTTGCTGCGTTCGATACCTTTAGTCCAAAATTCGTTTAAGACTTTAGCATTTTTATTATAATCCCAAATATTAGGCAAATTGTTTTTCTTAATATAACGTCGCCAATCTTGTTGTGCCAAAGCCATTGGCTCGTGATGCGAAGTTCCCATAACGATGCCCATTTCGTTTGCTAATTCTCCATTTTGTGGATCATCATCGTAGAAGGCGCTTCCCCACATCGCTGGCCACATATAATTGCCTTTGAGACGTAGAACCAACTCGAAGACTTTTTCATAAAACTTAGAATTAAATCCTCCATAAGTATGTCTTGCCCAACCGCCTAATGAAGGTTCTTCATCATTCAAAAAAATTCCTCGAAGCTCAACTTCTGGTTCACCATCGGTATAAGTTCCTTTTTTGAAGTAAAGATTATCTTTTTTCTCAACAGGAACATCTGCCCAATAATGCCAAGGCGAAACCCCTATTTGTTTAGAAAATTCATAAACACCATATATGGCGCCACGTTTGTCGCTTCCGGCAATTACAATAGCATCCTGATTTTTATTAAATGGATTTTTGATGTTCTGAACGATATATTTTTCTCTTTTATTTTTAAGATCATTCGCATTGATTGCTTTGGATTTTACCAACTGCTCGATAATGCTGTTTTGTCCTAATGTCCCTACAATAATCAAAGTTGCATTAGAAGTTGTAGCCTGATGATACAAGCTTGGCGCAGCGCCCAAAACCTGCTGTACATCGGTTTGCAAATTCTGAACGGCACGCAAAACACCTTTATCTAAAGAAGCGTCGGTATAGATTTTGAAAACAGCATTACCGCTTTTCAGCGCGATGCTTTCTTTAGTTTTTTTATTAATAATAAAAGGCTCGGTTGCCCAAGAAAATTTACCAAATCCTAATCCTACTACAATAATTAATAAACTTCTTTTTAATCTTTTCATTTTTACTTTTTAAAGTTTAACATCATTTCCTACAGTACTATATAATCCTATTAAAGTGCCCGAAAATCCTCCTGCAACATCGGTTGACAAAATATCACCAGAGACGATATTTCCTACATTTCTAAAATCTTTTCCATCCAAAGAATATCCAAATTGATAGTCATCTCCATCAGCTTTCACCTGAAGAAAAATTGGTTGCGTAAGTTTGATTTTTTCTGTTGCTAATAATTTGGATTGTCCTTTTTCGGTTCGTTCTAAAACCAAGAAATTTTCTTTATTTTTTTGAACAATTCCGAATACATAGTTGAAGTTTTCGCTTTGGTAACAAGTAATTCCGGATAATTCTTTTTCGGATTTTGGTTTGAAATCGAGACGTACCTCGGCTTCAAAAGATACATGTTGCTGTCTTACAAATAATGCAGAAATAGGCGCTTTGTCTTTAACATTGGTTTGGAAAGCATTAATCTTAACCCCATTTTTGGTAACAGAAACAAACTCTTCTTTTGGACCGCGCATGGCTACCCAACGAAAATCTAGTTTTTCATTATTCAATTTATCATTAAACGAAAAATTTCCATTTGGTAAAAATCCATTTTGTCCTGTTTGGTTTTTAACCCCTTTTGGCATTTTAATTTTAGCCTTAAGAGGTAGTAATCCATTCTCGAATACTGGAAAATCCCCCGACCAATCTACAGGAAGCAAATACGTCTCGCGCCCCGTATTAACGCGCCATTTGCTATTAGGTCGCACACCCAAAAACACGCCATAATGATGATTGTCTGGGCCTTCCACCAGATCGGCATGACCCGCCCAATCCACTTTGTTATCTCGGTGTTTTGGAAAATAGCGTTGCGTCAAAATCGGATTGTTAGATGCCGGCACAAAAGGCCCTTTTGGCGAATCACTCATAAAAATAACTTCGCTGTGCCAATCGCCCGTTCCTCCTTCTGCGCACATCAAAAAGTATTTTCCGTCTTTTTTGTAAAGATGTGGTGCTTCTATCCAAATAGGTTTTTGAGAAAGGTCAACTCCACCATTAACTATGATTTTATCTGTATTAGGAATAACCTGATCTTTTTCTAAATCGAATTCCCATATTTTTATAACACGATGACCCGAATATTGCTCGGTTCCTACAGGTGGCGCATCGTTATGAACGACATAGGCTTTCCCGTCATCATCAAAAAATAAAGAAGGATCGATGCCATCAAAATTGAGCTTTTGCACCTCGCTCCAAGATTGTCTTGGATCTTTGGTTTTCACCAACATATTCCCAATTCCACTAGCAATTTGCGTGGTTATCATATAAAAAGTATCGTTGTAAGGATTGTATCGAATAGCTGGCGCGTAGATGCCTTCCGAAAAACCTGCCGTGCCTACTTTGAGTTGAGAAGGACGATCCAAAACATGTCCTAACTGCTTCCAATTGACCAAATCCTTGGAATGAAAAATCGGAACACCCGGAAATACAGAAAATGAAGAATTTACCAAATAGTAATCGTTTCCTTTTTTGGTTATACTAGGATCTGGATAAAAACCTTGCAAAATCGGCGAATACATCTCATCTTCTTTCAGTGGATTTTCATCATAAATTTTATCTTTTCCTTGATATTTAAAATTTGAAAAAACTTGTGCCGACATCGAAGTCGATAACGATAGCATTACAGCCGAAAAAATGATTTTTTTATTCATAACATTCAAATTCATAAGCTTAATTTTAAAATTAATTCAAGACATTTTTTTCTTTACGATTCAGGTATTTAATAAGACACCAAGCGAGGATATACGATATTCCTGCGATGAAGAAGATGATATTATAACCGTTATTAATGTTCCCTTGTTTTTTAAAATAATCTAAAACAATCCCAATAAACAATGGAAAAATAATCCCTGCGACAGATCCCATCATCCCGCCAAATCCGATAACAGAACTAACGTAATGATTGGGCAAACGATCGCCCACTGTGGTCATAAGATTGGCTCCCCAACCTTGATGCGCTGCCGTTGCAAAAGCAATAACTACGGTAATTAACCACATATTATCTAAGTATTTTGAAAACATAGCCGGCACGACCAATAAGGCAAAACCTAGCATGGTAATACTTCTTGCCTTGTTAATATTCCATCCTTTTTTTATTAAAAGTGAAGAAATATAACCACCGCCAATACTTCCGATTGTGGTACCGCCATAAATCAAAATTAAGGGTAAAGAAGGTTTTGTTAAATCCATTTTGAAAACGTCAGCAAAGTAAGCTGGCAACCAAAACATAAAGAAATACCAAATCGGATCTGTCAGCATTTTTCCGATAGCGAAAGACCATGTTGCTTTTAGTTTCAAAATGTCTTTTAGCGGAACATTGGTTTGTTGGTTATCAATTTGTTCTTGGTCGCTTTTGATATAAGCCAATTCTTCGGTTGATAATCTTTTGTTGTCTTCGGGTTTGCTATAGAATTTCCACCAAAGAATAATCCACAAAAGTCCCGCAGCACCTATCCAGACGAAAGTCTCCTGCCAACCATAATGTCCCAAAATAAAGGGCACCAAAATAGGCGCTAAAATGGCACCTACCGTCGCACCAGAATTAAAAATCCCTGTTGCCAAAGCACGTTCTTTTTTGGGAAACCACTCTGCTACGGACTTAATTGCAGCAGGAAAATTCCCAGCTTCCGAAACGCCCAAAGCAGTTCTGGCAATCAAGAAACCGAATGTACTTTTTACGAAGCCATGTCCCACGGAAGCCAAACTCCATACCACCAAAGACACAGCGTAACCTATTTTGGAACCTACTTTATCAATAAAACGTCCCATCAAAAGATTTCCTAATGCATAAGATGCTGTAAAAGCCATAACAATGTAAGAATAGTCCTTCTCCGACCATCCAAACTCGGCCTCCAATGTGGGTTTTAAAAGACCCATAACTTGACGATCGAGGTAATTAATTGTTGTTGCAAGAAAAACCATGAACAACATAAACCATCTTAAATTTTGTTTTTTTGGTGCTTGCATTTTAAGATTTTAGTTGGTTTAACAATTCATGAACTTTAGATTTTAGATCTTCTAAAGAGCGATTATTCTGTATTAAAGCGCTGCCTTGTCCAACTGCAATCGCGCCACCGTTGAGCCATTCTTTAATATCTTCAAACTCGGAAGAAATACCACCCGTTGGCATAAAGTCCATGCCAGGGAAAACCGCTTTTATTGATTGGATATACTTTTTACCCACCACATCGGCTGGAAATATTTTTACCAATTTTAAATCATTTTGAAACGCAATATTAACTTCCGACGGCGTAAGACATCCTGGAATTATTAAGCTATTTCTGCCCTTCGCATGTCGAATTAGCTCTTCATTAATAACAGGTGTTATTATAAAATCCGCTTCGGCATTAATAAATAAATCGAGTTCTTCTGTATTTTTTATCGTGCCGATACCTAGAAATAAATCTGGACATTCGGATATAGAATATTCTTTTAAATTTTTAAAATTTTCTAAAGCCTGCGCACCTCGGTTGGTGTATTCTACAACGCGAATTCCTGCATCGTAAAGCGTTTGGATTATGCTTTTAGAAACCTCAAAAGACGCATTGTAAAACAACGGGACAATTTTTTGTTCTTTTATTTTGTGATGAATTGGATTCATAAATTTTCGATATTAATACTGTTATCAATAGTGTCGCCTTTTACAAAAAGCTTTTTGAAAGCCACTTTGGTCGCGTCATTCAAGATTTGTTGTGGAGGATTGTTGCGTATATTTCCGTGGATTAAAGCTGCCATAAAAGCATCGCCACTTCCCACGCGTTCTTCTAGCTTTTCTGCATAATATTGTTCTGAAACCAACAATTGTTGCTTTGTAAACAAAGTCGCGTAATAGTTGACTTCTTCTCCTTGTGTGAAACGAAAAGTATTGGCCACCGCTTCCACATTCGGGTAAGATTTCTGAATTTCTAAAGCTGATTTTTCGGCTTGTTTCAAAAGTTGTTCATCATCAAAATGACCACTCAAATTACATTCGATTTTGATGTTTAGAAACTGCTGAATAGACCAAATATTCCCCATTAAAACATTAACGTAAGGCATTAATTTCGCAATTTTCTCTACTGGATTTTTATTAATCCAAAGAGCTTCACGGTAGTTAAGATCTAGAGAAACTTTAATATTTCTCCGTTTTGCTTCTTGCATCAAATCCAAAGACTTCTCAAAAGCTTTGTCACTTAAGGCTGGCGTTATAGTCGAGATGTGCAGCCAAGATACTTGATCAAAAATAAATTCGTTCTCACAACTCGAAAAATCCGACTCGGTAAACACCGACGGAAAACGGTCGTAGATGACACCCGCATTTTGCATATCGCCATCCGAGGGAAGATAAAATGTGCCTATACGTCCCGAATTATCATCAGAAAAAACATCAATGCCTTGTTTATTTAATTTTGATTTTAATTGATTTCCAATAAAATTTTGAGGCAAAGCAGACAAGAATTTCACTGGATTATTCCATTGTGCTAAAGCGGAAGCCACATTATATTCTGCACCGCCAACGTAGATTTTTAATGATTGATTATGTAACCAATCACCACTTGTATCAGGAGCAAAATGCAACAACAATTCTCCAAAACATAATATTTTATTGTGCTCCATTTTAAAATTCGAAGTAGTTTTTGGTATTATTATAGCAAATGTCTTGTATGATTTTCCCAACCCACTGTTCGTCGTTAGGCAAAAGTCCACGTTCCATTTCGGAACCCAACATATTACAAAGCAAACGTCTAAAATAATCGTGTCTAGAAAAGGATAACAAACTGCGCGAATCGGTCAACATCCCAACAAAAGTGCTTAACAACCCAATGTTAGAAATGGCATTAAGGTGTTTTTCCATACCATCTAGTTGATCCAAAAACCACCAAGCGGCGCCCAACTGGACTTTAGACTGTACTCCTGCTTCATTAAAATTTCCAGCAAGAGAAGCCAAAACTTCGTTATAAACAGGATTAAGATTATATATAATGCTTTTTGCTAATTTGTTTTCCGAATTGAGTTCATCCAACATAAGACTCATTCGTTGTGCAAAATATTGTTCACCAATCGCGTCATAACCAGCATTAATCCCAATATTTTTAAGCATTAAAGAATTGTTATTTCGGGTTGCCCCAATATGGAATTGTTGCACCCAGTTTTTCTCTGCATACATCTTGCAAAGTTCTTTCAGCAAATAACCGCAAAGCGCATCTGGATTAGAAAAAGCTGTTTTATTTCCTTTTAAAAATTCGGAATATTCTTTTTCTAAATCGGAGTTCCAAAGCGTGGTATCTGGAAAATATTCGAAGCCATGATCTGATATTTTTGCACCAACCTCATCGAAGTAATTGATTCGGTTTTGAAGCGCATTTAACAAATCAGAAGTTGATTGTATGCTTGTTCCAGACACATTTTCTAACTTTTTAATCGACTTCAAATATTCTGTTGGATTGATGATGTTAATATAAAGATCGGGACGGAAAGCAGGTAAAACTTGGGTTTCAAAAGCACTTGTTTTTAAAGCTTTATGATAGCCTAAATCGTCTGCAGGATCATCGGTTGTACAAAGCGTTGTCACCTTGAAATTTTTAATAATCGATTGTGGTCTAAAAGCTTCTGTTTGTAAGCTTTCTTGCATTTGATTATAAATATTTTCGGCATTATTAGAATTCAAATAATGTTGAATTCCGAAGGGATTTTTGAGTTCTAAATGTGTCCAATGGAATAAGGGATTTCGCAAGGTATACGGAACAACAAAAGCCCATTTTTGGAATTTCTCTCCATCGGAAGCTGCGCCAGAAATAAAATGTTCTTCGATACCAAAATTCCGCATTGCTCGCCATTTGTAGTGATCACCATCCAACCAAATCGCCGTAGGAGAACGGAAATTTTGATTATTGAAAATAACATCGGGCTCTAGATGATTGTGATAATCGATAATTGGTATTTTCTCGGCAAACCCAAAATAGAGTTGCTCTGCCGCTTTGTTATCTAATAAAAAATTATCGCTAAAAACACTTTTTTGAGAATCAGAACGCATGATAAAATGTTTAAAATTGAAAGAAAAACAAGACCTTACAAATCTTCAACGACATGCGTAAGATCTTGCTTTGATATGAAAAAAATAATTCAAAAATTACACACCACTGAAAGCGCTAAAACCGCCATCAACAGGCAATAAAGCACCTGTGATAAAACTAGCTGCATCCGAGCATAAAAACTGTACAGAGCCGTTCAGCTCATCAGCATCACCGAAACGTCCCATTGGTGTTTTGGCAATCACTTTTTTGCTTCTATCTGTAAAGGTGCCGTCTTCGTTGATTAATATTTTTCGGTTTTGATCTCCAATAAAAAAACCTGGCGCAATGGCGTTTACCCGAATTTTGTCCCCAAATTTGAGTGCAACATCAGAAGCTAACCACTGCGTAAAATTGGTAATTGCGGTTTTTGCAGCCGAATAGCCTGCAACTCTTGTAATGGCCGAATATGCCGCCATCGACGAAACATTCACGATACTTCCTGACCCTGTATTTGCCATTATTTTACCGAAAACAAAAGAAGGATAAACGCTTCCATTGATATTCAAATCAGTAACCTCATCCCAAGCTTCCATAGCCATATCGAAGAAGGATTGTTCTGCTGTTAAGGTTGCATTGGGAAGATTTCCTCCAGCAATATTGAGAAGAATATCTATTTTTGCGTACTTCTCTAAAATTTTTTTTGAAGCCGCTTCTAGACTCGGAATGTCAAGAACATTGGCTTCGATTGCTAAAACATCGCCTCCCACATTTTCTAACTCAGTAGTGATGCTTTGGAGTTTTTCTAAACTACGTCCTATTGCCACGACTTTCGCCCCTTGTTTTACAAAATGTTTTGCCAAACTTCCGCCTAATACACCAGATGCTCCAGTGATGATGGCTACTTTTCCTGCTATGCTAAAAATCTCGTTCATTGTTTTGTAATTTTGTTTGAAAATTTAGTTTTCTAAATCATCTTTAAGGGTTTCTATAACACCGTGTATCTGGCCAAATGCCAACATTCTTCCAAGAAATGAATAGCCTGGATTGTAATTTTTCCCAATATCATCGGTTAACAATCTTCCGTGATCGATGCGCATTGGCAAACCTGGATTTTCGATTTCAAAAATTTTGATAACGTCTATCAGTTTTCCGCGACCTTCTAAATGATGCGCTTCGACAAAATCACCATTTTCTAAAATATTGGTACTTCTTAAATGAACAAATTTGGTTCGTGATGCATATTTTTTCGCCAATTTGGGGACGTCATTATTAATTCCTGCGCTAAGCGAACCTGTACAAAATGTCAATCCGTTGTGTGGATTATCAACTGCTTTTAAAAGCCAATCAATATCGTCTTCGCAGGTTACAATTCTTGGCAAACCTAACAGCGAAAATGGTGGATCGTCGGGATGCACACACATTTGGATATTCCATTTTTCACAAATAGGCATTATTTTCTCCAAGAAGTATTTCATGTTTTCGCGAAGTTGCTCTTTACCAATTCCTTTGTAAAGTGTTAATAAGCTTTTGAATTTTTCAACGGGATTCTGCTCTCCTTCTTTAATATTACCATTGACAAAACCTTGAGTTTTTACAATGATTGTATCTATTAAATCTTCTTTTTCTTTTTCAGTAATAGAGGAATGTATAGCTTTGACTTTATTCAAAATTTCTTCTGAATAATCGTTGACAGCTTCAATTCTTCCTAAAATGTGGATTTCGAAATAAGCAAATTTGGCCTTATCGAAATACAGTGATGATGAGCCGTCTTCCCATTGGTAATACAAATCGGTACGTGCCCAATCCAAAACCGGCATAAAGTTGTAACATACAGTTTTGACGCCTGCTTTTCCGAGGTTTTCTAAACTTTGGATATAATTGTCAATCAGCAGATCTCTATCATCACCTGCATATTTAATAGATTCTGAAACGGGAAGACTTTCAACAACAGACCATCGAAGACCAAAACTCTCGATATAGTTTTTGTAATCTGCGATCGCCTCCAAAGGCCAGACTTCTCCATTTTTGATATCATGTAATGCTGAGACAATAGCTTCTACACCTATCTGACGAAGCATATCGAGTTTTATTGCATCTTTTTCACCGAACCAACGCCATGCTTTTTCCATATTAAAAAAATTGTTTGAAAACAAAGCAGATGATAAACACCTGCCTTGTTGGTCAAAAATAAAAAGTAATTAAAATAGTATTTAGTAACCTGGATTTTGGTAAGCAGCTTCTTCTGCAGCACTCATTTCCATATAATCAAACTGACTTTGCGGAATTGGTCTTAAATAGTGATGCGCTTGGATATTTCTGTTAACAACTTGAGGGCTGTGATTACCATAGTTATTACCACCAATAGAGTATGTTTTTGCATATTGTTCCCATCTTTGGGTACGAACAAGATCATACCAACGGTAACCTTCACCATAAAACTCTCTAGAACGCTCTGCTAAGATATAATCAATATCAATAGAAGCGGGTGTTGCAGCAATCATCTCTGCGCTAAAATCAATATTTTTAGCAATATTTCCATTATTATCCCATCTCCATTTTCCAGCTCTTGCTCTTAGCACATTCACAAGTTCGCGTGCAGATTTTGCTCCAGCAGCACCTTTAACAGCAGCTTCGGCAGCAATTAAATAAAATTCAGAAAACTTTGCAGCATATCCTGGTCGGGTGAGCCCTGCATTTGGGTAGCCTAGACCATTGGGATCATCTGTACGATAGGTTCCTAGCTTCCATAATGAAGGATATGCAATTCTGCTAATTCCACTGGTATGAATTACAAAATCGGCTCTGCCAGGCAATTCTCCTGCGCCAACATTGCTTTTTCCTGCGCCAATTGGGTAGATAATATTATCGGCTTGAGAATCATCAGACAAGAAAGATAATACAGCATCTCCAGGATGAATCTCCAAGTTGTTAGCATTGTAAAGTTTTGTATAGACTTGTCCATTGCCGTCTTTGAGACCTGCTTTGTCCCAATTTGCCCGGAATACCATTTGGAATGTACCATCGAAACGAGAATCATGAGTTTTGTCTGCAAAGGTATTTTTAATAGCTTCAATAGTTGGCGCCATACGTGTCCATGGACGTCCCAAATCTTGAGTTGCAGCACGTTGTACAGAACTTACTGCAGTCCAAGAAGTTGCCGAAGAACTACTTCTAATGTTGGTATAATTCCAAGTACTAATCCATGTAGCAAAATTATCTGGCGACCAACCTGAGGCAAAACCAAATGGATCACCTTCATTGTAAAATGATGAACTTTGTGTATGATCTGCATAAAGCATCGTTTCACTATTTCTGTCATTCGCTCCCAAATTCACATCATAATAAGTCGGTTGCAATGCATAAGGTCCTGGATTATTAATAGCTTCTAAAGCTACATCATAAGCCTGCTGAAAATACCATTGTGCTGATTGTCCGTTGGGATCTGTTCTTGAAGTTTCGGGGTAAGTTGGAATGTTATTGGGATTTTGCAACCACCAAGCATAAGTTAAATAAGCTTTTGCTAAATATAATCTTGCAACATTTTTTGTAACACCTCCTGTCACACGCGGGCTAACAGGTAGATTATCAATAGCCGTTAATAAATCTGGAAAAATAGCTTTGGTATAAACTTCTGACACAGTATTACGTTTCGAAGATGTTGATGCGCTGATGTTAAATTTTAAATCTCCAGAGCCTAAATCTAATGGCACGCCACCATAAGTCTGTACTAATAAGAAATAATCAAAAGCTCTGAAAAATCTAGCTTCCGAAATTAGACTTTCTTTAATTCCGACTGTAGGACCATTTTGAATAATGCCATTAGCAGTATTAATGTATGGAAAAACAGCTGCCCAAACCATACTAGAAGGGAAAGAACTTGGTGTTAAATTGCCGACACCTGAGAAGTCTAAATCTTTAAAATTATTATCGGCACTCTGGGCATAGGTCAACTCATCTGTCCCGCCCATAGTTGTACTCATGTAATATCCATTACCATAAAGCAATCTCAAATGGCGGTACAATGCTGTAACACCTTGCTGAATTCCTCTTTCAGTATAAAAATCTTCGGGTGTATATATCCCTTTTGGCTCTTCATCTAGGATATCATTACACGCTGTGGTAAGTGTTAAGGAGGCTAAAAGCACACCTAGAACTAATTTTTTATTAATGTTAATCATGACTCGGTCGTTTAGAAAGTTAAATTAATACCCATTAAAAAATTACGAGTGGAAGGATTGGTTGCTCCAATCACTAATTGTCGGGATTTGAAAGCTGTATTGACGGCTTGGTTTTCATTACCTCTTGAGTTTGGCTCTGGATCCATGCCTGATTCTTTATGGTATGGTGAGAAAAATACAAACGGATTCTGAACGGTTGCATATATGCGTAAGCTGCTTAATTTTAAGTTTTCAAGAAAATATTTTTCGAAATTATAACCTAATGTAATGGTACGAATCTTTAAATAAGATGCATCGAAATAACCCAATGTCGATCCATATTTAGGATTATCATTACTTGTAATGCCTCCTGGTTTAGGATATCTCACATTTGGATTTTCTTCGGTCCAATAGTTGACATCTACTTGTCCTCTTCTACCGTTCAACATATTAAGATAACTAGAAGAACCATAAAGTGTACTGATTAAAACACCTCCATGCTGGAAGCCTCCTACAACACCAAGGTCAAAATTTTTGTATCTCCATTTTGAGCTAAAACCTCCTTGCCAATCTGGATCCGTATCAATTACCTGCAAATCTTCTGTACCTATCGCTCTAACAGGTGTACCATCTGCATTATAAGCGCCAGTATATAGAACTTTAATCATCCCGACGTTGCCTCCTGGCTCAAGGACACTTAAATAAGGATCCCCATTTTGCCATAATCCAATATTTTGATAATCAAAAATTGCATTAATGTTATGTCCTACAAACCACAAGTTACCTTCGTCTCTTAATTGATTAGAGTTCAGTGCAACAATTTTGTTTTTGTTTGAATAGAAATTGACACCTACATCCCAACCAAAATCATTATTATTAAAGATGACACCATTCAATGAAATTTCAAGTCCTTTATTTTCGGTACGTCCTACATTTGTCGTTACTCTCTCTGCGCCAGCAGTTGGTGGAAGTTGTTTAGATAATAGAATATCTTTTGTCTGCGTGTTATAATATTCTACAGTCCCTGTTAATCTATTATTAAAGAAGCCAAAGTCAATACCATAATTCCAAGTTTCTGAAAACTCCCATCCCAAATCTGCATTTGGTAATTGTGTTACATAATTACCTACGGTGTAAGAATCTGTCCCAGAATCTCCAAAATTATAAGGAACTGTGGATAATAATCCCCATGTAGAATATGGACCTACCGCTTGATTAGAAGTTTCACCATAACCTACCCTGAATTTTAATTGGCTAATATATTTGCTATCAACTAGAAAAGATTCATTTTTCGCATTCCATCCTGCAGAAATCGCTGGATATGTATGCCATTTGTTACCTGGAGCGAGAACGGAAGCCGCATCAGATCGCATTGTAGCCGTTATCATGTATTTGTTATCGTACTGATACATAAAGCGACCCATCCAAGATATTAAGCCAGTTTTATAATAATTTTGATTTTTTGGATCAATGGTTACTTCTCCTTGGGCATGTCCTAAGTTAAAGTATTGAAAGGCATCAATTGGGACATCTTTTGCTGTAATGTAGGAAGAATTAAAGCTTTTCTCTTCAGCAGAATACAAAGCTGTTAAGTTAATTTTGTGCTTCCCAAAGTTTCTATCATAAGTTAATAAGTTTTCTAAAACCCATTGTGTCATATTAGAACGACCTATTGCAGCACTAGAAATTGATGACGGATTTGTGTTAAAAACTCCCGTACCTACATAAGAACCAGAATCTGTCATTCTAAAATTAAGACCGACATTCAAACGATATTTCAGACCTTTAATTCCTGGAATTGATAACTCCCCAAAGAAATTATTATATGAAGCAAAGGTCTTTGTTTTATCAACATATCTATCACCTAATGCGTTTAGATTATCTTTGGAATATACCCAGTTTTGATCAGCTCCGGTGTTCAGTATTGTTTTTCTTGTTCCATCCTCATTATACGGGTTGCCAATTGGAGAATATTGTAAAACATTGCCTGCATTAAGCCCATTAGCATTATTAACTGAGTAATTATTATAAGTTGATACCCCTACTCGAAACAATGATCCAATCTGTTGATCTACGGATGCCCGCATCGACAAACGTTCATAATATTGTAATGGGACTAAACCTTCTTGCTTATAATATGCTAATCCTGTACTATAGCTTCCTCCGTCTGTACCAGCAGTAACACCAATGTCATGACTGGTGATCATTCCTGATTTATAATACATATCTTGCCAATCTGTATTCAAACCACTTTTTTCATCTGGCCCATTTGTAAATTTATCAGCTAAAGTTCTCAAAACCTCAAATTTTGGTCCATCCATCATTGGATATTTTGAAAACAGCGTTTGCACGCCAGTGTATCCATTATATGAAAACCTTGGCTTTTGATTTTTGGTTCCACGGTTGGTTGTGATAATTATTACCCCATTAGCACCTCGAGATCCATAGATAGCTGTAGCAGAAGCATCTTTAAGAATATCAAGACTTTTGATATCATTCGGGTTAACATCCGCTAGAGAACCCGCAAACGGAATGCCGTCTAGCACAATAAGTGGATCATTACTTGCTGTTAAAGACCTTGTCCCCCGAATTCTAATTTGCTGTTCTGCACCTGGTTTGCTGGACAATCTTCCTATTTCTACACCTGGCAATCTTCCCTGTAAAGCCTCCGAGATGTTTGCTGATGGCACCTCTTTCAAAGCGCTTCCACTTAGTGAAGATACAGAACCTGTAACAGCTTCCTTCTTTTGTTGTCCATAACCAATTACAACTACTTCATCAATCTTTTGTTCCTTCTCCAAAGTGTCTTTTTTAGCTTGCGAATAAGCCAAACCAGTCGGCAACAAAGCCATTGCAAAAAACAATGCTGCTTTGTTCGGTTTTATAAAATGAAATTGATTCATAATTAATATTTTTTAATGATTGTGAATTTGACCTTCAGAATAAAATTTTTAAAAGATATTTTAATCCAAAGTCTCTTGGTTTATATTAAATGTGCATGTTGACAATCGCTTCAAAAAGTTCTTGTCTTCCACTTTTTGCCTGAGGCTCTCCTGTTTCGTGAGCAATTTTTTGAAGGTCAAGAAGGCTAAGTTTTCCTTCTTCAAAAGCTTTTCCGTTTCCAAAGTCAAAAGAGCTGTAACGTTCTGTACGAAGTTTATTATAATCTGAGTTTTCCAAAACATCAGCAGCAATCAAAAGTCCTTTCGCAAAAACATCCATTCCAGAAATATGAGAAATAAATAAATCCTCCATATCTACAGAATTACGACGAATCTTAGCATCGAAATTAATACCGCCAGAACCAATACCACCATTTGGGAGAATCGCTAACCAAGCCTGTGCTAGTTCAAAATAATCAATCGGGAATTGGTCTGTATCCCATCCATTTTGATAATCTCCTCTATTGGCATCGATAGAGCCAAGCATGCCGGCGTCAATAGCCACTTGCAGTTCGTGCTCGAAAGTATGACCAGCCAAAGTTGCATGGTTGACTTCTAGATTTAGTTTAAAATCTTTATCCAGTCCATAATGTCTTAAGAATCCAATTACTGTTTCTGCGTCATAATCATATTGATGTTTTGTAGGTTCCATAGGTTTGGGTTCTATCAAAAAAGTCCCTTGGAATCCTTGTGAGCGTGCATAATCTTTAGAAATTGTTAAAAAGCGTGCAAGATGCTCTTTTTCACGTTTCATATTGGTATTTAGAAGTGTCATATAACCTTCTCTACCACCCCAGAATACATAGTTTTCGCCACCCAAAGCTATCGTGGCGTCTATAGAATTTTTCACCTGCGTGGCAGCACAAGCTACGACATCAAAGTTAGGATTGGTAGAAGCGCCATTCATATAACGTTCGTGTGAAAAAACATTAGCTGTACCCCATAATAATTTGATTCCAGAGGCCGCTTGCTTTTCTTTTGCATAATCTACGATGCTTTGCAAATTGGATTCATATTCTTTCCAATTGTTGGCAGGATCTACTAAATCTACATCATGGAAACAATAATGCTCGAAACCAATTTTGGTCATAAATTCGAAAGCGGCGTCCATTTTGTATTTTGCCCGGCTAAGCGCATCAGAACCTACATTCCAAGGGTGGTGGATTGTACCACTACCAAATGGATCGCTACCGTCTGCGCATAAGCTATGCCACCAAGCCATTGCAAAACGCATCCATTCCTTCATAGGTTTTCCCATGACTGGTCTGTTAGCATCGTAGTAACGAAAAGCCATTGGGTTTTTGCTTTCTTTACCTTCAAATTTGATTTGTTGAATTCCAGGAAAAAACTCTTTTGTTCCTTTTAAAATGTTCATAATGTATGTTTTATATTTCTTAAAAATGTTTATTAAATTTTGACATAACTGTAGCTGCTCACCAAGTTTTTACACTTGTAAGTACAATCATTCATGTTTGTTTTTTTGATTTTATAAAGCCGCTTGGAGATGTCTCATCCAATGGGTATAGGCTTCTATATATTGTTCTCTTTTTTCTGTTTCAGGTTCAATAATTGCGATTTTTTCGAGGGATGCAAAAGCTTCATCAGAATTGGCATAAAAGCCAATACCAATACCAGCACCTCTCGCAGCACCTACCGATCCATCTGTATCGTACAATTCTATAACCGCATTACTAACACTTGATAATGTTTGTCTAAAAATAGAACTCAAAAACATATTGGCATTTCCTGCTTTTATGACTTTGATATCCATGCCCATTTCTCGCATGATATTCATCCCATATTCATAAGAAAATACAATACTTTCCTGAGCTGCTCGTAGAATATCACCTTTGGAATGAATATTAAAATTAATCCCATGAATGGAGCAATCTGTTTCTTGATTTTCTAAAACTCTTTCTGCCCCATTACCAAAAGGAATAATACTAATGCCTTTTGATCCAATTGGCGAGAGGGATGCCAGCTCGTTCATATCACCATAAGACGATAAAGAGGTTGCAAAATTATGTTTCAACCAAGAGTTAAGAATCCCAGTTCCATTAATACAAAGCAAAACACCAAGTCTTGTCAATTCTTCTGTATAATTAACGTGAGCAAAAGTGTTAACTCTCGATTTCGGATCATAATCTAATTGGTCCAAAACACCATATACCACGCCAGAAGTTCCTGCTGTAGAAGCAATCTCTCCTGGATTAAACACATTGAGAGACATCGCATTATTAGGCTGGTCGCCTGCACGATAAGATATCGGCGTTCCTGCTTTTAGTCCCAACTCAACAGCGGCTTGTGCAGATACTTCTGCCTGGATACCGAAGCTAGGTACAATCTCGGGAAAGAAGCTTTTCGGAATTCCGTAAAAGTTAGTCACATCTTCGGAAATACATTGGTTTTTAAAATCCCAAAAAATACCTTCTGATAATCCTTCAATTGTAATTCCTGTTTGACCAGACAATTTCATAGCGATATAATCGCCTGGCAACATAATTTTATCTATCTTATCAAAAACTTCGGGCTCGTTTTCTTTTACCCAAGCCAGTTTTGACGCTGTAAAATTACCTGGAGAATTAAGTAAATGGCTTAAACATTTCTCGGTTCCAATTTGTTGAAAAGCTTTTTCTCCATACGAAACCGCGCGACTATCGCACCAGATGATAGATGGTCTGAGAAGATTTTGATCTTTATCAACCAAAATCAATCCGTGCATTTGCCAGGTAATACCAATAGCTTTGATGTCCTCAGCATCTACTCTCGATTGCTGCATTACAGACTCGTTCGCTAATTTAAGATTGATCCACCAGTCAGACGGATTCTGCTCTGCCCATCCTGGTTGATTGGCAATTATTTTCATCTCTTTTTTTGGAGAAAAATCAGACGCTATAATTTTCCCGCTAGAAGCCTCAATAAGACTTACTTTAACGGAAGAACTACCAATATCATACCCTAACAAATACATATAGCGTTAAAAATTTATTTAATAAGTTTTGTATTATTCTTTTTATAAATCTTTGGATCAAACTTATAATATCGTGCTGCACGATGGGCTACGTTGGTCTCAATTTCATCCAAAGCAATAATGTAATCAAAAGCAGCAATCTTTTTATGAAAGTTCTTAATATCAATTTGTTTTTCACTCAAAGCATTGTAGAGTTGAAACAATTGTCTAATAGTAAATTTCTTTGGCAACAACTGGAAAATAATCGAAAAATCAGACTCTATCCATTTTCTAATTTCTACAAAAGATTCCGTAATAATTTTATTATGATCAAAAGGCAACTCTGGCACCCGATTGATTGGGAACCAGTCAACAGTATCATATTTTGAACTATTAATTTTATGATCTATCTTACAAAGAGACAAATAAGCCACTGTAATAATACGATCAATATTGGGCTGATACTCTTGTGCCATCCAGTTAATATCCGCTTTACTACTTGCGCGATTGGGATCCGCAAAACATTTAAACTGTTTAAGAACCATTTTTTTGATACCTGTCAATTCATGCAAAACCCTTTGCGCCGCATCATCAACATCTTCATGACTAAAAATAAGACTACCTGGCAGTTTGCGTTGTGACTTCTCCTGAGAATTGGCACCATGTTTTTGCACCAAAAGAATATTGAGTTGATTTTCGTGATCGAAGCCAAAAACGACACAGTCGACAGAAACATAAGTATGTATAAAATTCGGTTTCATTAATTGTTAACATTTACGTAACATTACAAATATAAAAATTCAATTCATATAAAAAAATATTTATTCATTATTATCTATAAATCAATACTTTAGTTATCGAATTTACATGATAAGATTAACATTAAAAATATGATAAGCTTATCTTATAATACATGATATATTTTTTTAAAAACAACTTATAAATGAAGATATTGAACTCTTTTTTTAATATTCAATTCTAGTTCTAGAATAATTATAATTTTATGAAAAGCATATTGCTATTTTTTTATACATTTTTAATAAAAAATTATAAATAATTAAAGAAATGAATTAAAAATTGAGCTAATTATATGAATTAAAAAAACAAAAAAAGCTTCAAATTAATAAGAACGACAAAATTGAAATTAATTTCATTCTTTTATCTCACGGAAATTAAGTCAAAAAATTCAATATTATAATTTAACAATATTTAACCTCAATACGGCCTAAAACGTCACGTCCAAAACAAACTTATTGCGTAATTTTATAGCTTTCAAAAACAAACAAAACAATGTTAAATTTCGAATTTAAAAATCCTACAAAAATTATATTTGGAAAAGGCGAAATCGCAAAGCTTTCTCGCGAAATTCCTAAAGATGCTAACATCCTAATGGTGTACGGTGGCGGAAGCATTAAAAAAAATGGCGTTTACGAACAAGTTATCGCTGCTTTGGAAGGCTTCCAACTTACAGAATTTGGAGGTGTACCCGCTAATCCAGAATACGAAGTCCTGCTTGAAGCTCTTAAAGTAATTAAAGAAAAAAACATTACGTATATTCTTGCTGTTGGTGGTGGATCGGTGATTGACGGTGTTAAGTTTTTGTCTGCTGCTGCTAATTACGAAGGCGAAGCTTGGGATATTTTATCTAAAAGAATCGTAACCAAAGAAGGCCAAGGTATGCCATTTGCGAGTGTATTAACTTTACCTGCGACCGCTTCAGAGATGAATTCGGGAGCAGTTATCTCTCGTCGTGCAACAAAAGAAAAACTAGGAATGGGGGGCCCAGGATTATTTCCTCAATTTTCAATTCTAGATCCAGAAGTTGTACGATCGATTCCTAAAAACCAAATCGCAAATGGCATTACAGACGCCTACACCCACGTTTTGGAGCAATATATGACTTATCCAATTGGCGCTGCTTTGCAAGATCGTTTTGCCGAAAGCATTTTGAAAACTTTACAAGAAATTGCACCTAAAATGATGGCTGACGGATTTGATTATGAAGCGGCTTCAGAATTTATGTGGAGCTGTACCATGGCTCTTAATGGTCTTATCGGAAAAGGCGTTCCTCAGGATTGGGCGGTGCATAGCATGGGGCATGAGCTGACGGCACAATATGGTATCGACCACGCCAGAACTTTAGCAATTGTTGCTCCCCAACATTACCGTTATTATTTTGAAAAGAAAAAAGAAAAATTAGCGCAATACGCAGAACGTGTATGGAACATCACGGAAGGTTCTATCGACGAAAAAGCTCAGAAAGCAATCGAAGCGATGGAAGACTTCTTCCACTCTTTAGAAATAAAAACCAAACTTTCGGAATATACCGATGCTTACGAAGGCACGGCAGAAAAAATACAAGCGGCTTTCGAATCTCGTGGTTGGCTACTTGGTGAAAACCGAATGGTAAGTCCTGCCGATGCTAAAAAGATTGTAGAAATGGCTTATTAAGTTTTTTAATTATAATAATACAATCCGCGCCCGAACTTTGTTCGGGCGCGGATTGTATTTAAGTATTTATTTTTTCTTTCGAGATTTCGTTTTTTGTTTTTGTTGTCCTCTGTTGGCAGGTTTTGTCTTTGGCGGTTTTCTTTTTGTAGGTCCACCAAGATTGACTTTTTTATTTTTGTCTTTCTTCTCATGAAAAGCACCTCCACCTTCTTGGATTTTTACTACTACTGGATTTTTCATGATGACAACCTCTTTCTCAGCTTCAATTTTGACATCTGAAAGTTTAACCTCAGCAGGGAATTCGGTTTTGGAGACTTCTTTATTCATTAACACTTCAATATCAAGCAGCAAAGCTTCTTCTTTCGGCGTATAAAAACTTATAGCAATTCCCTCTTTATCTGCACGTCCTGTTCTACCAATTCTATGAATATACTGTTCTGGAATATCAGGAATCTCGAAGTTGAACACATGCGACACATCCGGAATATCAAGACCGCGCGCCATAATATCGGTTGTAATAATTCCGCGAAGTTCATTATTCGAAAATTCCTCCATCACACGCAAACGGAAATTTTGAGATTTATTGGAATGTATCACGCCAAACTGCTCTGGAAATTCTTCATCAATTTTAGTAAAGATTAAATCCGCATGGCGTTTGTTATTAGCAAATATCAAAATCTTTTCAAAATCATTTTCTTTATTGAGATAGTGAATTAAAAGATTAAGCTTTGTGTTAAAATTCTGAACAGGTACTACGGATTGCGCAATTTTCTCCAACGGCGTCCCCGATCTTGCCAACGAAATTTCTAATGGATTTTTGAAATATTCGGTCAACATTTCGTCCACCTGATCAGTCATGGTTGCCGAGAACAAAATATTCTGACGTTTTTCACTCATCATCGTGAAGATATTCGTGAGTTGTCTTTTGAAACCAAGACTCAACATTTCGTCGAACTCATCAATGATAAGTTTTTTTAAATCTTTAAACTGTATCACGTTGTCAATCGCCAAATCCATCACACGACCTGGTGTTCCCACCAAGATGTCAACGCCCCCTTCGTAGATATTTTTTCTTTGTGTATTGATGTTAACGCCACCATAGACGCCCATTACTCTAGCATTTATAAATTCGGTCAATTGGTTCAGTACTTCCGTAACCTGAACCACCAATTCTCTTGTAGGAACTAAAATTAAAATTTTAGGTTGATCCGTTTTAGAATATTTGTACTCTTTAAGAATTGGTAAAAGATAAGCTAAAGTCTTTCCTGTACCCGTCTGGGCAATTCCCATAATGTCGCGACCAGACAGAATCGGAGAAAAACTTTTGTACTGTATAGGTGTAGGCTCGGAAATATTTAACTTTTCCAAAGCTTCGTTGAGGGCTTTTGGCAACTCAAAGTCTGCAAAACTTGGTTTCATTCCGCAAAGATAGCTTTTTTTGAAAAAGCATTTTTTAATTAAAAAACATCTAATTTAATTTTAGGAACACATTTTGAATATCAACAAAAAAATAACATTATGATAAACAAAAACGCACTAAAGAAATTAAGAAACATCAGTCTTCTTTCAGTTAGTATTATAACTTTAAGTTTGACTTCTTGCAAGTCAACACCAAAGTCATCATTCTCTGATGAACACAACGCCAAAAATTCGTTAGACTATAACGGTATCTATAACGGCGTACTTCCTTGTGCTGACTGCGATGGCATCGCGACAAGTGTATACATTAATAAAGACAACACTTATGTTTTAAAACAAAATTATCAAGGAAAAAGCACCACAACTATTCTTGAAGAAGGAAGCTATTCTTGGAACAACGAAGGTAATACAATCACGCTAAAACCCAAAACGAAAAATGGGCAAACTCTGAAGTTTTTCATTAGTGAAAATCGCATATTCATGCTGGATCAAGATGGTAAAAGAATTACAGGTTCTCTAAAAGACCATTACACCTTAACAAAAAATTACGCGACTATCTTTGACAAAAAATGGAAATTAAAAGAAATGTACGGCATCCAATTTGACAAGTCGAAAACTACAAAAAAAGAAGGCTATATCAGCTTTGATGACAAAACAAAGCGTTTTACAGGAAATGCAGGTTGTAACCAGATGAACGGCGGGTTTGACATTAGCGCTGACAACAAAATCGATTTTATGCAAGGCATCTCTACGATGATGGCTTGTGAGAACATGGAAGCAGAACAGTCTTTTGCAAAAGTTCTAAAAAATGCTAAATTTTACGAACTCCAAAGCAACAAATTATTCCTACTTGACAGCAACAAAAAAGTAATTGCCAAATTTGTAGATTAATAAAACCATCAAACAATACAAACCAAAAGCGCACTCCTAAGATTGCGCTTTTTTATCATCTTTTGGTATTTTCAGAATAATACGAAAAGTCGTGCCTTTGCCAATTTCGGAATGCGACACTTTTATTTCGCCATTATGATATTCGTGAACAACACGGTGTGACAACGAAAGCCCAAGTCCCCAACCCCGTTTTTTTGTGGAATATCCTGGTTTAAAAACCTTTCTGGTTTGGCTTTTTGACATTCCCGACCCATTATCTTTTACGTCTACAAAAACATTTTTTCCTTTTTTATAAAGTTGGATTTCCAATTTCCCTTCACCTTTCATCGCATCAACAGCATTTTTAACAAGATTCTCGATAACCCAACTCATTAGGATTTGGCTATGTGGAACCATGACATCTTCATAGGTTTTCTGAAATGTAAAATCCACTTTAGTAGAAATTCTCGTTTTAAGGTAATCGTAATTCTGCTGCAAAGTCTGCGTCAAATCTCTATCATTAAGCGTTGGAATAGAACCGATTTTCGAAAATCGCTCCGAGATGGTTTTCAACCGCTCAACATCTTGTTCCAACTCTTTCACCCCAAGGCTATTCTCATCTTCCAGCTTCATAATTTCCACCCAACCAATCATCGAGGACAAAGGCGTCCCAATCTGGTGTGCTGTTTCTTTTGCAAGTCCAGCCCACAAAAAACCCTCATCCGTTTTTTTCAATGTTCTTAAAAACCAAAACGAAAAAGCAATATAGCCACCAATAAATAATGCCAAAATAAAAGGATAAAACCTTAGATTATTCAGCAGTTTTGAATTATCATAATAAATAAACTGATTGTTATATTCTGGCAACTGTATCTCAAATGGCGGATAGCGACTTTCCATCTGCCGCATAATTGTTTTCAGCTTCTCTGGATCTTCCAAGACTTCTTTAGGAATATTCCGGCTTTCAATCAAATTGCCTTTTTTATCTGTCAAGATAAACGGAATATCTTCATTCTCATTTATCACATTCAGCGATAATTCGTTAAGACGATAATCAAAATTAACATCTTGCATATACTTCATCGCCGTCGCAATCGACTGGATACGTCCCGTTTCTTTCTCCCGAAGATAATTAATCATCACAGACGATGCCAACACAATCCCAATAACCACGGCAGTTAGCATCGTGTAGATAATCCATTTATTAATCTTAGAAAATAAATATAGCCTTTTCATGAGCTACGAATTTAATTATTTTTTTGGAGCTAATCCCGCTATCCGCTATATCTTTTCTGGGCGCCGCCTTCCCCAACCAAAACGGCACCCAAAAAAGGATGCCGCTTCTATCGGGGCTAAGATGCCCAGTTTGTTATAAAGTTTCTTTCAACCAATCGAAAAATTCTCTTTGCCATACCAAGCCATTTTGAGGATGCAGTACCCAGTGGTTTTCGTTCGGGAAATACAAAAATTTAGTTTTAAGACCTTTCAACTTTGCAGCTTGGAAAGCCTCCTGTCCTTGCTCATAAGGCACACGGAAGTCGATTCCGCCTTGGATAATCATAATAGGCTTATTCCAGTTTCCTACTTTTTTAATCGGATTAAAATCGGTGTAAGCTTTTGGTGTCGGATTTTTCCAATAAGGTCCGCCCAAATCCCAATTTGCAAACCACAATTCTTCAGTTGTTCCGTACCAAGATGTCATATCGAACAAACCATCGTGCGCGATAAAAGTCTTGAACCTGTTCTCATGTACGCCAGCCAACATAAACACCGAATAGCCACCGTAACTTGCACCAACAGCCGCAATTCTGTCATTATCAACATAAGGCAAAGTTTTAGCAAAATCGGTTGCTGCTAGATAATCACGAATCGGTTGTCCACCCCAATCTCCAGAAATCTCCTCGTTCCATTTGGTTCCCCAACCTGGCATACCTCGACGGTTAGGCGCTACGACGATATAATCATTAGCCGCCATCAAAGCAAAATTCCATCTTACTGAGTTAAACTGTGTCAAAGCCGATTGTGGCCCACCTTGGCAATACAAAAGAGTTGGATACTTTTTGTTCGGATCGAAGTTCGGTGGATAATGGAACCAAACACCCATTTCTTTTCCATCTGAAGTTTTCACCATTTTCAGCTCAGATTTTCCTTGAGCCAGTTTAGCATAAGTCGCTTTGTTAACATCGGTCATTTTTGCCAATTGACCTTTCTTTAATTCAACACTATAAAGATCAGCATTGTGATTAATATCTACTTTTGAAACTACTAAACCATTTTTATTTTGCGCATAGATATCATTAACATCAAATTGTCCATTGGTAACTTGGGTCACTTTTGCGGCTTTTGTATCCACACCAAACAATTGTTTTGTCCCTCGAAAAGCTGCTGTGAAATAAATACTTTTAGAATCTTGACTCCAAAAAGTAGAACCAGAAACGCTTTCGTCCCAAGATTGCGTTAAATTTTTTTTAGTTTTAGACTGCCAATCCATCACAATAATGTCGTTTTTGTCGGCTTCATAACCATCGCGAGCCATGCTTAGCCACATCAGCGATTTGCCATCTTTACTAAAACTTGGTGCCACATCATAACCCATCATTCCGTCTGTAAGATTGATAGTTGCGCCAGTTGTTAAGTTATATGCAAAAATATCGGTATTGGTACTTTGCGCATATTCTGCGCCACTTTTGGCTTTTGTCACATATAATAATTCTGTAGAATCTGGACTCCATACAAAATCCTCACTCCCACCAAAAGGCTTTTGTGGCGAATCGAATTTCTTTCCTTCCAAAAGATCTTTCGCCTTATCCACAGCATCGCTAATATTAACAACAAAAACATGGTTGTACTTGCCTTCGTTCCAAGCATCCCAATGACGATGGTTGAGGTCGGTATAGATTTGGGCGGTAGATTTTGGCGTATCTACATATTTGTCTTTTGCCATAAGCGCTTCTACCAATACCGCTTTGCTGAACGCAACTTTCTTCCCATCGGGAGATATCACAATATTTTCGGCATCTTTACCAATGCTATAAAAATCTGACCAGGTTTTTCCAGAATCTTTAGAAATAAGGATCTTTTCGCCTTCTAGGGCATAAAGTCCATTTTTGTCCCATTGGATAATGGCTTTTTTACCAAAGTCTATCTTGTCTGCTGACTGATTTAGCAAATTCAAGAAGTAAGTTGTTGAATTTGATTTTTCGGTTTTAAGGTCTGTTTTGCTAAGTTTATAAATGAGAGAAGCTTGGTCTGGAGAGACAGCCTGAACACCTAATCTGTTAAGCGTCCACAAGATTTCGGGTGTTAGATTTTGTTGTGCATTCATCATAAAGGGCGCTGCTAACGCAACTAATGTATGTTTTAACTTCATGAATTTTTTATTTTTTTGGAACAACGAATTTATTAAATTTATAACGATAAACCTAAATCAAATACCTATGAAAAAAATTCTACTTTCTTTAACAACAATTTTCTCAGGAATTGTTTTTTCACAAATTTATTTCGCCCCTCAAAGTAATTATAATTTTGGTCAAAATTACCAAGCTAGTATTACAGGCAACGGTACAATTTATTATACTTTAGATGGTTCTGAACCAACTTTAAATTCGTCTTTTGGAGAAAACAACATTGACTTTAACATCACAGAAAATACTTTAGTCAAAGCCAAATTAAAAACTGGAGAGAATACCTTGTCTAATACTTTTATACAAAAGTTTTGGCATACTTTGATTGAAAAAAATGTTTTTTTTAAACCACCTACAACATGGTCTGGCCAGCCTTGCTCTTATATGAACTGGTTGGACCCACAAACAACAATCGATTTTTACCCTCCTGGTCAAAAAATGACGGAGGCTTGCGAAGGTTGGTACAAAATGACTTACTCTTTTGGAAAGTCAAATATTAGTTTTAACAATTGTCTACTTCCTCAATCACCGAGTTATGTAGAATATACCATTGTTACAGAAGATACGGTATATTATGACTCTAGTACTGGGCCAATCACCAATCCGCCAGCTTGTCTTTTGGGCACCCAAGAATCATCGAAAATTGCCAATGTAAAAATTGCTGAAAACCCTGTAAAAGATATCCTACAAATAACGTCTGATGTCAAATTTGATAGTTATCAAATTGTAGATATTTCAGGAAAAATAATTGCTCAAAGAAATTTTGAAAAGGAGATTAATGTATCACAATTACAAAAAGGAACCTATATTATTAAACTATTAGGAAATAACGCTGTTCAACATTATCTGAAATTCATTAAAAATTAGGCTATTAATATTTTTGATAATAAATTTTTATCATTATATTTGCCACTCAAAATTTAAAATTACATGGGCACTATATTTACGCTATTTATGGTATTGATTATGATCGCTTGCGTTCTGCTAATCATTATTATTATGGCTCAAAACCCAAAAGGTGGCGGTCTTTCAGGAACTTTCGGGGGTACTTCTTCTGCAACATTTGGTGTACAAAGAACCAACGACTTTATGGAAAAAGCAACTTGGACTTTAGGAATTTTTATCGTCGTTATGATCTTGTTGAGTATTGTAGTAACTGGTAAACCAACTACAACTTTCCAAGCTCCTAAAACTGCGCCTGCAAAACAAGAAGCGCCTGCACAAACACCTGCTACTTCTACAGCTCCTGCAACACAGATGCCTGCACAGCAGTAAAAGCTATCAAAAAAATATAAATAAAGCGATTGATTTTTTCAGTCGCTTTTTTGTTTTTAAAATAAAGCCATGGCATTATTTTAGCAACAAAGACTTGCTATTTTATTCTAAACTATGGAAGCCAAAGCTCTTCGTGTTTCTCTAATTGTCGGTGCAACATTTTTGATGGAAAATCTAGACTCCACCGTCATAACGACAGCGCTTCCACAAATGGCAAAATCTTTTGCCGCCGACCCTTTACACATGAGTATTGGCGTATCTGTGTACATCATAATGCTTGCGGTTTTTATCCCGGTCAGCGGATGGATTTCTGAAAAATTTGGAGTAAAAAAAGTTTTTGGTGTCGCGATTTTAGGATTTTTGGTTGCTTCTGCTATTTGTGGATTTAGTCAAAACTTAACACAATTTACGTTTGCAAGAGCTTTACAAGGGTTTTTCGGCGCAATGATGGTTCCCGTAGGACGACTTTCTGTTTTAAAAAATACAGAGAAAAACGACTTGGTGAGCGCCATTGCTTTTATTACTTGGCCAGGCCTTATTGGTCCTATCCTCGGTCCTTTTGTTGGTGGTTACATTACAACTTATTTTAGTTGGCATTGGATATTTTTCATTAATATTCCGTTGGGGTTATTAGCGTTTTTCTTAAGCATGAAATATATTCCCGACACCTATGAAAGAACTGATAAAAAACTGGATGTCAAAGGATTTGTTCTAAGTACTTTGGGAATGATTGGTTTTATGCTAGGTCTAGAAAGTTTTACCAACGATATGATGCCGATCTATTACAGTATTCCGCTGATCGCTGTAAGTATCATTATCTTTTATCTATTTTATTTACATACCAAAAAAGTTAAAAATCCACTACTCGATTTTTCTGAACTAAAAACTAAAACTTATGCAATTACAATTTATTCTGGCTCTATTACAAGAATGGTTATTGGCATGGCACCATTTCTTATGCCGTTGATGTTTCAGATTGGATTTGGGTTAAGCGCTTTCGAATCTGGAAGTTTGCTAATGGCCAGCATGATTGGCAGCTTGGTTATGAAACCCGCTACCGTTTGGATTACAAAGAAATTTTCATTCAGACGCGTTTTGGTGGCTAATACACTTTTACTGAGTTTGACATCCTTTGCGATGCTACTTTTATTCCCTGATACGCCACATTGGATGACGGTAACGGTTTTATTCGTTTCAGGATGTGTGCGGTCAATGCAATTTAGTAGTTTGAATACTTTAGCCTACGCCGATATTCCAAAAGAAAGGATGAACAATGCGAATACGCTATATAGTACAGCGCAACAAATGACTTTAGGAATGGGAATTACTTTGGGGGCATTTTCGTTAAAAACCGCTAGCATTTTCAATGACACCGAAGGACAATATCAAGTTAAGGATTTCCACTTGGCATTTGCCATCATTGGCATTTTAGGATTAGTAACACTTTACGAATATTTAAAACTATCGGATCGCGACGGGGTAAATGTCCGAAATATGAAAAGCCGTAAACGTGCAAAAAATGACCTCAACAAAACCCATTAAAAAAGAGAAGCCAACACTGACTTCTCTTTCTATTATTTTGATGTAATAAAATCTTACATGTGAATGGCTCTTTTTCCTGTTGCGTCCAATGCTGCTTCTTTTACAGCTTCGGCGTAAGTTGGGTGCGCATGAGACATTCTTGTTAAATCTTCAGCACTTGCACGGAATTCCATTGCGGTAACACCTTCAGCAACCAAGTCAGCCGCTCTCGCGCCAATCATGTGGAAACCTAAGATTTCATCTGTTTTAGCATCTGCGATAATTTTCACAAAACCATCTGTATCACCAGAAGCACGGCTTCTTCCTAAAGCTCTCATTGGGAAACTTCCAACTTTGTAGTCTACACCAGCTTCTTTTAGTTGTTCTTCTGTTTGTCCAACGCCGGCAACTTCTGGCCAAGTATAAACAACACCTGGAATTAAATTATAATTGATGTGAGGTTTTTGTCCTGCTAAAGTTTCAGCTACAAAAACACCTTCTTCTTCCGCTTTATGCGCCAACATTGCACCTTTAATAACATCACCAATGGCATAAATGTTAGAAACATTTGTTTGAAGATGATCGTTAACCTGTACTCTTCCTCTTTCATCAAGATTCACGCCTGCATTTTCTAATCCAAGTCTGTCCGTATAAGGTTTTCTACCTACAGAAACCAAAACATAATCACCTTCGAAAGCTACATCTTCGCCTTTTTTGTTTTTAGCACTTACTTTTACAGCATCGCCATTTCTTTCCACACCAGAAACCGCTGTAGAAAGCTCGAATTTCATGCCTTGTTTTTTCAATACTTTTTGGAGTTCTTTAGACAAAGCCCCGTCCATTCCTGGGATAATTTTGTCCATATACTCTACAACGGTTACTTTAGATCCTAATCTTAAATAAACAGAACCCAACTCAAGACCGATAACACCTCCACCGATTACGATTAAGTGTTTTGGAACTTCTTTTAAGTTTAAAGCTTCCGTTGAAGTGATGATTCTTTCTTTATCGATATTGATAAATGGCAACGAAGATGGTTTGGATCCTGTTGCGATAATCGTGTATTTTGATTCGATAGATTCTGCAGAACCATCGTTTTTCGTAATTTTAATTTTTGTAGCAGATTCGAAACTCCCAACGCCTTCAAAAACAGTGATTTTGTTTTTGTCCATTAAGAAGCTGATTCCTTTTGTCGTCATATCTACAACACCGTTTTTACGCTCAATCATTTTCGCCAAATCTACTTTGGGCTCGTTGATGATGATGCCATAATCCGCAAATTCATGTTTTGCTTTTGCGAAATGTTCAGAACTATCCAAAAGCGCTTTGGAAGGAATACATCCAACGTTAAGGCAAGTCCCGCCCATTGTAGGGTATTTTTCAATAATTGCTGTTTTGAAACCTAATTGTGCCGCACGAATAGCTGCAACGTATCCACCAGGACCAGAACCGATTACGGTAACATCGAATTGTGACATTATATTATTTTTTGTTTAATGTTTTACTTTTTTATTTCACTGCTTTTCATAAACAGTATCGTTACAAAATTACAAAAATCCTACAGAAAAAAGCGGATTAATTTATTGTAAAATAAGTGATAAAAATCCTTTCAGTTTTCACCAAAAGGATTTTCATTAGTTTATCGGAGATTATCCACATTTGCTGCTGCCGCAACTTTTACAAGTGAGGCAACCTTCCTGATACATGAGTTTATCCGATCCGCAATTGCTGCATTTTTGTCCATCAGCATTGGTTCCATCAGGGATATAACGCTTCAAAGCTCTTGCTACACCCGCTTTCCAATTGTTAATATTTTCTGAATCCAACTCCAATCGGTTAATAAGTTCCACCACATTTTCTAAAGACATACCGTGTCTTAATGTTCCAGAAATAAGTTTTGCATAATTCCAAAATTCTGGATTAAACTTATGAGAAAGCCCTTCGATAGTAGTTTTGTAACCGCGAAGATTTGTAAACTGAAAATCATAACGAGAAGTTCCGTTTTCATCTCGATTTTTAATAATCAAACCTTCGTTAACCCAGCGTGGCAAAGCGATTCCTTCTTCATCATCTGCCAAACCTGTAAAAATTTCGTAAGGCCTACCATCCATCAAACCTACAAAAGCAATCCACTTTTCTTTATTGTTCTGAAATTTGACCACATTGGCTTCTAAAACCTGAGGTCTTTTGGTTGAAAAATGTTGCAACGGATTTGATTCTTCTTTCGAGTTTGATTCTTCTGTTGACACCAAAACGCCAGATCGAGAGCCATCTCTATACACGGTAACCCCTTTGCAACCTACTTCCCAAGCGGTTAAATATAAATCATTAACCAATTCTTCGGTGGCATCGTTCGGGATATTAATCGTCACGGAAATAGAATGATCCACCCATTTTTGGATTGCACCTTGCATGTGAACTTTGCTCAACCAATCGACATCATTAGAAGTCGCTTTGTGATAAGGCGATTTTGAAATAAGATCATTGATTTCTTCCTGCGTATAATTTTTTTCGACATCATGACCTTGAACTTTCATCCAAGTTTTAAAATGATGGTGAAAAACAATGTATTCTTCCCAAGAATCTCCAATTTCGTCCACAAAATCAACACGAACGTCTTTATCATTCGGATTCACTTTTCGTCTTCTTTTGTAGACTGGCAAAAACACGGGTTCGATTCCGGAAGTGGTCTGTGACAAGAGCGACGTGCTTCCTGTAGGTGCAATGGTAAGCAAAGCAATATTCCGGCGACCATATTTGCTCATCAGTTTATACAGTTCTGGATCTTCTTTTTTAAGTCGAAGTATAAAAGGATTTTTGGCTTCTTTTTTGGAATCGTAAACCTCAAAAGCGCCTCTTTCTTTCGCCATTTCCACCGACGAACGATAAGCTGACAATGCTAAAGTTTTGTGAATTTCAACCGAAAAGTCCGTTGCTTTTTGAGTTCCGTAAATAAGTCCCAAAGCTGCCAACATATCGCCTTCCGCCGTAATTCCCACGCCTGTTCGTCGACCTTGCAGAGTTTTTTCACGAATTTTAATCCAAAGATTTTTCTCGGTAGATTTTATCTCATCAGATTCTGGATCAGATTCAATTTTTTGAAGAATCGCATCAATTTTTTCCACTTCCAAATCAATTATATCATCCATCATACGCTGTGCATAAGCGGCGTGATTTTTAAAAAGTTCAAAATCGAATTTTGCTTTTTTAGTGAAAGGATTTTCTACATAAGAATAGAGATTAATCGCCAAAAGTCGGCATGAATCATAGGGACAAAGCGGAATTTCACCACAAGGATTGGTGGAAACCGTCTCAAATCCCAGATCCGAATAACAATCTGGAACCGATTCGCGTGTAATAGTATCCCAAAACAAAATTCCTGGTTCTGCAGATTTCCAAGCATTGTGTACAATTTTATCCCAAATATCTTTTGCCTGAACTTCTTTCGTAAATTTCGGTTTTTTACTGTGAATTGGATATTTTTGCGTGTATTGCGTATCATCTTTTACAGCTTTCATAAAGTCGTCATCGATACGTACAGAAATATTGGCGCCTGTAATTTTTCCTTGTTCAAGTTTAGCATCGATAAAATCCTGAACATCTGGATGATTGATAGAAACGGAAAGCATAAGTGCGCCCCGGCGCCCATCCTGCGCTACTTCTCGTGTAGAATTAGAATAACGCTCCATAAAAGGCACCAACCCCGTTGAAGTAAGCGCAGAGTTTTTGACAGCAGAACCTTTTGGACGGATATAAGACAAGTCGTGTCCCACGCCGCCGCGTCTTTTCATCAGTTGCACTTGCTCTTCATCCACCTTCATAATACTGCCGTAAGAATCGCTGTTCGCGCCATTTCCAATGACAAAACAGTTGGAAAGCGAAGCGATTTGAAAATGATTGCCAATTCCCGTCATCGGGCTGCCTTGCGGAATGATGTATTTGAAATTTTTGATTAGATTAAAAATCTCTTTTGCGGAAAGCGGATTTTCGTATTTGGCTTCCACCCGGGCAATTTCGTTTGCGATGCGCCAATGCATATCGTCTGGCGTTGTTTCGTATAAATTACCATCGGAATCTTTAAGCGCGTATTTGTTAACCCATACTCTTGTTGCCAAATCGTCACCATTAAAGTAATCTAATGTTGCGGCATTTGCTTTTTCGTATGTAACTTTTTGTAATTTATTTTCTAAGACTAAACTCTCCATATTTGATTATTATTTAACAATATAAAGCTACAATAATAATTATGAATAACAAAAAGTTTACAAATAATAAAAACCAAATAATTGATTTACAACAATTTAAAATATTTCACAATAAGAAAAGTTTACAAATATTGAAATCAATCTATTTCTATAATATACTTTTTCTGTTAAGAAGTTATAAATTATCGAAATAATTACTGAAAAAAAATTAAAATTAAAAACTATAATGACAGTAGTAATTTTTCGTAACGATCCAAAATAATTTCTTTAGAAAACCGGGATTTTATACTGTTGATTATTAGTTGTGAGTCGTAATTTTCATCCAAAACTTCTAGGATTCGGTTTGCGAAAGCTTCATGATTTTCAATATCAGAAATTTCGCCATTAATTCCTTTTTGGATAATCTCATTAATTCCGCCAGGACAATTGTTGACTAAGGAAAAAATGCCGCAAGCACCCGCTTCCAAAAGTACATTTGGAAAACCTTCGTAGCGTGAAGAAAGCACGAACAAATCAGCAAATTTCAAATATTGGTACGGATTTTCTTGTCGTCCATGAAAAATAACATGCTCTAATTCCAAATCCGATTTTATATCATTCAAGACCTCTTTATCACGACCATCGCCTAAAATATGAAGTTGAATGTTTTGATTTTTTAAATGATAAAAAACTTTCAACAAATTGTCAAAACCCTTTCTGGAAGACAAATTTCCGATTGCCACGACATGTTTAAAATTTTCTGTAAAATCATTTGGTCGAGATGATTCTTCTAATTTTTGATGAATAAAATCGAAATCAACAGGATTGTTTATTTTCTCGATTTTACTTTGTTTAATTTTAAAATTAGAAATCAGATCCTGCATCATATCATCGCTTTGGCAAACGATTTTGTGATAGTTGTTGTAGAATTTATAGAAAAAACGAATCTCTTTTCTGGTCACATGTTGGGATACCACATTGGTCTCGCGCGCGATAAATTTGGTTTTTGGGAAAAGCTTGATAAACAAAGACAAATAGGCATTAACCTCGCCAAATCCGGAAAAAACAATATCGGGCTTTCTCTTTCTAATTTCTTTGAAAATTGGCTTTAAAGAATGGCGAATTCGCGGTGTTTTCAAGTCAATAACTTCAACATCCTCACGCAGAAACTTCAAATAACCGCCTTCTTTGCGAAGCAACATGATTTTGGGTTCGAATTTTTCGAGTGGCAAATGGTTGGCAATCGTCATCACAATACGTTCTGCACCGCCTGTTTCCAAATCTGGAAGAATAAAAATTATCGATTTTCTTTTCATCCTTCCAAAGATAAAAAAATAAACGCTTTACTGATTTGTAAAGCGTTTATTTAAATTTTATACTATTTTAATTGGCGACATCGCTAATGAATTTAATACGTAACATTCGGATTTCTTCATCCGAAAGATCATCACCAAATTCTCCTGTAAGGACTTTCATGCTGTCACTTTCAGAATCTTTCATAAAGTCCATAAATTCATCGACAATATCTTCATCAAAATTCTCATCAATATAATAATCGATATTCAGTTTAGTTCCTTGATAAACAATAGCTTCCATTTCTTTCAAAAGCTCTACCATTGATAAGTTTTTCGCTCTTGCAATATCTTCAAAATCCAGTTTTTTATCGGTATTCTGTATAATAAAAACCTTATGACTCGACTTGTTAGCGACTTGTTTCAGAACCATATCCTGCATACGCTCGATATTATTTTCTTCAACATATTTTTTTATAAATTCGGCAAAATCTTTTCCATATTTTTTAGCTTTCCCTTCGCCAACACCATAGATTTTCGCAATTTCTTCCAAGCTAATCGGGTATTGCACCGTCATATCTTCCAAGCTAGGATCCATAAAAACGGTGTACGGCGGAATTCCTAATTTGTGGGCAATTTTCTTGCGAAGCTCTTTCAGTTGTCCGAATAAAACCTGATCCAAACCACCTCCAGCTTGTACCTGGACTTGTTCAGCATCTGTTTTTTTGGTTTGAGCTAAATCATATTGTCTATCTTCCGCGATGAAAAAAGAATCTGTACATTGTCCGTCTAGCATTTCCAATCCTTTCGCAGAAATCTTGAGAACGCCATAGGTTTCTATATCTTTTTTTAGATATTCCTGCACGGTCGCTTGGCGAATAATGGATTTCCAATAATTATCACTTTTCTCTTTTCCAGCCCCAAAGAATTCTGATTTTTCTAATTTATAAGACTTGGTCACAGCTGTTTCTTTCCCGCCAATAATGGAAATAAGATCTTTGGTTCTGAATTTTTCACCAAGTTCTTTTATAATTTTTAAAACAAATTTTAAATCTACAACAGCTTCAATTAGTTTTGGAGGATTAACTGAGTTATCACACATTTTGGCACCTTGTCCATGTTCTGGATCAAACTTTTCACCAAAATAATGCAATAAATATTGGCGGCGGCTCATCGAGGTTTCTACATAACCTACAACTTCGTTAAGCAGTTGTAAACCGATTTCTCTTTCTGACACAGGTTTTTGAGCTAGAAATTTTTCTAATTTCTCAATATCCTTTGGATCATAAAAAGCCAAACAAAGACCTTCGCCACCATCCCTGCCTGCACGTCCTGTTTCTTGATAATAACTTTCCAAAGATTTTGGAATATCGTAATGGATGACAAATCGTACATCTGGCTTGTCAATCCCCATTCCAAAAGCGATAGTTGCCACGATAACATCAACTTCTTCCATCAAGAATTTATCTTGATTGGTTATTCTTGTTTTCTGATCCAAGCCAGCATGATAAGGCAATGCATTAATACCATTAACCTGAAGAAGTTGTGCAAATTCTTCAACTTTTCTACGGCTAAGACAATAGATAATTCCAGATTTCCCTTTATGGTGGTTGATGAATTTTACGATTTCTTTATCGACATTAACTTTAGGACGTATTTCATAAAACAAATTGGCTCTGTTAAAACTTTCTTTAAAAACCTGAGCATTATTCATCCCCAAAGTTTTTTGGATATCGTCTTGAACTTTCGGCGTTGCCGTTGCGGTAAGCGCCATCACGGGAACATCTGCAATTTTATCAATAATTCCTTTTAGATTACGATATTCTGGACGAAAATCGTGTCCCCATTCAGAGATACAATGCGCCTCATCAATGGCTACAAAAGATATTTTGACATCGCGAAGAAAGTCAACATATTCTTCTTTTATCAAAGATTCTGGTGCTACATATAGCAATTTTGTTTTTCCAGTTTTAATATCATCAAAAACCTGTTTGGTTTGTGCTTTATTAAGAGAAGAATTAAGAACATGCGCTACACCACTTTCTTCTGAAAGTCCATTAACCGCATCGACCTGATTTTTCATCAAGGCAATAAGCGGTGAAACTACAATTGCAGTACCTTCCGAAATCAAAGCTGGCAATTGATAACAAAGTGATTTTCCGCCACCTGTCGGCATCAAAACAAATACATCTTTTGAATCCAAAAGTGTTTTTACAATTTCTTGTTGTTGTCCTTTAAAAGTTGAAAAGCCAAAGTATTTTTTTAACTCCTTTGATAAGTCGATGTTCTTTGTATCCATCCTTTAGTTTTGTTTACTAAATTTGCATAATAAATCTGAATAACAAGTTAAATTTATTTCAAGAATAACCTGTTGCCAATTTCTAAAGCTATTAAGTTGATTTTAATGAATTAAAGTTACTAAAGCTTATTGAAAAATCCAAACTCCCATATTTTTTGGGAACGTGAAGATAGCAAATTTTATGGTGATTTTAAAATAAAAAAATAAAGCTTAATAAATAAGTAATATGAATCTTCTCTCCTTGGCAAAAAATGCCTTATCAATAGAAATTGCAGAACTAGAATCTTTAAAAAATCGTCTTAACGAAAGTTTTGTTAAAGCCGTAGAGACCATCCATTCTGCTACTGGAAAACTAATTGTAGTCGGCATTGGAAAATCAGCCCATGTCGGTAACAAAATTGTCGCTACTCTTAACTCAACGGGTACGCCAGCACAATTCCTCCACGCAGCGGAAGCAATACACGGCGATCTAGGTGTTATCCAAAAACAAGATGTTGTACTCTGTATTTCTTATTCTGGAAATTCTCCAGAAATTGTAAATCTTTTGCCTTTTCTCAAAGATTATTCTTCTTGTCTTATTGGTATGACAGGAAATCCTGATAGCAAGCTGGGCCAAGCCTCCTCCATTATTCTTGACACACATGTTGACAAAGAAGCTTGCCCTAACAAACTGGCGCCAACAAGTTCTACAACTGTCCAAATGGCATTGGGTGACGCTTTGGCAGTTTGCCTTATGGAACTAAAAGATTTCAAAGACATCGATTTTGCAAAATTCCATCCTGGAGGAAGTTTAGGAAAAAATTTAACTGCAAAAGTGGAACAATTTGTTTCCCAAACCAAACCCGAGGTTAAGCCAGAATCCAGCGTTCGCGAGGTGATAATTTCGGTAAGCGCTTCTAAGCACGGAATAACTGTTGTTACCGAAAATGATAACATCTTAGGCGTTATTACCGATGGTGACTTGCGCAGAATGCTTCTTAACCAAGATGATGTTTCTAACGTTATTGCAAAAGAGATTATGAGTAAAAATCCAAAAAATATTGATAAATCTGAACTAGCAAAAGAAGCGATGCGCATTTTAAAAGACAACAACATAGGACAACTTATCGTTACCGACCATGGAAAATATTACGGCATTATAGATTTGCATAAATTATTAGACGAAGGAATTATCTAAGTTTTTCGCTAGATTATTCTTAATTTCGCAAACTGAAAATACTGTAAAGCAGATATCTGAATGAGTGAAGAAAAGGAAATGTCCTTTCTAGGACACGTTGGAGAGCTACGATCGCATCTTGTGCGATCTATTATTGCTATTGTTGTGGGCGGAATAATTGTTGGTTTTAATATCAATTGGATTATGGATCATATTTTTTTTGGTCCTACAAGCAACGATTTTCCAACGTTTAAAATCATCAATCATTTTTCTAGAGAATTCACTGGTCAGGATAGTATTATTTTGCCAGACACATTTAAAATTCAACAGAAGCAACTATTTCAGCAGTTCAATGTGATGATGGCCGTTTCCATATTTGGTGGGATAATTCTAGCTTTTCCTTATATTATTTGGGAAATATGGCGATTCATAAGTCCTGCATTAATGCCGAATGAAAAGAAAAACTCTCTACTTTACATCAATGCTATTTGGATTTTGTTTCTAGCTGGTGTATTAACTGGTTATTTTCTAATATTACCTTTAGCGATTAATTTTGGTTTACTCTTTACAGTTTCCGAAAATATTGTTCAACTTTTTGATTTGAGCGATTATACCACTTTATTTTTACAAGTTGTTTTGGGAATGGGCTTGGTATTTTTATTCCCTATTATCGTATATATTTTAACGGCCATCGGAATTTTGACCCCTACTTTTCTTAAAACTTACCGCCGCCACGCCATTGTATTAATCATGGTCGTTGCTGCAATTATAACACCTGCCGATGTCTTGAGTATGTTAGCTGCCGCTTTCCCACTTTTATTATTGTACGAATTCAGTATTTTTATATCCAAATATGTTTTTAATAAACAGGAAAAAGAAAAATCCCGAGAACTTACAAAATCTTCAAATTCATAACTCTAAAAGCTACATTATTTTGTAGCTTTTTTTATTTAAATATTTAAAATTAAACTTTAACAAGCTCTTTACGAATGCGACTTAGCGATGTGTCTGTAATGCCTAGGTAAGTTGCAATTTGCTTTAGCGGAACATTTTGTACAATGGATGGACGTTCTTTCAAAAGTTTTAAATAGCGGTTTTTGGCAGGCTCCATAATCATGTCGAGCGAACGTTGTTTCAAAGAAAATAATTGAAACGTAAACCACATCCTTCCCCACTCTGCAAAACCTGGAATCTCCTGAAACAAGACCTGAAAATCATCATACGTAATTTGCCAAAGCTTACAATCTGTCACCGCCTGCAAAGTTTCTTGCGATGCGATTCTTTGAAAAAGAGAACTTGGAATAATTACAATTTCGTTGTTTATAAAAAACTCCGTGGACATTTCGTTCATATCAAAATCATGCACAAAAGCACGGACAATCCCCGACTCCAAAAGATAGTAACTATCCAGAATTTCGCCCGATTTTAAAATCGTTTCACCTTTTGAAATGTTAATTAAAACATGTGATGCGGCAATGCGCTCCAAATCGTCTTCGGAAAACATAAAATGTTGATAAACATGCCTAAAAACTGGTGTATCCAAATTCATTAATTCTAAATTTAATTGAGAAAATTTTTCTTGCTGTTTGTAAAAATAAAAAAACAGCGAAATTTAATTAGTTTTAAACAATATTCTTTTCAACACATTATAAAAAAAGCATCTTTCTCCATTGAAAAATGCTTTTTTATTATTGCTATCGATTTAGAAATTATTTTACAGCTTCCAAAGCTGCGTTATAATTAGGTTCTTGTCCGATTTCTGGAACCTGCTCTGTGTATTTCACTTTTCCATTTTCATCAAGAACAACAACCGCTCTGCTCAATAATCCAGAAAGTGGAGAATCTTCCAAAGTCACGCCATAATCTTCACCAAAACGTCCTCTAAAGTCCGATAAAACCTCAACATCGTTAAGTCCTTCTGCCGCGCAAAAACGACTTAACGCAAATGGTAAATCGCGAGAAACATTAATAACAACCGTATTTTCCAAAGAACTCGCCTCCTGGTTAAAATGTCTTGCCGATGCCGCACAAACGCCAGTATCGATACTTGGGAAAATGTTAAGCACAACTTTTTTACCTTTATAATCTGATAATTTTTTTTCGGAAAGATCAGACGATACAAGATTGAAATCTTTTGCTAAAGTTCCTACTTCTGGAAGTTGGCCAACGGTATGAATTGGATTTCCTTTAAATGTAATATTTGCCATAATTTTTTTTATTTAAACCAAATTTAAGTTTTGCAATTCTATAATCCTATAACTTTTGAAAAGATTTAAGAAAATTTAACGCAACACATTACAAATACGTCTGAAAATCATGCTCTCAATAATTTAAAATCATATAATAATCCTTATTTTTGTAGCTAAAATCGTAAATAAAAAGAATTACAATAATGTCACAAGCAAAAATTCATTACACGCTTACAGATGAAGCACCAATGCTGGCAACACACTCATTTTTGCCAATAGTTCAAGGTTTTACAAAAACTGCAGATATTGAGATTCTAGTTCCAGACATTTCTCTTTCGGGAAGAATCTTGGCTAATTTCCCAGAATTCTTAAAAGAAGAACAAAGAATTCCAGATGCTCTTGCAGAATTAGGAGCTTTGGCGACAACTCCAGAAGCAAATATTATTAAACTCCCTAATATTTCTGCATCTGCTCCACAATTAGATGAAGCTATTGCTGAACTTCAAGCAAAAGGATTTGCGGTTCCCAATTATCCTGCTGAGCCTAAAAATGATGACGAAAAAGCGATTAAAGCTAAATATGCTAAAGTTTTAGGTTCTGCTGTAAACCCAGTTTTAAGAGAAGGAAATTCTGACAGACGTGCTCCAAAAGCAGTTAAGAATTATGCAAAAGCTAATCCTCACAAAATGGGAGATTGGGCTTCTGATAGTAAAACAGAAGTTGCTAATATGACTGAAGGTGATTTCTATGGAACTGAAAATTCAACAACTGTTGAAAACGATACTCAATTTAAGATTGTATTTTACGGAAATGATGGTTCTTCAAAAGAACTAAAAGGCCTTTCTCCATTGAAAGCTGGTGAAGTGATTGATTCTTCTGTAATGAATATTAACGCTTTAAAATCTTTTGTACAAGAAGCTATTAACGAAGCTAAAGAGAAAGATGTATTGCTTTCTGCACACCTTAAAGCTACCATGATGAAGGTTTCTGATCCAGTTATCTTTGGTGCAATTGTAGAAACATTCTTCAAAGATGTTTTTGCTAAATATGGCGAATTATTCAAATCTTTAGACATTAATTCAAATAACGGTTTGGCTGATCTTTTCGAAAAAATTAAAGGCCAATCTCAAGAAGCTGAAATTAAAACAGCTATCGATGAAGCTTTAGCCAATGGACCACGTGTTGCTATGGTAAATTCTGATAAAGGAATTACCAACTTCCACGTTCCTTCAGATATTATTGTTGACGCTTCTATGGCGGCTTTGGTAAGAAATGGCGGTAAAATGTGGAATAAAGATGGTGCTGAAGAAGATACAATTGCTATTATTCCAGATCGTTCTTATGCAGGTTTCTATGAAGCTGTAGTTGATGATATGAAAGCACATGGAAAACTAGATCCTACAACGATGGGTTCTGTTCCAAACGTTGGATTAATGGCTCAAAAAGCTGAAGAATATGGTTCACATGATAAAACTTTCCAAGCTCCAGACAACGGAACTATTAAAGTGGAAGATGCTAACGGAAATGTATTATTAGAACAAAAAGTAGAAGTTAATGATATCTTTAGAATGTGTCAAACTAAAGATGCTCCTATCCAAGATTGGGTAAAACTTGCAGTAAACAGAGCAAGATTGTCTGATACTCCAGCAATTTTCTGGTTAGACAAAGGAAGAGCTCACGATCAGCAAATCATTAATAAAGTTGAGAAATACTTAAAAGATTACGATACTACAGGTCTTGACATCAGAATTATGGATGTTAAAGATGCTATGAAAGAAACTCTAAAAAGAGCTAGAGAAGGAAAAGACACTATTTCTGTTTCTGGGAACGTATTGAGAGATTATTTAACAGACCTTTTCCCAATTTTAGAACTTGGAACTTCTGCAAAAATGCTTTCTATTGTTCCGTTGATGAATGGTGGTGGATTGTTCGAAACGGGAGCTGGAGGTTCTGCCCCGAAACATATTGAGCAATTTTTAGAAGAAGGATATTTAAGATGGGATTCTCTAGGTGAATTCTTAGCTTTACAAGCTTCTTTAGAGCATTTGGCTCAGACTCAAAACAACGAAAAAGCTCAAATTTTAGCAGATGCTTTAGATGAAGCGAACGCTAAATTCTTAGCAACAGATAAGTCTCCTGGTAGAAAATTAGGAACTATTGATAACAGAGGTTCTCACTTCTATTTGGCTATGTATTGGGCTGAAGCTTTGGCTGCTCAAACTAAAAATGCTGATTTAGCGGCTAAGTTTGCAGCAATTGCAAAATCAATGCAAGAAAATGAAGCTAAAATTAATGAAGAATTAATTGGCGCTCAAGGAAAAGCTCAGGATATTGAAGGTTATTACAAACCAAATGAGGATAAAACTTACGCAGCAATGAGACCTAGCGCTACATTGAATGCTATAGTTGACGGAATTTAAGATTTTAGAAATAAATTTCAAGATATCGGCTACTTTGTTTTAAAGTAGCCGTTTTTTTTGTGCTGATAAGTTTTAATAAAACTGATTTTTAAAATGTTAAACTCGCGTTAATTAGCTTTTAATACTAGAAATTTTGAGTAATTTTAAAGGTCATTATTCTTCATTACATGAAAAAAACTACTTTCGTTTTACTTTATTTATTTTCAATCTCAACATTCCAGGCACAAAGTAAACTGGATCAAGCAATTAAAACCATTCAGGATAAATTTTCACAAGAAAAAGTTTACCTTCTTTTAGATAAAAATCAATATATCGCAGGTGATCCGATAAGATTCAAAGCTTTTGTTTTTAATGCTTATAATCCGACTGATATTTCTACGACTTTGTTTGTTGAACTTTATAATCGTGATAAAAAAATCATTGATAAAAAAATGCTTCCGATAGAACATGGACAAAGCGACGGAACTTTTCAATTAAAAGATGATATTAAGGAAGACATTTACTTCATCAGAGCCTACACAACTTGGATGGAAAACTTTTCTCAAAATTTTGAAATTGTAGAAACGATTCCGATTTTTAATCCCACATCGGAACAAAAACTAGCAATCCATGACAATCCAAAATGGACCATTTCTGCACAAGCAGAAGGTGGCAATTTGTTAAATAATATTCCTACAAAACTCGCAGTGCGTTATCTTACAGCAGCAGAACCTCCCAAAAATTGGTCTGGATATTTGGTAAATACGACTAAACCAAATGAAAAGTTGGTGACTTTTAATAATCTTGATCAAAATGTTGCTTTATTTTCTTTCACCCCAAAAGACACTGAAAAGTACCAAATCGTTGTTGAGGATAAAAAAGGAAATAAACAATCCTATCTTCTTCCTGATGTAAAAAATACAGGCGTCAATATAAAAGTTACTGATGATTCAAAAGGCATTAAATACACTTTAATTTCCAACAATTTGGCAGAAGGGCTTAAAGGCTATAAAGTTGTTGGGACCATTAATAACAGACTGGCTTACAAAGCAGACATAAAAACCGGCGATAAGGAAATCTCAAGTATCATTCCTGTGAAATCGAGTGACGAAGTTAATGGCGTGCTACAACTTACAGTATTTGACCAACACGACAATCCTGTATCGCAAAGGCTTAATTTTATAAATCCTAAAAATATCTACATTGATCAACCCGACTTTGTAAGTAAAAAATGGGATACCAAAGCCAGAGCTTATAATAGTTTTGATATTGCACCAAATGACAACTACACACATTATAGCGTTCTTATAAAAGACAATACCGCTTTGGCAGGACAAAATTTTAGTAAAAAAAATACCCTTAGCAGTCTTTGGTTAAGTGGTGATTTTTCGAGTCCTATATTTTCACCCGCTCAATATTTCCAATCGGGAAGCAATCCAGAAGCTTTGGATGCTTTATTAATTTCAGAAAAGTGGCAACGCTTCGACTGGAATAGCGTTTTATCAGGAGAACTACCTGACACAAAATATAAACCAATCAACTTTCTCTCCTATAAAGCAAGACTTGCGCTTAATAGCCGTCCGTTGGTCAATACGCCTGTTAATTTAATTTTTAAAACAGAATCGGAAGACTCCAATGTATCAAGATTTGTGACAGATGCCAATGGCGACATTTTTCTTAACAATATTCTTATAGATGAGCCAGTAACCGTACATTATTATCTCAACTCAAAAAATAAAAATGAAGAAATCCCAGAAAACTTAACATTACTATTTCAGAATCTTGTTGAGCCAACTGTTTTTAATGGCGAATTACCCGAAACTAATTATTATTTAAAAACATCCAAAACGGCAACATCCATTAATAATTCCATTTCAAAAGCTATTAATAATAGAACGAATGAAAAGCTAATTAAAGACGATGAAACCCAAATCGAGGAAGTAAAAATCATTGCTAAAAAACAAGATTTAAAACAAAAACTGAATGAGGAGCTATCTGGAGGAATGTTCACTTCTCAGGACGCTACAATCTTTAATTTTGTTAATGAAAACCAAGATGCAGCAACCAGCCTAAACATTTTTGAATGGCTGCAAGGCCGCGAAGCAGGACTAACTTTCCAAAGAGATTCTAGCGGAAATCTTGTTCCACTTATCCGTAATTCGCAAGCCAACATTTACTTAGATGAATTAAAAACGGATGCTACCTTAATAAGCACTTTACCAATTTCTAATATTGCGATGGTAAAAATTTTTAAAAATAGTGGCCTTGTTAGTAATTCGGTTGCCATCTACACAAAACGTGGAAATATGGGCGCTGCACAAGAAAAAAGCACTCCAAAAAACAACAAAACAACTCTTAAAACATACGACAAATCTCTTCCATTCGAATTACCAGATTTTAGTAAAGACATTTATAAAAAAATAAGCGTCGACTCTCGCGAAGTTTTGTACTGGAATCCTAATCTTTCTGAACCAGACAATGTTCCGCCAAGAGCTAAGTTTTTTAATAATGAAGATGCTAAAAGTTTTGAAGTTACCATCATCGGCATAGGAAAAGACGATAGCATAATGTATTATAATGAAATCACCCAATAATTAATAAACAAAAAACCTCAAGTGACATCACCTGAGGTTTTTACTTTTATAGAAGCTACATTATTTTAAATCGTAACGGTCGGCATTCATTATTTTTACCCAAGCTGCCACGAAATCTTTTACAAATTTCTCTTTATTATCATCCTGAGCGTAAACTTCCGCATAAGAACGCAAAATAGAATTAGATCCGAAAACCAAATCCACTCTTGTGGCCGTCCATTTGGTAGCACCAGATTTTCTGTCAACAATATTGTAAACATTTTCTCCTGTAGGAATCCATTGGTTTTGCATATCGGTTAAATTCACAAAGAAATCGTTGCTCAAAACACCTTCTCTATCCGTGAAAACACCGTGTTTAGAATTTCCATAATTCGTTCCTAAAACTCTCATTCCACCTATAAGGACCACCATTTCAGGAGCTGTTAAACCCATTAATTGCGTTCTATCCAACAACAATTCTTCGGCTTTTACGGAATAGTTTTCTTTCAAGAAATTTCTGTAACCATCGTACAAAGGTTCCAAATATTCGAAAGATTCGATGTCGGTTTGGTCTTGAAACGCATCTCCTCTACCCGCCACAAAAGGAACGGTGATGCTGATTCCGGCTTCTTGTGCTGCTTTTTCAACGGCTGCAGAACCTCCCAAAACAATTAAATCCGCAATAGAAACTTTCTTCGCCAAACCAGCTTGAATTTCTTCTAATTTTGCTAAAACTTTATTCAATCTTTCAGGTTCGTTAGCTACCCAACTTCTTTGAGGTTCCAAACGAATTCTTGCCCCATTTGCGCCACCTCGATAATCTGAACCTCTCCAGGTTCTTGCAGAATCCCAAGCGGTGTTAATAAGTTCTGCTCTTGATAATCCAGAGTTTAATAAAGTTTGTTTTAAATCGGCAATTTCAGCATCATTTAAAGTATAATCAACTTTCGGAATTGGATCTTGCCAGATTAAATCTTCCGCAGGAACATCAGCACCTAAATATCGGTTTCTAGGACCTAAATCTCTGTGTGTTAATTTGAACCAAGCTCTTGCGAAAGCGTCATTTAATTTTTCTGGATTATTTAAAAAGTTCAAAGAAATTTCTCTATAAATAGGATCGAATTTCAATGCCATATCCGCATCCGTCATCATTGGATTTCGCTTTACATTTGGATTAAAAGCATCTACAGGTTTATCCTCTTCAGCGATATTTACCGGTTCGTATTGATGGGCTCCCGCTGGAGATTTTGTCAATTGCCAGTCGTATTTAAAAAGTAAAGTTAAAAATTCGTTATCCCAACGTGTTGGATGCGTTGTCCAAGCCCCTTCAATACCAGAAACCATGGTATGTCCAGCATTTCCCGTTCCTTCGGAATTGTGCCAACCTAGCCCCTGTCTGTTAACATCCGCTTCTTCAGGATCTGGACCAAGATTGGAAGCATTTCCGTTTCCATGGGCTTTTCCAATCGTATGTCCACCAACAGTTAAAGCTACTGTTTCTTCATCATCCATTCCCATTCTTTTGAAGGTTACACGAATGTCGTGACCCGTTTTTAGCGGATCTGGATTTCCATCAACCCCTTCAGGATTTACATAAATTAAACCCATTTGCACCGCTGCCAAAGGATTTTCTAAAGAATCACGGTTTTCATCACTTCCATAACGGTTTTCTGTAGCTGCTAACCATTCTTTTTCCGAACCCCAATACACATCTTTCTCGGGCGCCCAAATATCCAAACGACCGCCGCCAAAACCAAAAGTTTTAAGACCAACCGCTTCATAAGCCACGGTTCCTGCGAGGATAATTAAATCGCCCCAAGAAATTTTGTTTCCGTATTTCTTTTTAATAGGCCACAACAAACGTCGACCTTTATCTGTATTCACATTATCTGGCCAAGAATTTAAGGGTGCAAAGCGTTGATTTCCGGTATTCGCTCCTCCTCTTCCGTCCATTGCACGATAACTCCCTGCCATATGCCAAGCCGTACGCGCAAACATTCCAGCGTAATTTCCGTAATCTGCGGGCCACCAATCTTGGCTGTCCGTTAGTAATGTTTTAATATCATTTTTTACAGCCTCTAAATCTAGTTTTTTAAACTCTTCAGCGTAATTAAAGTCTTGTCCCAATGGATTTACTTTGGTATCATTTTGAGATAAGATATCCAAATTAAGCGCATTTGGCCACCATTCCATCACCGATTCGTTATTGGAAGTAAGTCCGCCATGAATTACGGGGCATTTTGCACCCGATTCTATTTTAGGCGCTTTTGCGTTTTCGCTGTGAATGGTTTCTCCTTTATTTGGATTATTCTCTGTGGACCCTTCACCGTGATTGGAAGGGCATTTATCTTTCTCGTTTTCTGTGTTCATATATATTTGTTTTAATAATTTTTTTGAGTGTAGCAAAACTATAGGTTTATAAATTGCAAACTCGGATTTTATAATTTATAAAAATTAAATTTTCGATAAATAAAATCAATTGATTTGTTTTAATACAATTCCAATCATCTATTTAACATTTAATTATTCTTATTTAATTATATTTAAAATTAAAAGATAATTACTAAATATACATCATTTAATATTAATTTTAAAATAAGATTAACATTCATAACTTTCTTATAAGAAAACCTATCTATTCTTGCAAATGCGTAACTTTGCCATGAAAGAACAATCATGAAAGAACAAAAACAACTTCCTGCGCAAAAAACCATTGCGCTTGTCGCTCACGATCATAAAAAAGACGAACTTCTAGATTGGGTAAAGCGGCATAAAAATATTCTTATCCAACACAATCTTGTTGCGACAGGAACCACTGGAAAACTAATTTCAGAAAGCCTAAATGTTGACGTCCAGCGTGTCCTAAGTGGACCTTTGGGTGGCGACCAACAACTCGGTTCCATGATTGCGGAAGGAAAAATTAATATGGTGATTTTCTTTTGGGATCCTATGGAGTCTCAGCCGCATGATAGCGACGTAAAAGCTTTTCTTCGTCTTTGTGTGGTGTGGAACATCCCAACAGCAAGCAATTCTGCAAGTGCTGATTTTTTGATTACTTCAAAATATATGGACGAAGACTATTTGGTAGAAATCCCGAATTACAGCAATTATCTCAATCGAAATATCAACAAAGGTATATAACAAAAAACTCGGAAAATCTCCGAGTTTTTATTTTAATCATCATCGTGGTCGTGATGTTTACTTTTTTTATTTTTATGGTGTTTTCTGTTGCCTTCATCCTGATTGCCTTGGTCATATCGATAATGTTTTTTACGTTGTCCAGGTGCATACTTTTTAGCTGACTTGTCGCCATAGATTTTCTTGGCTTGGCCTGGCGGAAGGCTTCTATAATCGCCAGAATTTTTGTTATAAACAATAATTTGCCCGTTTCTATAAACTCTACCATTTCTATCTCGGTAAACTTCACCTTGTCTGTAAATACCTCCATCTGGTGCACGATAAACTTTATCATTTTTTCCATACACAGAACCTGTTGAACATGATATTGCCAAAAAACCACCGACAAGACTTAGTCCCAAAAATTTAATCCATTTCATAACTTTCAATTTTACGTTCGTTTAAGTTTATTCAATATAAATGCCAAGATTGAAAATATCATTTTTAAACAATCAGAATTATTGAAGAAATTGTTCTGTGAAAGCTAATTTCAATAATAAAAAAACCACACATTCTAAATGTATGGTTCTATAAAAAGTTTAATATAAAAATTAACGCTGAGCAATGGTTACCGTAACGGGTAGATTATAACTCTCAGCAATCATATTTTTTTTCAGTTTCGAAGTATCAACTTTGTATAACAAATGTGTCAAAACATTTTCGATTTCTTTACTAACATTTTTGCAATCTCCTTCTGCATGTACATTGGCTAATTTTCCTTCTGGTGTCAAGCTAAAGCTAACATTCGAGTTAACAACACCTTCTTTAAAATCGGAGTTATTGAAATCAAAATTATCTTTTAATAAGTTTCTAAGTTCGCCAAAACCATCACCCGCTTTAACAAGAACGCCTTGGATTTCGCCATTATGAGCCGTTTGTGCAGAGACATTCGATAAAAAACTTGTGAAGCCTAAAGTGAATATAGCAAGTGATAAAATTTTGATATTTGTTTTCATAATAGTTTGATTTTTAGATTAGTTCTATCATTTATAAATACAAAGTTACAACTTTTTAATATTCTGTTAATATTAAATTAACATTAAGCCTAAAATTTAATATTGAAAGAAAAAAAATACCTTCTCAATAGAAAAGGTATTTGGTGTTGAATTATTAAAATTTTTGTTTAAAATTCTTTCTTCAAAAACTTACCTGTTAAGGATTTTTTAGATCTAATAATTTCTTCGGGCGTTCCTTTTGCGACGATGGTTCCGCCGTGTTTACCGCCTTCTGGACCAACATCAATAATATGATCGGCGAGTTTTATAACATCCATATTATGCTCAATAATAATAAATGAATTCCCTAATTCTACCAATTGATTAATGGCGTCCATCAAAACTTTAACATCTTCAAAATGAAGCCCCGTCGTAGGTTCATCCAAAATATAAAGCGTATTTCCTGTTTGTTTTTTGGAAAGTTCTGTTGCCAGTTTCACACGTTGTGCTTCTCCACCGCTCAAAGTGGTTGATTGTTGTCCAATGGTAATGTAGCCCAAGCCAACGTCTTGCAGTGTTTTTACTTTATTATAAATTTTGGGAATAGGCTGGAAAAACTCAACCGCTTCGTTAATCGTCATTTCCAAAACGTCAGAAATCGATTTTCCTTTGTAGCGAACTTCCAAAGTTTCTCTGTTAAAACGTTTGCCGTGGCAAGTTTCGCAATGTACATAAACGTCTGGAAGGAAATTCATTTCAATAACTTTAAGACCGCCACCTTGGCAAGTTTCGCAACGTCCACCTTTCACATTAAATGAGAAACGTCCCGCTTTGTAACCTCGGATTTTTGATTCTGGAAGTTCGGCAAAAAGATTCCGAATATCGGTAAACATCCCTGTATAAGTTGCTGGATTCGAGCGCGGCGTACGACCAATCGGACTTTGGTCCACATCGACAATTTTATCAATATTGTCAATACCTTCAATACTTTTGTAAGGCAAAGGTTCTTGCACAGCTCTATAAAAATGACGATTAAGAATTGGATACAAAGTTCCGTTGATGAGCGAAGATTTTCCACTTCCCGAAATCCCAGTCACAACCACCAATTTCCCAAGAGGAACTTCTAAGGTTACATTTTTAAGATTATTCCCCGTTGCACCTTTCAAAACGATTGATTTCCCGTTACCTTCTCTCCTGTTTTCAGGAATTTCAATTTTTCTTTTTCCTGTGATGTAATCTGCGGTAATCGTGTTGGCTTTGGTAATGTCTTTTGGGTTTCCTTGCCAAAGAATTTCTCCGCCAAATTTTCCTGCTCTCGGACCAATATCCAAAACATGATCGGCTTCCAAAATCATATCTTTATCATGCTCCACCACCAAAACTGAATTGCCTATATCACGCAGATTTTTAAGAGATTTTATTAATCTTTCGTTATCGCGCTGGTGCAAGCCGATACTTGGTTCGTCCAAAATATAAAGAACGTTAACAAGCTGCGATCCAATCTGAGTTGCCAAACGAATTCTTTGTGATTCGCCGCCAGATAAAGTTTTGGAACTACGGCTCAAGCTTAAATAATCCAAACCAACATCCAACAAAAACTGAAGCCTTGTTTCTATTTCCTTTAAAATTTCGTGCGCAATGATTTTATTTTTCTCAGTGAATTTATCTTTAACTTCTGCCAACCAAACTTTAAGATCAATCAAAGACAAAGCATTGATTTCAGCGATATTTTTTCCATCGATTTTAAAACTCAAGCTAGAGGCTTGCAATCTCGCGCCTTTACAACTAGGACAAGTCTCCTCGGTTGTAAAGTTACGTTCCATAACAACCGCGTCATAGTTTTCCCGCTCTTCAACTAGCTCTTCAACAATTGCAACCAAACCATCAAAATTGATTTTTAGTTTTTTAGAAATGCCAGCGTGTTTTAGCTCTTTGTTAATCTCTTGATGCGCGCCATAATATATCATGTCCAAAGTTTCTTTGGGAATATCCTGAAAAGGAGTGGACATCGGCAAATCGAATTGTTCTAAAATCGTTTTGATCTGGGCAACAATCCATTTGTTATTCTTAATTTGTTCTAAAGGTAACAAAGCACCTTGGTTAATCGATAGTTTTGGATTCTCTACAAAATAATCAACATTCACTTTTTTGATAGTTCCCAATCCTTTACAAGTTGGGCAACTTCCTTTTGGCGAATTGAATGAGAAGGTATTAGGCTCTGGCAATGCTAAGGAATCTCCTGTCGCATCGTCCATTAAATTCTTACTAAAATACTGAACCTCGTCCTCGCCCATCTTCTGTATTGCGATAATACCTTCTCCCATTTCCATAGCGGTTTTCAGGGATTTTGGCATTCGTATCTCCGAAGCGTTTTCACCGATAATCCAACGGTCGATAACCACTTCTATATCGTGGGTTTTGTAACGATCAAGCTTTAGATCATATTCAATATCCTGAAGTTGACCATCAATCCTCGCTTGCGAATAACCTTTCTTTGCCAACTGAACAAAAAGCTCGTGATAGTGCCCTTTTCTAGAACGTATAACTGGCGAAAGCAACAATATTTTTTGACCTTTAAAATTTTCTTTAATGGTTTCTAAAATTTGATCTTCCGAATAACTTACTAGTTTTTTTCCTGACGTTTGAGAATACGCATCCGAAACTCTTGCAAACAAAAGACGCAGAAAGTCATACAATTCTGTAATCGTACCCACTGTAGAACGTGGATTTTTGTTGGTTGTTTTTTGTTCGATCGCAATAACTGGTGACAGTCCTTCGATTTTGTCAACATCAGGACGTTCTAAACCACCCAAAAACTGTCTCGCATATGCTGAAAAAGTTTCAATATAACGGCGTTGGCCTTCGGCAAAAATAGTATCGAACGCCAAAGATGATTTTCCACTACCCGAAAGTCCCGTAATAACAACTAATTCGTTGCGCGGAATTTTTACATTAATATCCTTAAGATTGTGCTCTCTAGCACCATAAACTTCTATAAATTCTTGCTCTGCCATAGATTTTGCAAAGGTACGAATAATCAAACCTTTAGACATCATTGCAACAAAAAAATCCCATAAGGTTTCTTAGTATAATTAAGATTTAGAATTAAATTTCATCCTAAAAATATCAGCAATTGAAAAGGATAAGAAAGAAACTCACTAAAATTCAATATCTTCAATTTAATAGTAACAAGCTTTGTTATATTTGTACTTACAGTGCTTATCTTTGTAAATTAAAATCTTATTGATAGAAATATGAAAAATATCTGGTTAAAAGTATTAACATTAGTCAGCATCACAACTTCTTTATACACTTATGCTTGGGGACTTACAGGTCATCGCATTATTGCGGAAATTGCAGAAAACAACCTCAACGGAAAAGCCCGTCGTGAAATAAAAAAAATAATGGGACAAGAGCGTCTCGCCTACTGGGCCAACTGGCCAGACTTTATCAAATCTGATAAAACAGGAAAATGGAAAGAAGCATCTACTTGGCATTATGTGAACATTGATCCGCAGACAGATTTTAAATCTTTTGAAGAACAACTAAAAGCTCAAGCAGGTCCCAATCTATATACGCAAATCCGCGTACTTTCCTCTCAAATAAAAGATGAAAAAACTTCTGAAAATGATCGAAAAATCGCATTGATATTTTTGATTCATTTGGTGGGTGATCTTGCGCAACCAATGCATACAGGACGCAAAGATGATCTTGGTGGCAACCGAATAAACGTGACTTATTTTGGGAGCAAAACCAATCTACATTCGGTTTGGGATGGGAAGTTGGTAGATTCTCAAAAATACAGTTATACTGAATATGCAAAGCTTCTGGACATTAAAACTAAAAATGAAGTAAAAGCTATACAAGCAGGAACACTAGAAGACTGGATGTATGATTCGCATAAAATTGCCAACGAAATTTACGCTGCAACACCTAATGACAGCAAGTTGGCCTACGATTATCAATATCAGTTCAATGAAGTGATGGAGCGTCAACTTTTGCATGGAGGTCTTCGTCTTGCCAAAGTATTGAACGATATTTTCTAAATCCTATATAATCGGTTTAAATTAAAATTAAAACCAATGTCGTTGTAGTTATGAGAGCCTTGTTAGAGCTTTAAGTCCTAACAGGGCTTTTTCTTTTGAAGATGCAAAATAACAACGGATAAGCATTCTGCGCCCCGGATGGAACGGCATGTTGGAGCTCGCGCCGCAGGCGCGGGCATTAGCCAAGGCGTGGCGCAGCGACTAGTGACAGCCGGAAATGGCGCCCAAATAAAAAGCCCTCAAAATAATTTGAAGGCTTTATATTTATTCTATAATAATGAGAATTAAATTTCTGTATTGATGTCCCAATTTTCTAGATAATCGTGAATATGTTTCAACATCATTCCTCCTAAAGAACCGTCCACAACGCGGTGATCGTATGAGTGCGACATGAACATCAGGTTACGAATTGCAATAACGTCGCCATCTGGCGTTTCTAGAACTGCTGGTTTTTTAACAATCGCACCAATTGCCAAAATAGCCACTTGTGGTTGTGGAATAATTGGTGTTCCCATAAGGTTGCCGAAGCTTCCTACGTTGGAAATGGTATATGTTGCACCTTGCGTATCTTCTGGTCTTAGTTTTTTGTTTCTTGCTCTAAAAGCCAAATCGTTGATTGCTTTTGCAAGTCCAGAAAGTGATAATTGATCTGCATTTTTGATTACGGGAACAATAAGATTACCATCTGGCAAAGCGGTCGCCATACCGATGTTGATATTTTTCTTTTTGATAATGTTGTCACCATTCACGGACACATTGATCATCGGGAAATCCTGAATTGCCTTAACTACAGCTTTTACAAAGATTGGCATGAAAGTCAATTTCTCACCTTCTCTTTTTTCGAAAGCTGATTTGTGTTTCGCTCTCCATCTTACCACATTCGTAACGTCTGTCTCGATGAAAGATGTTACATGTGGTGCAATATGTTTAGCTTTCACCATGTTCTCTGCGATAATTTTACGCATACGATCCATCGGGATAATCTCGTCACCTTCAGCAACAGAGATAGGTGTAACCGGAGCCGTTGTAGCAACTGGTTTTGGAGTTTCAACAACTGCTGGCGATGTTTGTACTGGCGCTGCAACTGGAGTATTTCCTCTATTTTTAAGAAATTCTAAAATATCTTCTTTTGTAATTCTGCCTTCCAATCCAGAACCTGTAATGGTTTTAAGCTCTGCATCGCTAATGTTTTCTTGATTAACGATAGATTTTACAAGTGGTGATAAAAACAAATCTGTAGAAATAGCAGCTTTCGCATTAGTTGTCGTTACATGAGCTAATGGTTCTTCCAAAGTTTTAATAACTTCTGGCTCTGGTGTAGAAGCTGTCTGCGTAGAAGCAATATCAGAAGAAGCGTCAGCCTCTGTTTCTAAAATTGCAATAGCTTCACCAATTTTTGCAACCTCGTCTTTTTGTTTTAAAATTTTAACGATTTTTCCTGAAACAGGTGTCGGCACATCCGAGTCAACTTTATCAGTAGCAATTTCTACAACCGAATCATCTTCTTTGACCATGTCGCCTTCATTATATAACCAACTGATGATTGTAGCTTCCATAACACCTTCTCCCATAGAAGGTAATAACAACTTATATTCAGCCATTTTTACTTTTTTTGAATTTTTACAAAAATACATTTTTTTTTGATAGATACATAAGCTATTTTAAATTTATAATAAATTTTGCTTTTTTAAGTATTAAAGATATTTTTTGGGTTATTCGGGACTTAGCCTAAAGATTTTAATTAAAAAAAGTATTTATAACTCAAAACAATTCAATTATCAAATTAACATTATAAATGCAAATAATTATCAAAATAACAATTCAACATTCTTATTTATTGAATATAAATCCATTTATTTCCTAATAAGATTTTAAAATCATTAAAAAATAATGTAATTTTAGACCATTCAAAAATCAAATTATAAAATTCCTTATTTCTATATGAAAAATTCTTTATTAAAGCGTTCAATTGGGGTCGGAGCAATCTTCTTTATGACTGTGGTGAACGGACAAAGTACAGAAAACATTATCAGAGATTTCATTTCAACTGATGCAAGTTTTAAAGGGGTACAAAAACCAATGGATTTTAAAGTTGTAAACGAAGATAGTTCTTCTAGTTTAAAATCTAATGTTGTGGACGTACAACAAACAGTGAATGGTATTCCAATTTATCACTCTTTGGCTAAAGCGGTAATTAAAGACGGAAAAATGTGGTCATTCAAAAATAACTTTGATAAAAACCTAAATGTTTCCAAATATGCAAATGTTAACTCGGTAACTTCTGCTTTGGAGGCAGCTCTTAGTCATTTAGGCTTAACAAACACCAATTACAAACTTATAGCGGACGGTACAACACTAGACAATCCTTCAGCAAATGATGTAGCTAATTTTGCTTACTATTACCAAAAAGATAACAAGTTGGTTCCTTCTAGGTTATTCTTTATAGATGATGCTAAGAATAATGCGTTTTGGCAAATCATGGTAAACCTTGAGAATAACGAGATTCTTGAAAAAAACAACATGGTTATTTCTTGTAACTTTCACGATGATGCATATGCCGCTACAGAAACCGAAGGACACGAGCATAGCCACTTTTTGCCAGCTTACGTAGAAAACCAAATCAATAAAGCTCACAAAGCTTCCACAGCAGCTGTGGCAAGTGCTTCATATAATGTTTTCCCATTTCCTATAGAAGCACCAACTTTTGGAACTAGATCCGTATTAACCGATCCTTGGGATATAGCCTCTTCTCCTTTAGGATGGCATGATACAGGCAACACTAACTTCACATATACAAGAGGAAATAATGTTTGGGCTTATTTTGATAATGCTGGCACCAACTCACCTCCAAATACAGATATGACAGAAGGTGGTTCTTCTTTAGACTTTAATTTCCCTTATGCAGAAGCTGCAGAAATTTCAGCCTATTCTAATAAGCACGCTGCAATTACCAACTTGTTCTACGCAAACAACATGATTCATGACATTTTCTACAAGTTTGGTTTTACAGAATCGGCTAAAAATTTCCAAATAAATAATTTTGATAAAGGCGGTAGAGGAAACGATGCTGTACGTGCCGAAGGTTTTGACGGTAGTGGTTATAATAACGCCAACTTCAACGCGGGCTACGAAACAGAAAGCTCTGTTGCTCTACCAAGAATGCAAATGTATCTATGGAAGTCTGGTACTTTAGGTTTAAAACAAAAATTATTCTACAATAGTCCAGCAGATGCTGTAACAAGACCAGGAGTAGCTGCAGGAGCCGCTAACTTTGGCAAACAACTATTCTCCATCCCCATAACAGGAGATCTTGTAATTCCAAGTGTTCAAAACGGATGCTCATCTATGTCCTCTATGGCTGGGAAAATTGCTTTCATACAATATTCACCAGGTGGTGCTGGGGAATGTACTCCTATCACCAAAGTTAGAAATGCACAAGCCGCAGGAGCAAAAGGAGCAGTTCTTCACAGAACCAATTCCAATACTCCAATCGATATGTCAGGAGTAGACAATAGCATTACAATGACTTCTATAATGCTAGGAAAAGACGAAGGCGACTATATCCTTTCTCAAATTAACAACGGAATAACTGTTAATGTTGACTTGAGAGATATGGGCAACGGCTATAAAAACTCAAGTTTTGATAATGGCGTTATTATACACGAGTACGGACACGGAATCTCTAACCGTTTAACAGGTAACAGTATGGGATGCCTTAACAACGCTGAACAAATGGGTGAAGGCTGGTCCGACTTCTTCGCGTTGATGTTAACCAACAAACCTGAATATACTGAAGCAACTGCTAGAGGTATTGCAACATATTCTTCGGGACAATCAACGACAGGACAAGGTATTAGAGGTAGAAAATATTCACCTGATTTTGCAGTTAACAACTACACATATAACAATATTAGAGGTGCTTTTTCACCGCACGATGTTGGTCAAGTATGGGCAACAATGCTTTGGGATCTTCACTGGAAAATGGCAGAAAAATATGGCTATGCGTCAGACATTGTAGCCAATCCTAACAGCGGTAGTGCAAAAGTTGTGCAGTTAGTAGTAGATGGTCTTAAATTACAACCTTGTTCACCAGATTTCGTTTCTGGTAGAAATGCAATCTTAGAAGCCGATGCTCTAAAAGGCGGAGCTGACGAATGTATGATCTGGGAAGTTTTTGCAAAAAGAGGTCTTGGTGTTAACGCTAATGCTGGCTCTAACAACAGCGTGGAAGACCAAACAGAAGATTATAACATTCCTGAAAAATGTAAATTAGCAACATCAGAAGTTGGCAAAAACAAAGCCTATAATGTCTATCCAAACCCAGCAAAAGGAGAATTCTTTATCGCTGGAAAACCAACACTTAACCAAGGTTCGGTAAAAGTTGAAGTGTTGGATATTACTGGAAAAGTAATTAAATCTTTCGACAGAAAGAAAAACAGCGTGGAAGCAGTATCAACTTCTAGCATGCCAAAAGGCGTATATGTAGTAAGTATTTCTGAAAACGGAAAAGTAGTCCAAACTGATAAATTAATTGTGGAATAATTAATTTTTACACTTATAAATTTTAAAAAGTCCATTCTCTTGAATGGGCTTTTTGTTTTTTTGTTAATTTTTTGTTAGTTTTAATTTTCTTTTCTGAAAATTCCGTAATTTTGCGCTCGTAAAAATTCTGTATGCAAAACATTAGAAATATTGCGATTATCGCACACGTTGACCATGGTAAAACTACTTTGGTGGACAAAATTATCCATGCTACCAGCATCTTTAGAGAAAACCAAGAATCAGGAGAACTGATTATGGACAACAACGATCTGGAAAGAGAGCGTGGAATCACCATTTTATCGAAAAACATTTCGGTAACCTACAAAGACACAAAAATCAACGTTATCGATACACCTGGTCACGCCGATTTCGGAGGTGAAGTAGAAAGAGTATTGAAAATGGCTGATGGTGTTATCTTGTTAGTAGATGCTTTTGAAGGACCAATGCCACAAACAAGATTCGTACTTCAAAAAGCTCTAGAATTAGGCTTGAAACCTATCGTTCTTATTAATAAAGTTGATAAGCCAAACTGTCGTCCAGAAGAAGTTCATGACAAAGTATTCGATTTATTCTTTGCTTTAGATGCTACGGAAGAGCAGTTGGATTTCCCAACATTCTACGGATCTTCAAAACAAGGTTGGTTCAACACCTCATTGGAGCCAGCAGATAGTATTTTACCAATTTTGGATGGTGTTTTACAATATGTTCCAGAACCAAAAACTATAGAAGGTAACTTGCAAATGCAAATCACTTCTTTAGATTTCTCTTCTTTCTTAGGAAGAATTGCTATCGGAAAAGTGACCAGAGGTTCAGTATCTGAAGGACAATGGATTGGTCTTGCTCAGGATGGTGGAAAAATTGTAAAAGGAAAAGTAAAAGAACTTTACGTTTTTGAAGGATTAGGAAAGAAAAAAGTAACTGAAGTAAAGGCAGGAGATATCTGTGCGGTTGTAGGTTTCGATGCATTCCAAATTGGAGATTCTTTCGTAGACCTGGAAAATCCTGAACCATTGGAAAGAACAGCGATTGATGAGCCAACGTTGAACATGACGTTCTCTATCAACAATTCACCTTTCTTTGGTAAAGATGGTAAATATGTTACTTCTAACCACCTTAAAGAAAGATTAACAAAAGAATTAGAGAAGAATTTAGCATTAAGAGTTCAACAAACGGATGATGCTAATACATTCTTAGTTTTCGGTAGAGGTATTCTTCACTTGTCAGTTCTTATTGAAACGATGAGAAGAGAAGGGTATGAAATGACAATTGGTCAGCCACAAGTTATCTTAAGAGAAATTGATGGTGTACAATGCGAACCATACGAATCTTTGGTGGTAGATGTTCCTGAAGAATTTGCTTCAAGAGTTATCGATTTAGCAACGCAAAGAAAAGGTGACCTTCACATTATGGAAACTAAAGGTGAAATGCAACATATGGAATTCGAGATTCCTTCAAGAGGTCTTATCGGATTGCGTTCTCAAATGTTGACAGCAACTGCAGGTGAAGCTATCATGGCGCACCGTTTCACAGAATATAAGCCTTTTAAAGGTGCTATTCCAGGAAGAAACAATGGTGTGTTGGTAAGTAAAGGAACTGGTCCAGCAACTGAATATTCAATCAACAAACTACAAGATAGAGGCAAATTCTTCGTAGATCCAGGTGAAGAAATCTACACAGGGATGATTATCGGTGAGCAAAACAAACCAGGAGATTTGGTAGTAAACATCGTAGAAGCAAAACAATTGAACAACATGCGTGCTGCTGGTAAAGATAAAGATACAGGTGTTGCTCCAAAAATCTTATTCTCACTAGAAGAATGTATGGAATATATCCAAGCTGATGAAGCGATTGAGGTAACGCCAAACTTCATCCGTATGAGAAAGAAAATCTTATCTGAAGAAGATAGAAAAAGATTAGAAAGACAAGCGAAAGCTTAATAAATTCTTAATTATTATAAAAAGCCTCGATTATCGGGGCTTTTTTATTACTTTCGAACATTAAATTATTTCTAATGACATTTAAACGGGATTTTAGTCGATTCAAGACATTCTCTTTATTACTTCTAGCACTTTTACTTTATAATTGTGGCGGTCAAAAAAAACCAGTTACAACCACAAAGCCGACTACAACAAAACCTACAACGCCCAAACCACCTACTCCACCCAAATCTGACGATTACAAGGTAGAACTCCCTAAACTAAACAGAGAATTTCGCGGTGCATGGATCGCTTCGGTAGCCAATATCAATTGGCCATCAAAAAATAACTTATCTACAGATCAACAAAAAACAGATGCGATCGCGTTATTGGACATGTTAAAGACCAACAATTTCAATGCGGTCATTTTACAAGTTCGTCCTTCTGGTGACGCATTATACGAAAGCCCACACGAGCCTTGGTCCTATTTCTTAACAGGTGAAACAGGAAAAAAACCATTTCCTTATTACGACCCATTAGAATTTTGGATTGAAGAAGCCCACAAAAGAGGTATGGAACTACATGTTTGGCTAAATCCTTACCGCGCTCACCATTCCAATGGCGGTAAAGTTTCTAGCGCGTCTTTGGTCAACAAATATTCAGAATATACTTACAGATTAAAAAACGGCATGTATTGGTTCGACCCCGCAGCCAAAATCATTCAGGATCATGCATCAACAGTTGTAAAAGATTTGGTAAAACGTTACAATTTGGATGGCGTTCACTTTGACGATTATTTTTACCCATACGCCACCTACAATGGCGGAGCAGATTTTCCAGATTCTAAAACTTGGAACCAATACAAAAATGCTGGCGGCCAACTTTCCAGATCAGATTGGCGTCGTGACAATGTGAACAAATTCGTAGAACGTATTTACAAAGAAATTAAAACAGAAAAGAATTATGTTAAATTCGGGATAAGTCCATTCGGAATTTGGAAACCTGGATATCCACAAGGCATCAAAGGTTCTTCACAATATGACGAATTGTATGCCGATGCTAAATTATGGTTAAATAAAGGCTGGATTGATTATTTCGCACCGCAATTGTATTGGCCTATTAATTCTACTGGACAGAGTTTTCCAAAGCTTTTAGAATGGTGGGAAAGTGAAAATACCATGAAAAGACATCTTTGGCCAGGTCTTAACACCGTGGAAGTTAAAGCCTCTGACAGACCGACAGAAATTGTTAGTCAAGTCCAAATAAGTCGTGAAATTCTTAAAGATAAAGCAGGCGAAATCCATTGGAGCATCGCTGGTTTAACAAAAAGTTATACGATGCAAAATGCTCTCAAAACGCAAGTTTATCAAGAGAAAGCTTTAATTCCCACAAGTCCTTGGTTAAAAATAACACCTTTGAAAAAACCAACTTTAGGCTACAAAAAAGACAACGGAAATACAACAGCATTTTGGTCCACAGAAGACAACACGAATGTTTTCCAATGGGTACTTTATACAAAATATGCTAATACTTGGAAAACAGAAATTCTAACATCGGACATCACATCACTTATTATTCCAAGCTCTAGAGATGGAAAATCCCTCAACACAATCGCCATTCAGGCCATTGATAAACTGAGCAACGAAAGCGAATATAAAGCGCTAAAAATCAACTAAAATTTAAAGAAATAATTTAGATATCATTTCCTTCCTAATGAAAATGGGAAGGAAATGCTTGTTTTGGACTTTGTCTAAGGATGTTCAGTTTAAACCAAGATTTCAAAAAACCATAACCATAAGAAAACATTTGGACATAGGTTGCAATAATTGCCATTGCGGTGATATTAACGTTTTTCGTCACAAATAGAGCATGAAAAAACACAACGAAGGTGTAGATGCCATAAAGCGCTAACAACAGTCCATAACCCCAAACAAAATAGTGGAAAAGTCCCATAACATAGCCGAGCAAAAATAATGTCGGAAACCAAAATGTCGGCTTCACATATTTTGGATGTCTTTGGTTAAGAATTGGACGCGCACAACCGAATTGATACACTTGTTTTGAAAACTTACCAAGATCAGTCCTTCTTTTGTGATACACACCAATATTATCGAAAAAAGCCGTGGTGTATCCGTTTTCCCAAAGTGTCATCGAAAGATCTGGATCTTCACCAATTCGCATTTCGGAAAAGCCACCAACTTCTAAAAAAACTTCTTTGTTAACACCCATATTAAAACTGCGAGGTTGGAATTTTGAAACGGCTTTTTTACTCCCGCGAATACCACCCGTTGTGAAAACAGAAGTCATAGAATACGATATTGCTTTTTGCATAATATTGAATCCTTTGTGCGCTTTATCAGCTCCACCAAAAGCATCGCAAGACGTCGTTTCTAAATCTTTTTTGATGCTTTCAATATAATCGTTTTCAACAATAACGTCTGAATCTACAAAAACCAACCAATCATTTTTAGCACGTTTGGCACCGTAATTCCGAGTTAATCCTGGACCTGAATTGCTTTTTTGGTAAAACGATATATTTAATTGATTTTCAAACAATTGAATTATATGACTTAAATCTATTTTTGAACCATCATCAACAACTATTATTTCGAAATCTTTATCGGATTGTCGGCTTAAAGAATTTAATAATTCGAAGAGTTCATCTCTACGATTATAAATGGCTATGATGATGGAAATAGAGTTCAATGTTCTTTTATTTTAATTCTGAATGAGAAATTATTTATTGTCAAATTTAGCTTTTTTGGTGCCTTCATACATTTCGTATTGCAGGAATCTTGTTTCTAATTTACCATTAAACAACTTAACTTTTCGGGAAGGTCTTAGCCCAATTTTTTTAGAAGCTTCGAGGTCTGAAGTGATTAGCCAAGCCAAAGTGTTGGGATAATTTTGTTTAAAAGTATCTCCTATTTTTTTATAAAAATCTTCGACATCTATCGCGATACGCTCATTGTATGGTGGATTGAAAACCATCAATAATGGGAACAGATCTTTTTTAGAATCAAAGAAATTTTGCTTTCTAACTTCAATCACATCTTCCATTTCGGCAAACTCAATATTAGTTTTCGCAGCATTCAGAGCTTTAAGATCAATATCGTAACCGACAATTTTTCCAGTAAATTCTTTTACGCGATTGATACGGAATTCTTTTATCGTTTTAAACAATTCGGCGTCGTAGTTTTTCCAATTTTGAAACGCAAATTTCTTTCTAAAAATCTGCGCTGGAAGATCCATGGCAATCATGGCAGCTTCTATCAAAAGTGTGCCACTTCCGCACATAGGATCTAGGAAATTACCTTTGCCATCCCAACCTGCGATTTGTAAAAGTCCAGACGCCAAAACTTCATTAATCGGCGCTTCGGTCTGGATTTGACGATAGCCTCTTTTGAAAAGTGGATCGCCAGAACTGTCAAGGCTGATGACTACCAATTCGCGGTCGATATGCAAATGGAATTTGATATCTGGATTTTTGCTATCCACATTGGGACGTTCTTTGTATTTCATTTTAAAAAAATCCACGATAGCGTCTTTCATTTTCAAAGTCATAAATTGGGAATGGCTAAAACGCTCCGAATTAACCGTTGCATCTATGGCAAAACTTTGATCGATCGACATATACTCGTCCCACTGAACATCGAACAATCTGTCATAAAAACGATCTTCATTAAAAGCTTTAAAACTCTTTATAGGAACCAAAATCTTAAGCGCCGTTCGGCAAGAATAATTGATTTTGTATAAAAAACCAAGATCGCCTTCGCAGTTCACCGCTCTGTTTTTTATCTCAACATTGCGGCCTCCCAATTTTTTAAGTTCCTCAGCCAAAATAGGTTCCAGACCAAAGAAAGTTTTTATTTGTATTTGCAGATTATCTATATTCATGCTGCAAAATTAGGAATAATATGCTTAGAAATTTAATTCTTTATTTCTAGAAGTTATCTAATAGATATTTTGAATTAAATTTTAAAGAATTATTAAGATTTACTATGCCTAAAATGTCGTATTTTTGCGCTTATGCAATGGTTTGAATCTTGGTTTAATACACCCTATTATCATATACTCTACAAAGATAGAGATTACAACGAGGCAGAACATTTTATCAATCTGCTGATTAAGGATTTAGAAATGCCTCCTCATTCGCGGATCGTAGATTTGGCTTGTGGAAAAGGACGACATTCAATTTACCTTAACAAAATGGATTATAATGTTTTGGGATTGGACTTGTCCGAACAGAGTATTCTTCACAACAAACAATTCGAAAACGAAACTTTGAATTTTGCCATTCATGATATGCGAGATCCAATGCATGTTAGCGAGCCTGTTGATGCGGTTTTCAATCTGTTTACCAGTTTTGGATATTTTGAAAACTCTGAGGATGATCTTAAAGTTTTCCAATCGGTTTATAATGCAATGAAGCCTGGCGGTTATTTTGTGCTGGACTTTCTTAATGAAGGATTTGTCAGAAATACTTTGGTGCCGCATGCGGTTGTTGAAAAAGAAGGCATTCAATTTAATATATCGAAAAGAATAGAAGACAATTTCGTTGTTAAAGACATTCATTTTCATGATGAAGGCACAGATTTTCATTTCTTCGAAAAAGTAAAATTGTCAACGCCACAACAGATTGAAGCTTACGCCAAACAAGTTGGTTTTGAGCGTGCTAAAGTCTGGGGCGATTACGAACTTAATGATTTTGATCCTGCCACATCTCCACGTTGCATCAATTTATTCGTAAAAAAATAATAGAATTATGATTGTTATTTTATTGATACTAAGTGTTTTATCGGGCGTTTTTCTAGGTAAATATTTTGGAAGTCAGCAGAAGTTTGCAAAAAATCTTTTGGTGATGAGTGCTGGGTTTCTGATAAGCATTTGTATCAATGAAGTTTTCCCCGAAATCTACGGTAGTGGCAATCATAACATTGGTATTTTTGTAATTGGCGGCGTTTTGCTTCAGATGCTTTTGGAAAGTTTAACCAAAGGTTTTGAGCATGGCCATTTTCATCACCATGCAGAAGATGAGCATATTTTACCTTTGGCGCTGATTATAGGATTGTTCGTTCATGCATTTATCGAAGGTATTCCGTTGGCTCAGGAGAAAGAAGTTTTATCACCTTATTTAACGGGAATTTTGTTTCATAATCTTCCGATTTCTTTTGTCTTGGGAAGCTTTTTGGCGAGAAGTAAAACCTTTTCTCCTAAGTTTTGGTTGGTTGTGGCGATTTTTGCAATGGCTTCTCCGCTGGGCATGTGGATCGGACATTATTTCAACCCAGAACACAAAATATATTTCTTAGCCGTTGTTGCCGGAATATTCTTACATATTTCTTCGGTTATTATTTTTGAAAGCAACAAGAATCACAAAATGGATTGGTCCAAAATTATTTTCGTGATTCTGGGTATCGGCCTAGCCATGCTGGGACATTTAACACACCATCATTAATCGTTTCTCTGTATTTTTTCTTGTAAAATTTTTGTAAATCAAATTTTAAATCCTGACAATCAAGCTTTTGACAATACAATTGATTTACTGGTTATTTACAAATTTATTTCCGAAAAAGCCTTTAGTTTTAACTCATAAATTTTGAGCATGAAAAAAATTCTAGCAGGCATCATTATTCTAAACACTTTGATGATGTGTCAAAAATCCGAAATTCAGAAAGTGCAAGATCACCTGAATTCCGCGGACAGTTTGATTAATAGTGTTAACGACCATCTTAAAAATATCGATTCGCTTTCCATTAACTTGGATTCGGTGAGCATTCCTCATATTATCAAAGAAAAAGAAAAGCTCGAAAAGGTTTTTGATGATTCTAAAAAATCAATTGACTCTTTAGGCAAAAACATCAAGGATTTTAATGAGAAATTAGAATCAAAAGACATCCAACAACAAATCGATTCTGTAAAGTCTAAAATAAAAAATGCTGACCAACTCAAAAAAGTTAAAGAACGAGTTAAAGTCATCTACAAAAATCGTCCAGAACAACAACCGACGCAAAATCTACCCAAACTAGATGCTTTAATTAAAAGTGCCCATTTGGAAATCAATGTGGAAAATCTGACCCAAACGCGTCAGGAACTAAATCATGAAATTTCGAAATTCGATGCCCGAATTCAGTCCGAAAATATCGTCAGCAATAACGAATTCCAGACGATGTATGTGGTAGCAAATATTCCGTTATCGAAATTTGATTATTTCGTAGATGCGGTTTCAAACAATCTGGGAACAATTAAAAATAAAAACATTGAAATAAAAGGCGAAGATTTTTCGTCCAACCAACTGTGTATTGTAGAACTTACGATTATAGAAACGCAATCTGCCAAAAAAGAAAACGAAGCCAATCCTAATGCCAGTTTCTCACAAAAAGCGATGGATGCGATAGGAAATGGCGGCAAAGTTTTGGGCGATATTTTTCTATTTCTTTTGCCTTTTTGGCCTATATTCATCATTGCAGGCATAGGATTTTATTTTTATAAAAGACAGCAAAAGAAAAAATCAAAAACATCGGAAAACACAGAATCCAACAAGCAAGATTTGAATTAAATTAAAGTCTAAAAACTTTGCAGATTCTAAAACTAAATAAGCATTAAAAATTTTAATTATATTTTAATTTAAAATTAAGATAACAAAGATTCAAAATATTTAGCTTTGCTTTATAAGCTTAATAATCATTCAGATTTTTAATGTTGTAAAATTTTTTCACTAAAACAAAAGGAGTTTGACAATTTCAAACTCCTTTTTATATTAAATAATCGCTTCTCTTACACGCGTCAGTTTTTGTAACAAATCGTCTAGTTTGTCCAATCTTAGCATATTAGCACCATCGGACAAAGCTGTTTCTGGCGTCGGATGCGTTTCTATAAAAAGACCGTCTGCTCCTACAGCAATTCCTGCTTTTGCGATCGTTTCGATAAGTTCTGGACGACCGCCCGTAACCCCCGAACTTTGGTTGGGTTGCTGTAACGAATGCGTGACATCCAAAATAACTGGTGCATATTGTTGCATCGTCGGAATACCGCGAAAATCAACTACCAAATCTGTGTATCCAAAAGAATTTCCTCTTTCGATGATTGCAACTTTTGGGTTGTTAGAATCTGTAATTTTTTGTACCGCAAACTGCATTGCTTCTGGTGACAAAAATTGTCCTTTTTTAAGACTCACACATTTTCCAGTTTGCGCTGCTGCCACCAAAAGGTCGGTCTGGCGCACCAAAAAAGCTGGAATCTGCAATACATCAACATATCGCGCCGCCAAAGCTGCATGGTCGTTCTCGTGGATATCTGTGGTTGTAGGGATGTCAAAAGTCTCGCCTACTTTCTTGAGGATTTCCAAAGATTTTTCTTCGCCAATTGTTGTGAAAGAATCTACTCTACTGCGGTTGGCTTTTTTAAAACTTCCTTTAAAAATATAGGGTATATTGTATTTATTCGTTAATTCAAGAACTTTTTCTGCAATGCGCAGCGCCATATCTTCGCCTTCGATAATACAAGGTCCCGCAATTAAAAAGAAGTTTTTAGAATCTTTGTGTTTGATATTTTCTAAATATTGTATCATGATATTATTTCAGTTTGTTAACTATTTTTTCGATCGTATTAAGATTACGACTGGTGAATTTATCTTTCAGACTTTTCATTCCTAAAACTTTGCCAAACTCAAAATTAAGCGTATTTCCTTTGGGGGTTTGCCAATAAAATACCGCATCGACAATTTTGGCAGATTCGTGTTCTTTATTTCCTTTTTCTTCAAAATATTGTTGAAGCTTTTCCGCTGTATTTTTATCCGAAATAAAAACGTAATTATGACAATCCTCTTTGTCCTCAAAAGCTTTTTTCATCAATACATTTTCAATACTTTTAAAATCTCTGATAAAGAGAAAAGCGTCATAATTAAACGTTTTGGACATGGCTTCTTCCAAAATTGATTTTAAATCAGATTCATTCTTATCCGATTCGAACAAAATATTTCCGCTCGCTAAAATGCTTTGCACACCGAACATTCCTGCTTTTGTAAAAACATCACAAACCTCTTTCATCTTCATGGAAGTTCCGTTGACATTAACACCTCGCAGAAATGCGCAATATTTTTTCATGCTATAAAATTACGGGATTCTTTCGTACAAATTGTAATCTCTCCCAGAAGGTTTTAGTTTATAAATTTTTTCTAAAATCGGATTGTCACTTTTAAGATGCTCTTTAATCCTAAACTCTTTCAATAATTTATAATGCGTTTTGTAATAATCCGCTTCTGGTTCTTCAAAAATATCTTTGTAAGCTAGAATATATTTTGGTTGTCTGTTTTTAATGGTATTAAACCAATAATGTTTTTTGTCTTTCACAATTTCTGTCTGGACACCGCGGTCAACCAAACCTACTTCGTCGATGGTTTTGAGATGTGAAAAATACGGCACAAAACCAGCAGGTTCTAAGAAAATCCATTGGCTTTTGTCCTTTTCATGTTGGTCTAGAAAAATGCCGATGTTTCGTCTATAATTCCATTCGCCATTTCCCGTCGCGATAGAATGTATCGTTTGGTACGCCAACATTGGTCCGACATAAAATAAAACTAAAAGTGCCAACCAAAGATTTCGTTTTGATTTTTGTTCTAAAACAAATACGATAATAACCCCAAAAAGTAAAATCTGTGGCACCCAATAATACCAATCAAAATAAGATTTTTGAGATATGAAAATGATCTGTTTTGCCCATGCAAACAAGAAAATAATCCACAAGAAAATATTGCGCGAATTCTTTTTAGTAACCAAGAAAATGAAAGCGCACAACTCAAACAACAATATCAAAATCGTATACGGATTGAAAGTCGTGGTCATCTTTAACATTCCCCAATAATTACCATAATTAATCAAAAAATATTTCCAGCTAAGGCTCGGTGTAAATTCTTTATCGTAAGCCATCTGTTTTGCTGTAATGGTATTGTTGACAATTTCTCCAAAATAAAACCAGTTGAACGCCAAAACGAGCCCAACGCCCAAAATACCACCTAGAATGTAGCGCCAATTAATTTTTTTGTTCCAAATAAGATCAACCAAAAAGACAATTCCTAAGAATATAACGGTATCGATTCTCGTAAATAAAATTAAAGGCGGAAACACCAACAAAGCCCAATTTTTCTTTTGATAGAAGGCATAATAGAGCAAAGCCATTTCTAGGAAAAACAGAATGCCATATTCCATACCCAAGATTGAAATCTTAATAGATGGCGGCAATATTCCAAAAAGAATAATGAAAACAGCTTGTTGCCAATAGTCTTTCAGAAGCATTTTTGACAAAAAATAACTTCCTATCGTAAATAATATAGAATTGAAAATGAGAATGGGATACATGAAGTAAGCCTTCCCAAATATCAAATTAAAAAAATAGGAAACAAAGACATAAAGATGCGTGGTAGAGGAAGAAAGCTTTTCGTCACCATTGAAACCGATAACGCCGTAATCCAAAAGATTTTGGGCTACACGCCAAGTGATAAATGCATCTTCCTGAATATGATGCGTCAACAAAAACAAAAGCTTTATCAGCACAATTGCGATACAAGCATAGATAGGTAAATTTTTCTTCATCTGTGTATTTTAAAAACAGGTCTCAAGAAAACTCAAGACCTGCTGTATAATTGGGTTAGTATCTATTGCGCCACTTTCATCAAAGCTCGTGTCACTTGCTCTTCTTTTTCGGAAGCATAAGTCGTGTCAAACTTATTGGTAACATCGAAAAGATATTGATAAAAATTCGTGATATTATGAGATTCTTCTAATCTGCCAAACGCTTTTTCTTTGCCTAACATTTGAAGTTCTTTAACAAAAGCATCAAAACGTTTGTCAATAACAGAAATTGCATTGATGGTATAATTATAAGCTTTTTCCTTTTGACCGATTTTTTGATACGCATCCGAAATTGAATTCACTAGATAAGCGTATTCCATTGGTTTGGTATTCATTTGACGAGCAGAGTAAACTCGGTATTCAGGCGAAAGTTTTAGATAATAATCATACTCTGTGAAGATATCTTTTTTGATGGCATCAGCCATTTCCAGACCTTTTTTCTCATCGCCCGCAACAATGTACGCATAGGCAATTGCGCTAAGCGATCTAGGATCATTGTATTTGGAACCAGGAATTTCTGTGCTTATTAAATTGAGAAGTTCAATAGCTTTTCCTTTTTGTCCCGCTTGTGCCAAAGCTACCGCCGTACGACTTGTTGATAATCTATAACCTAAAATATTTTCTTGAGCTGTGCCATCAAAATGAACACTCAAATCCTTAAAGTTGCCCCATTTGTAGTTTTTAACGACATTATACATTTGGTCAGCATTAACTCTACCCATTTCGCCAGAATCTGACTCTGGTGTTTTGATAGGAACCAAACGATAACTAAAACCATCTAATTGTAAATAATCTTGAAGGAAGAAAATATTTTCCGGATCATAAACGCCGCCATTCGAGAAATTAAGAGGTCGCTTCCAATCGAAGTTTGCGAGAATATCCAACAGCATCAAATTGTTTTTGAACATACTGTTTTTCTTATAATCGATTGTAATCGATTGTTCTGCCAAAGCAGCTTCTGTTGGTGTAATAATTCCTGATTTCACAGCATTATTAACATTCACAGGCAACACAAATTTGGACACCGGAATAAAATTAAAACGCTCTGTTTTGCTATTTTCTCCAAAAATCATTTTCAGGATTTCTGTTTTATTTTCAGATTTTTGTTTTAAGAAATTAACCGCATCTTTCACCGTCATGGAGTCTTGTTCCAAGAATTTTCTATATTCTGCAAATTCGGTTTCTGGCGCACCAGCTTGTTGAAGATTAGCAAAGATATTCTGCCAATCTTTTTTAGTCATTAAATATATTTGGTCGTTAGCACCATCGCGATAATCATCATGAGTAAATACCGAAGGCACCGGCGCAGATTTATAAGTTTGACGCTTCATTTGATCCAAATACCAAGGCGTTGCCAATAAGGTGAAGTTAACAACTTTAACATCCGAACGGAATTCCTCAGTTTCTTGCAATCCCCAGACTGGATAAGTATCATTATCTCCATACACAAATAACAAAGCATTATTTGGTAAAGATTTCAGAGAAGAATAAGAATAATCGTAAGCTGCAGTTCTTTTGCTTCTGTCATGGGAATTATAATTTTGGAAGCCCATCATCAGCGGAATCCCCAACATGATTACCCCAACTGCCCATTGTGCTGCATTGGTTTTAACTTTCTTTTGAACGAATGAAAATACTGTTGCCACACCCAGACCAATCCAAATTGCAAAGGCATAAAATGCCCCAACCATCGCATAGTCACGCTCTCTCACTTCGAAAGGTTTTACACCAGTGTAGAAGACAATCCCAACACTTGTTAATATAAATAAAGATAATATCGCATAGAATCTTCCAAAATCTCTATTGAGTTGAAAAAAGAAACCTAACAAGCCCAAAATTAAAGGTAACATGAAAAAATATACCGTGCTTTCGTTACGGAATTTCGCAGGCATATCACTCTGATTTCCCCAAAGATTATTATCTATAAACGAAATACCTGTAATAAAGTTACCATTGGTATTTTGCATATTTCCCTCAAGGTCATTTTGTCTTCCTGAGAAGTTCCAAAGTAGATAACGCGCGAAATAATAATAATTTTGGAAAGTAAAGAAATAGTCTAAGTTTTGTGATAAACTTGGTCGTTGTACATTGATTATTTCAAATGGTTTTGCATCGTAATAATCACTCGCTTTCAAAGTTCCAGCTTCAAACTTTTTTCTTAAACCATCAAAATATTGTTGTGCTTCTGGACTGTTTGCTGCTTCTTCATTATCAAAATTAAAGGTAAAATCTGGCGCACCGTACATCGAAATATAATTGGCAATAACACTACGATCTTCACTGAACATTCTTGGTAAAAAGCCTACATGCGCCGGATTGAATACGTAATTAAAACGCTCTCCAACCACACGATAACGTCCTGTTTTCTCATCTTTTTCGTAAATATCTCCAGTTTTATTTGTACGGAAGCTTCCGTCCTCATTTTTAAGGATGCCATTATAATCAAGATAAGCAGTATAGTTTTGACCATACATTGTAGGCCAATCACCATATTGTACACGGTTGTAATAATCCAACATTCCAATGGCGTTATCAGGATCATTAAGGTTCATCGGTGCATTGGCATTTGCACGAATCGGGATCACCATCCAACAAGAAAATCCGATTATCATATAGACAAGCGACAATGCAATTGTTTGATAAAGTGACTGTCCTATCTTTCTTGAATAATTAATAACTAAATAGCAAATTAATATTAAAATAGCAAAAGCGAAAATAGTCCCACTATGGAAAGGAAGTCCCAATCCATTAACAAAAAAGATTTCACTTTTTCCGAAAAGTGTCATTATTAAGGGGAAAATCCCTTTAAACACAATACCCAGAATAACTAAAGTTACCAAATTTGCAATGATAAAGTTCTTCCAAGTAAATGTATAATTACGAGCATAATAGACGAAACAAGCCGCTGGCAAAGCCAACATACACATCATGTGAACCCCTACAGAAAGCCCTACAATAAAGAAAGTTAGAATAATCCAACGTTCGTTTCCATGATCATGGTATTCGTTTTCCCATTTCGTGATTAACCAAAGTAATAATGCGATAAACATCGTTGCCATGGCATAAACTTCGCCTTCCACCGCCGAAAACCAAAAGGTATCCGAAAATGTGAAACATAAGGCTCCTATGACACCTGAAAATAAAATACCAATCTGTTCACCTGGGCTTAGTTCAGAATATTCTTTATTCAATAATCGTCTCGTAAAATGTGTAATCGTCCAGAATAAGAACAAGACGGTTACCGCGCTACAAATCCCAGAAAGTGCATTGATCACCAAAGCATAATTTTCGGGATTTCCAAACGCAAAAATAGCGAAAACAGCACCTATTAGTTGGAATAGAGCCGCTCCAGGCGCATGCGTCACTTCCAGCTTAACCGCAGAAGAAATATATTCTCCACAATCCCAAAAACTCAATCGATGCTCTATGGTCGATAGATAAGTTATAAGAGCAATTACAAAAACAACCCAACCTAAGATGGTATTCCATTGTTTAAATGTCCAGTTCTTCATATTTTTATCACAAATTAGTGCGAAAATAAGACTTTTAACTGATTTTTATCTTCCTTTTAACAGAATTTTAATTTTTGGCTTAATATTTGGAAGTTTTGCAAATGTTAAATACTCTAAAAAATGGATAGCTGATTTTTTTTAGTCACAAAGAATTAGACTACTATTATTTTTTTTGTATTTTTGCAAACAGTTTTTTTAGTGAGAAAAATGTTAAATAATGACTAATGTATACGATAACATTCTTGGTTTAATTGGGAATACTCCTTTGATTAGATTAAATCAAGTTACAAAGGATATCCCTGCGACTGTATACGCTAAGTTGGAATCTTATAACCCTGGACATTCTACCAAAGATAGAATCGCATTTCATATTATAGAAAATGCTGAAAAGAAAGGACTATTGAAACCTGGCTCTGTAGTTGTAGAAACAACTTCAGGCAATACAGGCTTCTCTCTGGCAATGGTGTGTATTATCAAAGGTTATAAATGTATCCTTGCAGTAAGTGACAAAACAAAACCCGAAAAAATTGCTTACCTCAAAGCTTTGGGGGCAACAGTTTTTGTATGTCCTGCCAATGTAGCAGCAGACGATCCTCGATCTTATTACGAAGTCGCTAAGCGTATCGCTAGCGAAACACCTAACTCAATCTATATCAATCAATATTTTAATGAATTAAATATTGATGCGCATTACCAAACAACTGGCCCAGAAATTTGGGAACAAACGCAAGGTAAAATAACGCACCTCGTTGCTTGTACAGGAACGGGCGGAACATTAACAGGTTCTGCTAAGTTTCTAAAAGAACAAAATCCTGACATCCAAATTATTGGTATTGATGCAGATGGTTCCATACTGAAAACCTTCCATGAAACGGGTGAAATTGACAAAAGCCAAATCCATCCTTATCAAATCGAAGGCATGGGGAAAAACTTAATTCCTTCTGCGCTTTTGTTTGATAAAGTTGACCATTTTGTAAAAGTTAATGACGAAATGAGTGCCTACCGTACCAGAGAAATCGCTCTAAAAGAAGCTATTATGGGCGGTTATACTACAGGCGCAGCAGTACAGGGGCTAATACAGTATGCCAACATCAATCCTCTTAATGAGAAGCATGTTGTTGTAGTTATTTTCCCAGACCATGGATCACGTTACATCACAAAAGTATATAGTGATAAATGGATGGCTGAACAAGGTTTTGTTAACAATTGCTTTCACAACTACGAAGAAGTTTTTAAAACAGAAATCATAAAATAAAGTTTCTCCCGATACTTAATCGGGAGATTATTTTTAATAAAGAAATTAGAATGGATATTTTTGACAGAATCAAAGAAAATCCTGGACCATTAGGACAATTTGCAGACTATGGCGAAGGTTATTTCATTTTCCCAAGATTAGAAGGACCTATTGGTCCAAGAATGAAATTTCAAAACAAAGAAGTTATTTTCTGGAGCGCCAATGATTATTTGGGACTATGTAATCATCCCGAAGTTATTGCTGCAGATGCAAAAGCCGCAGCAGATTACGGCATGTTCTATCCAATGGGCGCTCGTGCCATGTCTGGAGAAACAGAGCAGCACTTACAATTAGAAAAAGAACTAGCCGAATTTGTTAAAAAGGATTCCGCATACCTGCTTAACTTTGGTTATCAAGGTATGGTATCAACCATCGATGCTTTAGTAGATCGCCATGACGTTATTGTATATGACGTAGATTCTCACGCTTGTATCGTTGACGGTGTTAGACTACATTCTGGAAAACGTTTTACGTATAAGCATAACGATATTGAAAGTTTAGAAAAAAACCTTGAAAGAGCAACAAAAGTCGCTGCAGAAACTGGCGGCGGTATTTTAGTAATTACTGAAGGGGTTTTCGGAATGCGAGGACAGCAAGGCAAACTGAAAGAAATTTGTGCTTTAAAAGATAAATACAAGTTCAGATTATTGGTCGATGATGCTCATGGTTTCGGAACTTTGGGAGAAACTGGCGCTGGTGCTGGCGAAGAGCAAGGTTGTCAAGATCAAATCGATGTTTACTTCTCAACTTTTGCTAAGTCTATGGCAGGTTTTGGGGCTTTCATCGCAGGAGATAAAGATATTATTAGATATTTAAAATTCAATCTTAGATCTCAAATTTTCGCTAAATCTTTGACAATGCCGATGGTTATTGGTGGACTTAAAAGATTAGAACTATTAAGAACAAGACCTGAAATAAAAGCTAAACTTTGGGAAAACGTTAACAAATTACAAAACGGACTTACGGAAAGAGGCTTTAACCTAGGAAATACCAATACTTGTGTAACGCCAGTTATGATGCAAGGTACACCAGTAGAAGCTACACTTTTGGTAAAAGACCTTCGCGAAAACTTCGGCATCTTCACCTCTGTTGTGGTGTATCCAGTAATCCCGAAAGGCATGATTTTGCTGAGATTAATTCCTACAGCTTCCCATACAGATGCTGAGATTAATGAGACGTTGGCTGCTTTTGAGGCCATCCATGACAAGCTAGTTAATGGACATTATAAAGAACAAGCAGAAAAATTATTAGCTGAACAAAATTTGGAGTTCAAGCCTATTTAATTAAAATTATAAAAAAATCGCAATCAAAATTTGGTTGCGATTTTTTATTTTTAAAACTAAAATAATTATTTACGGATTGGTAGAGAAAATAGAAGCATTAGCAATCATAGCTCTTCTGTTCATTTTCAAGATATCTCTTACCCATTCTGCGAAATCTTCTGGTTGAAGCACTGTTTCTGGATTTCCATCTGTTAAACCTCCTTGAATACTCATATCCGAAGCAATAGTACTCGGAGTTAAGGTAATTACACGAATATTATCTTTTCTCCATTCTGCCATCATCGATTGTGATAAAGAAATCACCGCTGCTTTAGAAGCCGCATAAGCAGACATTCCCGCGCCTCCTTTAAGACCTGCTGTAGAAGCTACATTTACGATATCACCTTGACCTTTTTCCTTTAGAAAAGGATAAACCGCTTTAGAAGTGTATAATACACCGAAGAGATTGGTTTTCATGACTTGTTCCCACACTTGTGTTGACATATCATTTAATTTCCCGAAATCGCCAATACCAGCGTTATTCACCAAAATATCAATGCTTCCCAAATCGTTTGCTAAAGCTTTAATTCCTGTATTAACAGCCGTTTCATCATCAATACTGAAAACTGAGTAAGATGCATTTACACCTAAGTTTCTAAGTTCAGCAACTGTATTTTTAAGATTTTCTTTGTTTCTTCCAGAAATTCCAATATTCACACCTTCATTAGCCAAAGCAAGAGCTACGGCTTTTCCTAAACCTCTTCCACCACCAGTTATAATGGCATTTTTCCCTTTTAAGCTTGTCATTTTCTTATGTTTTTATGATTAAACTTTATCTTCTGCAAAGGTACAAAATGAATACGCAATTTCTTAAAAAAGCCTTTTAACAATCATTCATTTAGAAATATATCTGGTGTATTGGTAGTAACGAAATCAATATTGGCATTGACTAATTTTTGATAAACTTCGGCATCATCCACTGTCCAAGCATTGGTTTTTAATCCTATTTTTCTTGCTTCCGCAATCCAATCCAGATGTTCTAAAAGTATTTCATAATCATAGTCAAAACCATCTAAGCCAAGCTTTTTCAATGCATTCGGTGCTAAATTTCCGTTCAAATAATAGACTAACATCTTTGGGTTAATTTCTTTTATTTTACAACAAATATGTAAGCTAAAAGATATAATCTCACATTGACTTTCAATATTGTATTTTTGAATTAAATCCATGGTTTTTCTAACCATAACCTCTTCTAATATTTGGTTTTTAGATGGTTTCAATTCAACAATTAATTTACAATTTGGAAATTTTTGACCTTGTATAAAATAATCCTCCAACCTCGGAATACTTTTAGCATTCGAAAGTTTAACCTTTTTTAAAATATCAAAATCTGTTTCGGCAATTTCTAAATCGCCAATCTGTTCATCATGAAAAACAATTAATTTCTCATCTTTTGTCATTTGAACATCAAACTCAGATCCGTAAACTTTTAATTTCTGAGCATTTTTTAAAGCTTGAATAGAATTTTCTGAAGTTCCAGGTTGGGATTTCCAAAATCCACGATGCACAATTAGTTGTGTTTTCATCATTCCATTTTTTACTAAATCTTTCAATTCTAAAAATAAGATATTCACTTTTCAGAAGCAAGTTTTTTTATCTTTGCTATAAACATTTATTTATGTCTGAAAACATCCAATTGAAGATAGAAGAACTAAGAGAAGAACTCCACCAACACAATTATAATTACTATATTTTAGACGAACCAAGCATTTCAGATTTTGAATTTGATACAAAGCTTAAAGAACTTCAAGATTTAGAAAAACAACATCCTGAATTTGCAGACGCTAATTCTCCAACTTTGCGTGTTGGTGGCGGTGTAACCAAAAATTTCCCGACAGTTCTGCATCAATTCAGAATGTATTCTTTGGATAATTCTTACGATTTTAATGATCTTGAAGATTGGGAAAAACGAATTATTAAAACCATTGATGAGCCCGTAGAATTTGTTGCTGAATTAAAATACGACGGCGCTTCTATCTCTATTTTATATGAAAACGGAAAACTTTCTCAAGCTGTAACGCGTGGTGATGGTTTCCAAGGGGACGAAATCACGAATAATGTGAGAACTATTTCGGATGTTCCTTTAAAATTGAAAGGTGATTTTCCTGAAAAATTCTTCATGCGCGGTGAAATTTATTTAACGAGAAAAAATTTCGATAAAATTAACCAACAGCGTGAAGAAGAAGGTTTAGACTTGTTTATGAACCCAAGAAATACAGCAAGTGGAAGTTTAAAAATGCAAGATTCTGCGGAGGTTAGAAAACGTGGACTTTCGGCAGTTTTATATCAATATATCGCAGAGGAATTTCCTGCTCAAACCCATTGGGATGTTTTATCTAAGGCTAAAAACTGGGGATTTAAGGTATCTGAAGATCAAGCAAAATTGTGCACAAGTTTAGATGATGTTAAAAATTTCATCAACTTTTGGGATGCTGAGCGTCACAATTTACCTTTTGAAATAGATGGAATTGTGATAAAAGTAAATTCTCTTCAACAGCAGAAACAATTGGGTTACACCGCAAAATCTCCGCGTTGGGCGATGTCTTATAAATTCAAAGCTGAAAAAGTAGAAACAGAACTTTTAAGTGTTTCTTATCAAGTCGGAAGAACTGGAGCCATAACCCCTGTTGCTAATTTGAAACCTGTTTTGTTGGCCGGAACCATCGTAAAAAGGGCTTCTTTGCATAATGAAGACATCATAAAAAAATTGGACTTGCACGAAAATGATTTTGTGTATGTAGAAAAAGGAGGTGAAATTATTCCTAAAATTGTTGGCGTAAATACAGAAAAAAGGACGTCTGAAAGTCGAGAAATAGAATACATAAAAAATTGTCCAGAGTGCGGAACTGAATTGGTGAAAATTGAAGATCAAGCCATACATTTTTGCCCAAACGATCTGCATTGTCCGCCACAAGTTGTAGGAAGAATGATACATTATGTTTCTAGAAAAGCTTTGAATATAGAAAATCTGGGCAGCGAAACCATAGAACAGCTTTACCGAGAAAAACTGATTGAAAATCCTGCCGACTTTTATGCTTTAACCAAAGAACAACTGCTTCCATTGGATAGAATGGCGGAGAAATCTGCTCAAAATATTATTGATGGTATCGAAAAATCCAAACAAATTCCATTTGAAAAAGTTTTATACGGAATCGGAATTAAACATGTAGGCGAAACCGTTGCTAAAAAATTAGTTAAAAATTTTGCTACAATCGAAGATTTGAAAAATGCTACAATTGAAGAACTTACACAAGTGGAAGACATCGGTGGGAAAATTGCCGTAAGCATAGTTGATTTCTTCCAAAATCCTGAGAATAATCTTATGATTGAACGCTTGAAAAATTATGGTGTTCAATTGGAAAAAGGGGAAAGTACGCAGGAAGTTTTAAGCAATGTTTTGGAAGGGAAAACCTTTTTATTTACTGGTAAATTATCGCTTTTCACGCGCGAACAAGCCGAAGAAATGGTGGAAAAACACAATGGAAAAAATATTTCAGCCGTTTCTAAAAATTTAAATTATTTGGTTGTCGGTGAAAAAGCAGGAAGTAAATTGAAAAAAGCTCAGGATATTGGGACAATCACCATTTTGGATGAGCAAGAATTTTTGGATTTGATTAATGAAGGATAAAATTTTCGGCGGCAGCTTCGCTGCCGCCGAAACCCGAGCTCATTCAAAATAAAAAACTAAAATCAATAAACTTTAAAACCTATCATCAAAAGTGATAGGTTTTTTCTTGATATCAATTTTGCTTTTGTAACTTTGAGTAAAAGCTTTAAATATGAGTAACAAAGAATGTTGTAGCAATCCACCTATAAAAAACGACCATGAGCATTCACACTCTCATGATTCTCATGATCATTCTCATGAAACCTCAGACAAAAGCATTTTGCAATTGTTCGCTCCAGCAATTATTTCCTTTGTCGTTTTAATTATCGGAATTCTTTTCGATTATTATTTTAAACCAACTTGGTTTGAGGGTTGGAGTCGAATAATTCTTTATGCAATTGCTTATCTTCCTGTCGGTTGGCCTGTTATAAAAGAAGCTTTTGAAAGTATGAAAAATGGCGATATTTTTTCTGAGTTTTTCTTGATGTCAATCGCAACAATTGGTGCTATTATCATTGGAGAATATCCCGAAGCTGTTGCCGTTATGTTGTTTTATTCCGTTGGTGAAATTTTCCAAAGTTTGGCAGTACAAAAAGCCAAAAACAATATCGCAAGTCTTATGGATCAGCGCCCTGACGAGGTAACTATCATTAAAAATAATCAACATAGAACAGTAAAAGCCAAAGAAGTAAACATTGGACAAAAAATCCTTCTAAAACCTGGTGAAAAATTAGCCCTTGATGGTGAACTTTTTAGTGAACAAGCCTCTTTCAATACTTCTGCTTTAACTGGTGAAAGTAAACCCGACACCAAACAAAAAGGCGATGAAGTATTGGCTGGAATGATTAATCTAAATTCTGTCGCTGAGGTTTTGGTGAAAACAGATTACCAAGATTCCAAACTCAGTAAGATTTTAGAATTGGTACAAAATGCCAATCAGCAAAAAGCACCCACCGAATTATTTATCCGAAAATTCGCAAAAATATACACGCCGATAGTTACTTTTTTAGCATTAGGTATTTTCGTGCTTCCTTATCTATTTGTCGAGGTTTACGATTATAAAACTTGGTTATACCGCGCTTGTATTTTTCTTGTAATTTCTTGTCCATGTGCTTTGGTTATCTCCATTCCTTTGGGTTATTTTGGTGGAATTGGCGCAGGTAGCAAAAACGGAATTCTCTTCAAAGGCGGTAATTTTATCGATGCTTTGGCGTCTATAAAAAATGTAGTAATGGACAAAACAGGAACTTTAACGGAAGGTGTTTTTAAAGTAAAAGACATTCAGATTTCTAAAGATTTTAATGAAAAAGAAATTCTTGAAGTTTTAAACAAATTAGAAAGCCACTCTACACATCCTATTGCAACGGCAATTCATGAATATGTTGGGGAGCAAAATCCTAATTTAATTTTAGAAAATATTGAAGAAATTCCAGGTCGTGGACTGAAAGCCAATTATCAGGGGAAAAACTTTCTGGCAGGCAACTTTAAGCTGATGGAAAAATTTGGAATCACACATGATCTCAATTCTAAAAACTTCACCGAAAGTCTTATCGCTATTGCTTTCGATAATAAATTTGTTGGCTACATTACAATTTCAGATCAAATAAAACCTGAAGCTTCAACAGCAATTGCAGAACTTAAAAAACTAAATATCAACAGCTTTATGCTGAGTGGTGACAAAAAAGAGGTTGTTGAGTCTGTGGCTCAGCAACTCCAAATTAATCATGCTTCGGGTGGACTTTTACCCGAAGATAAAGTTGCTGAACTTAAAAAAATAAGATCTCAATACGGAAGTGTCGCCTTCGTTGGAGATGGCGTTAACGATGCGCCTGTTGTGGCTTTGGCAGATGTTGGTATGGCGATGGGAGGGCTGGGGAGCGATGCGACAATTGAAACGGCAGACGTGGTAATTCAGGATGATAAAGCGACTAAAATCCCTTTAGCGATTAAAATTAGTAAAGCCACAAAAAAAGTAGTTTGGCAAAATATTATTCTTGCTTTTGGTGTAAAAGCTATTGTTCTCATTCTGGGAGCTGGTGGTTTGGCAACCATGTGGGAAGCCGTTTTTGCAGATGTTGGCGTCGCACTTTTGGCGATTCTTAATGCGGTAAGAATTCAGAATATGAATTTTAAAGTTTAGAAATAAATATTATTTAATTCTGAAAAGTCCTAACTTTAATACAGAATTAAAGAATATGGACATCAAAGATAGCTTAGATATTCTACGAATGCCAAGCACTGAGAACGAAGTTTTACTAATATTAATTTCGGTATTGGTAGGGCTTGTTATCGGTGCAGATCGCGAGTATCAAAATAAATCAGCTGGATTAAGAACTTTCATTTTAGTCAGTTTCGGGTCATGTATTTTCACGATTCTGAGTCTTAAAATAGGTGTTGATAATCCGGACCGTTTGGCAGCCAATATTATTACCGGAATTGGTTTTCTTGGCGCTGGCGTTATTTTCAAAGATGATAACAAAATCGGAGGCATAACAACAGCAACCACCATTTGGGCAACCGCTTCGCTCGGGATGGCTGTAGGATCTGGCCATATCTATTTGGCTTTGTTGGGCACTTTTTTGGTAATGTTGATTTTAAGAATTCTGCTATTTCTACAAAACATCATCGACAGCAATAATAAAATTCGGGATTATAAAATTACAACAAGCGTTAACGACTACGAATATTGTCAAATGCTTTTCCGAAAAACGGATTTAAAACAAGAAATTATCAGGCAACAATACGGTAAAGACAGTATTTCTACAACTTGGCGACTTACAGGAAAACTAAGCAAACATCAACAACTCGTTGAGATTTTAATGAAAGATGAAAAAATAAATGCGTATCAGTTTTAATATTTTTAGATTACGAAAATCTTTTAGTATGCTTTAAAAAAAATGTTTATTTTTCGTTATAGCCTAATAAATATTTTAAGATATTTTTTAAGTGATCTTTTAGTTCTGTAAAATAAAGGGTTTCAAAATTCGCATCATTTTCGGCATGAGCAAATTCTTTATAAACCTGTAAGCCATGAATTGCACTGAAAATTGTTCCAGAAATTGTTGAATGGATAAACTCTACTCTTGGTAATTTTGTAAAGACCGCATTTTGATAACCAGACGTGATTAATGCACCATATATGTTTAAAAAATTCATTTGTGACGTTTTCAAAAAATCAATAATATAAGGCGTTTTATTCGATAATTGTTCGCGTTGCATAATGGTATAAAAATCGCGCATACGAATAATTTTACCACAAAACTGATCAATTAACAATACTAATTTTTCCCATTCGTTAAGTTTGGGTTGTGCCAAAATATCTTTTCCAAAACTGATACTTTCGTTCATTCGGTATTCGAAAATACGTTCATAAAGTTTGTCCTTGGAACCGAAATAATAGGAGATCATAGAAATATTAACCTTTGCTTCTTTACAAATCTCACGCGTAGATGTACCGCCAAACCCCTTCTTAGCAAAAAGTTTTTCGGCAGCAAACAAAATATTTTCTTCTTTTGAGATTCTCATTCACATCAATTTTACTTGCAAATGTATCGTATTTAGAAAAACCAAACAACTGATTGATTTTAATTCTTAAAATTTATTTTTTTTGAAATTATGTGTGCTTTTTATGGATATGTCTTGTCAATTTGATGCCCATATCTGTAAGTACAACTTTGGCATTTGCGTTACGAGAAATATGATAACTGGCATCTGTTAATTCTTCCAAAATAGCTTCAATATTGGCACCGCTGATGTAAGTCGAAAAAGCATCCCACCCAAAACCATTGCTATCCAATTTTCTATAAACCAAATTGGGACTTGCATAGTTTTGAAGCAATGCAAGACGGAAAGTTTCTGTACAAAACTCTAAAAATCGAATTTGTTTATCCCTGTTCCATGCGCTGATCTCGTGCGACCAACGGATAATTGCACGCAAAACTTCGGGTTTCTTTTTCGCCATAAAAGCATTACGAACCCATTGGATAAAGAGCTCTTCGAACTCGTTGGCGGAAGTTCCTGCTTCTAAGATTTTAGAAGCGATATTAAGATCACCACGCGATTGGCCGACCACCGTATCAATAGATGATTCTTCCTGATTTGGGAAACGTTTTATCAATTCGTTCTTAATGTCTTCGTCTTCAATACGAGGTACTTCAAGCATTTGACAACGCGATAATATGGTTGGCAAAATAGTATCTATCCTATTAGCACAAAGTATAATATATGTATTTTTGGGCGGTTCTTCTAAGAATTTCAGGATTTTATTCGCCGCTTCTTCATTCATTTTGTCAGCACGCCAAATAATGAGAATTTTGCTACCACCTTCAAAGCTTTTTAAAGCAAATTTGGTGTGCATGTCTTCGGCTTCTTGTGCAGAGATAAAGAATTGTTTTTTTTCGGAATCTAAATAATTGGTCCAATCATCAAAACTAGAATAAGGATTTGCAAGAATCATTTCACGCCATTCTGTGAAATAGCGTTTGCTGAGTGAAATATTTTTTTCGGTAAAAATTGGAAAACTGAAATGCAAATCGAGGTGGTTAAGATGTTCTACTTTTTGCACAGCCAATGGATTTTCTCGCGAAAGAATCTCTTGTGAAAACGCAAGAGCCATCGCTAAAGTGCCATAACCTTCTTCTCCAACAAATAATTGTGCATGCCCTACCCGATTATCATTAATACTTGACAAAAGCTGATGCTTCAATTTTTCTTGACCGACGATTTTTTCCCATTTCATGCCAACAAATATAAAAAATAAGTTCTAGCTTTAGGTCATTTGAGAAGGCTAAATAGCAAGAATGAAATTAATCCCAAAGCACTTAACAAACTTTAACGCCAAATAAATTTTTGAGATTCATTATTAATTAAGATATTTGCGCTTTGATAATAACAACGAATGAAAAAGACTTTTGTCGCATCATTACTTACAGCGGGATTTTACCTACATGCCCAAAGTATTGGTAATTCTCCATATGCAGCCTACGGAATTGGTGATATAAAATATGACAACACAGTAGATGTAAGTTCTATGGGAGGTGTTTCTACTGCTTACATTTGGGATTTCAATAATAATTTCAATTTTAAAAACCCAGCAGCTAATACCAACCTAGAATTGGCAACTATTAAAGTTGAAGGTACCAACGAAAATAACTTTTATAAAACAGATTATAACAATACGAATGTTACCAAACATTCTAATTATCTGTCGAATATTGCCATTGCAATGCCTCTCAGCAAGAAAGTAAAATTCGGATTGGGCTTCCAGCCATATAGTTCTAAACAATACGAGATTCTAAGAACTTTAACGACTTCTGAAGGCAATATCGAAGGCCATAAATACAATGGCAAAGGTACGCTTAACACAATCCAAGCGGCTTTAGGCTATCAAATTACGCCAAGTTTTGCATTAGGTTTGAGAACCAATTATTACTTTGGAAAATTGTACGACATCGAAGAAGTTACTTTCTCTGACGCCGAATTGATAAGCGGTTATTCTAACAGCAACAAAATCAATTCTTTCAATTTTACACTAGGTACAACCTATCAGAAAAAATTCATCAACGATTATAAATTAACACTAGGAGCAACTTACACTTTCGGAACGACTGGTCAAATGGAAAGCGTATACACCAACAGTACTTATTTCAAAGGTATTGGTGATGTTAAAGGTTACGAAACCATCATTGATGAAAAAGAAAGCCGAGATAAAAAATTCTTACCTCAAGAGTTCTCATTGGGTCTAGGTTACGGTCATGAAACCAAATGGTTTGTAGGAACACAGTTGGATTATAAAAATGGCGAAAACTTTAATTTCTTAGGACAAACGCTTAAATATAATAGTTCTTACAAAATTTCTGCAGGAGGCTGGATTGTTCCTAACTACAACAACTTCAGAAACTATTTTTCTCGTGTCATCTACCGTTATGGTGTTTATTATGAAAAAGGAGCGCTCAATATTGGTGGAAAAGACATCAACAAATATGCTATCACAGGTGGTGTAACATTACCTTTCCAAAAAAGTAGTGTAACGAGAATGAACAGCATTGACCTTGGCTTAGAACTAGGACGCAGAGGAACTTTGGAAAACAACCTTATTCAGCAGAATTTTATCAACTTTAAGATAGGTATTAACTTTGCTGATAAATGGTTCGGAAGAAGACTTTACAACTAATATTAAAGATAGTTACTAATGATTTTTAGAATTAGTAAAATATCACAATATACAGCATTAAGAAACAAGATTTTTTTTAGTTTCTTAATGCTTTTTGTTTTGCAATCATGTGAGGAAGACATCACGAAAAAAAAACAAGACAAAAAAACCAATTTCCCTTCGCAAGTGATTTACAATGCGAAAATTGTCCAAAGAGATTCTGGAAAAGTCAAAGTAAAATTCGATGCAGCTTTACTCGAAAAATACGAACTGATTGACTCGCCTTACGTAGAAGCCAAAAAAGGAATTTACCTCGAATATTTTGACAAAAAAAATCCAAAAGTTCCTGGAAAAATTTGGGCCAAATATGCAAGATACGACGAAAAGAAAGATTTCTATTTTGCAAAAGGTCGCGTAAAAATTGTCACCAACGAAGGCCGAACTTTCGTAACAGAAACTATTAATTGGGACAAAAAAAATAGAAAAATGTACACCAAAGACACTGTTTTTGTATCCGATCAAGATGGCAATGTTTTGGTTGGTGCTAACGGTATGGTGGCAAAAGACGATTTTACAGAATACACATTCTACAACAACTCTGGACAATTCAACACCAAAGGATTACCAAAAACTGGCTTATAATGGCTACAAAACATTATTTCGCAATTGGATTAATGTCCGGAACCAGCCTAGATGGCTTGGATATTTGTTATTCAAAATTCTGGAAAACTGATGAACATTGGTCTTTTGAAATTCTACAAGCCGAGACGATTTCTTATTCTGAAACGTGGGAAAATCAACTTCGAAAAGCCAACGAACTCAATGCACCAGACTTGTTCCAGCTTAACTCAGATTACGGGTTTTTACTTGGTGAGTTGACCAAAGCTTTTATCTCAAATCATAATATCGAAAACCTAGATATCATAGGTTCTCACGGACATACGGTTTACCACCAACCTCAAAAAAATTTCACAGTTCAGATAGGCGACGGACGCGCTTTGCAATTGTTGACGAAAAAGAATATCGTTTACGATTTCAGAATGCAAGATGTGCTTTTGGGTGGCAATGGCGCACCGTTGGTCCCGATTGGCGATCAATTGTTATTTTCAGACTTCGAAGCTTGTATTAATCTAGGAGGATTTTCTAATATTTCATTTAAAAAAGAAGATAAAAGAATCGGTTACGACATTTGCCCTGTCAATATTGTTCTTAATTATTTTGCACAGAAACAAGCTTATAATTTCGATAAAGACGGATTTTTAGCAAAACAAGGACAAATTATTCCTGAACTTTTACAAGCATTAAATCAACTTGGATTTTATAAGAAAAATGCGCCTAAATCTTTGGGTTACGAATGGGTAGAAACTGAAATTTTTCCTTTATTAAAAGGCTATTCAGATATCGATATTTTGGCAACTTTTACAGAACATTCTGCCGAACAAATCGCTAAAAATCTAACTGAGAATAATATTAAAAACGCCCTATTTACAGGCGGTGGAACGCACAACGATTATTTAATTAAAAAAATTAAAACAAAAACCAAAACCCAAATCGAGATTCCTTCAAAAGAAATTATCGATTACAAAGAGGCTTTGATTTTTGCTTTTATGGCTGTCCTGAAAATGAATAATCACGTTAACGTTTTGTCATCTGTAACAGGCAGTGGACACGATCATTCATCAGGAATTTTTCTAAAATATTAAAGTTGCTCGATTTTATCAGTCAAAGCATCGATAAAGTTTTTCAATGGTTTCTCCACCATCATCTTGATAAACGGATTGAATTTCCCATCAAACAATAGCTGGACTTCTGTCTGATTATCGCTAATTGGTGACATATTACCTGTCAAAGAAAAATCCAGACTAGAACTTGCAGAAGCCAACACCACTTTTTGCTCTGTAACTTCCTGAATCTTAAGCGCAATCTCAGGCATTCCTTTCAATCCAAATTTGAAACCACCTTCTCTTGCTTCAAAATTTTGCAGACTATCTGGCATCAAAGCTTTATAATCTTCAGCATTTTTCAGCATTTCTGTTAAATCTTTAACCGATTTATTTACGATAATTTTTCGTCCTTCTAGATTCATTTTTCTATTTTTGTAATTATAATTAATAAGCTACGCAAATGTATAAAGTTTTTATCAATGAAAAAAAATTAATCCTTAGTGAAAAGCCTGAAATCGTTGAGCGAAACATAGCTTTTGAACAGGATTTACAATTCGATATTGCGATGGATCTTTTGCAGAATACATCGACCAAAGATGTAGCGATCTACCACAACGATGTGGAAGAATTGTGGTCAAAATTTCAAAATCATTATCAGGTTATCGAAGCGGCAGGCGGCATTGTCATTAATCCTGAAAACAAAATATTGTTCATCTACCGACTCGGAAAATGGGATCTTCCAAAGGGGAAAATAGAATCTGGTGAATCTCGTGATGATGCGGCTTTGCGAGAAGTTGAAGAAGAATGTGGCTTGAGCAATTTGCAACTTTTGGACTTTATCAGCACCACTTATCACATGTATCATATAAAATCCCAGCCTGTCCTTAAAAAAACCTATTGGTACCACATGTCTTATAGCGATGCAAAAACGCCAATTCCGCAAGTAGAAGAAGGCATCACCAAAGTAGAATGGAAAAATAAAGTGGAAATCCAACAAGATGTCGAAAAGTCCACTTTTAATAATATTCTTTTAGTCCTCGAAGATTTTTTATCTAATCACGATATTTCATAAACATTCTATTGCTTGTTCTAGAGCAATTCCACGCGATGCTTTTAGTAAAATATTCTGTGTGATAATAGGATTTTCTTTAAGATAATCGATTAATGCTGATGTATTTTCAAAAGCTAAATCATGGTGATTTACTTTTTTAAATTCTTTTCCGACAGTAATTATTTGATCAAAACTAAGCTGGGATGCTTTTTCATAAATAGATTGATGTTCAGCTTCGCTCTCGTTACCAAGTTCGAGCATATCGCCGATGATAATCGTTTTTGAACCTTCAAATTCTTTAAAATTATCCAAAGACGCCGACATACTGCTCGGATTGGCATTGTAAGTATCTAAAACCAGCGTTTTGTCACCTTTTTTCTGAACTTGCGAACGCATATTGCTCGGAAAATAATTTTCTATAGCTTCTTTAATGTCTTTGAATTCAATTTTAAAATGTAAGCCCAAACTAACTGCCGCCGACAAATTAGTAAAATTATATTGACCTGTTAAGTTGGATAATAATTTTTCGTTTTGATAAATGAGTCCTACAAAATGCTCTTTAGCAAAAACATCATAAACGAAATCGGAAGTTGATTTTCCAAAACTTATTTTGTTGACATAATCTTTAGTTTTCTCCAACTGTATCGCATCTGCTTCGTTAACCAAAATGCATTGTTCATAGGATTTGAGATAATAATAAAGTTCAGACTTTCCTTTGATAACACCTTCGAAACCGCCAAAACCTTCGAGATGTGCTTTTCCAAAATTAGTGATGTATCCTATATTGGGTTTTGCGATTTTACAAAGAGATTCTATTTCTTTTTGATGATTGGCCCCCATTTCGACAACTGCAATTTCGTGTTCAGGTTTAATCGATAGAATTGTTAAAGGCACCCCAATATGATTGTTAAGATTTCCAAAGGTATTTTGTACGTAGAACTTCTTTGAGAGAACTGTGCTGATCATTTCTTTCGTCGTGGTTTTACCATTGCTACCCGTTAATCCTATTATCGGGATTTTTAATTGACTACGATGATAAATCGCTAAGTCTTGCAAGAACTTTAAAGTCGATTCAACATAAAAAATATTACGTCCTGGATTACTAAAAGTAATATCCTCAACAATAACTGCTAAAGCGCCATTTGCAATAGCTTCTTCGGCTTTTTCTGCTGCGTTATAACTTTCACCAGAAAATGCAAAAAAGATGTCGTTATTTTGAAGCTTTCGACTGTCTATGATACAGTTGTTAGCTTTTTTATATAAGTTGTAGAAAGATTCGATATTCATGCTTCAAAATTAAGATTTAAAAAAATAGGAGCATAAAAAAAGCAGTAGAAAATCTACTGCTTAATATGAATTTTTATCTTTTGCTTCGTTTTCCACTATCTTTAGCATCTTGAGCAACACGGAAACCAATCCAACTAAAAGTTCTTCCTTGATCTTTGTATCTTCTGTGTCCTGGATCTAACCAATAAGAAGAATCTAGCCAAGATCCACCTTTAACAACTCTTACTTCGTTAGTGATAGCTGTTGTCACTTGTTTTTTCTGTTTTTCAAGAACAACGTTACCGCTTTTGTCAACAACGAAACCTTTTCTTACAGAATTATACATATTGAATGTACTGTCAGAATTAGCACCAGACATATCTAAAGAAGATTGATAATCGCCGTCTCGATAATTTCTGTCGTCTGCAACAACTTGTTTTTCATATTCACCTGGAAGACCTCTGTATACCAGTTGTCCGTTGGCCATGGTGTCATATTTCATCTCTACATTTCCAACTTTTTTGTAGGTACCGTCTGCATTTTTCTCTGATTTTAAAACAACATTACCTCTGTAATAGTTAAAATCATTAAAGTCTTCATCAATCTGTGGACGATAGATATCTGCTACCCATTCTGCAACGTTACCATACATCCCAAATATACCTAAATCGTTAGATTGATACTTTTTAACATCCGAAGTGGTTGGCGATCCATCATTTTTCCATCCTGCTACACCCGAGTAATCACCTTTACCCATCTTAAAGTTTTCAAGATACATACCTCTGTTACGTCCTTTCTTACCTTTTAGTTTATCAATTTCAGGATTTTTACCTAGGTAATTGTTGTATTTACGGTTCTTTTGCATACCTAAAGCTGCGAATTCCCATTCTACTTCTGTAGGCAATCTGAATTTTTCAACCAAACCAGATGTACCACCTTTGTTAGCGGCTAACAATCTTGTATTAGTTGTCTTAATACCTGTTTGTTTTTGTAACTTATTTTTATCAACAATAGCGTCTAGCTCGGCATCATTGGATTTATACTTATCCATGTTGAAGGTACTTTCACCTTGATAATTGGATTCGTTGGTGTATAGATCTTTTGGAAGAATACCTTTTTGCATTAAAGCTTTTTCGTTGGCACGGTTGGTTAACCAATCGCAATATTTTGTCGCTTGTAGCCAAGAAACACCGACAACTGGGTAATAGTCAAACTCTGGACTACGGAAATAAGTTTCTGAATAAGAATTTCTTGATAACTTATTATTCCATACTAAAGTATCAGGTAAAGCGCCTGAATAAATATTTTTGAAATTAGGATCAGATGGTGGAAATACATATTTCAGCCATGTCGTATATTCTCGATATTCATAATTGGTAATTTCGGTTTCGCCAATGAAATAAGAGCTCACCTGCATACGTCTGGGCGTGTTATTCCAATCATGCATGACATCGTCTTGCACTAATCCCATTGTAAAAGTTCCTCCATCGACATATACCATGCCTGGCCAACCTTTTTGTTTTTGTTGTTTACCCGAAAAGAAATAACCATTCTTCTCGTTTGGTTTCCAACCAGTTTTACTAGTAAAACGTTTCGTCCCACCGCCACTTTTCGTATTACCTCCGCCACAACTTGCAAGTACTAAAGCAGAGCCGATAGCTAGTGAAAACAATTTAATTTGTTTCATAGTTGATATAATCATTTACAAAGTACAAAGAAAAAATAAATATTTTAATAAATCAAATAATGATATGCTTTTTTTCTAACGTGGATAAATAAGTTTTATTGTTATATATCTTTTTTTAGAAATTTTCGTTTATTTTGTAAATTGAATACATACTCAATGAAAAAGAATATTTACTCTTTATTATTTGCTGTTATCTCGCTAGGTGCTTTTGGACAAAAAGTCAACATACAATGGGAAGGAAGCAAAACTTTCGATTTTGGTACCTATAAGCAAAACATGCCTTTTTTTAAAAATAGTGGTTATGATATTGGTTCTCGTGGCGTTACACTAGTTGTCGAAAAAAAGAATGAGGGTAAGGAAATTGTTGTTAAAAACTTTAATTGGGAAAAGGCCAAACCCGAAGATTTGTACGATATTAACCAGGACTTATTGGTAAACACAGATCATTACGAAGCTTCCTATAGTTTTAATGAGCTACAAAATGCTCAAATTGGCACTGCCTACATTCCTGCTTTTAAAAAAGAAGCTAATACTATTTATCGTTTGGTGTCTGTAGATGTCGAATTGTCTAACAACAATCTGATTCTTAAAAAAGGGGATGCTTTGGGAAGTACAGAAAACCCTTTGAAAAGCGGTACTTTTTATAAAATTAAAGTGGACAAATCTGGCGTATTCAAAATTTCTAAAAAATTCTTACAAGATAATGGCATTAATGTTTCTGGGATTAATCCGAAAAACTTTCGTGTCTACGGAAATGGTGGATTAATGCTTCCAGAAAACAATACAGATGCGCGTTACGCAGCACTTCAGGAAAATGCTATCCAAGTTGTGGGCGAAGAAGATGGCGTATGGAATGATCAGGACTATGTGCTTTTTTATGCACAAGGTCCTAATGGATTTAATCTTTACAACCCACAAGATGTAAAAACCAATAATAAAAGAACTGAAACTAGAAAAGATAAAAGTTCTAATTTTATCAATCTATACGAAGATTTTTCTTACTACTTTATTAATTTTGATATCGGTCCAGGAAAAAGAATTAGCGATTACGACATTGCTCCTCCCAATAACCTGATAACGCGCTATGATGACTACCAATATATCAATGAGGAAAAATTTAACTTAATAAAGTTGGGACGTCTTTGGGTTGGTGATGCATTTACAACAAACAAAGAAGTTAAATTTGATCTCCGAACACCGCTTAATGCTAACGATAACATTTCATACAGGACAAGAGTCGTCTCGCTAAATGGTGAAAGGAACCAGATGGAATTTTCCGTAAACGGCAAGGATATTAAAAACCTGAATGTCAGCTCCAAAGACCTCGGACTTTTAGTTAGCAATGGTAATATAACAGATACGCCAACTTCTAGTATTACTTTTTCCTACAAACCGAATACGGCGAATAATCCTTATGGACAATTTTATTGGGATTACGCTGAAGTTAAATACAAACAAGACCTTACCTATAACAACGCTGGACAATTGCCTTTCCGCGATTACAGTATAGAGGAAGCAAGTAATAATCTATATGGCTTTTCTTTATCAAATATTGCAGGCTTAGAGCAAGTCTGGGATGTGTCGGACATTACGAATGTCAAAAGGAAAAATAATCGTAGCGGAAATTCTAATGTGTACAATATCGGCTATATTGCCAATAACACTTATTTCAATAACGAATTTGTCGCTTTTAGTTCATCTGCTGCTTATAATCCAGCATTTGTTGGACGTATAGACCAGCAAAATCTATCTGGGCTTTCCAATGTCGACTACCTCATCATTACACAACCAAACATGATGAATGATGCGCAACGTCTTGCCAACTATCATCGGACAACCAATGCTATGAATGTAGAAGTTGTTGATATTAACAAAATATACAACGAATTTAGTAGTGGAAGCAAAGACATTACAGCCGTAAGAGATTTTGTATCTAAACTTAATTCGCCCAAAGGTACTTTGAAATACGTCTTTTTACTTGGAGACACCTCTTATGATTTCAAAAACAGATTGGCTAATAATACAGACGTTATTCCAAGTTATCAAAGTGAAGAAAGTCACGACTATGCCAATACTTATGTGACCGATGATTATTTTGTAATGACTTCACCACAAACAGTTAATGACCTTGGAAGTATGTTACCAGACATACCTATCGGTCGACTTCCTGCGGCTAATCCTGGAGAAGCTAAATTATTAATTGACAAAACATTAGCCTATTACAATGCACTCCCTGGTCAATCTTCCCCTTTTGGTGAATGGCGAATGAAATTGGATTTTGTGGTAGATGACGACGCAGATAATGATTCTCCTTTTCACAATACAATGAATACATCTCTGGTATCAAATTTTGAAACAGGAACCACAAGATCTGAATATAATGTTAGAAAACTATACCTCGATGCTTTTCCTGCGGAAACCTCTGCGGGGGGACAACGTTATCCACAAATTAATCAAGCCATTAGCAATGATGTCGGCAATAGCGCATTCCTTCTTTATTTCGGTCATGGCGGAATCAATGGTTGGTCACAAGAACGAGTTTTAACATCGACCGAAGTTCAAAATTTCAATAATTACACTTCACTTTATAGCAGATTTCCGTTGGTATCTACCATCACATGCGAATTCACGCTTTGGGATGACCCTGCTACTAATTCCGTTGGAGAACAAGTAATTAAGCTTAAATCGGGTGGCGCTGCCAACATGATTACATCAAGTCGCGCCATTGCAGTGGTATATGGGGAACAATTTACAGGTAATTTTACGGAGAGTATTTTCAAATTAAACAACGACAAATTCCGTACTCTAGGCGATTCTTTTCTTGAAGCCAAAAGAAAACAAGGCAACAACATTAATCACTTAAAGGTGAATTATCTTGGTGATCCTGCGATGACACTTTCTCGTCCGCAGCGACTTGCAAAGATTGATGAGATAGAATCTCCAGAACCTGGAAAAATCCGTGCATTGGATTTCGTTAAGGTAAAAGGTCATGTAACAAAGCCAGACGGCACATTAGACAATAGCTTTAATGGGCGTGCTGTAGTCAATATCTATGACAAAAAACTTAAAAAGAAAACCCTCAACAACGACAACAATCCTAAGATGCTTCCTATTTTAGAATATATTGAAGAAGGAAGCCCTATTGTAAAGGCTTCGGGACAAGTCGTTAATGGAAATTACACCATTGAATTCTATGTACCCAAAGATATTAATTATGACTTGGGATCTGGTAGAATTCTAATCTATGCTGACAACAAATCCCACGACGTTTTCTATAACGGATCGGTAACTATTGGTGATATCAACCCTAACGGAATTAACGACACCGAACCTCCGAAAGTTAATCTTTACATGAATAATATTAACTTTGCTAACGGTGGTATTACAGATCAAAACCCAATGCTTTTAGCCTGCGTTACGGACAATATCGGGATAAATTCTACAGGCTCTGGTATTGGGCATGATATAACTGTTCTTTTGGACGGCGAGGTTATCAATACCAAAGTGCTTAATGATTATTTCTCTGCGGGAGAAGGCAATGGTTGTGTTAATCCGAGCCTGGCTGATTATCAAAAAGGAAATGTGAGTTATCCTTTCCGCAATTTGAAACCTGGAGAGCATCAATTAACATTTAAAGTTTGGGATATTAACAATAATTCAACGACCTCTACGTTAAACTTTGTAGTGAAAGACGAAAGCCAGCAACAATTGATCATCAACAGACCGCTTAATTGGCCAAATCCTTTCACCAACAAAACATATGTACAGTTCGAGCACAATTGTGATGATATTTTGGACGTTAATGTTCAGATATTTACCATTACTGGAAAACTGGTAAGAACACTAAGTAACTCCATAACCGCTGAACCATTTTTAGAAGGTTACAGAACGCCAAGACAAGCTATCGAATGGGACGGAAAAGATGACTTTGGAGATACCGTAGCAAAAGGTACATATATTTTTAAGATATTTGCAAAAAGTCAAAACCAAGACAAGTGTAAAGGCAGCGCCACAGCAGTCGAAAAAATGGTATTATTAAAATAGCAAAATATAAATATTTAAACGGTAAATTTTACCAATAACTAACTAATTATGAATTTTACAAAAAAACTCTTTTTAGGTTTGGGTTTAGGGATGAGCATAGCCGCCTACTCTCAGTCTGACTACACAGTACTAACAGGAGCTCCTTTTTTAAGAATTTCGCCAGACGCAAGAGCAGGAGGTATGGGAGATCAAGGGGTTGCGACATCAACTGATGTTTTTTCACAATTTTGGAACGCAGCAAAATATCCTTTCGCGAAAAACACTTCTGGTGTTGGGGTTAACTATACGCCCTATATGAGTAAACTGACCAATGATGTATTTTTATTATACGGATCTTTTTACACATTTTTAGGTGATGATGAAAGATCAACGTTGAGTGCTAGTATCTACTATTTCAATATGGGACAAGTAGATTTAACATCATTAGTTGGTAACGAAGTTATCTCTGGTGGTACAACCAAACCAAACGAATTCTCTATCGATGTTGCTTATGGTCTTAAACTATCTGACTACTACTCTATGGCGGTTACTGGTCGTTTCATCAGATCAGACTTAGGCGGTAGTTTCAATTCTGACAATACTTTACAACCTGCTAACACCTTTGCAGTAGATGTTTCTGGTTACTATAGATCACCTAAGCATCAAAGTATTGGTGACTACGAAGGTCGTGTTAATGCTGGTTGGGCAGTACAAAATCTAGGTCCTAGATTAGACTATACGGGTGACGAAAATTCTCGCTCTTATCTTCCGACAATGGCAAGATTGGGTGTTGGCTATGACTTATTCATCGACGACCTTAACAGATTCAGTATCAGTGGTGAAGCATCCAAACTTTTAGTTCCTGGTCCAGAAATCGCAGAATATGACGCCAATGGAAAACCTGTATTCAGAATTCCGAATGTTGGGGTAATGGAAGGTATCGGAAAATCTTTCGGTAACAAAAAAAGTATCATGTTCTCGGGCGCGGCAGAATATTCTTATGATGATGCCTTTGCAATCCGTGCTGGGTACTTTACAGAAAGTCCAGAGCAAGGCGCTAGACAATATGCAACAGTGGGTGTAGGTCTCAAATATCAATCTTTCGGTTTAGATTTATCATACTTAGTTAATATGTCAAAAGTAAATAGTGCTTTAGACAATACACTTAGATTTGGTCTAACTTGGAACATCGGAGGTGAAACTTACAACTCTCAAGATTATTAATAATTAATCTGATAATATTTCAAAATGCCTCAAATATGAGGCATTTTTCTTTTATTTTTGTTATATGAATTATACTGCGGAACTCAAAAAATTTCTGACAAGCCAATATATTTTTGCAGGGACAAGAATAGCGCTTGCCATTGTTATTCCAAGTATTATTTTGGCGCATTTCGGTTTGTTACAAGAATATTTTTTATTCCCAATGGGCACGAGCTTTGTCGGATTAACAGATCAACCAGGACCTTTCGTAAGACGACGAAATACATTAGCCTTTGCCGTTATTTCTTATTTTTTAGTTGCATTAATAGCCAGTCTCGTCAAAGATTTTCAGTGGATCGTCTATTTGGAAATCATAGTTTTTGGAATGTTTTTCTCATTGATTGGCGTCTATGGAAGTCGACTCGCGGGCGTTGGTTCGTTATCATTAGTGGTTCTCAGCATTTTTATCGATGGGCATCTCACGGGGGATGATGTTTTCCATAGCTTAATCGTATTTTTAGCAGGTTGTATTTGGTTTATCATTGTATTCCTAGTCGTTTCTACATTACAACCTTACAAATTAGCAAGTCAAATGGTGGGCGAAAACTACCTCGAACTTGCCGATTATTTAAGAATTAAAGCCAAATTTTATAAAAAAAATGAAAATGTCGATGGCCTCATCAACCAATTGATTGCACAACAAATAAAAATAAAAGAACAACAAGAAGCAACCCGAGAAATCGTTTTTAAAACCAGAAAAATCGTAAATGAATCTACGACACAAAGTAGAATCCTGATGTTAATGTTCCTGAATTCAATTGATTTATTTGAAAAACTTTTAACTTCAGAAAACGACTATCGAAAACTAAATCATGTTTTTGGAGAAACTAAAATCCTAAACCAAATGCACGATTATCTGATGAATATGGCCAACGAGATTACCAACATTGGTATCGCTTTACAAGGCAACATCAGAACCAAAGAACAATATAATTTTGATAAAGAATTAAAAAATATTTACCACCAATTTTACGAACATCGCGCAGAAGTCATCAATGCAGATAACCTAGAAGATTTCATGCTTTTGCGTCAGGTTTTGATGAGAATAACAGAAGTTACGGACGAAATCAAAACTATTTTCCGTGTCTTTGACCAAGATATAAAACTTGCCAAAAGTCTTTCTACAGGACTGGATCTTAACAAGTTTGTTCCAAAAGAAGAACGCCTCAACCGCAAGGTTTTGTTGAGCAATATCTCTTTGCATTCTGGGCATTTCCGCCATGCCGTTCGTGTGACTTTAGCCTTATTTATTGGTTATATCATCTCGAAACTCGAGTTTTTAGGAATCGGTCATGCCTATTGGATTATGATTACGATAACTGCTATTTTGAAACCCGCTTACAGCACAACCAAGCATCGCAATCTCCTCAGACTGTATGGCACCGTCGCAGGAGGCATCGCGGCATATATCCTTTTGTATTACATCACCGACCAAAGTCTATTGCTAGCTATATTGTTAACGACAATGACTTTATGTTTTAGTCTCTTAAAATCAAAATATTTTTGGGCTGTATTTTTTATGACCATTTATGTTTTTCTCTCGTTTAATTTTTTAAAACCAGGGAATATTAATCTCATTTTTAAAGACAGAATTATAGATACGGCTATTGCAGGCGCAGTGACATTTTTGGTTGCCTATTTTGTATTTCCGGTTTGGGAATACACCCAAAATTTGCAACTGATGAAAAAATCAGGAAAAAGCAACCTCGATTATTTTCGGGTGGTGATGGATCTTTTCATTAACAAAAAAGAAAACGATGAAGACTATCGTCTCAAAAGAAAAAACGCCATTATCGACCTTGCCAACTTATCCGACAACTTTCAACGAATGATTTCGGATCCAAAAGATCAACGAAAAAAATTAGAAACAGTTCATCAATTTGTGACCACTTCTCACCTATTAACAGCTTATACCGCGTCTTTGTCTCAGTTTGCTAAAAATCAAGAGTTGTATCCCGAAATTGATAGCCAAAGTTGGAAAATAAAAATTTCGTCAGAACTTATTAGAAGCAATTCGCTGTTGCGTAAGGAAGAATTTGATTACGAAATTATCGACCAAAGCAAAATAGAACCCGACGATCACGTGGACGAACTTCTAGAAAAACGCCGACAAGAACTTGATGAAAGAGACTATATTGACCATAGAGATCCAACAAAAATAAGTCATTTAACCGAGCTGAAAAACATTCAGGATTTATTAGAACTGATTTATGATGTAGCAAAAGATCAACGAAAAGTGGTCGAAAACTATTACCGACACAAGAATGACTGATTATTGATTATTCCAAAACGACCGAAAAATAATAATCACCAAGCCTTCTCACCTTGACTTCGAAAACATCTTCAAAATTCTGGTCATAGACGCGGGCTTTCACATTAAAATTTTCGCTTGGTTCAAAACTTTGGATGTCGTAATGTTTTTTCAAAGACCAATATTTGGAATGGTGGATTTTGTACAAAGATTCTTTGACACTCCAGATCGCAGTTAAAAAATCGACTTCCGCATCATTATTTATAAAGTCGTTTTCGTGAAGGACAAATTTGTGGCGAATGTGTTTTATTTTTTCTTTTTTGAGTTCGAGGTCGATGCCAACTTTCATCTTTGAAATCGCAATGGCAGCTAATGGGAAAGAATGACTTATGGAAATATTGTAGTCGCTGGGTTCCAAAAAAGGTTCGCCATTTTCTTTGTATAAAATTTTATAACCCGGCAACAATTCCAGTAGCATCTTACGCACCATCAAAAATTCATTAATTTTTTTGGGATGATAATCTTTGACTTTATTATAATTTTCGGGTTCTAATAAAGTATTGATATCTAGATGTTCGTTTTCGTCAAATTTCCAAATCAGAATTTTGGCTTTATCATCAGAAAAATCTTTGTACAAAGGCATGGGAAATAATTAAAACTCAAAATTACTAAATAAAGCAGTTAACACATTATTTATACGTGTTCTTTTTAGTTTTAAATAATTGAGTATTGAGCGTTGTTAGGGCTTTGAGCCCTAACAACGCTTTTATTGCATGACAACACCAAAATATCATCTAGAATCTGCGGCCGGGATAGTAAGGGCGCGAGCGAAGCGAGCGGTCTGAAGAACAGCGACAGGACAAAGCTTGGCTTCTGAAGACGAAACCCCTGAATAGCGCGAAATGCCGCCCAAATAAAACTTCTAAAAACTTGCGCGAATCTGCATGCTTCCCGTGTGGATGGTGCGTTCGCCAGAGTTGCGACCTTCGTAATTGACATTGAGCTGCAAAAATGAATTGAGGTTTTGTTGCAAAATAACACTCCAGACTTGGTTTTTCCCAGCTTTGAGACCTTCCAACATTTGGTTCCCAACGATGCTAAAACTGTTGCCCGTAAACTCGTTATTGATAAATGAAAAGTTAGCACGCAAAGAGGTTTTCTTGTGATCCCATTGCAAAGTCCCAGAAAGTTCGTAAGCTTTGAGACGCTCGTCGCCATCGGATCTTTTCTTTTGGCGAAGCGCGCCAAAAAGTTCGGCTTGCAGACTTTCCGTTAGGCGGTATGTGGCTTTGGGTTTGGTTTCCCAATTTTGTAAAAGATAGTTGCGCGTGCTGAACATCTGTGAGTGATTGGTAATATCTTGCAGTTGATTTTCCCAATCGGCACGGAAGTTCTTATTAAACCAATATCCCAAATTAAAGAAATGCGAATCTTGTGAACGCTCCTCTATACTATAATTGGCGTTGAGCAAATTGTCATTCGCCGAGTAGCGGTAATTGGCGTTCCAACCAGATTTGTCATTGGAATTGAACAATGCCGAAAACAAGATGTTTTGGGTTTTCATAATCTGGTCGCTTTCCTTTGCAAAAGGATTGAGCACCACGACGCGATCGCCTTTCATAAAAGCATTTTGCGACAACATGGACACATTGAAATTCCAACGTTTTAAAAACTCGTTTTCGGAACTAAAAATTACTGCGGGATTTACAAACAAGGCCAATTGTAATTTGTTTTTGTTGGAAGCCAAATATTTGACTGTATTGGTGTAAACCCTAATGTATTGCGCCTGGTCGATATATTCTGCGACCTCGAACTCGTCCAGTTGCTGAATGCCATCGCCATTATAATCCGTCCATTTATAAACGCCTTGTCCATCTGTCACTTTGATGTACTGAAATTCGCGTTGCGCTTCTTGTCCATTTCCTAATTCATAAAAAGCTTGCAAACGCATTCCGTTTTGGAAAAGTTGTTGGTTGTACATAATGTTTCCGACAACAAAATCTTGATTTTGATCGTTCGCTAAAGTTTGATCTTTATAGAAAAATTTACGATAATGCACCAATGCCGACAATTGTGTTTTTTCGGTTTTAATGATTTGGCTTTCTGCCATAATTCCCAAAATATTGTTCATCTGTTGCAAACGATTATCCCGAATGGAGTCGTTATCCCGCAAATAGACTTTCGTTAAAAGCTTTGTCCGCGCGCTGTCTGCAATTTTCTTTTGCAAAAAGACTTCATTCCAGCTAAAACTCGACACATCATAAAGTCCCGTTTGGTTGTATTTTTTAAGATTATGTTCTAGTGCTGCGCCGACTGACCAACTTCCCTTCTTTGTTAATAATTCCGCGGAAGTATTTGCCCGAATAAACTGCGTATTCATCGCGGTAGATTTGGTATCAAGATAAGACGCATTGGCAAGCGTTATCCAACGTTGATTTTTCCAACCAAAGCTAAAATCATTTTTCAGGCCTTTGTAATTGGCTTTTTCATCGAGGTAATTGATTTTATAATTTAAAAAAGTTCGGTCTTTCCAAATATTATCAAAACCAAATACAAATCTGTTTTGAGTAATCTGGCTAAATTCTTCTGTTAGATTGAAATCGCGCCAAAATTCGACATTGTTAATTCTGTCCAGAACTTTAAATTGCTTGTCGATATGCTGATATTCGAACATTGGTGTTCCTTTCCAATTGTTTTTGGTAAAGCTTTTATTAGCATATATTCTTGTTGCGTAGCCAATATTTTGTTTGTTGTCTTTGGATGAAAAAAGATTAAGATCGTTATTACTCAGTGATGCATCTACGCCGATAACACCGTTTTCTAAAGCATATTCTGCATTGGTTGAAAAGACTTGGCTTTTCTCTGGTGCTGGCAATCGACGAACCGCGAGATAATCACCAAGCCCGAGTCCTACATATTCGAAAACGCGTCCATTATTCGTGGTTTGCGAGATTCTATAATCGCCTTTGGTATTACCAAAATAGGTGAAACTCACTTGGTAAAGTTCATCCTCTTTATTGGTAGAAAACTCGTAGTGATAATTGGTTCCGGAAACTACTTTTTTGTACAAAATTTTATTAACATCATAATCGGTTTTCACACCAGAAGGCGCATACATCATCTCAGCATTGTTACCCGCATTGATGAGATATTGTTTGTCTTCGTCACTCAAATTAAGCGAAAGTGGCGCATTTTTGTTATCATTCTCCATGAACCACGACAGACCTAGCTTAAGTTTTTCCCGCTGATGCTGGATATTTCCTGTAAGAAGAAAGCGTGTATAATTGCGGTTGGTGTAGTTATAAGTAATCGTGATAAAATTCTGTTTATAAATTGGTCGAAAACTCGTGAAAGTAATTTCGCCTGTATTATAATTAATGGTGTAATCGAGGTTTTCGCCACGCTTCATCAATACGCCATCTATATAAACTTGTTCGGAGCCAGAGATAATGGTTATAAACTGTTCGCCATTTTTCCCGAGTAGCCGATAAGGTCCTTGGTTGCCTTCAATCCCCTGAAATCGCATTCTGTTGAACTCACTTCTTGCAATACCTCCAGAAACGTCCAGACTGGTTTTGTTGCCATTATGTTCCCAGCTGGTTAAAAATTGAAGTCCCATACTGCGTCTTTGGTAGCGTCCGAAATAAGTTCTGTCATCATCTAAATCCAAATGTCCTGCACGAATAATGCTATGTTTTTTGATATCTAGCTGAACATAGATTTTATCAAACTCTTGCAAAGTTTGGGTATAACCATCCGCCTGAATTGGTAAATTGTGATCCGAAATCGATGCTAATATCGAAACATCTTCGCTTAGTTTTCCGGAGATTTGCATATCCATAGAACTTTGTACCGAAGATCCTTGGTTGTTCCCAAAAGTGATACCCCGCACGATAGAACCTTTGGAATTGAGGTCGCCAAGAATTCTGGCTTTCGTATTTTTCACCAAAACCTCTTCGTCATACACCAACTGGGAGGCTTTTTTTATAAAATCTAAAGTGTCTTTGGTAAAATAATCCTTATCAATCCTAGCGGAAAGAATGCTGTCTTTTTTTACCGAATCTCTGGGAATATTAGGGTTTTTCCATGAAAAAATTTGAGCTTGTAAAAGTCCACAAGCTAGGCAACACAACAAAATGGTAAAAATCTGTCGATACAATTTCAAATAATTTCTGAGCATAAATCTACGAATAATACAGATGTATAAAAGATTTACAAGTGATTAACGAGAATTTTGAACAAAAATTTTACAATCAATTTAAAAGTTTATATTTGTAACCCTTTCTTAAAAAAAACGAGTTTATATAAATCCTTAACCATTTATTAACCTTTAAAACTTTAAGATAGAGAAACATAAATTAACTTTGCAAAAGATAAACTTAAACTTAAATATTTTTTATTATGAAGAAATTTTATTCTTTATTAGCAATTGCTGCTATGTCTGTAGGTGTTAACGCACAACAAACAATTTTCGAAGCAACTTTTGATGATGTTGACGGAACTGGTGGTAACGATGGTAGCTGGTCAGGTAGTATAGCTGGAACAGCATTAAATTCTTATACAACAGGAGGAACATGGGAACTTGCCAATGCATACAAAGGAGCTTCTTCTGTAAAGCTGGGATCTGGTTCTAAACTAGGGTCAATTACAACACCCTCTATTACTGTTGAAGGTACAGCAACCTTAACTTTCAGAGCTGGTGCTTGGAATGGTAATAATGAGAAAACAACATTAAAAATTTCTGCTACAGGTGCTACACTAGATTTAGCGACAGTTACTTTACAAAAAGGTGCTTTCGATACTTATACTGTAAATATTACTGATGCAAGCGGAGATGTAAAAATTAAATTCGAAGGAGAAACAGCTTCTAACTCCAGATTCTTTATCGATGATATTAAAGTAACTACTCCAACTCAAGCTATTGGTAACAGCAACGCTACAAAAGCTAACTTGGTTAAAAACACAGTGGTAGCTAACGAAATCATCTTCGGTCAAGATGCAAAAGTATCGGTAATCAACATGGCTGGTCAAGTTGTAAAAACGGCTGAGGTTAAAGAAAATGCTAGACTAGATGTTTCTAATCTTGCAAAAGGTACTTATATTGTAACTGCTACTGTTAACGGTAAAGCGGTATCACAAAAGATCATCAAAAAATAGTTTTTCACGCCGAAAAACAAGCTAGCCTCCTATTTTGGGAGGCTTTTTTGTTCATACAAACATAATATGTATCATATTTATAATGTGTAAATAATGCTTAAATTTGCAATAGATAATAAGAAGATAAAGTCTTATTGTTTTAGCTAAAGCATTATCTAATAAGCTTTTTTTGTATTTAACATTATATAAAGAAAGATTAAATATTTGTTAAATTTTCATGTTTTGTTTTTCAAATTAAAAAAATATGTAAATTAGCAATCCAATTTTTAATAAAACTTAAATTTTTATATTATGAAAAAAATCTTTACAATTTTAGGTGTATCTGCAGCAATGTTTGCTAGTGCTCAAACAAATTTATTTGCAGGTTCAGATTTTAACGACTGGGCAGCATTTCAATCAAGCTTAGGATTTGCTCTTAAATCAGGAGAACAAAGTGTTGATGGTGGTGTAGGTGGTACAGGTGCTTTAAAAATCACTGACAATACTTCGACGTCAAACATCTACGTTATGACAGCTAATAAAAATATGAATACTGCAGGTATCAATTATATTACTGTTAAATTCAAAGGTGTTTCTGGAGGTATCTCTTTCAATGCTGGTGATAAGTTTTTTAACGTTCCTGCTAACACAACTAGCGACGTAACTTTATCAGCTGCTACGCAAAATGCTTATACAGGAAGTATCAACGCTAGCGATTGGATTACTGTTACATTAGACCTTACTGGTGTTTCTTGGGATACTAATTCTTTCTCTATCAAACTTCAAAAAAGTTCAACTAACGCATTGTTCGTAGATGATATCAAAGGAACTGCAACATTAGCAGTAGGTGATGTTAACGGAACTAAAGCTAACTTGGTGAAAAATACAGTAGTTGCTAACGAATTAATCTTCGGACAAGCTGCTAACGTATCTGTAATCAACATGGCTGGTCAAGTTGTTAAAACTGCAGAAGTTAAAGAAAACACTAGACTAGATGTTTCTAACTTAACAAAAGGAACTTACATCGTTACTGCAACAGTTAATGGTAAAGCAGTTTCTCAAAAAGTTATCAAAAAATAATTATTTTTCTTAGAAAAAGAGAAGGCTTCCAAAATTTGGAAGCCTTTTTTGTGTTTAGGATTTTTTCTGAAAGCTAGAAAGCTTTATCGCATTCTTGATAAGCCTCCCCGGTCGAAAGACTGTTTTTACACTTTTTATACTACTGGCACCTACTTCCTCTGGCGTGTCCTTGCCCTCGCTAGAGCCACCTGCTTGTAGGGTAAAGTACTCACCAACATAGACAATCTTACCATCGCTAACATCATCGGCAATTTTGGAAAAGGTACTTTCCAGAACCGCCAGTATATCCGCTTTGGACACTGTAGAAGTGCTGGCTGCATACTTTGCAAGATCTTCTAGTGTGGTCTTGCCATCGCCTACGATATTGGCATAATACTTGGGTGGTGCGGCAAAATCTCTTGGATTTTTGCGCGCTACAACATTAAATTTGATTGGCATAACTAATAAATTTTTTGTTAAACATTTGGTTTTTAATATCTAAACTAATGTAAAAAAAAAAATGAATACACCAACCTATTTTTTTTAATAGACTATATACTTCCCAAAAACACCTTGTTGTTCTTATGAAAACACCTTGAGGTTTTTATGAAAACACCTTGTTGTTTATAAAGCCACAGCTTTCTAACTATTTTTCCATACTTATATAAAAGCCTTGTTAGAGCAAGGCGCTTCAACAAGGCTCTAAAAAACAATTAATAAACCCCTCTGCGCAAATTACTCGTCAAAGCACTAAGATTAAAAATCAAGGTATAACGTATCCGGTAGCCATAATCTTTCATAGCGGGCTCGAAGCCCAAAGATGATTGTATCGGGAAATAGATTTCAAAAAAATCTGGAATAATCTTTAGTTTAACACCAGAATCCCAAAGAAATTTTGTTGACGCTCCCCTACTTTTGTACAATCCAGTATCCGCATAAAGGTTGAACATCTTCCACAAATGAGCATCCACATTGATGCTCGTAATCCATTGATTGGATTTGGTTTTAAAATCCGACTTGAAGCCGCCTTCTGCTAAAACAAATTGTTGAGACAAAATACCCGTCGTTGCACTCTGTCCCAATAGTCCATAGGAAAAGGCATAATTGGAAACGCGCGAAATACCATAATCAAAAATATCATTCTGCGTTTTGTTATTTAAAAATAAGCCACCAAAAAAACGGAAACTTATCTTTTTATTCTTGGCATACTCCCAACGATAGAAAGCTTCTGTGGACCATTTTTGAAAATCTTCCATCCACTGAAATCCTGTATTGAAATATTTTTCGTGGATCGCAGCATTGTCATTATAAGAATATCCTAAACTCCACAAGTTATACTTGCCGTATTCTTTCGCCAAAATACGTTTTTCGTCCAGGTCTTTTTGAAAATGGGCATAACTAAAATACAAGCTTCTGCTAACGGCACTTCTCGGATTTTTATTAAACAAAAAATTGGTAAAGACATTGTAAGTCTGGTAAGCCAAGTCATAATCGTAATGAAAATACGACGCACCACCACCCAACTGCCAGCTTCTAAAGAAACTATCTGCTGGTAAAAAGTTGTAAGAAGCACCCGCTTTCCCGGTTAACTCTCCCGTCCCAGTACTATAATAAGGTGTTAAGGTATAAACAAATTTCTGATCAAAAACACCACGATTGACCAGATTAAAACCTAACATGACCTTATCATACGCATTGAAACTTGCCCGTGGCGAAATATAAAGTTCGTTATACTCAGGATTCGGGACATCTTTAATAAGTTTCAGTCGAATTTGCTTCATATTCGAAAACAAGCCTTTGGTATAAAGATAGTTGTCCCGAAAATTGGTTTCTGGAAAGATAAACTCATCGTTAACAATCAGTTTGTCCGCATCTTTAGATTGAATGCTATATTGTCCAGAAGCTTTGTCTGCCAAGTTCCATTCGGTTTCTTTTATTATAGATTCCGATTCGGTTTGAAGTTTAAACGGAATTTTCTCCTTACCTACTTTATTGACTTTAACAACAAAATGATCTTCCTGACGCGTAAATCGTTTAAGATTAAAATTAATTCGGTTTTTCTCCTCAATTAAGGATTTTAGAAAAGTTGAATTGCCACCAGTTTCTGTTTCCAAAGCCGACAAAAAATCTTGTGCCACTACAGTTTGTTGGTAATGTTTTGAAAAATAAGAATTCAAAAAACGGTCAAACTTAAAATGTCCCAATTGATCCGCTAAGAAATTAAATAAGAGGCCTGTTTCAAAATGGCTAATCGCTTCTGTATTGAACTTACTGAGATCTTCAAAATTAGAATTAATGCTTTGATCTAAGTTTTGCGTCAATATATATTGATAAGCCAACGGATAACGCTCTGTCAATTTAAGTTTTGACGCATGGAAGATTTTCAGAGGCTTCATCCCAAGAATTTTGGCTTGCTCTGGCAAATCGCCCAAAAGTTTATGATGGGGATAAAATTCTTTAATATATTGTATCTCGCTGTAGGTTTGCAAACCGTTTTTCAGCCAATGGTCTTCATTCTTTTCATTAATAAATAAAGCATCCATAAGCTGTTTTGATAAAATGCTAAAATAATGAAGATCTACTTTTTCGGCATCAGAAAATAATTTGTAATGAAACTTCCAAAACTTAATATCATCAATACCGACAAATTTTTCGCTGGATCTGTACCTTTCACTTATAAATATCTTTTTTGGAAGATTTCCAAAGCGTTTCTTCAAAAATTTAAAATGAAGCGGTGCAAAAAAAGCCAAGCTTTGGCGGTCTTCTTCGGTAATTGCATAGCCAAAAACGAGTTTTATAGTTTCGTTATCAACCTCAACATCGAGCGCATCAATCTTGTTATAACTGATAAAAAATTCGGGATCATTGGTGGACACACCTTCGAAAGTATGCGGATTTGTTTTGACAAGACTCGACTCCGATTTATACAATTCTGAAAGCTCAAAATGGACTTTCCAATAAGAATTGCTGTTCAGGTTCTGCTCGATATCCAAAAAATGTTTCGGGTACTGATTTTCGTTTTCAAAACTATCCGGAACGATGAAAAAATATTTCAGATTAATATCCTTTTCCCCAACGCCATAACCTGTGAATTTGGCATTAGGGAGTTTTATTTCATAAGTTAAATTAATTGTTATGGCTTCTTTTGGTGCCAACATTTTATCCAGATAAAAGTATAAAAACTCCTCGTTAAGCTGCTCATAATCTTTGCTATTATTAGCGCCTTCAATATGCAGATTTTTAAGTGCACCAAGCTCATTGGCTTTTGCAAAATACAAATCTTTTTTACGGTCTTGGAGTTTTCTTTTAAGAAGTGGCGTACTTCTGTTTTGGTAAGCAGCCACCCAATTTTGAAGTTTAATTTTGTCGGTAGGCTTATCAAACGGATTGTGATAAACGATCTGCTGCGCCACAATTAAACTTTGTGCATCAGCAGATAATTTTGCGGAAATCCTAATGCTATCTTGTTGTCCAAAACACCAAAATCCTCCCATCAAAAACAAGCTACTCAAAAATAATTTCTTCATCAAATATTTGGAATAATCAAATCTACAAAAAAATAATTCGATTTTCTTTATAAAATCCTATCAATGAAACCGATTAGGATTCAATTTTTCTTAATTCTAATTTAATATTTAAATACTTTTTTAAAAAAAAGCTGCCTTCGATAAATCTCGAAGACAGCTTTTACATTAATTAAATATTTGGGCAAATTATAAAGCATTTTTGTAAGCTTCCCAACCCGCTATTTTGTATTTCACAGCTTCTTGTTCTGGATTCTCAGCTTTATAAATGCCACGTCCTACGATGATGAAATCGGTATGATAATTTGTAATCACCTTCTCTGGCGTATTGTATTGTTGACCTTTGTTATCGCCTGCATCCGAAAGGTTGACACCCGGCGTCATCAACAGCAGATTATCTGCAATTTGGTTTTGTGCAACACAAGCCATCACGTTAGCTTGTGACTCGATGATTTTTGTGGCTTCTTCACGATAATGTGCATCGGTCAAAGTTCCTTTGGAAGACATCCCCAAAATAGCAACAACGCCAACGTTATGAAAACCGTCCAGACTTTGGCTACCACCAATAACTTGCGCGGTTACCAGATCTGCCCAATTGGAAATCTTGTACATGCCGTACGAGAATTGCAATTCCTGTGTATTTCCGATATCTGCAAATTTTCGATCTTCCATGATGAGGAAGTTATGTTTTTGTGCTAAGTCTTTTAATGGTAAAATCGTAGAATCTGGATCAAAATCGGTTAAAATATCGATATGTGTTTTTAGCGCAACAATATGCGGTCCCACCATATCTGCAAAGTCTAACAATTCTTTGGTTGACAAAACATCAGCCGAAGCAATAAGGTTTGAGTTTTTAGCGATGGCAATTTCCAAAAGTCGTTTGCCCATCGGATGTTCCACAATGTGTAGTTTGTCTTCATAAGAAATTTTTCTCTTCTCTTGAAACTGAACTTGGTTTCCGCTAAGAAAATCATTAATTCTTTGAACTTCTTCATCAGTAAGCTGTTCAACTTCTTTCAAAATTTCAACAACTTCCGAAATGGAGAATAATGTATGAACATTGTAGCCTTTAGCTTCTAGTTTTTCTTTTCCGCCTTGCTCTCTGTCAAGTACTACAACGATATCGGAAACATTAAGACCTTCGTTCTCTACCTCATCAATAGTTTCTATCAAAGACTTTCCAGAAGTGATGACATCTTCTACCAAAAGACAATTATCGCCTTTTTTATAAATTCCTTCGAGAAGTTTTTTGGTCCCGTAGGTTTTGGCTTCTTTTCTTTTAATAATCAATGGAATATAACTTTCCAAAGACATCGCCGTTGCCATGGGAAGCGCTGCATAAGGCACACCACATATCACATCAAAATTGTCCAAAGGCAACATATCCAAAAGATAATTTGCCAGTTTTTTGAGAATTTTGGGTTCGGATGCTAAAGGTCTTAGATCGACATAAAAAGGGCTTTCTATTCCACTTTTTAGGGTGAAGCGACCAAATTTGATAATCCCTAGTTTGTAGCATTCTAAAAAGAATTCTTTTTTACTTTCCATTTTTACTTTTCACTTTCTACAAAGTTAAAATTTAATTTGTAAAAAAGAAGTATGCTTTTGCTACGAATCGTGGAAAATCGGCTTAAAATTCGGAAATTTGCAATATGAAACGTCCTACACAAGATATCATCAATCTTCTTAATGAAAAAGCAGACTTCTACAATCACATCGATTTTATAGAAAATGATCCTATCCAAATTCCGCATCGTTTCGAGATAAAACAAGATATTGAAATTGCGGGATTTCTCTCCGCAAGCATCGCGTGGGGCAACCGAAAAGCGATTATCAAAAATGCTGATTTTATCATGTCTTTGCTAGAATATTCGCTTTATGATTTTGTTCTTAATTTTAAAGAATCTGATCTAAAATCATTTCCTGACAAAGCGGCGCATCGTACGTTTCACATGGAAGATTTAAAATATTTTTTAAAACAATTCCAAAGAATCTATCTAAAACATGAAAGTTTGGAAGATTTGTTCCTTTTAAAAGACAACGAAACCAATTTTTATCACGCGATAGAACGTTTCAGAAATACTTTTATCCAAGAAGAACATCGCGCCAAAAAACATCTAAGCTCACCGTACAAAAATTCTGCTTCCAAACGAATCATGATGTTTTTGCGATGGATGGTACGCGAAGATAATCGTGGGGTTGACTTCGGCATTTGGAAAAATATTGATCAAAAATATCTTTCTATCCCGTTGGATGTACATACCGCCAATATTTCGAGAAAACTTAATCTCGTGAATCGCAAACAAAACGATTGGAAAACTTTGGAAGAATTGGATTTGGTTCTTCGAGAGCTTAATAATAATGATCCTGCCGTGTACGATTATGCTTTATTCGGACTTGGCATCAGCAAGGAGTTTGAATAAAAGAAGCAGCTCTTTAGGAACTGCTCCAGTAGATAGACATCTCATTTTGTTTAGTTAGTACTCTATAAAAAAGAGATAGCTAACCAGCCATCTCAAAATGTATCAAATCAAATATAGTAATATCGAAAATAGGTCTTGTAGAACGTGTCATTTCCATTATTTCTGTAATAAAGGTATAAAATAATTCAACATCATAGATTAACTGAATGTTAAAAAATAAAAAAACTCAGTTTTCACTGAGTTTTATATATTACTTTTCGATTTTTCTTTGTAAGACCTCATCGACCATTCCGTAGCTTTTAGCCTCTTCGGAAGTCATCCAATAATCTCTATCCGAAGCTTTCTCCACCCACTCGTAGGTTTGTCCAGAATGTTGGGAAATAATGTCATAAAGTTCTTTTTTCAACTTCAACATTTCTCTCAAATTAATTTCCATATCCGATGCTACACCTTGCGCGCCGCCACTTGGTTGGTGGATCATCACACGAGAATGCTTAAGAGCAGAACGTTTTCCTTTTTCACCAGCTACTAACAGCACTGCTCCCATAGACGCTGCAATACCTGTACAAATTGTTGCTACATCGGGTTTGATAATCTGCATCGTATCGTAAATTCCCAAACCTGCATAAACGCTACCACCTGGCGAATTGATATAAATCTGAATATCTTTTGACGGATCTGAACTTTCTAAAAACAAAAGTTGAGCGGTTACGATATTTGCCACTTGATCGTCAATCCCAGTTCCTAGGAAGATAATCCTGTCCATCATCAATCTTGAGAAAACATCCATTTGTGCGACATTCATACGACGCTCTTCCATAATATAAGGCGTCAAATTGGTTGGATTAAACAATCCCATATATTGATCGGTTGCTAAGCCGTTGATCCCTTGGTGTTTTACCGCGAAATCTCTAAATTCTTTTTTTAAGTCCATATAGATTGGTATTTTTCTTAGTTCTCTTTTGCAATATCTATTCCTTTGCTAAAATAAGTCATTCTGTCACAAAATCCTATACAATAAAGCATCTAGTTGGTTACGAAGTTGCGTCAGTTTTATAATTTTTAAATAAATATCTTCTTTGTGTTCTTCTTCCTCCAGTTGGTGTTTGAGTTCTTCAACGATTTTCATCACATATTCACGCTTGTAACGAAGGATGGTATCTTGTACCATCTTGGGAACCACTTCTTCCTCTGAACTGAAATAAATATTATACTTCGACCAATCACTTGTTTCGTAAGGGTTAATAAGTGTATCTGCCATTTTGCTCGAAATATCTTCGTCCAATAATGAGAAGAAAAATGAACTGGATCGTAACTCATCTTCTTGAAGTCCCAATTTTATTTCTTGAACAATTTTTTGATTAATCTCTGTTTGAAGTTGGCAATCGTCTTCCTCCAAATGCTGGATAATCTCCTCTATCACCGTTATTTTGTAAGATTCACCTTCTGGATCCTTGCGTTCTATAACCACATCACCAAATTTCATCATCAATTCTATCAACTTTTCTTCTAGCACAAAAAGTGGACTGATTTTGATTTCTGGCTCTGTGACAACTTCTAGTTTTTGGACTTGTTGAAGTTGTTGTGGTCGCGGCTTGTGTTCTTTATCTTTAGAATCTTTCTGTATCTGAAGCTCATTAAACAAGTTCTGCTCGCTAAGTTTAAACTTATTAGCAACCTCTTTGAGATAAATCTCCTGTTTTAATCCATTAGTTACAAAAGCTACAGATTTTACAATTTCGCGAATAGCTTCGGCTTTTTTTATCGGATCATTTTCTGTATTTCTGAAAAGAATTTCAGCTTTAAAATCGATAAAATCCTGCGCATGTTCCTGAATGAAAGATTCTACGTAATCTTGCGGATGCTTTCTGGAAAAACTATCTGGATCATCACCATCTGGAAATAACAATACGCGGATATTCATCCCTTCGGAAAGCAACATATCAATACTTCGGAAACTCGCTTTAATACCCGCTGCATCACCATCGAAGAGAATCGTCACATTCTCCGTAAGACGTTTGATTAATTTGATTTGTTCTACCGTAAGGGCCGTTCCGCTACTCGCCACAACATGTTCTATACCAGCCTGATGCAGCGCAATAACATCCATATAACCTTCCACCAACAGACACAAATTCTGCTTCGAAATAGCTTGTTTGGATTGAAACAAACCATACAAAACATTGGATTTGTGGTAAATTTCCGTTTCTGGGGAATTAAGATATTTAGCCGTTTTTATCGTATTATTGAGAATTCTACCTCCGAATCCTAAAACACGCCCCGAAAAACTATGGATGGGAAACATCACCCTTTCGCGAAAACGATCTACACCTTTTGGCGCATTTTCTGGAAAAACAGAAAGTCCCGATTTTTCTAAAATCTCCTTGTCATAGCCTTTCGCTAAAGCAAATTCTGTAAAAGCATCTTTCTTTTCTGGCGAATATCCTAACTGAAATTTCTTAATAATATCTTGTCGAAGTTCTCTTTCTTTAAAATACGAAAGTCCGATCTGTTGACCTTCCTCGTCATCCCACAGCTGATGAATAAAGAAATCGTTGGCAACCTCATGGATTTTATAGATCAAATCTTTTTGGTCACGTTGCTGCTTTTGTTCAGGAGACATCTCGACAACATCTTCCTCCACGGCAATACCATATTTTTTTGCTAAAAAACGTAAAGCCTCAGGATAAGAGAATCCTTCTAATTCTTTAAGAAACGTGATAACACCGCCACCTTTACCAGAAGAAAAATCTTTGAAAATCTGCTTACTCGGTGACACAATAAAACTCGGTGACTTCTCATCCACAAAAGGACTCAGACCTTTTAGGTTAGAGCCTGCCCGTTTGAGCTGCACATATTCGCCGATAATTTCTTCGATACGAACGGTGGAAAATATTTTATCAATTGTCTCTTTGGTTATCACAATTATATCAGAATTGTATTAAAAATCGTTGTATAAAAGTTTACAAATTTAAGATTTGAATTTAAGATGAAGGCTAATATTTAAAGATTAAATATATAAATGTTTTTAAATAAAAGTTTTAGACTTAATTTTGTCCAAATTTTTAAGAATGGAATTCAAGATTAAAAATATTGAAGAATGGCAATCTATCGTTGATTATGTTAAAGAACAACTGGATCGACCGATTCTTTTATTAAAAGGAAATTTGGGTGCTGGCAAAACAACTTTTACGCAACAATTGGTTGCAGCGCTTGGAAGTCAAGACGAAGTCAGCTCGCCAACCTATTCCATTGTTAATGAATACAATTCTCCGCAAGGGAAAATTTTTCATTTCGATTTATACCGTTTAAAAAACATTGAAGAAGCCTATGATTTCGGTATCGAAGAATATCTGGACAACGCCTTTCTTTGCATTATCGAATGGCCCGAAATCTATGAAACAGAACTTTTGCCATCCGAATTTCACGACATGCAAATCACCAATACGGGTGATGCGCGCATAATTAATTTCAGTTAATAAAGTAATAGGCAAGTTGATTATATTTGTATCTTTAAATAAAATATAAATTTTGCAGAGTTAATGAGTCATACTTCTACCATATTTACACCTTTCAAAGAGGAAGAACTTATTCCGAAAGAGGAAAAGTTAGAGATTGTACGTAAAGGGAAAATGCATAGTATAGGCGTTCCAAAAGAAACTTGTCTTTCAGAAAAAAGACTTTGCCTCATCCCAGACGCCGTCCATATTTTGGTACAAGCTGGTCACAAAGTGATTATCGAAAGTGGTGCTGGCGAAGGCTCTCATTTTACAGATTTGCAATATGCCGAGGTGGGCGCCATTATTACAGATGATCCCAAAGAAGCTTTTTCGCAAGACATTATTTTAAAAATAAATCCACCGACATCAGAGGAAATTAGTTTTTTAAAATCCAATACGTATCTCATCTCTGCACTACAACTTAATCTTCAAAGTAAAGATTATTTCTTACAATTGTCCGAGAAAAAAGTGAATGCCATTGCTTTTGAATTTATCACCGACGAATATCAACAACTGTCATTGGTACGACTCATTGGAGAAATCGCAGGAAGTATTTCGATACTTTACGCCTCAGAACTTTTGGCGTCTTCCAGTGGTTTGATGTTAGGTGGCATTACAGGTGTTAGGCCTACAGAAGTGGTCATCATCGGTGCAGGCATCGTTGGCGAATTTGCAACCAAAGCAGCCATCGGACTTGGCGCAAGCGTTCGTGTTTTTGATAATTCGTTGTCAAAACTAAGACGATTGCATTCTTTAATTGACCATCGTGTGCCGACTTCCATCATCGATCCGCGCGAATTAACCAAAGCCATAAGACGTGCTGACGTGATTATTGGTGCGCTTCCACGTCCTAACCTTCCGCCTATAGTGACAGAAGATATGGTCTTAAAAATGAAAAAAGGAAGCGTTATTATTGACATCACTGTGGATAACGGAAAAGCGATTGAAACATCAGAATTAACCAGTCTAGAAAGGCCTTTCATCACCAAACACGACGTTGTACATTGCGGACTTCCCAATTTAACATCGAAAATGCCAAGAACCACAACCAAGGCAATTAGTAATTTCTTTTTAAGCTACATTCTTGGAAATGACGAAGATGGCGGTTTCGAGAATCTGCTACTTCAAAAAAAAGAGGTCAAGCAAAGTCTTTACATGTACAAAGGTCGCCATACCAAACAAATTATTTGTAAAAAATTCGATTTACCCTATCACGACATCAACTTATTGATTTTCTAAAATTAAATAATGCTCAAAAAACTTAAATTTTATTTTATTGGATTTATTCCAGGACTTCTCGTTGTATTGTTTATTTTAAACAAAAAAGGCACGAGTTGCTCCTACTTTCCGAACGACCGCGTTATCGCTGAAAGTATGACAAAACCTGTTTCGTTACCTAAAAACATCGAAACAGAATTAACCAATTTGCAAATTGACAAAGCTTTTCTTAAAGATTCCATCATTGGAAAAGGAAAAATCGATTTTGATAAAAGCCAGGCTCAAAAACAGCCTTTTCCAGAATATTATTTGACGTCACCGGAAAAAAATCCGAAGTACGAAATCACTTACGAAAAAGGAAAAGATTCATTAAACATTAAAACTTTCAAAAAAATCCGATAAACATTTGACAGACTTTTCATAGCTTTGCATTCATGTTTAGCCCAGCAACATATTATTACGGAATATCAACCTGCATCTAGGATGAACATTTCGTGTACATGATATTAACCTCGTCCTAGGACGGGGTTTTTTGTTTTTAAATACTAAAATATAAAATGAAAATAGGACTTATCGGCGTTGGACTCATTGGCGGATCCATGGCTTTAAAACTCAAAGAAAAAAAATTTACTTCAGAAATTATTGCTTTTGATAAAAGTGATGTGCATCTGCAAACCGCGAAAGAACGACAGATTATTGATAGAATTTCTAGTTTCGAAGGCTTGATAAAAAACTCGCAAATCATCATCATCGCTTTACCTGTTGAAGCTACGAAAGTCGTTTTGCTAGAAGTTCTTGACAGGATTTCTGATAAGCAAATCGTTATGGATGTAGGCTCCACAAAACATGAAATTTCAAAAATAGTTGACAATCATCCGAAACGTAAAAACTATGTTGCAAGCCATCCGATGTGGGGAACCGAACATAGTGGTCCAAACGCTGCGACCGTTGATGCCTTTAGCAATCGTGCTGCTGTTATTTGTAATCCTGAAGATTCTTATGATTTTGCCATAGAATATGTAAAACAAATCTATGAAAATCTCGACATGAATATTCTCTACATGGATGCCGAAAAACACGATATGCACACGGCTTATATTTCACATATCTCACATATTACATCCTACGCTTTAGCCAATACAGTTTTGGAAAAAGAACGCGAAGAAGATACCATTTTCCAATTGGCAAGTTCAGGATTTTCGAGTACGGTAAGACTCGCAAAATCGCATCCCGAAATGTGGGTTCCCATTTTTAAACAAAATAAAGAAAATGTTTTAGATGTTTTAAATGAACATATTTCGCAGCTCAAAAAATTTAAATCGGCTTTAGAAAAAGAAAATTTTGAATTCCTAGAAGAATTAATTCTCAATGCTAACAAAATCCGAGGAATTTTGGATAAATAAAAAAAGGCGTACAAAAATTTGTACGCCTTCTATATCTTAACATTCTGGGACATTGACTGCTACAGCCAAACCACCTTCTGATGTTTCTTTGTATTTAGAATTCATGTCCAGCGCAGTTTCCCACATGGATTTAATAACATTATCTAGAGAAACTCTTGCCTTGCTAGGATCGCCTTCTAAAGCTAGATATGATGCTGTAATAGCTTTAATAGCGCCCATAGAATTTCTTTCGATACACGGGATTTGCACCAAACCGCCAATAGGATCGCAAGTTAAGCCAAGATGATGCTCCATCGCAATTTCTGCAGCCATCAAAACCTGTCCTGGACTACCACCTGAAATCTCTGTTAAAGCTGCGGCAGCCATAGCTGATGACACGCCAACTTCTGCCTGACAACCGCCCATGGCAGCCGAAATGGTTGCATTCTTTTTGAATAAAGTTCCGATTTCGCCAGCTGTCAGTATAAAACGGATGACATCGTCTTCTTTATTAAATTCTGTAAAAGTCTGTGCGTACATCAACACAGCAGGAATTACACCACTTGCACCATTGGTTGGTGCGGTTATAATTCTGCCAAAAGCTGCGTTTTCTTCGTTAACCGCCAAGGCAAAACAACTCACCCATTTGGTTATAGAATTAAAACTTTTTTCTTCTTCACAAACCAACTTAAACCATTCATGCAGGTTTTTATAAATTTTGGAGCCCAGAAGTTTCTCGTTCATTTCGGAAGCGCGGCGCGTTACATTGAGCCCGCCAGGGAGAATACCTTTTTTGTTGATTCCTTTATAAATACATTCTTTAATATTTCTCCATATTTCCAATGCCTGTTGATTGGTTTCTTCTTTGGAACGCCAAGATTCTTCGTTGAGATAAATTAAATCTGAAATACGCTCAAGCTTTAAATGCTCCACATATTTAAGAATATCTCGACCCTGATGGCAAGGATACAAAGTCCTGATACACATATCATTATACGTATTATCCTCTTTCGTACCGACAAAACCGCCACCCAACGAATAATAATCTTGTACTAATTCTTGACCATTGTTAAAAACAGCCCTGAAAATCATACCGTTAGGATGAAAATCTAGCGTTTTTTCTTTATTTAAAATTAAATGAAAACCGTAAACAAAAGGAATCTTGTGAGTTCCGTCCAAATAAAGATGTTGCGATGTTTTTATGGTTTCTATCTTTTCATCAATTTTTGTAGTATCGATGGTTTTAAAATCTTCACCAGAAAGTCCCAACATGCCGGCAATATCTGTCCCATGCCCAATTCCGGTCTTTGCCAAAGAACCAAAAAATTCCACAAAAACCTCTTTAACCTCTTCAAGCTTTCTATCTTTTTTAATAAGATTCAAAAACATTTCGGCAGCATTCCAAGGTCCCATGGTATGTGAGCTAGAAGGTCCTATTCCGACTTTTATAATTTCAAAAACACTGATCGATTCCATTTAATAAAATTAGGGCTCTAAAGATACTATCAAATTACAAATTAAAAAGCACCAAATTTAAAATTTGTTAGATTTTAAAAACTTCGTGGAGAATTGCAGAAACTTCTTTTGGTTTAGTCGCTGGGAATAAATGGGTTGCATTTTTAATAATATAATCGGGCTTCGAATTTTTGATGGGAAAAACGATGTCTTTGTCGGCCATTATCTGGATAATATCTGGTATTTTCTTGAACTTCCACTCCGATATTTTCTCAATAGACCACTTAAGATAATAAGGATTCCGCACACGGAAGTAGTTGTTAATACGCGGATTTTTGGGATCAAACAGCTTTCGGAGGAAGGTATAGACAATGGTGGAATTGTCATTAAAGAAACGCTCGGGCATCCATCTTGGAATTTTTGTGTAACCTCCAAATTTTATTAAATGGGATTTTTCTTCGTCAGAACGGATGCTGCCCAAAATAACGACTTTTTTGGCGGGCTTCACACGGTGAATTTCTTGTACAATAATGCCTCCAAATGAATATCCCAACAAACAAAATTCTTGAGAATCATCTATCCTATCAGCCATTCTTTTGACATAATGTAAAAATTCTTCCTGACTTTCCGGAATGAGCCAATCCAAAAATACGACTTCTAGATTTTGATCAAAATTTAACTTTTCGAGAACGGTAAAATCGGCTCCGAGACCGCTTACAACATATAATTTCATACACTAAAATACTCCCAAAATTAGGAAACAAAAAAAGAACAGACAAGCTGTTCTTTTTTAAATATTCTTAAAGTTTGCAATTATTTTGCAGTAACTTTTACTTTCATATCGATATCGTCTTTTACCAAAACATCTTGCATTGTAGATTTGTATGCGATATCGAATTTTTGACGATCAAAACTGAATTTGTCACTTACGATGCTTGCAACGCCTTTGCTAACACCAACTTTTGCTGGAAAACTCACTGGGTTTGTTTTTCCTTTTATCGTTAAATTACCTGTAATAGTTGAATTAAACACTTTGTCCGAATTTGGTTTTACAGAAGTAATCACAAAAGTTGCAGTTGGATATTTTTCAACTTCAAAAAAGTCGCCGTTTTTAAGATGTCCGTCCAATTTTGCTTTGTACTCACCTTGGAGATCCGTAGCGCTAATAGTGGTCATATTTAATACGAAAGACCCTCCTACCACTTTGTTTCCTTTAACAACAATATTTCCTGATTTTACATCAACTGTACCATCATGTGAAGAAGCTTCTGATTTTGCAATTTTGTAACCCCACCAATGTACATCTGATGCTACCACTTTTTTAGTTTGACCAAATGCTAAACCACCCATCATTAAGGCTACCAATGCTAATTTTTTCATTATATATTTGTTTAAAAATTTCTGGTGCAAACATACCAATAATGATTCTAAATAAAAATTGATTTATGTTAAGAATTTGATTTAAAAAAAGCCTACCCGAAGATAGACTTTAAAAAAAAGATTATAATAAATTGATTAGTCTCCTAAAGGTAAATTGTAAGAAACCCCTACACCAACTGTACCTGCATTGTACTTCTGATCAGCAACCTGACCTTTATCTCCAGTGAATACTTTTGTATAATGTGCATAGAAATTCCAATCTTTGTTATGGTAACCAATTTCTGGTCGCATATAAAAACCGCCATCTGGTCTTTGTGTATTATAAACTTCGTTGTTTGTAACGGTGTCATCACCAACGATAAATCCATAACCAAGATCGGCGCCTAGATAAAATCCATATTGCTGAGGATAAATCCTAAATAACGCAGCAACAGGTACAACACCGAAATCGTTATTCTCTACTTTTACGTTATTAATCGTTGCTGATTTTCCGAAGAAGTGGTTATAGCCCGTTGCTATCCCCAAACCAAATCCTGGTGCAACCAAATTCTGGTAAGATACGTCCAATCCGACATTGGCAGAAGTATTACCTCCTGTGGATATACCACCATTAACACCAACTTTAATCATATTGTTCATATTCGAATCTTGTGCGAAAGCCAGACCTCCAGCTAATACACCAATTGTAAATAATGCTTGTTTTAAAAATTTCATAATTCAATTTTTTTGTTTTACGAGCTAAGTACTTGAAAAATTTATGCCAAAAACAAGATTAACTAAAAAACCAAAACATATTCAATTATTAATCAAACACTTACACAAATGCACAAAATAATAAACCTCAAACAAAATGAATAAAACCTATAATTATCAATAAAAACACAAGACAATGGATCAGTAACAAAAGCTAGGGAGAATGATAAAAAATTGGGCAAAATCCAACCCTAATGACAGCAAAAGTTATTAAGCTTTCAGAAATGGAATTATCTCAGCAAATCCAAAACTTTAACTCTTTGAAAATCTTAAAAATGATGTGGTTGTAGGCTATTAATTAGTGTGATTTATATAAAATTGAAGTACGACATATATTCAAATTAGCATGAGATATACCTCCTGTAATTTTCTTAACTTTATCCCTTAAAAATTTTAGCAAAGACGTTAACTGCCGAATGAAAAAAACTGAAATCCAAGACAAACTCAAATATATAGCTCAAAATATAGACGGAGAAAATTTTATTTATGATTTTTTATTGTCTTTTGGGCTTTCCAAAACTACCATTACTAGACTTAAAAAAGGCGATTACAATCTTTCTAAAAAAGAAGGAGAGCTATTCTATAAAGGAAAAATTTTCTTTAAAATAGAAAAATCAGACGATTTACTGCATACGATTGATGAGATTTCTAAAGACGAAAAAATTGCCCGACAAAAACCTCGTTTCCTTTTTGTAACCGATTTTGAAAAAGGAGTTGCGATAGATACAAAGAAAAGCTTAAACAAAGTATTTGATCTTAAAGATTTAGGAGAATTAGAACAAGTCGATTTTTTCCTTCCGCTTTCGGGTGCAGAAATCTATCGGGTAAGCAATAACAACAAAGCCGATCGGGATGCAGCCTACAAACTAGGTGAATTGTATGACCTTTTGGTAAAAGAAAATCCTGAATGGGTAGAAAAAGGAAGCCATCATCTCAATCTTTTTCTTTCCCGTTTGTTGTTTTGTTTTTTTGCGGAAGACACAGGTATTTTTGACACCAAAAATGTTTTTACCGAAGCTATGGTGAACAACACCAAACCAGATGGATCGGATATGCACGAGTTTTTGGATGCTCTTTTTACTAAATTAGACAGCAATCCCGACAAAAAAATAACTTTCCCCGATTATCTTTCTGGTTTTCCCTATGTTAATGGGGGCTTGTTTCGAGATACGATAGAATGTCCTAAATTCTCCAAAAAAGCAAGGCAAATGCTGATAGATGCAGGCGAATTGGAATGGGCAGACATCAATCCTGATATTTTCGGATCTATGATCCAAGCGGTGGCAGATCCTGAAGAACGGAACAATCTTGGGATGCACTACACTTCTGTAATCAATATTCTGAAACTCATCAAACCTTTGTTTCTCGATGAATTGTACGAAGAGTTTGAAAAAAATAAAGACAATGCCCGAGAGCTGAACAAACTTTTGGTGCGGATGTCCAAAATAAAATTTTTTGATCCCGCTTGTGGAAGTGGAAATTTTTTGATTATCACCTATAAAGAACTCCGAAATCTAGAAATCCAGATCATCAAACAATTGTTGGATTTGGGAGAAAACCGATTGTTTTTTACCGAAATCTCACTTACCCAATTTTATGGGATAGAGATTAAAGATTTTGCGCACGAAATGGCAATCTTATCCCTTTGGTTGGCAGAGCACCAAATGAACCAAGTTTTTGAAACCGAATTGTTGGATTTTGGACAATCTAAACCCATACTTCCTTTAAAAGAAGCAGGAAACATTGTTGCAGGAAATGCCGCAAGAATGGATTGGGAAAATGTTTGCCAAAAAAATGATGGCGACGAAATCTACATCATCGGAAATCCGCCGTATTTGGGAAGTAGAAACCAAGATCCGGAACAAAAATCGGATTTGGAATTGGTTTTTAAGAAAGATTATAAAAGTTTAGATTACGTTTCTATCTGGTTTTATAAAGGCGCAAAGTATATTGAAGGAATCAATGCACAATTGGCTTTGGTTTCTACTAATTCTGTATGTCAAGGTGAGCAAATAGTTTTAACGTGGCAACGGATTTTAAACGACAAAGTAGAAATTGGTTTCGCCTATCAATCCTTTAAATGGACCAATAATGCGAAAGGTAATGCTGGTGTTACGGTAATTATTGTAGGCTTAAGAAATGTTTCTGCAAAACCCAAATTATTGTTTACTGATGCTGTCGCTAAAGAATCGAAAAACATTAATCCTTATTTGTTGGATGCTCCAAATGTATTCGTAACAGGAAATGTCAAATCAATTTCAAATTTACCATTAATGATTTATGGTAACATGCCTTTAGAAGGAGGATTTTTAAGATTTTCAGAAGAAGAAAAGAAAGAAGTTTTTCAGTTTTATGGAATTGAAAAATTTATTAGAAAGGTAATTGGAGGAGAAGAATTCTTGAAAGGACAAAATAGATATTGTTTTTGGATTGAAGATGATGAATTAAAAGAAGCATTACAATTTGATGAAATAAAAAAGAGAATTGCGTTAGTTGAAAATTTCAGAATTAATGGTGGTGAAGTAGCTCGTACCTTATCTAAAAGATCTCATCAATTTAGGTATAGACATATGCCGAGACAACAACAATTTATTATACCTTGCACTTCTTCAGAATCAAGAGATTATATTCCTATTGGTGTTTTTGAGAAAAATTATGTTTCCTTAAATTCTGTTCAGAGTGTTTACGATGCCGAACCTTGGCTTTTCGGCGTTCTTCATTCTAAAATGCACATGGTTTGGGTAGATGCTGTGGGTGGTAAATTAGAAACACGTTACCGCTATTCTGCCAAATTATGTTACAACACCTTTCCGTTCCCTACGCTTAATGAGAAACAAAAAGAAAGCATCACGCAATATGTATTTTCGGTATTAGACGAGCGTGCTAAGTTTCCAGAAAAAACCATGGCTTGGCTTTACAACCCAGAAACCATGCCTTCGGGTTTAAAACAAGCTCATCATGAGCTGGATCTAGCTATAGAACGCATCTACAGACTCGCGCCTTTCAACTCCGACGAAGAACGTTTGGCGTATCTTTTCAAACTCTATGAGGAAATGACCACCAAAGAAAACTTGTTTGCAAAGGAGAAAAAAACGAGGAAGAAGAAATAAAGATAATTATGACCGTAGAATTATATAGTGATAAATTTGGGCGTAAAGTATGGCTACAGAATCAGGGGGAACTCTTCGTATAGATTTGCAGGATCTTGCCCCAGATTTTGAATATGAAAGAAGTTTAACCACCACGCATTTACAATCTGTAGCGAAAGCGTTGCAAGTGCCGCAAGAAGAAATGTTTGATCACTTAGTAAGTATGCTGAAAGACAGAGCAGATTGTTTTGATGTGCTTTCAGAATGGTTGTCTGAGAATAATATTTCAGCGAATTATTTTTCAGGATAAAATATTTGCTTACAATAAACGCATTATTTTTGGAAGCAAGTGTTTTTGTTTACAATTCTTGATAACAAAAAAGTTTGTTTACAATTTTAAGTAATATTTTGTAAACAAAAAAGCTTGCTTACAATTTCTGACATCAAATATATTTGCTTACAAAAAAACAATATATTTTGTAAGCAAATGTATTTGGATGATGATTTTTTATTATTTTTGTAGTCAATAAATTAATAGGATTATGGAGTATAATTTGAGCAATGCGGTACGCTATCACTATGGAAAATTTCCTCCAGAAAAGGTGGATTATATACACTTTATCCAAGAACTGGTGAGTGCTACCGATGCTTTGGCAAGGTTTGACCAAATGTTGAAAAACCTACACAATACCGAAATCTTATTAGCACCTTTACGTAATCAAGAAGCGGTAATATCTTCTCGTATAGAAGGAACCATTAGTACTATGGATGAAATCTTGCAATATGAAGCAGATCATGAAGGTACTGAAAATACTACTGTGAAATCTGATGTTATTGAGACTATTTTGTATCAAAGAGCATTAAAGAATGCGCAGGAAGCTTTAGAGAGTGGCTATCCTTTTTCTATCAATTTTATCAAACAAATGCATCAGCAATTGTTGTATCTTGGAAGGGGAGCAAGTAAATCACCAGGCGAATTCAAAAAAGAGCAGAATTATTTAGCAGATAAGCGCAAAAAAGAAATCCAATTTGTCCCCATTAATCCAGAAAAATTAGAAGAAGGTTTGGATAATTTATTTTCTTTTTTACAAAATTCAGATATTCCGCCACTTATTAAGACTGCTTTAATGCATCTCGAGTTTGAGGCACTTCACCCATTTCAAGATGGTAATGGTAGAATAGGAAGAATGCTTATTACACTTAATTTATGGCGAGAAAAAATATTGTCTCAACCTCACTTTTACATCAGTGGTTATTTTGAAGAAAACAAAGATGAATACATTGAACAAATGCGGGAAGTTTCTAATAAAAATAATTGGGATGATTGGATTAAGTTTTTTCTAAAAGCAGTAGAAAGCCAAGCAGTCAAAAATTTACAAATTGCAGAAAATATCAAAAATTTGTATGAACAAACGAAAATGGAATTTTCTGATTTGCTTTCTTCTAAATGGAATATGGAAATTGTAGATTATATATTTACCAATCCTGTATTTAGAAATAATAAGTTTGTAAGTAATACAAAAATACCAAACGCAACAGCTGTTTTAATTATCAAAAAACTTGTGGAAAATGATTATTTGGTTGTAAAAGAAGAAGCGTCAGGGCGAAGAGCTGCATTGTATTCTTTTGAACCATTGATGCGATTAGTGAGGGTGTAAAAAAATGGAAAAAAATAAATTAGGTTTTGAGTTTATCTAAAAAGACTAAATAATTATCTAATTAGATTAACTTTAGACATACTTTTAGACGTAAGATTAAAATTAAAAACATTTAATTGATTGATTTATAACGACTAAACTACATCTAAAATAAAAATTTAGAATTAGACAAACTTTTAGACAAACTCTAGATCAAATAGTCCTCAATAGAAAATAAAAACTAAAAAAAACGTGGGATATTCAACCGAATTGCAAGAAACAATAGATGAACTAAATCTACGCAAAGAAAACATACTATACATGACGATTAAAAATGTGTATATAGATGAAATGCGCAATGGTGTTAAAAATGTAGAATACAGAGATTTGACCGATTTTTATCTGAATAAATTGTATAAAAAAGATAAAGGAGGAAAGTATGCTGAACCAAAACCCATTACCCATCTTTTGTTGCAAGGAGGGTACAATCCTGATAGTCCACGTATTTTGATAACATTAAAAGGTTGGGTAATCAATAAATCAGGCTATCCAAATGGATTAGACCCAAAAGGTCATGAATTGTTTTCTGATACCATCAATTTGCTTTTAGGATCAATTGTATATGATTCAAAATCAGATAAAGAATATCATAATGCCACAGCTCAACAATCCAAAGAGCAAGTAAAAAAAGAAAAATCAACAATGGAAATCAAACATCCAGAATATATAAAACCCATCAATTTGGTAAATGTTACTTACGACCAAACAGGTAAAAGTAAATCTACCAATGAAATGGGAATGCGTGAAATGCAAGCCAAAGCTTACGAAGCACGAACCGCTCAATACCTTTTAATAAAAGCACCACCTGCATCGGGAAAATCGAGAGCGTTAATGTTTTTGGCGTTAGATAAATTGCAAAATCAAGGCATTAAAAAAGCCATCGTTGCAGTTCCTGAACGTTCCATAGGAAATTCTTTTGCGCCTACAGAATTATCCAAATATGGGTTTTTTACCAATTGGGAATATAACCAACGTTATAACCTTTGTACCGCAGGAAGTGATAAATCGAAAGTGAAAGCATTTTACGATTTTTTAGAATCAGAAGAAAGGATTTTGATTTGTACACATGCTACTTTGCGTTTTGCTTTTGAAGGATTGAAAGAAGAGGATTTTAATAATTGTTTGATTGCGATTGACGAATTTCATCATGTTTCTGCTGATGGCGATAATATTTTAGGAAATGTGCTGCGAAATATGATGTCCAAATCCAATGCGCATATTATTGCAATGACAGGATCTTATTTCCGTGGAGATAGTGTTCCAGTTTTAACTCCAGAGGATGAGGCTAAATTTACGAATGTTACCTATAACTATTACGATCAGTTGAATGGCTATGAATTTTTGAGATCTCTAGGAATAGGTTATCATTTTTATCGTGGAAGATATTACAAACACGATGATGAAAAAGGCATGTCCGCATTGGAAGAAATTTTAGATGAAAACCTTAAAACCATTATTCACATTCCAAGCGTAAATTCAGCCGAATCTTCCAAAGAAAAAACGCAAGAAGTAGATCATATTATAGATTGCCTTGGAGTTTTAGAATATCAAGATACCGAAACAGGCGTTTTGTATGTCAAAAGTAAACGTTCAGGACGCATTTTAAAAGTTGCGGATTTGGTAAATGATAATCAGAAAGAGCGGGATAAAATTGTAGCCTATTTACGAGGGGTAAAGTCGGAGGAAGATATCGATATTATTATAGCCCTCGGAATGGCAAAAGAAGGTTTTGACTGGCCTTTTTGCCAACATGCTTTAACAATTGGTTATCGAGGTTCTTTAACAGAAATAATTCAGATTATTGGTCGAGCAACCAGAGACAGCAACAATAAAAATCATGCACAGTTTACCAATCTTATTGCACAACCCGATGCTGTAGATGATGATGTGAAATTAGCAGTGAATAACATGCTAAAAGCAATTACAGCTTCGTTATTGATGGAGCAAGTTTTGGCTCCCAATTTCAAATTCAAACCAATGGATGATCCTGATGATGAAGGTGATGATGAAAACACTATTAAAATCCGTGGATTCAAAAAACCGACTTCTCAAAGAGCCAAAGACATTATCGAATCTGATTTGAATGATCTTAAAGCTACCATTCTGCAAGATGACACCATGCTAAAAGCTATGCCTGGAAATCTTGAACCCGAAGTCATCAATACGGTTTTAATTCCAAAAATAATTCGAGAGAAATATCCTGATTTAAACGAAGAAGATATTGAAGCTATTCGTCAACATGTCGTAGTAGATTCAGTTATAAAAAACGGAACTGTCGAAGATCATGGTTCTAAAAAATTCATTCGTATGGCGGGAAGTTTTGTGAATATTGATGATGTTAATATTGATTTAATTGATACCGTTAACCCTTTCCAAAAAGCATTTGAAATCCTTTCTAAAAGCGTAACCACTTCTGTTTTGAGATCCATTCAAGACAGTATTAATATTACCCGTATTGAAATGACTGAGGAAGAAGCTTTTGCATCTTGGGAAGGCATTAAACGCTGGAAACAACAGACCGGAAATCCTCCCGATATTAATTCTTATGATCCAAGAGAACAAAGATTAGCTCAAGCATTATTATTTATTCAAGATTTAAAACGTAGAAAAGCGCAAAATGGCTAAGAGTCTAGATGATATTTTAAATGATGATGAATTTGGACTTTTAGATGCTAAAATTCAAAAATCTGAAATCAAAACAGATGAAGATCGTCTTATTGAATCTTTTGAAGAAATAAACGATTTTTTTGAGAAAAACAAACGCGAACCAAAGCAAGCGTCCATGTCAGAATATGCACTGTTTTCACGCTTGAAGGAATTTAAAGCCAATGAAAATAGAAAAGCGTTTTTGAAAACTTTCGACCGCCATAACCTGCTTGGCAAAATTGAAACGAAAATAGAAAGTTTGGACGATATCTTAAATGATGATGATTTAGGATTGTTAGATAACGGCGGAGATACATCTATTTTTGAATTTAAACATACGCCCAAAAGCGGAAGTCGTGATAAAGCAGATTATGTTGCACAAAGGCAATCGATGTCGGAAGCGGAATTCGCTAGATATGATCTGATGTTCAGGCAAGTCCATCGTGAATTAAAAGAAGGCAAGCGTAAATTTTTAGAATTTAAAAATGCTGAAGATAATTTGATGGAAGGCAATTTCTATTTAGTAGATGGTTTACTTTGTTATTTGAAAGTTTCCAAAGCAGAAAAGGTACTTCGAGAAAATAAATCAGGTGACAGAATGAGATTGGAAGGTCGTACTGTAACGATATTTGAGAATGCAACCATTTCCAATATGCTGTTTCGTTCCTTGGGTAAAGCTATTCAAAAGAATGGTAAGCTGATTACCAATCCTGATGAGAATATCGAAAAGCAATTATTTGAAAATGCTGGAATTGTAAAAGAAGAAGATGTTGAAAGTGGTTGGATTTATATTTTAAAATCGAAATCAGAAAATAAAGAAATCCAAAACATTCGCAATCTTTATAAAATTGGATTTTCTAAATTACCAGTGAAAGAAAGAATAAAGAATGCGAAGAAAGAAGCTACTTATCTTTTTGCTGATGTAGAAATTGTAGATTCTTTTGCTTGTTACAATCTCAATATTCATCAATTTGAAAATCTAATTCATCGTTTCTTTGCTGAAGCTTGTTTGAATATTGATTTGTATGATAAACAAGACAATCGATACATTCCCAGAGAATGGTTTTCTGTTCCTTTAGAGGAAATAAATACAGTAATCGATTTGTTTATGAATGGTAATATCGTGAATTATAAATATGATATTGGTAAAATGCAGGTTGTATTAAAGTAGTAAAAATTTGATACATTTAGTATTTTACGTTATATCTTCTTTTGAGTATCAAACAATCTCATAAAAAACAAAAAGCCAAAACTTGATAAGTTTTGGCTGTATTTTTGGCTGTAATTATCATAAACCATTGATAATCAGTCGATATTGCAGAGAGGAAGGGATTCGAACCCTCGATAGAGTTACCCCTATACTAACTTTCCAGGCTAGCTCCTTCAACCACTCGGACACCTCTCTTTTTCAGTTTGCAAATATAGACAAATATTTGAAGTCTACTAATCTTTTCAGTGAAAATCTTTGCTTACTTCGCCACACAAATCCTTATTAAAATTACTTGCAAAACCTCCCGGATAATAAGGGTTATTAAGCAGATGCATGGCTTTGGTAATCGCAGCTTCCGCAGTCATATCTTTTCCATTAATAGCACCAACCTGACTAAAAATGTTGCTATTGCTATATTTTCCAAAACTAATTCCACCAGAAACACATTGGCTGATAACGACAATCTCAACATTTCTGTTGCGCAATTCTTCCAAAACACGCGCTGTTTTTTCGTTATTAAAAATCGTTCCCGACCCAAAAACCTGAAGAATGATAACTTTAACAGAAGTTACCTCAAGTAAAAAATCAAAATTCATTCCTGGAAAAATACGCCAAAACAATACATTTTCATCGAGATGCAAATCGATTTCAAAATCAGTATTTTTAGGTTTTAGCAAACTTTCTTTATCAATATTCAAATGGACGCCAGATTGTCCCAATATCGAATAATTTGGACTTTGATAGGCATCAAAATATTCCGCGGAAACTTTTAAACTTCGGTTGCCACGCAATAATTTATATTCGAAATAAAGCGTCACTTCACGAATTACGGCTTCATCATCTTCGTATAGGCTGGCGTAATAAAGACTCGTCAAAAGATTTTCTTTGGCATCCGTTCTCAAATCCCCAATAGGCAATTGTGATCCCGTCAATACAACAGGTTTGTTAAGATTCCGAAGCATAAAACTAAGCGCTGATGCGGTGTAAGACATGGTATCTGTCCCGTGCAGAATAACGAAACCATCAAAAGTTTCATAATTTTCTTTAATAATTTTCGCAATGCCTTGCCATTGTTTCGGTCCCATGTCGGACGAGTCCACGGGATAATCAAAAGATTTCACAGAAACCTCACATTCCATAAGGTTCATTTCTGGCATTCGTTTAAAAATATTTGAAAAATCAAAAGGTACCAAACTTCCCGTTTTATAATCTTTTTCCATACCAATGGTACCGCCTGTGTAGATGATAAGCACTTTTCTTTTCATGGCTCAAAAATAAACAATATTCCCAATTCCAAAAAACAAAAAACTCAGTTCGAAAACTGAGTTTTGATTATCTTATTGTGCATGGAATATACTATCAATTTGTTTTGCTAGACTTGTACCTATCCTATCTTGCGCTTCCAGCGTTGCAGCACCTGTATGTGGTGTCAATGATATTTTAGGATGTTTAAGAATTTCTTCCGAAGGAGTCGGTTCGTTCTCAAAAACATCAAGACCTGCGAATGCCAACTTGCCAGAATCTAGAGCTTTAATCAGCGCGACTTCGTCCACCACGCCACCACGCGCGCAATTAACAATCGCGGCGCCATATTTCATCATTTCGATTTCTCTTGCACCGATAATAGCGCCATCTTGCGCTGGCACATGTAAGGTTACAAAATCCGCATGTTTTATCAAATCTTCCAAAGGTTCGGTTTCTATTTCAACATTTATGAATTGTTTATTATAAAAATCCACACGGACACTCGCTTTTCCGATTCGGGTATCAGAAGCTATCACCTTCATCCCAAGTCCTAGCGCAATCCGTGCAACTTCCTGACCTATGCGTCCAATACCAACGATACCAATGGTCTTTCCACGAAGTTCGATGCCTTTTTCATAGGATTTTTTCAAGGCATTAAAAGTCGTCTGTCCTTCCATTGGCATAGCACGATTTGATTCTTGCAAAAATCGACATCCTGCAAAAAGATGAGCAAACACCAACTCTGCAACCGACTCCGACGATGCCGAAGGTGTATTAATTACATGTATGCCTTTTTCACGAGCATATTCCACATCAATATTATCCATACCAACACCACCGCGCCCAACAATTTCCAAACCTGGACACGCATCAATCATATCTTTTCTTACTTTAGTTGCACTGCGTACCAAAAGAACTTTAATAGCTTCACGATTAATGTAATCCGTTAATTCTTCCTGGGGAACTTTGTTGGTAATAACGGTATAACCTTTCTCTGTAAGGGCATCTACACCACTTTTGGTCAAACCGTCATTTGCTAAAATTTTCATATAAATACATATTTTTTTTAGAAGCTTTTTCCCGCTTTCACTACTCGCTATCTTTCGCCACAACTTTCCCTTTCAAAAAAGATGAGCTCAGACATGCCGTTCAATCGGGGCTAAAACTTAGGTTATCAATTGGGAATTTAATCTTTAAAAACTTGAATTTTAACATTTTTCTCCACCAAATCTGTGAATTTGCCTCGATAACGCGTAGCCTTAACAAGGTGATTGTCAATCCAATGATAGTTGCCACCACGCGGTTTTCCACACAAAATACTATGGTATTTGAAACCATGGCGATTCAGCCATTCTTCTGTAATGGCTTTCAAATCCTCGGTTCTGGAAGTAAAAAAACAAATCTGGTGGCCTTCGTCATACCAACGATTAATCGTTTCCAAGGCATCGGCAAAAGGCTCACAAGTGGACATACGCTCTGGCTCTTCGTTCGGGACATCTTCGGTAATAGTACCATCGATATCAATAAGGTAATTCTTCACACCATCTTTTAAGACGGGACTTAGGTGATCTTTGTATTCTAATTCCATTTAATTTTTTATTGATTTAAACAAATTTAGAGCTTATTCGTAAGGCAACCTATTAATTAAAGTTAAAAATATTCAAGTTTCCAGAATTCATTATTAATAGCATAGCTTTATATTTTAACCAAACAAATTGTATTTTTATCATTTTTTATTAATTATTTTTAACAGTTTTATATATTTGGTACAAATTAAACTATGAAGAAAAAGCTTAAACTTTGGGATGCTGTAATGATTGTTATGGGATCTATGATTGGCAGCGGAATTTTTATTGTGAGTGCGGATATTATGCGCAATTTAGGTTCGGGATATTGGCTGATTGTCGTATGGCTCATTACCGCTCTTATGACCGTTGCCGCAGCCATTAGCTATGGCGAGCTTTCCGCATTGTTTCCGAAAGCTGGTGGGCAGTACACTTACATCACCGAAATCTATGGAAAAATGATGGGTTTTCTTTATGGTTGGGGCATGTTCAGTGTTATACAAACAGGCACAATTGCCGCAGTAGCTGTTGCTTTTGGTAAGTTTACCGCTTACCTCATCCCAAGTCTTAACAATGCTGCGCCACTCCTCCAAAGTGGAACTTTCAAAATAACATGGATACAGCTTTTAGCAATATTGGTGATTTTGGTTTTAACTTTTATCAACACACGAGGCGTCCAAAGTGGTAAGTTGCTACAGAATATATTTACATCTTCAAAAATTATTGCACTTTTAGGGCTTATTATTTTAGGTTTTGTTCTTGTGGAACATTCTCAATTTGCAAATAACTTTCAGTTTGGATGGGAGGCTTTTCAAAATTTCGGTATCGAAGTTAATGGTCAAAAACAAACTGTTAGTTGGCTCAGTATTTCTGGAACAACAGTTCTTGGAGGCATTGCTGCGGCTATGGTTGGCTCCGTATTTAGTTCTGTTGCTTGGGAAAATGTAACCTTTGTGGCAGGTGAAATTGAAAATCCTCGCAAAAATATTGTTCGCGCTATGATTATCGGAACCATTTCTGTAATGGCACTTTATCTATTAGTTAATCTTGTCTATCTCAACACTTTGGATCGCGATCAGATTGCATTTGCAGCTAATGATCGTGTCGCAGTGGCTTCGGCTGAGAACATCTTTGGTAGCGCGGGTACAGCCATTGTTGCGATTTTGGTAATGATCTCAACATTCGGTTGTGTTAACGGAATTATTTTGGCTGGCGCACGTGTTTTCCAAACGATGGCCAAGGACGGGCTTTTCTTGAAATCAGCTATTAGAAACAATCGTTTTGAAGTTCCCGAAAACGCGTTATGGATGCAAGGCATCTGGGCAAGTTTGCTCTGTCTTAGTGGACAATATGGTGATTTGTTGGATATGATTTCGTTTGTTATCGTTTTATTTTATATGCTAACCGTGGCTGGCGTGATTTATCTTCGCATCAAAAAGCCAGAACTCCAACGCGACTACAAAACTTGGTTATATCCAATTACACCCATTTTATATTTAATCATAGGAATTTCATTTTGCGTTTTACTATTCATTTACAAACCGCAATATACTTGGCCAGGACTTGGATTAATATTAATAGGTTTGCCAATATATTTTATTATTAATAGAAGATCGATAAAGTAAATCTTAGTTTTAATTAAAAATCAAAAAATCCGCAGAAATTCTACGGATTTTTTATGCTCTTATTTAAAATCACTTTTAATCTTTCCCGAAAAGCGCACCAACAACAGAGGTAACTATTGAAAGTAAAATACTAAATAAGAAAGCCCACCAAAAGCCATCTACCGTCATGCTGTCCATAAAATTATCGCATAACAAAATAATTGCTGCATTGATAACCAATGAAAACAATCCTAATGTAAGAATTGTAATAGGTAATGACAGAATCGCTAAAATTGGACGTACTAACAAATTCAGAATTCCTAAAACAATAGCAAAAATTATGGTGGATCCAAAGTCCTCAAAATGAACGCCTGACAAAATTTTACTCAATAAAAATGCAGAAACCGCAGTGATAAGAAGGTTAATTATTAATCTCATAGTTTACTTTATTTATGGGTTAAACACTAGGAAAGATACAAAAAACTCGCTGAAAATCTAATTCTGTACAGGTATTCTTTTGTAAGCTTCGACTTTTATAACAGTAGAGTCGGTCTCAGAGTTGGCTTTATCTTCGATCAAAATACCGAAAAGATGATCTATTTCGTGTTGGAAGATAACTGCTGTAAAACCTTCCACAATTTCTGTATATTTTTTTCCTTTCAGATCTTGATATTGCACTTGTATAACCTGACTTCTGTAAAACATATTTTTATAGTCTTTAATCGACAAATCACCTTCCAAACCAAAGTTAAGAATCTCCGATTTCCATAAAATTTTAGAATTAATAAAATACTCAAAAGGTGAATTTCGTTTGTCAAAGCGCTGCACCCAAATAGCATTACGATTGACTCCAACTTGTGGCGCTGCAATACCAACCCCGCCAGAAGCGAGTAATGATAACTTCATTCGGTTAATCAATATTTCAGTATTTTTATCAAAAACCTGAATGTCTGTCGAACTTTTTAATAAACTTTTATGCTCTGCTTCCACGTTCGTCTGGTAGATTGGCAAAGCTGTAGTGGTTTTTCCTTGTCTAATAATGCTAAGTTCTTCCTTGCTAAACTTTTGGCCAAAAGCTATATTAAGGCTTATTAGCAGACTAAATAATAAAAATCTCATCATATAAAATTGGTGTATTAGAATTTTGTTTTTTTAAAATATTTAAAATTAAGAATTTATCCATGACAAAATCAAAAAAACTAGAACAAAGCCTATTTCTAAAATCAAGAAATTAAACTTAAATTTGTATTTAGATAAATTAGAACATGAACCACAAACTAAATAAAAAGGTACGTTTCGAAGATTTGGGCACTCGAGATTATATGCCAGCTTGGGATTACCAAGAGGAATTGATGAAAGAAAACCTCGATATCAAAGTAAAAAACAGAGATACCGCACCTGAAGAACAAACAGAAACCAAGAATCATTTACTTTTTGTAGAACATCCACATGTCTATACTTTAGGAAAAAGTGGTCACGAGGAAAACATGTTGGCCAATGCCGAAAAACTTAAAGAAATTGAGGCTACTTATGTAAAAGTCAACCGCGGCGGCGACATTACCTATCACGGATTCGGGCAGATTGTAGGTTATCCAGTTTTGGATTTGGAAAATTTCTATACAGACATCCACCGTTATATGCGCGATTTGGAAGAAGTTATCATCAGAACAATTGCAGAATATGGACTTCACGGCACGAGGTCGGAAGGCGAAACTGGCGTTTGGCTAGACGTCGGAAAACCTTACGCCAGAAAGATTTGCGCCATGGGCGTGAAGGCATCACGCTGGGTAACCATCCATGGATTTGCGCTTAATGTCAACACCAATATGAAATATTTCGATTACATCGTACCTTGTGGAATTACCGACAAACAGGTAACTTCTCTTAAAAACGAGCTGGAACACGAAGTCGATGTGGAAGAAGTAAAACAGAAAATTAAAAAACATTTCGTAGAGGTTTTCGGTTGCGAATTGGTTTAAAAAACAAAAACGACTTCTATTCTGAAGTCGTTTTTATTTATAATGTATTAAATGTCTAAACCGTCATTCCAATATCAATACCTTTGATTTTTCTGTAAAGATCCGTTGCGTAATTATCCGTCATCCCAGACACAAAATCGAGAACGCCCAAGACTTTGTCATAAGCACTTCCCTCTTCATAAACAAATTGTTTTGGAATCAGTTTCAGTGCCATTTTATCATAATTTTTACGCGCTGGTTTTTCTAAAATAATGGATGGAATAAAATGATCCAACAACTCATACATCACATTGTAACCCGCATTTTCTATTTCGATAACCGCTTTATGATTGTAAATTTTGTCAATGGAAAAACGTTCGATTTCTGTTAAAGAAGAACTTTCTTGTTTGAAAATATCCAACAAAGCCATGTCCATATTGCCCGCAATAATCTTATCAAAATTCGACTGATAAACCGAAACCGATTTATTAATTAAAGAATTAATGACTTTTGCTCTTAGATAAGAAACCCGCTCATTTGGGTTCGAAATAATATCGAGTTTGTCCTTCACGCGTTTCAGATCGTCAGGATTTACAGATTTTATCAAATCAATAAACAATTCTTCACAATCTTTGGAGTTAACAATTCCCAAACGGTGTGCATCTTCCATATCGATAATGCTGTAACAGATGTCGTCCGCCGCCTCTACCAACCAAACAAAAGGATGTCTTTTGTGGATAATAGGATCGTCGCTTTCGCGTTGCATTCCTGTAGATGTTGCAATATCTAGAAAATTGGATTTTGAGTTTTGGAAGAAACCAAACTTCTTACGATGGATAATTGTTTTTTTTCTTGCAATCGCTTCGCAAGGGTATTTGGCAATACTCGCTAAAGTAGAATAAGTTAACTGTAGCCCGCCTTCATCTTTGCCTTGCTGTTGATGTGTCAACACGCGAATGGCATTGGCATTGCCTTCAAAATTGACAAGATCTGCCCATTCTTTTTCATTGAAAAGCGATTTTATAGAGGTTTCATTTTGCTCAAAATAACTGGCAATAGCATCTTCGCCAGAATGTCCAAAGGCGGGATTCCCGATGTCATGGCAAAGGCAAGCTGCCGCAATAACGTCACTTAGTTGGTATTGGTAAAAGTTGGTCGAAACCTCCGACAAATCGTTTTGGTATTTTTTTGAAATAAAATCGCCGATCAAACTTCCCAAACTACGACCAACCGAGGCAACCTCCAGAGAATGTGTCAAACGGTTGTGTACAAAGACGCTTCCTGGCAGAGGAAAAACTTGGGTTTTGTTTTGCAATCTTCGAAAAGCCGACGAAAAAATAATACGGTCAAAATCTCTTTGGAAATCTGTTCTCGAAACAAAATTCGATTGGTGATTTCCTGTACGCTGGTTGGTAAAAAGTTGGTTAAGATCCATAAGGCAAAAATACAGAAACCTCTTTCAAAAAGCCTAACAAAGAGGTAATCCTTTTACTAAAAAATGATTATTGTCGAGAATTACAAAAGGCGGGTCTGTTGGGCTTTCTTTAATCATAATGATGAATTTACAAAAACATCGAGATCTTTTCACAAAATCATCGAGACCTTTTTATAAAACCATCGAGACCTTTTTAGTAAAAGATCTCGATGATTTTATACACTTGTACAAAAGCTTTAACAAAGGGCTTTTGCGACCTGTTATTTGGACTTTTCATATTTTACAATAGCGAGCATCTCGCGCAGGTCTATCCCTGGTCGGAAAAGGATTTTACTTTTCTTAATAAGTGTAGGATTAAACTTTGCAGCCACATCTGCCCCCTCGCTGCTAAGGCTAATTTGGAAGGATCCAAAATCACCAAATCTTACAATTTTGCCTTCCGAAAGATGTCTGGACAAAGCTTTGCTAAGGTCATTAAGAACAGCAAGCACATCTGTATCGCTAACGGTGGTAGAGCTTGCGGCAATTTCTTTACTTAGACTACGGAAGCTTACCTCGCCAGAAGACTTTGCCGTGGCATAGAATTTTTTTGGAGCAGTGGGATTACCGGGGATTCCTTTTTCACTTAGAGAATACATAACTGGCATAATATTGTGTTTTAAAAGTTAGTATCTCAAATATAATCAATCGAATTTGTTTGGGTGCAATTTTTTAATGTCATCTACCGTTCCCAATACTTTTTCTTTTAAAGTATCTTGGTAGTTTTGCATTTTCTTAGCAATATTTTCGTCTGCTGCGCCTAAGATTTTTGCGGCTAGAATCCCGGCATTCAGCGCGCCATTTAACGCGACTGTCGCGACAGGAATACCGCCTGGCATTTGCAAAATTGACAATACAGAATCCCAACCATCTATAGAATTGCTGGACAAAATAGGAACACCGATTACGGGAAGTGTGGTGCAACTCGCGACCATTCCTGGCAAATGTGCCGCGCCACCTGCGCCTGCGATGATGACTTTCAGACCACGTTCTTTTGCGGTTTTTGCATAATCTAACATTCTTTCTGGTGTTCTGTGCGCCGACACCACGGTCAATTCGTAAGGGATGTCTAGACTTTGTAGGAAGTTTGCGGCTTGCTCCATAATTGGAAGATCGCTTTGGCTTCCCATAATTATTCCTATCATGTTTAATTTTTTATTAGAACGTCAAAGATACAGAAATTGCAGAATGCTTACATCAATTGCTCTACGCCAAGTTTTAATTTGTTGGAGATATGTAACAGTGGTAGCACATTTTCTTTTTTGGTAATAAAAAACTGGTAAGAGTCGCCCAAAGTATTCATTTGCATAAGTTCAAAACCGCGCTCCGACAATGCTTTTTGGACATAAGGAAATAAATCGTCACTATAAGTTTCTTCGGGATATTGGAACGTCCAATCTTCTTCATTCAAAATATGGGCAACTATACCTTCCAAATCTTCGGGATCGAATTTCCAATCGCTATGCCATGTATTATCGTCATTAAAAAATTCGAATCTCAAAGGAAAATAAGCGTCATCGTAATAAGTATCTTCTTCAAAAAGCTCTGACCAATCTTTCGTCCATTGCTCATAAAACTTTTGCGCCTTCTCCTCGACATCTGCTAATTTCCAAAAATTAAGATAATCCAAAGCTTCTAAAAAATCTTTCTTTGAAACCTCAGATGACAACAAAGCTTTTGGATGCTTCTTCAAAATTTCAGAATTTATTTCCACTTCGGTTTTAGTAGCCAGCGCCGCGACAAGTTTCTCTAATTCTGCAATATAAAATTCATCTTTTAAGTCAGGATTGTTAATATCTACTAAAAATTGAGCGTCCAGCAGATCACTAATTCTGTAATCAAGCCCTTTTGAATAAAAAATTCTAAAAGCATTAACTTCCTCGGCTTCGTTTTCGCAAACAAAAAATAAATAAAAACTGCATTTTATACTTTTAAAAAAAGATTTTTCTTCGGCTGTTGGAGGAACATAATAATTGAAAATCATCAAATTATATTGTTCATTAACTTCGAGATCCCGATTAATATCGACTGGACTGATTCCCGCTTTTTCGTGAAGCACATTTAGTAATTCATAAAAATTCTTGAAGCCGCGTTCTTTCAAAACTTTTTTATCATCATCAGAATCTTCATAAGAACCTGGGAACTCATACCAAGTCATTTCCGACTCTCCTTCCTGCCCACCGACTAAGACTACTACAGGATTTTCTTCATTTTGAAGGTGGTTAAATAAATTCTTAAATGTCTGAAAATCAAAATCAAACTTCATTTTCTTTTTTCGTTTAAAAGGATTCCACATATTAATATAAAGAACGTTAAATTTAGAATTTTTAACTGCTTTTATCAAGCTATCTTACAAATGAAAGTTTTAGAAAAAATTAACATTATCTATAATTCTTTGTAACCTCCCATCTTAAAAACTATAACAAATTAATAATAAAAAAAGATAAAAATATTAGTACGTAGGGGAATTAATCTAGTTGTTGTTAGAAGATATTACCGAATGTTGAAATTCGAAAAACTTTCCGTGGTTTATGTACGGTGTTACTTTTTTGCCTGTTTTTCAGCATTGCCATATCAAAACACCACAATGTTTAGGCTCTATTTTCCAAAGATCAGAATCGAAGGCTTTACATTATGCGAAAGCTGTGCATGCCTATAATTATTCGGATTTATCTTTATTTGATCGCAATTAAAGATTACATCAAATTTTCCAAATATTCTTTTAAAACCAAAGGATGACAATGTTTTTCATCTTTGGCGGCGTAAACTAATGTTACAATTTCTTGTTGTTGTAAACGTTTTAGAAAATCTGGACCAAAATTATTGTCTTGAAGTTCTTTTAAATATTTTTCAGAAAACGCTTCCCAACGAGAAACATCGTGATGAAACCACAAGCGCAATTCTGTAGAAGGTGCCAAATCTTTGTTCCATTCATCAATATCGGCATGTTCTTTAGACATTCCTCTTGGCCACAATCTGTCCACCAAAACTCGATAACCATCTTGCGGTGAAGCATCTTCGTAAACTCTTTTGAGAAGAATTTTCATGATTGCTTAATATTTATTCTTTTTTGTAAACAGCTTTTCCATCAATGTATAAAGTAGATTCCGAAGAATTATATACATATTTTCCAGCTGTAAAATTTCCGTCTTGAATTTTATTCAAAATTACATTAGGTTTATCAGATAAAAACAATTCAGCTTTGGATTGATCACCATTAAAAACCAAAAATACACTGATAATAGCTTCATCTTTTTGAAAATCAATAGGATTCAGTCTTGTTCCTTCGTTAAAAACCTGAATACAATTTTGTTTCAACTCGCTCCAAGTTTGTCCTGCAGAAGCTTTGCAACCGTGACTGTCTTTATCGTTTCCTATCATTTTTGGTGTACTACAAGCAGCTAAGCTTCCTAAAGCCAACATCAATACAAGATTTTTCATAACTCGTTTATTTTTTTTTAAGTATTCAAAAATAATACTAATTAATCACCAACCTATAACAATTGAACTATCAAAAAATAAAATTTACTTCCAAAATTCGTCCTGATAATCATCTTTTTCCTGGGAATGAATTTCTTGTAAAGCTTTTCCAATTTCTGAAAGTTGATTTTCATTGAGGTTTTTCTCCAAATGCGGAAACCATTCTCGTTCTTCGAAACGGATATGCTTTTCTAAAACCTCAGCGAGATTTTCAAAATTGGAAACTTCATTTTCGTTGACAATTTTCTGAACCCAATTTTTAATTTCCAAATGTTCTTGGGCAATACGCTCCGACATTTCGTCTTTTAAATAAGGAAAAAGGATTTCTTCTTCCTCACGGAAATGTTCTTTTAAATGGTAATTCCAAAAATAGTCTATATATTTTTTTATACGTTCTGCATCAATATTTTTCTTTAAGCCTTGGCGGATTTTCCATGAACAAAGCAATCCAAAATGATGATCGCGAGACAGCTCAACGATGTTTTCGTTTCTTTTCATTTTTTTTAAATTTTATAGAATTAAAAACCCCATCATTTCCTAAAAAACGATGGGGTAACAAATTAAATTTAAATTATCTTTTTTCTTTATTTGACCAACCGAATTTTAATCCGATGATGAAAATTACGAGTAATAATTCACCCAAGGCCAGTAAAATATCTCCTGGAACACGCATCCATCTTAGGAAATGCATGATTTCGGTTTGCATAAATTCTGCGGAACGTGCATACCAATATCCTTCTTGAATAGAAGCTACCGCCTGCATAATTCCGATTGGGAGAATACTAATGGTAGTCATCACAAACAATCCGATATTTGTTAGCCAAAATGCCCATCCAATTAATTTATCATTCCATTCTCTATCTGGGTACAACCCTCTCAAGATGAAAAGCATTAAACCAATTCCTAGAATTCCGTACACTCCAAATAATGCGGCGTGACCGTGAACTGCAGTGGTATTTAAGCCTTGAATATAATACAATGCAATGGGTGGGTTAATGGCAAATCCGAAGATTCCTGCCCCTAAGAAGTTCCAAAAACACATCGCGATGAAACAATAGATTGGCCATTTGTAAGCTTTAATCCATTTTGTAGATTTTGAAATTTGATAGTTATGATAAGCTTCGTAACCAATTAATACCAAAGGAACAATTTCTAATGCACTGAAAGTAGCTCCCAAAGCTAAAACCGCTGTTGGTGTAGCACTGAAATACAAATGGTGGAACGTTCCTAAAATACCTCCTGCAAGGAAAATAATGGTGGAGAATAATACCGAAACTGTTGCCGATTTAATTCTTAATAAACCTAATCTTGTGAATAAGAACGCTGCTACAACGGTCGCAAAAACCTCGAAGAAACCTTCTACCCAAAGGTGAACCACCCACCATCTCCAATATTCAGCAATGGCTAAGTGCGTTTGTCTTCCGTACATTAATCCAGATGCGTAGAATACTGCAATAGCAACAGAAGCAATTACGAATAAGGTAAGCATGTGACGGTTTTCATCTTTGCGTTTTAACGCTGGCATCAAAGCTCTCAGCATTAAAATCAACCAAAGAACTAATCCAACAAGCAATAAAATTTGCCAAACTCTACCCAGTTCAATATACTCATATCCTGCATGCCCCCAAAGGAAATTATCTACATATCCTAATTTTTGCATCACACCAAACCATTGTCCCGTTAATGATCCAAAAACAACAATTAACAACGCTCCGAATAGAATATTGACACCTAATTTTTGATATTTTGGTTCGTAGCCAGAAACTGCAGGTGCAATGTACAATCCTGTTGCCAGCCAAGAAGTTGCAATCCAGAAAATAGCCAACTGAACGTGCCAGCTTCGGGAAACTTGTTGCGGTAAGATTTCATCCAAAGGGAGTCCATAAAATGCGCTTCCTTCCACACCATAATGCGCTGTTACAACGCCCGCCAACATTTGAACAAGAATCAATAAAGCAACTACCCAAATATATTTTAAAGTAGCACGCATGGAAGGCGTAGGCTTCATATTCCTCATTGGATCTTCCAAAGGAAGTGCTTCAGATATTTCTTCTTCTCTGTTTTTAGCATGATAGAAAACCAAAGCGCCAACACCCACCAAAAGCATTAAAACACTGAAACCAGACCATAAATGCAATGAACTAGAAGGAATATTCCCTACCGTTGGATCGTGTGGCCAGTTGTTAGTGTAGGACACATCATCGTTAGGACGATTGGTGATACACACCCAAGTGGTCCAAGAGAAGAAGGCGTTCATTTTGTCCATTCTTTCCTTGTCTTTCACGGTATTTTTCGGAATCGCATAATTATCACGAAGTTCAGCCATGGAAGCCACATCCATGAAAAGCTTGGTATAATAATCTGCTAATTTTGCTTGAACTTTAGCACGTTCTGGTGAGAACGTAATGGTATTCGTAGTTTCGTCTAAAGTATTGGTGCGAAGCTCTTTTTTAAGTAAGTGTTGATACTTCACTTGCTCCTCATCGGGAAGGTCTTTGTAAACTTTTCCGTCTTTAAGAGCCAATTCATCAAGAAGAAGCAAGGATTCGCGGTGAAGATAATCGGCGTTCCAGTCGGGAGCGATATAAGCCCCGTGTCCCCAGATACTACCAACAGTTTGTCCACCAATAGATTGCCAGACATTTTGACCATCTTTAACATCTTGACCTGTGTAGAGTAATGTTCCGTCTGTGGTAACCACTTTTTCTGGTACTGGCGGTACTTTTCGGTAAATATCAACGCCATAGAAGATAAGCACGGCAAAGGAAGCAATGATGACAAATGCTAACCAGCCCCATAGTTTTTTAGGTGTCATAGTTTTTATTTTTTAGTTAGCTACTGAAAACTGTTTTTCAAGTTCTATAGATTTTGGAAAAAGAATATTATTTTCTAAATGAATATGCGTATGCAAGTCGTTTTCAAAATCTTGAAGCATAGCAAAAGTGACACGATAAGTATTACAAGCATCTGCTGGAGGTGTATAGCCATCCGTTAATGTTGCAATTTTTTCTAATCTTTCTCCTTCTACTGTGTGCTCGTGTTTCATCATTTCTACAGGATTTTCTACCGTTCCGAAATGAGGTTGTTCAATAGCTTGACCAGAAATTTTTGCATTTACCATTTTTCTAATGAAAGGGAACAAAATCATTTCTTCTTTCTTTAAATGCGCTGCTAAATCTTGTGCAGAAGCATTGAAAAGATTGGTTATTTCGAACAATTCTGGGTGTCTTCCACCGTGTACTTTACAAAGTTTGTCTAAAAACTGTTGAATAATGGGTGTTTTTTCCTCTACATAACGGTGGTGTGTTTTTTCCACATAATCCGCTAATAAATCCAAAGGCCAAGATTTAAAATCGATGCCAGAAGCGCCTGCTTTTGGAAGGCTTTCCAATTCAGCATAAATTTTATTTTGGTCTAAATCTTTTTTCTCACAAGCTTCTTCGATGGTTCTGCCACCTTTGCAACAAAAATCGATACCATACTTTTTAAAAACAGCTGCTGTTCTAAAATCTTCAGCAACCATATCCCCTATTAAATCTGTTTTTGTGTTCATAATAAAATACTTTTTTATCCTTTATTGTTGTAAAATTTTTTAAGCGAAAAAAGCTGCTCTAGATCTTAAAAAATAAACATAGTTGGAGTATGTTAACCTAAAAAACAAGTTCTAGAACAGCTAAGTTAATTATTTTTTTTGTGATAGAATATATTTCACCATCAATTTTGCGTTTTCTGGACTTAATCCTGTGTGAGGAGTCATTGGGATTTCCCCCCAATTTCCTTTTCCTCCTTCAATAATTTTATTGGCTAACATATCGATGTCGGCTTCAGTATATTTAGCTGCGACATCATGGTAAGAAGGACCTACCAATTGGGCATCAATTTTATGACAAGACATACAGTCTGTACCTTCTACCAATTGTTTACCTTCTTCTTCTGGTGACATTGCTACAGCAGCTTCTGCTTTTTCAGTTGGTTCTTCTAACATAACGTTAGATTCTTGTTGGGGTACTTCTGCAGTAGCTTCTTTTTTTGAACAAGACACAATAACTAAAGATGCTAGCATTCCTGTTAAGATTAACTTTTTCATGATGTTTTTGTTATTATATGTTACTATTTAATTTTAATTATTCAATTCTTTTTTAATGGCATTTACTGTATTATCGATGTCGATATTAAGACCTTCTTTTTGATGAACCAAAAGTCCATCTTTTGAGTAAACGCTGATGATATTGGAGTGCGAAAAGTCCATTGGTGAAATTTGTTTGTATTTCATCGCCAACACGTTGGCAAGTTCGCGGGTATTGGCTTCGCTGCTTCGTAAGAAAAGCCATTGTTTTCCGTCTAGCTTATAAGTTTTCAAAAACTCTTGCATTTTTTCTGGTGTATCATGTTCTGGATCAATAGAAATAAAAACATAGCGCAAATCATCTGGATTTTTGTGAGCTACCTTGGCTTCAATTTGTTTCATGTCTAAGGTTAATTTCGGACATGCCGTTTTGCAAGAGGTGTAAACCATGACCATTGTAAGAACTTTACCCTTCAAATCTTCCAGTTGAATTTTTGTTCCATCGGGTTGCTCCCATTTTGAACTTAAATTGAAAATAGAATTGGGATCTAAGTTTTCAGTTTTTTGCTTGCTGCAGCTTCCCAAAATAAGGACTGAAATACAAGCTATTGCGATGGTTTTAAATATATTTTTCATGATTTCTTACTTTTCAATATTATCTTTTGCACAACGGAATCCGAGGTTGTTAACCGTATAATTGGCTTGCATACTTCCTCGCATTGCAAAGCGAACAAAGGCTGCATAATTCCTAAGATCCGATGACGTTACCGACGCACCTGCACAAAACAAAGTTTCGTTGGCGGCATTGTCTTTTCGGGATTCTCCTGTAATCATCACCGAGCTGAAATCTTCTGTCCATTCCCAAATGGTTCCGTACATATCGTAAATTCCCCAAGCGTTTGGTGCGTGCTGTTTTACAGGTTTTTTATACCACAATTTTTGTTGATAGAGATTCAAAATCTTCACTGTAAAATCAGGATCTTCGGTTGCATCTTTTAGATTTTCACTGGCTCTGGCTGCATATTCCCATTCATCCACTGTTGGTAATCGTTTTCCGACACTTTCGGCGTAAGCTTTTGCGGCGTACCAAGAAACATTGGTAACTGGTGCATCGGGACTTACATCGGCTGGCAACTCATAATCCCCTTTCCAATGATGGAGATATGTGCTGTCTGCATAGAGTTTAATAATTTTACTTTTGACCCATTGAGGATTCGCTTTTAAAAATTCTAAGTATTCATTGTTAGTTATGGCTGTTTCGTCCAGATAAAAGGATTTCACGTAGGTTAGGCTATCGTTTTCTTTTCCAACAAATGCTTTGTAGTAACCGCCGTCAATTTTTTGCATTTTTTTATGGCTGGAAATGAATGCCAACTTAGGCTGCTCTTGCTTTTGTTGTGAAGATTTAGACGACTCTCCGCAAGAAAACAATAACAAAACAAATACTATGTAAATCCAATTTTTCATTTTAAAAGTGAACCACTCAATGGTTATCAAAAGTTTAAAAAACTATTACTATGGAGCTATTTATTTGATTTAAAAACCTTATGGTTGTCTGGCCCAGTAATTTTAATTTTACCCAAAGCGCCTTTGTTGAAAGCTCTGAAAATAGCGTGGTCAACAATCACATATTCACCAGGAACAGTTGCTTTAAACTCTGCAATGGCAGCGCCTCCAGGAGGAATTACAGTAGTTTGCACGTTTTCATTAATTAAGCTTCCACCTTCAACATATACTCTATCGAAAATTTCCCCGATTAAGTGGAAAGAAGACGTCATGTTTGGACCACCGTTTCCTACAAAGAATCTTACTGTTTCGCCTACTTTGGCTTCCAATTCTCCTTTACCTAGCAAAGCACCTGTATGTCCGTTGAACACTACATAATCTGGATGTTCTGCAATGGCTTTATCCATATCAAATTCTTGCAATCCTTTGTCTCCAAATTTTCCTTTGGTATAGAAATCACCTTGCATAATGTAGAATTCTTTATCCACTTTTGGAAGACCTCCTTCAGGTTCAATTAAAATCAAACCATACATTCCGTTGGCGATGTGCATTCCAACTGGTGCAGTGGCACAATGGTACACATACAATCCAGGATTTAAAGCTTTAAAATTAAACACCGCTTCTTTTCCGGGTGCCACGAAAGTAGCTTCTGCACCACCTCCAGGACCATTTACCGCATGAAGGTCGATATTATGAGGGAAAACTGAGTTTTCATTATTTTTAAGGTGAAATTCAATTTCGTCACCTACTCTTGCACGGATAAAACTTCCTGGAACCGAACCACCGAATGTCCAGAAATTGTATTGCGTTCCGTCCGCTAACTCTCCTGTTTTCTCAATAGTTTCAAGACGAACGATGAGTTTTTTGGCAGCACGATCTCCGATGGGAGCAGGAACGTTGGGAGCTTCTGTCAATTTTGCTTCTTCTGCTTCTCCTGCAACTGCGATATTTTCTGTATCAGCAGATTTCGAAGCTGCTCCTGATGTATTTTCTTTACATGCATTAATCGAAAGTCCTGCAAGTAAAATGGCTAAGGGGAAAATGTACTTTTTCATGATGGTTTACATTTAATAGTGAACGGTTGTAATTTTTATTTTATTTATTTGAATTAAGACTAATAAAGAATAACTGAACTTTAATTTATTTAATTAAATACTATAATATATTTTTATCTTTTTTTATGTGAAAAATAGATTTCTCTCTATCTTCTTAAAAATATTTTCTGAGCTTCTAATTGGCTAACAAAATCTCCAATTTTCATTTCATTCAGCATATTTTGCAAATTATTTCTGATATGCCTAAACTCATTATGAACTGGACAAGGATGCGATTCTGAACATTCTTTCAATCCTAAGGCGCAACCTGTAAAAATTTTGTCGCCATCCATTTCTTTTACAATTTCTGCTAAAGAACGGTTAAGACTAATACTATCTAAATAAAAACCGCCTGTTGGTCCTTTTGCAGATTGTACGAAACCTTTTCTGCTGAGATCCTGCAATATTTTTGCGATAAAATATTCAGGAGAATCTATTCCGCTTGCAATATCCTTAATACCAATTCTTCCGCCATCTTTCGTCTGCTGAGTGATGTAGATTAAGGCTCTCAAAGCGTATTCACAAGTTTTGGAAAACATATTCTTTCTTTTTTCTATGACAAAGTTAAATCTAATTCTCCAATAAAAGATAAAAAACTCTTTTATTTGGATATGACTTTAATCAGCTTTATTTTTTGCGGGAATAATATACTTCACTCCCAATTGGATATTGGCCAAATTAGCTTCCATATTGAAACGATTTTTACTAGCATCGCTCTCTTTATAATTCGTATTGAAATATCCAATTTCACCGATACTTGCCGCAATTTTCCAACGTGGACTCAAAAAATAATCAATTCCGGGTTTTATGCTTACACCAAAACTAGAATACGAATTTTTGCTTTGTGCATCACCTACTCCATTGTTAGAAATTGTTGTGTGTTTTACATTTCCAAATTCTAAAGGAAAATCTAATTGACAAAACAAACTGAATTTAGAATCCAGAACCCAAAATTTTCTAAGAGAAGGTGTCACAACGAAAGCCGAAGTTTTGTTTTCTAAACTAAGAACATCCAATGTTGCATTCTGAGATTGCGATTTGTCGATGTCCTGCTTATAACCTGCACTCAGCACAACTGCCCAATTGGGCGCAAAAAAATATCCATAAGTCGGCAAAAACTTGTAGGATTCCATGCTGCTGTTTTTAGAATGATCTTTGGTGTTTGAAAAGCCTATTTGTCCAGAAATAAACTGAGTCCCTTGCGGAACTTGGGCACTTGTCATTCCGAAACACAAAAAACCTGATAAGAGAATGATACGTTTCATGATTTTGAATTTTTAATGATTAAATTTTAAAAACATGTAAATCTAAATAATAAAAGACTAAAAGGTATTTTATTTTAATATGATAAATTTCAGCCTGAATAAAATGTGCTATTAAAATTTCAATATTTTGAATAAAACATCTTAAAGTAATAACATAACACACTAATATCCAGTTTTTTATATTTAGTATTCAACAAATCACAATTCTATATTTAATAATGTAAGATAAAAGTCATATTGAAATTATTGAGAATAGAGGCTACATTTGGGCTATGAAACTTTGGTTTTCCATACTATATTCTAGCTTAATTTTGCTTTGCAGCAGCCAATCTGCATTGCTACAGTTGGATTATGCCGTTAACCAAGATTTCTACGAATTGCATTGTGAGAACAAAGACCAACCAGAGCTCGATTGTCATGGAAAATGTCAAATGTCACAAACCGAAAATCCCAATATTGCCAATTCTCAACTTCTGAAAATTTGTTTCGATTACAGTTTTATTAGTCCAAAAATCATCAATTTTGAAGAAAAAGTTTCTTTCACTTTACAAAATCGTGATGTAAATATTTTCCAAAACCAAATTTATATTTCTCCATCTTTTGAAATCGCGGAAGAACCGCCAACTGTATAGACTTTTTCTAAGATTTATTAAGCTTGGTTTCATATATCAAGTTCCGTTTAATTATTAATAAATTAATCATGTCTCATACAATTATAAAAGCTTTTCCGAAGATTAGCCTAGGTCTTTTTTGCAGTATTGCTGGCCTTAATTTTCTTCATGCACAACAAAATGACAGCCTTCAAATACAAAATATTGAAGTCGTAAAACTCACAAAATTCACATCAAAAAACCATCAAAATTCTAAACAAATCAAGGTAAGTTCCAACCAACTTTTGGATCACGATGCGGGAAATTTCCTAAAAACGCTTCCAGAATTTTCAGGAGTTAAAAAAGCTGGAAACTTCGGCACAGATCCCGTTTTGCGTGGTTTCAAATACGAGCAACTCAATATCGTAACAGATGGTTCCACCTACGCCATCAACGCTTGTCCGAGCCGCATGGATCCTTCTATTTCGCAGATTAATATGAATACCGTAAAAGAAGCGAACATTTACAAAGGACCTTATCAATTTCGTTTTGGTCCTGCTGTGGGCGGCACCATTAATTTTGTATCAGAAAAGCCAAAGTTCAACGACAGTTTAAAACTTAGAAACCGTTTTTCTAGCAGTTACGACAGCAATGGTAGCATTTTTAAAAATGAATGGTTAAGTCAATTAACTTCAAAGAAATTCAATCTTGATATTTTCGCCAGTTACAACGATGGCGACAGATACAAAGATGGCAACGGCGACGAAGTTCGAGCAGCCTTCAAACGCTATTCTGTGGGGACAAAAGTGCAATATCAATGGAATGAAAATAATGTTACGAGCCTGAATGTAACAACCAATCAAGGAAGAAATGTAGAATTTGCGGCTTTAAAAATGGATCTTATTTATGACAAAACTTGGATGGCGCAATTGCAACACAAAACAAATTTTAGAAATTCGGTTTTAAAAGAAATTTCTTACGCTGCCTACCTCACAAATGTTGACCATTCCATGGGATCGCCCAACCGAAATATGGTGAGCAATGTTTCTTCTAAAACTTATGGCGGACGTATAGAAAGCTTTTGGAAAAAATCGACTTGGCAACTTTTTTCTGGTCTTGATGTTAAACATGAAGAGGCAAAAAGTCTTTCTATGACCTCGAAAATGCCAATGATGCCACGCGATGGAAGCAGTTGGCAAGATTCACATATCAATCAATTAGGTTGGTTTAATGAGTTTACTAAAAGCTTTGGAAATAGCAAATTGACCGCTTCTTACCGAATGGATTACAATACTGCAAACGCCGAAGATTTGTCCAAATTATTTGAAAGACTGTACGGAAAAGCTGATAGCGAGCAGATTAATCATAGTTTTAGTTTAGGTTTTCAAAAGCAATTGGCCTCGCATTCGGATTTTGCCATTTGGGTGGGACGTGGACAACGCAGTGGAAGTTTAACAGAGCGTTTTATCAATCGTTTTGCGGTGGGAAACGACAGTTATGAAGTGGTAGGAAATCCGCATATAAAACCCGAAACTAATAATCAGGCGGACATTATTTATACGTTTCATACCGATAATTTTCATTTTCAAGCGGACGTTTTTTATGCTTTGATGCAAAATTATATTGGCGGCGTTCTTAGAAGTGACTTGATAACTGGATCTATGCAAAATCCGACGGTACGACAAATTCAGAATATTAAAAAAGCCATGAAAACAGGTTTTGAATCGAGAGCACATTGGCAATTTTTACCGAATTATAAAACCGATTTGGCGGTGGCATACACTTATGCAGAAGATTTAGAAAAGAAAACGCCATTGGCAGAAATTGCTCCGATTAATATAAAATGGAATCTGGAAGCGCAATATTCGAAACTTATTTTAGGATTAAATTATCGATTTTCTGGAAAACAAAACCGCATTCATCCAGAGTTTGGAGAACTGAAAACCAAAGATTTTTCGGTGTTTGATTGGTATTCGAATTTTAAATTAAATTCAAACATTCAATTCCAGTTTGAAGTTAGCAATTTGTTTAATCGCGCTTATGCGGAACATCTTTCAAGAACTTTGAGCGACAATACGCAACAACGGATTTTAGAACGCGGCCGAAGTTTTAATTTGGGTGTTTTCCTCAACTTTTAAGCTTACAAATAAAAAACGAGTTCAAACATTTTTTGAACTCGTTTTTATTATTTTATGATTTAGAATTTTATCTAAGCTTTTACCCTAATCATTGTTTTAATCTGAATCAGTTTTTCCAACAATTCTTCACGAGAATCCGCCAAAACATTGATATGTCCCATTTTTCGTCCAGGTTTTGTTTCCGTTTTTCCATAAAGGTGAACATAAGTTTTCGGCATTTTGAGAACATTTTCCAAACCTTCATAAATGACTTTTCCTGAAAAATTTTCTGCACCGACAAGGTTTAACATGCCCGAAAAACCAAACGTGTCGGTATCTGCCAAAGGCGCATTGGTCACCACGCGGTACATCTGCTCAAACTGAGAATTGGCATTTCCTTCTTGACTTTGATGTCCCGAATTATGAAGTCTTGGCGCGGTTTCGTTAACCCAAACTTTGCCTTCCGTGTCCAAAAATAACTCGATGGCGAAAAGTCCTGGCGAATCGACAACTGCTAAGAATTTTTCAGTAATCGCTTCTATCTGCCTTGCTACATCGTCGCTAATGTTGGTTGGACAAATATTAAAATCCAGCAAATTCAATTTTGGATCGGCAACCATTTCTGTTACGGGAAAAGTTTTGGTTTCACCATTCTCATTTTTAGCCACAATTACTGATAATTCTTTATCAATATCGACCAATTTTTCTAAAACAGAATCTTCCACCCAAAGCTTTGCCAAATCGTTAGCATCTTTGATCAGCTGAACCCCTTTGCCATCATAGCCTCCTGTGTTAAGCTTTTGCACGAAAGGAAAAGGCATTTTTATTTCATCGGAAGTGCCATCCATAATTTCGAAATCTGGCGATGGAATGTCATGTATTTTGTAAAATTCTTTTTGAAGAATTTTCTGCTGAATGGTTTTAATAATTTGAGAATTAGGAACCACTTTTACACCTTGTTTTTCCAATTCTTCCAGAGCAAGCGCATTAACATGTTCTATCTCTATGGTGACAACATCTTTATCTTTTCCGAAATCCAAAACCGATTGATAGTCATTAAAACTAGCTTTCGTGAAATAAGAAATATTGTGGCAAGGCGCATCAGCAGAGGGATCTATTGTATAAAATTCGTCGTCATATTTCAAAGCATTTTGTATAAACATACGTCCCAGTTGTCCGCCTCCAAGAATTCCGATTTTCATTTTACTTTTTACTTTTTATTTGATTTAAAAGAATTCTTAAGCTTTTTTGACAAATTCTGACTTCAAAGCCATGGATCCGAAACCATCAATTTTGCAATCGATATTATGATCGCTATCTGGATTAAGGCGAATATTTTTCACTTTAGTTCCTGCTTTCACAGGTTTTGGAGCACCTTTTACGGGAAGATCTTTTACAACAACGACAGAGTCTCCATTTTGTAATTCGTTTCCATTGGCATCGAGAATTTTGCTTTCCATATCAATTTCTGCGGGATCCCATTCGTGGAAACATTGTGAACAAGTCATAAGATTTCCGTTTTCATAAGTGTACTCCGACTGACATTTTGGGCAAATATGTGTATCGCTCATTTTTTAGAATTTTAAAATTTGTAGCCCAAATATACCGAAGAAAAACAAGAACCTAAAGTTTCCCTGAGAAAAATCCCGATTATCTTGTAAAAACAAAGCATTAGAATTATATTTGTGGCATGACGGAAATCATCATTTTATTCTTAGGCGCGGTCGCAGCAGGACTTTTGGGATCGTTAACAGGATTAGGCGGCGGCGTCATTATTATCCCGCTTTTAACATTAGGTTTCGGCGTACCTATGCATTATGCGATTGGCGCTTCTTTGATATCAGTCATCGGAACATCTTCTGGTGCAGCCGTAGCTTTTGTAAAAGAAGGTTTTACAAATATGCGGATTGGGATGTTCTTAGAAATTGCCACAACCGCGGGCGCTATTTTGGGAGCTTTGGTATCAGGAATGTTAAATCCCAATACCATAGGAATCATCTTCGCAAGTATTTTGATTTTAACAGTTATTCTAAATCTTAAAGGAAAGCCCGACCATCAGGAACCACTTATCGAAGGCAGTCTAGAACACAAACTAAAACTTTATGGCACTTTTCCTGATAAAGGCGTTATTAAAAAATATTCGGCCCGACATACAATTCCAGGATTTTTTATGATGATGTTCGCAGGTGCTATGTCTGGACTTTTAGGAATTGGCTCTGGCGCGTTGAAGGTTTTAGCCATGGATAATATGATGAGATTGCCCTTCAAAGTTTCTACCACGACGAGTAATTTTATGATTGGCGTAACGGCTGTAGCCGGTGCTTTAATCTTTTTTCAACGTGGGGAAATTATTCCTGTAATTGTAGCGCCTGTTCTTATTGGCGTTGTTGTAGGAAGTTTTATTGGTTCTAAAACTTTGATGGTTTCTAAAACTAAAAAACTGAAAACTTTTTTCGCGATTGTCATTACAATTTTGTCAATATATATGATGTATAACGGTGTAACTAATAATTTTAAATGAAAAAAGAATTTACAGACATCGACCTTAATCGTTCTGTTGGCAATCTGCTCCGTCTTGGGGTTATTTTGTCAGTTATAACGTCATTAATTGGTTTTATAAAATTGTATCTGGAAGGCTTCAAAATGCCTGAAAATTATAAAGATCTTAGCACGCCAACAGATCATGTATGGCAAACTTTTTGGACATCTTTAACCAATTTTGAAGGAATTGGCATTATCCAACTCGGAATATTAATTTTAATTCTTACACCGTTGATGCGAATTATTTTTGCGCTAATCGGTTACTTGAAAGAGAAAGATTACACTTACGTTATTATTTCGGCAATCGTTCTCTGCATCATGATTATTAGTTTTGTAAGTGGATACTCCCATTAAAAACTAGGATTAAAACTGCATCACATCTTTTACAACGCCACCTTTTTGGGTAAATTGTAATAAATCTTGATTGATGAAATTTTCAATTTTGTCTTGTTGCAAATCGTTCGGAAATAACAAATGGACATTTGCCCCTGCATCCAAGGTAAAAAATAACGGCAAACCAGTAATTCTACGGAAATCCCAAATTCTATTAATGACTTCTAAAGTCCCCGTTTTCATCAAAATGAAAGCAGGATCGCTCATCATCATCATCGCGTGAAGCGTTAAAGCCTCATGCTCTGTTAATTTTATGAACGCTTCCAAATCTCCAGTTGCTAGAATACTTTTCAGTTTTTCAAAATTTTCGTGCGCTTCTTGGAAACGTCTTTCTGCATAAGGATTGGTAGTCATCAAACCATGTCCAACCGTTGAGGATACGCTTTTTTCACCTTCATGAATCAACAATACCCAATCATTAAAATTTTTGAATATTGGATGAATTTCCTCATTCGGATATGCCACTGCAAATAGATCAGAACTCGTCGCAAGTTCCTGCGTTTTTCCCCAAACAACTAGTCCGTTATACAAGCTACGACAAGCACTTCCGCTTCCTAATCTTGCTAAAAAAGACGCTTTCTGGATTTTGAATTCTAATGAATAAGCTTCTGGATTAAACACTTCATCCAAAGTCATCAAACATTTTGCAATGGCACCAAAACCTGATGCAGAACTTGCAATTCCCGAGCTGTGTGGAAATGTATTTTCGGTCTTAATAATGTATTTTCCTTGAAGAATCCACGGAAGATAAACTTCAATACTTTTAAAATATTTTTCTATTTTTTCAGCGAATTTTTTCTCTTCGTTTCCTGATAAAAAAGTCTGAACAGAAAAAGCTTCGCCAGCCACAAACTCCATTGAAGTATTGGTTTTGCAATGATTCAAAGTATAACTAATGCTGGGATTAGCTGGAATTTGATTTTCATATTTTCCCCAATATTTAATAATCGCAATATTCGAAGGACAAGATTCTGTCACGTTTTGGTTAGTAATTTTAAAATCTTTATTTCCTAAAAATTGGCTTTCCACTTTTTCTATTTTATTTTAATTATTGATTTTCCTTATCGTTGTATTGTGGCTTCGACTTCGTAAAGTCAAACTACAATTAGTTATACATTTTTTCGATAAGCTTGCTGTATTTTTCCAAAACGACTTTTCGTCTTACTTTAAGAGTAGGAGTCATTTCTCCCAAATCCATTTGAAAATCTCGAGGTAATAATGTTATTTTTTTGATTTTTTCGTAATCCGCCAAATCCTTTTGAAGCTCATTAATTTTTGAATTATAAAATTCAATGATTTTGGGATTTTCAATCAGTTCTTCGTGCGACGAGCATGTAATATTTTGCTGTTTTGCCATGTCATCCAAAGTCTCAAAATTCGGAACAATAATCGCGGTTACATACGAGCGTCCTTCCGCAACAAGAACTGCTTGCTGTACAAAAGCATCGTTGGTCAAAAGGTTTTCGATAGCTTGTGGCGAAATGTATTTTCCGTTGGATGTCTTCATCAAATCCTTGATGCGGTCTGTAATTGTTAGATTTCCATCTTTGTCAATCGTTCCGCAATCGCCCGTGCGGAACCAGCCATCTTCTGTGAAAACCGCTGCTGTCTCTTCGGGACGGTTGTAATAACCTTTCATAATACCATTACCTTTTGCAAGAATTTCTTCATTGTCCCCAATTTTAAGTTGAACACCAGGCAAAGCACGTCCAGTTGTTCCATAAACAAAGTTGGTTAATGGATAAAGCGCCAAAGTTGCCGTAGTCTCTGTCAAACCGTAGCCAATGGTTAAATGAATGCCCAACGCGTCAAAAAACTTAGCAATCTCAGGCGATATCGAAGCGCCGCCACATGGCATAAACCAAAGTTTCCCACCTAGTTGGTTTTTAATTTTTTTGAAAACTAAGCTGTTGGCAACATTATATTTTACAGACAATCCCAATGGAATTGACTTTTCTAATCGTTTTAATTCGTGATATTCTGCCCCAATAGCCAATGCCCAATTGAAAATCTTCTGTTTGGCTGGTGAAGAATTTTTGATGGTTTCCTGAATTTTAATGTAAATTTTCTGATAAAATCTAGGAACAGAACACATCATCGTTGGTTTTACAATCGGAAGTTCTTCTGCAATCGTTTTGGTATTTGTCAAAAACGAAACTTTAGCACCACCATACAAGGATAGCAATGTCCAGCTTCTTTCAAAAACGTGTGTTAATGGCAAAAATGCAAACGAATGTTCATCCTCGAAATTTTTAAATTTAAAAAATTCAAAATGGGCATCAAAAGCTTTCACAAAATTAGAATGCATCAACACAACTCCTTTCGGAACGCCAGTTGTCCCCGATGTGTAGATAATGGTTGCGATATCATCTTCTGCCATATCTTCGATTTCCAATTGCTCGCTGGCTTTTAATATAAACTTCTGAAGATGAAAACTCTGCTCATGGATAAGACGTTCGTAGGTTTTGGTAACAATGATTTTTTCCAAATTTGGACATTCTTCCAACATCGCAATAGCATTGTCATATTGCTCTTTGTTGCCCGTTAAAATCATTTTGGCACCACTATCCTGAACCACGTATTTTGCCTGATCCTTCGTATTGGTCGCATAGATTGGTACCGTAACCGCACCTATGGCGAGAATTGCCAAATCCATCGTAATCCACTCCGCTGAGTTGTCGGAATAGATTGCCACGCGATCTCCTTTCTGGATGCCAGCCTCCTTCAAAGCATTTGCGGTTTTGAAAACCACCGTTTTGAATTTCCGCCATGTAATATGCGACCAACCGGCGCCACTTTTGAAGCCAATCGCTTGTTTTAAAGGATAGTTTTGTGCATTCGTTATTAGGAAATTCGCAATATTCATCGTTGATCTTGTATATAATTTTTCAAATGGAAATCGAGGCTTTCCATGACTGGAATAAACTGATAATCCAATTGTTTTTTAATTTTTTTGTTGCTGATTTTGGATTCGGAAGTTATGGCTTCTATGTTGACTTTATTGGCCATTTTAAGGCTTGGTATAAGCCATCCTAAAAGAAAATTAAGCGCTTTTCCAATATTTAAAATCGATTTAGAAATAATGCTAACGGACGATTTTCCAACGGTGTGCCGTACTTTATTTGCAACAATTTCGTTTTTAACATTTTCTGAAACCAAAGCAAATCTCTCACTAAAAACATTAGAATCCATCAGACAAATGGCAATATTAGCAACATCGCGAACATCGATATAAGCCGACGAACCTTCTGTAGAAAAATTTGATTTCGCCAATTGTCCAAACATCTCACCACTACTCGATTTCCAGTTTCCAGAACCTATGATAATTCCTGGATTGACAATCACCACATTAAGGCCTTCTGCCGCGGAACGCCAAATTTCCATTTCAGAAAAATGCTTGGACTTGGCATAAGAAGAATGCTCGAACTTAGAGTTATAATCGCAAGTTTCGTCCTGAAAACCATCTTCATTAAAACCATCCAAAACTGCGATGGAACTCACAAAACAAAACTTCTCAACCGAAGAATCTTGAGTGGCATACAAAAGATTTTTGGTGCCTTCGATATTGGTTTTGTACATTTTGTCGCGATCTTTCGGATGAAAGCTGACTTTTGCAGCACAATGATAAACTTCGGAAACTTGTTGTAGACTTTGTTCTAAAGAAAAAACATCATTAAAATCGGTATCAATCCATTCAATTTGATTAAAATAAAAATCGGGCTGCTCTGTGTAAAACTTAAACGAGTTTAACACGTCTTTTGTATCGCTATTAGGACGTTTTGTAGCTCGTACTTTTCTACCTTGTTTCAGAAGTTCCAAAACAATAACGCGCCCCAAAATGCCTGTTGCTCCCGTTACTAAAATAAATTGATCTTGTGGATGTGCCTCCAATCTGTTGTTATTAATTAATCAAATCCCGACAAAGATACGCATTGAAACTCTAAATTAAAATTTCTTATTTATCAAACAAAAATGTCTTAACCGCTGTTGCAAAATCCACAGGATTATTCGCTTGTACCCAATGTGCCGCATTGGCAATTTCCGCCAAACTAGAGTTCGGGAATTGTTGCTTGATTAAAAAATCATCTTGAGGCAAAATATAATTGGATTTTGACCCTTTAATAAATAATGTTGGTCCGTTGTAAACACCGAATTTAATAGCATTAGAAACAAATTCTGTATAGTTATCTGCTAAAGTCTGTAGGTTAAAACGCCAATCCAATTTTTTGTCATCATTCCAATACAAATTTTTCATCAAAAACTGAATAACAAAAGTTTCTGGAATATACTGCTTCAACACTTCTTCTACATCATGACGCGATTCTACTTTAGAAAAATCAACCGTTTGTAAGGCTTTTATAATACCTTGGTGATGTGGCGGATAAGCTTTTGGCGAAATATCAACAACAATCAATTTTTCAACTTTTTCAGGGAAATTTATCGCACATTGCATCACGGCTTTTCCTCCTAAAGAATGCCCTAGCAGATAAACTTTTTCGATATGATGCGCTTGCATGTAATTCATAATATCATTCGCTAAATCATCGTGTGTCATCGACTGAGAATGGAAGCTGCGTCCATGATTGCGAAGGTCCAACAAATGTGTTGGCATCAGCTCTCCAAATTCTTTTCCAAAACTTCCCCAATTGTCTAACATCCCAAACAAACCATGCAATACCAAAAGCGGCGTTCCAGATTTGTCTTCTCCATATATTTTTGAATGTAAAATTTCCATTTTTTGATTTTAAATTTTTGATTCTGAATTTCAAAACCGAATTTTCAACTTCTAACTTCTAACTTCTAACTTAACAATTTACCATTTCGCCAAACGCTTCAGATAAGCTTGTATCGTGTTTTCTAATCCCATATACAAAGCTTCAGAAATCAAAGCATGACCGATAGAGACTTCTAAAAGATTCGGGATATTATCTGAAAAATATTTTAAATTTTCTAAACTCAAATCATGTCCAGCATTGATGCCCAAGTTATATTCGGTTGCTTTAACAGCCGTTTCGTAATAATCTTTAATCGCAGCTTCTTTATTTTCTAGATAATGCTTTGCATAAGCTTCGGTATAAAGTTCGATACGCTCGGTTCCTGTTTTGGCCGCCCATTCCACCATTTCTGGATTTGGATCCAAAAAAATGGATGTACGGATGCCCGCATTTTTAAACTGAGCAACAATATCCGTCAACTTATCCAAATGCGTTTTGCAGTCCCAACCAGCATTAGAAGTTATAGCATCATCAGCATCGGGCACTAGCGTGACTTGTTCTGGCTTCACGTCCAAAACCATTTTGATAAAGTCTGGATGCGGATTACCTTCGATATTAAACTCTGTCGTCACCAAAGGCTTTAGATCATAAACATCTTTTCTCGTGATGTGTCTTTCGTCTGGACGTGGATGAATGGTGATGCCTTGCGCGCCAAATTTTTGAGCATCCACCGCAATTTGAGTAACACTTGGCACATCGCCCCCTCTAGCATTTCGCAAAGTGGCTATTTTATTAATATTGACACTAAGTTTTGTTGTCATTTTAAGTTTAAAATAATTAAGATTAAATTTTATTGACTTGCATAATTTCTAAACCGAAATCCTGAGCACCTACCAAAAGATGATCAAAAATATCGGACTGTACACGCTCATAATCCGCAAGATTCGAATAAATAGTAAAGCAATAAATCTCCAATGGAAGACCTTGCGGCGTATTTTCTAGTTGTCGAACGAGGATAATTTCTTTCTGTTCGATATCAGGATTATGCTTGAGATAAGTTTCGACGTATTTTCTAAAAACACCAATATTTGTTAATTGTTGGCGGTTAAGATCATTTTCTGGATTATGATAATCATTAAGTTCTTTGGCGATTTCGGAACGTTTTAATTTGATATAATCAGCAATTAAGTTTACTTTTTCTAAACGATCAAGATCTTCTTCTGACAAAAAATGGAAAGATTTAATATTAAAAATCATTGAACGCTTTATACGACGAAGATTACCTTCGGTCATTACTTGATAATTTCGAATCTCTGTGGTCATCAAATCGTAAGTCGGAACTGTAGAAATGGTTTTATCGAAGTTCAAAATTTTAGTTGTCAGTAGGCTTATTTCCATCACATTTCCTTCGAGGTTATATTTTGGAATTCCGATCCAGTCGCCTACTTTCAGACTTCTGGAAGTTGCCACATGAATCCCCGTTACAAAGCCCAAAATGGTATCTCTAAAAACCAAAACCAACATCGCAGTTATCGCCCCTAGACTTCCTAAAATAGTCCCCGAACTGATATTGAAAATAATTTTTATCGCAATAAAAAGCAATACAACGCCTCCAAAAATCTTTAGCGTTTGAGAAATTGCACGAAAAGCGATCAACTTGTAACTGTCTTTGACTAAGATATAATAATTTTCGACGGCGTTATAAAGTCGAAGCCCCAATCCCGCGATAACAACCACTTGGCCGACATCCACAATCTTGTCCAAAACCCCTTTGGTAATCCTGTGCATACCTGCATAAAAAATCGAATCTAAAGCAAACGTACAAAGCCCCAAAGCAATAATATGTGCAATAGAATTAAAAAACTTCGCCTTGAATAAGGAATAAATAAATGGATATTTTTCGGGCTTCGAAAAATAGTTGGACACCAGTTTAAAAGCCAATTTTATTAAAAAATCCATCAAAAACAAAAAGCCCAAAAGAACCAAAATCTTGCAGGTCACCTGAAAAATCCAAGCGATATCTCCGCGGAAATACTGATCAAAAAAGACATTAATCTGATCACTGATATTTTGCAAAAAATCTTTGGTATCGTCCAACTCGTCTTTCATATTGACAAAATTAACAATTTATTTTTCACCTAACCGAAAATCCTTACTTTTATATCAAATATAAAAATATGGATGTTGGACTGATTAGCTTACTCAGTATCATTTTATTAATTATTGGGCTTCTCGGCACTTTTTTACCAGTTTTACCTGGTTTGGTGGTGAGTCTTGCTGGACTTTTAATTTTTAAATTCGGGACCGACTCAGAAATGCCAATGTTATATGTTTGGATTTTTTCGGGTTTAACGATTATTTCAGGCATTCTTAATTATATCATTCCTGCAAGAACCAACAAAAAATATGGCGGAACACGCTGGGGAAGCATTGGCTCCTTTATCGGAACTATAGCTGGTATATTTTTAATCCCTATTCCTTTTGGCTTTCTTATTGGGATGCTTTTAGGCGTTTTCCTTGGCGAGCTTTTGCACGACATCAGCGACAAGAAAAAAGCTTTTAATTCTATGAAAGGTGCTTTCATCGGCTTTATATATGGCGCAGGTTTTAGCTTTATGATTGGATTGGCCATGTTTTTGGTAGTACTTTATTATGCTTTCTTTTAAATAAAATAAATTATGATACGTCCCACGATTATTACAACAATGATTTTAGCAAGTTTACTAAGCTGCGAATCACAAAAAACAATGGTGCAAAATAATGATACACCAAAGCAAACTTCACAAAGCAATATGTATAAAAATGTAGAAATTCTGCAAGGAAAAGACACCCAAATCGCCGATGGAAAAATCAATATTACTTTTAAAGAAATTATAGAAGATAGCCGATGTCCAGAAGGTGTAACTTGTGTGTGGGCTGGCGTTGCCATTGTCGAGATCGAAGTGATGACACCATCGTCGCGCCCAAGAACGATCCAGTTGGCAACTATGGATTTGCCTAGCCGAAATCTGAAAAACACAGAAAATGTCTATGGTTATAATTTTACTTTAAAATCCGTAAATCCCTATCCAAAAGAATCAGGAAAACAAAATGAGGCACAAAAAAACATTTTAATCGACATCACAAAAACAGAATAAAAACTACCAATTAATTGACGATTTTGAATGCTGTTCAAGATATTGATTAATTCTAGAAAAAGGCTGACTTCCAAAAAAACCTCGATGTACCGAAAATGGTGACGGGTGTGCGGATGTCAAAATAAAATGCTTGGCAGGGTTGATTAACGCTGCTTTTTTTTGTGCAAATGCGCCCCAAAGTACAAATACAACATGCTCACCTCGGTCCGAGATTTGGTGAATAATAAAATCTGTAAACCTTGACCAATCTAGGTATTTGTGAGAATTTGGCTCATGCGCTTTAACCGTTAAACTTACATTCAGCATCAAAACACCTTGTTTTCCCCAATCCTCAAGATCGGTTCGGGAACGTTCAATGCCGAGATCCGACTTTAGTTCGAGAAAAATATTTTTAAGCGAAGGTGGTGCTTTCACACCTTCTGCAACAGAAAAAGACAAACCATTGGCCTGGCCGTCATTATGATAGGGATCTTGGCCGATAATTACAACTTTTATAACATCAAAAGGCGTCACCTTCAAAGCTCTGAAAATTTGATTTTTCGGAGGAAAACATTTATTAACACTATATTCATAGGTTACATTTTCCCATAATGTTTTAAAATACTCGGTTTCTTTAATTGGTGCTAAAACTTCTTCCCATGTCATTTCACAAAATTAAAGCGAATAAATTACTTAAACAAACTACTTAAAAATTGATTTTGTATAATTTTTGATAATTTTAAACAAAACAAAAACATGCTAAAAGATTTTTCGAGTCTTGCTAAAGACATCAACATACCGACCGAAAATTTAAAAAAATTCGTGCAAGATTTTGAATTAAGCCTCAGTTCTGTAATAACGAACGAAATGAATGTCACCCCAGAATTCACAAAATTTGTCAAAGAGCAAAAAGATTTTCTTTCCAAATACAGCGAAGATTTAGAAAAAGAAAAATCAACCGAAGACATTGCCAACACGATACAAAAACCATCTAAAGATGTTGAAGACCTCATCAAAAAAGAATATACAAACATTTTTGACAATGGACCTTACAAAACCTCGATTTCCAGTTTTAATATCGATCGAGAATTGGGTGGCGATTATCGATTCGTTTACGATTATTTCGGAAAAAAATCGCCTTTATGTCAAAAGGATTTTATCGGTTACAGCGATTTGTATTTTTATATTATAGACATGCTAGAACCCTTTACAGATGAAAACCAACTCAACAATTGGGGAATCCATCGCGCTGCGGGGATCATCTTGTATGGACCTCCAGGAAGTGGCAAAATATTTTGGGCAAAACGTATTGCAGATATTATTAAATATAAATTTGAGGCGATCCGAAAATCATTTTTAAAAACCAACTTTTTCGACCACGAAAAATCAGACTTCAACGACTTTTTGGTATCGATCATGAAACAGAAAAAAGTCTTATTATTTCTTGATGATTTCGATGTTATCATGGAAGAAAAAGAGGAAAAAGAAGATTATATCTGGGAGCTTAAAGAAACAAAAAATATTATTCTCCATACCATTGACAAGTTTGAGAAAGAACAGATATTAATGATTGGCGCGGCAAAAAACGTATCAGACATCGATCCAGAAATTCTAGCGCCTGGCCGATTTGACATGATGATTCCGATATTCCCACCCAATCCACAGGAACGCGCCGAAATGATTTTGTATTATATGTTACAAAATTTAACGCAAGATGCCACACTTTTAGAAGTTCTGAAATTCAACAAAGCAGACCAATTACCCTTCTGGCGAGAAAGCGCACAAAAGATGAAAGCTTTTTCAAACACGATGATTATCGACTTTACCCAAAGTTTGAAAAAGAGAATCCGAAATCTTTATCTTAAAAAAGAAGTTATAAGTTTAAAAATTGACCAAAGCCTTCTGGATGCCGCATTGAAAGAAGCGACAGGCAAATTAACCGAAGAATACCTCAACAGCGTTCTACTTTTTTTAGAAGAAGTCAGCATCAACTCGGAAGAAGAATTTTACAAGAGAATTGTAACACTTAAAGACGAACTTCAATTTTACATAAAAAAAGAAGAGCCTATGCGAAGCATTGGATTTAATAAAGAACACCCATACAATAATTAGTTGGCCTAAAATTATTATTTGTAGCTCTTAATGTCTAATTTTGCAAAACAAATTTTCAAATTCCAGTGATTAACAACGACCAAATCAAAGAAGTCAACGCAAGAATTCAAGATTTATACAAATATCTTCAAATCGAAAAAAAGAAAATCGAAATCAGCAATGATGACGAAAAAACTGCTGCGCCAGAATTTTGGGACAATCCAAAAGAAGCAGAAGTTTTTTTAAAACAACTTCGTTCCAAAAAAAAATGGGTTGAAGATTACGAAGATATTTTCACCGAATTTGAGGATTTGCAAGTCTTATTAGAATTTGCAAAAGAAGATCCTGAAAGCGAAAAAGAATTGGACGACAATTTCCCAAAATTGGTTGAAAAAATCGAAAACCTTGAATTTAAAAACATGCTTTCTAACGAAGGCGACGAACTCTCCGCAGTACTCCAAATTACATCTGGCGCAGGCGGCACAGAGAGTTGCGACTGGGCGAGCATGCTGATGCGCATGTACATCATGTGGGCAGAAAAGCAAGCTTACAAAGTCAAAGAACTCAACTTCCAGGAAGGCGACGTTGCGGGTATCAAAACAGTAACTTTAGAAATCGAAGGCGAATTTGCTTTTGGTTATCTGAAAGGTGAAAACGGCGTCCACAGATTGGTGAGAATTTCGCCATTCGACAGCAATGCCAAACGTCACACGAGTTTTGCTTCCGTCTATGTTTATCCTTTGGTGGACGACACTATAGAAATTAATATTAACCCAGCAGACATCAGTTTTGAAACCATGCGATCTTCTGGTGCTGGTGGTCAAAACGTTAACAAAGTAGAAACCGCAGTACGACTGCGCCATGCACCAACAGGAATTATTATAGAAAATTCCGAATCGCGCTCCCAGCTTCAGAACAAAGAAAAAGCCATGCAGCTTTTGAGATCGCGTCTTTATGAAATAGAACTCGAAGAAAAAATGCGCGCCCGAAACGAAATTGAAGCCAATAAAATGAAAATTGAATGGGGAAGTCAAATTCGAAATTATGTAATGCATCCATACAAATTAGTAAAAGATGTACGGTCTGGTTACGAAACTTCTGATGTAGAGTCGGTTATGAATGGAAATATTACAGGTTTTCTAAAATCCTTCCTTATGGCGGAAGGCCAAGCAGAAACTGACGAAAATCAGTTTTAAGAGCGATAAATTTTAACTAAAATTAACGCCCTTATTAATAGATAAAATTAATCATTTAAGTATATTTGTGCCACAAAAATTATTATGGAACACTTCGAAAGTTGGAAAGATTTATTAAACCCTGAGTTTTATATCAAAATGGGTGGATTTTGGCTAATATTATTCATCGTTTTTGCAGAAACAGGACTTTTCGTTGGGTTCTTTTTGCCAGGGGATTCTTTGCTTTTTGTATCAGGGATTTATGCCGTTGAAATTATTAAGGAAACTTTTGGCGGAACTGGCAACGATCTTCTGGACACGACCATCCTTGCAAGTTGTATTTCTTTAGCAGCTATTATCGGTAACGAAGTGGGATACTTTTTCGGTGTTAAAACTGGGCCTGCTTTGTACAAACGTCCAGACTCGATGCTTTTTAAGAAAAAATATCTTTACCAGGCACACGATTTCTTCGAAACACACGGAAGTCTTGCGGTGATTATGGCGAGATTCTTACCGGTGGTGAGAACCTTCACCCCTATCGTTGCAGGAATTGTAAAAATGGATAAAAAACGTTTTTTAATCGATAACATTATTGGTGCTGTACTTTGGTCATTTAGTTTGGTATTTGCCGGACATTATTTGGACAAATTTTTCAAAGACCAATTGGGAATAGATTTGAAGTCTCATCTAGAATGGATCATTATCATCATCGTTTTGATTACAACGCTTCCGGTGGTTATTAAGTTCTTTTTTGGTGGACCAGCAAAAGAACCAAAAGGTCCTACAGAATAATTTTTAATTAAAAATATCATCAAAAAGAATCTCGATCGGGATTCTTTTTTTGTTACAAAACTTTATTTTTCTATATTCGAAAAAAGAATACAAAACATCTCAATATGCAAACACTTGTTTCACAAGCTTCCGAAGTTGAAAAAGCGGAATTTTACAAAAAAACTTATGGACACGTCGCTTTGGCGATTTTAATTTTTATTGCCGTAGAAAGCTTTTTAATCAATATTGTTCCTGAACAATATATCGTAGCTATGGTTTCGGGAAAATTCTTATGGTTATTTATCTTGGGTGCTTTTTGGCTAGCATCTATGTTGGCTAACAAATGGACTTTGTCCCAAAGTCGTTCTACCCAATATTTAGGACTCGGTTTTTATATCGTCTTAGAAGCCCTTATTTTTCTTCCTTTAATCTATATCGCTGTCGCCTATACAGGACTCGAAGTAATCTATCAAGCTGCAGTATTGACTTTAGCATTATTTGTTGGATTAACCGCTTATGCTTTTTTTAGCAAAACCGATTTTTCTTTTCTAAGATCAATTATTGTCATCGGTGGATTTGTGGCTTTAGGATTAATCGTTGCGGGCGCAATTTTCGGTTTCAATTTAGGATTGTGGTTTTCTGTTGGAATGGTTTTAATTGCCTCTGCCAGCATTTTGTACGAAACCAGCAAACTAAAAGATGTCTATGCTACCAACCAATATGTTGGCGCATCCTTGCAACTATTCGCATCTATTATGTTACTGTTTTGGTATATTTTAAGAATTTTGATGAGTAGAAAGGATTAATCAAATCGCTATATAAAAAAGAAAAGGCTCGGATGTTAAAATCTGAGCCTTTTTGGATTTAGCATGGTTGGGAAAATCATAACTTCTTGCCCAAAATTTTTCATAACTCTTTCTTCTATATTAGGAAGCTCACTAAGTAAAAAATCGGATCGCAAATCACCATTAGCAAACACCAATAACAGATTGGTATTGCGCCCCTCATTAACCATGTCCGAATGGACTTCTGACAAAATATACTTGTCAACATCCATAAGATTTTCGATCATTGTATGTAGCTCATTCACACAATAATCATCCCATTCTGTAATTCTGTTTTCCGTGGTGTGAAAAGTAATACTTAAAATACTCATTTATTTGATTTTGATTAGATAATTAGTTGAATTCTGTAGGCAATATTAGGCAAAATTTTCGTATTTTAGCAGATGCGTTTGCTAATAAAGATTTTTAGCAAAAAAGTATTTAAAAACAAATTTTAATTAAAGAAAAATAGGGAATTTTCCCGATTAATTTTAAAGAATATAGATGAGATCAGAAGGAGAAAAGTTAATTCCTATCAACATTGTTGATGAAATGAAAACATCTTACATCGACTACTCGATGTCGGTAATTGTCTCGAGAGCTTTACCAGATGTAAGAGATGGACTAAAACCTGTACACAGAAGAGTCCTTTATGGGATGTATGGTTTGGGCGTTTTTTCCAATAGAAAATATTTGAAATCTGCCAGAATTGTTGGGGATGTTTTGGGTAAATATCACCCACATGGCGACAGATCTGTTTACGATGCGATGGTGCGTATGGCACAACCTTGGAGTCTTCGTTACGAACAGGTTGATGGGCAAGGTAACTTCGGATCGATGGATGGTGATCCGCCAGCAGCAATGCGTTACACAGAAGCAAGACTGAAAAAAATCTCTGACGAAATTCTTGCTGATCTTGATAAAGAAACGGTTGATTTCCAAAACAACTTCGACGACTCTTTGCAAGAACCAACAGTTTTACCAACCAAAATCCCTAATCTTTTGGTTAACGGAACATCTGGTATTGCCGTTGGTATGGCGACAAATATGGCTCCCCACAACTTAACAGAAAGTATTAATGCCATCTGCGCATACATCGATAATCGTGAAATTACAATTGATGAATTGATGAAGCATATTATTGCGCCTGACTTCCCAACTGGTGGTATTATCTACGGTTACGATGGTGTTAGAGATGCTTTCCATACAGGTCGTGGACGCATTATTTTGAGAGCTAAAGTTGGTTTTGAAGAAATCGGAAATCGTAATGCGATTATCGTTACCGAAGTTCCTTACCAAGTTAACAAGGCCGAAATGATTGCACGTACTGCTGAATTGGTTAAGGACGAAAAAATCCCTGGTATCTACGAGATCCGCGACGAGTCTGACAGAAATGGTCTACGCATTGTTTACGAACTTAAAAATGATGCTATTCCTAATGTCGTTCTCAACCTTCTTTACAAATACACAGCATTACAAACATCGTTCAGTGTTAACAATATTGCGTTAGTTAAAGGTCGTCCAGAGCAGCTTAATTTAAAATCGATCATACTTCACTTTGTAGATCACAGACACGAAGTGATTGTAAGACGTACTGAATACGAACTGAAAAAAGCACGTGAAAGAGCGCACATTTTAGAAGGTTTCATGAAGGTTATTGCAACCAAAGAAAGCCTAGATAAAGCCATCGCAATCATTCGTAACTCTGCCAATCCACAAGCTGCAAAAGAAGGATTAATCGAAGCTTTTGAACTAAGTGAAATCCAAGCACAAGCCATTCTTGATCTAAGACTTGCACGTCTTACAGGTATGGAATTGGACAAAATCCGTGATGAGTACGAACAAATCATGGCTTTGATCCACGACTTGGAAGATATCTTAACCAACGAGCCCAGAAGATACCAAATCATTAAAGACGAGCTACAAGAAGTTAAAGAAAAATATGGCGACGAAAGACGTTCAGAAATCGATTTCTCAGGTGGCGAAATGTCTATCGAAGATCTTATTCCAGACGAAAAAGTTGTATTAACAATTTCCCATGCTGGTTACATCAAAAGAACTTTACTTTCAGAATACAAAGTACAATCTAGAGGTGGCGTAGGTAACCGTGGCGCAACAACACGTGATGAAGACTTCCTAGAATACATCGTGTCAGCAACCAACCACGAGTATTTATTATTCTTTACAGAAAAAGGAAAATGTTTCTGGCTAAGAGTATTCGAAGTTCCAGAAGGTTCAAAAACAGCAAAAGGTAGAGCTATCCAAAACCTTATCAACATAGAGCCGGACGACAAAATCAAAGCTTATATCCGTACCAAGGATTTGAAAAACCAAGACTACACAAGCCAGATGAATGTTGTGATGATTACGAAAAACGGAACCATCAAGAAAACATCTTTGGAAGCTTACTCACGACCAAGAACCAATGGTGTTAACGCTATTGAAATCCGTGAAGACGATATGCTACTTGGTGCAAAATTGACTAATGGAAATTCTGAAATCATGATTGCAACAAAAGCTGGTAAATGTATCCGCTTCCCTGAAGAAAAAGTAAGAGCTGTAGGTAGAACATCTATTGGTGTTAGAGGTATCGATCTCGCTGATAAAGATGAAGTTATCGGGATGATTGTAGTTAACGACTTGGAGAATGACACCGTATTAGTAGTTTCAGAAAAAGGATATGGTAAGCGTACCGCAGTGGAAGATTACCGTATAACCAACCGTGGTGGAAAAGGTGTTATCACCCTTAACATCACTGAAAAAACTGGGGATCTTATTGCGATACAATCCGTAACAGACGAAGATGGATTAATGATTATTAACCGTTCTGGTGTTGCCATCCGTATGAATACTTCAGAACTTCGTGTTATGGGTAGAAATACACAAGGTGTAAGACTTATCAATCTTAAGTCTAATGATGAGATTGCGGCTATTGCAAAAGTCGAAATGGATAAAGATGTAGAAGACGAAGGAGAAATATCAGAACATGAAGAAGTAAAAGATAACTCAGAAAACCCGACTAATACAGAAAGCCTAGACAATATAGAAGATAACAATAACGAAGAATAAATTTTAATATAATCATATGAAAAAACTATTTTTAAGCTTAACAATTATAGCAGCCTCGCTGTCTTATGCTCAAAAAAAGGAAATTTCTAATGCTGTTAAAGCGGCAGATCAAGGTGATGCCAATACAACTGCCTCAGAAATTTCTAAAGCAGAAGCTATTTTTGGAGATAAAATTTATTTATTAGAACCGTCTTTACAAGAACAATACTATTATGCAAAAGGTTTAGGTCTTGTAAAATCTGGAAAAATTGCAGAAGGCGCACAAATTTTGTCAAAAATAAGTGATTTAGGAAAAGCAACAATCTACACAGGAAAAGACAATGACAAGAAGAAAGTCTATTTTGTAGGTAAAGAAGCAGCTGACAAATTTGGAGCTGGACTTTCTCTAAAAGAAGAAAAATACACACCTTCTTTGGCTAGCAAACTAGGAAATCAACTTAACGCTTCTTATCAATCTACCAACAAGCAAGCCTACGATTTATACCAAGCAAAAGATTTCGCTGGTGCTGCTAAGTTGTTCGAAGAAGCTTATTTTTTATCCAAAGCCGCTGGTGCTGAAAATCAAAATCTGTTGTATTCATCAGCTGTTGCCTATGCTCAAGGAAATAAAAAAGAGGAATCTTCTAAAATTTTTGATCAGTTAATTGCAATGAATTTTACTGGTGTAGAAACTATTTACACCGCAAAAAGCAAAAAGTCAAACACGATTGATAATTTAGATAAAACCACCTTCGATCTTTACAAAAAGATGGGAGCTACGAGCGATTATACAGACTTCAAAGAAGAGAGAACAGCAAGTAAAGAAGAAGAGATTTATGATATCCAATCGGCTTTATTAATGGAGTTAGAAAAATATAACGAAGCTATTGAAGTTACGCAAAAAGGATTAAAAAAATTCCCTAATAATGCTAAATTAGCAAATACGCTAGGACTCGCTTATTACAAAGCTGGCAAAACTGAAGAGTTCGTTACAAGTTTAAAATCTCAAATTAGTAAAAATCCTAACGATGCTATTGCTTATTACAATCTAGGGGTTATCTATAGCAAAGATCCAGCAAAACAAAAAGAAGCTGAAGAAGCTTTTAATAAAGCAATCAGCATAGATCCTACTAATAGAACAGCCTTTACCAATATGGTATATTTAATTATGGGAGATGACGAAAAAGCAATTAACTCTTACAACGAATTAAGAAAAGCCAAGAAAATCGATGAAGCTAATAAAGTAATGGAACAAAGACGTGCAAGATTTGCAAAGGCTATTCCATACGCGGAAAAAGCCTATGCATTAGACCCAAAAGATGCTGACATGGTTTCACTTCTCAAAGCCTTTTACAACGCAACGCAAAACACTGCGAAATTTAATGAGTTCAAAGCTAAAGAAGCAGAACTTAAAAAATAAAAAAAATTGGGAGCCTCGGCTTCCAATTTTAGTATAACAGAATATTTAAACTATCTTTGTAACTAAGATTATTAAAACTAAATAAATGAAATTTTTTATCGACACTGCCAACTTAGAGCAGATTAAAGAAGCTCAAGATTTGGGAATTTTGGATGGTGTTACAACCAATCCTTCGTTAATGGCAAAAGAAGGAATTGCTGGTAAAGAAGCTATCAACAAACATTATGTGGATATCTGCAACATTGTAGATGGTGATGTATCAGCTGAAGTACTTTCTACAACTTATGATGAAATGATCAAAGAAGGAGAAGAACTTGCGGCATTACACGAAAGAATCGTTGTTAAAATCCCAATGATAAAAGATGGTGTAAAAGCTTTAAAATACTTCTCTGATAAAGGTATAAAAACCAATTGTACATTAGTATTCTCAGCAGGTCAGGCTTTGTTAGCAGCTAAAGCTGGTGCAACTTATGTATCGCCTTTCTTAGGAAGATTAGACGATATTTCTGTAGATGGTATCGAGCTTATCCAAGATATTAGAACAATCTATGACAATTATCTTTTTGACACTCAAATTCTAGCAGCATCTATCAGAAACCCTATTCATATTATTAATTGTGCTAAAATAGGTGCTGATGTTATCACTTCGCCAATAGCTTCAATTCTTAATTTGTTAAAACATCCTTTAACAGATAGTGGACTTGCGCAATTTGTAGCAGACGCTAAAAAAATGGGATAATTAATCCTAACATTGATAAAAAAAGCCAAAGTTTTGAACTTTGGCTTTTTATTTATTAAAAACTTAACTCGATGTTATTATTATCTTTTTTAAGATCTTCTTTCATTTTGGCTTCGCGCTCTTTTATCCATTTTTTATTATCGCCTTCTGCACCCATCATAACAACAGCACCCATCGTCGCTTGTTTCAAACCTAGTGTTGGATCTTTTGCATAATCGGCTAACAACTTTTGATATTGTTTTAAACTAAGCGAAATTTCATTTCTTGGTTTTCGAACCGCACTAAATTCCTCAGAACTCAGATTCTTAATACCTTTTAATTCTAAAATATGAGATTGCGTTTGGTCTTCAATTTTAACAATAAGTCCTGGTAGTCCAGCAAACTTGTAAGGTCCATCCTGCAACGGAATTTCTGTCGCGAACCAAGCCTTCCAATGTCTTCCACCAAAATCCAAAGTCGCCTTTTGCGTTTGCCACTTCCCTATTTGATGTTTTTCGGGGAGAATGTTCCAATTCATTTTTCGATTCTCAAGAATTTTGTAAGCATCCATTCCAATTCGTGTATGTAATTCTGTTCGGAAATCTGGATAAGTTTTTGAAACCGAATAACGTTCTGCATCTACTCTCATATTTGGTTTGATGTTAATAACGCCCGTAGCTTTCAGCTGCATTTCCAGATTGGCCCGAACTAAAGAATCTGAATGAAAAGCGGTATAACTATAATAATTGGAAGCTTCTTTCGAGGTGTCGAGGTACATTATTTCGGTGCGCTGACTGGTTTTGTTCGTAGAATCTTTTATTAATTTGTATTCGTAAATGTAGCGTTGATTTTGAGAAAGTAAATTTAAACTCATCAAAAAACTAAAAGCTAAGAAAACTGATTTCATGTATTCTGTAAAATGGGTTAAAAAAAGCCCCATTTAAAATTAACTAATGAGGCTGATTATTGTAAATTTAATGTGATTATTTGGTTTCGATTTTTATTTCACCTTTGTCATTGTACTTGTTGACGTTCACACTTTTGATATCTTTTGGACTTATTTTGTCCATTTCAGATTTAGAAACTTCTTTACCATTTATAAAAAACTTCATATCTCCGGAAGTATAATTTCTAAAATCGCTGCCATTAATCTCAGATTTGCTATCATTTTTATTAATCGAAATACCGTTATTAAATCTCGGAATTGTCATGGCCTTAGCATTAGAAACAATCCAAGGACGATCAACAATCAAATTATTAGCACCAAGTTCTTTACGTTTTTCGTTGAGTTTTTTCTGAAGTTCTTTGACTTCTTTTTTCCGCTTTTCGTACTGACGTTTTTCTTTTGGCGTCATTTCTCTACCGAAAGCAACATCTCCAAAATTAATGTCTTTCAATTCAAAAGTTGGTAAGTCTTTTAATAATTTTTTAACTTCTTCATTATTAAATTTAAAATCATCAAAATTGATATCTTTCAATTCAAAAGCCTTTGCTAGATTAGCATCGTTAAAGAAATAAACATTGTTTCCGCTTTTTTTAGCTTCTTCAATTTTCTTTTTAAACTCCGAAGAATTGACGCGTTTTTCAATTTCTGAAGCACGTTTCTCCATAGCCGCCACTTTCTTTTTCCATTCTGGAGAGTTATATTTGGCTTCCATCTCAGCCGCACGTTTCTCCATAATTGCTACTTTCTTTTTCCATTCTGGAGAGTTGTATTTGGCTTCCATCTCCGCCGCATTTTTTTCTATTGCTGCCACTTTATTGATCCACTCTGCTGAGTTATAAAAATCATCGATTTGTTTTCCGTATTCGTCAGATTGCTTCAAAAGATTTTGATAACGCTCAGAATTAATAATATTATCCGCTTGCAGATTTAGAAAATCAATTTCTTTTTCTTTATCAACAAATTCTTGCGTATCGGTTTTTTTATTTTTAATCAATTCGTTAATCGCTTTATTTTTATCAGCAATTTTTTTATTGATATCCGCAATCATTTGATTATCCTTAGAAATCTGTTTTGTGGTTTCTCTCAATCCGTCATGGGCTTGGTTAACTTTGTCGGGCAAGATGTTGGTCTCCACTACAATGGCTGTATCTTTTTTAATTTGGTCAACAGCTTTATCAATTTGTAGATTGGTTGTTTTAATTTCGTTGTTTTTCGCATTTACGAGGTACGCGAAAGATAGCATAAACAGTAGCGGCAAAGCAAAAATCCTGCGCGCATAACTGTATTTGGTTTTACTTTTTGTAAGCATTTTTAATCTTTTTTTGAGGTTAGATGATAAAAATGGACTTGTAGCTGGAATTGTCGTTCCCGGGAAGTGACTTTCCAAAAGCATCTGCGCAAATGCTTTGGTGTCAGAACGTTTTACAGCTTTGTTGTCCGCTAAGTATTCGTGTATAAGATTGATTTCTCGGTTGATTATGTAGAACAAAGGGTTCATCCAAAATATAGATTTCGCAATTTGCATGAAGAGTTTGTCCCAAGTGTGTTTTTGTTCGATATGGACCATTTCGTGTTTTAAAATCTGTCGTCCAACAGCAGATTCCATTTGGATAGAATTTTTCCAAAATAGATTCCTAAAAAACGAAAATGGTGCTTCTTCCAAATTGGTTTGATAAAACTTAATGCCTTGCAATTCCTCATGAGGAAAAGATTTTTTGATATGATTAATTCTTAATAAACCTAAAAGAAGTTTTGCTAAAAATAGGATTGAAACCAATCCAACAATAGCATAAAAAATTTGATAAATATGGAAACCATGTTCTGTAGAAGTTGTTTGAGATTCTTGTAAATTTTGTATTAAAAACATTAATTTCGGGTTGATATCAATGGTAAAGTAAGACAACTTTAACAACGGCAAACTGAAACTAATAAAGACCGTCAACAAAAGATAAAAACGATTGTAATGATGAAAGGTTTTATCTTTCAGAAACCACAGATAATAAGCGTACATCACCGCAGAGCAGACCATCATCTTGATGAGATAAAGTAAGAAAGCGTCCATTAGTCCTTGTTTTTGAGTTCGTCTAACAGGTGTTCTAAATCTTCAACACTTATTTCGTTTTTTTCAACCAAAAAAGAAACCGCGTTTTTGTAAGAACCTTCAAAGTAGTTTTTCACCAGACTTTTGATGCTTCTGCCACTGTATTGTTCCTTGGTAATCACTGCAAAATATTCGTGTTGACGTCCGTGGGTTGTATAATCGACAAAACCTTTCTCCAACAAAATCTTCAAAATGGTAGACACCGTATTGGTATGCGGTTTTGGTTCTGGAAAAAGTTCCAAAATATCTTTTAAGAAACCTTTTTGGATGTGCCACAAATATTGCATTACTTGTTCTTCGGCTTTTGTTAATTTAGTCATAGTCAGTTCTTTTAAAAGTCAATCAATCTTATATCACTAATTTCTTAGTAATACAAATGTAAACTAATTTTTTATTCGTACAACTATTTTTATAGTTAAAGCTTGTTAATTTTTTTTAAACCCTATTTAGAAGGAAATACAAAAGCATACTGCGAACATCAATTATTTTATTAAAACTCTATAAATCAATAGTTTAAATCTTAATATTATTTAAACAAAAATGGATTAGAAATAAGAACAATATTTATTCCTGAATTAATAGATTTTGATCCAAAGCTTTCTGCAACAAAATATCAAAAGCCTCGCCCATTTCGTCGGACGCTTTTTTGATGGCATCTTCCAACATATGACGAACCTGATTTTCTTTAACATTGGCTTCTGTCCAGCTTTTCCCGGAAGTATGCGTGTTAAGTATAAAAGGCATAATACGATCTATCGAACAAGCAAAAATAGCATCTGGCGTCTGTTCTTCCTCGAACTCTATCCAAAGATTGTAAAACTCATCTGCTAAATGTTCTCCTAAAATGCCAAAAATCTTGCGTGCCGCAATTTTCTCACGTTCGAACTTGCCTTCCATGGCATTTTCATCAAACAAAAAAGTATCGCCAGCATAGATCTCCACAAGATCATGAATCGACAACATACGAATCACCCGTAGCAAATCGACATTTCCCTTGTCTTTCGCATAAGGATAAAGTATCTGCGCAAGAATCACGATTTGCCAGCTGTGTTCTGCCGTGTTTTCCCGCCGCGAGTCGTCAGCGTTATAATTTCTTCTGTTAACATTTTTGAGTGCGTCAACAGCTAGGATAAAATCGATTTCTTTTTGTAGTTTCATTTTTTTTATAATTCAGTTCCAACTTCAATTTCGTACGGCATTTTTCCTTGTTCAAAAATCCTTGTCAGATGTGTACCTTCTACTGTTATCTTGTCTCCTACACGACGAATCCAGTTGCCTTCGCGGAGTCCGACAACTTTCAAATCGTTTTGTGTTAAAAATTCGAGGATACGCGTTTCTCTGGTTTCACCATTGTGATGCAAATCTGGATTTGGATCCAAATAATGTGGATTGATGTTGAAAGGTACCAATCCCATACAGTCAAAACTCGATGGATAGACAATCGGCATATCGTTGGTTGTTCTCATATTAACACCGCCAATATTGCTTCCTGCGCTACAACCTAAATAAGGCTTTCCTGATTTTACATTTTGCATAAGAACGGACATGAGGTTGTTTTCATGTAAGTTTTTTACCAACAGAAAAGTATTTCCTCCTCCAGTAAAATAAGCTTGGGCGCTATTAATGGCTTCGATTTTGTCATTAACCTCGTGAAGTCCTTTTACTTTTTTACCAATCGTTTCAAAAAAAACAGCGGCCTTTGCAGTGTAATCTTCATGCGATATTCCACCTGGACGGGCAAATGGCACAAAAAGGATGTCGGTGACATCTTGATAAAGCTGTTCTAATTCTGATCTTAAATACTCTAAATATTCGTCTCCATACAAGGTTGACGTCGATGCTAATATAATGTTCATTTTTATTTTTTTCTAAAATGTAATTTCTTGTTTCTAATTTCTTGTTTCTAATTTCTTGTTCCTTGTTCCTAATTCCTAAGCACAAATTTCGGGAATATGATTCAATTACATCAGGAATATTTCACTTTTCGCATAAGGGATGGAAGCGGCATCCTTTTTTGGAACGAGGTGGCGGAGCGAAGCGGAGCCGACCGAGTGACAAAAAAGATACAGCGGACAGCCCGACCGAGTGAGGAACTGGAGGCGCGGCGTAGCAAGCGCCGGAAGTTACCGAGCGAGGATATGCCCAAAAAAATAAAAGCTTCGAAAATGTTTCGAAGCTTTTATTGCTATAGTTTAAATTCTAATTTCACATTGAAGAATCGTCCTGTCAATCGAACCGGAACTGGATAATATCCCGTACTATTAACATCGTTAATCCATTGATTAGCAACTGTATTATTAATATTAAAGGCATTGAAAATCTGAACACCCAACGTCAACTCGCGGAAGTTAGACCAAAATCCGCCAACCACTTTATTGTCTTTTTGATCTATAAATACTTTTGTCAAACCGATGTCAACACGCTTATAAGCAGGTAAAGTTCTTTGATAATTATAGGCTGCCAAATAGTCTGGTTGTCCATTATCATCAAACATTACTGGAGTCCCAGAAGGTAATCCGCTAGCATACGTCAATGTCAAGTTAACCCGCATACTCGGGAATTTTGGCATATAATCTTGATAGAATAATGAAAATCTGAAACGCTGATCTGTTGGTCTTGGAATGTAACCTTTGTTATCAATATTTTCGTAAACTCTGGCATAACTTGCGGAAATCCACGAGTCAACCCCTGGCACAAACTCACCGAACAATCGCGTATCTAGACCATAAGCATAACCTTCCGCATTGTTTTTACCAGAATAACGAATTCTTACATTATCTAAATAATAAGGAATCAAATTATCAAATTTCTTATAATAAGCTTCTGTTGTCAATTTGAATGGTTTTGAATCGCGGTTGCTTCCCAAACGGAATTCGTAGTCGTTGCTTAAAATAATTTGGTAAGAACGTTGTGCTTTGATGTCTGAGTTAAAATCTCCATTAAGGTCTTTGATCTCTTTATAGAAAGGCGCTTGGTAATATACACCTCCGGTTAACTTAAACAACATGTCCATATCCCAATTCGGTTTTATAGCAAACTGTGCTCTTGGACTAATCAAGGTTTCTTTATTAAAACTCCAGTTTTGCATTCTCACTCCAGCATTGACAAATACTTTGTTGTCGCCCCAATTAAATTTTTGAGAATATTGTGCATAAGCCGAAACTCTCGTCGCATCGATATTATTAGCGCCTGCGATAAGGTATTTTAGTTTTAATGAAGATGCATCCAGACTTCCTGGAAGTACAAAATCTCTCGGCACATTATAACCTAACGAGTCCACCAATTGCCATTCGTTGGTATTGTCTTGTAATTTTTCTTTTTCGAATTTAACGCCAACTTCAAAATCGGTATTCACATTTGGGGAAAAACGTGCTTTCGCCTGCGCGCCCATTGTACGAACTCTCAGATCATTTCTGGCATGATCGATTTGTCCTCCCGCATCGTAAGTTGCCACTGGATCACCAGTTTCTGGATCGAATGCTTGCAACATATATCCCGAAGCAATGCTGTAATATTCGCGCTCACGGTTTTGATAAGCAAAAGCATCAATCCCAATATTCCATTTTTTTGTAGGTTTATAGTTAAGGCTCAAAGTTCCCATCATATTTTTATACTGGTCATCTTCTTTACCGTTGTAACCCACCGTCAAACGAATTGGTTGTAATAATGATCCAAAATCAACATCTTTTTGTTTTGGAATCATCTCGTAATCGTTTTTAGAAAAATATCCTAAAAATGATAATTTTAGTTTGTCATTAAAATCATAATTGATGTAAGACTGTATGTCCATATATTGAGGATTGAAGTCTGTATCTTCATTTAGCGTATTCAATACCAAATTGGTATTTCTATAACGTCCACTTACCAATGCAGAAAACTTTTTATCCTTGCTTGCACCACCAACGGTCAAACGTCCACCAATAAGCGATGCTTCTCCAGAAACCTCGAATTCTTTCGGTTGTCTGTAATAGATATTAAGCACAGACGACATCTTATCACCATAGCGCGCTTCAAAACCTCCGGCAGAAACATTAAGAGATCCCACCATATCAGGATTGATGATACTCATCCCTTCTTGCATAGAATTACGAATCAAGAAAGGTCTGTAGATTTCGACATCATTGATGTAGATTAGGTTTTCATCGTAGTTACCACCACGCACCATATATTGCGAACTGAGCTCTGTATTGGAGTTGAATTGGGGTAAAGTTTTAATCAATCCTTCGACACCTCCAGAAAGCGAAGCTACAATTTGAGCTTCACGAGGCGAAATTTCTATCGAGCTAAGATCATTAGATTTTGGTTTAACTCTTTTTTGAAACACCACTTCTTTGATCTCATTAACCTTATTAACAGGCAAAAACAAAATATTTAAATTCTGCGTTTTTGGAGAAGTCGGGATACTTTTAGTAAAAGATTTGAAATCTTCTTTCTCAACAGAAAGGCTTGTAACCTGGTCTGCTAAAGGAATTTTAATAAAACCCTTGGTATCGGTTTGGTATTCTTGATTGTTATAAGTGACTTTTGCTTGCCCAACTGCGTTACCATCTTCGTCCAAAACTTTTAAATTAATTTGAGAGAAAACAGCCAAAGGCGTCATCAAAAGAAATAAGGAAATATAATTTTTCAATGCTTCGTTTTTTTGGTCGTTAAATATACGATTAATGTTGAGTATTTAAAATCTAAAAACGTGTAATAGCATAAAAAGATTGTCTGGTAAAATAATTTTTATAAATCTTCTCGTCATAAAATATCATGTATGCTTTTTTGAATGGAATTAATAATGCTAAACTATATTATCTAAACAAAAAAGTCGGAAGATTATTCCCCGACTTTGACTTACAAAAAGTCTATTTTATTAAAACTAAATTTCTTTAAAATTAATATTCAAACAAAACACTTCCCCAAGTAAATCCACTTCCGAAAGCTGACATACATACCAAATCGCCGCGTTTCATTCGATCTTCTTGGATAGCCTCGCTTAGAGCAATTGGGATAGAAGCCGCCGTTGTATTTCCGTATTTTTGAATATTAATAAACACCTTTTCGTCTGGTAATTTTAACAATTGCTGAACATATTGCGCAATACGAATATTAGCTTGATGTGGAATTAATAAATCCAAATCGTCTAATGTTTTTCCAGCTTTGTTAAGTGCTTCTAGGATACTTTCTGGGAACCTTGTCACCGCATGTTTGAAAACGAAATTCCCATTCATCACAGGATAAAGATCTTCCGCAGTAATAGCGTCTGGTTCTGTTAACAATCTATCCGACCAGCCAAATTTGGATCCTGGGAATTTAACAGCCAATTCTTCCGCATATTTCCCTTCCGAGTGCATGTTAACAGCCAAAATACCTTGAGCATTCTCATCTTCTGTGGCCGATAAAACCACCGCGCCAGCGCCATCTCCAAAGATAACCGAAACGCCACGACCACGATCTGAAAAATCCAAACCAAATGAGTGAATTTCTGCGCCTACAACCAAAATATTTTTGTATGTTCCTGAAGCGATCAAGGCATTGGCAACACTCATTGCATAGACAAAACCCGAACATTGGTTTCTGACATCCAGTGCGCCAATATTATCGCAACCTAACATTTCTTGCAACAACACACCATTTCCTGGAAAAAAATAGTCTGGAGATAAAGTTGCAAAAATAATATAATCGATATCTTTTGCTGTAAGATTAGCATTTTTAATAGCAATTTCTGAGGCTTTACAACCTAAAAAAGCGGTTGTTTCTTCGCTGTCATTTCTATTCTTACGGTGACGTCTTTCTTTAATACCTGTTCTTTCGGTAATCCACTCATCATTGGTTGCCATTAACTTTGACAAATCATCGTTGGTTACTATATTTTCAGGAACGTAATGTCCTACACCTATAATTTTACTTTTAAACATATTTTAAGTTTACAAATAGTTATGCAAAAATAATATTTTATTTATTACATAATAACTTATTTATAATTTAATACCAATATTTACATTTTATAAAATTTTAAAAATAATTTAAACCAACAACACACACATCATACAATATAACCAACATTTAATTAAATAAATGATAATTACTATCCTTTACATAAAAACACCAATTTTTACAAAAAATATTTAGCTTTGCGCTATGGCAATTGAAAGTATTTTAAAAAACGAATTTTGTGAATGGCTCGATGTTGAAATGGCAACCGAAGAAGATTTAGCTTTTCTGCACAATCGTTATCACATCAACAATCTCCTTTTAGAAGATACTATAGACCCGAATCACCTTCCTAAATATGAAGAAGTTGATGAAGTAAAATTCTTCTTGATGCGCGAAAACACCGACCTTGAGCGCCAAAGCCTGAACTCGATAAGTGATGTAAGTACCAAGCTAAGTCTTTTTGTATTACCGAATCTCATCATCAGCGTGCATCGTATGAAAAGCAAAAGCATCCGCGAAGTGGTCGAAGAAATTGAGAAAAAACCCGAATTAAAAAATACAATAAAACCCGATAAACTCTCACTAAAACTTGCCCTGCAAGTCATGAAAACCTACGATGACGAAAGCCAACATCTGCTGGAAGTTCTGGACAATATGGAAAACGAAATTTTTCTTAAAAACTCCAACCAAACCAATCAAATTCGTCGTCTTTACAAACTAAAACGCAAATCGGGACTTAACACAAGAATCTTAAATATTTCGTCGGAATGGATTAACAAATTTCATACTTTGGAATTGGAAGATGTGGAAGTTATGGACCTTGTGGACAAGCAGAAAGATGCAATAGCAGATTTTGACCACCTCAACGCGCAAACTACCAACTTGATATCGATGTTTTTGGCATTGTCTGATCAAAAAGCCAATCAGGTGATGAAACTTCTTGCCATGTTTTCGGTTTATTTTTTGCCACTAACTTTCATTGCAGGATTGTACGGAATGAACTTTGAAAACATGCCAGAACTCAAGAATCCTTACGGTTATTTTGCAACTTTGAGCGTGATGGCTTTTATTGTTATTGTAACATTTATTTATTTCAGAAGAAAAAAATGGTAAACCAGTTGATTTACCATTTTAATTATAATAATTGAATTTGCAATCGCATTATTTCACTTTCTTCAAATCCAAATCGCCAAAGTCAAAACTAAAATCGGTAACATCAGAAATCGGTTTCATCGTTGCGGAAGTCGCTTTTGCATTTTCATCAAAATTTAACACAAAAAATGCGTCTGCATCGTAACTTCTGTCGTCCCATTTGACCACAAACGTATTATTATTGTAAGACAACAAGTCGCCTTTCAAACGCGGAGAAGATTTGCAATACAATCGGTATTTTTTGCCTTCTTGTTTTATTTCAACATCGCCAAACCACGCATCTCTATAGGCTCCTACAAACTGTTCTGGTTTGAGAATATTTGATTTTTCAGCAACTTTAACTTGATTATACACCTCTTTCTTTTGTTTGTTAAAACGTTCTTCAGCTTTTGTCATTCTTTCAGAATAAGTTTTGAGCCAATTACGATCCTCAATACCGAGATAGCTATCTTTAATAGCATTGGTTACCGTAGAAAATGCGGCGCCAGATTGTTGATTGGTCAACACCACAACACCGAGTTTTAATTCTGGAATTAAAGTAAATAAAGTTACCGTCCCAATAAGTCCACCACTGTGCTGAACTTGTAATTTGCCTTTAACATCCGTCAAGAACCAACCCAATCCATAACCATAAAATTTGGAATCATAAGGATTTTTGGGTGCCACTTTATCTGAAATTTGCAAAGACCAAAGCTCATGTGCATTTTTCTGAGAAACCAAACGTTTTCCGTTTTTCATAACAAAATTATTCAACAGACAATCTGCCCACGTCGTCATATCTGTAATGTTACTCATGATACCGCCAGCTGCGTTGGCTGTTTCGTTCCAGTCATGCGGAACCGCAATAGCTTTTCCGTCAACTGGTGCGTGTGCATCAATGATGTTTGATGAAGATTTTGCACGATTATAAGATCCAAAACTAGAGGTCATTCCCACTGGTTTTAGAATTTTTTGCTCTATAAAATCCGCCCAAGAAAGTCCACTAATTCTTGTAATAACTTCTCCAGCGACAATGAACATAATGTTGTTATATTCAAGTTTTGTGCGGAAAGAATGATCTGGTTTCAAATACCGAACATTGTGCACAATATCTTTGATTGTTTGTGTTCCGCCTTCTGGAAAAAACATCAAATCGCCTTGTCCTAGACCAAGACCAGCGCGATGGGTAATAAGATCACGAATCGTAATTTCTTGCGAAACATAAGGATCATACATCTGGAATTCTGGGATAAATTTGGAAACTTTGTCGTCCCAATTCAATTTACCTTCATCAGCTAAAATAGCCAATGCTGTTGCCGTAAAACCTTTAGAATTGGAAGCAATCCCCACCAAAGTGTTGCTATCCATAGGAAGATTATTCTTCAGCGATCGTACACCGAATCCTTTAGAATAAACCACTTGACCATCTTTTACAATGCCGACAGACATTCCTGGAACATCGAAAGTTGTGATGGTGTTTTTGATAAGTTCGTCTAGCTTGGCTTCTGGCAATTGCGCCCAAAAAGAAGACGTTGCCAAAACGAACATTAGCATAAATCTTTTCTTCATACTTAATAAATTATGAAGTCAAAGATATTGAATAAAAGCTGTAAAATAGAGACTTTCTCTTTCGAAAATACCGAATTGCTAAAGCTTAATTGGTTCTAAAGCTTTTGGAAGATAAGAATTGGGGAAGATTTGGCGCGCTTCGTTAGTCATTACTGTAAGATCATCATAACGATTTGAAAAATGCCCCATAATCAACTTACTGACTTCTGCTTTTTTCGCAATTGTAGCTGCTTCTAGGGCTGTTGTGTGGCCTGTATAATCTGCCATTTCTTTCAGTTCGTGAAGAAATGTTGATTCATGATACAAGACATCAACATGTTTTATAAGAGGAATAATATCTTCTTTATATCTTGTATCACTACAAAAGGCGTAAGAAACCGAAGCTTTGGGATCAGTTGTTAATTCTTGATTTGGAATTACACTTCCATCCTCGCAAACGAAATCTTTTCCATTTCTAAGATTTTGATAATCACAAATTTCGATTTCCGAATATTGCGAAATAGCATGCATATTAAGATGGCGTTCTTTTGGTTTTTCCTTAAACAAATAACCATTGCAATAAATACGATGGTCCAAAGGAATTGTAAAAACTTCTACTCTTTTGTCTTCATAGATTTTTTCGGAAACTTTTTTGTCCAATTCATGATAAATAAGCTCGAATCCACGGTAGGTTTCTGTGATTGTAAAAATCGTTTCCAACATTTTCTTGATACCTTTCGGCCCGTAGATGTGCAAAGGATTAGTTCTTCCCAAAAGTCTGAAAGAAGCGATTAATCCAGGTAATCCAAAACAATGATCGCCATGAAGATGCGATATAAAAATATGATTAAGTTTTGAAAATCGAGCTTTAGCTTTCCGTAATTGCACTTGCGTCCCTTCGCCACAATCAATGAGAAACATACGTTCTTCCATCTCCAAAAGTTGTGCTGTTGGTGAAGAATTAATCGTCGGAATTGCGGAATTAAATCCTAATATGGTAAGATAAGTGCTCACAAATTTTAATTACAAAGGATGAACAGAAAGGTAGTCCAAAAATTTTTTAAGCGCTTCGCTTCTGTGGCTAATTTTATTTTTTTCTTCTGTCAGCATTTCAGCAAAAGTGGTATTATGATCGTCTGGCATAAATATCGGATCATAACCAAAACCGCCACCACCAAAGGCTTCTTTTGTCAAATTACCATACACGCGTCCTTCGAAATAATGTTCGCCAGTTTCGTCCATCAAACACAAAACAGTTATAAAATAAGCACGTCGATTGGTCTCTTCTTTCATTTCTTCCAAAACTTTTTTGATGTTTTTTTGAAAGTCATGATCGCCTGCATAACGCGCCGAATAAATTCCGGGGCGACCATCTAATGCTTCAACCACCAATCCACTATCATCACCAAGGCTTGGTTTTCCAGTTTTTTCAAAACAGTATTTTGCTTTAATCAGTGCGTTTTCAGCGAAAGTGTTTCCGTCTTCAATAATTTCTTCATTAAGATTATAATCGGTAAGACTTAATACAAAATAATCTGATCCTAATATTTGTTGAATTTCTTCTTTTTTGTGAAGATTATGGGTAGCTACCAATATTTCCATCGCGCATAAATTATCCTTCAAAGATACTAGCTTTTCTTTTAAAATAAACATTTAGAGCCAACATAAAAACATTAAAAATCCCTGCACCAATCATAAAACTATAAATCGGATCAATAGAGAGAATGTTTTGTGATGTTTCTGCGCCATACTTCATCATTAGCAAAGCTGAAATAAGATTATTAAAAGCATGCAAAAGTATTGGCAACAATAACGACTGCGTTTTTTCATAGATTAATCCCAAGACAAGTCCCAACAAAAAAGCCCCAACAAACTGCCATGGATAGACATGAAAAGCACCAAAAACAAAGGACGAAATCAGGATTGCAACTCGGGGATTAATCCCATTTTTTACAATAGATTTTTGAATAACACCACGGAATAATACTTCTTCTAATATGGGTGCTAAAATAACCGTTAACAAAATCATCGTGACATTATCCATTGCCAACGACGACATTTGCATTACAAAACTTTTGTACAATTCTCCAAAAACAGGACCTGTTGTTGGCACAAAAGTCACCAAATATTCTGCCATCAACATCATCCCAAACATACATGGGAATGCCAACAAGTACACTAAAAAAGAATTCTTTTTAAAATCAAATTGTAGTTTTAGCTTGTGAGGTTTTAGAATAAATAAATAATAAAACAAAACTGGGAAAGCCATGCTGACAATATAACCAACAATCATAAATACTGGCGATGCCGCATAGTCGATATGTAAAAAATATAGACAAGCTACGCCCAAAAGAGCGATTAACATTTGTCCAGTCAAAAGTCCTAAAAACAAAATGACGGCGGCAAAAAAATTAAATGGCAGTATTGTAGATTTCATCGTTATTTCAATTCTTTAAAATAATAAAGATTTTCGTTCGGGAACAATTCGGGGTGGAAAATATTGATATAATCTTTCAAAACCAAATCGGCGCGCACATTTCCACTTTGGAAATAATCGTTTGCCAATCCATGTTCGCGATTGTTTATCATGTATAATTTTCCGTTTTGGAACACCTTCATTTTAGCATAATTTGCGTTGATATTTAACATTGCTTTTTTACTTTGGTAAGACCCAATATTAACCCAATATTTTGCTTGTTCTGCTTTTTTGAAAACCTCTTCAAAACTGAACGGAATTGCATTGACTTCCTGATTATCCGACAAAATATAACTAGCATTGGCATCTTTAAAATAAATAGCTGCAGATGATTTTCCGCCAGGCAAAAACCATTGATTGCCGTAGATTTCGTTACACAAAACAACGGGTTGTTCCGTCGCTTGTTGCGCTAGATTTCGCAGTTGATGATAATCGTCCTCTATCTTTTTATAACGTATTTCCGCTTCTTTTTTAACATTAAATAACTCTCCAAAAAGCAATAAATATTTACTCTTACTTAATGGAGACGTTTCCAAATATTCGTCTAGGAAAATAACTTCGATGTTTGATTGTCTCAAGATATCATAAGTATTTCCGAAACTCGGAACGTAGTTGGTAAAAACCGCGTCGGGCTGCAAAGCAATTATTTTCTCAAGATCATATTTTTGTTCATTTCCTACATTTGCTATTTTACCCGTTTCAACTTTATTTCTGATACTATCATCAAAAATATACTCGGGACTAGAGATTCCAATGATTTTATCAACCAGATTTAACTCCGAAAAATAACCCAAAAGCGAAGAATTGAGAAGAACCACTTTTTTTAAACCTAATTTTTCTGTGTCGATGCGATTTTCGAATTTTCCAGTTTTAATAACCAAATCTGAAACTTCATAGCGATAACCCAATCTGTCTGAAATAGTTATGAAATCATCCAGTTGTTTTTCATTTTTTTTCTGGCAAGAGATAAGAAATAAAAAACAAAATAAATTTAAAAAAGTTGCTTTCATATTTCAAAGTAAAGAAAATATTGCTATATTTGCAAACCGAAATACAAGGCCTCGTGGCGCAACTGAATAGCGCATCTGATTACGGCTCAGAAGGTTACAGGTTTGAATCCTGTCGAGGTCACAAGACCGACATTTGTAGATTTTACTCTCTTATGTCGGTTTTTTTTATTTCCTAACCCATTGTTATACTGATAAATACATTGAGCAACTATGTTCATTTTAGGTGTTTGAAAACTTTTTCCGTCAAATTCGACTTTTTGAGGAAATATCAAACACCCTATCGTCCTTTTTGTTTGCAAATCGCCCTGCTGATAGAGGTTTACAAGATTTTCCATTGAATCTAATGCATTTTCTATTTTTGTCTTGATGTCAAGTTCTTTGCTTTCTGCAACAATATGCTGAAGTTCCAATTCCAACTGTTCAATTTGGGTTTTTGTGAGATTTTTTATCTCTTTATAGTCATCCTCATCCAATTTATCAATTAGATATTTATCTCTTGCATTGGCAACTTTTTCATTAAGCAAATTAATCTCTTTTGAAATAGATTTTCTTTTCGAATCAATATCAAAAGTGAATTGTTTATAATTGTCTAAAAGTATTTCTTTCATCAAGTCTTTGATGATTGGATTGTACTCTAATTTTGAGATTTCTGTTTCAAAAAGTTCATTCAATTTATCAGAGTCAAATCTAAAACCACACTTGTAATGACAATGATAGTAGTAATACGTTTTTGATTTCCCTTTAGCACCACTTGCAGTAAGGTTCTTGCCACATCTTGGACACGTAAGAAGACCTCGAAGCGGAAACCTCTCATTACCTAAAACCCTCCCTCCAGGACCTTCTACTTTCCTTTTCTTGTCCATTATCTGCTGAACTTGATAAAAAAGTTTTTCACTTACAAGTGCTTCATGTTTCCCATCAGTATAGTAAGCCTCTTCTCGCTTATAGTCCTCTATATATATTTTACCGCAATAAACAGGGTTTCTCATAGCTTTCGCAAATGCACTCCGTGACATTGATAAACCATCTCTTTTATTCATTTGCAGTCTCACGTGGTCAGCTGGAGTATGTCCTTTTGAAATCTCATTAAATGCCCAGACGATATTTGATGCCTCTGGTTCTTTTATAGCAATGTATTTTTTACCATCTTCTTGACTTCTATTTATATAACCGTAAGGAGCGATTCCCATTAATCGACCCTCTTTTTTTGCTCTTCGCATTCCGTGGAAAGTATTCAAAGCTCTTCGGTCATTTTCTACCTCAGGAGTCGAAAGATAGATTGCCAGCATGAGTTTATTTTCAGGAACCGACATATCCAAAGGCTGTTCAATAGCCTGAGGAACTATATGATTTTTTTGCAGTAAACTTATCATTTGATAAGCATCCCCAGTGTTACGACTGAAGCGATCCCATTTAGTAAATAAAACTAAACTGCTTTTATGACTTTTTCTCTTAATCTCAGTGAGATATTTTTTCCATTCAGGACGTTCAAAACTTTTAGCTGAATGATCTTCATAGATAACCCTATTAATAGCTATATCGTGGTTAGCACAATATTTTCTTAATCTTTCATTCTGATCTCTTTGTGAATAACCTTTTTCAGCCTGTTCATCGGTTGACACCCTTATATACAAATCTGCAATAATCATAATTGTATTGATTTCGTTAAAATTTAGTTTAGGAAGCATCAAAGAAATTGTGATGCTATAGAAATTCATCATTCCGATATACAGCTAAGATACAAATTATCAATCAGATGTAAAAAATTCTTTGAGCGTAAGTTTTACGATAGTATATAAAAATTCCATAATTTCTTCTGCCTCATCTCTATTTATTTCATAACCAGCCTTATTAAGCAACTGCAAAGCTTTTTCCGGTGGAATTTTCTTTAACTGTATTGTTGGAATGTATGTATCGATTTTAACTTTTTGGATGTTTTGTTCCTTTGATATTTCTCTCTTCATGACAATCTTATTGAGAATTGTATCTCAATAATTGTAATTTAGAAAAGCAGCTATATCACTTTATTTTTACTTCTTTGTAAGTCATGAATTGGCTTTATTTTTCTAACATTTTTAAATTATAATATTTTTTAAAAGTAAGAGTTCACCAAAATTTATAAAAGAACAGAAAGTAAATTCTACAAATATTTATTGAGATAATATTGTAATAAATATTTTCCATAATAAACCGGTAAAAAGGCAGCTAAGGTATATAGTTCATCCAATTCTTAATGCCAGCCAAAAGACTACGGCATAAACGGTTTCCTCCCTAAAGGTACCCTCCAATTATTCCGTTTCCTCTTGGCTTTTCCTATTGCCCTATAAGATTATCTGCTTTCTTTTTTCCGGTTTTTCTTTTGAAAAATATTAAGCGAAGCCTTGCGAGGCTTTTAGAGAAAGGGCGGAGAAGAGATTGTGAACAAAGCAAAATGTACAATCTTAAAAAAGCAATGTTATGAACATTATCGGAAGACTGACAAGAGATGCGGAGGTCCGTACACTGTCAAACAAAAAGCAAGTAGTAAATTTTTCAGTTGCTACCAATGACAATTATCGCAATAAACAAGGCGAACGAATTGAGCAAACAACATACTTTGATTGCTCTTACTGGATTTCTCCAAAAGTAGCTGAGATTTTCACTAAAGGGGTATTAGTAGAATTAAGCGGAAGAGCTTACACAAGTGCATGGATTGGAAAAGATGGGGAAGCACACGCAGGATTAAATTTCCATACCTCACAAATCAAATTTCATGGAGGAGTAAATAAGTCAGATGCTACTAAAACGGCTTCTAAAAACAGTCCTAAATCAGCAAAGACTAAAGCTCAAAAATCAACGTCAGACAAAAATGAAAAGGATGACAATTTACCATTCTAAAAATATTCTCAAACATTTTTCTAATTTTTAAAATACAAACATAATGGCACATAATTTAAATTTCAACAGCAGAACAGGAAAATATTCATTTTTCACAGTTAAAGAAAAAGCTTGGCACAACTTGGGTCAATTGGTAGAAGAATATCCCACAAGTGCAGAAGCAATAAGATTTGCAGGTCTAGATTACGAGGTCGAAAAATCTGCATTGTTTACAAAAGGTTCAGGCATCATTGAAACAGATGATAACATCATTATGAATGATTCTGAATTGGAAGTTCCTAATTATTTTGCAAATATCCGAACAGATAATAATACTGTTTTGGGTGTAGTGGGAAAAGATTACCAAATTGTACAAAACCGTGAAGCGTTTTCTTTCTTTGATTCTATTGTAGGTGGTGGAAATGGTATTTTATATGAGACTGCAGGAGCTTTGGGAAATGGTGAGCGTATTTTTATTACCGCAAAACTTCCCGACTATATCCGAGTTGGAAACGGTGACGATATTACAGAAAAATACATTTTCTTGACAACTTCACATGATGGGAGCGGAAGTATTACCGCCGCTTTTACACCTATTCGTATTGTTTGTCAAAATACTCTAAACGCATCTCTTAAAAATATGAGCAATGTCATAAGAATCAGACATACCGCAGGAGCTAAACAACGTTTGGAAGATGCTCATAAAGTTATGGGATTAGCCAATACATTAAGCACTCAATTAGAAGAAACATTTAATTATTGGGCAAAAATTAAAGTCGGTGACGATGAAATGAAAAAATTAATTCAGTTGGCACTCTGTCCCAATAAAGAAACTTTAAAACATCTGCAAAAAGGAAATCTTGACGAGCTGTCAACCGTTTTTAAAAATACTGTTGATGATGCTTTTGCCTATGCAATGATGAGTGACACTCAACAAATGGAAACCACAAAAGGGACTTTATTCGGTGCATATAATGCGGTGACAGGCTTTTATCAGAATGTAAAAACCTATAAAGATGATGAAGCTAAACTAAAGTCTATTGTTATGGGTGGAACAGCTCAAATGAAATCACAAAAAGCTTTTGAACTATGCGAAAAGTTTGCAGGTTTTGGAACTGATTCAATTTTAGTGAACTAATTTTTTAATCACTGCAATTACGGGAAAAACAAATCTCTGCCGTAGTCAGAGTACAAAATATGAAATTCAATATCGTAAACGAAATAAAGTTAAGCTATTCAAGAAAAGGAAATTGTGAAAAATTAATTACTACTTCACGGGATGCGGTCAAAATTTTTAAAGAGCATTTTGACAGTGATGAAATGGATTACCGAGAATCTTTTTTTGCCCTTTACTTAAACCAAGCAAACAGAGTTTTAGGAATAAAGAAGATTTCAGAATCTGGAATATCTTCAACGATTGTTGATGTCAGAATCATTATGCAAGCAGCACTTTTGTGCAATGCATCAGGAATTATTTTAGCACATAACCACCCATCGGGAAACTTGAAGCCATCTCAGGAAGATTTAAAAATGACGCAGAAAATAAAAGAGGCTGCACAGTTTTTAAATATTCAATTGCTCGACCATTGTATATTAAGCTCTACAGCTTACATATCATTTGCAGATGACAGACATTTGTAATTAGTAAAGAAAAACAGAGGGCAGAAAATTTTGCCGTCTGTTTTATTTTTTCGAGACACTATCCCATAAAGTGTGTAAGTTAAAAAGTTAGGGCTTGGATTTTATAATCTGAGCCTTTTGTCAAAAATAATCATAAATTGGTTTAAAACAATTCCCCAATTGTGAATAGGCATTGTCCACTTCTTAGTAGATTCTTTGAGAGCTAAATAAACAGATTTCAACACGGCATCATCGGTAGGGAAAGACATTTTGTTTTTGGTATACTTTCTGATTTTCCCATTCAGATTTTCAATGAGATTAGTGGTATAAATGATTTTTCGAATTTCAAGTGGGAATTCAAAAAAGACGGTTAATTCATCCCAATTGTTTTTCCCAGATTGAATAGCGTACAAATATTTACTTTCCCACTTGGTTGCAAAATCTTCTAAAGCTGCTTTTGCAGCATCTTTGTTAGGTGCTGTATAAATGTGTTTCATGTCGGCAGAAAATTCTTTTCTATCCTTCCAGACTACATATTTACAAGCGTTCCTGATTTGATGAACCACACAAATTTGAGTTTGAGATTCAGGGAAAACCGAGCGAATAGTCTGAGTAAAACCATTAAGATTATCAGTAGCTGTAATCAAAATATCCTCAACTCCACGAGCTTTTAAATCCGTTAAAACATTCATCCAAAAACTGGAAACTTTCGTTTTTTCCAAGCCACATACCAAGAACATCTTTTCGTCCTTCTCGGTTTAATCCAACGGCTAAGTAAATGGTTTTGTTGATGACTTTTGAGTTTTCTCTGACTTTAAAAACTATTCCATCCATCCAAACAATAAGATACAAATCGTCTAACGGTCGGTTTTGCCAAGCAACTACTTCATTGGCAACAGCACTAGTAATTCTGGAAATGGTGGAGGTAGAAACATCAAAATCATACATTTCTTTAATCTGTTCTTCGATATCCGAAACGCTCATTCCTTTAGCATAAAACGAGATGATGATGTTCTCCAAACCATCAATAATATTGTGTCTTTTGGGAACTAAGGTGGGTTCAAAACTACCTTCACGGTCTCTGGGAACTTTAATCTCCGATTCTCCAAATGAGGATTTTATTTTCTTAGTTCCATGTCCGTTTCGGTAATTTCCACTTAATGTTTTTTCGTATTTTTCATTGTCCAGATGGCTGTCTAATTCAGCATCTAGCATATGTTCTACTGCTTTTTTGTGCAGTTCTTTGAAAAAAGTGGTTAAATCTTCTCCATTCTTAAAGGACTTGTAAAGATCCTTGTTGTTTAATAATTCTTCTTTGTCGATCATAACTATGTAATGTTTAAAAATAGTAAAAAGTTATTTCCGAAAAATTATTTGAGCTTTGAGGGCTCATAATTTTTCAGAATAACTTTTTAACTTACACAGTTAGTGGGACGCTACCGAAAAAAGCGCATTAAAAAAATGTAAAATCTAATTCTGGAAATTAAATTTTACATTTTTAATATTTATTAGTCTATTAATGAAAGTAAAAAGTTAAATTGTATTTCCTGACAACAAAAACGAAGCGTTATACCATCTCCTAAATTAGGTCCATCAAATAAAAAACTTTGTACTTGTTCTCCATTCGAAATATCAACCCATTGCATATTCATTTCTCCAAGCTGATCCATATCTTTCGATATAGATGGCGGATAATCATTTCCCAGAGGTATAGTTACTATATAACCGCAAGCCTCCACGTAGCCCATTGCTATTCCTTTTTCAGTCGCATCATTGAGTGATTGTATATTATTCTCCTTTAAAAAATTTAAGACAATCTTTAGTGTTTTATTATTTTTCTTTCTAAATTCTGCAAGAAATCTTTGGAATGTTCTGTTCACTCCTTCTTTTCGGGTTTCAAAATCTAAATAATCCAGCATTTGTCTTTCTGATTGCTCAGCTGGAAATCTCTCATCATCTAAGATTTTCTTTGCGAAATTGCCTGTAGAATTATCTAATGAAGAAGATTCTGCAATAAATTCATTGAGTGTCATTTTTTAGTTTTTTTAGTGGTTATTATATTCTAATTTTACTAATATAAGTAAATCAATAAAGTTTTAATTAATAAAAGTAAATTTTCAGTGAAAATACGGATTTGAAAAACTCAGTTTATATATATTTTTGCTTTTAAGGGAAACCGTAATGATTAAGAAAATATACAGGCTATATTTGCAATAGTTTCAAAATTTTACAATTTTATCATCATGTAGAAAATAAAAGAAATGAAATATTTTTATCAATTATTTTTAGCTTTTAACTCAACGTGGTTAATCATTGTTGTATTTCTGGTGAAAGATAAATTTGTTTTTAATTTTCTTGAACAATATTCAATGTATTTATCCTGGGGGCTATTTATTTTAGTTCCGATACTCTTTACAGCTTTAAGCTTTCTTATTGCTAGAAAACTGCCTCGAGATCAGTTACAAGCAAGTTCAGTTACGGAAATTGAATTAGCCAACAATAATTTCTTACCGACTTATTTAGGTTACTTTTTTGTTTCTCTAGGGATAAATGATATTCCGACACTAATAATTGTCTTTTTAATCATTTATATTTTTACATATTTATCACAGACACTTTATTTCAATCCAATTTTTTTATTATTTGGATATCATTTTTATTTTATAAAAACTTCGGCAAATATTAAAATCTTTTTAATAACTAAAAAACAACTGAAAATTCCTGGCAATGATAGCTTTGATAGCTTAAGAAGAATCAATAATTATACGTTTATAGAACTTTAAAAATAATATTTTTTATGGCAACCTTTATTTATGGGAAAGTAAAAAGAAAAAATAACATCTTTCGTGTAATTGAAACCGAAGAAGATGTATATAATACTTCACAGTTAAATTTAACTGGAGTTGAATATAATCCTGCTACCATTATCGAAAATGAAGAACTTTATAAGGTTTCACAATTTTCTCAATCTGGATATTCTTTTGATTTCTTAGAAAACGATCTAAATTCTGTAAATCACGACCAGATTACAAGAACTGATCTAACAAAACTTTCGTTTATCTGTACGGTACAGAATAATCTCTATTTTTTCCAGATTATTAATTCTAGCATTTTTATAAGTAAAAAATGGTTTTCAATTGACGAGCTGACACTTGAAACAGAAAAACCTATTATAACAGTGAATCCGTTTGCCGACGCGATCTACGATAAACATTCTGATACGCTATATTTTAAAAGGTTAACGGCTGCTCAAAAAATTTTTAAAGGGATGGATCAGTTATATAAAGAAGCAACTGCTACAGAGACTGATTCTTTTTTACAAAAAGATTTTCTTGAAGTAGATTCTGATTTTGACCACAGAAGTGTTTCAGTGCTCAACAGAAAAAGAATTGCATTAGTTATGGAGACATTAAATAATTTATCGGATTCCGAAAAACAAGCTGTATATTCTTACACGAGCGAATATAGTCAAGTAGTCTTTGAAGATGGAAAGTTTAAAATTGAAACAGATGATGATCTGAAATTTGTTTTATGGGGAATACAGCAAAGATTTTATACAACACCAATTGGAGGGGAAAAAAGAATTGCAAATTCAATTATAAGTATTTAACTGATTTTGATTTGTAAAATATTGATTTTAGTAGATGAGCTAAACTGTTTTTAAGATTAGATGTTACTTTTCTGATAAACCATTTTTTTCAGTATTTTTATAGTATTACTTTATTGATATGAAACAGGTTATTGCCTTTGCCGACGAATTCGGAAATAATTCATTTAAATTTTCTACGGAAAGTTCTCACTTTATCATTGCTAGTATTATTGTCAATTATGAGGACTTGGAAGAATTTTATAATGAGGTGGAAAAAATCCGATCAAAATATTTTCAGACCGGAGAAATTAAATCATCAAAAGTAAAAGATAATCACAGAAGAAGATTGCTTATTTTAAATGAGCTGTCAAAACTCAAGTTCAATATTTATTCTGTTGTGGTCGATAAAACAAAACTATATGGCGAAGGTTTTAAATACAAAAAATCTTTTTACAAATATCTAAACGGCATTTTGTATAAAGAGCTTTATAAAACATTTCCAAAGCTTGAACTGAAAGTAGACGAACACGGAGGAAATGAATTTATGCTTGAATTTAAAGAGTATGTACGACAAAATCACATTCGTACATTATTTGAAGGCTCTGAATTTTTTGTCAATAAAAGCGACAAAGAATTAGGAGTACAAGTTGCAGATTTTATTGCCGGAACTTTAGGATATATTTTTGACGAACATAAAAAGAGTGATTATTCCCAGCAGTTTTTAGAGATTTTATCCGGAAAAATCATTAGTATTAATCATTTTCCAAAAGTTTATAAAATCAATGAGTATAATGAAGCGAAAGCGGATGAATTTTATAGCCAGGCAATAACCGATCTCAGTCTCCGAAGTATTTTCGATTATCTTGATACTGCATCACCAGAAACTCAACAGATGCAGGATTCAATAAATTTTCTTAAGGTACTGGTTCGGTATCATGAAGCCAATCATTACAAGAATTATACAACAGCCCAGGAATTTATCGAACATCTTAATGTTAATAGGGAATCTAAGCTGAGTAAAGAGCAATTCGTAAATATGGTAGGTGGCCTCAGAGACAAAGGCATTCTGATTGGCAGCAGTCGTGAGGGGTATAAAATACCTGTAAACCATAACGAAATAAAAAAATATGTTCAACACGGAAATTCTATCGTGCTACCCTTGCTGCGCAGGATAAGTCTATGCAGAGAATCAATATTATTGGCGACAAATAATGCTTTAGATATTTTAGACGATGCTGAATTTGAAATTTTAAAAGATATTATTATGGGTATGAAAAAATAATGATAAAAATACCACTTAGAATATACAATGAAACTAATAACTAAACCACAACATTTAAGAAAAGAATTTAGACGTTAAATTAAGAAATACAACACTTGTCAACTACTCATAATTCTTGTGATACTTTAAATGAAACTATAACGAAAACACAAATTGAAAGAGTAGTTGAAGGAAGAAAGACATTTGTTTCAATGGTTAAAGAGCTCAACGCATGTTTATCTTTTTGTAAAGATATGGGAGATTCTTTGCAAGTTCCAAATGATATTATTTTAAAAATCGGATATAGATTTTTCTTTTTTGGTTCATTTTCACAATTAATTAATGAAGATGAATATAAAATATTTATAAAGGAATGTAGAGCTAAGTTAAAAGATGAGAGAAAGGAACATAAGGAAACTTTTGGTGGAAAGAAAGATTTTGATTTAAACTCGGGGAAAATTGATCTTCATATTAAGTACGCACCATTTACAGGACATGAATCTAGATTAGCACACTATTATAGACATTTATACACAAACGTTAGAAGAGAAGCATTATACATAGATAATAAAGACATAAGTGACGAGATAGAATCTTATTCTTTTGAGGGCAATAAATGTGTAGTAGTATATAAAAATAGTGTTAAAGCCTATTCTTATCCTCAACATAGAATTAAAATGGTGAGATTTGCTATTCAAAGTAAGAGAGCCGGTAATATTTTTTATTATCTAAAGGCGATTGCAGAAAGTGTTGGTTTGAAGACAGAGGAATGCAATAATATTTTTGCCAATAGTTATGGGTAGCGTCCCACTAACTGTGTAAGTTGAAAAGTTATTCTGAAAAATTATGAGCCCTCAAAGCTCAAATAATTTTTCGGAAATAACTTTTTACTATTTTTAAACATTACATAGTTATGATCGACAAAGAAGAATTATTAAACAACAAGGATTTTTACAAGTCCTTTAAGAATGGAGAAGATTTAACCACTTTTTTCAAAGAACTGCACAAAAAAGCAGTAGAACATATGCTAGATGCTGAATTAGACAGCCATCTGGACAATGAAAAACACGAAAAAACATTAAGTGGAAATTACCGAAACGGACATGGAACTAAGAAAATAAAATCCTCATTTGGAGAATCGGAGATTAAAGTTCCCAGAGACCGTGAAGGTAGTTTTGAACCCACCTTAGTTCCCAAAAGACACAATATTATTGATGGTTTGGAGAACATCATCATCTCGTTTTATGCTAAAGGAATGAGCGTTTCGGATATCGAAGAACAGATTAAAGAAATGTATGATTTTGATGTTTCTACCTCCACCATTTCCAGAATTACTAGTGCTGTTGCCAATGAAGTAGTTGCTTGGCAAAACCGACCGTTAGACGATTTGTATCTTATTGTTTGGATGGATGGAATAGTTTTTAAAGTCAGAGAAAACTCAAAAGTCATCAACAAAACCATTTACTTAGCCGTTGGATTAAACCGAGAAGGACGAAAAGATGTTCTTGGTATGTGGCTTGGAAAAAACGAAAGTTTCCAGTTTTTGGATGAATGTTTTAACGGATTTAAAAGCTCGTGGAGTTGAGGATATTTTGATTACAGCTACTGATAATCTTAATGGTTTTACTCAGACTATTCGCTCGGTTTTCCCTGAATCTCAAACTCAAATTTGTGTGGTTCATCAAATCAGGAACGCTTGTAAATATGTAGTCTGGAAGGATAGAAAAGAATTTTCTGCCGACATGAAACACATTTATACAGCACCTAACAAAGATGCTGCAAAAGCAGCTTTAGAAGATTTTGCAACCAAGTGGGAAAGTAAATATTTGTACGCTATTCAATCTGGGAAAAACAATTGGGATGAATTAACCGTCTTTTTTGAATTCCCACTTGAAATTCGAAAAATCATTTATACCACTAATCTCATTGAAAATCTGAATGGGAAAATCAGAAAGTATACCAAAAACAAAATGTCTTTCCCTACCGATGATGCCGTGTTGAAATCTGTTTATTTAGCTCTCAAAGAATCTACTAAGAAGTGGACAATGCCTATTCACAATTGGGGAATTGTTTTAAACCAATTTATGATTATTTTTGACAAAAGGCTCAGATTATAAAATCCAAGCCCTAACTTTTTAACTTACACACTTTATGGGATAGTGTCTAGTTATGGGAAGATATCTTTTATTCCTGCGACATCTATTCTTTACAATTTCCTCAATGGAAAAGAACCTAGTAGGAATTACTGCGCCTCTCCTATTGGAATCTTTCCGTTTTTTTAATTTAAGTCAGAGAACTGGAGTTGACAATGCATTTTCAAATCCGTTAAGTGTAATTGAAGGTTCACCAGGAACAGGAAAGACACAGACCATTCTTAATATTATCGCCAATGCGGTGATGAATAATCAAAGTGTGGCTGTTGTTTCAAGCAATAATTCGGCGACAAAAAATATTTTTGAGAAACTGGAGAGCAATGGAGTTTCTTTTATAGCGGCATTGTTGGGAAGCAGTCAAAATGCTTAATATTATAATAGCCTGTACACAATAATTCTATTTACCGATTACTCAAGCAGAATTTCCACAAAAGACTGTCTGCCATCTTTATACAGAAACCATGAGATGTTAATAATTTTGAGATAATCAGTTTTGGCTCGTAGTTGTTTGGATTCTTTCTCCGATAAAAGTTCAGTGGTTGAAATATATTCTCCGATACGGGGGAGGAATGGGAGGTTCCATTTGATTTCTATTGATCCGTTTTGGTAACATAAAAAAACTTTCATAATTTTTATTTCTAAGATACTTATTTTTAGAATAAATTTAGTGATCGGGGAATTCAAATATGCTTTGGTGGTCATCTTTCAAAACGATGTATGCCCTGAACTTTTTGCCGTTTTTGGTCTTCATATTTTTAATGAGTGCTGTTCTTTTATTGTTGATGAGGGAAGTTATGTATTCGACGCTGAGCTGAACTCCACAGATGATTCTGAATAAAATCCAGTTGCACTGCTCATCAGGGCATTTGACAACTTTTTCTTTTATGATTAAGTTGTGTTGATTACATTTCGGACATTTTAGTTCCGGCATATTTTCTTGGGGTATGTGGAGTGACAAGAGTTCGTGGGTAATTTCTTTCGTGTATGCTTGAATTTCATTAATGAACTGATCTTTGTCGAGTTCTCCCTTCTCAATTTGATGTAAAGCCATTTCCCACTCTGCAGTCATTTCCACATTGGCTATTTTTTTATCTTTGACAAGCTTGTAAACCTGCAAACCTTTTTCAGTGGGAACTAATGTTTTGTTTTTTCTGATGATGTAGTCTCGGCTGAAAAGTGTTTCAATAATGGATGCTCTCGTTGCAGATGTTCCGATACCAATGTTCTGCAAGATTTTTTGTTGGTCTTTATCCTCAATCTGTCTGCCTGCATTTTCCATGGCACATAAGAGATCAGCTTCGGTATAAAGTTTTGGCGGCTGGGTGTTTTTTTCCTGTAACTCAATTTGAGAGATTTTGAGTTCGTCACCAACTTTGAATTCTGGAAGTTCCTTAAGGGTTTCGTGGGTGTTTTGATGATTGTTAATAGTTTTATCTGAGTCACTAATGTCAGACAAAATACCTTTGATGGAACGCCATCCTTTACGGATAATCCTTGAACCTTTGGTGCTGAATTCATAATGATGGACTTTGACAATTATCTGTCTGACTTCTTTTAAGCAATGTTCTGATAAAGACTCTAATAATCGATAAACAATCATATCATAAATGGCTTTTTCACTAGCTTTTAAAGCTGATGGAAGCTTTGTGGTCGGCAGAAGTCCATGATGATCCGTGACTTTTAAATTACTGACCATTCGTTTATTGAAGTTCCCAAATTTTAAAGTTGAAATAGCCGGTTTGAATTGCTCAGTCATATTCAGTATTCTAACAAGCTCGGGAATTTCTGGCCAAAGATCTTCAGGAATATATTTACTTCCTGTTCTTGGGTAGGTAATAAATTTCTTCTCATACAGGCTTTGAGCACTACTTAGTACCTCATCCGCCGATAATCCCAATTTTCTATTGGCTTCCTTTTGAAGTTCTGTCAAATCAAAAAGCAAGGGAGACTGTTCTTTTACAGGATTAACAGCAACATTTTCAACAATAATCTTCCCTTCTCTTTCTATGGATTTAAAAACTTGCTCTGCCTGTTTCTTTTCTTCCCATTGCAGATTTGATAGACTTGTAAAATTGATATAATCTTTACGATGCTGTAATTGGATCTGCCAATATTTTCGTTTTGTAAATTGGTCATGGTCTTCAAATCTTTTACAGATTAAAGCTAATGTGGGAGTCTGAACTCTCCCTAACGAATAGATATCCTGATGAGCAGCAATACTCAGTGCCTGAGTAGAATTGATTCCCACTAGCCAGTCAGCTTCACTTCTGGCTTTTGCTGCCTGAGATAAGCCGTCAAAATTTGATCCTCGCTGGAGTTTTTTAAACCCTTCCTGTATGGCTTTTTCGGTCAGGGAACTGATCCATAAACGTTCAAAAGGTTTGTTACAGTCAAGATATTCGTAAATATATCGGAAGATAAGCTCTCCTTCCCTTCCTGCATCGGTTGCAACAATAATACTGTCACATCGATTGACTAATGTTTTAATGACTTTCAGCTGTTTCATTGCGGCAGGATCAGGAGCGTATTGTTTTGTCTGTCTTATTTTTCTGGGCGTGAGCTGGAAAGGATTGGGAAAGATAGGTAAAGAGGCTTTGTCAAAACCTCTTATCCCATAATCTTCCGGCATTCCTAATGTAACCAAATGCCCTAATGCCCAGGTAACACAATAGCCGTTACCTTGAATGTAACCTTCTTTTCTTTCATTGGCATTTAGCAAATGGGCAATCTCTCTGGCAACACTGGGTTTTTCTGCAATAATACATTTCATAAGTTTGGATTTTTAGTTAGACTACATTTTACGGCCTCGTGATCGGGTTGGCTTTTTCTGTTGAACCTCTTGCTGTTTTTTGGTGGATTGTTGCTGTTTAGGCTCTAAGGCGTCTTTCACATTTTTTGTCGCTTCATTTGTCTTACCATCGGTATTAACCGCTTTCTGAGTTTTATGTTCTTCTTCTGTCTGCGCTTTTTCTTTCAATTGATTGGGATTCGTAAACGAAAAATCAGTTTTGGAGGTGTCTTTGTTAAAAGTAATGTAACCTTGGTAAGATTTTCCCTTACTGTCGGTAAGCCCGTCCACGTAAACGGTCTCTCCTGCCTTAAATTTGTTGTACTGTGCATCATCCAATTCTTTGCCTCTGAAAATTCTTGGAGCTTCTCCGTTATTTTGTTGTTGTTGTTGTTGTTGTTGTTGTTGTTGTTGTTGTTGTTGAAAGGACTGCTGCTGTGATTTTTGCTGGTTTTGATTATTTTCAAAAATAAATTCCACGTAACGCTTATCGGCATTGAACTGCAAGGTAGCGTCAAACGGATCACCTTTCTTAGAAATCATTCCTTCCAGATAAAGAGGCTTTCCTTCCAATAAAGTTTGTTTTTGATGTTCATTCAATTTAACACCTTTGATCTCTTCAGGGATTTTCATATACTCTGCCCTGTAAGCCACAAGCTCGTTTGTTAACCTGTCTCGGCTGATAACTGAGGGAATAATTTCATCGGTTTTAGGATTGACCAAATCCACCACTCTTCCCATGTTTCCGTTTTCTTTGAGATTCTTCTTGTCTTCATCGCTGAACTCGTGACCCAAAAATTTTTGATTGAGATTTGGCTCCCTTCTTATACCATGAATATTGACGGCAACTTCTCCACTGTCATTGGTTTGAAGTGATAACCTTACATCCATTTTACTAACTGCTGTTCCTAAATTAATGGTGATAGGAATCAAAGTATTGGTCTTATACCCTCTGAGTAATGAATCCATTACATTCATCTTTTCAAGCTTCTTCTGATTAAGCCCGAATTTCTCCATTGTTTTCCAGTCGATTTGCTCAGGCTGAAAACGATATTCCTGATTGTCTGTGTTGTTTTCCATTGTATTCTTATTTTTTAATGGGTTTGTATTTTTTGGTGATACATCATAGTCTTTCAGCTTTTCCTTTTCTTCGGGACTAGCCTGATTAACATATTGCTGTAAATCTTTAGCTGTTTTCAAAGCATCATATTCTGAGACCTTGAAAAAATTGAAACGGGTGGGATTTTTAAGTTGCCTGTAGAAATTGGAAAAGAAATTGGAGAAAATATCTCCATGTTTATCAACTCTAATCAACTGGTTATTTTCTTTTTTTTCTTCGGGTGGGAATTTTTGAAGATTCCCTTCCTTATCAACGCCTTGAACCATCTCGATTTTATTGTTATGGATGTTAAGGACTAACAGTGTATCTGATGCTGGCTTGATTTCATTATCTGAATTTTCTATTAATTCTTCCATTGTAAATAGATTTAATTCAGTGAAATTAGATTCAAACAATTCGAATCTTTGGAAACTAAGGGGATAGCTACATCATTGGCTTTCGTTGTCTTTCTTTAATTAGGAACTTAAACATTCTCTGATGAGTTGATGTACATCAGAAAGTTTGTAATATAGCTTACCACTAATGGTGTAATATGGTAGTTTTTTATTGGTACGATAACGTTGCAGGGATCTTGAGCTTATTTTTAGGAGTTGCAGTACATCCTGATTGTCAAGCAGCACTTCACCATCGATTTCAATAAACTTGGATTGATTGGACATAATTTGTTCTTTAAGGATGTCGAATCGTTCCATGATCCTTTCCATCCATGCTAAAAATTCTGTTCTTTCGATATTCATAACTGTGATTTTTGATGTTAAAATGTTTTGAACAGCTGATCAACTTTTGTGAGGTAAAGTTCAGTTATGAATATCTGATAAAATCACTACCTTTTCGTAGTAACGATGAAATTTCTGTATTGAATACAGTTTCGAAATATGTCAAATATTGATTGTTTTATTTTTCAAATTTATTTTGATGAAAAATTATAGTGTCATTTCTCACGATTTTATCCTTAATCAATATGTTTTACTAAAGATAATCCCTACGATTTTGTTCAATATTTTTTTTAAAAAAAATCCTAATTTTATATGAAACTAATAACAAATGTCACGCAAAAAAAGAAAAAATAGTAAGTCATCTCAAAAAGGAAAAAGATCTACAAAAAGTAGTATAAATTCTTCAGATTTTAAGAATAATAGCTCTGCTCCAGCGCCGATTAAAATGAAATATTTTGAAGCATCTATAAGTGATTTAGAAAATACCGTGGAAGAGCGACTTGAATCAGTAAGAGAATTTTGAAGTCTTGCCGCCGAAAAATTTCCTAAACAATATAAAAGTATTCAGGATTGGTTTCAAAAATATGATCAGCCCAAATTACTCTCTTTTTGCTTTTACTATTTCCTAACATCTGAAGCAGGATATGATGAGGAAGCTGTAAAAGGAAAATTAGAATTTCCTGCTTTCTATCAAGAATTATTGCAGGCTTTTGCACTAACGATGCCTAGATCTTATGAGGCAGCACCGTTTTCTAATGAGGTTAGTAATTTCAAAAAAAGTTTACAGGAAATGGGCAAATTATACAGAACCAAACAATTGCATTTTCCTGATACAGTCTTAACAGCTGAAGATCTTCCTCATCATCTTCTTCGGACTGAAATGATTATGCATACAACAGCTGTTCGAAATTGGTCTTATGATCACAAAATGAAGAAAATCACTTTAGATATTGCAAAAAAAATAACGTCCAATTTTATAGATCATCATGGTTTTGATCCAGTCGATTTTTTAGAACTTTTATATAAAATGACAGAGATAGTAGAGGAAAAGATTAACGAACATAGACTCAAAACAGTAGAGTTTTGTAAGCAATCTTCTTACAGATCTGTTATCGAAAGCTATGAATCCCTTTTTCCGGTTGATAAAATGCCTAAGGAAAATCATGATCATCTATGGAAACATTTCGGTAAAAATCTTCGAAACCTTAAAGCGATGTTCCTTATGCATTCTGATTACTTTTTAGAAAAAATATTCTCCTTTGATTTAAAAAATTTAGCTACTTATACAAGCATTTCCGAGGATAGATTAAAGGAAATATTTCAAAAAATAAGTTTTGAATTTGGTGATTTAAAGGATGCTGAGGTTGATCATTTTTTATTAGGAAATCCTGTTCAGGAAAAACCATTTATAAGAATATCTGATGATACTGTGTTCAGTACTATGTATTCAGTAATGACTCATTTTAGCATGGGCTCACTGGAAAATTTCTGCGCTGAAAATAATAAACTCCCACAAAAATACAGTGGCTAACTATATTAGTGTTGATAAGTCTGCTTATTCTAAAATTGAAAAAGGATTAAGAAGTTTGGCTATTGAAGAAGCCCAAAAGATAGCGCAACTCTTTGATATGACGATTGCCAAATTATAAATTATGATGGGGGTCTGCCTAAAGAAGTGGTTTTAGACGATAAAACCGAACTGGAACGTCTTTGCCTGATTTGTCAATAGGCAATCCTAAAAAATCTTCATAGAATTTTTGTAGTGCTATAAAGGCTTCTTTGTGGTTTTCTTGTGATGAATTGACTTTTACAAAAATCTTTAACCCATTACCTGACGGACTTATAAAAGCCGAATAAGTATAAGGCGTTTCCTGTGCCAATGCTTTAGCATTGGTTAATTGTTCCTTTGTGAGCTTGTCAATGTCTAATACCACAATTTGAGTATATGCAGTAACAAACTCTAATTTCCTGCCACCTTTAAAGGAAGCCGAAGGCTTGAAAGCGGGCAAAGATTTCTTTGCCCTTTCGTATGCTTCCATTTTGCTTTCTGCCAATGACTTTCTTAAATAAGTTATCACATTGATATACTTACCTGTTTTGATGTCGTTGAGTACCTCAATGATTTTTTGGTTCTCTACCACTTCATTGAAGTTTTTAAAAATACTTACTACCATAATCAAACGTTTTTTATTGTTGTGAAACCCTTACCTGCACTACTTTTTAGCAAATGCTTTGTTGTAATGTTCCTGCAACAGTTTTTCAACGTCTGACAGCTTGTAATAAATTTTGTTGCCTACCTGACTGAATGAAATACGCCCCTCGTCCCTCCACGTTTGAGCTGTACGTTTGGAAATTTTCATCAGCATTAAAAACTCCTGATTGTCTAAAAACGTGTCCTTTTTTGGTTCGTTCTTTGCATTAAGACGTGTTGCGATTTCGTCTAACCTTGCTACCAATTCTGTGTATTGGTCTTTGCTTAAAATAATTGCTTCCATTTGTATAAATATTTATGATTATGGAAGCAAAGGACAGCAACATAAAAAAGTCATTATGTCCGTACTTGGTCTTTCGGGACAAGATTTATTTACAACATTTTATCAATGTCTATTCTTTTGTGGGGCTTGGGACGTTTATCGGTCTTTGACGGTGTAAGCATTGTTTTTACGGTTTCGGGACTTAATTCCCTGCCGTCTTTATCTACAAAGCTGTTTACAATGACTGCAACAAAATCATTTATATTGCCGTCAATAATGGGTTTGCCGTCTGTAAACAGTTCCCTGTGCAGTTGGTAAAATATATCTACTAACTGATTGATATTACAGTTGATTTTTAATTTATTGAAAGGAATGCCGTTTGTATTCTTCTGCATCTGTTGTTTAGAAAATTCATCGGTTAAACGGATTAAATGCTGTATCTGGTCTATTTCCTTTTGGCATTGGTCGGAATAATCGGGCAGTTTTGGGTTAATAAAATCTATACTTGCCTGTTCGTAATCGAACTTTTCATTTGTCAAAAACATTATTTTATCTGTATAATCGCCCATTGCATTTACTTTACTTTTTACTTCTCTGAATGAAAAATACCGCTCTTCACATTCGGCATTGATGTATTGCATTGGTGGTTTGGCGTGGGTGTGCCTGTTTCTTAATATCTCTAATTCTTTCCGTTTACTTTCTATAATAGTGTAACACTTCATCATCCGTCCACGCTTGGTAGTGCAAACAAATAGTTCTTCATTTTCTGAAATCAGCTTTTCAAACTTGTTCAGCCATTTTATCGGGTCTTCCACAAAATCACAATGATGAGAAAAGAAATCGGGCAATTTGGCGTAAGGAAGTTTTAGTATTCTGTTTATGAGTTCCTGACAATAGGTATCATTATCTTTTACGTTTTCCTGCAAAATATCAAACAAAGCATTTTCAGACTGCTCTTTCGGAACTGCCGTTTGTTCGGGAAATTGAACGGTTTGCTTTATTTGAATATTGTTTATCATTTCTGTTGTTTACATATAAATTATCCTTACACTAATCGTCTTGTCTACATTTAATAAAAAACTTGCTTTGGAAAAATTGGGGCTGTTTCTTAACCCTATTGACTGATAATTAGAAAATCCAATTCCCTCTTTGGGTAAAAGCAAACCTTTATCAATCTTTCCGTTATTGTTTTCATCGTGTAAAATATTTACGGCATATTTCCCTTGGGGCAGATTTTTAAAAGTAATTTCGGCTTTCCCATTTCCGATTTTCGCTTTCTCTAATCGGTAATATTTTTTGTAATCTTCATCGGGGATTGAATTATCTTTGTTATAGAGGGCGAATTGAACAACACCCTTTGAATTTCGTAAATTTTCTACCTTAACGGTCAAGATGTAGGTTTCTGCCTGATTTTCCGAAAATGAACAGAGAAAAAAACATAACCCAACTGTCAGTATAATAAAAATTGTTGCTTTCATTTATTGTTGTTTTTTATTTGAACCCAATTTTTCTTTCATTCTATCTACTCCGTAGTAAACCATTGGCACTAAATAAACCGTCAATGCCAATGAAGAGAGCAAACCGCCAATAATTACCCACGCCAAACCGTTTTTCCATTCGGCTGCTGTTCCGCTGGCTAATGCTATGGGCAACATTCCTATTGCCATAGATAAGGTTGTCATCAAAATGGGTCGCATTCGTTCTTTTCCTGCGGTAATCAATGCTTCTTTGTAATGTTTGCCCTCGGCTTTGAGCTGGTTGGTAAAGTCCACAATCAAGATAGAATTTTTTGTTACCAATCCCATTAGCATAATTAAGCCGAGCAAAGCAAATAAGCTCAAATTGCTTAACGATAAATTCAAGGCTAAAAATGCTCCGATAGCTGCTACTGGAATAGCAAATAATGCAACGAAAGGATAAATGTAACTGTCGTACAATGCTACCATAATCAAATAAATCAGTAAGAATGAAATTAGCAATACCGAACCCAAGGCCCCGAAACTGTCGTTTTGCCGTTTAATATCGCTCCCCCAAGTCATTTCAATGCCCTTTGGTAAGGGATTATTCTTTACATAAGCTACGACTTCATCGGCAACTGTTCCCGAAGGACGACCCAAAGCATCAGCAGTTAGGGTAACGGCAGGTTGTCGGTCTTTTCGTTCTAAAAGCGAAGGCGAATTATCTCTTTCAATAGTTGCAAACTGTGAAACTTCAATCGGAATGCCCATTGGATTTATAATGTTGAGTTGGTTTACATCATCATAATTTTTACGGCTGAATTTATCCAACCAAATCCGTACAGGATATTCTGTTCCGTTTTCCGTTAAAGTGGCATCGTCATTTCCTGTAAAAGCGGTACGCAAATTCATTCCCACATAAGCCGTATTCAAACCCAAACGCTGCATTTTGTTTTTGTCGGGAATTACTTTTAATTCAGGACTTCCTGCTTCTACCGAAAGCCGTACATTATCTGCTCCGGGTATTTTTTCAATCACTGTTTTTAAGTCATTACCTGTCTGCATTACCTGGTCTAAGTCGCTTCCGCTTAATGTAATTTCTATCGGTGCAGAACGTGGAATTAAGCCTAATGCTATCATTGAAAAATTGATGCCTGAATATTCTTTTTGCAAATCAGTTCTCAATTTACGCATAAAGGTTTCGGTAGAGAGATGATTTGTTTCTTTCTTGGATTTTAGCTGAATGGTAAATTCGGTTTTATTGGCAGAGCCAACTCCCAAACTTCCAATACCGGTGCTTGGTCCGCCCACATTACTGAAAACTGTTTCAACTTCGGGTTGCTTCAAAATATAGTTTTCTATTTTTTTTGAAACCAAATTGTTTTGCTGAATGGAAGTACTTTTATCAAACTCTAATGCCAAACGGAATTTCCCTTGGTCGCCTGTGGAAATGAGTTCCTTTCCAATAATTCCCTGTTTCATCATTGCTGCCGTCCCTACGAACAGCAACAAAACAAATCCTGTAAAAATGAGTTTGTGATGTAAAACCCAATTCAATGTTCTGCCATACCAATTGATAAATTGGTCTAACTGATGTTCAAACCAAAGCAAAAAACGGTTGAAGATATTAGTCGGCTGCAAATCTTCTTTTTTCCCGATGCGTGAAGCCAGCCAAGGCGTTAAAGTAAAACCTACCAGTAAACTGGTAAGTGTAGAAGTGATAACCACCACCGAAAACTGTTTGAGCATATCGGCAACAAAAACCTGTAAGAATAAAATCGGCAGAAACACAATCACATCAACCAATGTAATAGACAATGCCGAAAAACCGATTTCCATTCTTCCGTCCATAGCTGCCGTTCTTTTTTCTTTACCCATATCCAAATGACGTTGGATATTTTCTAAAACTACGGTAGCATCGTCCACCAAAATACCGATGATTAAAGACATCGCCAGCAAAGTCATCAGGTTGAGCGTATAGCCCAAAAGCCACATCACGGCAAAAGCGGTAATTAAGGAAGTAGGAATAGCGACCAACACAATCAGTGAGTTTCTGAAACTTCGCAGGAACAGCAACATTACTAACGACACTAAAATAACGGCTAAAATCAAGTCAAATACCACCGAATTAACGGCTGCAATGGTGTTATCGGTGCTGTCATCCGTAACTACAAATTTTACATCTGCATTGGTATTTTGTTTTTCAATGGACTGAAATTTTTCTCTAATCAGTTTTGAAACATCAACGGCATTGGCATCGCCTTGTTTTTTTATCATTAAACCAATACCGTTTTTACCATTGTAACGGCTGTAAGAAGCGGTTTCTTTAATACCGTCCGTTACTTCTGCAATATCTTTCACATAAACAGGGCTGTTTGGAAAAGGCATAGCAACTTGAACATTCTTTATGTCCGTAATGGTGTTGAACTTTCCTACCAAACGTACCGAATTATTTTCTGTATCGGTTTGCAATTTTCCGGCAGGTAAATCAATCCCCGAACGATTGACGGCTTCCACAACCTGGTACAAAGAAATTTTATAGAGCTTCAGTTTTTCTTTATCTACCTTGATTTGAATTTCCCTTTCTTCCCCACCTAAAATGGTTATCTCTGCCACTCCTTTTAGCTGTTGGATTTGTGGCAGGTAATCGTCTTTCATTTTTTGATAAAACACTGTCGGCTCTAAATTGCTTGTTGCACTTACCGACATGATCGGCAAATCATTAGGCGATACTTTGCTCATTACAGGGTTTTGAATATCGTTAGGCAAGTCCTTTCGGATATTGTCAATATAGCGTTGAGCGTCCTGCATTGTTTTGTCCAAATCCGTTCCGTATTTCAGGTTGGCTATGATGATTGAAGCATTGGGTAATGATTTGGTAAGCAAATAATCTACACCCTCCAAATTGGAAAGTGCATCTTCAATTTTTCGGGAAACGGAAGTTTCCACTTCGTTGGGTTCTGCACCGGGATAAACCGTTCGGATTACTACAACAGGCTGATTAAAATCGGGCATCAGTTCATAGCTCAAATTCTTGTAGCCGATAATTCCCAACAGGGCAAATACGCTGAAAAGTACGATAATCAGCGAGGGACGTTTGATTGATATTTCTGTAATATTCATTTTGTTCAATTAAAAATTAAAAATGATGAATTAAGAATTGTTTTGTTTTGAACTCAACAAAATGGAAGAAAGTATTTTGTACAATTCTTCTGTATCATCTAATAATGATTTCGACATATCACTTTCAAGATATTCAGTTGCAGCTAAGAGTTTTATCCAATATTTGGTCTCTCTACCTCTTTATATGCAATGGACATTTTCGCAATAAAATCTTTTTTAGATTGACCTCCTGTTGCTTCTTCTATATTAGCACCAATGCTCGTTCCAGAACGTAAAAGCTGTTTCGATAAAACAAACTCTTTTTTCTCTAATTGTAGATATTTGTAAGCATTTACTGTTCTTATTGCAAATGCGAAACTCTTTTGCTGTATGATATCCTCTTTCATATTCTTAACTCTTAACTATTAATTTTTAATTCTTAATTGACACATTTGCTCCTTCAAACAGATTGATAAAGCCATTCGTTACCACAATATCGCCTGTTGCCAATCCGTCTGATACAATCGTTCTATTGCCGATATTTCCTGATATGGTAATAGATTGCAATACGGCTTTTCCGTTTTTTATGAGATACACTTTCGCTTTTCCATTTTCTTCTGTAATGGCAGATGTAGGGATAAGAATACCTTGCTCTTGCTTGCTTTCAGAAAGATTTACCTTGCCGAACATTCCCGATTTTATGGTTAAGTTTTTGGTGTTAGTAACCTGAAACTGTACCGGAAAGCTATTGCCCAGATTGGCTTTGCTTCCTGTCATTATTACTTTTCCCGAAAGGGAAATATCGGGATAAACATCAGCATTGATTTTGTAGGTTTGATTGTTTTGAAACTGCACCAAATCATTTTCGGGAACATTAACCGTAAAACGTAAAGTGCTTATATCCGTAATTTGTAGCAACGGAATACCCGGTGCTGCAAAACCGCCCTCCTCATTGAGCTTGGCAGTTACCACACCATTGAAAGGTGCTTTTATAGTGGTTTTACTGATTTGCTCCAATAAAGTCGCTTTCTGAACTTTTGCAGATTTCAATCCCAATCTTGCTTTTTCCAATTGTATGCCCTGAACGGCATCGGCTTCCGTTAAAATGGTGTATCGTTTTACATCGTCTTCCAAACCCTCAATCTGCACTTCAACCGTTTGCAGTTGTAACTTTAACAACGAATTATCCAACTGAATAAGTGTTTGTCCTTTGGAAACATAGCTTCCCACATCTACCAAAACAGCATTGATTTTTCCTTGTATATCCGTACTGATTTTGCTTTCTTTGTTCGGCTCAAATGTGCCTGTATAAGTAGTTGCATCATCAATAGTCTGCAAACGAATGGTGTCAGCACTTACAGTAATCGGTTTTTCTTTGTCGTACTGATACACCTTGCTTTCGGTAGTTTCTTTATTGTTTTTCAACTTAAAAAACACAAGTGCTATTACCGCAATCAAAGCAATTATCCCGATTATCTTTTTCATATTCTTTATTTATAATTCTTAACTCTTAATTCTTAATTGATGTAATTGTTCCTGCCAGCTTTTTTAGCTCCAAATCCGCTTTCAGATAATCTATAACTGCCGACAGGTAATTTTGCTGTGCTTCACGAAGTGCATTATCAGCCAATAAAACATCGGTAAGTGTTGCCGTACCTTGCTTTTGTTGTAAAATGGTTTGCTCATAAATAGATTGAGCCAAAGTGATTTGATTTTTGGTATTGATGACTGTTTGCTGTGCAATCTTTCTTTGCCTTAAAGCATTTTCAGTTTCCATTTTGTTTTTATCACCAATCAGTTGAGCCTGCAATTCGTTATTGCTGATTTCCAGTTTTTTTTGATTTATTTTTCGCTGTGTAACTGTTCCGTTGAAAAGCGGGTAAGTCAGTTGCAAGCCTGCAAAGCCTATGGGATAAAATTTCAGAAAGTCATTTGGGGTTTTGTCGTAGCCAAAACCTGTTGTTCCGTAGGAAGCAATCAAATTAAGCGAGGGTAGAAATCGTGATTTGTTAAACGTACTCAATTCGCTGTTCAATAGTTTGTTTTGTGTCTGAATAATCTTCAAATCCAATATATTTTCTACATTATTTTCCGTCAAGGTTTGCTGTTCGATTTCAGAAACAACGGTAATATTTCGCTCCAATGGGATACCGATATTCAGTTTTAGTGCATTTAGAATTGAAATGTATTTATTGTGAAAGTTTTCCCTTTGGGTATTTAACTGCTCGGCTTGCAATTTCACTTTACTCACATCTGTTCCCTTTGCCAATAACTGTTCTTTCAAAAGTTCCATATTCTTTAAGAGCTTTTGGGTATTTATCAGATTGCTTTCCAAAAAATCCAATTGATGTTTCAATATTTGAGCGTTATAATACAGCGTAGTGATGTCGTATAAAACCTGTTCTTCCGATTTTTGAAATTGAAGCTGTGTCAGTGCATTGGCAATTCTTGTATTCTCAATCGCTCCATAAACCTGCGGATTATACAACGGCATTGCCAACTGCACATTTGCATTGATGTTGTGCGGAACACCAAATTGCAAATCTCTGAATTGCCCTTCGGGTGCTTGCGGATTGAGTGCATTCATCGGCATTAGCTGTGTAGGCAATTCCATAAAATATTTGTAATCGGCATTGGCTGTAACTTTCGGAATGAGATTGGCTTTTGCTTCTTTTTCCCTTTGTTCGCTGATGCGGATATGGTTTCTGTTGATTTGCAGGGTTTTGTTATAGACCTGTGCCGTATCAATACATTGTCTCAGTGTCCAGACTTCTTGTGCCTGAACAGTATTCCACCCGATAAATATCAACGGAATAATAAGTAGTTTGTGAGTGTTCACTAACATGATTGAGCAAATTTTTTTGTTTTTTATTATTTTAAATTATTTAATCTCCTCCTATCATTTTTGAGGTAATTCCTTTTTTATTAGAAAATTCTGCGATTATAATTCCTGCCAAATGCAAAAGAATAAAAATAGGAAACCAGTAAATTCCCCATTTGTGTACGGTTTCAATATCTTCTTTCCATTGTGGTAAAAATCCTTTTTCTATACAGATACCTGTAACAGCCGAAATAAAAACAAAAAGATAAAAGTACACATAAGTAAAACCCTGTAACCGTTCTTTAAGCGGTTGATTGCTTTTAAAGGGATTTGGAAAACGAATACCTTTTACAAGCATATAAATAATCCGTGCTAAAAAGGCAAAAATCATTATGTGAGCAAAAACTTCGTGCCATTGCCACATTGGTTCTCTTATCGCTTTGGCAATGTCCGTCATTTGTTCTTTAGGTATTGCCGATGTTTTACTTTCAATAACAGCAACAATATTGTTTTTATTCATCCAATACATACGAAGAAACCCTGTAATGAATAAAACAGGCATTGCAAAAGCCATTATCCAATGCAGTACCCGATGAAATATTGTGAATTTTTGTTGGGATTTCATTACTTAGAAAATTTAGTTAAAATACTTATGATAGTGCTGATACGAATGTTGCAGGTGCAAAACGGTTTCATTTGCTTTTTTTGCATCTGTTTCATTTTCTATCGCCTTTACTATTTCAAGGTGTGGGTGCAACCATTTGTGTAATTCATCGTGGCTTTTTCCGCCCATTGTACAACTTTTTATGAGCTGGTTGTTTTGCTCTTTTAATTGTTTAGCTAATGCTTTATAATCGGTCTGATTATTTTGGATATAAGCATTTACCAGTTCTTCGCCTTTCAATACAAAGGGTTTCATTTCTTCGTTCACCAACCATTTTTCGCCATTGTTGAGTTCAATAGCTTCGGAACTCTCATCGTGGCGATGTTCTGCGTGGTTTTCTGTTTCCTGATGTGTGGTTGATTTTTCAGTGGAATTATTACATCCCCACAAAAGCATAAGACTCATTCCAAATACAATTACTTTTTTCATATCTCAATTATTTTTTTTCAATCATTTTTAAAATTCCCTCTAAAACTGCTTTCCCGTCTTTCATCAGGTTGGATTTATGCCCTGACAATTTCCATTTCAAAACCGTCATTCTCATTCCTCCAAGTATAATAGTGGTAAGCGTGGAAGCATTGATGAGCTTGCCGTACTGCCTTGCCTTTTGTCCTTTTTCAATGTTTGCATTGACATATTGGTGCATTAATTCCATTATTTCGGAAACTTTATAACTTAATCCCTCATCATAATGAAAAATACTTTCCGCAAAAATGACACTAACAATCGCAGGCTTATCTGTAAAGGTTTGCAGTTGCGATTTAAAAATAGCTCTCAATTCATCTCCTGCTGTTGCGTCAGGGTTTACTGGAATATTATTGAGGCGGTTTTTCATTCCTGTTATGAAATAGTTGAGCAAACCAAGTAAAATATCATTCTTGCTTTTAAAATGACGGTATAAAGCCGGTTCGGATAAACCAATATCGGCAGCCAGCGTTTTGATAGTCAGGTTTTGAATACCGTAAGCATCAATCCGAGCCGTTGCAGCTTCCATTATTTCTATTTGCCTGTCTGTGAACTTTTCCATATTATTTGTTTGCTAACAAAATTATGTTAGTTAGCATTCGCTAACAAAGATAGAGATAGTTTTTTAATGGAGATAGTATTTTTACAGCAAATTTGTGAAATTTAATGCAACGCATTGATAAACAAAGCAATTAAGAAGGATGAAAAATGAGATTATTCTTCCGTTGGGCTGTTTTCAAACAACTCGTGTAGTTTCTGTTGTAACAGCTTTTTATCGGGTAGTTGTGTTTGATAATCGGAAACCAATGTAGGGGAACAAGTTGTCAGTATTAAAAATACTATACTACGAAGTTAAAAATAAGTATCTCGGTAGCATTTTAATTGATGTATTGCTCAACTGCCTTGTCTAATTCCTCACTGATTACTTTGGCGTAAATCTGTGTAATACCAATATCTGAATGGTCTAACAGCTTTGAAACATATTCTATCCGCATACCATTATTTAGAGCATTGGTAGCAAAAGTATGACGGCTTAAATGGAACGATAAAGTAAACGGTAATTCCATATCCTTGCCCAACCTACGTAACTTCTGACCGCATAGGATATTTTTTGCATTGATGATATATGCCTGATAATCGGTATCAGTATCAAACCTTTCTACGTCTTCCAATATCGGAAAAACGAAATCGCTTGGCAATGATATTTCGGTTTTGTATTTATTTAAAATGTCAATCGCAATCTGCCCGATTTTAAAGTTGTGCGTTCTTCCTGTTTTGCGAATGGTCTTTGTAATGCGTTGTTCTTTCTCGTTATAATTTTCCCATTTCAAGCTCACTACATCACTAAAACGCAAGCCACCTGCATACACCGAAAAAATGAACATATCTCTAAATACTTCGTCCTTGCCTGTGTACTCGATTTTAAAATTGCGTAGCTTTTCTACCTGCTCTTTGTTCAGAAATAAACGCTTTCCTTTATCACGTTTCACACGAACTTTTGAGAATGGGTAAATATGTTCGCCTATAATATCTTCCCTTTGGGCATCACGAAACATTACGGATAAAATCAATAAAGAATAGTGTACTGTAGTTGCTCCGTTCTTCAAGTTATTGGACATATGATTGATGTAATCTTTCAGCATCGTAACGGTAATATCATCAAAGTATATTTCTCTATACCCGATAAATTTTTCAAACTTGGCTACATACTGTTTGTAGTTCCTGTAAGTGGCAACCGATACCGTTCCTTTGATACGTTCGCAACGGTTGTAAGCATATTCAAAGAAGTTTGCCATATCCTTACCTTTTATTGCTTCTTTTAGTTTTCGGGCTGATACGGATTTACGTTTGCGTTCGTGGTCTGCAACTGTTCCCTCTGCATCTGCTACCTTTTGAGAAATAAAGGCATTCATTCTCGCACTGTTGGTGTGGTTCTTCTTTATCTTCTGCTTATCATCGTCCCATTCGTTGCTTTTCAGTTTTACGCCTGTGGCTACAAATTTGGCTTTCCTATCCTTTATAACCCTTATATATAAAGGGCTATGACCTGTTTTATCTTCCTGATTTGTCCGAAGTACTAATTTTATTGAAGCCATAAGAAAAAGTATTATATTTGTTGTACTAAAAAAAACAATCGAGTGCAAAACGATGAAACCCTTTATAAATCAGTTATTTCAAAGCGGTGCAACCTGATACAAAGCTACAACATTTGGTACAACAAGCCTAACTTTTCGTTGCTTTTTTCTGCGTTATTCTGTTCTTTCTTATTTTATAACTTATTGATAATTATGTATTTGAGTGCAAAAAGCGACATACGATTTAATACTTTTAATAACATTGTATTGGCAAAATGCGGGATTTAAGGCGAAATTGAACTTTTTGTAATATTTAGCCACCAATATTTTCCAATTCCACATTTTTGTTTAACTTAGTTCCATTGAAAAAATATTGGCTACGATTGGTCTGAACTTGAACTTTCGTTCAAATTAAGCCCGCACTTCGCAAAGCCTTTTTCAGTTAGCAGAAAGACTTACCAAACAGTACTCTATAAATGAAACACCAAATTTTATTTCTGATTATTTTTACATTTTCATTAAATATTTTCGCACAAAAAACAGAAAAAATAAAATTAGAAAATCCTGAAGATTATTATCTAAAAATAATTCCTAAAGGTAAACCTAATGCAATTTTATTTTTATTTCACGGTGGTGGAGAAACCCCAGAAGATATTTTAAAACAAATTGAATTGCCTAAATTAGCTAGTAAAAATAATTTTTTAGTCATTCTACCCCATTTTTCAAATGATTCTACAAAAATGTTTGAAGAAATAAATTCTACAAATATAATTGCAAATCAATTAATGAAAGAATATAATATTTCAAATAATAGAATTGTTTTGGGTGGTTTTTCTGGAGGCGGAATGCTTTCCATTACCTTTGCTGAAAGAGCTGTTCGAGATAAAAATACATCATTTATTCCAAAAGCAATTTTTGCAATTGATGTTCCTCTTGATTATGAGCAAATGTATGAGAGAGCACAACGAGAAATTAAACGAAATTTTTCAGAGATTGGAGTCAGTGAAGCAAATTGGGTAATTAATGATTTCAATACAACTTTTGGTGGAAGTCCTACTGATTTTCCAAACGAATATGAAAAATACTCTATGTTTACATATAGAAAAGAAGATGGTGGAAACGCAAAATACTTAATTGACATTCCAATAAGAATTTATACAGAACCAGGAATTGAATGGCAGTTAGAAAATAGACACCGAGATTTATATGATTTGAATTGTACAAACATTTCTGCAATGATTAATCTGCTACAACTTAATGGAAACAAAAATGCAGAAATTATATCGACATTTAATAAAGGAAAAAGGTTAAACGGAACGAAACATCCACATTCTTGGAGTATAATGGATTCAAATGATACAATGAATTGGATTATAAAACAAATAAAATAAAAGTCCTTCTGCTAACATAGGTTTTGCAAAATGCGGGGTTTAGTCATAAATTGAAATTTCGTCAAAAAAATTCGCAACTGCTTTTCATATTGTTTTTTTACCTAAATTAGACAATCTGAAAAAGCATTTGCTACGTTTCTGAATTCTTGAACTTTCAGTCCTTCGAATTCCCTCACTTCGCCAATACTTTTTCCGTTAGCTGTAATCCGATTTGAAATTTCGTCATCAAAAGAAAATTTTATAAAACAAGAAATTAAATCCTAACTTTGTAATTATGAAAGAAAAAAATCTTTACATAATTGCTGGTTGTAATGGTGCTGGAAAAACAACAGCATCTTTTACTATTTTGCCTGAAATTCTCGATTGTAAAGAATTTGTAAATGCTGATGAAATTGCAAAAGGTCTTTCTCCATTTCAGCCTGAAAAAGTTTCCTTTGAAGCAGGAAGAATAATGCTTAATAGAATAGATGAGCTTTTTGAATATAATGAAAGTTTTGCATTTGAAACAACTTTAGCGACAAAAACTTACAAGCAAAAAATTCTAAACGCACAAAAAAATAAATACAATACTACTCTATTATTTTTTTGGCTGAAAAACCCAGAATTGGCAAAAGAAAGAGTAAAAATAAGAGTTCAAGAAGGAGGACATAATATTCCAACAGAAGTAATTGAAAGACGTTATCAAAACGGCATCAATAATCTTTTTAAAATATATCTTCCAATTGTGGATCAAGTTTTGATTTTTGATAATTCGGAAGGAAAACATGAGCTAATTGCAGAAAAAAATCTTGATGAAGATATTGCAATTCACAATCAAGAAAAGTTTAATGAATTAAAAAATTATTATGACAAAAGAAGCTAAAACAGAAAGACGAAATAAAATAATAAAAGGTCTTGAAAAAGCCTATGAAAAAATGCTTGAATTTAAACGAAAAAACAATAGTGAAATTGTTGTAATTCAAGAGAATAAAATCGTGAAAATAAAGCCGTAAATTCGGACTACAGCTAACAGTGTATTGGAAAAATGCGGGATTTTGTAAACGTTGAAATTTTGTAAAAATATTCCGCCGAATGCTTTTCAATTCTGCGATTTTTCGTAAGTTAGCAGAAGTGAAAAAGCATCGGTTTCGTTTCTGAATTCTTGAACTTTCAGTCCTTCGAATTCCCGCACTTCGCCAATACTTTTTCGTTAGATGTAATCTCACAAAAAAATAGTACGTATTAAATCTATGAAACAAAACTTAATTTTAATTGTAAGTCTTCAAACTAATTTGGACAAATTTCATTCAATCCTTAAGGAGGATTTCGGGTTATAAACTTACTAATTTTTCTTGATTATATATTTGTCTTCTTTTTCGGATTGAATCCGCTTTTATTTGTCTTCTTTTTTCTAAAATTATTTCAACTCATACGATATCTTGGTCTTATAACTTGAGAAACTTCAGTTTGTGCCGTAGTATTTTGGTATAAATAAGCAACAAATTTTTAGAACAAAAACAATTTATCTATTGCTTACTGTAATTGTTAGAATTAGCATTATCTTTTAAATTATTAAAAAACTTCTCTATTATGAAAGTATTGAACTTGTCAGGTTGTGATCCTGTGCTCAGTTTGGATTACATAAGGTTTAGCCTATATTTTAATTTTTTTAGATTGTTAATTTTAAATAATTGAGACGGGTATGATTTGTTTGAATCATATTTCCGCCTCAATTATTTATATTATAAAATGATTAATTAGGACAAGTCTGTGTACTCATACAATACCAATTAAAAGTTGTTCCCCCATCATTAGAAGTATAAACTTTCAAACAATTGTTGGTAGTATCATAAACCATCATCCCTTCAACAGGATTGGTAATAACTAAAGTGGTTCCGTTATCAGCAACAGGCTGATTGCTGGTGTTAAATTTAACTCTGTTCACTACAAAACCTTTCGTTTTTGCTTCTAAAACAGTCCATGCACTTTGTCTTACCATTGGCCAGTTATCATTTTCTACGCCTGCTCTTCCTAAAGCTGTTATACCATGTTTTGATGGGTAAGTATTACCATCTGTAATAGCGGGTTTGTAGCAGAAAGTATTACATTGAGAATTTACACTAGCGTTCTGTGCATCTCCTAGAGCTTGCCCACTAGCTCCAACAACTGTTGGCACACCATTAGCATCTACCGTAGTACCAAAATTTTGATTAGGTGTTTGAGATGTAAGCGTTCCTGAAGCTGACGTTAATTGAGAAGCTGTAAAATTTCCAGCACCTTCTATGGCATCTGTACAGCCATCTCCGTCACTGTCTAAATCTAAATGATTTGGAATACCGTCATTATCAAAATCTAATGTTAACGGTAAAGCACATAAATCATCAAAACCTACAGAATTATTATTACCTGCTCCACCTGTGGAAGCTGTAAATCCAAAATACGCTGAATTTCCACCTAAAATAGTTTCGATAGCATTAGCACCTGTTGTTGGAAAAGTATAATTGGTAACAGGAACGCCGTCAAATGTATAAGAAAGGTTTCTGGTTGCAGCATTCCAATTGATTACAACATTGTGCCAAACTCCGTCATCTACAGTTCCATCACCTAATTGAGTGTCCCCTGCCAATTTTCCAGCATCAATCCAACCAGCGGTGGTTCTTATACTTCCGTGGTCAAAATTTGGATCACAGTTTGCACCATTGTTAGCATCATTTGCACAACTATTTACAAAGGTATCTAATTCTAAAGCAATTCCATTGGCAATTCCTCTTGCGCCAAGACCTTGTCCATTTGTGCCAGATGCTGATTGTGCAAGCGGACTATTGTGAAACACAATGGCAATACCATCGGCATCAGATAATAATGCCTTCATAGGTAAAGAAAAACTTTTTGTAAAATCTACCTTTCCATATGACCAAACCTGTCCATTTTGAGAGCCTCCATTTGTTAATCTAAATTGATGTACTGGTCCTGTAGAAGGGCTTGTAATTAAGGTAGCGCTATTATTGGCTTTAAAAATTTTATCAACCGTAGTGTTGAGGCCGTTTTCCACACAATCCAAAATACCATCATTGTCATCATCAAGATCTTGCCAATCCGGAATACCATCTCCATCAGAATCTTTACAATGTTTTAAGGTGTCTAAAGAGTCTCCAATACCTTGTCCGCTTGCTCCAACTGTTGTAGGAATACCATTAGCATCTACCGCTGTTCCAAAATTGATATTTGGAGATTGAGATGTAAGCGTACCTGAAGCTGTAGTAGTTGGATTAAAATTACCAGATCCTTCTACCGCATCCGGACAGCCATCGCCATCACTATCTAAATCCAGAAAATTAGGAATTCCATCACCATCAAAGTCTGAACAAGAAATAAGCTGCACAGATCTTATCGAAATATCATCTACTGAATTTCCACTTGTTCCTGCTCTGAAACGGATTTGAAAAGTACCACTGGATGAAGAAATAGTTGGAGGTAAAGTTATAATCAAATCTGTATTAGTAGTAGACCAAGTACCAGCAGAGCCAATAGAGGGTAAAGTACTGATATTGGTTACAGCACCATTATTTCCTCTAACAGTAGGAATACTACCCGCTACTCCAGTTCCTGTGTCTATGGTAGCATAAACAGTACCATTATACAAAAATTCAGTAACAAGCGTTGAGGTAGCACCAGAAGTATTTGTTGTAAGCCAATTGATGTCATTTACATATATATTGCTATTTGCGAAAACACCAGTTAAGCTCTGGCTTACAGTAGTAATTGTACTATTATCTGCTGTGAATTCCAAACCTCTGGAAGTTAAGGAGTAAGAACCACTTGTAGTCCATCCTGTAAGAGATCCAGAAGTAGGAAATACTCCATTTGATATTCTATCGGATGATTGACATTCGCTACTATCCAAAATTCCATCATTATCATCATCAAGGTCGCAGGTGTCTAGAACTCCGTCTCCATCAGAATCTATAGTATTTGCAATAACGTTAACTGTAGCTGCTGGGCTGTAGCAAATATTAGTACTGTCATAATAAAAAGCATAATAAGTACCCGCTCCTGCCTGAGTAATTTGTGTTCCGAATAAAGCTGTACCTGTATGGGTATTGTTGGTAAACCATACTAAGGACGTGTTTGCAGGAACTGTACCTGTATGAGCTGTATTAAGATTTACAAACGTAGCAGGACAATTGATGAAAAGATTTTCCACTGTTGGCGCAACTGTTCCTGCAGCGCAAGCAGTAACACCAAATCTATTGGTAGTATTATTCGGGCTGTTTACAGTACCAATGGTTAGGGTAAATTCACCATTAATAGTTCCGTCACTAGTTCCGTTAGTGGTACTTTCACCCACGGTGCCCCAACCTACAGGCAACTCTTTTACTGGAGCAGGTTGCCCTACTGTACCCTGTGTTTTACTTAACTGAAATTTGATAACATCTCCCTCTATCAATGCACCACCTGCAGCAAATGTAAAAACTCCAGATGTATTAACCAATGCTGTAGCCACAACATTTCCGTTGGTATCTACCGCATTTACATATAATGCATTGGCGATGTTCCAGATACCTCCACCTGTCCCTCCATTGTTTATTCCGCCTGTTAAGCCATTATTGTCAATATAAACGGTACCAGAAACAGAAGGTCTTGCCATTGGCAAAATAGAAATTAAGTTGGCAGATGCTGCTTCTGTTGAAGGATTTGTTGCTGTTCTTGACAATGTGAAAGTAGGATTACCAGATGCGATGGTTCTATAGGCTGTAGTAAAACCAATACCATCGTGTTCATTGGGAGAAAGTGTATAGGGAGAACTTCCTGCTGTATTAGTTACTATATCTGATTGTATTGCTGTCCATCCAGTGGAAAACGTAACGGTTTTAGATTGTGTAATGCCACCAGTTCCTAAGAAAACAATATTTCCAATTGTATTTCCAACAGGAATCGTAGGAGTAGTACCTGATAGTGTTAAAAAGGGTGTAGTATCAAAATCTGTAACGTTATTCCAGCTTAGTAAAGAAAGATTGGCACTTGCATTCGCAAAAACAGCTACATTTACAATCATTTCATCACCAGAATTTTCCGGCAAATTAATCCCAGTAAATGTTACAGTTGCTATTCCAGTAGGCAGTCCCATTGCATCTGAGACATATCTTACTGTGTTATTAGTAGAAAAATTTACAGTAGCTGAGTTACCACTGATATTTTTATTAGATGTCCAAGGAGCAGATAAAAATGTTCCAGAGACACCATTTACAAAAATCGGATGTGCATAATCTCCATCTGTTGCTCCATCGGTGTTATATACAAAATTACTGTTATATGTACTATGAACTCTTTCGGAAAAAGTGCTAATAATCATTACTCTGTTTTTCCCTGCAGGTATATCTATACTAACCGGAGGTATTCCAGAAGCCCCACTACCGCTTGCTTTGTATGTACCACTGGCAATGAGAGTAGGTGTTTGTGCATAGCAGAAAACAGAAATCGCTACTGCCAGCAATGCTAAAAAATTTTTAAATCTTACATTCATAATCATTAAGTTTTCATGTTGGATTGTTATGTTTTGTTTTTTGAAGTTATTCTTTGGCTGTTGCAATAACTTTTTACCATCTTTTTCGGAGTTTACACCTCCGTTGTCACAGGCTTTGGGTGCGTAGGGCTACCTAGAAACTGTGTGGTGCTTACATTTAGCTTTGTTTTAAGAGATTTTGTCCGGAACAGGAAACTTTTGAATGGGAACTCTACCCTAAGAATGAATCATTCTTTATACTCAATAAATTTATGTTGGGAGATTTTTTCAAGTTTCTGCATCTTCATCTAGTGTTATTAGGTTAAATTTATTTAAAGAATTACTAATCAATCTTTTTGATCTCATTTTATAATTCATTTGATAAATAATTTTTTCGAAATAAATTTTAAATTTCATCAATTTTTATTTTAATATTTCAACGAAAATAAAATAATTACATATTATTATTAAATAAAAAATCCGATTACGAAGAATAATATACTTTCGCTATTTATATTATTAGCAATAGACAATGACATTATAAACAAAAGATGAGAACACGCAGTAAATCAATCTTTATTTTCTTTTGAAACGAAGTATCTTCTTTTTAATCTACTTAATGAGGTAGGATGAATTCCTAAATAAGAAGCAAGATCTTTTGATTTTACATTTAAAATTAATTGAGGATTTTTTTGCAAAATTTCTAAATACTTTTCTTCTGGAGATAAGCTTAAAGATGTATAAAAATTACGGTAAATTTCTACCGCTGTTCTTTTCCAGTACATTAGAAGCAAGCTGGCAATATTCGGATATGATATAATTGCTTCTTCTAAATCATCATAATTAAGTAAAAACATACTCGTCTCTTCTAATGTTTCAAAAGTGAGGGATGAAGCGCGATCAAGAGCTAAAGTATCTATTGATCCATAAATTCCATTATTTTGCACAAACCAAACCGTTCTATTATTCTTATTATAAACTCTTATTAGTCCTTTTAGAATTATTCCTACCTGTTTTATCTGTTCACCTCTATGAAGTAAGATTTTATCTTTTGGAATAGTGACAAATTGAACCAGTTCTAAAAGTTTTTCTCTGTCTTTTGAATCTAAAAAATCATTCTGATCAAAATATTTATCTGAAAAATCATTTAATGTCATAGTAATTTCGATATGTGATTCCTGAATAATATTTTATAATTGATGAACATTTTGTTTTACCTAAAAATCATTGATGGCTAATCTCAAATATTATTCTTTGGGGTTAATTTAAAAAAAGCCTTCAGCTAAAAAAGAAAAAAGAAATCTGAAAGATCTCTAAAAACACAAATGACATTTTTAGACTGAAAGCAACATTGATTACTTTATTTTAAGGCTTCCAAAATGACCAATTGGTACCATTAAAAACAGCTAATTGTCTATTTGTGGTATCATAAACCAACATTCCTGCTGCCGGATTTTTAATATTAAGGTGTGGCAAAGCAACTTTTGGCAAAATCATAGCCTTATCTGTATCGGTGAGAACTAAAATTCCAGGAGTAGTATCCGTTGCACCGTTTGTTCCTATTGCTGCTTTTGCATTAGGTAAATCTGATTTAGAATCTTGTAATGTGGTATCTGCATTTCCATTGGCATCTACGCTCAAATCAAACCAGATTCCGGCTTTTTTATATTTTACTTTGTGATCAGATGTGTCATAAACGATTGTCCCGTCTACCACTGTGTTACTTCCTGCATATCCTGTAATAAAAGGAGAAGAATTAGTAGTTGCTGTCACCCAAGGAAGTACAATTCCCTTTTTTTCGGTTGTATCTGGACCAAATTCTAAAGAAATTCCCGGATTAGGCGTGATGTTATCCGATAGCTTCGTGATTTCTGATTTTCCAATAGCTACTTGAGAAAATGCCATTGTAGAAACTCCAATCAATACTAAAATAGTTGTCTTTTTTTTCATAGCTGTAATTTATTTTTTGTTAAATTTTGATTCTGTTTTTTAATTGAGATTTCCAATGGTGGCAAGATTTTACTGCCACCCGTTTGGAAAACTCCTCTTATATATGAAATTGTGTTTATATTAATTAGGGCAGGCTTGTGTAGTCATACAATGCCAAGCGAAAGTAGTTCCGTCGGTAGTTGTATAAACTTTCAAACAATTGTTAGTGGTATCATAAACCATCATTCCTTCAACTGGATCGGTAATTACCAACGTTGTCCCATTATCTGCAACAGGCTGATTGCTGGTGTTGAATTTCACTCTGTTGATGACAAACCCTTTTGTTTTAGCTTCTAGAACTGTCCAAGCACTTTGTCTTACCATTGGCCAATTGTCACTATCTGTTCCTGCTCTTCCTAAGGCAGTAATCCCATGTTTTGACGGATAAGTATTACCATCTGTAATAGCTGGCTTGTAGCAAAATGTCTCTCCAATTTTTATGGATATTGTAGGGCTATAGCAAACCGCTAAACCATCATAAAATGATATATAATATGTAGTTCCAGCCACTAAAGGTGTTGAACTTGATAGCTTATTAGCATCTGTAGCTGTTGCATCAGAATGGATAGAAAATGCAGTACCAGCAGGTTTGTTACTAGCGGTTAACAAGTTGATTAAATTACCAACCGTTGATGGTAAAACCGTAATAGTAGGATTTGTTAAAACAGGCGCGGCTGTACCTGACTGACACGTGATACATCCCCAGTAAACATTATTTGGTAGTTGATAAGAAACCTGCCTTGTGTCAGTAGAAAAGAATGATGGTGTAGCTGTAGAAGCTGTGGGATTATTTGCATCTGGCAAATAATATAGTCCATGATGATCCGGATGACTAGATATATATAATCTACCATCTTTAGCAACTTTCAATCCATAAATAGAAGGAAGAGTTCCTGCCTGAGTTGATACTCCTGTTGTATTATCATAATACATCAAGGCTCCTCCATTTTTATAATAAATATACTTTCCGTTAGGAGATAAAGCTACTGAATAGCCCAAAAGTTTGTCCGTATCTGGAACACCTGTAGAAACAGTAACCTTTACGTCCCAAACTCCTAATGCACCAGTGGCAGGATTAAAATTAGCCATTCCCATTTTATTATGCCTAGCAATAAGTACTTTACCAGGAGTTCTTGGGTCCCATGTAATAAATGAATATCCAGCAATATTAGCAGCAAGTACCCCTGAAAGGTTAGGAACACTAATTGACGAAACAGGAGTCGAGTTAAAACCAGAAACTTCTGAATACAAATATGATTTTACATTTTGATCAGCCGTATTCACTAAAATCCAATAATCAGTACCATTAGTATGTGGAATAACTTCCAACGCTTCGTAAATAGAACTAGCTGGTAAAAGAGGAGTAGTAATATTGGTAAGAGTATTAGCCTCTAAATTATATTTTGCACTTACTAAAGTCCCTGCTGTATCTGCTGTTGCATTACCAAAAATGATAAAATCCCTACCTTTAACCCCTTGAGGATCTGGGATAACTGCAGCAGCCTCTTCTGCTGAAGCCTTACCTCCAACCGAACCTGTAGCAGCAATACCTGTAGAACCTTTATACACTTTATTACCATCTGTCACGAAAAGTAATTCGTTGGTTACAGGATGTGTTACGGCAGTATTTCCTTCAAATCCATCAGTAGTAACGCCCTGTCCTAAAAACCCTATCCCAGGATTATTAAGCACAGCAGAGCCTGATTGGAAATCTATTCTTACCTTATTTCCTTGAAAAGGCAACCACCAAGTTTGCTGTGCAGCGTAAGGGTCAGGCAGACAAACAAACTCAATACAATCGTTCAGCATCTCGTTTTGAGAATTACCTATACCTTGCCCACTAGCACCAACTACTGTTGGCACACCATTAGCATCTACCGTAGTACCAAAATTTTGATTAGGTGTTTGAGATGTAAGCGTTCCTGAAGCTGACGTTAATTGAGAAGCTGTAAAATTTCCATCGCCTTCTATAGCATCAGGACAACCATCAGCATCTGAATCTAAATCTAAATAATCTGGAATACCATCACCATCTGTATCTCTAAGATTACAAGGATATGGAATTAATCTGTACATTATTGCTGTTGACATACTTTTATTAAAACTAAAGGTAGCAGTTTGGTTACCTGTAACCCCCGTTTTTGTGGCAGTAAATACAGAAATACCATCGTTTTCAGGTAAAACATCATCTGATGTATTTGGGTCTGTTGCATAAGTTCCGCTTGTATTGGCTACAGAATTAGTTGTTATAGCGTTCCAGCCAGAATTGATTGACATTCCACTTTGAGCTGACGTTGCACCAAATGCCAATAAAACATTATTTTGTTGAATAGTACCCGCTGGTTGACTACTAGCTAGCATATTACCTGATATTGATAAATCATTTGTTGCTTGACTTGAACTCTGACTGTCAATGTATTCAAGATTGTTTACATTATCAAATACTAATATTTCGGCATGCCATTCGTCGCCAGCATTTTTTGGTAATTGAAATTTTGATAAATCAATAGAGTTTAAACCGGGAGAAATTTGAGAATCCCATAATGTATAAACATATTGTGTAACCGAAATTGTTGCGTCTGAATGTTTATTACTAGCTAAAGATTTCATAGAATAACTGTAGGCACGTGCAGTCATATCATTACTGCCAAATTTCACCACCGGAGCATTTGCAAAATTACCAGTGGCTGGCAAGGTAGATTCCCAGTTATCACCGTAAGGTGTAGGTGTGTGATCTCGCTCAATAGTAAGTGTTAAAAACATTAACCTTTTACCCGTACCTGTTGTAGGAGCACTAAATGTAATATTTGGCCTTCCTGCTAGACCACTACCAGTTGCGGAAAACGTTTTACTTGCAATCAATAATGGAGTTGATAAGCAGAAGCCTTCATCGGTATCTAAAATACCATCGTTATCGTCATCCAAATCACAAATATCAGATATGCCATCGCCATCTGAATCTAAATTGCCAGATTCCAAAGCATTACAAGGGTCTATAGTTTTTATTGCAAACCTTACCCCTGTAACATTAACATCTCCGGCAGTCCAATTGAAAATACTGTTGGCTGTACCATCAGGAGTTGTGCCGTTGATGCCTTCTGCCACGGTAGTCCAACCCGGATTGAGCGCAACAGTTATAGGGTTGGTGGTATTAATAAAACCTGCATTTTTGCTTAGTATAAAATCATAGTTATAGGTTTCTACCAAAGCACCGTTTGGTATGGTGAAATTACCACTTGCATCTACAGCTACTACGGCTACTACTTTGTTGGTAGCTTTGTCCACTACATTCATCCAAAGCCCACCACCTTGTGTGCCAGTTGCGGAGTTGAGTGTTGGAGTTACAACTTGCCCAGTAACAGAGGGAGAGGCAAGAGGAAGTAATCCATGGAATACATATCCACCTGAATAGTAGCCAAGTATGCCTGTTACATTTATTAGTGCAGTAGGATTTCCACTTATATTAGATTTATGAGCTACAATATGGGCAATCCCATCGTTTTCATTTGGAGAAATAGACCAAGCAACACCATTATTCGTAACTTTATTAAACTGGTCTAATGACCAGCCAGATGGTGTAGACAAATTGGTATCATAAGTAATACCGCCATTTACCATGTACATAATTTCTTGGGCAGTTCTACCCAGCGTAGGAGTTAGTGCGGCTGTTACGTTAGTATATCCAAAATCATTAAGGCCATTAATCCATTGCGAGGATTTCACATTTTCATATACCGAAATAATGAAAGAAATTTCATCATTTGCCGTTTGAGGATTTGGTAGATATTGAAAAGTGATTGGTAAAGTACCTGTCATACTATCCGGCATTTTGTAAGACCATGTTGCTCCGCTCCAATTTTGTAAATCAGTAGGGGTACTGTTAAGGGCATTTTTATGATATCCATTTTCAAACGTCGATATTACTCCATTAACATATACATCTGGCAAATCGATTACATTAGAATTATTAGAAGCTGGACTATTTCTATTACAAAAAAAGTTAGAAAGAGCTCCTGCATTATATCTTTCGCCTGCCATTGTAATCACCATCATCCTGTTTTTATTGGTTGTACCGTTGGGGATGGTAAAATTAATGGTAGGGATACCTGTGAGTCCACTGCCTATGGCAGAAAATTTCGCCGACCCAACATAGGTTGGCACCGGCAACTGCGCATATACCACCGCCGAAAACACGACCAGCAGCAATGCCAAAATTTGTTTTAATTTAATCATTTGTTAATTTTAATTATTTTTAATTTTTATGTTTTTTTATCATTATAGACATAATGCATCATAAACTAATGATGTTTAATGTTGAGAGCTTAAAGTCTGGACATCCATATATACATATTGATATTGGGAGGAATATTCAGTTTTTTCCGAATTCTGTATTTTTTGCCTTCTACTGCTCTTGTGGATATTTTTTTAAACTGCGCAATTTGCTTAGTCTCCAAATTGAGTTTTATGTATGCACAGAACTCAATATCTGAGAACTTCATTGCCGGATTAATTTTTAGCAATTTCTCGGTGAAGTCGGGATAAGTTTCTAAAAAAGCAATATAAAATGAAGTACTATCTTCATTCAATAACCTTAAAAGTGTACTTACCGGAATTCTTCTGCTTTCAGGCGGCGCAGAAAAAAAGTGGTCTTTTTCTATCATTTGTATTTTTTAAATAGATATACAACTTCTTAAGACAACCATTCAAAGTGCTGATTATCTGAAATTTAAGCGGCAAATAATTTGTGTTTTGATCGAAGTTTCAGTCCTTACGAACAGAAAACGTTACTTAAGATAAATGTGTGGGTGGCCTCACCGAATGTTTGCCAGAGAAATAACAAAGTCTGATACTTGGATCCGAGTAACTAAAAACTTGTCCTGTGATTAGATACAAGCGTCTCTCTGATCTTTTGATTAAAGAAATTATTATTTTAATTAAATATTGACTGCTGCCTGTAGTAAAAACAATTTTCTCTTTTTGATTCTGAGATATTAAATCTGAGTGATGTGTAGAATTATAATACGCCCGCAATGGCTCTTTTTGAACATAAGCAATTAAGGCTTTATTAGTTACTGTTTTTTTAACAACCTTTTTTTTGATAGAAGATGTTTTATTCTTTTTTATTGTTTTGATTTCAGCCTTGCTAAGTGCTTCAATATTATAAACTGTAGCATTATCAGAAATAAAAATCTGTGCTTTTTCAGTTTTTATTTCTTTTAAATCCTCACTCTGGACTCTTTCAATATTTACAAAGTCTCCCGACCCAAAAACAATAGCTTTTCCTGATAGAATAATTTTAGAGTCGTCGTTACTTTCCGAAGTGCTGATTTTTCCATAGATCAGATTGGCAAAAAACAGACATATCAACGCAAAAAATGAAGTCATTTTGAAAGAAATAACCCCAGAAACGCTAAATAATTTTAAATTTGGTTTTTGCAAATGTGTAATTTTTGTATTGAAAAATAGTATGTCATTTTTCTAATCTACAAAATTACTTTTCATGTGCAGTTTAGTATAAATTTTGTGTTATCGGTATTTCACGCAAACTACACGAAGCTACACGATATTTATTTTGTTTTGATTTTTAGAATGTTACATTTGTAAAAAAGATATATGTTGGCTATAATTTTAAAAACCAGATATACATATTTTCCTCTGCTGAAATTCCTAATTTTTTCCGGATTCTATATTTTTTCCCTTCCACGGCTCTTACAGATATTTTTTTCATTATTGCAATCTGCTTGGTTTCAAGATTAAGTTTAATGTATGCACAAAATTCTATATCGGATATTTTCATCAAGGGGTTAATATTAAGAAGCTTTTCACTGAAGTCAGGAAATGCTTCTAGAAAAGTTAAATAAAACGAAGAATCATTTTTTAATGCAAGACTGATAAGATGATTATATGCATTCGTTTTGACAATCGGGTCTTTTTCAGAAGTTACTTTTTCCAGAGGTTGTATTTTATTCTTCTTTTTATTGAAATAAAGTTTTCCACCTCCAATTACTATAATTATTAAAGCAACAGCCGACAAGAAATAAAGCAGTGTCCTATTTTGAGAAGGAGTTTCAGTTACGTCTCCTTTATTAGCATATAGTAGAGACTTGACCTCATTTAATCCTTTGTTTTCTTTGACCTGGATACTATCTTCCAGATTACTAGATTTTTGTAAAAACAGCGCTTGCTTTGCGTAATCTTCTTTCTCTCTATAGATTTCAGCTACTTTAGAATATAATTCTTTTGTCTTAGCCGTATATCCAAGCGCTTCTCCAATTTTTATGGCTTTATTATAGCTTGCTAATGCACTGTCATTTGAAGAACCTTTATAATGCTTAAAATTAAATTCCACATCGCCCTTTGCTTCATAATAATCAACTCCCAGATAAGTTACCTCTCCGAATGTCTTAAGCTCTTGTCCTCCTATTTTTAAATATTTTACTGCTTCTTCATACTTTTTTAACAGAATAAGAGAGTTTACCATTAAATTGGTCGAATACAGAACACTTTTTGCACGCTTATGATCATTTTCGATTAATACTGCTTCGTTATAAAGTTTTTTTGAAATAGATAATAAAGAATCTGCATAAGAAGATTTCGGAAGTTTCGATTTTTCAAAATTATACCATTGATAGATATAGATTTCAGTTTTCGCTTTTCTCCTTTTTTCTTTATCCGGAATCTTATAAAGATATCTTTCTGCAAGATTGAGAACTTTTTTTGCCTGAGAATAATTTTTATCCATGAAAAAAATCTTTGCTTCAAGACAATTTGCATAAATATATTCTTCGTATTGTTGGACCGACAAAGAGAGAGATTTCAGATATTTTAAGTATTGAAGTGCTGATATAAAATCTGAGTATGATGATTTAATTTCTACAATTCTTTTTAATAACCTTATCTGACCTTCTTCATAATCTATTTCTTTAGCTTGATAGTAAAGCTCTGTTAGTTTTACAAGTCCTTCATCATTAAAAAATTTAGAGCTCCAGAGAGCAGTGGTTATACTGTCGATTTGCTTTTCTGTTTTTTTTTCCTGAGAATAAAAAAAAACAATATTAAAGATTAATAATAAAAGAGGTATTTTTGTTTTCATTGTTATTCAGTTAAATAGTATAAACAGCATAAATTATATTGACCTTAACAAATATATTAAATACAGGTTTTGCAAAGAAAGTGAAAATAAATAAAGATAGATACTGATAGAAGCCATTCACCGTTTTTTTTCAAACCTTTTTCCAAATCTTACATTAAACATTTCGATATTTCTTTAGTTATCAATACAAGACCACAACAGCTAAATAAATACTTACTATTCGAATGTTAATTTCTAAATTTTTAGATTATTAAATTACATTAAACAAAAAGTTTAACAGAATTTGCTTGATAAGATGGAAGAATATAATTCATTCTTAATTTGACTTAATCGAACCAAATCATCGATAAAAGTGTTTGAAGATACGCTCGTCAAGGTCACCAAAGAGAGAAAACATAAGTTTTCTCTCTTTTTTTATGTATAGCAGTTTGATTTTAAAATAAAAGTCATTTTAAAAAGATTTTTTTCTTAATTTTAATTTCCAAAAATTGCAAAAACTATGAAAACAATTCTACTAATACGACATGCAAAAAGCGATTGGCCAGAAGGCATAGACGATTTTGACAGGCCATTAACAGAAGTTGGAAAATCCAACGCTATAAGAATGGCCGAATTTCTTAAAGAGAAAAATACAGCAATCGATTGTTTTATTAGTAGTCCCGCAAAACGCGCAAAAGATACCTGCGACGTGTTTTCAAAAATTTATGATAAAGATTTCGATACCGAACAACAATTGTATAATGCCCGAGAAATTCACTTTGAAAATCTAATTTATGGATTATCCGATGATATTAACTCAGTTGCAATTTTTTCCCATAACAATGGCATCTCGAATTTTGCAAATTATCTAAGCGACGAAATTGTTAATCTTCCCACTTGTGGTGTTGCGGGATATGAAATAGACTGTGACAGTTGGTCCGATTTTGAAACTTCAAAAAAGAAATTTTTATATTTCTATTCTCCAAAATCAATTCATTAATTTTAAAAAGATAATCCATTAAATTAGAAAAATCGCTAATTTAATATTGGTATTTTAAAAATAAAAGACGGATAAATTATTCGTCTTTTTTTGATTTATAAACCCAAATTGAGTAAACCCTTAGAAGTATAAAATAATATAACCGCTGTGTTTTCCAAAAATTTTAAGTTCATAAAAAATAAAACTAAAATTTCATCAAACTAATTTAGTTATTGACTATCAAAACCTTACAACAAACTACCCATGCGGGTAGTTGTTGAACTACCTCAAAACTACCTTGAAAAAATTCAGTTTTAGAAGTAATTAAGAGCATTTTTGCCCTAGATTGAAAAAACAGGATTTCGATTCTAAAAAAACTAAACTTTTATCCACTAATACTAAAAACCATGCTTAGAAGAAAGTGTTCAATTCTTTTACTGTTTGGGGCAACCTTATTCCCTATTGCCCAGTTCAATGGACAAATTGGTCAAATCACTTCTGTAATTAGTATCGCTAGCAAGTACGCGACTTTATTAAAATCTAATCAGAATGATGTTATCTACGCCGATGAAAACCTCGATCAAGAGATTGAAGATCATGTTAAGATAGCCATTATCCCTTTTAACACGACCATTAGCTACATAAAACCTCCAGAATATACCGAGGAAGAGGCAGAAACACAATTTGAAAATCAACAAATGGTAGGCAAATTGTTGCAAGAACAATTTTGGGATGTTTTCGACAATTACAAATCCGAAATTTATCTTCAGGACATTAGGATTACCAATAAACTTCTTCAGGATATTGGCTATTTTCTACATCCAGGAGATTTTCCGCCTTCTTATTTAGCTAAATTATTAAATGTAGACGCCGTTCTTATATGTACCTATGACTTAGAAGTTGATAACCAAAAAACGGGTTGGCAGAATTTATCTAAAGCGATGAGCGATTTGGCAATTTCTCAACTTAAAGGAAATATCCCTGGTATCCACGCATTAAAATTTATTAAAAACCCAAATGCTTTAATAGATGTTATTACAAAGCCAGGCGAATTTTTCCAAAAGTTGAAATCTGGTGATATTGCCGCGATTACATCTATTGCCGGAGCCCTTTTACCAGAAGGTAATTGGCAAAAAGTTGCCGAAATTGCGGCTAAGAATTCGAAAACGATAAACAAACTAGCAAAGGGAGATACCTCCAACTTATTCAGTGATTTGGTTTCGAATAACGCATCACTTTTAGGAAGCGAGCTTAATCTTAATCCACAAGTTGTAAAGCTTATCCAAAACAACACCAAGATTGTACAGAATGTGATGGACGGCAATACCAAAGGAATTATGTTTGATATTATCTCCAGCAATGTTGGAAGTATTACCAGCAAATATGCGGGAGAACAAAATTCGTTTCTGAATACAGCTATTAGCAACAACGCAAGTATTATTGCAAAACTAGCAACTGGTGATACGAGTAACCTTTTGCAAAATGTTTTAGATAAAAACATTGGACAAGTTACCAGCATGATTGGTGGTAACAACGCATCATTTTATTCAAATTTAATTTTAAATAATAAAGATCTGGTAGGTAAAGCGCTGAAAGGTGACTTTACATCATTAACTACAGATCTGTTGGTTAACAATATTTCTTTAATCGGGGAAAAACTACCTCTCGGTGAAGCACAAAAATATGCAGCGCTACTGGCGAACAAAGATGCCGTAAAAGGACTTCTTTCTGGAAACACGCAATCCATTATCACAACTTTAACACAAAGTGGTGCACAACTTTTTGGTGACCAAATCGGAAATGCTGACGTTCAGAAATTTGCAAAACTGATTGCTAACAACAAAGACTTTATACAAAGTACGCTGGATGGGGATCCTAAAAAAATGCTGAACTCGCTACTTAGTAAAGACAGTAACATTTTAGGAACCGCTTTGAGTAGTGCGCAGTTAGGGAAATTCGGGGAAATACTTAACAACAACTCAGATATTATTGTGAAGTTAGCATCTGGCGATACTTCAAATCTTTTACAAGATGTTTTAAGTAAAAACATTTCGAGTTTATCAGGCGTTGTGGCAAATAATTCGTCTTCGTTCTACACGGATTTAATTGTTAAAAATCAGAGTTTAATCAGCAAAGCGATGAGCGGTGATCTTTCATCTTTCACCACCGATCTATTAATGAACAATACATCTTTGATAGGCGAATTGTTACCTGCTGAAGAAGCACAAAAATATGGCGCTTTACTCAATAACAAAGATGCTATAAAAGGTCTTTTGTCTGGCGATACACAATCTATTGTTACAACACTGTCGGAGCAAGGTTTGGCATTATTTGGTGATCAGATAGGAAATGTTGACGTACAGAAATTTGCAAAGTTAGTGGGCGATAATAAAGAATTCTTAAGAAGTGCTGTAAACGGAGACACCAAAAATATGTTATCTTCCCTATTCTCCAAAGACAGCAAAATTTTGGGAACAGTTCTGGACAAAAATCAATTGGGCGAATTTGGAAATATCTTGATTGACAATACAGAACTTATCGGCAAACTAGCTTCTGGCGATGCATCTGATGCTCTTAAAGACGCGCTCACGAACAATGTTGGCAGATTGGTAGGAAGCATCGGTGATGAGTCAACATCGTTCTACACCAATTTAATCCTAAAAAATAAAGACAATGTTAGCAGCATTATAAATGGTGATATTTCTGGGTTGGTAAATCTCGCTTTGACTAATAGCACTGTCATTTTGGGAGACAAACTCAATACAGATGAAGCTCAAAAATACACATCCATATTATTAGACAAAAACAATATTTCAGGTTTGTTACATCTCAACCAAGATGAAATACTTAACAATCTGACAAGTAATGCCAGTCAATTATTTGGTAATAATATTGAAGGTCTTGACATTCAAAAATTAGGATTATTTATCAGCAATAACAAAGATTTCATCAGTAATATTAACAGTGGAAATATTAGCAATATTGTAACGTCATTATTACAACAAAATAGGAATCTTTTCGGAATAGAGCTTAACTTCAGCCAGATTGGTCAATTTGCACAAATTGTTAGCAGTACGACAGGCGTTCTTGGAAATCTACTAAAAGACGATTCGCCAACTGGCACTTTGAAAGCTTGGTTTTCAGACCTTAACCTAGGGCTTGACGACGTTGCAATGTCTAAAGCTTCTGATGCAATTCTTAATAACAAAGACGCTGTCGTTTCGCTTCTAAAAGGTGACAAAACAGCACTTTCAGGATTTTTAGGAAATAATGAAAAAGCAGCAGATATTCTGATTAATAATCGTTCAAAAATCAATAGTCTTTTAGGAATTTCTACAGATGAAGACTTTACAATCCTTAATAAAACACCAGAAGAAATTGAAGTTTTAGCTTATAAAATTTCAGAAAGCAAAGGCATTCTCAACGGAATTGTAAAAGGTGATGAGCAAGAAATCTTCGCCAACTTCGAAAGTCCAGAAATTAAAGAAGAATTGGGCATCGACAAGCATCTTTATAAACAAATTTCAAAAGGTTTAACCCAAGAACAAAAAACGGTAGCCGAAGTTATCGTTAACTCAAAAATCAATCAAATGTTACTCAACGATATGATTGATCTTCAGTTCTTTGATTTCGGAAGAGATGCGCTGTCACACAAATACGACAATGTGAGTTTAAGAGAAAAAACCTTCTCACAAACAACGGCATCTATCCTAGATCCAACGCTTGACCCGAAAGACAAATCGAAGTTTACCATCAACATTTTCGGTAAAGATGATGACAGGGTTCTATGGCAATATATCAACGAAAATTCTAAAACCAGAATTTATGATATGTCAAAAACTGTAGCCAATGTCATCAAACGACTTAACAAAAATTTCCCTTATTTCGAAAATAAATAATAACAAACAATCTTGAATCATGAAGAAACTTCTATTCACTGCATTTCTTTTGAGTGCTTTGCCACAACTAGATGCGCAAATGCTGATGCCACCAAGTAAGCAAGTTACAAAGGCGATTAAGAAAAACCCTCAACTCCTAAATGCCATCAATGCTAATCCTCAGCTTGTTAATTCATTAAATATGAACGAAAAGCTTTTAGATGCAGTAGTTGATGAACCTCAAATCTTAAATTTGGTAACAAACATTCCTGCAATTATCAATACGATAAATGCTAGCCCAGATTTTTTAAAAATGTTAACCAAAAATGACGATGTTGTTTTAGCATTAAGCATGAATCCAAATATTGTCAACACGCTTAACAGCAACCCTGGCTTAATCGATGCTTTGGTAAAAAAACCAAAAAACATCAATATGATTTCAGCATCTGCTAATACATCAACACCAGCTGCAAATACAAATAATACAGCTAATGCTATCACAACCGCTGTAACTACAATTACAGAACAACCAAAAAAGAAAAAAGGCTCTGGTGTAGGTAATATTTTACTAAGCGCAGCCACAGGAGGCGTACTTGGCGGAGATCCGTTAACTGGTATTTTATTTCAAAAAAGTACAGATATTCAAAAAAGCTTGGACAAGTCAAAGAACAAAAATATCTTTTTATCCAAGCGTTATGACGACTATATCAAAGAACACAAAACCATTGCTATTCTCCCTTTTTCAGTAGAAATTGAGGGTGAAAACAAAAAGCAAATTACCAGTAAAAAAGAACGTGTAAGAAACGAAAAAGAAATCGAGGAAAAAATCCAAGAGAGTCTTTACAAATTCTTACTTAGAAATCAAGACAAATATTCCATTGAATTCCAAGACATTAGCACCACTAATTTAAAACTAAAAAATAGTGGCATTATGCCAACGCTTTACACAACTTCAAAAGAAGAAATCGCTAAAGCTTTGGGCGTAGATGCTGTAATTGCAGGTGACTTTGATCAACAAATGAAAAATAAAGACAGCAAATCTGGCGTTATCAAAATCACTTTATTCGATGGAAAAACCGGCGATTGGGTTTGGAAACTTGACGAAAATGCAGGGTCTAAATATTCTCTAATCGATGAAACGGACAAGCTTATGAACAATCTTATGGAAAAGGTCGTTAACTACTTCCCTTACCGTACAGCAAAATAACAAAAAAAGCAAGTAGGTGATTTGTATTGTTTGAACTAAGGAAAAATTGTAACAATCATTCGACAAGTCAATATTTTGTAGAAAACTTCGTATTTGAACACAATCCGAAATCAAGAAAACTTAAAGTTTTTCAATCTAACATCTATAAAATAAAAACTGCTAAAAGGATATTACTACTTGCTTTATCGTCTTCCTGTAGCCTAGGTCGAATGAATTGTTACTTTTTTTAAAGTTTAAAATTTAAAAAACACTAATACTATCTATATAATTAATCATTTTTTTTAGTTAACCAAAAACAAATCGGGAGCAACATTGTTACTCCCGATTGTTTGTTTTATAAGGCTTTTAAATTTTAAAGCGCTAAGGCTTTTTGATAAGCATTTTCAATTCCGTCAAGATTTTTACCACCTGCGGTTGCAAAACCTGGATTTCCGCCGCCGCCGCCTTGGATTTCCTTCGCTAAATTTTTCACGATAGCTCCCGCTTGGTAGGTTTTTTCTAAATCTGCAGAAACGCCAACCGTAATCATTGGTTTTCCATCGGCATCAGAAAGAATAATGGTTACAGAATTTGGAATTTCACGTTTCAATTCAAAGACGATATCTTTTACAGAAGCGGCATCCAAAGATGTTTTCTTTACTAAGAGTTGCTTGTCGCCTTTTTGTTCGTAAGCGTTTTTCCAGTCGGATATTTCACCTTTTGCTTTTTCTTTTTTGAAAGCGTCTAATTCAGCTTTTAAACTGTGGTTTTCTTCCAATAATTTTTCAACAGATTTTAAAACATCTTTCGATTTTAGCAACTGAGATAGTTCTGAAATTTGATGTTCTAAAGATTGGTAATATTCTTGAGCTTTATCGCCAGAAATAGCTTCAATTCTTCTGATTCCCGCTGCTGCAGACGCTTCGGAAACCAATTTGAAGTGACCAATTTCACCCGTTGATTTTACATGCGTTCCTCCACAAAGTTCTTTAGACGATCCAAACTGAATCATTCTTACATTATCACCGTATTTTTCACCAAATAAAGCCATTGCACCTTTATCCAAAGCTTCTTGAATAGGAATGCTTCTGAATTCTTGCAAAGCGATATTTTCTTTGATTTTAGCATTTACTTTTTGCTCTACCAAAGCCAATTCTTCTTCATTCATCTTAGAAAAATGCGAGAAGTCGAAACGCAAATAATCTGGACCTACATAAGAGCCTTTTTGCTCTACGTGAGTTCCCAAAACATCTCTCAAAGCTTCGTGCAACAAGTGAGTTCCGCTATGGTTGGCTTGAGAATTTCTTCTGTCGGAAGCGTTTACTTTAGCGTAAAAAACAGCGCTTGCATCTTTTGGAAGTTCCTTAATTAAAGAAATAATCAAGTTATTTTCTTTTTTAGTTTCTAAAACTTCGATGTTTTCAATGGCGTTTTCTAAACTTCCTTTATCACCAACTTGTCCACCACCTTCAGGATAGAAAGGCGTATTATCGAGAACAATTTGGTAGAATTCACCGTCTTTATTTTCAATTTTTCTGTAACGTGTAATCGTTACTTCGTTTTCTGTTTTGTCGTAACCAACGAAATTTTCAGGTTTTTCTTCCAAAACCACCCAATCGTAAACTTTAGCAGCAGAATCTTTTTTAGATCGTTGCTTTTGTTTTTGCATTTCCGCTTCGAAACCAGCTTCATCAATGGTTAAACCTTTTTCTTCCGCAATAATTCTCGTTAAATCGTCTGGAAAACCGTAAGTGTCATATAACTCGAAAACCTCTTCACTTGGAAGTACTTTTTCGTTCTTAGCGATGGTTTGTTCAATGAGTTTTTCAACACGTACCAAGCCACTTTCAATGGTTTTTAGGAAAGATTCTTCTTCACTTTTAATCACTTCCGTTACAATGACGCCTTGTTTTTCAAGTTCTGGGAAGAATTTACCCATTTGAGCTTTCAAAACTGAAACTAATTCGAAAAGGAAAGCTTCTTTCATACCCAAGAAACGGTAAGCGTAAGAAATTCCTCTTCTTAAAATCCTACGAATCACGTAGCCAGCGCCGTTGTTAGAAGGCAATTGTCCGTCTGCAATAGCGAAAGAAACCGCACGAATATGATCTACAACCACACGAATTGCGATATCTTTTTCGTCGGTTAAAATTCCGGTATATTTTTTTCCTGAAAGTTCTTCAACCTTAGCAATTAAAGGTGTGAAAACATCAGTGTCGTAATTCGATTCTTTGTGTTGTAAAGCCATACAAAGACGCTCGAAGCCCATTCCGGTGTCGATGTGTTTTGCAGGAAGATTTTCTAAACTTCCGTCTGCTTTACGGTTGTATTGCATGAAAACAAGATTCCAGATTTCCACCACTTGAGGATGGTCGTTGTTCACCAATTCAAGACCAGAAACTTTTGCTTTTTCTTCATCCGTTCTTAAATCCACGTGAATTTCTGAACAGGGTCCACAAGGTCCACTTGCACCCATTTCCCAGAAATTGTCTTTCTTATTTCCGTTGATGATGCGGCTTTCGTCGATATGCGCTTTCCAGAAATCGTAAGCTTCGGTATCTCTAGCTAAATTTTCGGAAGCGTCGCCTTCAAAAATAGTGACGTAAAGATTTTCCTTTGGAATTCCGTAAACTTTCGTCAATAATTCCCAAGCCCAATCGATGGCTTCTTTCTTGAAATAATCGCCAAAAGACCAGTTTCCTAGCATTTCGAACATGGTATGGTGATAGGTATCACGACCAACATCGTCCAGATCGTTATGTTTTCCTGAAACTCTTAAACATTTTTGAGTGTCGGCAATTCTAGAGGCTTTTGGTTCTTTGTATCCTAAAAAATAATCTTTAAACTGCGTCATTCCAGAGTTGGAAAACATTAAAGTGGAATCATCTTTCAAAACAATAGGCGCAGAAGGCACAATAAGGTGTTCTTTGCTTTTGAAAAAGTCTAAAAATTGCTGGCGTATTTCTTGTGAAGTCATATTTTTGGCTTTAAGCAAAAAGCTATAGGCTTTAAGCGTTTTCTAAGTTGGCAAATTTAGTGATTTTTAAAGAGTTTAGGAATAAAAAAAACAAGCTTTTCTTATTTTAAAATGGCTTTTTGCAGAGCCTTGTTAGGGCTTTGAGCCCTAACAAGGCTTAAATTGGGATTGCGGCCGCGATAGAAGCGGCATCCTTTTATTGAAAGCTTTGGGAAAAGGAAAGGCTCAATAAAAGATATAGCGGATAGCGCGAATTGTCCGCCCAAAAAAAATTATAAATCAGAACTTATTTTTTGATTTTAACTATTTATAATGTCTAAATATTCCAAAGTCGGACGGTGACCAAAGTGCTGCTTTTTGTCCTGCTGCCTTCAGCGCATTATTTGCCCAGGTATTGCAAGTATAGAGAAAACTATAACTTCCATTGGCGTCATAGAACGCGTCATCTTTACCATAAACAGCGTCTGTAGGAATTAAAACATATTTTCCGTTAGTATCTTTAACAAATTTTTTGTCGATAAAGGCTATCAAATTTTTATACTGTTTTTCGGTAAGCATCATTCTTTTACAATCGTTGCCTTCTTTCATGGTGTTGTAAAAAGTGACATGCATAGCCGAATCGCTTAACCAAAATGCAGCATTGAAAGCAGTTGAAAATTTGAGATCCGCCCAAGTCGGCGTATCCAAATAAAAGCCCTTGTCGCCCCAACCGAAAGAAGTGTATTTGAAATCCGTTTGTTTCCCTTTGGTATTCGCGTATAAAATTTTGGTGCTCCAATCGATGTGTGAAGTTTTTGTTGGCACAACAATATCCGTATGGACACCATTGGTCAGAATATAGACTTCGACAACTTTGGGATTCTTGGTTTCCTCGGCTTGGACAGGAATCATGGGTAGCAAAAACGCTAAAATGAGATACAAAAAAACGGCACCGATGATAAGGCCAATCATTTTTAAAACTTTGATTAGTATTTTTTTCATTAACTGAATTTAAAAAAATAAATATAGAATAAAATTTAAAATTTTTAACATAAAAAAATAATATTCTTAACACGCGAAATAAGCAATTTCGGGCAGATAAATACAAATTATTCTATGCAAAATAGAGAGAAAAAGCCTCGATTGAGATTCAGGCTAAAAGTACACCAAAAAAATCTAATCTGACAGGAAATCCAAGTTGCGCTTAAGCCCAGCAAATTTGGTTCTCTTAACAGGCGATTTTTTGAAAACCGAAGAAAAAATCTCTTGCGTCATCTCTATCCATTCTTTTTTGGTGAAATTTTGTAGAGCTTCATTAGGCTGAAACTTTTCTTCTAAAGTGGGTGCCGAAAAACGATTCCAAGGACAGACATCTTGACAAATATCGCATCCGAACATCCAATTTTCCATTTTATTTTTGAAAAAAGACGGGATTTCTTCTTTTAATTCTATGGTGGCGTAAGAAATACATTTGGATCCATCGATTAACTTATCGCTGACAATCGCATTGGTAGGGCAAGCCTCAATACATTTGCGACAAGTCCCACAATGGTCGGTTGTTGGATTGTCATAAACTAGATCCAAATCACAAATTATTTCCGCTAAAAAATAAAAAGAACCATTTTGTTTTGTAATAAGATTTGCGTTTTTGCCAACCCATCCAATGCCTGATTTTTTTGCCCAAGCCCGCTCCAAAACTGGCGCTGAATCTACAAAAACACGACATTCGAAATCGCCAATCTCATCCCGAAGCTCCAAAATCATTTCGCGTAGAATTTCTTTAATAACTTCGTGATAATCTTGTCCGTAGGCGTATTTTGAGATTTTCTGAAATTTATTTTCAAAAATATCTTCTTTGGGAAAATAGTTATAACTTAACGATATAATCGATTTTGAACCTTCTACCAACAATCTTGGATCAAGACGTTTGTCAAAATAATTTTCCATGTACTGCATTTCGCCTTGGTAATTATTTTTTAGCCATTCTTCTAAACGAGGTGCTTCTTCTTCCAAAAATTCTGATTTGGAAATACCGCAAGACTGAAAGCCAAATTTCTTAGCTTTCTCTTTGATAAGTTGTGTATTTTGTGCATTAAAAATCACTGCTGCAAAGTTATAATTAAATATAAAATTTTCGATGAAATTAAATTTTAAAAGTTTTTACTAAAATTTATAATTGTTGAAAAGTTGAATCCAAAAATTAAATTGTAGTTTTGTTTAATAACAATAAAAAAAAATTAAAATGGCAATTGAAGATATCCTATTATCGGGAAATTATCATCTCATCGATGTTCGCGAACCTATGGAATTGGAAATGGATGGTCACATCGAAGAAGCACAAAATATTCCGTTAGGCGAGTTGGAAGATCGTAAACAAGAAATTCTTAACCTAAGTGGTACAAAAATATTTTTCTGCCGAAGCGGAAATCGTTCTGGAAAAGCTACAGAATATTTCAAGGCAGAAGGTTTGACAGATGTTTACAATGGTGGGGCTTATAGTGATTTGAGCGAAGTTCTTGAAAATCTTAAACAATAATTTTCTTTAAAATATCTAACAAGATGAGCATTAAAGAAAGTTTGATCATAGAAATGCAACGCGAAACAGATAATACGAAACGTCTGTTGGAGCGTCTTAACCAAGACCACTGGACTTGGAAACCTCATGAAAAATCGATATCTGCAGGTGCATTAGCAAAACATATTGTAGAGCTGCAATCGTGGTTACCAAATGCGCTGGAAGGCGATTCTTTCAATTATGCAACCGATTACCAACCTAACCCATCAGCTACTTTTGAAGAACTTATCCAAATTTTAGAAGCGGGTTTAGCAAAAAACATCGAATTTGCAAATTCTAAATCCGATGAGTTTTGGTTTGACGAATGGACTTTCAAATATGGAGAACATGTTATCGGTGTGATGCAAAAAATGGGCGCTTACCGATTTGTCATCACCAATCATTTGATCCATCACAGAGGACAACTTAGTGTGTATCTAAGATTATTAGACATTCCTGTTCCGGGAATCTATGGACCTTCAGCAGATGAGACGATGTAATTTGAGTTCGTTTATATAAAATAAAAGGTGGGAAAATTTCCCACCTTTTTATTTTTTGCCACCTCCCATAAATTTGGAAAGCAACCAAATAATCAAAGCAATACCTCCAAACATGAGTATAAACGCCCACCACATTCCTGCTTTAAAAATAGTATTAATGGCTTCGCAACTTGTTAAAATGGAAAGTGCAAATATTGCAATAATTCCTAGTGATAATTTTTTCATAATAATGGTGATTGAATGTTAGGCTAAAATCTAAGCAAGAATATTGCCATTAAAAAATCCCGCTCAAGGAACGGGATTTTTAAGTATTAATAATTTAGATGTATTAAATTACACCTAATTCTTTTCCAACTTTTTCGAAAGCAGCAATGGCTTTATCCAAATGTGCTCTGGTATGTGCCGCAGATAACTGAACTCTAATTCTCGCTTTGCCCTTTGGAACAACTGGATAGAAGAATCCGATTACATAAATACCTTCATCCATCAGTTTTTCCGCCATATTCTGAGATAGTGGTGCATCGTACAACATTACAGGAACAATAGCAGCATCACCATCTGGGATATCAAAACCTTTTGCTTTCATTTCGGTTCTAAAATAAGATGCATTTTCCATCACCTTATCTCTTAGGCTTGTATCATCCGAAATCATATCCAAAACTTTTGAAGCTGCACCCACGATACCTGGCGCCAAAGAATTTGAGAATAAATAAGGTCTTGATCTTTGGCGAAGCATGTCGATAATTTCTTTTTTTCCCGAAGTAAAACCTCCCAAAGCACCACCTAAAGCTTTTCCTAAAGTTGATGTGATAATGTCCACACGTCCCATAACCTCGTTAGCTTCGTGCGTACCACGGCCTGTTTTCCCGATGAATCCAGTTGCATGAGAGTCATCCACCATCACCAAAGCGTCATATTTGTCTGCCAAATCACAAACACCTTTAAGATCCGCAACAATGCCATCCATTGAGAAAACACCGTCTGTTACGATAATTTTGAAACGATGATCTTTTTTTGAAGCCTCAATAAGTTGCGCTTCCAGATCTTCCATATTGTTGTTTTTGTAACGGTATCTTGCAGCTTTACACAACCTTACGCCATCAATAATTGAAGCATGATTGAGCTCGTCGGAAATTATGGCATCTTCTTCGGTAAACAATGGTTCGAAAACCCCACCATTGGCATCAAAACACGCTGCATAAAGAATGGTATCTTCAAGACCTAAGAATTTAGAAATCTTAGCTTCCAAATCTTTGTGTATATCTTGTGTTCCGCAAATGAAACGTACGGACGACATCCCATAACCATGTGATGCAATGGCATCTTGTGACGCTTTCATCACTTCAGAGTTGTTAGAAAGTCCTAGGTAGTTGTTGGCACAGAAGTTGAGTAGCTTCTTTCCATTAGCTTCAATTTCCGCAGATTGTTGAGATGTAATAATACGTTCTCTTTTATAAAGTCCATCGTTTTCGATGTTTTGTAATTCGTTTTGTAAATATTCCAAATACTTGTTAGAAATCATAATTGCTATATTTTCGATTTTAACAAAAATACGAAAAAAGCTGCCGTTATAAAAACGATTTTAAATATTTAAATCTAAATAAAACCAAAAACTAACGCATAAAAAAACCACTCCGAAGAATGGTTTTAATATTGAAAAATTTAATTTGAAATATTGCATTTTAGACTGTTTAATTTGATTTAATTTCGCTCAACTATTAAACTTAATAACGAATCTTTGTCTAAAGTGTTTTGATATATTAATTGCAAAACTAATGCAAGTCCAGAGTTAACATTGGTTAAATATTCCACAAATATTCATAAATGATACTATCATTTTTTATTCCTCTTCCTCACCCATGAGATAGCCCCAAGCTTTGGTATGGTCTATCCTATCGAAAACAATTTTGGCAATTGCTAAAATCGGAATCGTTAACAGCATCCCTGAAATCCCCCAAAGCATTTCTCCTATAACCAAACCGATGATAACAACTAAAGAATTAATTTTAACTTTCGAGCCTACAACTTTTGGCATGATGATATTGGCGTCGATCGCATGAATAATTATGATAGAAATAACAAGGAACAAAACACTGCTCAAACCTGATGTTGCGAACGTAATTAAAACACCAATTAACAAAACAGTAAAAATCCCAATATATGGAAGAATGTTAAGAACACCTGTCAAAACGGCTAACATGACATTGTATTTTATCCCGATAATCGTAAAGGCAATGAATGACAAAATCATCACAAGCAGCATTTGTAAAAACAAACCTACAAGATATTTTTTCACCATAAACTGAATGTTTTCTACCACTTCGTAGACCAAATTTTTATGACTATCATCACTGAAGCTCATGACCAGAAAAAGCACCAGTCGACTTCGATAGATTAGAAAAAATAAAGTAAACAAAAATGTGAATGCCGAAATCATCAAAACATAAGAAACCGAACTGACAATTTTTTCAAGAATAGCCGTCCCTGTGCTGATGCTTTTTCTGGCGGTATCGTTAATATAAGTTAATTGCTCACTTTGTTTAACACCAAAAGTTTTATAAAACCAACTTTGCAATTGGTCGAACAAATCCATAATTTGTTTTTGAAAAGCTGGCCAATCTTGGGATAACTTCCCGATCTGCAACGCCATAACATACACAACTCCCGAAATTGCTAACATCGCCAAAATACATACAACAATGGATGCAAAACTCCTCGGAAGCCTAATTTTAGTTTCTAAAAATCGACATGCTGGTGTCAACAAAATTGAAAAAAGCAAACCCAAAATCATAGGCACAATAATGCGTTCGCCAAGTTTGGCTAAAAACCCCAAAACGACAATACTGACAAGTACACATGATAATTTTAGATAGAATGGAAAGGTTGTTTTCATGATGTTGGTGTTTTTAATCTGTTATTTTCCTATCAAAAAAACAGCAGGAATTTTATGTAAATCTGGTTTTTGTTTTGACCAATCTTTAATCGATTTTGTTTTTATAAATTCGTGTTCTGGATCGTTGATATTGGCGGCGACACACAACTGCGTCTGTGGCGAAAGAAATTTGCACAAATCTTCTAACATTTGGTTGTTACGATAAGGCGTTTCCATAAAAATTTGGGTAAAACCTGTCTTTTGCATCAAAGATTCGAGATGTTGGATTTGCTTTTTCTTTTCTTGTTTATCGATTGCTAAATAACCACTAAAACTGAATTGTTGCCCATTGAAACCACTCGCCACCAGAGCCAAAACAAAAGAACTTGGTCCATTGACAGGAATAACTTTTATGTTATGTTGGTGGCTCCATTTCACCATGATATTTCCTGGATCACCGATACAGGGCAGTCCAGCTTCTGACAACAAACCAAAATCGACATCCGATTTCATCAAGTCTTGCGCGTCTTTTAAATCTGCAGTTTCGGAATATTTATCGAGTACATAAAGTTTTAATTCGGATTGTTTTTTTTCGGGTGCAAAAAATTTGATCACGCGACGCGCTGTTTTTTCGTTTTCCACAAAAAAATGATCTAGATTCATAATAATCTCACGGATTGTCGGCGCAAAATAATCAATCGGTGAATTTTCTGACAAATACGCAGGTAATAAATACAGCATTTAGTTGGTTTTAAAATTAAGTTTAATATCCTTTGCGATGATGTCACAGGCTTTATCTAACATTTGATAAACTTTTTCAAAATCGGACATCTCGCCCCAATACGGATCCGGAACTTCGTTATCATTCCCCGTTTCCAAAACATCCAAAATCAAGCTTACTTTTCGACGATGTTCTTTGGTCTTTGCCATAGAAATAGCATCTTCAAGATTATGAAGATCCATACAATAAATACGATCAAAATCATCAAAATCCTTCGAAGTAATTGGTCTTGAGCGATGCTCGCTAATGTCGATATGATGATTGTCAGCCGTTTTTATAGAACGCTTATCGGCCTTTTCGCTTTCGTGCATAGCGATAGTTCCGGCGCTATCAATATCATGATCGTTAGAAAGTTTACTTCTTAAGATACCTTCGGCTAAAGGGCTTCGACAAATATTCCCTAAACAAAGCATTAAAATTTTCATGTGATGAATTTATAAAAAAAGAAAAGGATTTAAAAAATTTTAAACCCTTTTTATAGTATTATTTTACATCGATTAATGATTGATACGCTCTTTCAAATCTTTGATGTATTTTTTAATTTCTTTATCAATCTTTGATACGTCGCGAATGGTATCGCAAGCATACATGACCGTCGAATGGTCTTTTCCGCCCATTTCTTCGCCTATTTTGGTAAATGTAGAATTGGTATATTCTTTAGCAAAATACATAGCTAACTGTCTGGGCAAAGCAATTTCTCTTTTTCTAGATTTTGACAACAGCAACTCTCTGTTGATTCCAAAATATTCGCAAACCACTTCTTGGATATAGGGAATATTGATGGTTTTCTTTTGAGTCGTTGCAATTTTGTTGATTGTTTCTTTTAAAAGTTCTAAACTTAAATCCGATTTGTAAACCGTAGAATATGCAATCACAGAATTGATAACGCCCATCAATTCGCGAACATTGGTTTTCACCTCAGTTGCTAAGAAATCCAACATATCATCTGTTAGCACAATCCCATCGCGACTCAATTTATCAACGATAATTTGGCGTCTTGTCTCGAAGTTTGGTGATTTGATCTCTGCAGTTAATCCCCATTTGAAACGAGAAACAATACGTTCCTGGATGTCCATAATATCGGCTGGTGCTTTATCAGATGTTAATATAATCTGTTTTCCATTTTGGTGGAGATAATCAAAAACATGGAAAAAGCTATCTTGTGTTGCCGCTTTTCCTGACAAAAACTGAATATCATCAATGATTAAAACATCAACCAATTGATAATAATTTTGGAAATCTGTTTTGTTTTGAGACTTCGCTGCTTTTATAAAGTCTTGAATAAATTTTTCTGAAGATTGGTACAATACCACTTTATCTGGACAAGAGTTTTTAACTTCTAATCCGATAGCTTGTGCCAAATGCGTTTTCCCTACACCATAACCACCATGCACAAATAAAGGGTTAAAAGCTGTCGAGCCAGGACGTTTTGCAATGGTTTTCCCTACTGTTGCAGCCAACTTATTGCTCTCACCTTCTACAAAATTATCAAAAGACAAATCAGCTTTTAGGTTAGACTCAATATTCACTTTTTTGATGCCCGGTACTACAAAAGGATTGATGTTAACTTCTTTCTGAACTGGTAATGCTTCCTGGATTTTTGGTGTTTGTGTGCTGTTGCCTTTTACATTAACTGTAATTGGCGCTTCTTGTCCTGTAGGCTTGTTTTCCATAACAGAATACCAAAGCTTAACACCTTTTCCAATATATTTTTTAAGTGCAGCAGATAACAAAGACAAGTAATTTTCTTCAATATATTCTTTATAAAAATCACTTGGGACAAATAACGTTAAATTATGATTCACTAAAGATAATGGTTTAACTTTATCAAATAATAAATCAAAAGAATTTTCCAATTTCTTAAGGTCAGAATGATCCTCCGCTGCATTGAGATTATCTCTCATAAACTGAAGGCATTTATCCCAAATTAAATTTAAATTTTCATCCAT